>JADJLA010000001.1 GCA_016705695.1 Sphingobacteriaceae bacterium
TTTTCTTCGGGTTTTTCTAAAAGACTTAGAGATCATCATTGTCTTGTAGACGATAGGTATGTTAAAGCAGAAGTGGACCTTATTGTAGCTTTAAATTTGTTTTTAAAGGAACATAGGCAATATAATTTGAAAATTTATCTTCACCCCATTGAGAAAAAAAATGAAACGGAGTTCAACTTTTGTAAAAATGAATGTTCCACTTTTTTGATTGACTGCAAGGATCAAGTAAGTTTTGGAGCAATAAGTGAAAATACAATAAATACCTTCTTAACAATTGACACAGCGATCTCAACGAGCTCAACTTTAAATTTTGAAAGGTTATTTTGTGGATATAAAACATTATTTGCACCAATAGGAATGGATCCAAGTCCGTTTGAAGGTACCGTTATAAAGAACATTTGTATAAATAGAGAATTGGATTTTAATTCAAAACTGTTAGAGTCATTGCAATTATCTGAGGAAGAATTTATCTCTAAAAATCAACTCGAAGGGTTTTATTACAGTGGTGTTAATTTGGATAATGGAACTAAAACAAAATAAAACTCTTCATTTTTTCGTTGATCAAACAGACATTTCTTTCGTGAACTCTGAAATAAAGATGTTAACATCTAATTTTAGTCGAGTAAGGGTTTATTCATTTAATAAGCACGAAAGTGTCGTTCAAGCCTCAAATGTTTTTTTTCATCATGTTACTTTTCAGGATTATTCATTTAAGTTCACTAAAAGGTAGTTATTGGTTATTTTTTAGTGTTTTGATAAGTGAACTATTTAGCACGGCGAAATATTTAAGCCATCCAAAAAGCATAAGGATGCTTATAAGCGAATTAGCAAGGGCTTTCTATATGTCTCAAATAATTTATTCTAACAAGAAAGGTGATTGCGAGGATATTTATGTATCATATTGGTTCAATCAGTGGTCTACCGCTTTGTCTGTTTTGGTATGTCAAAGCAAAATAACCAAGTATTTCTCTAGAGTGCATGGCGCAGATCTTTATGAAGAAAGGGTTCCTGTTATTAAAAAATTACCCTACAGAAAATTCCAACTAAAAAAAATTAGCAAACTGTTCTCTGTGTCAAATAAAGGAGCTGATTATTTGAAAAATAGGTATCCATTATACAAAAATAAAATATTTACTGCGAGGTTAGGAACTCATGATGCTGGAGTCAATCCATTCAAAGTTGATGCTGTATTTACTATTCTTTCCTGTGCAACTATAAGAAATATTAAAAGGATCGATCTTATCATAAAGATACTTGAACATATTGAGTTTCCTATCCGGTGGATCCATATTGGGGCAGAGAGTGTAAATGATCCTACAATTCCAAACTTCAAAAAATGTTTATCAAACCTTAAGAATAATAAACCTAACATTGAATTGAGATTTGTTGGTGCTTTAAAAAATGAAGATGTTTTGATCTTTATAGGAATGAGTCAATTCATCTTTTTGTTAGCGTTAGTGAAACTGAAGGCTTGCCCGTGTCGATGATGGAGGCTATAAGTTTTGGCATTCCTGTAATGGCAACAAATGTAGGCGGCTGTAATGAAATTGTAAATGAGAGCACTGGCTTTTTAATTGAGAAAGATTTTGACCCGAAGATCGTGGCGCAAAAGATCGGATCTTTCAAAGATTCGGCAATGAATTCTAATATGGCGAGAAAAGATGTACGGCGATTTTGGAAAGAGAGATTTGAAGTAAATAAGAATTTTAAAATATTTTTAGAGCGAATAATTAATTAATTATTTAAGTATTTATTTGAAAACACGCACTCTCTTGAAAACTCAATTAAAAAACATAAGTAACAGCATTAAATAACATAGATATGTGTGGAATATTTGGAATTATAGGCGCGGAAATTAGTAATAAGAAAGAATTGAAATTGTTGGTGAAACACTCTCAGCAAAGAGGGAAGGATTCAAGTGGTTTGATCTTTATGGAAAATGCTCAGTATAAAGTACATAAAGCGGATTACAACATAGAAAAGCTATTAAATAAAGCAAAGCCATATAAGTCTCCAATTGTTTTGGGCCATAGCAGACTCATTACAAACGGGCTTTCCGATAATCAACCGGTTATCAGGGATAATGTTTTTGTTCTGCATAATGGTATAATAGTTAACGATGAGGAGATCTGGAAGGATCTTACCATAGAACGAAAGTATCAGATCGATTCAGAAGTTTTAATTGGCATCACATTGAACCACCTTGAGAACGGTTATCCAATTGATGAATTGGCGAATGTGATCATGAAGAAATGCAAGGGAATTGTTTCCTGTGCTATACTTATTCAGGATCTTGGTAAAATTATTTTGATCTCAAACAATGGAAGTCTTTACGTTGGATCAAAAGATGGCGTTTCTTATTTTGCTTCTGAAAATTTTGCTCTAACAGAAATTGGTTGTAATGATATTTGTCAGATCCATAGGTCATATAAAATTATTGACGCACCTCTACCCCGAAATTTGAATTGGAATTTGAAAGAAGATAAAACTCGCACAGAAAATTTAATCCCAGAATTTAAATTCAATAAGATACAAGAGAACTTATTAGAATACAAGAAACACGATCTGAGGAGATGTACTAAATGCATCTTGCCTGAAACCATGCCCTTTATTCGCTTTAATGATCAAGGTGTTTGTAATTATTGTCTTAACTATAAGCCACGAAACAAACCAAAACCAAAGGAGGAATTGTTTAAACTTGTTGAGTTATACAGAAAAAAAAGTGGATTAGAATGTATAGTCCCATTTTCGGGAGGTAGAGACAGTTGTTATGGTTTGCATTTAATTGTAAAAGAATTAGATCTTAAACCATTAACGTACACTTATGATTGGGGAATGGTGACGGATCTGGGTAGAAGAAATATAAGCAGAATGTGTTCAGAGTTAGGAGTTGAAAATATTATTATAGCCGCAGATATTTCAAAAAAACGCAGGAATATAAAAATGAATCTGGAAGCATGGTTAAGATCTCCAAATTTAGGGATGATGGCGATGTTAACTGCAGGGGATAAACATTTTTTTCGGTATGTGGAGGAAGTGAAAAAGCAAACGAATGTTCAGTTAAATCTTTGGGGCATTAACCCTTTAGAAGTAACACATTTTAAAACCGGGTTTTTAGGTATCAAACCTGACTTTGAAGAAGATCGGGTATATAGCCATGGTGTTATGAAGCAATTGCGATATCATGCCAAACGGTTTCGAGCAATGATGGATAGTCCGGGATATTTTAATTCATCGCTTTGGGACACATTATCAGGTGAATATTATAGAAGTTTCACAAAAAAGAAAGACTACTACCATATATTTGATTATTGGAGATGGGATGAAGAATTGGTAAATTCTGTCTTAATTAATGATTATGCTTGGGAGTTAGCAGTTGATACAAGTACTACGTGGCGGATAGGTGATGGAACAGCAGCTTTTTATAATTATGTTTATTACACTGTTGCCGGATTTACCGAACATGATACTTTTAGAAGTAATCAGATACGTGAAGGTCAACTTACAAGAGAAAAAGCACTGGAATTGGTTGCAGATGAAAATCAGCCAAGATATCAAAATATCAGATGGTATCTCGACACCTTAGGGATGGATTTTGAAAGGGTTATTAAAATTGTGAACGGTATAAAAAAATTGCATATAAAATTACAATGAGATCAATGCAAGATAGTACTATGATCCTTATTACAACTGGAGGTAAATGCATTTCGTCATAGTGTCATATACTTTTCCGCCATCAAAAGGAATTGGTGGCAGGCGCTGGGCAAAGTTTAGTCAGCATATAGCTAAAAAGGGTCATGAAGTAACTGTAATTTGTGCCAATAATTGCATCAGCACGGAATGGTATGAAAAAGAATTCCCGGGCATAGAAATAAGGTTATTACCAAAATGTTACCCGGAGTGGCTCAGAGGTTATACGAAAACTTTTAAAGAGAAAATTTTGTATGGGATCTATACGCGTTTAATAAATCCTTTAATAAAGCAGAATTTGTTCGACAGAGGTTATGCATGGAGAAAGTCTTTGTTAAATGAATTAGAGGGTATACACCGTAACAAGCCTATTGATGTTTTAGTTGTTACGGGCGCACCTTTTTCTTTACTATATTATGGAGCGGAGTTTAAAATGCGTCATAAAGAAATTAAATATGTAGTTGATTTTAGAGACCCATGGACCTGGGGAGGTTATTACGGAATACCGGCTATGTCGGCATTCAAGAAAAGATTTCAGGAACAGTTAGAATATAAAACCATAGAAATAAGTGATATGGTTTGTTGCCCAACAGAACACATGTTGAATTTTTTAAAAGAGAAATACCCAGCGTTTTCTTCAAAATTGTATTTGTTGCCACATGCGTATGATCCGGAAAAATTCACGAGTAAAGTAAATTCAGGAAAGAGGGAAGGATTTATTTACGGGGAACTTTATATGCTGGTATAGAACCGTATATTATAAAACTACTTGAAATATTAAAGGCCAATCCGGATTCTGGTTTTCAATGGAATATTTATTCAGGTACAAGTTTTCCTCTATTAGATTCGAATTTAGTCTATAAAGAAATAAATAAGCACCAGTTCATTCCAGAAGAACTTTTGTTTCAGGAAATAAAAAGATCTGCAGCCTATTTGGTTTTTTTCCCATATGCAGATAAGGATCTTATTTCAACAAAGTTTTTTGAGATAATTTATACGCAAACACCTATATTATATGTAGGAGAAGAAGGTGATGTAGGAAGATTTATAAGGGAAAACCATTTAGGTGTTCATGTTTTGCCAGAAAACATGGATCGTGATCTGCCAAAATACCTTAACGGAAATGTACCTGCAGAAAGAGGTTATTTTGACGTGGAGCAATATACTTTCTCCAACGTTACAGATAAATTTTTAGTTGCAGTTAAAGGCCTTAGAAATTAGTACCAAATTGAATGAGCTTAGAATCCATATAGCTATTAATTGATATTTATACGGTATATAAGTAAATTAGAAGTATTAGCATGAAAAATAATTCATACATAAAAAAGATCATTGATTTAAATGATCAATATCAGGATAGATACTGTTTTCATGAGGAGGCAGGGAAACTTCTCAGTGTAATGGCCAAGGATAAAGAATTCTGGAATGAGGTCGTTAAACAAAATTTTACAGATAAGGGATATTTGAATAGAAAATGGACCATGTATGACATTCCTTTTTTGTATGTATACGAATGCGATGATTTTTATGTGAAGGTGCATTTGTTTGTGCCGTTAAGTACCTATGAACCTCATGTGGTGGCATCGGCCATTCACCATCATAATAATTACATGCTTACGTCGTATGCTGCATATGGCTCCGGATATGAAACAATGCTTTTTGAGAAGGATTATCAGATCGATCCGGTTTCAAAAATCACCAATTTACGAATGAGAGAACACTTTACCCAGCAAGAGCGTCCCCTACATTTGATAGATGCCTGGGAGCCCCATGTCGTTATTAACCCAACCTCATTTTCTGCAACGCTTATTGTGTGGAGTCCTGATAAGAAACGGGTAACTGATTCGTTAAGAAGTAACCCAATACTCAAAGCTTTAAAAATGCCCATTCGAAAGATAATTTATGCCTTTGGTATGGAAAAAAAATTAGGCATTGCTGCAAAGGATACATATCAGTTTTATGTAAAGGAAAATAAGTTTCATGCAGTATTAGAAGATGATTTTTTTGCGCCAACCCGCGAAAGGAGTGGTAGAGATGTTGATGACTATTCTATTCAGGCTGTATTCGCATTTATTCAACGAATTGGATTTAATGATAAGGATTTTCTTAAGCGAATGAAGGAATCTAACAGCGTGCCACACTATTACCATAGATGGATAAATATGTTATTGATCGATGAGGTAATACCGGATGTTTATGCAAAGGAAACAATTAATATACCCGGAGGCAGGATGGTAGTTAATGATATTTTTGGCGCTTTGAATAAGAAGTAGAACGTTAGTACAGCATTATATGAATTGTAAGAGAGTTTTTAATGTTTTTGTGATCACGTGCTAGCCTTGATTACTGTTTCTGTAAGAATAATTGTTGTACCTTAAATAATTTGAATAGATCTGAATTGTATAAGATTTATAATGGCCTGTAATGTCTGAAGTAAGAAGCATTGCTATCTCATCTAATTTTGCACATCACACAACCCATAGTGGTTATAAGCAGATATTACGCTTTACAAAACCCTTAGCTGTTTTCGGGATCGATTATACTAAGGAAAACAGTAAAATAGTACAATCATATTATTATGTTCACGAATTCATAGCTTGGTTCAGGTCATTTAGTTTGAAATTTGATGTTCTACATATTTTATATGGCGAAGATTATTTTAGATTCTCTCATATTTTATTTTGGCGAAAGAAATTGGTTGTAACATTTCATCAGCCACCCGATATCTTGGACCAGGAGCTTAGTTTAGGTAATTATAATGGAAGAGTTGCTGGATTTACACACTCAATTACACGTAGAAGATTAAGGAGTATTGATGCATGTATAGTGATGTCGAAAGAACAAAAGGAGGTTGCTCAAAAATATATTGATTCAAGTAAAATTCATGTCATACCGTTAGGAGTGAATTTAGAACGATATAACTTAGCATTTAATAAGCATGAATTTAGTCGAGATAGAGATCAAGTAATAACAGTAGGTGAATGGTTACGCGATTGGGATCTATATTTAAAAGTAGTAGATGAATGTTTCTTAAAATCTCCTGAAACTCAATTTATATTAATTAATAACCGTTTAAATGATCAGGTTTTAAATGAAATTAGTAGTAGGAAAAACGTAAAGTATGTGATGAATATTACTGATGCGGAGCTTGAAAAGCTTTATCTAACATCAGCCGCAATGTTCTTGCCATTAAAAGGTGCAGCCGGAAGTAATGCGATCAATGAAGCTCTAGCGCTTGGCTGTCCGGTGATCTCAAATTTGAGGTTTGATTTTTGGCTGAATATAGCAAATTCACCTTTGCAATAGATCACACTAATAGCATAAATTATTATCTTCAAAGATTAAATGCGTTAAATGAAAATCAGTTAATGGAAATTGAGGTAACTGCTAACAACTCAATACAAAAAATGAGTTGGGCTTCGGTTTCAAATGAATTATTAAGAGTTTATAGATCTGTATTATGAAAATTGGAATTTTTGGATTAGACTATGTTGGTATTATAAATGCAGCGTGCTTTACTAAGCTTGGCCATAATGTTATTGGCTGTGACATCAAGGAACAGAAAGTAGAAATACTAAAAAAAGGGATGAGCCCAATTTATGAGCCAAATGTAAATGAGCTTCTAAAGGAAGCATTGGATAAAGGATTATTATCAGCTACTACCAATGCGACAGAGGTTGTTTTAAAGAGCGATCTTTTGCTGATTTGTGTTGGAACGCCTAGTTTTGAAACTGGCGAGGTAAATCTTGACTTTATATTTAATACAACAAAAGAAATTGCACTGGCATTAAGCGGTACAGATAAGAAAATATCTATTGTGTACAGAAGTACAATGCCCCCAAACACTACTGAGGATTTTATAAGGAAAATTCTCGATCAAAACTTAAAGAACTTTAAAGGAAATTACAAGTTGGCATTTTATCCTGAGTTCCTTCGAGAAGGAAAGGCGGTTGATGACTTTTTTAACGCGCCAAGGATCGTTATTGGTTCGGAGGATAATAATATTGATTTGATACAAGAATTATTGAGTTATAATAACCAGATACCTATTGTTCGAACTAATACGGTAACAGCAGAGTTTGTGAAATACGTAGATAACTGTTATCATGCTTTAAAGGTGGCTTATGTTAATGAGATCTATGAAATAGGTAAGCAGTATAATGTTAATATTAAATTGGCAAATGATATTTTTTTACTTGACAGATCATTGAATATTTCAACGGCATATTTAAAACCAGGTTTGCCTTTCGGAGGATCATGCTTGCCAAAAGATCTTAGGGCAATTACCGCGATGGCAAGAAAAAAGAAACTCGATTTACCTTTACTTTCAAGTCTTTTAAGAAGCAATCAATCTAGTTTATTGCGTTTAAAAGATTTGATCAAGGCAACTCAAAAGAGGAAAATTCTTTTTGTTGGATTTACTTTTAAAAATTTTACGGATGATTATAGGGAAAGTCCAATATTAAATTTGATAGAGGATCTAATTAAAGAGCAGTACATGATCAATATATATGATCCGGATATAAATTTGATCAATTTCCGAATTGATAAACCCTCTTTACTAAGGTCGATGGAAACGGATCTAAGTAGTGCTATAAATAATGTAGAAGTAATAGTTGTTAGTAAACGTTTCATGAAGGAAGTTGTTCAGAATAATCTTGCTAAAAAACTGATCATTAATTGTTCAGGTTATAATGAAGTAGGGTTGGAGAATTGTATTAATCTTTATTAGCAAAGTAAATTGATAGGGAAAGACGAAGAGCTTAGCCGAACTAATATTTGGATTGTTATATCGATATACCTGTCGATCTTTATAAATTCATTTATATTTTTCAAAAAACCTTTTGAATTCCAATTCGGGTATATCATTTATATACCTTTGTTACCGGTTTTCATAAAAAGATATGGATATAACAAGAATTTGCTGATCATTTTTTCTGTTTTATTGGTGGTTGGTATTTTTAATATTTTCTTAGATCAGAACACTTCCGCGCAATTTTTCAAAGTTTTTACCGGGCTGGCCCTTTCTTATTTCTTTTATGATTATGTGATCAAGGAGTACGATTTCAATATTGAAAAACTATTCAAATGGTATTTATTGGGATGTTACATTGCTGCTTTGATCGGCATTATTCAATTTGTTTCGTTTCACGTAGGATTTGAACCAGGTTACAGATTTACCTGGATATTGAACAAATGGGGCTTAGCACCTGGAGGAAATTTCGGGCTACGGGTAAATTCAATATTCTCCGAGCCAACTCACCTAGGAGCTGTTCTCTCCGCTTCTTTTTTCGTATCCGTTTATAATTTATTTATAAAGGAACCGTATTACCTTTCTAAATTCAAGAGTATGGTAATAGTAATAGTTTATTTACTTTCATTCTCCGGGTTGGGCCAAATTGGAATTTTCCTCACTGTCATTTTATTTGCTTTAAATTTTGGGTTGATCAGGTATATTTTTATAATAATACCTATATCACTGTTGATGTTTAATTATTTGTACAATAATGTGAAAGATTTCAGAGAAAGGTTTGACGGTATAGTGGGTCTATATACCACAGGTAAATTTGTGTTAGGTAAAACACATGGGTCGTCATTTATCCTATACAATAATTATCATGTTGCTACGGAGAATTTCAAGGGAAATTTTTTGTTTGGAAGTGGCATTGGCTCACATCCAATAGCTTTTGAGAAATACTCTCTGGCAAGTAAGATAAAGGTTTACGGCTTCAATTTAAATTCTGCCGACGCAAACTCAATGTTATTACGCTTGATCTCCGAAACAGGATTGTTTGGTGTGTTTATCTTCTTCTTCATCATTATTAAATTCTATATTAAAAGAACCGATGAGGAAGACACCTATCATTGGTTAGTAAGCAATGGAATTTTGATCATGATCTTGTTGAATCTTTTTCGGCAAGGGCATTATTTCTTAAATGGATTTCCCTTTTTTGTGATGTTGTATATTTACAACTCCATTTCCTACAACAAATATCTGCAAGACAAAAATGCAGTAACTACTTCTGAGGCTCCTCAACCGAAGTAGCCTCTTTCCTTCTCCTGATCTTCTTTTCTCGCATGTTCAAAAATTCAATGAACATGGCAAAAGCTAAAGCAATGTAAGCGTAGTTCTTATTCAAATGCAAATGTTCCGCTTCCGGAACGGTGAAGTTATAAGCGTCTATCATCGCCTCCCCAACTAAAATTCCTCCTATCACCAACAAAAACGCTAATGCAATTGTTTTTATTCCCTGATTTCTATTGATGAAATCGGCAACATAACCGCTAAATAATATCATCAAGATCATCGATATCACAACACCACCTATCATGATCACTACTTCCCCACTTACGCCTACTGCAGCTAATATGCTATCGAAACTAAAAATGAAATCAATAATGATGATCTGTACAATGATGGCGCCAAATGAATTTTTATCGTCATGTTTTTTAGTGTGCCCGCCTTCATGTTCGTGTAATTTTTCAATGATCTCTTTCCAGGTCTTGTAAATTAAGAACACACCTCCTCCAAACAATATCAATGATTTGCCCGAAACGCCGTAATCCCCTATAGTAAATAAAGCATCTCTTAAGTGAGCTATCCATCCCACCAAACAAAGTAAAACCGAACGCACCAACAAAGCCAAACTTAATCCAATAAAGCGCGCACGTTTTTGTAAGGCACGCGGCAATTTATCTACAGCAATTGAAATGAAAATGATATTATCTATTCCAAGAATGATCTCCAGTACAGATAAGGTGATAAGGTTAACCACACCATGCCAGGTAAAAAGTACGTCAAAAATCGATTGGTTGTCTGGCATATTTGTTATAAATCGTGGCAAAGGTAAGAAATAATCAAGTTAAATAAAAAATTATTATCCTTGATAATCAATATGTTATGAAAATAATATGTTAATATACAGTACTATGTGTTGCATAGTACTAAAAAATCAACATATCTTTGTCTCACCAAATAATTGCAATTTATTTAAAACAGTAAAACAAATTAAATCAAACGAGACAGAACCAAAGAGTCTCACAAAAAAAGAAACGATGAACAAATTAAGATCAAAAAGCGGACTAGTAAAATTAAGTGCAATACTTGGTTTTATATTTTTAGGCGGCACAGCACTTGCTTCTGATGGTACTGGAAACGAGAATATCATTGAAACGCAAAAAGAGATCAAACAACACATCAGCTTTCCAAATATTATTTTGCCACTTAATAGAACCGAAAAAGTAGAAGTTGTTTTTACAACGGCCGAAAATGGTAAAGTAAATTTTGTTCTGGCAAAAACAGATAATGATGTATTAAAGAAGCAGATCGAAAAACAATTTGCAGAAATGACATTGACCAAGATCAAAAGCAACGTGGCGTACAGTATTGTGTTTAACATTAAAAAAATCTAACAACATGTCAGTAAACTCAGAGAATGCAAAAGCGCAAATGCGTAAAGGTGTTCTTGAACTATGCATACTTTCAATTCTATCGCAAGGCGATGCGTATCCAACCGAGATCATCGAAAAGCTAAAAGAAACAAAGTTAGTGGTAGTTGAAGGCACACTTTATCCTTTGCTAACAAGGTTAAAGAACACAGGTTTATTAACCTACAGGTGGGAAGAAAGTACCAGCGGCCCACCGCGCAAATATTACAAGCTCACCGAAATTGGTGTGCAATATTTAAAGGAACTTCAAGTGAGTTGGGAAGATCTGGTGAATGCAGTGAACAAAACAATTATCAAATAAAAAAACATTAAATAAAAAGAAGTCATGAATAAAACGGTAACTATAAATATCAGCGGTATAATCTTCCACATAGATGAAGATGCTTACGACAAGTTGAGTAAGTATTTGAGTACCATCAAAGGATATTTTACAAGTAATGAAAGCGGTAGTGAAATTATAGCCGACATTGAAGCCCGTATCGCGGAATTACTGCAAGCCAAAGTAACTCCATTTAAACAAGTGGTTTTGATGGCCGATGTGGACGAAGTAATAAACGCCTTGGGAAAACCCGAAGAATTTGTAGATGGTGAAACAACAAACAACACGTCATCTTCATCAACTCAATCGGAGTCGGCAAACTATACAGGGCCAATTAAAAAACGCATGTTCCGCGATCCCGACGAAAAAGCAATTGGCGGTGTATGTTCGGGTGTAGCGCATTACTTTGATATAGATGTTGTATGGATCCGCTTAGCAACTTTCTTATTGATCTTTTTTGGAGGTATAAGTTTATGGGTATATATCGTTCTTTGGATCGTTATTCCTGAAGCTAAAACAACTGCCGACAGATTAGCCATGCGTGGAGAGCCAGTTAATATTGATAACATTAGCCGCTCTTTTAAAGATGAAATGGAAGGAGTGAAAAATCGCATGAACGATGGATTTAAAAACGCAGGTCACCACGGCCGAAACGGCTTGGATAGATTAGCCATGATCCTTGGAGGTTTCTTTAGAGTTATTGGTCGCTTATTAGGAGCATTCCTCATCTTCATTGGTTTTATGATCATGTTTGGTGTGCTTTCAACTGTGTTTGGTTTTTCAATCGCAGGCGAATCGGCCGAGTTCAACGATTGGATCAATATTATTTTTATTGATCGCTCACACTATTGGTTAGCATTTGTTGGTGGCATCATTGTATTTGCAGTCCCTGCTTTTATGATATTGTACGGCGGGATAAAATTATTATTCAAAATAAAATACTCAAACCGTTGGTTAAATATTGGCGCGGGTTTATTATGGTTGATAGGGTTTATAATGGCAACATACGCTGGCGTAAAAACTGCTTCTGACTTTAGCGAAACAAGTAAGTATAAAGAAAGTAGAACGATCATCACAAGTGCAGAAGTATTTACGATCTCTGCAATCTCTGAAGAGAAATTGATATCTGAATTAAAGATCGAAGAGCTGCGCTATGATGACCACAGCGAAGCGCACTTTGGTCACGATGAGTATTCTATCGGCGAGATCAATAATAAAAAAGTGATCGTTGGTTTTCCTGAGGTACGAGTGATCAACACCACCGGCGAAAATATTGAGGTGATCATCAATCGCAAAGCAAGAGGAAAAGAAAAACGCTTAGCTTATGATCGCGCAAAGGAAATAAATTACAATTATAAATTCGATAGCACAGGTGTTATGCTGGATGAGATCTTCTATTTAGATGGCGATCAAAAATTCAGAATGCAGGAAATTGAGATCATTGTAAAAGTTCCTAAGGGTAAAGTTATTTATCTCGACAAATCTCTAAAGAATGTGATCTATGATGTGGATAATGTAACTAACATCTATGATTTGGATATGTTGGGTCGCAGATGGACAATGAATGATAAAGAATTGGAATGCTTGGATTGTGATGGATTGGAAAAAGCAAATAGTGAAGAGTTTGAGCATTCACATAAAGACAAGGTTAAGATAAATGAAGACGGCATTGAAGTGAATGATAGGGATGGAAATCATATCACAATTGACGAAAAGGATGTAAATATCAATAGCGATAACCACGAGATCAAATTGAAGAAAAAAGCAAAAAAGAACAACGACGATTAATACAAAAGGTTTAGTTTTGGTATTAACCTCAAAACCCCGTTCATTCATGTCTGGACGGGGTTTTTTGCTTTTACTGCACGTTCCACGACCATTGTTCCACATTATTTGGGCTAAGGTTAATATAATGTTAGAAATTGTGACCATTTACAAGGTGTTTTCGCAAATTTAAATTTCTTAGTACTTTTTAATTTAGTACTTTCGTAGGCAGTTTTTTATAAAACTATATGTCAAATCCAACTAAATATATTTTTATTACCGGTGGTGTAACTTCCTCTCTTGGAAAAGGCATTATAGCTGCAAGTTTAGCTAAATTACTTCAAGCCCGAGGATTTACTGTTACCATTCAAAAACTCGATCCGTATATTAATGTGGATCCTGGAACTTTAAATCCTTACGAACATGGCGAATGTTACGTAACAGATGACGGCGCAGAGACCGATCTGGACCTTGGACATTACGAACGCTTTTTAAATGTTCCAACTTCAAAAGCGAATAACGTAACAACAGGGCGAATTTATCAATCGGTTATTGAGAAAGAACGTAAAGGAGAATTTTTAGGAAAAACCGTTCAGGTAATTCCTCATATCACCGATGAAATAAAAAGTCGCATCAAACAATTGGGTAAAACCGGTCAGTTTGAATATGTGATCACAGAAATTGGTGGAACTGTAGGTGATATTGAATCGTTACCTTATATTGAAGCAGTTCGTCAGTTACGTTGGGAATTAGAAGGGAATTGTGCAGTGATCCACTTAACACTTTTACCATATTTAAGTACTACAGGCGAATTAAAAACAAAACCAACTCAACACTCGGTAAAATTATTATTAGAGCACGGAGTTCAACCCGATATTTTAGTGTGTAGAACTGAGCATCCCGTAAATAAAGATATTCGTAAAAAATTAGCCTTGTTTTGCAACGTGGCGCAAGAGTCGGTTATTGAAGCTATTGATGCAAGTACTATTTATGAAGTGCCAATTTTGATGGAGAAAGAGAAGTTGGATGTAATGGTGCTTAAAAAATTAGGCATCGATGCAACCGAAGCCCCCAAGTTAGATAATTGGAAAAATTTTTTGGAGAAATTTCACAATCCAAAAACGGAGGTACGTATTGGATTAATTGGAAAATACGTTGAATTAAAAGATTCTTACAAATCTATTTCGGAGGCATTTATTCATGCAGGCGCTGTTAACGATTGCAAAGTTATTGTAGATTGGATCCATAGCGAAAGTTTAACAGAAGAGAATATTGATGAGAAATTTTCGAGCTTAAAAGGAATTTTAGTAGCACCGGGTTTTGGTAACAGAGGAATTGACGGAAAGCTCATAGCGATTAAATACGCGCGCGAAAATAAATTACCTTTTTTGGGAATTTGTTTAGGCATGCAATGTACCGTTATTGAATTTGCTCGTAATGTTTTAGGATTAAAAGATGCGCATAGTCGCGAAATGAATCCTGCAACTAATAGTCCGGTAATTGATCTTTTAGAGAATCAAAAAAGCATTTCGCATATGGGAGGCACCATGCGTTTGGGTGCATATGCTTGCGAAATTGAAGCAGGAACTTTAGCGCATTCTATTTATAAAACAGATCGTATTTCTGAACGTCATCGTCACCGTTACGAATTCAATAACGAATACAAAAAACAATTTACCGATGCGGGTATGGTTCTTTCGGGGGTAAATCCTGAAGGCGGTTTGGTAGAGATCGTTGAGTTGCCTGATCATCCATTTTTTATTGGCGTACAATTTCATCCGGAGTACAAAAGCACTGTAGAAAATCCTCATCCCCTTTTTATAAGTTTTGTTGAAGCAGCGTTAAAAAAATGATCTTTACAGAAATAGGTTATTTTAGTAAAACGCATGGCTTAAAGGGAGAATTACAATTGAACATCACGCGCGATTTTGACATTGAGAATTGTAACGCCATTATCATCAAAACATCCGGTGGAGATTCACCACAATTTATTTCAGAGTTTCGTGAGAATAAAAACGGATTCATTATTTGTTTAGAGGAAATTGATACGATAGAAAAAGCGAAGCCATTTGTTGGAAAAAAGGTAGCTGCAAATGAAGAATTTGTTTTTGAAGATGAAACGCATCCCTTGATCGGATTTACTTTAGTTGATAAGAGTTTTGGTGTGGTTGGAACTATAACTGATATCGATGATTCGGGTGCAAATCCTGTTTTTAATATTGACCACAAAGGCAAACAGGTTATTTTGCCGTATAACGAAGATCTTGTAATTGGCATTGATGTGGTCACAGAGGTTGTAAACTACGAAGCTCCAGAGGGCTTGATAGAAATGTATTTAGGGTAAAGTAGTAAAGCTAATTTCAAATGCTTTATTTGTAATGAACGATAACATTTGCCGCCTCTTTGCGTTTTATATCAGGAACCATTACATTCTCGGCAGGATATCCAACTGGGATCAACAAGAAGGGTTTTTCGTTAACTGGCCTATTTAATAATTTACATAAAAAATTCATTGGGCTTGGTGTGTGAGTTAATGCAACTAATCCACATTGGTGAATGGCTTGTAATAAAAAGCCACAAGCTAAACCAACAGATTCAGTAACGTAATAATTTGTTTTCTTAATGCCATCTTCAAGGTCATAAGATTTTTTAAAAACGATTATTAATGCAGGAGCATCTTCCAAAAAAGGTTTATGCCAATCTGTTCCTAAGTAGCTTAGATCGTCTAACCATTCTTGAGGCATACGGCCATTATAACTTTCGTATTCCTCCTTTTCTGCCTCAACTCGTATTTGTGATTTCAATTCCGGATTAGTAACCACACAAAAGGTCCAAGGTTGTTTATTAGCACCAGATGGAGACGAGGATGCCGCCATTATTATATTCTCGATTACCTCTATCGCAATTGGTTCTGTAGAAAATTCTCTAACGGTTCTTCTGCTATTCATAAATTCATAATGGCGCTTGCTCTCATCTAATAACTCATCTTTTTTTAGAGTTTTTTTTGAATAGGGTATAAACTTTGCTTCCATGAAATTAAGAGCTAATATATCAAAAATTAGGTATTTGCGTGCCTATATAAAGAATAAAAATTACAGAGAAAGAGCTCTTTGAGAGTAAAAAGGAAAGTATCATCAGCGCATTTTAGAATATAAATTGCCTACATAAAAACGAAGATATAAAAACCGGGTGACCTCCGGTTTTTTTTTCATATCAGTGAAGCTCTCCTTCGCGATCTTCTTGCGGTTTTCAAACGCCGAAGCTCGCTACGGCGAGCGAAGGCGGTGAGAGAGAGATTCGAACTCTCGGTACGGTTTCCCGTACGCATGTTTAGCAAACATGTCCTTTCGGCCACTCAGGCATCTCACCTAAAAATCGAATCGCAAATGTATATAATTTTTATTAAAAAAGGATGATTTTTCAGTAATTATGGAGTTTTTGGAGTCAAATTTATAAAAGAAGACGGAAGTCGTTTCCCTTCAATCTCAATGCTTTCCAATGAATTAACATTCTTTTATACAGAATATCTATCTTTATATCATCTCAATTAAAAAGCTCATGAAAAACCTGATCGTTGTCTTTACTTTTTTATTCTCACTTTCATGCTCTGCACAAAAAAGCGGGAGCAATAAAACAGGCGGTATAAAACCTCTGCGCGTTACAGTAACCGGCAAGTTAATGCAAACACAATCCTATTGTGGAGGAATGGCTCCAACTCCTGAAATGGAAGCGCAGTATCAAAAAGCATTTCCTTATTCGGGCAAAGTTTTTTATGTAAGAAAAGGAAAAGTAAATTCAACCAAAGCAGAAGTGCTCACAAGTTTTACGGTAGATGCAAAAGGAGAATTTTCGTTTCAAATAACTCCCGGAACATATAGTATTATTCAAGCAAAACAATTAAAGCCTTTAACAAGAGCGGATCTTAAGTCTACCGAGTCATTGCAAGTGGATGCAAAATGCATGAAAGAGTGGTGGGCTAAACCTTATTATTTGTTAGAAGTAAAAACAACCAACATCACTATTCCCGATTGGAGTATTCATCATCCGTGTTTTGTTTCGGGCGATATACCTTGTATAAGTTATACGGGGCCAATGCCTCCTTAAATTTTGCATGCGTTTTTTATTACCTTTAGTAATTAAATGCAAGCTCGATTTTTATACGCTTTGTTTTTTTCATTTCTTTTTTTAAAAGTTGCCTCACAACCGTGTCCGCAACTTTCTACTTATTTTGGAAAAACACAAATTGAGGAATTTAAAGGTGTATGCAAGGATAATAAAGGAAACATTTACGCTATTGGAAATACTACCAGCAGTGATCTTCCTGTAACCGCAGGCGCTTTTCAAAGTATTTATAAAGCAAATTACGAAGCCTTTATTGTAAAATTTGATTCGTGTGGCGCGTTAATATGGTGTACGTATTTTGGAACAAATGGTTTTGATTCGGGAGAGAAGATAGCGTATTCAAATTTGGATAGTAGCATTGTTATTACCGGATACACCGATGGAACGGATCTTGATACAACTTACAATTGCTTTCAGCCAACAAGCAATGGTATGAACGATTGCTTTCTGGCAAAGTTTAATTTGAACGGCCAAGCAAAATGGATAACATATTTCGGTGGCACGCAATCTGATTTTTCTTACGCAATTACTATTGACTCAAAAAGTAATATCATCATTGGCGGAACTTCGCTCAGCCCAAGCATTCATACAACAGCGCTATCCTTTCAGCAAAATTTGGTGGGAGCAGTGGATGCATTTATTTCGCGTTTTAATAAGAACGGACAATTGAAATTCTCAACCTTCTATGGCGGAAGTAATGCCGAAGATATTCATGATGTAACAGCAGATGTTGACGGAAATATTATTGGCGTGGGAGGATCATTCAGTAATAATTTAAGTACGAGCGCAGGATGTTTGCAAGCCAGTTCAAATGGAGGAATGGAAGTTTACGTGATCAAATTAGATTCGGCTGGAAATAGATTATTCTCCACATACATTGGAGGAACTGGGACGGATGATTCATACGGCGCGTGCACCGATCAACAGAAAAATATCTATTTAACCGGTCACACCACAAGTAACGATTTTTATAAAACTGCAATTTCGCATCAAACACTTATTGCTGGCAACAACGATAATTATTGTTTGAAGTTAACACCTATAGGTACTTTAGTATGGAGTACAATTTACGGCGGCTCATCTTTTGATCTGAATGTGCATTGTAAAATAGATGCAAATAATAATATCTACTCGTTGATCAATTCTCAAAGCAATGATTTCCCAATGTTAGGAACCGGAAATTATACAGTGTACAATGGATCAAATGAAATCGTTGTAACAAAAATTAATAGCAGCGGTCAATTGATCTGGAGTTCGTACAAAGGAGGAAGTGGGGGAGAAGTTCCGGGAGATCTGGCGTTGTTCAACAACAGAATTGTTATTTGTGGCTCAACATCAAGCGCCGATTTTCCTGTGAATGCAAATAATTATCAATTAACTAACTCAGGACAAGATGATGGATTTCTTGCATCGATCTCTTCGATCATAAACATAAATATTGGCGTAAAAAATTATGCCTCTCAAAAGTGTGAACCGTTTTTAAAAAACAACAATAATTTTTACGAATTACATATTCCTTGCCAACAAATTAAGAGTGTAATTGTACATGACATCCTTGGAAAACAAATTCAGGAATCAAGCGTGAGGGATGGAGTGGCAGAATTTGAAAATTTAAGCAGAAACCAGGTTTATTTCGTTTCCGGATTCGATATAGCCAAAAATAAGATCTTTGTTTTTAAGCTATTTTTGAGTGATTTTGGACAATAATTTGTTAAAAATTGACGATTTTACGTGGTTTTTGACAAAAATAGCCTTTTTTATTCTTTTCATGGGGGGTAATTAGTTTTAAATAATCTTGCTTTGCCCCTACTAAAAATTTAAAACCTTTTGAGTGAATCCCCTGTATTACTTAGCAAAGCGCAGGTCTTCATCCCTTGCGAATAGGTATATTTAACACAAAATTTTAGTTATGTATTTCAAACCAAGGGCAGGAGTTTTTATCGCTATACTTTTTATAGCGTCGCTCTTTAGCAAATTACACGCAAGTCATGGTATGGCATTGGTTAACCCTGTTATTACTGTTGGAGTTGGTTGTGTTACTATTACAGCAAGTTCAAATGCTGCAACTTGTGGTGGTGGACCATATTGGTTACAAGCAGAGATCAGGTGTACTGCAAATCAGTTAACCGGCACTCCTCCTGCCACAATGCAAACACAATTATTGAACTGGGCTGGTCCCGGTGTTACTTACAATCAATTCCCTTGGTACAATTCTCTTTTAAATGTTCCTGCTTATGTTGCTCCGGGTTGGCCTGATCAGTGTGTAACTGAACCCTATCATCCGGTGGTTATTTGTTATCCGGGTTTATGTCCGGGTCAAGTTTATTATGTTGCAGCGCGCGAGTGGGTAAGTGGAACAAATAGTGTTGGTCCATGGACAGCACCTATCTCTTTTACCGTTCCCGGAATTTTTGTCCCATTAAGTTTTAATATTTCAGGTAACCCTTTGATCTTTTGTGCTCCCGGTAGTTCAACGCTTAGCATAACAAACGTAGCCGGTGGTTGCGGTCAAACAACTTACACCTGGTTACCAACTAATCAAACGAGTTCAAGCATTGTTGTTTCTCCGGTAGTAACAACAAACTATACTGCTGTTGTTTCTACCCCTTGTAACACTTTACAGCAAACTATTCAAGTACAAGTTGTGCCTGTTGTTTCAGCAGCATTTACTCCACTTAATTCTAATGGCTGTATCAATACCCCAATTCAATTTAATCATACGGGTACTGCTGGTGTTAGCCATACGTGGGCTGTAACGCCTGCTGCAAACACAACGCTTACAACGAGCTCATCTATAAATCCCGTCATAACGTTTGGGCAGGCGGGTGTTTATACAATTTCACATACGGTTGCGATTGGTTCATGCACCCATGTCGTCACCACTAACATAACTATTAGTGGACTTCCACCGGCATTCACAATTCCAAGTGCTACGCAATGTATAAATGGTAATTCATTCAGTTTTAACGCGGCGAGCCCAGGGGGAAATCATACGTATGCATTTAATCCGGCAGCCGGTGCGCCCGCCACAGGTAACGTTCCAAATTATGTAGGAAGTTTTACGCAACCTGGAACGTATACTGTTACACATACTATAAATCATAACGGTTGTATAACAAGCACCACAGGAGTTGTTGTCGTCAATGCATCACCTGCAGCAGTGCTTACAGTTACAAATGCTTTTTGTGGACAGAACAATGGTAAAATAGTTATTGCCAATACATCTCCTCCGGGGCAATTCATTACTGCAATGACGCTCAATGGAAATCCAATTGCAACACAAACATTAACACCTTTAGCTCCCGGTAACTATACGGTTGTGCTCACAAATAATTTTGGTTGTACATTCACTGTAACTACTACAGTTGGTAATACACCGGGCATAACAGCCCTTGCCACAACATTTACAAATGCGAGTTGTGCAACTAATAATGGAATTATTGTTGCCGGAATAGTTACAGGAGGAACGCCAACATACTCATTCAATATCAATAATGGTGCTTATAGTACAAATACTTCGTTCGCCAATTTAGGAGCGGGCACTTATACAATTGGCGTTATAGATGTTAATGGTTGTACGTTCACAAAAACGGTAGCCATTGTAAATACAATTCCTCCAAGTAATATCACGTTTACAATGTCTCCAACAGCTTGTGCCGCAAATACCGGGATCATTGGTATTACCGGTGTAACAGGTGGTGTAAGGCCTTTCACATTTAGTTTGAATATGGTGCCTACTGGTTCTGTAACAGGAAGTTTACCTGCGGGTAATCATACCATCACTGTAAAAGATGCAGCGGGTTGTACATTTAGCATTGTTGCTATAGTAACAACTGTGGTTGGTCCAAGTGCAGCAAACGTAACAGTAACTCCTGCAGCTTGTGGAAACTCTAACGGTTCTGCAACTGTAAGTTCAATAACAGGTGGCGTTGGTCCTTTCCAATACAATTTCAACAACACTGCATTCTCAACAAATAGTTTTGTTATTAATCAATTAGCAGGACCAAAAAGCGTTGTGATCATGGATGCTAATGGTTGTACATTTACTGTTAACTTTAATATTGGCAATACAGGAAGTCCAAGTTCAGCTGTTGCAAGTTTAAGTAATGTAAGTTGTTTTGGCGGAGCAAATGGAAGTTTTACATTGAATACATTTGGAGGAACACCAAATTATAATTACACATTAACCCCCGGTAATATTACCAGTGGATTTGGATTCTTTACAAATTTAACTGCACAAAATTACACAGTTAACGTGCAAGATGCTTTAGGTTGTGTTACAACAGTAACTTTAAATATTAGTCAACCCGCACCTCTTACTTTAACATTAAGCTCAATTCAACCAAGTTGTTTTGGTGGAAATAATGGAACCATTACAGCAATGGCAGGTGGTGGCACAGGACCATACTTGTATAATTTAAATTCAGGACCAAATCAGGTATCAAATACATTCACAACAAATATTACTGCTGGTGCATATAACATCACTGTTATAGATAGCAAAGGGTGTACATTAACACAATCGGTTATTGTTGCTAATCCATCTCAAATAACATTAGCGCTTACTAGCACCAATGCAATTTGTTCGGGCTTTAATGGTGTAGCAAGTGTTACAGCAACCGGTGGTGCAGGAGGATACACATACACTTGGTCGCCAATGGGTGGAAATAATCCACAGTCAAACGGAGTTCCAACGGGTAATTATACAATTACAGTTAAGGATCAAAATAATTGCTTGGCTGTTGGTCAGATCTCAGTTGGTTCAACGCCAGGAGGTACAGCAGTAATTACAAGCTTTACTCCGGTTAGTTGTTTTGGTTTTAATAATGGAGCGGCATTAGCAGGAGGAATTGGTCCATTTACGGCGCCGATCACATATAGTTGGAGTAATACACAACTTGGGCCTACAGCAACTAATCTCGCACCAGGAACCTATACTGTGTATTTAGATGACTTTAATGGATGTAAATCAAACACAACAGTTACAATTACGCAACCTGCTGTATTAAATTTTGCAGTTAACAGTTCAAGTGTTTTATGTTTTAATGGTTCAAGCGGAAGTGCTACGGTATCAAATATCACTGGCGGTAATCCAGGATTTACGTATTTATGGACACCAGGTGGTTCTACGCTTTCAACTGCAGGAGGTTTATCAGTAGGAGTTTATTCAGTAACAGTTACCGATACAAAAGGTTGTAATTTAACCAAAACGGTAAATGTTACTCAGCCAACCTCTGTAACAGTTTTAAGTAACACAACAACTGCAAACTGTAACCAAAGTAATGGTAGTGCAAGTGTAGCAGCGAGTGGCGGTAACGGACCTTACACATACACATGGAGCACAAGTGTAACAGGACCTTTATTAAATAACGTTCCTGCTGGAACATATACAGTTGCTGTTCAAGATGCCAATGGTTGTATTTATCCTGGTGCCGCAACAGTTCCTAACTCGTCTGGTCCAAGTATATCTATTATAAGTCAAACTAACGTAAGTTGCTTTGGAGGAAATAATGCAGCAGCAACGGCTTCTGCAACCGGAGGTTCTTTGCCATACATTTATATGTGGAGTAATGCACAGATCACACCGTTATCTACAAACATGTCTGCTGGAATTTACACAGTAAGTGTAACTGATAATGTTGGTTGTGTTGCTACCGCAAGTGTTCTTATCACTCAACCAAGTTCGTTAACTATAAACGTATCTGGTAATAATCCTTTATGCTTTGGAGCAACTAATGGAAATGCTAATGCCGGTGTATTAGGTGGAACACCAGTATACAATTATACATGGACGCCAAATCCGGGAACGGGTCAAGGAACTGCTTCGGCAGGTAATATGGGCGCAGGTGTTTATTTAGTAACTGTAATGGATAGCAAAGGTTGTATCATTACAGGTTCTGTTCAATTAAATAATCCCCCACAATTATTAGCAAGTGTTGCTTCAACTAATGTTACGTGTTTTAATGCATGTAATGGTATGGCGTTTGGAACCACAACAAATAACGTTGGTCCGGTTTCCTATTTTTATGTTGGAGGTGCTTCGCCTTTGGCAACACAAAGTGTAAGTAATCTTTGTCCGGTAAATTATACCATGACGGCAACTGATGCTAATAATTGTATAGCTATAGTAACATTCAGTATTTCTCAACCACCTTTATTAGTTGGAACAATTAGCGCTGTTGGAACTGTAAGTTGTTCCGGTGGTAGTAATGGTTTTGCAACTATTAATGCAAGTGGTGGAACTCCGGGATATACATATAACTGGAGCAATGCTCAAACAAATCCTACAGCAAGTAATTTAATTGCCGGCGCGTACACCTTTACGGTAACCGATACAAAAAGTTGTACTGCTACAGGGGTTGTAAATATTACTCAACCCCCGGGATTAACTGCAACATTAACTTCAAGTAACGTAACATGTTTTAATGCGAATAATGGAATTGGTAATGTTGCTTATTCAGGTGGATCCGGCATACCAACATTTTTATGGTTGCCAAGTTTAAATGTAACTCCGGTAGCAAGTAACCTTGGCCCTGGAACGCATACAGTTATAATTACTGATGGTAATGGATGTCAACAAACACAAACTATAAGTATTACTCAGCCAACACAATTGAATACAACAATTTTAGGAATTGTTTCAACTAACTGTGGTCAGGCAAATGGTAGTGCTTCCGTAGCTGCATCGGGTGGCGCAGGAGGTTATACATATTTATGGAGTGGAAGTCCTACATATACAAATCCGGGTTTGACAAGTGTTACTGCCGGTCCTTATACTGTAATGGTAACTGATGCGAATGGTTGCATAACTACAACAATTGCAAACATCCCTAATATTGCAGGACCAACTATAGCCAATACATTCTCAACGCACGTTGATTGCTTTGGAAATTCTACTGGAGCAGCGACAATTATTTCTTCGGTATTAGTTTCACCAATGACCTACTTATGGAGTTTTGCGGCACAAACAACATCCGCTGTAACAAATTTACCTGCAGGTTTACATAGCATCACTGTATTTGATGGCGCTGGTTGTTTGGCAAGCGCTAATGTTTTAATTACTCAGCCACCACAAATTGTAAGCGCTATTGGTACACCAACACACTCGAGTTGTTTCTTATCATTTAATGGACAAGCACCTGCGCTTGTTAATGGAGGTACGCCGGGTTATACGTATAGCTGGACACCATCATCACAAACAAATTCTCTTTTAGTTGGAGCCGGAGCCGGAGTGTATTCGTGTGTAATTACAGATTCTAAGGGATGTGTTACAAGTAGCTCTGTTACATTAACACAACCGCAGCCACTCATCATTAACACAAACACAATTGTTCCAATTTTATGTAACGGTGGAAATAACGGATTGATCAATACAAATGTTACGGGCGGCACACCTTTTTATACTATCAATTGGGCCTCAACATCTACATTAACTCCGCCTGCAAATCAAGTGGTAACAAATTTAATTGCGGGTACATACACAATGTCGGTTAGCGATGTGAATGGTTGTGCTACAAGCTCTGTGTACACACTTAATCAACCAACTGCTCTTTCAATTGTAAGTTCGGCTACACTTCCTGCAACTTGCGGTAATGCCAACGGATCGGCTACAGTAATTGTAAGTGGAGGAACTTCACCATATGGCTATAACTGGAATACATCAACGCCTCAAAACACAAACATTGCTATCAATTTAAACGGTGGTATTTGGATGCTAACTACTACGGATGGTAATGGCTGTATCATTACAAGAACGCTTGATGTTCCTGCGCCTGCTTTACCAACTGTAACTTTAGGATTTATTTCTCCTTTATGTTATGGTCAGCCAAACGGAAGTGCATGGATGACACCAACAGGTAATTCTCCGTTTACTTATAATTGGGCACCAAACTCTTTAACTACTCAAACAATTACCGGAATTGTTTCTTCCGTTTATTCAGGAACAGTTACCGACATGTACGGATGTAAAGCATTTGGTGTTGTAAATGTTACGCAACCAAACAAATTGATCATAACCGGCGGTGGACCGGATACTATTTGTTACGGACGTTTTATTCAAATTTTCGCTGCAGCTGGTGGAGGTACTACTCCTTATACATATAATTGGACAACTCCTGGAAGTGTAATTACTTCAACGTTGGGCGGACCACATACAGTTACACCAAATATTTCTTCAACGTATACTGTAATGGTTACCGATGCTAATGGATGTTTAAATGGCCCTATCGATGTTATTGTATATGTAAAACCACAATTAACAGGTTTAGGATTCTCGGTAACCAAATGTGCTAAAGATAGCGTTGTATTAACTCCTGCTATTACTAGTATTGGTAATGGAGGTCCATATACATTTAACTGGCAACCTGGCAACCAATCAACATCAAGTATTATGGTAGCTGCAACTTATTCTGCTAATACACCAAACATGTATACAGTTACAATAAGCGATGGATGTACCATCCCTGGCGGAACCGCTGAATTTACGGTAAGAGTAAATCCATTACCTGTTGCTTCGTTCAGTTCATCACCTCGCAAGGGTTGTATGCCTTGGACAGTACAATTCCAAGCCATATCCGATTCATCTCAGAGCGATACCTATGTTTGGAATTTTGGAGAAGGTTCTGAAGCAAACGGGAACGATCCGTTTCAGAACATTAGATATGGTGTTGATGGAAACTATCCTGTGTCGTTACAGGTAACAAATCAATATGGTTGCAAAAGCGATACGTCTTATTTAAATTATGTTGAAGTATGGCCATTGCCAATTGCTAATTTTGACGCCATACCACAAACAGTTACGTTGTTGGATCCTACAGTAACCTTCACTAATCTTTCAATAGGAGCAGTATCTTATTATTGGGAGTTCAGTGATTATACTTCAAAAGTTAATTCAAGCACTGTAGTTGACCCTGTACATACTTATGAATATCTAGGAATGTATCCTGCGTGGTTAGTTGCTACTAATATGTATGGATGTAAAGACACTATTAAGAAGAATATTGAAGTGTTGAATGATGTTGGTATCTATATTCCAAATGCGTTCTCTCCGGATGATAACAATCTTAATGAATCATTCTATCCTAAGGGTTATGGAATTAAAGCAGAAGACAAATATAAATTGGAGATCTTTGACCGTTGGGGTGAGTTGTTATTTTCATCAAACGAGTTGCATAAGGGTTGGAATGGACGAGCGAAAGGAACCAATACGGTAGTTGAAGAAGGCGTTTACATTTACAAGATATTGATCACCGATCTTCAAGGTTATAAAAAGTATTTTGTGGGACATGTAACAGTGGTTCGTCAACAATAAGAATAGCATTCTAAAGAAAAGGCGCCGCTAAATATAGCGACGCCTTTTTTATTTTGATTATATTTGTGCCCGCATGACTCATAAAATAAATATCGAGGGAATTAAATTGTACGCTTTCCATGGTTGTTTGGAGGAAGAAGCAAAAATTGGCGCTAATTATATTGTAGATGTATACATCACTACAGATTTTAGCACGGCAGCCCTTTCAGATGACCTTAAAGAAACCATTGATTATTGCACCATTTACGAGATATCTAAAAAGCAAATGGCTGTACGTTCAAAACTAATAGAGCAGGTGTGTAAGCGCATTTTTGATGAGATAACTTCCGAATTTAAAACAATCACTTTTCTACGAGTTAAACTAACCAAGCTCATGCCTCCAATGAATGGAAATGTAGAAAAGGTAAGCGTGGAAATGGAAAGCGAACTTTAAGGGTATTCCTTATTCGTAATAATAGATCTTTATTTGTGCCGAATCCTTTAGGAAATCCACTTTTTGTATCACCACCCTATGAATATTGATCCCGGTTCGTTCTCTTAGATCGGCTATTAATTGCGATTGATCGGTTACTTTAATATTCTCGATCTTTTCATAATTCACCAACTTCATCGATTCACGTTTCATGAACACATTACTTTCTAAAAGATAAATAATGATGAAGATGATCGTGTTCAAGCCAATGAGGAATACGTACTCGAACATATCATCGCCCTTGATCTTTGTTACGGCACAAATAAGTCCAATGGCAATGTTCAAAAAGAGATAGGTCATATCTTTTATACTGATCTCTTCTGTTTTATAACGCAGCATACCAAATACGGCAAACAAACCAAAAGCAGCTCCTAACGAAAGTTCTACTTTGTTCAGTAAAAATGCTACTGAAAATATAACAATATTAAAAACAAAGAACGTGAATACGTAGTCCTTGCTTTTATAGCGTTTGATATAAATGAATTTTAAAAGCAGGATCACAAAGATCATATCAATGAATAATCTAGCGCCAAATTTTCCCGAGATCTTTAATAAGGCATCGAGCCCTTCTGCAATTACTTCTGTTTCCATTATAAATGATTTAGTTTTAGTATGCGTGTATTTTTCTCTTTAAAATTATTCTTTTTTACTTCTTCAACAAGATTACTTATGCCAAAGCAATATTTACTCATGGCGCCTTGTTTTATGCGATGCTCTCGCATTAAGTGAGTGAATTCCGAATGATTTGTTTTGTTTTGTTTAACCTCTGCTATCACCACGTTAGTGAAGGTTCGCTTAAGATCATTTTTACCAATGGTTAAATTCAGATCAATAGTGATGCGCTCAGTAAGAGCTTTACTTACCAGGGTAATACGCGTATAATTTATCTGCACGCTTGGCTTAAGATCTTTTGCCTTTAAAGGTGTTTCTTTCTCAATAAATGCGATAGCGTTTGCATCTATGTCATTTCCCTTTAGTTTAATACGATCTTTTGTTGTTCTGCCTTTATTGTCTTTGAATTTTACTTCTAAAAATGTAAGGGCGCTCTCTACGTATGTACGCTTTCTTATTTTGTAACGATTAAGTTTTCCGGCATGATGCTGGGTGTATAATCTGTAATCGTTAGTATCATAATAAAGTGTTTCGTAGCTCGAATATTTATTACCACTTATATCAGTTACAAAATAGTGCGCTCTGCAATTTTCAAGTATTGCAGGAAGCGTTTGCATGGCGAACATGTATTTTGAATCCATTCGGTCCATAAGTTTTACCTTGTCCATTTCTCCAAGAGTAATAGTGTCGAATGTATTCAATATAGTGATGATCTGCGACATTTTATTTATAACCGTAAGTGTATTTTTTGGTAGAGATTAATACGTTATTAGCGTCGTAGTGTTTTCGCTCTGTTTTAAACCCCTTGGCACTAAAGGTATAAATATATTTTTTAAACTGCTTTTTGTCTTTATCTAAGTATTGTTCTTCTATTTTCTCACCAAGGGTATTGTATTTGGTTAACCTTGTTTCTTTTAAAGCGTTCTTTTCGTCGTATTCAGTTTCTTCAATGGGATCACCATCTTTATTGTATTTGAACTTTTTAGTGCTTTTTAAATTACCTTCTTTATCATAGTTGATCTCCTCAATAATATTGCCACCCGCATCGTAAGTTACTTTTGAATCATTGAACGATTTTGTGCCTTGCGTTTCGGTAGTTGTAATGGTTTTAATGCCGGCTTTTTTAATATCCTTCTTTTTTTGTGCTTGGCAAAAGAAGCACGAAATAAGAAGTGTCATAATGAATAGACTTGATCTTTTTGTATTTGCCATAGTTCTTATTTAAATGTGGATATAAAGCTTCCTTTTAAAGGTAAGGTTGTTTGATTTACTTTTATCATATAAAAATAAATACCGGCTGTGTAATCATTGGTATTGATTAAAAATGTGTCATTATTGGAAAGGGTTTTTGTAACGATCGATCTTCCCTGTGAATCAAAGATCTGTAATTGCCAGTTATTCACATATGAATTTTCGGTTAATTTAATGATTGAATTATTGGTTATAGGGTTTGGAAAGCAAAGTGCCTTGAGGGAATTATTTCCGTGTAATTTATCAATTCCAATATCAGGGCTGCCACTACTATATAAATGGTGCGCATAGATATTATAATCGGCCGCATTTCGGTAATCTTCCCAAAAATAAATGGCACCTCCATTATTATCGCTTATCTGCACCGCATTTATTTGATTATTACTTGCATTAGAAACAATTACACCTCCGCTTAGCCATAAAGTGTTTCCGGTTGCATCTAAACGTTGTGTTTTTATATCCCAACCTGTGCCCGAAGAATCTTGCCATGCAATAATGAAACCGTTTTGTTTATCGCTTACAGCGTTTGGGTTATTGGATTTTAATCCGTTCGAGATCAGAATACCATCAGCGATCAATTGGTTGGCGCCGCTTAACGAAACTAATTGTGCATAAACAGAGGTTGTGGCAGTACGCGCATCTTTCCAAGTAAAAACAGTACCATTACTACCTGTATATTTAATATCTAAAGCACTTTGACTACCGCTTGCGCCACAAATACTATTTCCATTAGCAGCCCATTGCACAATGCCTGTCGAATTAATGCGCTGACCATAAATATTATTATCAATTGCATTTCTTTTGTCTATCCATCCAATAATAGCGCCATTAGAACCATCTGGCTCAATGCGCGGATTACTTTGTGTATTGATCGAATTGCAAATAACCACACCGTCTGCCGCCCATTGAACCGTACCATTGTTATCAATTCGTTGAGCGTAGATATCGTAATCAACATTATTCCGTTTATCTTGCCATGTAATAATAGCACCACCCAAGCCATCGCTTTCTATCTTTGGATTTATCTGTGTATTTCCGGCTACGCAAATTCCCACACCGCCTGTTGTCCAAAGTACTGCTCCTGTGGAACTGACCCTCTGAGCATAAATATCCCAAAAGTTATTTACCGAATCTTCCCATACAATAATTGCTCCTCCAGCATTATCGCCAACGATCTTAGGGTTTTTTTGATGCGTTGATTTTGAGCATATGGCAATTCCGTTGGCGGCCCATTGTATATTTCCCGATGAATCTATTTTTTGCGCGTAAATATCATAATTACCTAAACGGATATCTTCCCAAGTAATAATGGCATTTCCTTGCTCAGCATCTGCAATGGCAGAAGACTGTTGATGTGCGCTATTATTGCAAATAGCAATTCCGTTGGTGGCCCATTTAATGATACCGCTTGCATTAATTCGCTGCGCAAAAATATCGGTGGCGTTAGTAGAAGAATTTCGGTTATCATCCCACGAAATTATGGCACCGCCATTAGCATCGCTTACAGTATGAAGGTTATCCTGCGATTTTGTTACAATTGCAACCGAAGCATTAACTGCAGGATCTGAATTCCACTGAGCCATTAATGTTCCTGAAAAAACAAGGAGTATACAAAAAAGGTTTATTCTCATTTTAATTTAAATGCTAAGGTTGTATCCAATGCCCACTATGTAAATACTTTCTTTATCTACAATGTTGAACTCCGACTGAATTAAATAATAAAAGTTTAATGTATTGTTGTCATTTATTTTATATTCAACGCCGGCCACGTTTCTGATCCTGTGGAACCCGTAATTTGACAAGGGCTCATCGCCCCTTGGTGCAGTGATCTGATAACGAAATTCGCACGAGTAGTATGGCGTTATTTTTTCTGGAGCCGTGTATTTTATGTCTGTTCTGAAACGTAAATAGTGTTCCGGTATTTTTCCTTTTTTGCTTGTATAATAATTCTGAACTTCCGTTTGGTATCTTACTCTCTCGCTTAATGTAATGTTTGATAATTTTTTCTTGGCAGTAACATCTAGCATAAAACGGTGCCGGTAACTAAAACCGGGCTCGAGTTGTTTTTTTTGAGTGAAACGGTAAGTAGGGCTGATCTTAATGTTCTTATTGAGTTTGTAATCAATTCCAACATTGGTGTAAAATAAATTTAGGCGTTGAAAATTTTCTCGCAAGCGCATTTCCTGATCAAACGTTAAACTTATTTTTTTTGTGATCTCTTTTTGAACTGAGAAAGTGGCCCATAGTCCTGCATCCTTTGTGTTTTGCCCATAGCCACTCAAACAAATTAACATCATCAGAAAATAATAGAATGTATTCTTACGCGCCATTGTTTAATCTATAATGGTAAGAGTTCCAAGATCAACTTTTTCTTTCTTTTTTGTGATGGTTACTTCCATCAGTGTTTCTTTAGGCATGGAAAGTGAAGGTTGGGTAGAGTCTTTGCCAATAGCATACACTTTGTATTTTCCCTTTTGTAAATAATTAAAAGCAAATGATCCGTCGTATGAGGTCTTTACCGTATTGCCAACTTCCGTACCCTCTCCGTAAATGATATACACTGTTTCTCCAGGCAAATAATGTTCGGATGTTTTAACGGTAAATGTAGGATCGTAGTTCTTAACATACAATTTACCTTGGATGGAAGCAAATCCTCCTTCACCTGGGGCTTTCTTGCAACCAAAAAATGCAGCTGCAATAAATAAATAGATCACATAACGCATACTTAACGTTTACTTTACTATAAATTTAAGACTTTTTTGGAATTCTAAGGGTAAAAACCCCCTTGAAATGCTAATTAATTAGATTTTTCTATCTCAAAACCAAAATCCATCACCAAAGGAAGTGGATCGGTACGCATAGCTTGTTGGAAAGCAAATTTATAGGTTCCCGTCATTGGAAATTTCACGTTTTTCTTAATGGGCACTTTAAAATCAAAGATGTCGCCGGCACCGCTTCCCATCCATTCGCCCTTACCATTGGCTAAAATAACTTCTAAAGTATCTTTTTCTACTTTACCATCAGGATAAGTTGTTTCAAGGAATAAAAATATATTGCTGTACGGATAAGCATCAGCATGCCTTACCATTAACGAAATATTATTAAGGGAAGTATTATCTTTTACGTCCACATCAAACACCGCTTTGTCTTTGGCATACCACTCGTTCTCATTGAATTTTCTGTACTCGGTATAAATAACATTCTTATTACACGAAGTAAATAATATCGAGAGAAAAATAACGAATACAAAAACTATGTTACGAGGTCTTGTCATTGTTATTATTTGGTTTGTTTGGATTCGGTTTATTTGGGTTAGGTTTATGGTGCGGCTTGTTATGAGGCTTATTTGTATTTGGCCCCTGCTGTTTATTCTGCGGTTTAGGTTTTTGTTGATTCGGATTTGGAGTGCCTTTATTCGAATTATTTTGAGGCCCCTTAGAGTGCTGCTTATTTTTATTATGGTGATTCGATTTTTTATTTCTATTATCTTTCCTGTCGAAACGAGTTAAGCTATCTTGTCCAACTACATTTTCAAAAGTATGTTCAACAACTGCTGTTTTTGTTTTTAAGTTTAAAACAAACGGCACAAGATCATCCGGCTTTTCGCCTTTTTCATTTTTCGCCAGTACATCTTTTACTTGCTCAGCTTTCATGGGAATAAAAACCGAAGGTTCGTGTTTATAGGCGAACCACATCACACCTTTGAATATGTCAGTTTTTTGATGAAAGGCATCGCCTTTTACTGTGTGCAAATACTTATTATCAATGATCGGAAATTCTTTTAATGCATCCACATAACTATCCAATTCGTAATTCAAGCAGCATTTTAATTTGCCGCATTGCCCCGCCAATTTTAAGGGATTTAAAGATAGTTGCTGATAGCGCGCCGCACTTGTAGATACTGTTCTAAAATCGGTTAGCCAAGTGCTGCAACATAATTCGCGACCGCATGCGCCAATTCCTCCCAAACGAGAAGCCTCTTGGCGCGCACCTATCTGACGCATTTCAATTCGCACTTTAAATTCTTCCGCCAGTAATTTTATCAGCTCTCTAAAATCAACGCGCTCATCGGCGGTATAATAAAAAATAGCTTTCGATCTATCACCTTGATATTCTACATCACTTAATTTCATTTGCAAGCCCAAACGTAAAGCTATTGTGCGTGCTTTGAACATACTCGATACTTCCAACTTTTGAGCTTCTTGCCATTTATCAATATCGTTTTGTTTTGCCTTGCGATATATCTTTTTTGTTTCTTCTTCCGTAGGATTGGCATTGCGCTTTTTCATTTGCACTTTTACCAATTCACCGGTTAACGAAATAACGCCAATATCATGTCCTTGCGTTGCTTCTACAGCAACCACATCACCAATAACTAATGATAGATTATTTACATTCTTAAAAAAATCCTTACGCGAATTTTTAAAACGAACTTCTACCATATCGCATGCCTTTTGTCCGTCAGGCATGCGCATATTTCCTAGCCAATCAAAAACATTCAATTTATTGCAGCCGCCCGTTGTTCCGCACGAGCCGTTATTATTACAGCCGGCAGGTACGCCGTTATTATTTTCGTTATGGTTTCCTCGCCCTGTTGAGCAACCGCTACATCCCATTATAGTGCTTAAATTTTAAAGGTTAAATATACAAATAAAAATGGGCTATTTCTCCATTATTTTTTGTAGTAGTTCATTTCGTCGATATACTCCCATACCTTGTGATGCAGGTAAAAACGCGCATCTTTTTTTTCTCTAATAGCTTTGCGAATAAATGTTGATGAGATCTCCATTAATGGCGCATTCACAAAGGTAACCGAAGGATGTTTGTCAAACTCAGTTTCTGTTTTTTCGGGCCTAGGATATACAAATATTTTAAAACGTCTTAAGATCTCCTCGTAGTTTTTCCATTTTTTAAAGCCGCTTAAATTATCACTTCCCATTATTAAGCAAAATTCGTGTTGCGGAAATTTTTCATTCAAATGCGCTAATGTATTTATTGTGTACGACGGTTGTGCTAGTTTAAATTCAATATCGCTTGCTTTTATTTTTGGATGAAGATCTAAAGCAAGTTTTACAAGGTGCAAACGATCATTTTCATTTAGTAAAGTGCTTTTTTCTTTTAAAGGATTTTGCGGAGATACCACAAACCATACTTCATCCAATTCGGTAAAACTGGCCATGTAATTGGCTATTACCAAATGCCCCACGTGAACCGGGTTAAATGATCCAAAGAAAAGTCCTACACGCATTTTAATGAATTACTAAGGTAAAATTACACTTCAAAACCGAGTCAAAAAAGGCCTATTTTACCAATTATCATGAATACCTGTTACTTAAATGTTTAGGGAATTAATAAGCGGATAAAAGTGGCTTTTTTGGAGTGTATATTCTTATTTTTAACATAAACCGGACACTTTTTTTTAAAATACTTTGGGCGCCTCCCCTTCGCCGATGGAATTACCGATGCTCAGGGCCGGGCTGCTACGGGCTCGCTGTTCGCTCGGCTTTTTTTGTTCGTACCTCACAAAAAAGAGCTGAACCCTTCGCATCCCTGGCGCGGCCGGTAAAAAGAGGCAGCTGTTTCGTTTTGACTAAAGTTTTAAACGGCTTTTTATAGCTTGAACAAAAACGTATAATACGAATTTTTAGGCGAAGGAAATTTTGTCTCTGCATCAATGGCAGAACTCAGATCTTTGATCAATGGTAAACCTAAAGAATCTTTGGCTACTTCTTTTTCAAAGTCAAAACCGGGCCCATTGTCCCCAACAATAAGATTTACATGATGATCATTGATCTCCATAAGTTCGATCGTCAATTCATAATTAGGTGTAGTTGCAGCGGCATGCTTTACAGAATTCAATAAGATCTCGGTAATAATAAGACCAAGATATAACACACGTTTACTTGAAAGAGTGAATTCATAATTATTGATGCGCGTGTTTACGCAATGGTTGAAGTGCGGAAAAGACACTCTGAATTCATTTACCAACTCTGTAATATATTTTGAAAGATTGATCTCGCTGTGATCTGAACTTTGATTTAAAAGATCGTGGATCTTTAACATCGAGAACAAACGTTGCTCATACTCTTGCAAAATAGTACGGGTTTCTTCCGATCGCGCTTTATTCTTGCTAATGCGAATTAAGCTGATGAGGATAGCGAAATTGTTTTTCACCCTATGATTTATCTCTTTTACAAGGGTTTCTTTTTCGATCAATAAGGTTTCTAATTTAGCTTGCGCGGCACGCCTATGTCGGCTTTCGAGCGTAGATGCCAAAACAAATGAAAGGCTAAGGCAAAAACTTTGTTCGTTTGCGGTAAACACACGCTTCACGTCTACTTTTTCAAAGCATATAACGCCAATTAATTCTCCTGAAATACGTATGGGAATATCCATTAACGAGCAAATGGAATTTGGCTTGGAATATACTTCATTCAATTCCATGGTTGCCGGATGGTTATAAATATCTTCAGCAATAATGATCTTGTTCTTCCGTAAGGCCTCAAAATAAATAGGGATCTCGTTTTGATGAAGAACGGAGTTCTTGCTGAACTTTTTAGTTCGCGTATCATATTCACCAACAGAGATGAGTGCTGTTTTGTCGGGATCAAAAAGCCATACGCTCATCCGTTCTATTCTCAATGAAGGCAGAATTCGTACGGCAAAGTCGGTCATGATATGATCAATATCGCTGCGATTCAAAAAATGAATTTGCGATACACTATCTAGTTCCTCAAGAAGATCGATGTCTTTATTTAGCATGAAGAATTTCCCTCTATTAAATGTATAAAAATTCAACTGCAAAACAAATGTTGAGCAGGTATTTAACACCTGATAATGTGGTTTTATATGAAATTAAAGGATGCCTGTATCTTTATAACTCAACACGTAGTTTTTTAACCGCAAAGACGCGAAGACACCAAGTGGTTATAAAAAGCCATGCTGTGTGTAATTTAAGATGGCAAAGCGCCTACGGCGTGCGCAAAGTTCGAACTGCCTAAAGCTTGGTTCGGACCGAAGGTCCGATTTGCCTTTGCGCTCTTATTATTAAGCCAACACAAACACAAACTAAACCGAAGGTTTAAGAACTTTGTTTCTCTGTGTCTTAGCGGTTAAAATTTTAAACAAGAATTGGCATTAGAAATTATTTGTCTTTATACTTTGGCCTAATGCTTAATTGAAGCATGTGTAAAGTAGGTGCTCGCATATCACCCGGCCTTGATTGATATTCTACATTGGTAAAATTATTTACAATGTAAGATAATTTAAGTGCAGGAGTTATTTGTACCGATACGCGCATATCGTGTATCCACACATTTTTTTGGAACTGATCGAAGTTTTGTTTTAGGCCCGGTAAAATAGTTGGCGCATCATCTGAATCAAAACCACTTCCTATTTCTTCAAACAAAGGACGAACAAAACGGTTGTCTATATTCTCGATCTTACTTTGAAAACGCGTGCTAAAGCCAATGGAAAATGCTTTATAATCAAATTGAATATCGTTTTTAAATAAATGACGGCTGCGATATTTCAATACATTTAATCCGGGTAAACCTAAGGTATCTTTTATAGGATCATAATCGGGTTTAATTGGATTCATGTATGTGTATCCACTCATGATGGTAATATTTAACGAACCAATTTTTCCTGTTCCATTAACGCCGGCATCAATTCCTTTAATGTCTGCTTTGCCTAAATTTTCGGAACGAAAACCATAGTAATCTAATTTTTGCACGAATGATAAATTAGGGTCAGTGCCATAGTAATTAAAAACAAATTCAACCATGTTATTATAGCGTGTCCAAAAACCTGCTATATCCAAAAATCCTTTGAACTCACCAATTTTAAAACCTTGTTTGATGCCAAGTTCCATATTATTTCCTACTTCAGGTTGCAAACTTGTATTAGGGAAAATGTGTAATAAACTTACGTAAGTACTCACGTATTTTTCGGCAACGCTCGGAAAGCGATAACCTTGACCAAACGATGCGCGAATAAATGTGTACTCTTTTAGTTGATAACTTGCTCCGACTCTAAAAACCGGATAAAAAGGAATTTTGTATCCGAATAAAGTGCCAACCGTTTTGGCAGTATCAATTCTGTAATATTCTCCGCGCGCACCAAATGAAACGGTGAGTTTGTCAAAGAATTTTTTATCGGCCTGCACATATCCGGCGTGATTAAAACCTTCGTGTTTTCCAAAAAGGGAATCTGATAGGGTAACCGATTTCATAAAAACATATCCTAACGAAAGATTAAAATTATTTTTGAATTTGCGTTGGTATTGTTCTTCGTTATAAAACAATTCGCCTAAACTACTTTGATTTTTATCGTTGATATTGTTGGTTTTAAAATAGCGAGTTTTTACGCTCAGTTTATTGCTTCCAAAAATATACGTTACATAGGGATCAACATTTAAACGGATGTTATTATAGCGTTGAATATTTCTTCCTTGAGGAATATATGCCGAATCGTAAGTTTGCCATAAAAAGAACAATCCTCCTTTGGTGTTCATCATATTGGTATTAATGCCTGCTATCAATCCCGGGATCTTTTTAAAATTATAACGCACATTCGCATTTAATCGCCCACGATTTTCCGTTTCTAAATAACGAAAGCCATCATCGTTGAACATGTGTCCGCCCAATACAATATCAAAATTTCCAATTTTCTCGGCATGTGAGATATTTATACCGCGTTGCATTTGACTTGTGCCTTTCCACCATTTATAAGTATTACGCGGCGCATCGTAAGCGCCAATAAAAGACGATACATGCGTAAGTGGTTTATCTTTAGCATAAGCAGTTCGCAAATGAATTACACCATTCAACGCGCTTGATCCATACAGCGAAGAAGCAGCGCCTTTTATCACTTCAATTTGTTCTACATTTTCTAAAGGCAAATAATTCCATTTAATATCTCCGGCATCGGCGCTTAGCATTGGCATTTCGTCAACCAACATTAAAACACGGCTTCCGGCGCCGTAACTAAAACCACTTCCACCGCGAATACTTGCTTGGCCATCATTAACCGTAACACCGGGCACTTGGTTCATGATCACATCTAATTGTGTGGTATTTTTATTTTCTAAAAGGGCAGGTTTTAAAATTTCCATACTAATGGTAACCTCTCCAATTTTCTGTTCATAGCGTCCGGCACTTACTACCACTTCATCTAATGCTGATTGATCTTTTAGGGCTATATTTATTTCGAGAGAGTCATTTTCTTTCAATTCCAGAACTTTTGTTTCGGGTTTAAAGCCAATATATGAGTAGGTAATCGTATATTTTCCGGGCTCGAGGCGTAACTTGTAATTTCCTTCCACATCGGTGGTTGTGCCCTGTTTTCCGACCTTAACAATTGCTCCAATAAGGGCTTCCTGACTAGTTACATCGCTTATTTTGCCGGTAATTACCGAATTTTTTAGCTGCCCGTGCAAATTGCTACAAAACACAGCAATCAAAACCAGTAAAGTGATATTACATTTGTTCATTCTAGGGCTAAATATAACCCAAAAAATTAATGGACCAAAAGGAACTTTTATACCAAATAGGCCTTACGCTTTTGCCCAATGTGGGCGATGTGAATGCCAAGAACCTTGTATCGTACTGTGGGAGTGCGAGTGAGGTATTTAAAACCAAGGAAAAGCTGCTGCAAAAGATCCCCGGAATTGGGGAGATAAATGCCAAGCGCATTGTGAGTAATAAAAATGTATTAACAAGGGCAGAGGAGGAACTTGAATTTATTGCAAAGTATAACATAAAGCCTTTATTTTTTACCGATGAGGAATACCCGCAACGTTTAAAGTTTTGTAACGATTCGCCGGTGTTGTTATATTATAAAGGCAATGCCAATTTAAATACCGAAAAAATTGTGGCGATTGTGGGAACACGAAAACCTGATGAGTATGGAATTGATATTACCAATAAATTATTGGCCGACTTAGCAGGAAGTGGAATTTTAGTAGTGAGCGGTTTAGCGTATGGTATAGATGTGCATGCGCATAAATATGCTTTGGATAATAATTTGCAAACCGTAGGTGTTGTTGCGCATGGATTGGATCGCGTGTATCCGGGATCGCACACGGCTTTAGCAAAAAAAATGATCAAGCACGGAGGGTTGCTCACTGATTTTATGAGCGAAACAAATCCGGATGCGGTAAATTTCCCCAAGCGTAATAGAATTGTAGCAGGTTTATGTGATGCATTAGTTGTAGTACAAAGTAAACGCGAAGGTGGAAGTTTAATTACAGCCACCATTGCGCACAGTTATAATAAAGATGTATTTGCGTTCCCGGGAGAAGCAGGAAGTGTATTAAGCGAAGGTTGCAATGGATTGATAAAACGCAATAGGGCAGGCTTGATAGAAAGTGCTGCTGATCTTTTAGATGCGATGAATTGGATGCAGCAAGAAAAGAAAAGCAAAAAGAAACAAGTTCCGCTTTTAATAAGCTTAAGCGAAGACGAACAAAAAATTGCACAAACCTTTAAACAAAAAAAGCAATTGAGTTTAGATGAAATTTGTTACGCAAGTGAAATGAGCGTAAGCGCTGTTTCAACTTTACTGTTGCAATTGGAATTTAGTAATTTGATAAAGAGTAAGCCGGGAAAGGTGTATGAGTTTTTGGGGTAGTTCTCGATCCAATTAAAGGCTGAACTAAATATGCCCCCTTAATCTCATTATTTTATTCGCCTGTCGTTTTCATTTATTTTTAAGTCATTGATGCTTGCAAAACGTTTTTTCATAAAACCATTTTCATCAAATTCCCAATTCTCATTTCCGTAAGAACGATACCATTGTCCATTTTTATCGCGCCACTCATATTCAAAACGAACTGCAATTCTGTTGTCGGTATGCGCCCATAGCTCTTTTTTGAGTTTGTAATCTAATTCTTTCTCCCACTTCATAGTTAGAAATTCTTTTACTTCTTCTCGTCCGTTTATGAAAAGGTCTCTATTTCTCCATTCAGTGTCAATAGTATAAGCAAGTGAAACTTTCGAAGGATCTTTAGTATTCCAGGCATCTTCTGCCATTTGTACTTTTTGTGAGGCCGTTTCAAAATTAAACGGTGGAAGTGGTTTTTTTTGTTCCATTATTTTAGAGTATTAGTTGTGGAATTTTTATCAAAAATAGATCAAATTCTCGCACCGGAACAACTTCTTTGTATCATATTATTAAATAATAAACTAATGCCTATTAACAAAGAGGGCTAAAAGAGAAAAGATCAACCACCCCTATACAACCAACCACTTGGATCCATGGTTTTTTGGCCTTTCCAGATCTGGAAATTCATGGCCGCTTTGGTTTCATCCTCGTCCATCATTACAGTGCCAATGGGTTGCTTTAATTTTATTTTTTCGCCAACCTTTACTTGTACATCGCTGAGGTTTGTGTACACACTTAAATATTCGCCATGGCGAATAATAACTAATTTACCACCGGTTGGAGAAACCGCTACACTAGTTACTTCTCCATCAAAAATAGCACGAGCCGTTGCACCTTTGCCGCTGCAAATTTCCACACCGTTGTTCATCATCATAAATCCTTTAATGGCAGGATGTTCATGTTCGCCATAGGGCTCGCAAATAATACCTTTGGTAATTGGCCAAGGTAATTTACCGCGGTTGTTTGCAAAATCATTACTCAGGGCTTCTGCTTCATCCGATAGTTCAGGATAAGTTGGCGTTTCTTTTGTTTTTTCTTTCGTATCGTTGGTCTTTGCAATTTCTTTAACCTTTACATTCTTTTCTTTGTTCTTCTTTTTTTCTTCCTCTTTTGCTTTTTTGGCGGCGAGTGCTTCTTTTGCCGCTTCTTCGGCTTTACGTTTTATTTCATCGGCAATTAATTTTTTAATGGCCAATTGTAATTCCACACTTTCTTGTTTTTTACGTTCTAATTTTGTTTTAAGGTCCTTTTCTTTTTGTTGAAGGCTATTCAATACTATTTCCTGTTCTGCTTTTTCCTGACTCAAACTATCTTTCTCTGCCTCTTCATTTCCAAGCAAAACATTTTTTTCGTGTTTACTTTCTTTAAGCTGAACTAACATCCCTTGTAATTGACTTTGCGTAGCAACAATTTCGTCAGCTTGCTTTTTACGATAAACCGAATACTGTTGTAAATATTTTAAACGCATCAATGCCTGATTAAAATTGCTGGACGAGAATAAGAACATCAATCGGCTATAAGCATCTTGTTGCCTTTGTGCCGAGATGATCATGCGGGCGTACTCTGCTTTTAATTTTTCCAAATTGGCCCTTAAGTGATCGATCTCTGTTTCGGTAAAATTTATTTTTTTGTTGAGCTGAATAATTTCTGCATTGATAGCCGCTATCAATTCCTGGCGTTTATCCAGTTTCATATTAAGCGTGAGCAAATTTCCTAACGAATTTTTTTTGTTGGCCTTGGTGGCATTCAACATTATATTGATCTCGTTGATCTCTTCGTTGATCTTTTTCTTTTTGTTCTCGAGATCTTTTTTTGGATCCTTGGTGGTTTTTGTTTGAGCGGGGAGAGTTAAACTAAGACACGTAAAAAATAATAGCAAGCAGATAATTCTGCTCACATCATTTTTTCTGTATCGTAATTTTTTCATACTTTGATGGTATATTGAACTGGAACTTTTGCGGTTTGTTTTTCTCAATACGAACATACTCAATTTTGATGTTCATATTCCGCTCTGCCTTGATGTCAATATTAACATTGTACGGTGCATAAACGCTGTCTTTTGTCTTAAAATCGGTATAGTTTGCAGTAAAACTTCTATTGGCCGAGGGATCAATGAATTCATTTTTTGTTATTTTGAACGTGCTAGGGTCGAGTGTCATGATCTGCAATGCTTTTTTTAGATCCTCGGTGCCCTTTTCTATGCGGCGCAGATGTTTTTTGCGCTCAGTACTTAGCTTATAACAACAATTAGTGCGATCGGTTACAGGACTTAATTTTGCGTCTTCATCGGTAAATTCGGCACTATTTCCAACAATGATGGATTGGATGACGTTAAAGTCGAGATCGGCGTTAAGTAGATCGTTTATGTAATTAAAATCGCCCTTAAAATATTTTTTACTGTGGTAATCTACCATTTTAATGGAATCCTTTGAGATCAAAACTTTGGCAAAGTCAATGGTTAAAAGCTCAATAGTGATCAGCATCAAGCTGTCTTTACGCAAACGAACCTTGGCATCAAAACTTTTATCTTCACCTTCAAACAAGGTGGTAACGTTCGATTTTAAAAAAAGCCAATCGTATTTTAATTCGTTCTCTTTGATGTATTTTGTTAAAGCCTTTCCATTTTTGTAATCAATCCGACACTTTCCTAAGGTATCAGCTTCAACAACAACAACATTTTTTTGTTGCATCTTTTTTTTGCTTTTACAACTTAATGTAAAACCAATAAAAGCTATCAGCGCTATAAAAAATGTATATCTTAAAAAATTAGTCAATGAGTTTTTTTGTTTTTATTTTTTGTGTAAGTCTTTCTTTATTCCCGCCTGCTTCCATAGATAATTCCCAATACTTAACAGCATCAGCTATTTTATTTAGTTTAAATAAGCAATCGCCATAGTGTTCTAAAATATTACTATTCTTTGGTTTTAGGTCGGCCGCTTTTTTTAACCACTCTTCGGCTTGTGTGTATTTTTGTTCTTGAAATAAGATCCAACCATAAGTATCCATGTAATTTCCTTCGGTAGGCTTTAGCTCAATGCTTTTTTTAGAAAGTTTCTCGGCTTTCTCTAATTGTTCTTTTCTGAGCGAAAGATAAAATGCATAATTATTTAGCACATAATAATTATCAGCATTAATTTTTAAGGCATCATCCAGTGCTTTATCGCTTTTGTCATGTTCTTTCAGATAAAAATAGGCATCACCCATATAGCTATAAAAACTCGACATCATTATTTTATCATCAACAATGTATTCTAATCCATCTTTGAGTGATTCAGCAGCTTTTTTATAATTACGCAATTGAAGATTTGCTAACCCATTATAATAATACACCATGGGTTGACTTGGAAATAATTCCATGGCTTCGTAGCTAAATTTTTCGAGTGAATCAGATCTGCTTAAGAGGCTATTACAATCTAGGAGTTTTTCCCAAGTACGGTAATCGCTTTTATCTTTTAAAGCAGAAATGCGGTAATGTTTTATAGCATCCGAATATAAACTATCCATCACTAAATAATCGGCATACAAAGCGTTTGATTCAGGCGAACTTGGATGAACTTTAAGCATGATCTGCACTAATTCAAATCCTTGACGTTTGAAAGTGTTGCTGAAGTATTTTTTAGCAGTAGTATAATAGATTTCGCCAATATTGTATTTGGTTAGTATATCCAGTTCGGGATTAAGGAAAGCAAGTTTTAGTTCCTCAAAGGCTGTTTTTTCATCGCCCTTAAGTTTGTAATAATCACTTAAAGCTAAATGTACAGTAGGATTTCCCGGATCTATCTCTAATATCTTTGAATATATTTCACGTGCTCTTTCGGGCTGTTTAATGAATTCATAATGATCGGCTAGGTAGGTTAAGTATCTCGAATTATTTTTATCAGACTGAATGAGTTTATTGATCTCCTTTTCTATCTCATCCATTTTATTCTCTTGCTGTAACAATTTTATTTTATTGATGGATAGCTGCTCGTTTATCCCAAATTGTTTTTCCAAGTCGTTATACAAATGGTAAGCTTTTTCGTACTGACCAATGTAGGTGTATTCAATAGCGAGATTTTCTTTGAACTCTGTATTCTCTGGAAAATTTTTAACCAAATTCTCTTGGATCTTCACAGAGTTATTGTACAGCTTTAAAGTTCTGTAACATTCCACTAAAGTTAATTGATACCATTCATTTTTTGGATCAGCAGCAGCGCATTCTTTAGCAAAACCAAGAGCTACATCGTTAACCCCCAAAATTTTATTTACAATGGCAAGTTCGTACTTTACAGGAACACTCGTAGGATCCAATGCCAAACACTCGTTAAATAATTTTAAGGCATCGTTCACATTACCTTTCATGCGTGCGTTACAAGCATTGATGTAAATGAAAGAAAATTTCAATTCTTTTTCTTCGCTCAGCTTGGTAGTTTTGCTCTTAGGTTCTTTTTGAACAGAAGCCTGCCTGCTCTTGCAACTTGAAAGACAAATAACAATAGTAAATACTAAACCGAAATATGTGAGTTTATTATACAATCAGTTGTGTGTAATCGCTAATACTTAAGTCAACTTGTTTTCCGGTTACTTCCGCCCCAATTCCTATCATGCTATTGGAAACATTAGCATTTTTAAGTTTAGCATCCGATTGTATGATGGAGTTCTTTAAAATGGAGTTATCTACTTTGGTGTTGTTGCCAATGCTTACGTGTGGACCAACAACGCTGTTTGTGAGTTCAACATTATTTCCAATATAACATGGCTCAATAATAATGCTTCCGTTGTTCTTGATGTCTTTACCTTTTAATTCTTTTTTTCCTTGATCAAATTCTAAAACACGTTGATTGGTATAAACTGTTGCGTCTTTATTTCCGCAATCTAACCATTCGGTTACTTGCCCGGGTTTAAATTTTAAACCTTTTTGCTTCATATTCTCTAAAGCGTTGGTTAATTGATATTCGCCTTTCTCGGTAATTTTATTATCCAATAAGTATTGCAATTCTTTTTTAAGATTATCGCCGTCTTTAAAATAGTAAATGCCAATGATAGCAAGATCGCTCACAAATTCCTGTGGCTTCTCTACAAAATCAGTGATCACATTCTCCTTATTTAGTTTCACTACACCAAATTGTTTTGGATCTGGAATTTTTTGAACCCAAATAACACCTTCTTGTTCAGTGTCCATCACAAAATCGGCTTTGAACAAAGTATCTGCAAATGCAATAACTGTTTTTCCTTTAATGGCATCTTTGGCACACATAATAGCGTGCGCAGTTCCTAAAGCTTCTTTTTGGTAATGAATAGTTCCTTTTGCTCCTTGACTTTGGGCCACCTCGATCAAATGCTTCTCAACATCGGCTCCAAAATCAGCACCTATTACAAAAGCTATCTCTTCAACTTTTTGTCCGCATACTTTGGTAATGTCTTCAACCAGGCGTTGAACAATTGGCTTTCCTCCTACAGGAATAAGGGGTTTGGCGGTAGTAAGGGTATGTGGTCGCATACGTTTACCTTTACCTGCCATGGGAATAATGATCTGCATAATTGTGCTAAAATAATGTTACAAATTTAAAATAAAATACTGATTTTAGTGCCTGAAAACCAGCCTGTTTTGAACAATAAGTATTTTATCGCCATCCTGCTGCCAGAGCCAATTCTAGGGCAAGTAGAGAGCTATAAACAAGAACTTTTAAAACAATTTAACTTAAGAGGCGCCCTTAGAAGTCCCGCCCACATTACATTACACCGCCCTTTTGAATGGAAACAAGAAAAGGAAAATGTATTGATTGAAACGCTTCAAAAATTCAGTTTCAATTTTAAGTTTGAGATCGAATTACATAATTTTAATTGCTTTGCACCACGAGTTATTTATGTGGATGTGCTGAAGAATGAAAAATTAGAGGAGTTACATACCAACTTAAAATATTTTGCGCAAAACAATTTGAACTTGCTGAATGAAGTAGAGGATATGCGAGGTTTTCATCCGCATGTTACTATTGCGTTTCGCGATCTGCGAAAAAATAAATTCGAAAAAGTTTGGACCCAATTCAAAGAAAAAAAATACGAAGCGAAATTTGAGTTTACCGGTTTTAGTTTATTAAAATTGAATTCGAAATGGGAGGAGATAAATTTTTTTAGATGTAATTCAGTTTAGTACTAAGTGGTAGCTAATTGTTATAACCACTAAGGCACTTAGAGCACTAAGGAGCACAAAGTAAATTTTTAGAATTAAGATGAACAAAGGAATAAAACCTGACTTAGTGATACTTTGTGACCTTAGTGTCTTAGTGGTAAAAAAGTAAAAGCTTTAAAACTGATGGTAGTACTACTGGCCAGGAAGATAAAAGATATGTCTATTTGATCACTCCCAATTCTTTCCCAACCTTTGCAAAGGCAGCAATGGCTTTATCTAAATGTTCTTTTTCGTGGGCAGCACTTAATTGAACACGAATGCGCGCTTTATCTTTTGGCACAACCGGAAAAAAGAATCCGATCACATAAATGCCTTCATCTAATAATTTAGCGGCAAATGTTTGCGCTAGTTTAGCATCGTATAACATTACCGGAACAATGGCGCTGTCGCCATCTTTAATTTCTAGTCCTGCAGCTTTAATTCCCTTTTTAAAGTAATTTACATTCCACTCTAATTTATCGCGCAATTCGGTTGTTGAACTCAAAAGATCAAAAACAGCTAAGCTGGCACCAACAATACTTGGTGCTAATGAATTACTAAATAAATACGGACGAGAACGCTGACGTAATAATTCAATTATTTCTTTTCTACCCGATGTAAATCCGCCCATAGCTCCTCCCAATGCTTTTCCTAAAGTGCCGGTAATAATATCAACCCGACCAATTACATTTTTTGCTTCAATAGTTCCTCTGCCTGTTTTACCAATAAATCCACTGGCGTGACATTCGTCAACCATAACCAAAGCATTGTATTTATCAGCGAGGTCACAAATTTTATCCAAAGGCGCTACAAATCCATCCATGCTAAACACGCCATCGGTTACAATAATTCGGTTTCGTTGCGCTTGAGATGCTTTTAATTGCTCTTCCAGATCGGCCATATCGCAATTTTTGTAGCGGTAACGTTGCGCTTTACATAAACGTACACCATCAATAATAGACGCGTGATTGAGTTCATCACTAATAATTGCATCTTGCTCATCAAATAAAGGTTCAAATACGCCACCATTGGCATCAAAAGCAGCGGCGTACAAAATGGTATCTTCTGTTCCTAAGAATTTCGCGATCTTAGCTTCTAATTCCTTATGAATGTCTTGCGTTCCGCAAATAAAACGTACACTACTCATTCCAAACCCATGCGAATCGAGTGCTTTTTTGGCACCTTCAATAACTTTAGGGTGTGATGAAAGCCCCAGGTAATTATTCGCACAAAAAATAATAACGTCTTTACCATTCACTTTTACAGCGGCATCCATTGGTGTTGTAATAACGCGTTCTTTTTTAAAAAGTCCGTTCTGTTCAATTTCCTTTAGGGTATTTGCGAGTTGATCTTTTAGTTTTCCGTACATAGTAGGTAATATTTGTGGGTGTGAATGTAATAAAAAAACCCGTTAGGGATGAACTTAACGGGTTTGAATTATTGAAAAATTGCGTTTATTTGGAGATCACCAGTTTTTGGGGTTTACTTTGGCCAATTGAGTTTTCTATACTAATAAAATACAATCCTTTTGGAAGCTGTTCAACAGAGAGTGAACCTTTTTGATCGGCTATACTTTTCTTAAGAACGCATTTGCCTAAATTATCGTAAAGTTTCAAGCTTGCGTTGGTAAAGTAGGAATTTTGCCATTCGTAATATAAAGTATTGCTTGCAGGATTTGGATAAACAGAAATACCAAAACTTTCAAGATCTAAATTCTCTCCAATGGTATTTGGCGCGCAAGTTGGTGTAAGTGTAACGGTTTGTCCGCATTTCCATTGAGAATGAGTAATGCTGGTAGATGAACTCCATGTCGAAAATGCAGCTTGTTTTTGGTTGATGGTCTTCCAATTTATTTTCCCTTGTGAAACCATCACATTTATCGAATCAATCACGCGCGAAAGGGCGGCGGGCATTTGAAAGGTTGGACTAACTGTACTTGTTCCAAAATCTTTGAAGTTGATCATTAAAGTGCCGTTGTAAAATTTGTTAGCAGGGTAAGTGCCATTTTTGATTTTTGTGGCTTCATTTCGTATATCAGCTATCATCGCATTAATATTAGTGGTAGGAGTTAATACCCATGAACATCCGTTTCCTTGCAACCAAACATTTTGTGCAGGATCGTGACAGTAAAAATCTATGGAGTCATTCTTTCCGCGAGGTTTCCAAACACCATAATTATTGGCGTCCTTAACGTGCGGAGGTAAACTTCCTGCGCCCCAAATAATATCGGCTTTCCATGTATAAGTTGGTGTATTTTGTGCAGTTATGGTTGTAGTATATGGTGTCCAATCTCCTAAAGTATATGTTCCGGGAGGAGGTGTGGCGTTAAAATGTACAAAGCCCCCAACAACTTTACTTGCTTGAGCACCGGTTAAATTTATAGAATAACTAACATCCGCAATATTGTACAAAGCGTTTGTTTTGTATCGTGGGTCTATTTGAACAACGTCGCCCGGTATTCCTCCAATAGTATAAGCGTATTCAATAATATCTGTGCTGGTTGTTGCGGCTATTTCATGAGTTAAGGCACCTTGCACAAAATTTGGCATAAGTTGCATATTGTATTTTGCACTTTTACCGGCAACTAGGTTAACTATCTTTTTAAGCGTATCGCGCGTTCTGATATAGTTTGCCTGAGTGGTAAAATCTTCGGCAGGTTCAACATGAGAAGCGATGCCAAAATTTAGTGTTGGCGTAGGAATTTGTGAGAAGCCATTTAAGAAAAATGCAAGGAAAAGAAGCGTAAGTAGTTTTTTCATAGATCAAGATTTGTAATACTAAGATATTAATTTTTATTTATGTCTCAAATCTCGGTTCTTCTTTTTAACTTTACCGACGTATGACTTATATTATTTCAGGTATTCAGCAAGTAGGCATTGGAGTTTCTAATGTTCATGAGGGTTTTAAATGGTATCGCCAAAATTTTGGAATGGATGTTCCCATTTTTGAAGAAGCGGCGGAAGCTAAGCTAATGCTGCCTTATACAGGCGGTATGCCCCATAAACGCCATGCTATTTTAGCCATAAATTTAAAAGGCGGTGGAGGTTTCGAGATCTGGCAATATACAAGTCGCACGCCACAACCATGCGCGTTTAAACCGGTGATGGGTGATATTGGTTTATTTTGCGCCAAGATAAAAAGCGATGATATCCATGCGAGTTACGCGCATCTAAAAAATAAGAATGCAAAATTATTATCAGAAATAAGCACAACGCCATATGGTAAAAAACATTTTTTTGTAGAAGATCCGTTTGGAAATAATTTCGAGATCATTGAAGATGATGTTTGGTTTGGAAATGGGAATTTGAGCACGGGCGGGCCGGTTGGAATGATGATCGGTGTAAGCAACGCATCTCGCTCTATGGAATTTTATAAGAATATTTTAGGTTACGATAAGGTAGTATATGATAAGGAAGAAACTTTTACTGATCTAAAAGGTTTACCCGGTGGAGAAGTTAAAGCGCGTCGTGTTGTATTAACGCACAGTAAGCCTCGCGTTGGGCCATTCTCGAAATTATTTGGAAATAGTTTTATAGAATTAATAGAAGCCAAAAATTATCAACCACGTCGAATATTTGAAAATAGATTTTGGGGCGATCTTGGTTTTATTCATTTGTGTTTTGATATAAAGAACATGCAAGCCTTAAAGGAGACCTGCGAAAAGAACGGACATCCTTTTACGGTGGATGGCGGATCGGGTTTTGAAATGGGTGAGGCCGCCGGGCATTTTACTTATATTGAAGATCCTGATGGAACGCTAATTGAGTTTGTTGAAACCAAAAAGATCCCTATCCTGAAAAAATTTGGTTGGTATTTGGATCTTAAGAAACGGGCTCCCGAAAAACCATTGGCCGATTGGATGTTAAAGGCTCTTAAGTTCAATAGGGTAAAGGATTAATACCCTCTTTTTAAAAAAACAACAACACACACATAAGTTTTGTATATTTAACTTTCAAACATGAAGTTAAAATATATCATAGTTGTTGCGTTTTGCTTTGTATCCTATTTGTGTTCTTCTCAAACTGATCACGCATTCAAAAAAACAAGGGATAGTTTGATGGCTTTACCTGATGACTCTGCAAAGGTATTGCAGATGATCGAATTCTTTCAAACGTATAGAGAATCGGAGTTCATTGAGTGCATGAAGGTGGCTCAAAAAGGTTTAGAATTAAGTTCCAAATTAAAGAAATTCAAATCAAAGGCGCGTTTCCTTAATCACATTGGTGATGGCTACTTTAATATGGCAAATTATGAGGAATCTTTCAAATACTACTACGAAGCCTATAAATTAAGTGATTCAATTAAAAGCCCCTTCCATTTAGGTTTATCTGCCTATAACCTTGGATGGCAAACGGCTATACAACAAAAAAGTTATAAGGATGTTAGTTATTTATACCAGGCATTGCATATGGGCAGACAGTTAAGTTCAGATAAACTTATACTAATGGCAAGTAACGCGCTTGGGAGTTTTTATACTGACAAATATGAACGAGAAAAAAAGCGAAGTGATTTTGATTCAGCAGTTATTTATTTTACTCAAACAATCGAAAGAAATAAAACCCTAAGAAGGTTTACGCAGGCCGGTGCTTTATATTCGAACATGGGGCAGCTGTTTTTTTTCGATAAGGATTATACAACGGCTACGTTTTACTTCAATAAAGCAATGGAGATATTTAAAAACGATTCGGATAATATCGTTTCTAATACACATAAGATTGCCATGTGCAGAGAAGCACTAAAAGACAGGACAGTTGGGGTTGTTTATGAGTTTGTTTACGCTTATGCTACAAAAAATAAAATGCAGGAACTTCGAAAGGATGCGTTATTCTCGTTAAAGAACTTTTACTATAATGAAAAACAATATCAAAAGGGGTATGATTATCAAAAGTTATATTACGAATTACTTCAAGAAATAAATGGGGAGTTCGCTGCTTTATCCATTAAGAACTTTGAAACTAATTATAATTACGTTAAGTCGGAAGCGTCAAATCAACAGCTAAAACAAGCCAGTGAGATCCAGGAATTAAAGAATAAGCGGAAGAGTTTTTATATTACTGTGTTAATTGGTGTTGCTTTGATCATTTTAGTAATTACCTATTTACTTTTTAAACAAAATAAGATTAGACAGATCACAAACGATAAATTAAAAGAACAGAACAAGATCATTAGCGAAAAGAAATTGGAGATAGAACAAAGCATTGAGTATGCTAAAGGAATTCAAACTGCTTTTTTGCCAAGCAAAGATGAATTAAATCTCTTGATAAAAGAGAACTTTATTTTTTATAAACCTAAGGATGTAGTAAGTGGAGATTTTTATTGGTATCTTATTAATGAGGATCAAAAGGGATTATTATTGGCTTGTGCCGATTGCACAGGGCATGGTGTTCCGGGCGCATTAATGAGTATGGTGGGTATTAATATTTTACAACAGTTAAGCGTTGAACGAAAGATGCGCAGCCCGGGCTTAATATTAAAATATTTGAATGCAGAAATAAAAAATTCTCTCAAGCAAAATTCCGATCAAAGCATTCAACGAGATGGAATGGACATTGCTATAATTCATCTTGATCTTGCATCAAATAAACTCACTTACGCAGGAGCTAACAGGCCATTGTACATTGTAAGAAATAGGGAAGTGATAGAATACAAAGCCACAAAGCATGCCATTGGTGGTTTTACAAAGTACGATCAAGCGTTTGAGGAAGTAAAGATAGATCTTCAAAGAGATGATCTTATTTGTTTGTCTACAGATGGATATGCTGATCAGTTTGGTGGACCGGAAGCAAAAAAATTCATGACAAAGAATTTGAAAGCATTGTTGGTAAAAATAGCTCACTTAAGTGCAGCCGAACAAACGGTAGAGCTTGAAACTGTTTTTAACAATTGGAAAGGGCACCACATGCAAGTCGATGACGTTCTAATTATAGGCTTGCGCCTATAATTAAGAAGTCACGATTGAGACTAAGCTCCGCTTTCGTCTCTAATAGATGATGTGTGTATTGTAGGTATTAAGGTTTAATAATTAGCTAGTTAGTTTAATAAAAATTTATTTTTATTTTGGTTTTTTGTTCTATATTTAAAACCTTAACTAACAAGAATGAGACTTAATTTACTTCTATTTTTTCTAGGTGCATTTTTTGTTTCCTCTGCACAGGATACCGTTAAGGTAAACACTACAATTTCTCCCGAAGAACAAGCGCAGCAAAATTACAACGATGGCATTACGGCGCTGAATAAGGGCGAGGGCCAACTTGCGGCAGATCTATTCTCAAAAAGCATTGAATTAAAGCCCGATTTTGAAAAAGCACTTTACAACAGGTGTGTGGCATATACTTTGGTTAGAAATTACCCAAGTGCTATGAGTGATATCAATAAGGTTTTAAGTACAAGTCCTAATAATATTGAAGCGCGTTTTGCAAAGGCCATGGTGTTTTTTGGACAGAGCCAGAAGGATAGTACTAATCGTTGGTTAGATAATTGTTTGGGAATAGGAAAACATGCCGAAGCATATTATTACAAAGGCATCATGTCTTACCAAGCAGGAGATTACAACGAGGCCATTAAGGAATACTCAGGGGCCATTGAGGTAAAGCCTGATTATGCTTACGCTTATAACGATAGAGCGAGTGCTAAAAGAGCAATAAACGATCTTACAGGCGCCATTGCAGATTATGAGAAAGCATTATCGCTTAATCCATCTTTTGTTTTTGTATACAATAATTTGGGTTCGGTATACCGTGTAAGTAAAAATTATGATAAAGCAATAGAGTATTATACAAAGGCCATGACGGCAAAACCGGATTATTTGATCGCGTTAAATAATCGTGGAGCAGCAAAATTGGAATCAGGTAAATTAGATGACGCGAAGAAAGATTTTGAAGAGGTTTTAAAAAAGGATCCGAAGAATTCTCAAGCTTTCAATAATCTTGCGTCGGTTGCCTTAAAGCAAAAGGATTATAAAAAAGCAAAAGATATGGCAGGTAAAGCCATAGAATTAAATGCTAATAATGGCGCCGCTTATTTTAACCGTGGTATTGCTCGCCAAATGTTACGAGAAGAAGATGGTAGTTGTGCTGATTGGAAAAAAGCTGCAGATCTTGGTGTGAGTGCTGCAAAATCATTTATGAATACTGACTGTAATTGATCCTATGAACAAACGTATTTTATTTTTAAGCTTACTTGTTTTATTTTCTCGGGCGCTTATTCGCAATCTGTAGAATTTGAAAAAGATAATTTCCCCGGAAAAAAGGAAGAGTTAAGAGCGGCTCGCAAGCAATTGGATATCGGCATTGAGTTTTACGAACAAGGTCGTAAGGAGTTTGATGATTTTAGAAAAGGTTTAATGTCAGATAAAACTCTTCCGGTAAGCACGCGCGATTATCTGCATGTTGGTAATGAGAATTTTAAAAGCGCACAATCGCCTTTAATGGATGCACAAAAATTCAATCCAAAAAATGCAAAATTAAATTACATGCTTGGGTTCATTCGCTTCTTTGAGGCGCCTGCGTCAAAGGAAGCTTTAGGGTTTTTATCCGATGCCTTTCGTTTAGATCCGGAAACAGAACAAGATCTTCCTTATTGGCTTGGCTGGTGCTATCAATTAAATGTGAATTGGGATGAAGCGATAAAATATTACAATGTTTACCTAGGTCGATTGAACTTGAAACCAAAATCTCATGTTGTAGAGATTGAGGATGTGCAAAAAAAGATTGCAGAATGTAATAATGGAAAAATATTTAGTGCAAAGCCAGAAAGAGTATTTGTTGATAATTTAGGGCCTGCTGTAAACACTCAGTATCCAGAATATAGTCCTGCCATAACAGCTGATGAAGAGACTGTTATTTTTACAGCACGTCGCGATAATTCTACCGGAGGAAAAAAAGATTCAGATGCCGGATTTTACGAAGATCTATACATCTCAACAAAATCAAATGGCAAATGGCAGCCTTCAAAGTTATTAAGTAAAAATGTAAATTCTGAATTTCATGATGCTTCTGCAGGACTTTCTCCTGATGGGTCAAAGTTATTTGTTTACCGTCATTCGGGTAAAGATGGTGGCGATCTTTACGAAAGTACCTTGTTTGGTATTGATTGGGAGCCGCCGGTTCATATGAATAAGAACATCAATACAAAATATCACGAGAGTAGCGTGAGTTTAAGTTTTGATGGTAAACGTATTTATTTTGTAAGTGATAAATCAGGTGGTTTTGGTGATCGTGATATTTACTATAGCGATATGGATCTTAAAGGAGAGTGGGGACTTTCAAAAAATTTAGGACCTGATATCAATACAAAATATGGAGAAGAAGGTGTATTTATGCATCCCGACGGAAAAACAATGTATTTCAGTAGTCAGGGTCATAATAATATTGGTGGTTATGATATTTTCATGAGCACTTTAGAAAACGGAAAATGGAGTAAGCCTGTTAATTTGGGCTATCCAATCAACGGACCGGATGATGATGTGTTTTTTGTGGTGAGTGGTAGCGGTAATCGTGCCTATTTTTCCTCTTCAAAGCAAGGTGGATATGGCGATAAAGATATTTACAAGATCACTTTCCTTGGCCCCGAAAAAGAACCTTTATTAAGCACAGAGGATCAGTTGTTGGCCATGGTAGCAAATCCTATTAGTAATTTAAAAACAGAAGCAGCTGTTGAAATTAAAACATCAAAACTTACTATTTTGAAAGGCGTGGTAACCGACGCAAAAACAAATGCAGTATTAGAAGCTACGATCGATCTTATTGATAATGATAAGAACGAAGTACTTGCTACATTTAAATCAAACAGTGCTACAGGTAAATATTTGGTTACATTACCTTCCGGTAAAAATTATGGTATTGCCGTAAAAAGAGAAGGTTATCTTTTCCATTCAGAGAACTTTAACTTACCTGATAATGCCGATTACCAAGAGTTCACTAAAGATGTCGCACTTAAAAAGATCGAAGTGGGCTCAACTATTGTATTACGTAATATCTTTTTCGACTTTGATAAGGCAACTATTCGACCTGAATCGGCAAATGAGTTAGATCGTTTAATTAAATTATTGAATGATAATCCTACATTAAAAATTGAGTTAGGAAGCCATACCGATAGTAAAGGTTCCGACGATTACAATATGAAATTAAGTGATAGTCGTTCCAAATCTGTGGTTGATTATTTGATCACTAAAGGAATTTCTGCCGGACGATTGGTTGCAAAAGGATACGGAGAAACAAAGCCTATTGATACCAACGATACAGATGCTGGAAGGCAAAATAACCGCCGTACCGAATTCAAGATCCTTGAGAAGTAGGGTCTTTACCTGTTTAATATCATATAATTTAGCCTAAAGTTTAATTACCTTTGTATCACCTTATGGATTTTAAGCAAAGGATATTAAATATATTATCTGATATTCCCGATCCGGAAATTCCTGTAATTTCTATTGTTGAGCTTGGTGTTATCAGAGATGCAAAAGATCTTGGCAACGATTCTATTGAAGTGATCATTACCCCAACTTATAGCGGTTGCCCGGCCATGAAACAAATGGAGGATGATGTTGTTTCAAAACTTAAGCAAAATGGTTTTAAAACTGTAAATGTAAAAATGGTGTATAGTCCTGCATGGACCACCGATTGGTTAAGCCAAGAAGCAAAACTAAAATTGCAAAAATACGGTATCGCTCCACCAGAGGAATCAACCACCGATAAATCTTTCATCACAGGTAAACATAAAGCGGTAACATGCCCACGTTGTAAAAGCAAGAACACCTTATTAGTTTCTCAATTTGGCAGCACAGCCTGCAAAGCACTTTATAAATGCAGTGATTGCTTAGAGACGTTCGATTACTTTAAGTGTATTTAACCTGAATCTCTTGGCGACTGCGGTTCTTGCGTGAGGGATTGAGCCATTGTTTGAGCTCCTTTTTTATATGTGTAAATATTTTTTTGGAAAACGATATAAAAAGATTAGCGGCTATTCCCCTGAATTAAACCTGCAGCGTTTAACCGGTTTTCATCTGAGGTTAAAAATGTCATAGGTCCTATAAATCAAAAACCCCTCCGGAAAATTCCGAGAGGGGTTTTATCTTCTACTAAACTAGAAGGAGGACTATTGTTTTACAACTTTAATGATGTCAATTCCATTCTCTGAACTGATGCGAACATGGTAAACACCATTTGCTAATTCAGTAATGTTCATGTTAATGGTCTCGCCATCTGTTGTTTCTTTGTAAACTATTCTTCCTGTAAGATCAGTTAACTCAATTGTTTTACGAAGTGAATTTCCTGTTTCGATAGTAAATGTTCCATAGTTTGGATTTGGATACACTTTCAACGAAGCACTCTTAGCAGTTTGACTAATGATGTCGGTACAAAAACTCACTACAACTGAAGTGGTTGCTGAATTTGAACAACCTGTGCTGCTGTTTGTAAATGTATAAACCGGATTAAATGTTCCTGTAGCACTTGGATTTAAAACACCACCCGAAACGTTTGGTCCGCTAAAAACACCGCCAGCTGGCGACCCTGTTAGAGCAACAGGACCGCTATTTAAACACGCTGTATTGCTGGCGGCACTAATTGATACCGTTGGTTTAGCATTTACGGTAATATTTACTAGTGCAGATGATGTACAGCTGTTAGCGGCAGTACCAATTACACTGTATGTTGTGTTAACGGTAGGACTTTCAATTATTGATGGAGTAGTAGCACTTGTGTTCCAGTTATAGATCACTGCACCACTTGCATTAAGTGTTATTGAATTGCCTGCACAAATACTCGCAGTACCCGGAGTGATATTTACTGTAGGGTTTGCATTAACTGTAACTAACATACTTGCAGTAAAACTACCCGGACAAAGAACCGAACTTCCTTCTACTGTGTATGTAGTGCTTGTAAACGGAGTTGCAGTAATTACGGTTGACGTTGCGCTTGTATTCCAAGTATACGTATCAGCTCCTGATGCAGTTAAAGTAACAGTATTACCTGCACAAATAACATTTGAAGGTAAAGCGTTGATGTTTACTACAGGTTGAGGATTAACAGTTAGTGTTACTGGTAACATTGGGCTTGTACATCCTGGTTTTGTATAAAAAACATTTCCGTTGAACATACGGCCAGCATTGGTTCCTGTAAAGGCACCACATAAACCTGTTCCCATTTGTAAAGAAACATCAGCATTGCTGTATAAATTAGTTCCATTAGTGTAGTTAGCATTGTAATTCACAAAGAAACCAGTAACCTGACTGTTTGGAATTGGTAAAGGTAACATTACCACACGTGTTGGATTGTTAGGTCCTGCACTATTAACAACAATGGTATCCCAAGGTATCCAGTTTGCAGGAATGATCTCGTTGCCGGCAAATGTTCCAACTCTGTAATAAATTAATACAGATTGTGTACCCGCAACACTGAAATGTACATCTAAGCTATCAACAACAATATTACCTGAAGTTGGCGTGATGTCGAACATGTTTCCGCCACCACAACCATTACCACCGGCAAAAGTTGATTGGATACTTCCAATGGTAGTAGAGAGCGCTTGTGCGTAGAAGGTAGTAGTAGTTGCAGCTGTAGCTGTAAACGTATTGCCGCTTCCTAAAACTGTTGTTGAAGTAGGGCTTGCATACCAATCGATAGGGCCGAATGATGTTGCGCTTAAAGTACCAATAGCTGTTGTGCCGCAAATTGCAGCACCAACACCTGTAATGGTAGGATTGATAACTGTGATGGCAACTGTAGCAGTAGCAGGACATCCTGTAGCGTTTGAACCTGTTACAGAATATACTGTTGTAGCAGTAACTGTTTCAATAATTTGATTTGTTGTAGCCGAAGTATTCCATGTAACAGAAGTAGCATTACCTACAGCAGTTAAAGTTGTTGTACCACTTGTACAGAAATAAACACCTGTTGCAGTAATATTAAGATTAGTTGAACTTACATTCACCAATGTTTGAACCACAGCAGCCGAACAGTTGTTTGCTGATACGATCACTGAATAGTTACCGGTCCCGTTTGCGGGAACGTTATACAATGGATTTTGAACGTTAGCCGTGAAACTGTTTGGGCCTGTCCACCAGAAATCAGTTCCAATATCTGTACCAACTGATAACGATAAAGTAGTGTTGGCGCAAATAGGATTTGCTGCCGCTGCAATACTTGCCGTTGGAATTGGACTAATAAGAACAGTTGCAGATGGAGCTGAAGTTGCAGTTAAGCTTAACGGTGCACAAACAGTTTCTAACACATAATATAAAGTATTAGTTGTTAATGCAACTGTAATATAAGTTGGAGTTGTAACGCCCGAACCACCTGTTGCAGGAGAGAAAGGGCCTGTTGGGTTGTTTGAAACCATCCACTGGTAGCTTGTACCACCTCCTGTACTTACGTTATTTGCAACTAAAGTAATGTTAGCGTTGTTACAAATGCTGTAAGATGTTGTTGCTATATTTCCTGAGCTTGCATTAGTACAAGTTGGTGCAGTAAATTCGTCAGCACCAATATCAGGAGTAGTTACGTTCCTTATTTGATTGTCAATATCAATAGTTATACCTGCAATTGGAGTACCAACGTTATCAATTATAGCATTTGTTGCTGGAACTAAATGCGCATCGTTTAAGCCAACAAAGTTTGGCATCACATTCATTGAGTTAACATTTTGACCAAAACTTGCAATTACCATAGCCATATTAGTTTGGTTGGTAGCAGCAATAAATGCTAAGTTAGCTTGAGCACCACCAGCAAAGTAGTCATTGTAATTTATATTGGTAAATACAGTTGCAGAAGCCGCTGAATAGATAGCGTATGTTTTAGACCCAGTTTGATTAGTGTAGTTAATATCTGAATAAAGAATATTATTTCTTAGATCAACATTGTTTGCACCTGAACCAAAATATATTGCTGAGCTTAATTCATTGGTTGTTGCTGCTAATACTGTTGAGCCTTGGTTAAGCGCTATTGAATTGTTTTGGATATTTACACCAACGCAAGTTCCAGAAGGAGCAACGCGTATACCTGAAATACCACCCGCTGTAAATGAACTCCATCCGTCACCTGTACAATCAGAGATCATGTTGTTTTGGATAGTGATGTTAGCAACCGGACTATTCGGATTTACATCAATACCTAATCCACCATAACCACCTGTACCTGTATAATGAATACCTGTAATGGTATTTAAATTAACTGTAGCATTTCTAACACCGGCATTTAATTCAACGCCCCAAACATAAGCGCTTGTTCCGGTTACATTGGTTACGGTATTATTGATGATAGCTAGACCATCTGTATTATTTAAGAAGATCCCTTTTGATCCAATGTTTGCTGTTGAAGAAACAATTGAGCCAACAAGGTTGTTGCTGATATTCCAGTTATTGTTACCTGCTGCAAGTGTTGTTGTACTTGAGGCGTATATACCATGGAACGCTGCGGTGATGGTGTTACCTGAAATTGTAGTATTATCGTTGTCAATACCACCGGTAGTACCGGGAGTTGCGGCATCAACACCTGCAAGAATACCAAATTTAGTGCCTGTGTTCCCACTAGCTTCAATATACATGTTCTTTAAACCTGAAGTATTATTACCAGGTCCTACTAAAGAAGTACTTGCTAACCAGAATACTGCTGAAGTTCCTGTATTAGGGTTATAAACACCTAATGAACTTCCGCCTGTATTTATACCGTCGAACGTTATGAATTGTGAGTTCAAGAATTTAATAGTTGTATTAGCAGTTGTTGAACCGCTAATTGTAACACCTAATGCAGGAGCAGGAACAACCAATAATGAGTTGGTAGCATTGGCGTATGGGTTATTATTGAATACAACTGGGAATGTTTCGTTGGTAGAGTAGTTAGGATCGATCAACACATAAGTAACCGGACCAGCTAAACAACTGTTATTGTAAACTTGTGAAGCTTGAGTTAATGTAGTAAAGTTTCCTGTTGCACCAACTGAATAAGATCCGGCTAGTGTTCCAACAATTGCAAATGTGCTTGGTGTGGTTGGAGGTGTGATGATGTTGTTTACGTCAGTACCTGTAAAACCTGGTGAAGGCATAGAGGCAAGGTTTGGAGTGCTTGCAATATCTTGTGCAACTGTGAACCATGAAATTACGTCACCAATAACAGCGGTGTAACTCATACTAAACGTATAAACACCATTCTGTTGATTACCGGAAGTTAAAGTTCCTTGCGTACTTACAAGTGGATTAGCATTTACCTGATAATAAACACGAGGTAATAATGTTCCGTTTGCTACACCACTAATGTCGGTAATATTCATTGTATAAGTGCGTGACGTAGTATTACAATTCGGACTTGTAAAACCAGTTGCCAAGAACGAAGGAGGTAAAAGATCAGAGCTAAGCATGTAGTTGCCTTCCCAAGCACCGATATCGGGAGTACCGGCATTTCTAACCGTTCCAATATAGTCGTCAGTGATACCGGCAACAGCAGCTCCACCACTTTCAATTTGAGTTGGAACACTTGTGCTGATATTTAAAAAATTTGGATTACTACCAACTGTACTTACAAAAGGAGGATTTTCTGTTACAGAAACCGCGTCTCTTGGAGTAACAACTGTTTTATACGCGCCCAAAGTTTGTTGCGGCGTTGTACCATCATGATAAATTAAATTAGAAGCAGATGGTGTTCCAGCATAAAATAAGTTGTTGTTTGAGGTATTCAAGAATGTAGTAAGTGTTGCCGAACTTCTTCTGTAAGCAACCGCAAATTCTGTTCCTGTTGGTGTACACTCATTTACAAAAATATTATTTCTTAAGTTAACGTTTGGTGTAGTAGAAGCATAAATGGCATTTGAACCAAAATTTAAACCTGTACTAGTACCACTCATGTAAACTGAGTTATAATATAGATTGATATTTGTTCCTCCGGCAATATAGATACCGTTTAAGCGATTAATACCTGTTGATGATGGTGTAGCAATACTTCCAATTAAGTTATTGTAAATGTTGCTTGTTGGAGAAGTAGTAGCGTATAGTCCGTATAGTGCTCCTGTTGTTCCATTTTGAGTAAGATCATAGATCTTATTTTTAAAATAATTTACTCCTGCACCACTTGAACCAACATAACTTCCATAAAGCGAAGAGGCGCCTCCATTAGAAGTTAATCCACTAATAGTATTGGTATAAACACTTGCAGGATAGTTTGGTGAGGCAATGGTGCTAATGTATAAGCCGTAAGTAGTTCCGTTAGTTGTAATATTACTGATAGAGTTATTAAATACAGAAGAACCTGAAGTAGAACTTCCATCGCCTAAATAATTGCAAAACATCATATAAGAAGTTCCTGAATTGCTATAGGTGATATTAGAGATCGTGTTACTCGCAATGGTCTTTCTTGGATACGGTGATGTGGCGCCATCGGAAGTATAGATACCATAAAATGTACCAGTACCCGAAATTGAAGCGGTAATATTTGAGAACAAGTTATTTGTAAATGTTTGTGTACTTGTTGGTAACGATGACGCTCCTGAATAATAACAATACATGGTTCCTGCAGCTGCGTTACGCGTTACATTAGTAATGGTATTATTGTTAACCGACAAAGCAAACTGAGTGCTGGTGCTATTGTACATATAATACTCTGTTCCCGAATGATTGAGAGTAAGATTGTTCCATAAATTGCTATTGATAGAATTCACGTAACAACTTGCCGTATTGTAAACAAAATAAATAATTCCAGTTCCGATAACGTTGTGGTTATAGTTGCTAAAATTATTATTACTGATACTTAACGAGGTTGTTGTTGTTCCTGAACCATTGTAAACATTGTAAAGTGCACCTGAGTATGCAGTAGCTCCAGTATGATCAAAGCTTAGATTGTTATTATTCATATTAATGCTACTCGCAACAGCACCAGAATTGTATATCAAATACGTTGCCCCACTTGTTGCGCTTCGGGTATTGTTTGTAAATGTATTATTGCTTATAGATAAGTGCGCACAAGAAGCACCACTATTCCAAATACCATACCAAATCTGAGTTGTTGCTAACGAACTTGTACAGCCGGTGATAAGGTTATTGTTAATAGTTATTGTGTTATTGGCTGCTGTTGCACCTGAAAGGTTCTCGATACCTGAAGCTGAAGAAGTAGTTGCATCACTTTTAATAGTGATGGTATTATTATTTATAGTAGCGTTAGCGCTTAAAGCCGTACTTAATACAATACCTCTTAGGATATTTGTGTGGTTAAAGCCCGCGCCTGTATTACTATTAATAGTGTTATAAGATGCATTCACATCGTATTGAGCAAACGTTCTGATACCGGCAGCAGGTAAGGTTGCTGCTGTAGCGCCACCAAAATCAATGATCATATTTCCTGTTGTAGTAGAATTGCCTCCAACATCATTACCATAATCGGCAAAAGTAAATGGCGATACATCGGCAAAACCAATTAGGGCAACGCCAATGTTACAATTTTGAAGTGTATTGTTGTAAAATCTATTATTTGAATTTGAACCTGCCGCTGAAGTAATAGCTAATGCGGTAGTGTGTGCACTTGTAAGGGCATTTACAACATCGATCGCTCTTGAGCCATCAACAGCCATTCCTGACCCAACGCCGTTGTTGTTCCTATTTAAGGTAACAACACAATTTTGTACCGTATTATTCTGACAGCCGTCGGTTACACTCGCTTTAAAGAAGCCGTATCCAAATTCCATGTAGTCTGGATTTGCGGTATTTGGATCGAGTAAATCAATTCCATTAATAGTAATGTAATCAGATCCAATAAAACGCCAAATACCATCCTGAATAAGGGTGTTAGGTAAACCAGTTCCACCAAGGTAAGCGGTGATCAAGGGATTTATACCTGCACCACTTTTCATAAAAGTGATAGGATTTGCTGCTGTTCCTGTTGCAGTTAAAGTAAAACCACCTACTGGTGCTGTTTCGGTATAACCGGATGCAATATTAATAGTAACTGCTCCACTTACACCCTGTGTATTAAGGTCGTTAATTGCAGCTGCAACCGAAGTATATGATCCCGGTACACTGTAAACGCCTGAAAGTTGTGCTCTGGTTGTGCCTACTAATAAAATCAGCAAGCCACAAGTAACAAGTAATTGTTTTTTCATTCTCTAAATTGATTTTGCGTGTTTATAATAACACAAAGTTCAACTATCCTTAATCGCAAATTATTCAAAATTTGGTTTAAAATTCCATTCCTAATGATACTTTATGCACGTAAAGTGCAGTAAATCAATGAAATAAAACAAATAATTTTACATTTCAAAAGGATGTATTATTTTGCGGACATTATTGTAAGGCTAAATGTCACAACACCTAATTCATCTCGTTAAATCATTGACTCGTACCGAGAAAAGGTATGTTCACTTGAACTTAAAAACATTTTCGTTTGATGAGAGCACAAATAAAATACTTAACAACTTTCTTAGTTTGGAGAAGAAGGTGGGCTTAAAACGAACTACTGTACCAATAAAAGCCGAGGGAAATGTTACACGCGTATATTATAAGCTACTCGACATTCTTTTTACCTTATATAAAGAACAGCTGCAAGAGAACGAAAATGACAATAGTCTGATCAAACGTTCGCAAGTACTTTTTCACAAGGGGTTTTATAAGGATGGTATTAAATTATTAAATAAGGTTATATACCGCGGTTATACCTATAGCTATCTATTAAGGATAGAAGCTATTGAATTAAAGATCAAGGCTGCCATCAAATTTGTGGATGTGGAGTATATTAATGAGAATTTTGAACAAGATAAAAAACTTCTAGCCGAATTCTCAACCTTGTATTTTAATCAGGTAGAACTAGAAAGCATGTGGGCCATGATAAAAGTGGAATCAACAACGAATTATTTTTTTGGAGATCAAAACTCATTTGCTAAGAAATACGAGGCCATGCTTTCTAACGAGGATAATGCACTTAGCCCAACAGCAAAATTATATCATAATCAGATCAATGGTTTTTTAGCGATGAAGGAAGGTAAACCCGACAAGGCCTATGAGTTTATGAAACGCAGCCAGGTGATCTTTAATTGGTATCCTGAATTAAAGGAGAATAATTTTAGTGAATATCTTCGATCGAATAGGAATTTATGTATTGTGCTGCAACATCAAAAAAAGTATAAAGAGGCAACAGAGGTAATAGATCTAGTTACAGAAACCATAGAGGCAAGGCGCAAACGTCGTTCGCATGCAATAAAGAACGATATTTTCACAATTACAATTCTGGTAAGGATGGGCATAATAATTTCGAGTTCTACAGTTCATGAAAATATTAAGCGAATAAAGGAATTTGAAATAGGACTTGAGGAGAACGAAGAGTTTATTGCTATGGATGAAAGGATCACCAGCTATTATTATTTAAGCATTATGCACTTGCATGCTAATAATTACAGAAACGCGCTCAGATTTATTAATATCGCTATTTCACTTTCGGGGGTCATTCGAAAAGATATTCATCATGCGGCATTGTTGGCCGAATTGGTTATACATTATTACTTAGGTAACGCCGACCTCTTATTTTCTCGTTTAGCTTCTTTTAAACGAATGGTTGACAAAGGAGATGTAATTTTTTCGTTTGAACGGCAGGTGCCAAAATTACTTAACGATCTGTTTAACCATCCTAACGAAACAAAGTACTTTAGCAAACTTTTTAAGATAGTGGATGATAGTTTGGAAGAAGATAAGATGCTTGTATACAAACCTTACCTTATGCTGTATTTATTAAAGGCCAAATAACAAAAAAGGCCTCGATGATTTTCGAGGCCTTTTTTGAGTTTTATTAAAATTTTATTGTTTTATTACTTTGATGATATCAGTAGTTGCTTCTGTACTTACTTTAACGTAGTAAATTCCATTAGCTAGCTCTTTAATGTTAACTAATATATTTAACTCATCAGAAACATTCGAATAAACGTTTCTTCCTGCTACATCAACTATATTTATATTCTTAACACTTCTGTTACCGGTTTCAATCATGAAACTACCGGTGTTTGGATTAGGATAAAGATTAAATCCTGAGGCAGCTATTTGAGATGCTATTCCGGCACCACCACCACAATTAAGAACTATTACCTGAGTAGTTGCAGTGTTAGAACATCCTGAAGTTGGATTTGTGTAAGAATAAACAGGAACAAACGTTCCAGGATTTGCAATACTTAATAGCGAACCAGTTACTGCAGGACCACTAAATACTCCACCTGCTGGACTACCAGTAAGAGCTAGACTTCCATTGGTAGCACAAATTGTGGACATTCCGCCGGCAGACATGGAAACAGTAGGTAATGCATTAACACCTATTGAAACAGCGCCGGTTTGAGTTGTACCACACAACAGTTCATTTCCTGTAACTGTATAATTACCTGAAATTGTTGGTGTAATAACTATAACCGATGTAGTAGCACTTGTATTCCATGTATATGTATTCATGCTATTAGCAGTTAATGTTGCACTTTGTCCCATACAAATTGCGGTACTTGTTGAAGTAACATTCATTGTTGGTGTTGGAGCAACTGTTACGTTAACTGTAGTTAAAGTACTAGCACCACAAGCCGACGTATCTCTAACATAGTATGTAGTATTACCTGTAAGTATTGGCGTTACAAATAATGTACTAGTTGAAACAGGCACCGTGGTGGCGCTCGGTGTTGTATACCATTGCGCAGTTCCAGTTGCAACTGTAGTTAATGTTGCGGTATTACCTGAACAAATACTCATACTTATAATTGCAGGTGCTGTAGGCGGACCTGCACATGCAGCAGTACAAGTTACAGAAATATCAAAACCTGCGAATTCTACACTTCCATCTGTATAGTAGTGTAAAGTCAGTGCTCCGTTTGTATTGGTAGCAACTGTTACAGGCGGCAATGCGTTACCACTATAAGAACCTAGTAACGGTGCAGCAGTTGAGGTTCCGTTATAAATATCTAACAAATCAAGACTCGTTTCCGTGTTGAAAGTATTGAAGGTTAAAACAACACTTGACGCAGCTGTACTAGGAAGTATTGTAAGGGTATAGTTTTCATTTGATAAATAATTATTACCCGATCCACCAGAATCATAAATTGTACCACCACAAGCTGTAATGGTCATGTTGCCCATTGTATAGCAATTAGAAGGTGTGTACGATACAATTGAAGAAGTTGCCGACTGCGCGCTAATGGTACAAGTTGTAACCATTTGGAAAAATGTTGTTACGGAAGCAGTGCTTGCATAAGCAGTGTTTGTTGCGTTTGTTATTGCATTCCAAGGACCGGTAGCTAAGGTAGAAGAATACCATTGATAGGTGATCCCTGTAGCTACAGTAAGACCAGTAGCGTTTAAGTTAAACACTTGTGTTACACAGCCTGTATTAGTTGAAATGGATGCAGTACCCGAATTTGGTGCGCCTGAACAAGGAACGGGTGCAATAATGTCGATACAATAATCTTCTGTTTCGCCCCATGTATAAGTTCCGGTTGGGCCTGGAACTGTTCCTTCAACCGCTACTACACGCATACGTGTTGAACCAAGACTTGCCGTAGCAGGGATAAGAATGAAACCTGTATTAGGACCTTGAATAGCGGCTGTATTATTTACAACTAATTCACCGGCATCGGTAAATAAACCGTTTTGATTGAAGTCAATATAAACATCAAACTCCATTCCGTACCAGCCACCACACGTATTAATGTCGATGCTGTAAGGAACGCTTTGAGTTTGCATTACAGTAGGTGCTGCAACAAATCCGGAGTAGTTACCATATCTGTTTAGAATTGATCCCGGACCTGGAGCTATAACGGTACAGTTACTTGTGTTATTTAATGCTCCAAATGAAACATTCCAAATCTCTTCATCACCTGTTGATGTTGCAGCAGATTGACCATAGTTATTACAGATACATGGGCCCGGATTCACTACTGAGAAAGAAACTACTGAAGTTGTTGCTGTTAAAGCACTAACTGTACAAGTTGTTTCAAGCATATAATAAGTAGTTGTAGTAGTACTTGTAATGTAAGTAGTGTTAGTTTCGGTAGGAACAGCACTCCAAGGACCTGTTGCTGAAGGAGAAGAATACCATTGGTATTGAATACCTAAAGCTGCAGTTAAACCTGTTGCATTTAAAGTTAAAGTTGAATTAGGACATGCAGTAGGAGATGAAATAGACGCTGTTCCTGAATTTGGAACACCTGAACATAATGATGCAGGATTAATATCAATACAATAGTCTTCAGTTTCACCGTAACCGTATGTTCCTGTTGGAGTGATCACTGATGGCGTAGAAGTTTCCCAATTTATGATACGCATGCGTGTTGTACCAGGGCTAGCAGTTAAAGGAATAGTGATGTTACCTACAACTAAGTGCGGACCATTAGTTGAAGTTGGTGTTAAGAAAGCTTGTTCGCCAGCATCAGTAAATGAACCATTTTGATTATAGTCGATATAGATTGAAGTTCCACTATCAAAGTTACCACCGCAAGTTCCAACATTTACTGTAAACGTAATTGTTTGCGCTTGGGTAACACTAGGAGCAGCTAAAAATCCAACGTAATTGCTGTATCTGTTAAGAATTGATCCTATGCCAGGACCAAGAGTTGTACAAGTACTAGGATTGCTTAACGTATGGAAATCAACTCCAAGAATTTCTTCATCACCCGTAAAGCTTGCTGCTGAAGTTGTATAACCTCCACAAACACATGGGCCTGGATTAATGATCGAATAAGAAACAATAGAAGTAGTTGCCGTTAGAGCACTAACAGTACATGTTGTTTGAAGCATGTAATAAGTTGTGGTAGTAGTGCTTGAAGCGTATGAAGTATTTGTTTCAGTTGGAATTGCACTCCAAGGGCCTGTAGCTGAAGGAGACGAATACCATTGGTATTGAATACCTAAGGCAGCACTTAATCCTGTAGCATTGATAGTGAAAGGTACATTAGGACAACCTGTTGCAGTTGATATTGCTGCCGTTCCTGAGTTTGGAGCGCCGGCACATAAAGCTGCTAAGGCAATGTCAATACAATAGTCTTCAGTTTCTCCCCAAGTATAAGTTCCTGTAGGAGTAATAACTGCTGGAGTTCCAGTTTCAACGTTAATAACACGCATCCTTGTAGTACCTGCACTTGCAGTTAGTGGGATGGTGATAGTTCCTATTTCTAAATGCGGACCAGTAGTTGCAGCCGCACTTAAATAAGCTTGCTCGCCCGGATCAGAGAAAGAACCGTTTTGATTATAGTCAATATAGATAGCAGTAGAGTTATTATAGTTACCGCCACAAGTTCCAACGTTTACTGTAAACGTAATGCTTTGTGCTTGCGTAACACTTGGAGCTGCTAAGAATCCAACATAATTACTGTACATGTTTTGAATTGATCCAATACCAGGGCCAAGAGTTGTACAACTGCTCGGATTGCTTAATGTATGAAAGTCAACTCCCAAAATTTCTTCATCAGCAGTAGATGTTGCTGAAGAAGTAGTATATCCACCGCAAACACATGGACCTGGATTTACTACTGAATAAGAAACAATTGATGTTGTAGCAGATTGCGCACTAACAGTACATGTTGTTTGAAGCATATAGTAAGTAGTAGTTGTTGTGCTTGAAGCGTAAGAAGTATTGGTTTGAGTTGGAATTGCACTCCAAGGACCAGTTGCTGAAGGAGAAGAATACCATTGGTATTGAATTCCAAGAGCCGCACTTAATCCTGTTGTAGTAATATTGAATGGTGAATTAGGACAGCCAGTTGCTGAAGAAATAGCTGCTGTTCCTGAGTTTGGAACTCCAGAACATAAGGCTGCTAAAGCAATGTCAATACAATAGTCTTCAGTTTCTCCCCAAGAATAAGTTCCGTTAGGAGTAATAGCTGCAGGAGAACTTGTTTCTACATTTATTACACGCATTCTTGTAGTACCTGCACTTGCAGTTAAAGGAATAGTAACATTTCCTGTTTCAAAGTGAGGACCATTAGTTGCAGCAGCACTTAAATAGGCCTGCTCACCAGGATCACCAAATGAACCATTTTGATTATAGTCAATATAAATAGAGGTACAGTTATTAAAGTTACCACCACAAGTACCAACTTGTACTGTAAAAGACACTGTTTGCGCTTGAGTAACTGAAGGAGCAGCTACAAACCCTGTATAATTACTGTACATGTTTTGAGCAGAACCAGGACCAGGACCTACCGAAGCACAAGAGCTAGTGTTATTCAAGGCATCAAAAGTTACATTTAAAATTTCTTCGTCAGCAGTACTGGTAGCGCCTGATGCTAAATAACCTGAGCAAACACATGGCCCTGGATTTACCATAGAATAAGAGATTACTGAAGTTGTAGCACTCATTGCACTAACTGTACATGTGGTTTCCAATTGATAGTAAGTAGTAACTGATGTAGCGGTTGAGTAAGCTGTATTTGTTGCGTTTGTGATTGCACTCCAAGGTCCGCTTGCTGTAGGGGCTGAATACCATTGATAAATTAAACCAGAAGCAGCAGACAAACCTGTTGCGCTTAAGTTAAAAGGTAAGTTAGGGCATCCAGAAGCAATGGAAATATTAGCAGTACCTGAATTAGGTGAACCGCTACATGGTGGTGGTGGAGTATAAGTAATTCTGATGTTAGGACGATTAGCTTGCACAGTCATTAAAACCGTTGGTGCCAATGCTGTACCGGCTGAGGTACCACCAACGCGGTTAGCAACTGAAGTATTTGAAAAAGTAAAGCCAGCAGTTGTTGGATTTCCTGAAACTGCAGAAATATCCCAGTCTGTGCTTAGTTCTAGAGCACCACCACTATATACGAATGGAGTTGTTAAAGTGAAAGGCAACCAACCAATTGTTGCTGGAATAGCTTGGGTATTATTGGTATAAACAATTGTTGCCGGACTAACAAGAGCAGTCCAAGTTTGGGCTGTAGCATAAGAGCTAAGCGCCGAATTGTTCATGTAAATACCAAAATTGATGTTGGCTGTTGAGCTAACGGTTGCACCGTTATTGGATTTATACCACTCTACTTGAGTAATAGTTGCTCCCGGAGGTAAACCTGCAGCTGCTAATTCTGCAGCATCAAAAAGATAGAACGCGCGACTAAAATCAAAGCTACTTGCCGCAGACGATCTGTAAATAGGGTTGTAATTAACGCCGGTAGCGTTTATACTTCCAGTTCCGATTGTGATTACTGATTGAGAACTTAAAATGTTCGCAAAGAGTACTCCTAAAAATAAATAAATGTATCTCATAGTAAATGATTATTGTGAACCGCGAATTTAGTGAGCTGATAGACAGACTTCCGTTCAAAAAGTTGCCAAAATAGTTTTCCTAGCTTTTATCAGACCTAAAAAACTCATAAAATAGTATTCCTAAATAAAATTATCCATATTTTATTTTTATGTTTGATAAATCATGACACAAAAGATCTTGGTCATACGTTTTAGTTCTATTGGTGACATTGTGCTAACTACACCAATTATACGTTGTATCAAACAACAAAAATCTGACGTGGAATTACATTATGTTACAAAAAAAGTGTTCGGCTCAATTTTGCAAAGCAATCAATACATTGATAAGCTTCATGTGTTCGAGAAAGATGTAGTTGAAATAACCAAAGATCTTAATAAGGAAAATTACGATCTTATCATTGATCTTCATCACAATTTGCGAAGCTTAAGATTAATAACAAGTTTAGGCAAACCGTCACATTGTTTTAATAAATTGAATTTTAGAAAATTCATGGCGGTTAATTTTAAACGATTGGGAATGTTGCCTAATGTTCATATTGTAGAACGTTATTTTGAAACCGTAAAAACATTAGGCGTAGTAAATGATCATAAAGGACTAGATCATTTTATTTCAAAAGAAGATGAATTTGATATCACAAAAAAATTCACGCAACTATCATCACCAAATTTTATAGCGCTTGTTGTAGGTGGCTCTTACTATACAAAGAAGATCCCGCTCACTAAATTGATTGAGATCTGCAATTCAACCACTAAACAATTTATAGTACTTGGTTCAAAGGATGATGATGTTGTGGCGAAACAATTACAAGCTCAATGTAGCAATGTTATAAATGCTTGTGGAGAACTATCTCTCAATCAAAGTGCCTACGTAATTAAACTTTCTGAAAGTGTTGTTACTTCCGATACCGGGTTGATGCATATTGCGTCTGCATTCAATAAAAAAATAATCTCTTTATGGGGCAATACAATTCCTGAATTTGGAATGTATCCTTACTTACCAGGCGAAGACAGCAAAATAATGGAAGTAAAAGGTTTGGCTTGCAGGCCTTGCAGCAAATTAGGTTACAAAGCTTGCCCTAAATCGCATTTTAAATGCATGAATGATATTGATGTTTCGCAGATTAGTCTTTAATAAACAAAGCCTTTAACTCTGTTGCCTCTCCGGCCTTCATTCTTCCTGCCAGTACCAACGATAATTGTCTTCTTCTTAAAGCGCCTTCATATCGTTTCTTTTCCAGATCACTTTCAGGAACGATCTCCGGCACAGGTAATGGCGCACCATTTTGATCGATAGCAACAAACGTAAGAATGGCTTCATTACATTTTGTTTTTTCGCCGGTTACTGGATTCTCTACCCAAACATCCACCAACACTTCCATGCTACTTGTAAATGCACGAGTTACTTTTGCCTCTAATGTTACAACACTGTTTTGCTTAATGGGATTATCAAACGACACATGATTGATGGCCGCTGTAACAACTACGCGCCCGCAATGCCTTTGAGCAGCAATGGCAGCCGTAATATCTACCCATTGCATCAATTTACCTCCAAATAAATTTCCAACATGATTTGTATCATTGGGTAAAACCACTTCGGTGTTAATAGTGAACGATTGCGATGGTGTTTTTGATTTCATAATACAAATTTAAGGTTTATTCCCGTTTTAAACGATATATCTTCTATCTTTGTATGATGGATCTTTTATATGTAAAATCTATACACATCATTTTTGTGGTAAGCTGGTTCGCTGCTCTGTTTTATATTGTGCGCCTTTTTATTTATGCCACCGAAGCGCAAACAAAAGATGATATTGCAAGGCCTATTTTAACGCAGCAATTATTACTCATGCAACGTAAGCTGTGGTATATTATCGGTTGGCCTGCCGCCATTGGCGCAACTATTTTTGGTTGGTGGATGATCCTTATAAATCCTGGCTATTTATACTTACCATGGATGTGGTTAAAATTAATTGCTGTTGGTTTTTTGTGTATGTACCATTGGCAATGTCAACGAATAGTAAATCAGCAAAAGCAAGGTGTGTATAAATTCAGTTCTATGCGTTTAAGGTTGTTCAACGAACTGGCAACTATTTTTTTAGCATCCATTGTTTTTTTGGTTGTAGTAAAATCTACCAGCGGTTTAATGTGGGGAATGCTTGGAACATTTATTTTTGCAGGAGTTCTTATAGTTGCGGTTTATATTTATAAAATCAGTGGAACTAAACAAGGCGCAGAAGTGAATACACCTGAAATTTCTTCTCAGAAAAATGAAGGTACAAAACCGTAAAATTAAACCACCTTTCTGTCTTAATTAGCGTCTTTTAGAAAACGAAGTGTTTGGTGCGAAAAACCGGCACAATTTTTTACTGTAAACCAAGGCGTGATGCTGCGCCCGTGTCCCGATAATTATCGGGAGCAGCGAAACCTCAGCGCCGAGGCCACAAAAGCGGAAAGCGCGCCCAAAAAATAAAAAGACTTTCGATGGTAGACTAGTAATCCGATTTTATCCAGGCATTCGGAAAATTGCCTTTGATGTCTTGTAAAAAAGCCAACGCGCTATCTTTAGAATCAAATCCTGCGCAACTTACTACATGCATGCCTCTGTTATTGATCCCCGAAATTCCTGCATTCACATTATCGCGTTTTAATTTGCGAACCATTTTATCGGCATTGTTCTTTTGAGTAAAGCAACCCAATACAATTTGAAATTTACCTGAGTATTTATAGTTGTTCGCTTTTCTAACGCTATGTTTTACTTCGTTAGAGGCACTCGTGTTCTCATTCACGCTTACCGCAATTGCTTTTTCACTGGTGATATCAAGTACGGCAATACCTTCCGAATTTGGAACATACGACTTTGTTTCAGCATCAGTTTTTTCTAAAACAAGTTCCGAATAATTTAAAGGCTTGTACGTTCTTACAGCATTGCTATTAAATATTCCCGAAAGCAAAGGGCCTTCTGATTTATTGATAGTAACTAATGCAGCTAGTGAAAAGAATAAAATAGATCCACCAAGTGCGATGTAAGCGATCGGTTTGAAATTACGTTTGCGTTTTATTGGTAATTCTTGTTTTACTATTTCAATTTTGCGATCAATGAATTCTGTTTCTTTTTTCTCAACAACAAGTTCACTTAATTCATTTAAAATAACAGGACTCAAACCAAAACTATCCAATAAATAATTGCTATCGTTCTTAGGTTCAAAACAAATATTACTCTCAAGATCCAAATAAAAAAATCCAAGATTCTCTAAATTCAACCTACGTTTGGTGCGTAATACTTGTTCGCAATAATCACTAAACTCGGTGATGTGTTTTAAAGCAATTTCAGGTGTTGCGTTTAGTTCTTTTTGAAGCCAAAATACCAAAACACCATCATTTTGACGTAATTGCTTATTAAATGAGATCACTTTGCCCGGAGGCGTTAGAATATTCTTTTCTACAAGGTATTTTGAAAAATGCACCTGCGTTACAAAGCCCCCAAAATTGGGTATAACCACGTATTCTTGCTGGTGCAAGAGCGTTTTTATACCTTCAACTATTTGTGCGTGTACGTTCATAAACGGGACAATAAATATACGCCAGTTTTATCAAATATACCTTAATATTTGCGCTGTGGCCGTTATAAATTTTTAAAAACATATGAATATGCGTTCAATCATTTGGTAATCAATTAAAGTTTGTGTTATTTTGGATTCACAAAATTGAGGCGCGGTTTAGGGATATTTACCTTGTTGGTTTTCAACTTATTGGCGTTCAGTCAAAAGGAGGAATTGAGCTGTAAAGACATTGTTCTTAAGGCTGTAAAATCTATTGATGAAGTTAAGAGTTTAAAGTACCATTTAAAGATCACTGAGCGCGGTAAAAAAGGTTTCAATTATTACGAAAGTGCCGTAAAATTCCAAAAGAAACCAAGAAAGATCTATTTGTATATTAAAGGTATAGAAGTGCTTTGGGTAGAGGGTAAGAACAAAGGAAAAGCGCTTGTAAAACCAAATTCATTCCCTTATTTCAATTTAAACCTTGATCCTTTAGGCGATCTAATGCGCCAAGATCAACATCATTCTCTTAATGAAATGGGGTATGACTATTTTGGATCGATCATAGCATATAGTGTACAAAAGATCGGTAGTAAATTTGATGAGTACTTTACCTTAGATGGAGAAGAAAAAGTGAATGGTCGGATGTGCTATAAAGTGATCATCAACAACAAGGATTTTTCTTATACGGATTACAAAGTTGGTGAAAACGAAAGCATCACAAGCATCGCCAGAAAATTGCATATTTGCGAATACATGATCGTTGAACGAAATAAAAAGTTCAAAGATTATTTTGATATTTTAAAACCGGGAGAGATCATTAAAGTGCCAACTTGGTATTGCAAAAAGGTAGAAATGTACATTGATAAATTTTATTTTTTGCCCATAAGCATGAAAATAGAAGATGATAAAGGCTTGTTCGAGGAATATAATTATATGTTTCTGCAGGTAAATCCAAAAATTGAGGATGCGGAGTTCACAAAGGATTATAAAGAATACAAATTCTAAAAGAAAAGTCCTGAGAGAATCCTCAGGACTTTTTTTACTCTAACCGTACTCTAGACATGAAATTCTTATTCGAAAGGAATGATGCGTATGCCCGCTGCAAACGGATAAACTTGTGGACCTTTATTCTTTTTAAATAATTCGGTTAGGGCATATTGACCAAATACTGTAAAGTTTCTGTAGCCAATACTTGCGTATCCATCAAATTGAAAAGGATTGATGTTGTAATCATCTTTACGAACCAAGGTAAACTCGTTATTATTTTGCATGAGAACTTGTTTTACTCTTGAGCTAAGTAAATATTTCCCAACTACACCCATACTTACGTGAAAGTTCTTTCTTAAATTTTTGCTTGTATTAAAGTTGAGCAATAAAGGCACTGTAACATAACCCTGTTTGAAACGGTTCTTTTGATAAGAGAACGCATTGCTTGTATCAATATACCCTGCTGTAAAAGAACTATCGGCATTAAGTTTGGTATTATTCTCGAACTTTACATTGCTAAACTGTAAACCAATTCCGGTTGAGAGTTGAATATATTTTTTATAAAGGTTCAGATTTTTTTGACCTAAGTTCCATTGAATATTAAATGAGCGGCCATAATCGAGCGCCATATATTTATAAGGTGTATTCATTGTAAAACCTACCGAAGGATTTGTATAACCACCAAAACCTATCCATAAACCTTGCCAGTGGTTGCGCGTAAGATCGCTATGATGATGGGAGTTGTAATTGTGATGTGAATCATTATCAATAATAATAATGTCTTTGCTTTTCCAACTGAATTTGGTTTGCGACTTGCTTGTATCACCCGAAGTGCTCGACTTTGTTCCGTCTCCGTTTATCTTAATGATCTTAGAAGCTGAACCTCCTTCAGCAGAAACAGATTTTGGATCACCTTTGAATTTTACATTGCTAGCGCCTGTTGCGTTGATAGTTATTTTTTGTGCAGCATATACTTTAGCATTTGATGCTCCGGATGCATTTACCTCGCAGGTATCCGACACAAATTCGTAAGCTTTTAAATTAGAGGCTCCGGAGGCTACTACATTTAAATAACGTGTATTCCCTTTTAAATTTACGTCACTGGCACCTGTTGCTACAACATCTACTTTATCCGAATTTAAATTAAGATTCACATTACTTGCACCTGAACTGCTCACATGAAATTGAGGTACTTTTAATATATCCGAAGACCTTACAGAGCTCGCGCCGGCAGCGTCAACTTCTTTTAATTTGTTTCCACTTACGTAAACGGTTAATGGATCTTGAATATTACCTTTAGAGGTAATGAACAATGTATTCTCTTTTGTATAAAATTCAATTTTACCAAAATCATCGGCTGTACCTTTTAATATTACTTGGCTTGTGTCCGAATTTCTGTATTTTACATTCACCGCACCCGATGTAGTTAATCCGGTAAATGGTTCCACTGTTTTTTCTTGTTTGTCTTGCGCAAATACATTTACGCTTAGTAAACTTAATAATCCTATGTAAATTTTTGTTTTCATTTTTGTTGTCTTTGTAGTATGACGCTTGTGTTCTTTAAAATGTTACAGCGTAATTCAAAATAATTTAATTTTAACTTTAGTTTGTCCATCGTCAGCTAGTTGGTAATGTGTATAAAATAAATCCCTACAAGGCGTGTAAAAATTTTAAACCGCAGCATACTAAAGTATGTGAAGATTTAAAATATTTTACTACAACGCAGTAGGAATTTGTTTTATACATATTACTTAGTTTGGTTTTGAAATGGTTAACGCGCCAATAAAGATCTCATTATTATTCTCCGAACTATTCACATTCTCAACTCCTCTGCGATTCAAGCGTTTTAATATTCCCGAGGCAGCATTCCATAATTTACTTTTTGGTTGCGCTGCAATTACTTCATCGTCTGCACCTTCTTCAATAATATATTTCGGACTCGTTTTTTCTGAAGCAGTAGTGTTATTAGCTAATTGAGTATTATTTGCTTCAATTCTGTTTTCGGGTAGTTCCTTATTTATATTACGATCTGCCAGTTGAGGTTCTTCTTTTTCGTTTGCAACATTTGTACTTATAGTGCTGGTAATAATATTTTCCTTTACCTCCTTATTTGCAACAGCATTTTCCTTCTTTGTATTTTCAGCAATAAATTTAGTAGTATTATCTTTTACCTCTGGTGAATTGCTATTTTCAGGAACCACTTGCTCTGGCGCGATAATTTTCTCTTGCTTGATGTTATTAACCATTTCAGGAGTTACGATCACATCATTTTTAATTACTGTCGAAACCATGAACCAAATACCAAGTAATAATAGCAAAGCAGCTGCAACTCTTATATAATTGTTTTGAGGGAAGAAGATAATTGTCGAACGACGCTTTAAGCTTTCTTTATTCTCAAATACAATAGTTTCATCGGCAATAGCAATTGTTTTTTTGTACAACTCTAATTCATGTATAAATATGCTGTTGTTTTTTGCAAGTGCCTCGGCTTCTTTCTTTTCCTCTCCTTCTAAAACATTTTCTAAATAGCCGACCACTAATTCATCACTAAAGCCAGCTTTTAAGTTTTGTTTTCCTCCAAACGTTATGCTTTCATTTTCTAGTGAAACTAATTCTTCATCAAAATTTAATTCTAATTCAGGATGCAATACCGCAAACGCTTTTAACGCAAGCGTATCCTGAGGCGATAGATTTCCCTCTAAGTGATCAAGCATAAATGCTTCGTAATTATTTAAATTGATCTTGCTCACAGTACTGTATCCAGTTTTACTAAATAATTCTTTAATGTTTGTCGCGCTCTAAAAATATAAACCTTCACTTGGCTTTCGCTTAATCCTGTTATCTCTCCAATTTCGTTATAATCGTATCCTTCATAATCTCTCAGCATAATAACGCTTCGTTGTATCTCGGGTAATTTTTCAAGCGCCATGTTTATCACTTCTTTTAAATTATTGCTATTAGTTGTGTATCCATGATTCTCTTCAACAACTTCTGTATATTCCCCTTTGAACTTTTGTTTGCGCGTATGATCTATAAAAGCATGGTAAGCACTCGTGAATAAATAACTTTTTGCTTTTTGTGCATCCACATCATTTAATTTTCGCCACAATTTTTCAAACGTATCTTGTACCAGATCTTTCGCCAGATCTTTATCTTTTGTATTCTTCAGCATAAAACGGTAAAGCCCGTCAGAGTACTGATCAACACAACTATTATAGTCTGATACATTCATTTATACAAAGGTAAGACGATTAAAGAAGGTGAAAGTTACAGAGGTTTTTGTTTTTAACTAACTGAAGAGCAGCTAGTTATTCTTAGAGTAATAAATCGCAGCCACTGTATTTGCCACTAGGAAGACTAAAAGCGCTATCGCGAATATTTCGAGTGATTGAGCGAAGAAGGCAAAAATGAGGACGGCCGCCAGGGCGATGACACTATAGTCAAAGAATAAAATATACTTAGCAAGTGCCATTCCTTTATATCGGTTTGGGGAATTCAAGATTTTCTTTTTGCTTTTATTGGCGAAATGAATACTTAAAATAACACCAATGCCGCTCAATATAAGTGGAAATACGCAAGCCATTATCAATTCGCTCGGAAACTCTTTTTCTTGATTGTCTTGAACCGGTTGAAATTTTCGCGCCGGTGGTTCGATGTTTTCTTTATAACCATTAGCATATGTAATACGTTCTACTTTTTCTTTTCCAATGGTATAATTTGGCCCATCAATGTTATCGCAACGTTTGTATTTAATTACCTCGTCGGTTATCTCAAGCACTTTGGCACGTATCTCATCAGCGTTCTTTAAAGTGATCACATCACCGCAAGTATCTTTTGGAGCAATTGCAATTCTTTTTCCTGTATTTATCTGTTCGAATGATATGGTGTTGATTCTAGCAACTGAAATTTGAGAAACATCATTTTGTTTTTGAACTATTACAGTTTCAGGTTTAATTTCTGTTTTGCTTGTTGGATGATCAGTAGTTTGTTTTTTGTGATGGCTAGAAAAAGCCCAATCTACATAATAGCCTTTTTGATAATTACGTTTTTTAACTGTACAGGAATTTATCGTAAGGAGAGTTAGGCCTAAAAAAATGTAGAAACAGCTATTACGGCTCATTTTTAATTGTTTGTATTTATAAATGTACAACATTAGCCTCAAAACGTATGATTTTAACGTTTATTGCTACAAAAGCTGGCAAGCACTTGCTACAATTCCTGGTAATTTTAGAGGGATGAACATTGATAGTATTTGGGCGTGTCCCCATGAAGTAGAATTTGCCGGATACAATTTGGAAGCAAATTCACTTCATGGGGTCGCGCTTTTCGCTGCAAGCCTGCTTGTCCTTTGCAATGTTTGTAGGGCTCCGGTAGCTTCCTTCGGTCGCTTCCTCGCCCAACAAACATTTTGCAAAGTCCTGCGCAGGGCTTTTCGCTGCAATCGCTCACGCGGGCAGCAGTCCATAGCATTCGTATTAAAAATAACTGGATCAAATAATAAAGTGTAATGAATAACCGTTCCATAGTACATATCGATCTCGATTCTTTTTTTGTTTCGGTAGAACGCTTACAAAATCCCAAATTAATCGGTAAACCTGTTTTGGTGGGAGGCTCAAGCGACAGAGGCGTTGTTGCATCTTGCAGTTATGAAGCGCGCGCATTTGGAATTCATTCGGCCATGCCCTATGAAAATGGCGCGGCAGCTTTGCCCGGATGCTATTATTGTTCGTGGCGATTCATCTCAATACAGTAAATATTCAAACGACATCACCGACATCATCAAGGAAGATGTTCCGCTTTACGAAAAAACATCCATTGACGAATTTTATATCGACCTCAGTGGTATGGATCGTTTTTTTGGTTGTTATAAAATGGCAACCGAATTACGTCAAAAAATAATTCGCGAAACTGGTTTGCCAATTTCATTTGCCATGTCGTCAAACAAAACGGTTTCAAAAGTTGGAACAGGGGAGGCAAAACCAAACGGACAAAAAGAGATCCCATTTGGCACCGAGAGAAAATTTTTAGCGCCACTCTCTGTACAAAAGATCCCGGGCGTAGGAGATAAAACCTATCAATTGCTCCGAAGCATGGGTGTGATGTGGAATCGTACTTTGCAAGAAATGCCTGTAGAATTAATGGAGCAAGTACTCGGGCAAAACGGAATTTCTATTTGGCGAAAAGCAAACGGCATTGATAATTCGCCCATTGAACCATACTCCGAACAAAAATCAATGTCAACCGAACAAACATTTGAGCGCGACACCATTGATGTAAAAGCGTTGAAAGCTTTATTGGCGGGAATGACTGAAAAATTAGCGTACGATCTTCGCTCGCAAGAAAAACTAACCGCTTGCGTTACCGTAAAAATTCGGTATTCTGATTTTAATACCTACACACAACAAATGCGCATTCCTTACACATCACTCGATCATGTATTGATAGAGAAAGTTCAGGAGTTGTTTGATAAATTATTTCAAAAGCGCATGCTTATTCGTATGGTAGGAATAAAATTTAGTCACCTAGTGCAAGGAAGTTATCAATACAATTTATTTGAGGATACTGGCGAGCATTTAAAATTAATGCAAGCCATGGATAAGATCCGCAACCGTTTTGGAAAAGATGCTGTATCACGAGCGGTTGGTATGAATATGCGCATGATGGATCTTAATCCTTTTAATGGAGTGCAAAGAGGGGATAAAGGGAAATTGGCTTTGGATGGAATGAAGAACGAGGTCATTTCTCGAGGCAACGCTGATGATGGCAACACGGATGCGGCCGCGCAATTTTACGAGGATCTTACAGATGCTACTTAACTGCCATACCTATTATAGTTTTTGTTACGGTACTTTGTCGGTGGATGAATTACTTTCGCTGGCTAAACAAGCCGGTCATTCCTGCATTGCGGTAACCGATATCAATAATACATCCGCTTGCATCGATCTTGTGCGAAAAGCAAAGGAAGAATATCACATCAAACCTATTTTAGGAATCGATTTTAGAAATGGCGCGCAGCAATGTTATGTAGGTATTGCCATGAACAATCAAGGCTTTAAAGAACTCAACGATCATCTTTCATTACACTTGCATGGCGCAATTCCTTTTGAAGAAAAAGCGCCTGAATTTAATAACGCGTACATTATTTACCCGTTAAGAAATTACAAGGGACAAACACTTGGCGAAAATGAATTTATTGGAGTATCAGTAAAAGAACTCGAAAGTATGGCATTTATGAACGCGCAAAAACACACCAAAAAATTTGTGGCGCAACAACCTTTAACATTTGCCGAAAAGAAATTTTACAATGCGCATCGTTTACTTCGCGCTATCGATACTAATAATTTATTAAGCAAATTACCCGCAAATGAACAGGCAAATGCTGACGAATTATTATACACACATCAGGAATTATATTTTGCATATGCATCGTATGCCAATATCATTTCAAATACAGCCGCCATTTTAAATTCATGTACCATTGATTTTACCTATGGAAAATTTGCCAATAAGAATTTAAAATATTTTACAACCTCGCTTGCCGATGATATGAATTTACTTCGCTCTAAGTGTATGCAAAATCTGAGTTACCGCTACACGCATCCCACGCCCGAAGTAATGAAGCGCATTGAAAAAGAACTTCAGATCATTCAAGATATGAATTTCGCTTCGTATTTTTTCATCAATTGGGATATTGTGAACTACGCACAACATAAAGATTATTACTATGTAGGAAGAGGAAGTGGCGCCAATAGTATTGTGGCCTATTTATTACGCATAACCGATGTGGATCCCATTGATCTGGATCTGTATTTTGAGCGTTTCATAAATCCGGCACGCACAAACCCACCCGATTTTGATATCGATTTTTCGTGGACCGATCGCGACGACATCACGCGATATATTTTTGATACTTACGGCCATAAACGCACTGCATTATTAGGAGCCTATAATACATTTCAAAAAGATGCCGTTGTTCGTGAGTTAGGAAAAGTGTTTGGTTTGCCCGTTGGAGAAATAGACAGATTGCAAGCTGCTGATAAAAACTCGTATAAAGAACTCGACGATCTGAGTAAAATGGTTTTAAGATACAGCGGTCTCATAAAAGGTTTTCCGAGTCATTTAAGCATTCACTCCAGCGGCATTATTATTTCTCAAGAAGAGATCACAAATTACAGCGCCACCAGCATGCCCCGAAAGGATATCCCACAACACAATTTAGTATGTTGGAAGCAGAAGATATTGGTTTGTATAAGTTTGATATTTTGAGTCAGCGCGGTTTGGCAAAAATAAAAGACGCTATTCAGATCGTTAAAGAAAATCGCGGCGTTCAATTAGACATGCATAAAGTTACCGATTTTAAAGATGATGAACGCATTAAGGAATTATTACGCGAAGGAAAGACCATTGGTTGTTTTTATGTAGAATCTCCCGCCATGCGCATGCTGCTTACAAAGCTAAGAGCCGATGATTATTTGCGATTGGTGGCTGCAAGTTCTATCATTCGCCCCGGTGTTTCAAAAAGCGGAATGATGCGCGAATATATTATCCGTTTTAGAAATGAGCACCTACGGAAAAAAGCGCGCGAAACTTTGCCTGTATTGTACGATCTGCTCGAAGAAACTTACGGCGTGATGGTTTACCAAGAGGATGTGATCAAGGTAGCACATTTATTTGCAGATCTTACATTAACCGACGCCGATTATTTACGCCGAGGCATGAGCTGGAAATTTAAACAACGAAACGAATTTCATGTGGTGAAAGAAAAATTCTTTAATAATTGCGCACGAAAGGCTACGACGAAAAATTAGTAACAGATATTTGGGTGCAAATAGAAAGCTTCGCCAATTTTGCATTTTCAAAAGGACATTCGGCTAGTTATGCTGTTGAAAGTTATCAGGCCTTATATATTAAAGCGTATTATCCTATTGAATACATGGTGGCTACGTTAAACAATGGCGGTGGATTTTATCGCAAAGAATTGTATTTACACGAAGCGCGTTTGCACGGCGCTACTGTGGTTTTGCCATGCGTAAATAATAGTGGTGCACTTTGTTATTTGAAAGACAAAACAATTTACTTAGGCTTTGGAATGATCAACGAAATAGAACATCACACATACGAATTAATAATTGAAGAAAGAGAAAAAAATGGTGCATTTATTGACGTTGATGATTTTTTAAAACGAGTGCCAATTTCGGTAGAGCAAATGCGTTTGTTAGTGCGCGCCGGAGCTTTTAGATTTACCGGAAAAAATAAAAAAGAATTATTGTGGGAGATCCACGCCCTGATAAAACCTCAAAAGAAAAAGAATGAGGAATTATTTGAACTTCGACCGAAGACCTGGAAATTTCCAACGCTTAACGAATCACCTATTGACGAAGCGTTTGACCAAATAGAACTGTTAGGATTTTCGCTGTGCTCGCCTTTTGATCTGTTGAAAGATAAATTATCGAGCAAAGTTATAACAAAGCAATTGAGTTCGTTTATAAATAAAGAAATAACCATTGTTGGATATTTGATCACGGCAAAACCAACATATACGGGTAAAGGCGACAAAATGTATTTTGGAACATTTATTGATACCGAAGGCGCTTGGATAGATACTGTTCATTTTCCTCCTTCTGCCCGAACGTATCCGTTTATTGGCCCTGGTTGTTACGAATTAAAAGGAAAAGTAGTGGAAGAATACGATTTTATAAGCATTGAAGTAAATGCCATGAAGCGTTTATCCGGAATAGATAGAGAGCGAATGCCTGAAGAAATTGCGGTAATAAAAAACCCTCAGCCCGAATAAAAATGAATTTTTAATCTGTGAGGGTTTATTGGTTTGGTGAGGAGGTAAACTCCTTATCGCGAGTTAGCCTCGCGACACCAGTGATCCCGCTTGGAATCGAACCAAGGACCGCAAGTTTAGAAAACTTGTGCTCTATCCAACTGAGCTACGAGACCATAAAACGAGGCTTTAGGCCTCATTTTTTAGCAGGGCAAAGTTAAAAAAATAAATAATGCCTACAATTATAATTATTCGGTGCTTTTTGCGTTTTTTGTAGTACTGGAGTTATCTGTCATTATAGTCAATTATAACGTAAAGCATTTTTTAGAACAATGCCTTCATTCGGTGTTTGGGGCCCTCAAAAGCACTAAGGCCGAAGTATTTGTGGTTGATAACAACTCAGTTGACGGATCGGCAGCATTAGTAAAGCAAAAATTTCCTCATGTTAAACTCATTATTAACGATACCAATACCGGTTTTTCGGTGGCAAATAACCAGGCTATAAGGCAAGCAAAGGGAAAGTATGTTTTGTTGTTAAATCCCGATACCGTTGTTCAAGAAAACACCTTCGAGAAGATCATTGCTTTTATGAACGAGCACCCTAACGCGGGAGGTTTAGGCATAAAAATGGTGGATGGAAAAGGGAATTTTTTACCCGAAAGCAAACGCGGTTTACCAACACCCTGGGTGGCATTTTATAAAATATTTGGCTTGGCAAAGTTAATGCCTCAATCAAAAAAATTCGGACAATACCACTTAACCTTTTTAGATAAAGATAAAACCAATGAGGTAGATATTTTAAGCGGAGCATTTATGCTTATTCGCAAAGAGGTGTTGGATAAAATTGGTTTATTGGATGAAACATTTTTTATGTATGGCGAAGATGTGGATCTGAGTTATAGGATCACACAAGCCGGATATAAAAATTATTATTTTGCCGATTCAAGCATCATTCATTACAAAGGAGAAAGCACTAAAAAAAGCAGTGTGAATTATGTTGTGGTGTTTTATAAAGCCATGGCCATTTTTGCTAAAAAGCATTTTAGCAATAAAGGAGCAGGAGCCTACATATTTTTTATTTATCTCGCTATTTACTTGCGCGCTTTTGCTGCTATCATTACACGATTTGTAAAACAACTCTTTTTTCCGGCTATTGATTTTGCGTGCATCTTATTATCACTTTATGCTTTAAAAACAGGGTATGAATTGAACTTTAAATTGTATCCCAATTTTTATTCGGCACGCACCATTAATTTTGCGTTCCCCGTTTATACACTTATTTGGATGTTCTTCTCTTATTTAAGTGGAGGATATGATCAGCCACTTAAATTGAAACGCATTATTAGAGGTGTACTTACAGGCTCTGCATTTATTTTGATCGTTTATTCATTATTGCCCGAGTATTATCGTTTTTCGCGCGCACTCATTCTTTTGGGAACTGCTTCAACCTGTTTGGTTTATCTTGCTCTTAGAATTATATACAGCTTTGCAGGCATCAAACAATTTAAATTAAATGCCGAAGCCGAACAAAAATTCATTGCTATTATAGGCGATGAAGAAGAGTTTAAACGGGTAAGTGATCTGTTGAAACAAACAAGTATAAAACCTCATTTCATCGGTTTTGTAAGTAACGAATCAAATGGGGTAAAGAATCCAAATTACATTGGTAATTTCACTCAAATTGATGAGGTAATTGAAGTACATAAGATCAATGAAGTTATTTTTTGTGCTAAAAATATCTCCTCGCAAAACATCATTAGTAAAATGTTGTCGCTTGTGGCAAAAGACATTGAATTTAAAATTGCACCACCCGAAAGTCTTTCTATTATTGGAAGCAATAGCATTGATACTGCCGGCGAATTATATGTGATCGATCTTAATAATGTGGCGAGGCCTGAAAACAAACGTAAAAAGCGCTTGCTTGATCTTTCTGTTTCTGGATCCTTGCTTTTACTGTTTCCAATAGTTATGATCTTCCAAAAAAAACCCGGTAAATTTATTTTAAATGCGCTTAAAGTTTTCTTTGCCGCAAATACCTGGGTAGGTTATGGCAATACAATTCGTAAAGATCTTCCCGCCATTAAACCATCTGTTCTTACACCCGCTGATGAATTTGAAACAGCCGTAAATGGTGAAAAATTCAATTTACTTTTACTTAACTATTCAAAAGAATATAAAGCCGAAAACGACCTGCGAATTATTTTAAAAGCCTTCCGAAAATTGGGCAGTTAAAAGCGGCTATTTATCCCCTCAAATATACTGATTCATTGATAGTTACGAAAAACCTAATTAATGTTTTTTTACGAATAAAAATATAGTATCTTTAATTCCTAAATCAATTTAACGTATGCGCAAACTTGGTATTATTCTTCTATTTCTACTTAGTTTTCTTTCTCAAGCACAAGAAAATCCGGTTCATTGGAAGTTTGAAGCAAAAAAAGTTAGCGATTGCGATTATGAGCTTATCTTCAAAGCAAAAATTGATGAACCTTGGCATATATACTCCTTAGTTAAAGCCGGCGAAGACGGACCCAATCCAACATCATTTGTTTTCAATAAATCTAAAGATTATCAACTAATTGGTAAAGTTGTTGAATCTACCACTACAAAAGTTTTTGATAAGGTATTTGAAATGAATGTAGCCTATCATCCAAAAAGCGCAACATTCACACAAAAAATAAAATTACTCAGTGCCGATAAAATAAAGATTACCGGAACTTACGAAGCCCAAGTATGTACCGAAGAGAAATGTATTTTCCCGCCGGCCGATAAATTTGAATTTGAATTACAAGGAACTCCGGCATGCGCCGGTATGGCTGGTGTTGAAGCAACCGATGTTGATTCAACAAAAATGCTAAGCAAAGATTGTATTTGTGATACAAATGCGATCGTTCAGGCAAAAGGTGGGACGATGAGTTCCAAAACACTTTCATTAAGTTCAAAAGTTAGCGAAGCAGATAAAGATGAAACCACAGAGCAAAGCTGGTGGGGAATTTTTATTGCGGGATTCATTGGAGGTTTCTTAGCTCTATTAACGCCTTGCGTTTTCCCAATGATCCCAATGAATGTAAGCTTCTTCACAAAACATAGTAAAACAAAAGCCGAAGGACTAAAGAACGCATTTATATATAGCTTATTCATTATTGTTCTTTATGTTGGTTTAGGTTTAGGCGTTACAGTTGTTTTTGGAGCTGGCGCACTCAATACACTCTCCACAAGCGTTTGGTTCAATCTTGCTTTCTTTGCTTTATTGATGGTATTCGCAGCATCTTTTCTTGGAGCTTTCGAGATCATCCTGCCAAGTTCATTGGTTGGAAAAATTGATGCTAAAGCGGATAAGGGTGGATTAGTTGGTATATTTTTCATGGCCTTTACGTTGGCTCTAGTTTCTTTTTCGTGTACAGGCCCTATCATCGGAACTCTTTTGGTACAAGCAGCCGGAACAGGAAATATTGCCGGTCCGTTTTGGGGCATGTTAGGTTTTGCAATTTCATTGTCGTTACCATTTGGATTGTTTGCTGCATTTCCGGGTTGGTTAAATTCATTACCAAAATCAGGTGGATGGCTTAACTCTGTAAAAGTTGTTTTAGGATTTTTAGAGATCGCTTTAGCATTAAAATTTGCATCCAACGCCGATCTTGTTGTTCAGGCAGGTATATTAACACGTGAAGTTTTTGTAAGTATTTGGGTAGTTATTTTCTTATTGCAATCATTGTATTTGATCGGTGTTTTCAAAACATCTCACGATTCTGAAGTGAAACACTTGAGTGTAACTCGTATGTTCTTTGCTATTATCTCTTTCTTTATTACTATTTATTTGATTCCGGGTTTATGGGGCGCTCCTTTAAAATTATTTAGCGGAATTTTACCTCCGCTTGAATATTCCGAATCACCACACGGATTTGGTGGAGGTGGTAATAATGCCGTTGCTTCTGTTCAAAATGTAGATCCTGAATTTGCAAAGCACATAGAAGTGAATAAGAATGGAATTGTACACTTTAAAAACGATTACGAAAATGCCCTGGCTTATGCTAAGAAAGTTGGCAAGCCTTTAATGGTTGATTTTACCGGGCATGCATGTGCTAATTGCCGTAAAACAGAAGATTATGTTTGGCCGGATGCTGAAGTGATCAAACGTTTGAATAATGATGTTGTGCTTGTTTCATTATATGTAGATGATAAACGTGCGCTCGATCCAAAAGATTTTATGAATGTTATTTGGTTTGGAAAAGAAAGGGAGATAACGGATATTGGCGATAAATATAAATACATGGAAGAGATGTTGTACGGACAAAGTTCACAACCACTTTATGTGTTATTAGATCACAACGAAAAATTACTGAATAAAGTAAGAGGTTACGATCCCAATATCGAAGAGTATATCAGTTGGCTGGATGAAGGCATCAATAAGTTCAAGTCGAAAGAAAAGAAGGAATAAAACTAGATTTAAAATTCAAAATCCTGCAACAAAACCTATTTGTATAAGTGGATTATAGTAGATAGAATTTCTACCCGGAGTTAGATTATACAATATAGAATACATTAAACCGGCATTTTCACCAAAACTTTGAAAGTAACCTCCACCGGCGTACAAATAATCAACCCAAATGCGTTTATCAGTTCCCCGAATAATAATCAGGTTGATTTAGTTTATCGTATTGCACCTGCAAAAAAGCACGATCAAATATTTTATATCGCCCAAAAGCTCCCGGACCGTAAATACTTTGACTGTACTTTCCATATCGGTTCTTTAAACTTGTATAACTGTAATTTAAACCTAAACCAACCGTGAATTGATCTGTTAATCGGTAGCCAATATTAGGATTCGCAGTTACGTAAAATACATTTCCATATTGACTTGCGTAAAAACCGGGCATGATCATTCCACCGTAAGTTATTTTATCTTGAATAGACTTAAAACGATCGGACTTTGCCTGCTTTTTTTTATCACCCTTGCTTTTTGGCTCTCCGGTATAAACGCTATCCACTTGCCCAACTGTTTTTTGAGAAACCAGTAGTGAAACAATTATTGCAAAAATATATTTACCTATATTCATTAATAGCGTAACTTCGTATAACAAATTTACGAAATAATGTTGGTTATTATTACAGGCACTTCAAAAGGAATTGGATTTGAGCTAATGAAACAATTTGCGCAAACCGATGTTTTGGTGCTAGCAGTTTCAAGAAACATAAAAAGTGTAGAATCATATATCAAAAAAAACGATCTTACTAATGTGTTGCCATTAAGTTTAGATATTACCACAAAAAGTGGAATAGACAAAGTTGCCAAAGTGTGTAAGTACTTAAATAAGCCGATAAGTATCCTTATTAATAATGCAGGATCATTGATCAAAAAGCCATTCAAAAAAATAAGCGAGAAGGAGATCTCCGAAGTTTACAAAACCAATGTGTTCGCTCCTTTCTTGTTAACGCAAGCGATTTTACCTTTTATGGGAAAGAAAAAGGGAACACATATTGTTAATATTAGCAGCATGGGCGGCGTGCAAGGTTCAGTAAAATTTGCAGGTTTAAGCGCATACTCTTCAAGTAAAGCGGCTTTGTGTGGATTAACCGAATGTTTGGCCGAAGAATTAAAAGGCACTAACATCTCAGTAAATTGCTTAGCGCTTGGTGCAGTTCAAACCGAAATGTTATCTAAAGCCTTTCCTGGATATAAGGCACCATTAAAAGCAGATCAAATGGCAAGTTATATTTATGAATTTGCTGTGAACGGACATACATATTACAACGGAAAAATAATACCGGTATCGCTTTCAACACCGTAACATGAGGTATTTAATTTTAGTCTTTACATTTTTTTCAATGTTTGCAAATAGCCAAACCAAGGCCTTTGAACATAAATTTGAGATGAGAGGCCAAAATTGTGGGGGCGTTGCGCAGCCAAGCGAAGAAGTTGCACTCGCCTCAAACCACAAAGTAAAACCATTTGCCCATCAAACTATTTATTTGTACAAAAAAGGTAAGTGTATTGATAGTTTAATTACCGACTCTTTAGGATGGGCCAGAAAACGAATTAAGAGTGGAAAGTATGATCTATTCCTTCCATATAAACACTTTAAAAAAGTACCAATAGGCTCAGAAAACGAATTTGATTTGGAGTGTATGAAAAACGAATGGATGCGTCCGGATGGTATGCTCAAAATATCGTGGAAAGGAACAGTGTTTGTGAATAAACGCATTGGTTATAAATTTTGCCCCTGGCAATACAATTGTTTAAAAGAACGTCATATCCCACCGGAGCATCAAAGCAAGATTAACATGAGATACTTTTTTCTGATCATATGTGTTTTTGGTTTTTTGAACTTCAAAACTCAAACGCTTACCCAAAACATTAAGGGAACTATTGTGGACAAGCAAAGTCAAACTACTTTACCCGGCGCGGTTGTTCAATTAATGGATTCTACAAAGAAGTATGCCGTGGCCGATGAAAACGGCTTCTTTAAAATTGAAAAAGTACCTATCGGAAGACAAAACATCAAGATCACTTATACCGGATACAAACAAAAACAACTAACCGTTATCCTAAATTCGGGCAAAGAAACTGTAATTAATATTGAATTAGAAGAAAATGTGATCCAAGGTCAGGAAATTGAAATTATTGTGGAGCAAGATAAGACCAAGACGAACAATAAAATGAGCACAGTGAGCTCGCGTGTGTTTAGTTCGGAAGAAGCAGGTCGTTACGCCGGAAGTAGAAATGATCCGGCTCGCATGGCGGCGAATTTTGCGGGAGTGAGCGGCGCCAATGATTCAAGAAATGATATTATTGTTAGAGGTAACTCGCCACTCGGTGTTTTATGGCGATTGAATGGATTAGATATTCCAAACCCCAATCATTTTGGAAATTCAGGTTCAACTGGCGGACCAATTAGCATCTTAAACAACAACTCGCTCGATAATTCTGATTTTATGACCGGTGCTTTTGCAGCCGATTATGCCAATGCAACAGCCGGCGTGTTCGATCTAAAAATGCGCGATGGCAATAACGAGAAGCATGAGTTTATGAGTCAAATAGGATTCAACGGTTTTGAACTTGGTGCCGAGGGACCTTTTAATAAAAAGAAGAACGCAACCTATTTGGTGAATTACCGTTATTCAACTTTATCGGTATTTAAAGCATTGAATATTGATTTTGGTACCGGTGCTGCTGTTCCTCAATATCAAGATCTCACGTTTAAAACCGACTTTAAGACCAAAGCCGGCAAATTTTCTTTTTGGGGCATTGGAGGTTTAAGTTATATAGCACTTTTAGATAAAGACAAAGTAAAAGGTAAGGATCTTTATGGATATAGCGCTCGCGACACGTATTTTAGATCAAATATTGGATCAAGTGGTGTTACGCATGTGATCCTTTTTAAGAATAATGCGTATTTAAAGACCAATATTGGAATTAGTGGCCAGTACAATAATATCATTGCCGATAGAATAGATACAAACTTTGCTACGCCCGGCAATAAAAAACCGGAGTACAGGAGCACCTCACAAAACATCATTTATTCTTTTAATACGATCTATAATAAGAAAATGAACAGCAAGAATTTTGTGAATGGCGGCGTGTTCTACGATCTATACAATTCTTTACTTGTAGATAGCACCGATATTACTTTTGGTTATAATACATTCAAAGTTCTTCGCGATTATAAAGGTGTATCATCCATGGCTCGCGCTTTTTTTCAGTGGCAACATAAATTCACGGATAAGCTGATGTTGAACACGGGTGCAAGCAGTCAGTATTTCTTACTCAATAGTAAATATTCGGTTGAGCCAAGGTTAGGTTTAAAGTATTCCATCAACGATAAACAAAGTTTGAGTTTGGGAGGCGGAATGCATAGTCAGTTACAACCTTTATACGTTTATTTTGCAAGCGAAACCGATAGTAATGGTGTAAGAACGGAGACTAACAAGGATCTTGATTTTACACGTGCAGTGCATGGAGTTATTGCTCACGATGTGAGCTTTAATAATAGCTTTAGATTAAAGACCGAATTGTATTATCAATATATCTATAATGCACCGGTCGACAAAATGCCTTCCACCTTTTCTGCATTGAATTTAGGAGCGGATTTTAATAGTCCAAACGTGGTTAATCTTGTAAGCAAAGGCGAGGGTTATAATTATGGAGTTGAGCTTACGTTAGAGAAATTTTATAGTAAAGGCTATTACTTTTTGTTTACCACCAGCATTTTTGAAAGTAAGTATAAAGCCAGTGATGGAATTTTAAGGAACACTGCCTTTAATGGTAATTATGTTGTGAATCTTTTGGGTGGAAAGGAATTCAAATTGAACCAAAGAGCAACCTTAACTTTAGATGTGAGAGGAACCTATGCGGGCGGCAAACGTTATGTTCCGGTTGATCTTGCCGCAAGTATTGCATATGGTGATGAAGTTAGAGACTATACTCAGGCTTACTTGAAACGTTATCCTGATTATTTTAGAATGGATGTAAAACCCGGCTTTAAACTCAATACAAAACGTTTAACGCACGAGTGGAGTGTAGATATCCAGAATATCTCTAAACATAAGAACATCTTTCAGCAAAGCTATGATCTAACCGATAAGAATTTAAAGACCGATTACCAACTTATTTTTTTCGTTATTCCACAATATAGGATCCTCTTTTAATGAAAAAGTCCCGTTACAGCTATTGTAACGGGACTTTCTTATTTATATCGAGTCTTAATTATTATCTACCAGAAAAAGTAGTGTTTGATGTGAAAAGTTCAGTTTCGAGGCTTGCAGATTTTTCAAAACCGGAGTTTACTATGGGTAAATGAGGATTTTGAAAAATTCGCATAACGAAGAAAATGGACTTTTCGCGCAAACACTAATTAAGCGCTTGGCACTTCCTTTTTGATCTCTTTAATGTTCTTAGCACTGTCGTACATCTTTTGAACTGATTCCTTATCGTAAGGTTTACCATCAGGATTATTCATATCGTTAATATGATATTCGGCATTGCCAACCTTTACATTAATGATAAAGTGGAATTCAGAATCTGTGATAGCGCTTTCCCACATGATAGCGGCTGGCTCTTCAACTATAAAACTCTTTACTTTATTAACCTCGTCTTCTTTTACTTCCTTCTTTTTTAGTTCAAGATCTTCAGGTTGCTCCGAAATAGAGATGGCAAACTTTGTACCTGACGTGATCTCTAAAGCACCGTAAGTTTGCTCGATCACTGTTAATTTGTTTTGAACTGTATCCGGAACAAAGATGGCAAATGACTTACCGTACTTAGTAAGATCAAGCACATGCATTCCTGCTGGAGCCACAATAGGTTCCTGTTCGTTTTTTTTATCGCCACATGAGCTATTGAACAATAAACTTGCGGCACTTACAACTATAATTAAGGATTTTTTCATATCGTTTTTTGTATTATGGAAGTAAATATAGGGATTTAAGTAGATATAGAAAAGTCAGATGGGATTTCTATTAAATGGGATTTGGACTTTTAAAACGATGTTCAACTACAAAAAGACAGTAAGAGATCCCCGTAAAACAAAAAACCCCGGCAGAGCCGGGGTTTTTATTATTTTCTTAGCGCTTACGTTTCGCTGCTTTTTTCGCAGGACGCTTAGCTTTTTTTGCTCCTTTTTTAGAAGCTTTCTTAGCTGCTTTCTTCTTAGGAGCAGCTTTTTTCTTTGTTGCTTTTTTAGCCATGGTTTCTTGTTTTTGAGATTTATTGATACGAAGTAAATAAATTATTTATTGTTATCTACTAATTAAGCACTTATCTTTTCAACAACAAATTGTTGAAATTGTTAATAGCGAATATTTAGCGCAAGCTTAAAATGAACTCGAATAAAAAAATAAAACAAAAAATTATTTTCTTGCATGCGCTGTGTGTATAGTAAACATAGGTGATGCAGAGGATGGAGTATTATTTTTTTGTATGATGTTGAAGAAAAAAACCGCACGTATTTCATCAATTTATAGCCTTAATAAAGAATTATTCTTTTAAAGAAAATTCTTGCTCAACTTCCCAATCCGGGAGTATTTTAATTGATTTTTCAAAAATGTAGGTCTTTTCGGGATAAACTCTTTTCAAATAATTTCCGGTATTCCATACATGATCTTCATTAATATCATAGATAATTCGCACACGATATGTTCCTTCTGCAACATCTCTGAATGTAATAGTTGCAGTGTTGCTTGCCGAAAGACTGAACGAAGCATGATCTTCTTTGATCACATTATTTGCGTTATTCAATAATTGAACCACATATGCGTGCTTACTATTAAAGGTTATTTTTAAAACCAAACTTCCCAGATCTGACTTTTTAAGTAATGTGAATGGAACTTTGATACTGTCATTATTAAAACCATTATAACCTTTAAAAGCACCCGTATCTATTTTTAAGAAGTAATTGACTTTGGGTTTAAGTACATTATTGATCACAAACTGATCGCATCCAAACCAACTAATGCTGAGTTTAGTTTTACCCATCATGGTGTCGGTTTTACTCATCAAGCTCATTCTTTCTAATTTGGTTTTAGTGCTGTCTATCCAATGATTCAGTTTCACGGTTGGCTTTTCAAAGTAATTTATAGTGCTTCTAAATATATTGCCGCTTAGTTTCATGTTCGCCTTATTCCTCACTCTAATAACCGGCACTTTAAGTTTTAAAGTATCTATCTGGTCATTTCCATACTTTACTTTCAACCATAAAGTGTCTTTAAAGTTGCGATAATAGAACTCGGTGGTATCCGATTCGGCTTCTGATCTTAATTGATATAGGTCTTCGTTTCTGGTGCCATCAAACGATAATATGCTGTTTTTTGTTTTTTTATTGAAGATCACCAAGCCTTTGCCGTTCTCATTCATAACAACTTTCTTTATAAAAGTCTTATGTGGGATCTCATTAAAAAGATCAAGTTTGAACGAGCTGTCACTTTTAATCTGGATCACATCTTTTAAAAATCCTATTTGCTCATAATCCGCTCCATTATATATATAGTCCTTGTTTTTATCTACAAAACAGATCAATCTAAAATCAGCTGCCGGAAGATTACTGATCTTGAATTTTCCCTGCTCATCTGTTGTGCTAACGTAATCGGGCGTTTGTTTATAAGCAAAGCTATCGGTTAGGTTTTTGTTAAAATACAAACCGATCACAACATCTTTCTCTTTTTGATTTTTGAGCGCCGACATTACTTCTCCCTTTAAGTTGAGCGAATCAATACTGCTTCCGGTTGAGAAGATATAACTAAAATTAATTAGTGGATTGCCCTCATGCATATCGCAAATGGCCTTTCCAAAATAAAAACGGTAGGTGGTGTTTGGAAGAAGTTCGCTTTTATCGAATTTAATGATGATGTTTTTGCCTGAAGCTTCAATTATGGGACGCGTTTTTAATTTAGGGCTGATCATTAATTGATTGTTGAGGTCGCGCAACTGAACATATTCGTCAAATTTGAGCGTAACTACATCATTATTGAAGTTTGTGGTCTTTAATTCGGGTGTGGCAAGTAATAATTTTGGTGGTGTAGAGTCTCTTTTGCCTCCGGTTAGCGATCCGATCTGCGCACAACGATCAAAAGCGAGTACAATTATAGCAATGCTTAATATTTTAAGTAAATTGTACTTCATTCACTAAATTTGTATAAAAGTAAAACAATTTAAGAGACCGGAGCGCCAATAATTGCATTATTACGTTAACATAATTAAAAAATTAAGTCTTTATAAGATCTATAATTATAATAAACTTTTAGCGTCCTATTTCTATTCTAAACTTTTAAAACAAAACTATCACAATGCATTGCCATTTGCATTAAGTATTGAGCCTACCACAAGTTGTAATTTAAGATGTCCTCAATGCCCAAGCGGCTTACGGCAATTTACGCGCCCAACCGGAATGCTGGATCCTGAGATGTTCAAAAAATTTGTATTGCAGATCAAAAAACACGTGCATAGCCTTACTTTTTATTTTCAAGGCGAGCCTTATTTGAATCCCGATTTTTTAAAGATGGTGAGAACAGCATCAGACAATAATTTATATACCATTACTAGCACCAATGCACATTATTTAAATGATGAGGTAAGTAAGCAAACTATTCAAAGTGGTTTAGACGAGATCATTATCTCTATTGATGGTACTTCGCAAGAAACTTACGAGCAATATAGAGTAGGAGGACAATTAGATAAAGTGTTAGCCGGCGCTCAAAACATAATTAAGTGGAAAAAGGAATTAAAAAGCCGAAAGCCTTATGTGGTTTTTCAATTTGTAGCGTTTCGGTCGAACGAGCATCAGGTAAAAAGCATTAAAAAATTAGGTACGGATATGGGTGCAGATTTTGTTAGAATAAAAACCGCACAGATCTACGATTTTGAGAATAGCCAAGGCATGATCCCAAAAAACGAAGCACTCTCGCGTTACAAAAAGAATAGTAGTGGTAAGTGGGAAATTAAAAACAGACTTTTAGATCAGTGCTGGCGTATGTGGCAAGCTTGTGTAATAACATGGGATGGAAAAATTGTTCCGTGTTGTTTTGATAAGGATGCCAAGTATCAATTAGGCGATCTTACAAATAGTACCTTTAAAGAAGTTTGGTTCTCCGAACCTTACCATGTATTTAGGCAAAGCATATTAAAAAGCCGGAAAGAAATTGACATTTGTACAAATTGTACCGAGGGAACTAAAGTGTGGGCCGACTAATTTAAGCCACGAATTACACGAATTTCATTAATCTGTTTGTATGATACACCATAATATTTCACTGATCTGTGTTTACTAATTGAATCAACTTTACACACAGTTTAGTGTAATTTTTATAAACCAAGATTAGTGCTAATTCGTGAAATTAGTGGCTAAACGAAAACTATCGCTTATTCGCTTCCTTAATATAAGTATCCAAAGCACCCGACATGCTAGGATTTTGTGGATTTGGCGCAAAAATATCCAAGCGGAACCCTAATTCCTTTACCATTTGAGCGGTAGCATAACCAAAAGCAGCCAAACGTAAATTACCTTGTTTTAAGTTAGGAAAGTTTTGTTTAAGCGAACGAATACCCATTGGCGTAAAGAATACCACCGCGTCAAAATCTTGTAAGTTTTTCATATCGCTAAGATCAGCACACGTGGTTTTATAAAAAGTACCCTTTGTGAAAGTAATATGCAGTTCATCTAAAAAGTCAACGATCTGTTCTTTGTGAACATCACTAACAGGTATCAAGAATTTTTCGTTACGATTTTTACGGATAACATCTACAAGATCAACAATGGTTCCATGCCCAAAAAAGATCTTACGCTTGCGGTATTGGATATATTTTTGAAGATAATAGGCGGTTTGTTCGTTGATACAGAAATACTTCATGTTCTCAGGAACAGTTAAACGCATTTCGTTGCAGATTCTGAAATAATGATCAACGGCTAATTTGCTGGTCATAATAACAGCACCGTGCTCCAAAATATCAATGCGTTGCATTCTGAAATCTTGTGGAGATAAACCTACTATTTTAATAAAGTGACGAAAAGTTAAGGTAAGTCCGTGTTTTTTTGCAAGGTCAAAGTATGGATTCTTCTCTGTCTCTATTGGTTTTGGCTGAGAGATGAGTATGTTCTTTACTTTTGTTTTTGGATGATTACTTACATCAATTTTAGGAGGCGGAGGAAGCGCTATGATGTTTTTCTTACTCGACTTACGTATCCTTTTTTCATCTGTACCCGGAGTAACCAATGCGGTTTCTTTGAATTCTTTTTGCTTAGCTATTTTCTCGGGCTTATGGGTTGGCTTATTAAGCGTTTGCTTTACAGCCTTTATTGCTTTAACGGACTTTGTTTTAGTAACTTTTTTCTTAGCAGCTTTTTTTGGCGTACTTTTTTTAGCTTTTGCCTTTACCGATCTAGCCGATTTTTTGGAACGAGCAGGCACGGCTTTCTTTTTGATCTTTTTGCTTGTCTTTTTTGCCATACCCAAGGATTAAAAGTTTGTCATTATGAATTTTAAAAAAACCAAGAAAGGTAAAATTTCCAAGGCACAAAGATATATAAAAACTTGTAATAATCCGATACGATTTTCAAATAAACTGAATACTACACCTCTATAAAGCTTAATGAACAGGCTAGTGGTAATGATTATGCCTGTTGAAACAAGTAAGTAAACAGGGTTTAAGTGGCTAAACTCTATTATGATCATGATAGGTAATAATAAAATACCCAGCGATTGATTGATCACTAAATTGTTATAGAAGATCTCGTTGGTTAAAGCAGGCTCGTTACTGATATGACCCACCACTTTTCTTATCCCAAACTTTATCGGTAAAAAAATGCAAACACATAGAATAAAAAATGCGAATTGTATGAGGTCACTTTTTTGGTTTAATATCTGTAATTGCTGAAACTCGTTATTTGCTTTGTAGAGAAAAAACGACAACATCAGAACAAATAACAGTGAAAGTGCAAAAGAGGTTGGATTAAAAGGATTGAATTCCTCACGTTCCAATTGTTTTACCGATTGCATGCTGATTGATGAACGTAAAACACTAACAACCTTAGGAAAAGTAGTGATGCGCAAGAAAACAAAAAGGCCAACACAAATGATGAGGATAATAGAAGGCCACATTAACGGCGAACTATTATTGAATATAGGATAGTCGTTAACCGGGTTTAAATTATGCCCGCTAAAGATATGCTCGTACACAATATTTATAAAGCAAATGTTCGTGAGATATTGAATCCAAACTTTACCTGGCCTTTGTTCCAGCTGTCAAATGTGTTTGGGATGAAATTATTCTCTATCAAGCCACCGGCGTTGGTAAAGAATAAGCTAAATACATGTCCGCCTGTTTCTAACTCTAAACCAAACGAAAGTGGCATTTTTACAGCATCATTATTTTTGTAAAAGCTCGCAAAGTTATAGAAATAATCACCTATTAAACTTAAGCGTTTAGTTAACTTTATCCTTCCGCCAAAACCTAAAGAGAAAAATCCATTTACATCTTCCGCGTCATTATTGGAATTAATGCGTTGCATGATAAAATTGCGATGAACGTATGTAGGTAATATCTCAAACGCGAAGGATTTATTTAATCTACTGGCAATAATGAATTGGCTTATGTAATTAAAGCGGTGCAGTTCGTTCGTTTTAAAATTTTTATTGATACCGCCATAAATAACCGAAGTGGGAGCAAAGGTATAACCTAGGTCGCCAAAAAATGTAATGCTTACCGGCACTTTAAAATTGGTTGTTTGCTTCAATAGTTTCCATTTAAGGCTTGCGTCAAATAATTTGCCCATAGCGCTTCTTCCAATTCCAATTGTTATATCATCGGTTACCCCATAATCAAAACTGAAACGGATATCGTTATTATTATCAAACCCAAAAAAACTTTGGAAGGTTTCGTTGATAGGGTTTGCAAGATCTGAATTATAAATATTACCAAAACGGTGAGCTATCCTAAAGTCCAAATGATTCTTTTTTACGGTTTCAATGGTTTGAGCATTTCCTAAACGAAAGGTTTTAAAAGTAGCGTATACTTTTTCATTCTTCTTAGGCTCTTCTGCGACAAGGCTTAAAAGATCTTCTTGCGCTGATAAAAAAGTTGGACCAATAAGAAGCAGGGCGTAAAGGAACTTCATAAGTTAGAGGTTATTTTTTTTGAAAGGGTTCTAATGTGCTCACAACATCAACATCAATTATCTCTGCAATATTTTTTACATATAATGATGGAACTTTGATGCTATAATCTACCAACTTGATCTTGAATTTTGTTTTGATCATTATTTCGTTACCGCTTCTTGTAACTGTTCCATTAAAGGTTTCGTCTTTTATTACGCCATGCATTTCCATTTTACCTGTAACGGTTACTTTGGTCTCCCCGTCTTTGGCCATATCTATTGCTTCATTGATCTTACCTTTGAAAATAGCGTTAGGAAATTTCTCGGTCTCCATGTAATTATCATTGAAATGCTCTTCCATTAATCCGTTCTTGAATTTGAAATTGATAACGCTTACGCGTATCTGGATATCATTGGTTGATGAATTATAAACGATAATAGCTCCTTTATTGGTTGCGGTAATATCTTCCAATGGCGAGGTTGAAAAGAAAGTGATATTGGTAGAGCCATCTTTTGCTTTATAAATTTGAGCAATAGATGTTTGAACACTAACAACAAGAACGGCTAATAAAATAAGCGTTTTTTGCATGAGTTATTTTTTATCAAATATACGGAAAGTAGCTGAGTTTTTTTAAAAAAACGAAGCGTACTTACCGTTATGCCGAAGAAATCAGACAATAAAATTCCAAAACCCGATTTCCTTCGGTATATACAATTTTCAAACGTAGGAAGCAACCTGTAGAAACTTCTCGATTAACCTTGGCCAAGCCAATTTTTGAATGTCTTTTAAGGCAATTGTATTATGTTTTGTGGTAAATGTGCCTTTGAATTTTAACACGTAAAAGTGACTGTGTAAATGTTGATGCGAGAGAATGTGTTTGTATTCTTTATGAATATCTTCCACCACAAAATTTTTACCAAATGGGTTTAGTTGTTTGCTTTTAAGGAGTGTTTTAAGATCCGTTTCTTTTTCTGTTTCAATTAAAAGCAATTCAAACAAACCTTGCCAAATATCTTTTTTGTTGCGTTGATGTACGATCACATTTTTGTTCTTGTCAACAAGTAAAAAGTAATTAAAGTAGCGATCTTTGATCTTTATCTTTTTAAGTTTTACAGGTAGTTGTGTTACTTTATTGAATGAATATGCAAGGCATTTACTATTCAAAACACAATTCTCACAATCCGGATTTGTAGGTTTACAATATCTCGCGCCAAATTCCATAACAGCTTGATTATATAAACCGGCTTTCTTTTTTAAAATCAACGCATCCGCTAATTCCTGAAATTCTTTTACTCCTTTTGTACCATTAATAGGCGTGCTTATCCCAAATACACGGCTTAATACTCTATATACATTTCCATCCACTACTGCATAAGGCATATTATATGCCATACTTGTAATAGCCGCGGCCGTATAACTTCCAACTCCTTTTAATGAACGTATCTCATCATAGGTTTTTGGGAACACGCCTTTATATATAGTAGCCACCATTTTGGCTGTTGTATGTAAATTTCTGGCCCTGGAGTAATAGCCTAGCCCTTGCCACATCTTTAAAACGGTATCTTCTTTGGCCTTGGCTAAATGCTTAATTGTAGGGAAGGTTTGAACGAACTTGTTATAATAAGAAAGGCCCTGAATGACCTGTGTTTGCTGTAAAATAACCTCGCTCAACCATATTTTATAGGGGTCTTTTGTACGCCTCCACGGCAGGTCTCTTTTATTGGCCAAGTACCATTTTAACAAAGTATCGCCAAAAAAGGAAGTCATTGTAGGATCAAATTTCAAGAATTTAATCGATTTTTTGATTTATTTTTTTTGGTTTTAATTAAAATACTATCTTTGCTCCCCATTTTAAAGTGTACAATTAACTGATTCTAAATAAATTGAGAGATGACAAAAGCTGACATTGTTAACGAAATTTCTGAAAAAACAGGTGTAGAAAAAATTGCCGTACAAGCTACTGTTGAGGCATTTATGAAAACCATTCGTAACTCTATGATAGAGGGAAAAAACGTGTATTTACGCGGGTTTGGAACCTTTGTAGTAAAAAAACGTGCCGAGAAAATTGGACGTAATATTTCAAAAAATACAACGGTTGTAATACCAGCACACTACATCCCTGCATTTAAACCAGCTAAGACATTTTCTGAGCGTGTAAAGCGTAATGTAAAGTCGGCTGAACCGGAACCAAAAAACGACGATTAATAGATAAAAATTAATAAATGAGCCCGAAACAAGTTAAAATAGTTTTATCGGTTGGGGCTTTGGGTCTGTTCGTTCTTTTATTTATTGCTCCAAAGATCGTTTCTAGTGAACGATCAAAGGAAAACAAGATGGCTTCAAAAGCCAACATCGATTTTAAAAGCAATGTGGAGATGTATTTGAGCATCGCCTCTAAAGCTTTAGAGCCAAGCTTAAAAAAACAAGCCGATCAGTTTGAAAAAACTGCTCAAAAAGATATTGTTTTCTCTGATTCTCTTGCGCGTTTTTGGGATAAATTAAAACGTCCTGATCTTGCAAGTTATATCCTCGAGAAAAAAGCCGAACGCACTAATAAAGCTGCCGACTGGTTCACAGCCGGAAACAGGTATTACTACAGCGTTCAGTTCATCAAGGATGAAACCGAGCGCCCTTTATTATTTCAAAGCGCTATCCGTTGTTTTAAAAGTGGTTTAAAACAAGAACCTGGAAATATCGATTCGCAAATAATGATGGCATCCTGTTTTGTTGAAGGAACTGAATCACCAATGGACGGTGTAACTTTGCTAAAGGAGATCGAAAAAAAGGATAGCAACAATATAAAATTGCAACTCACTTTCGCTTTCTTCTCAGTAAAAAGTAATCAAACCGATAAAGCCATTGTACGTTTCAAAAAAGTACTACAGCTCGATCCAAATTATATAGAGGCATATTTACATCTAGCCGATATATACGAACAAATGAATGATGTAAACAAAACAATTGAAGTGTTGCAGCAATATGCTGCTAAAACAACCGACCCAACAGCTAAACTGGAAGTAGAAAAATACATAAAGCAATTGAAATTAAAATAGAGTATTAACGTAAAACAAATTTTTATGCCAAGCGGAAAAAAAAGAAAAAGACATAAAATGGCGACCCATAAGCGCAAAAAGCGTCTTAGAAAGAATCGCCATAAGAAAAAATAACCTTTCGGTTGTTTTTAAATTAGGAGAGAACCTAATACGGACGAGCGTTCGCTTATTCGTTTTAGCATTTTCATTTATTAGAGAAAGCAGGTCGTTTAACCATTGATCAATGTGGTGAGATGTTGTGCCTTCTATTTTTAACTAAAACATTATAGCGTGAGTCACGAATTAATAATTAATTCAACGCCAAATGAGGTTGTAATTGCACTACTTAGCGATAAGCGCTTGATTGAGCTTCATCGCGAAAAAAGCGGTTCCAAATTCATGGTGGGCGATATTTACTACGGAAAGGCCAAAAAGGTTATGACCGGGTTAAACGCCGCCTTTATCGACGTTGGATACGAAAAAGATGCCTTTTTACATTACCTTGATCTGGGCCCCCAAGCAAAATCGCTTATTAAATACGTTCAAGCCGTTAAGGCCGGAAAACAGAATGTAAGCAACCTCATGTACTTTAAACACGAGAGCGATATTAAAAAGGATGGTAAGATCAATGATATTGTAAAAAGCGGAGCTAATTTATTGGTACAAGTTGCCAAAGAACCTATTAGTGCCAAAGGACCAAGAATAACCACCGAAATTAGTTTAGCAGGAAGGTACATCGTACTTATTCCTTTTACCGATAAGATCTCGGTGTCTTCAAAGATCAAAAATTTTGAAGAAAAAAATCGCTTAAAAGAATTAATGCAAAGTATCAAGCCAAAGAATTTTGGTGTGATCGTGCGTACTGTTGCCGAAGGAAAAACAGTTGCTGAATTAGAAGGCGACTTGAATGACCTTATTAAAAAATGGGATGAGTGTTACAAAACATTAAAAACAGCAGAGCCTCCGGTTCGCGTTTTGGGTGAGATGGATAGAACCAATTCTATTTTACGCGATTTTTTAAATGCATCTTTCAATGCCATTCATGTAAATGACCCTAAAGTTTTTGAAGACCTTAAAATTTATTTAAAAAGTATAGCCCCCGATAAATTAAACATCCTTAAACTTTACGATGGTAAAGTTCCAATTTTTGATGCATTTGGTGTAGAAAAACAAATTAAGAGTTTGTTTGGAAAAACCGTGCACATGAAAACGGGTGCTTACTTAGTGATCGAACATACCGAAGCTTTACACGTGTTTGATGTAAATAGTGGTAACCGTGCAAAAAGTGATAATAGCCAAGAGGAAAATGCGTTTGAAGTGAATTTAGAAGCCGCCGTTGAGGTTGCGCGCCAATTACGCTTGCGCGATATGGGTGGAATTATTGTAGTTGACTTTATTGACCTTCATAGCCCCGATAATCGTAAAAAATTATTTGACAAGCTTAAGGAGGAAATGAAATCGGATCGTGCTAAGCACAATATTTTACCTCCAAGTAAATTTGGTTTGATACAGATCACTCGTCAACGTTTACGTCCCGAAATAAATGTGGAGGTAATGGAAACTTGTCCTAATTGCAACGGAACCGGTAAAGCACAGCCAAGTTTATTATTTGTTGATCAAATAGAGAACACCTTACGCTTTATTATTAAGGAACAAAACGAAAAACAAGTAACACTTCAAGTGCATCCATACATTGAGGCTTATATTAAGAAGGGAAGTTGGTGGAAACGAAATAGCAAGCAGCATAAATGGAAACGCGACTTTAACCAATGGGTAGATGTGCAGCCTGCAGAAAGTTATGGATTAATGGAGTATCATTTCTTTAATAAAGAGATGGACGAAATTGTGGTATAAAAAAAACCCTCGAGCATATCGAGGGTTTTTTTATTATTGTGGCATTCCTGCCTGTACCCAAAGATCAATTTTACGGAGATTGCAATTACTTAATTTTTGACCGCCCTGAGGCATTGGTTTTGCGCCCGTGTGTTTCACCGCAGGAAGGAACGAACCTATGTTTACAGCCCCTTTAACACCATTATAATTATCTAAAGTAGGGCTTGTACCCCCTGCAAAATGACATCCTGTACAAAAAGAGGTCATTAAAGGTTTGATGTGCGAATCGTACGTAACATTTACTGTATCGCAATTACTTGCAACGGTTAAAGTGGATGCACAATCCTCAGCGCCAAAATCTATCCAGGCTTTGATCATGTTTACTTCTTTACGAGTAAGTGGTGTGCCTTCTTTTGGCATTTCGGGATGCGAACCTTTAATGGCTTTGTATAATTCGCTTTTTGCGGCATTACCTGTCATTACAGCGCCAATAACGCCTTCATAAGTTGTAAATGCATATCCACCCGCTTTGCTTCCAACGCTGTGACATCCAACATTTGTACAACTGCGTGTAAGAATAGGTTGTATATCATTACCATAACAAATGGCTTGATAATTATCACGGCGACAACTATTAATTGTAATTACTGCGCCAATAATGAAAAGAAAAGGGACGAGTTTTTTCATGCTTAAATTTGAACAAATAAATATACAAAAAATTAATTTAAGCTACTTTTTAGCTTTTTCGGGAGGAGTGATCTGCTTTTTTAGCCAAACTTTGATGTCGTTTAACTCGGCGCCCGAAATAGAGTGGGGCATTTCGTATTTCTTATAAGTAACTTCTTTAATATTTTTTGTATTTAAAAACTCCGTAGCTTTTTCCGACTCTTTTATACTGATCACATTATCAGAATTGCCATGCGCGATAAAAAATTTAAGTTTAGCAACCGAGGTTGTTTCTGCAATAGCTGTTTTTGTATCCTCAAGCATTCTGCCGCTTAGAGCAAGAATACCTGCAATTTTTTTCGGACTGGTTAAAGCAATATCATACGCCATAATTGCACCCTGACTAAAACCCATTAAAAATACTTTGGTGCTATCGGCTTTATAGGCTTTGCATGCGTTGCTTATAAAGGATAAGATCTTCGCTTTACTTTGTTTTAATTCGGCATAATTGCTTGTAAGTTCGTTAGTGCGCGTGCGGGTTAACTCGTACCACGAATAACCCACTTCGCTGCCTTTAAAAGGCGCGCGTAACGAAAATGTAAGAAAACGTTCATCTAGCGTTTTTGCTACTTCAATTAGATCTCCTTCGCTGCTTCCATATCCGTGCAATAAAATTAACACAGGAGGATTGCTTTTCGCCTTAGAAGGATTTACCAAATAGGTAAGCTCTGTATCTATCTTTTGCGCAAATGCAAAGACTGAAAGACAAATAAGAAAAGAGAGCTTAACAAACTTCATGATACAAATATAATGTTTTTAGAAATGGAATTTTTACGCTCTTGACCTGTCATTTCTCGATACAAAAAAATGAAAAGAGGCGCATTTTTTCACTCGAAATGAGTGGACTTGTCAGTTCGAGTGATTTTTGCCTGCCTCTTGCAAAAATCGTATCGAGAACTGACTAACGCCCTCTTCTTTTTTTATGATCAACAAACTTCTTCGACTTCTCATTTTTGTTATCACCCGATCTTCTCGACTTTTCATTTCTGTTGTCGCCAAACTTTTTCGAACTTTCTTCTTGGTCAACAAAAGCATACTCCAATTGTTTTTTAACCAGGTCGGCATTTTTAATAATGATATTTACAGTATCGCCAAGTGCATAAATTTTTCCGGAGTTCTTTCCAACATATCTGTAATTTTCATCATCAAAATAATAACTATCGCCCTTCATATCTCTTGCACGCACCATGCCTTCGCATTTATTTTCAATGATCTCCACATAAATTCCCCATTCGGTAACACCGCTAATAACACCGGCAAATTCCTCCCCAATTTTATCTTTCATAAATTCAACCTGCTTGAATTTAATGGATGCACGTTCTGCCTCGGCAGCCATGCGTTCCATTTCGCTGCTGTGTTTACATAGGTTCTCTAATTCTTTTTGATTAGAATAATTCTCTTTATTTAAACGTGCTTCCAGCAAACGATGTACCATTACATCGGGATATCTTCTTATTGGTGAAGTAAAATGCGTATAATATGTAAAACCTAAACCATAGTGCCCTGCATTATCAGTAGTATAAATAGCTTTTGGCATACTTCTTATGGCCAATAATTCAATAATACTTTGCTCTTTTTTGTTTTTCACATCAATTAATAATTTATTGATGCTATCCACCGATTTTTGTTTGGAGCCTAAATTCATTTTGTATCCAAATTTTGCCACAAAGCCACTTAAAGTTGCTAATTTTTCATCGTTTGGTGCATCGTGAATACGGTAAACGCACAAATTTTTGTTGTCGCCATCTTTTTTGCCTTTTGGCGCGTTATTATTCTCACCATCTTTTGGTTTACCAAGGTATTCGGCCACTTTTCTATTGGCCAATAACATAAAGTCCTCAATCAATTTATGCGCGTCTTTTTGCGTTTTAAAGAAAACACCCAAAGGCTTACCTTCATCATCTAACTTAAATTTTACTTCGGCCTTATCAAAAAATATGGATCCTTTTGCAGTTCGTTCGGCGCGTAATATTTTAGCAAGGCGATCTAGTATTAATATTTCGTCTTTGTATTCGCCATCAGCCCCTTCAATTATTTCCTGAACTTCTTCGTAAGTAAAACGTCGGTTACTATCGATAATTGTTTTACCAAACCACTCACCAACTATTTGGCCTTTGTCGGTTATTTCAAACACCGCGCTAAAGGTGTATTTTTCTTCTTTAGGCCTAAGCGAGCAAACAAAATTACTTAACACTTCGGGCAACATGGGTATCACGCGATCAACTAAGTAAACGGAGGTTGCTCTATTTACTGCTTCTTTATCTAATACAGTTCCCGGTTTTAAATAGTGCGTTACATCGGCAATGTGTACGCCAACTTCCCAATTACCATTATCTAATTTTTTTAATGATAAAGCATCATCAAAATCTTTGGCATCGTATGGGTCAATAGTAAATGTGGTAATATCTCTAAAATCTCTGCGCTTTTTTATTTCCTTCTCATTTATTTCTAGATCAAGCTTGCGCGCGTAATATTCTACTTCGTCAGAAAAACTTTCAGGTAAACCGTACTCGGCCATAATAGCGTGGATCTCGGTTTTGTGTTCGCCCGGAAAACCAAACACTTCAATTACTTCTCCCATCGGATTTTGATCACCCTGCTTCCACTCCAATAGTTTTACCTGAACTTTTTGCCCTTCTTTAGCGCCTTTTATTCGGGTTAAATTCACAAAAAAATCAACATGGATCTTGTGATTATCAGGTATAACAAATGCAAATTTCTGGGATAATTTTATTGTACCAACAAATTGGGTTTTGGATCTTTGTAAAACCTCTACCACTTCCCCTTCTTTACGTTTACCCCTGTGATTTGAATTTAAAACGATCTTCACCAGATCACCTTGCAAAGCGTCTTTGGTGCGCTTAAAAGGAATAAATACGTCATCCTGATCATTACCAATAACCACAAAGGCAGTTGCCTGCGTTGTAAAATCAATAGTGCCGGTTAAATAATTGCGAGTTTGTTTGATGGTAAATTTGCCAAGTTCTTTTTCAACAACAAAACCATTTTGTTTAAGGCCTTGCAATGTTTCTATTAATTGCGCGCGTTCGCTGTCGGAATTTATTTCCATAGCCGCGCCAATTTGTTTATAGTTAAATGATTTTTCGTAATTGTGTTGCAAAAAAGCCAATACTTCTTCAAATAGGAACTTTTGCTTTGGTTTTTTGTTTTTCGACATAAGACCTAAAGATAATTGATTTTACAAATTTTGAAAGATGGAGTTATTAACGGCTTATAGCAGTTTTTCTATAGCTTTAGGAAAATATTCATATTCCAAAGTATGTACTTTTTTTGCAAGATCTTCAGCTGTATCATTCGTGTCAATGGCACATTTAGCTTGTAAAATGATACGCCCCTTATCATATTCCTCATTCACAAAATGAATGGTGATGCCACTTTCTTTGTCCTTATTGGCAATTACGGCCTCATGAACTTTAATGCCGTACATTCCTTTACCGCCATAATTTGGCAATAGGGAAGGGTGGATATTCACAATTTTATCGGGGAATGCTTTTACTAATTTCTCGGGGATCTTTAGCAAAAAACCTGCTAATATAATGAGGTCTATTTTTTCGCCTTTTAAAAATTCAATGATCTTATCGGTATAATTCGTAAGCGCTTCTTTGCTTATTATTTGAACCGTTTTTTTATGATCTTCGGCTCGTTTAATAACGCCTGCCGTATCTTTATTGGTGATTACCAGTTTTATTTTAATACGGGTGTCATTCTTAAAATATGTTATAAGATTTTCTGCATTGGTGCCTTCGCCGCTTGCAAATATGGCCGCATTGATCATGTGGTCAAAAATAGTCATTAATATTTATAACTTTGTTGGGCCACTTTGGGATGTTTTTGATGTTCAAGGAAATTTGTTGGAAGAAGGCTATTTATCACACCCTTTAAATATGCTTAAAGTATATGAAGGAGGTTTGGCAAGTCATGGCGGCGCAATTGGTATTGTTATTGGCACCTTTTTGTACTGTCGTAAAGAAAAGGAGGATCTGTTGTGGTTATTCGATCGTTTAATGGTGGTTGTTCCCTTGGCTTCTATGCTAATTCGCTTTGGGAATTTGATGAATAGCGAAATAATTGGTAAAAAAACCGATATTACTTTTGGTTTTATTTTTGTTCAAATTGATGGAGTGCCTCGTCATCCGGCACAATTATATGAGGCACTTTTATATTGTGTGTTATTCATCGTCATGTATTGGCTTTGGAAATATAAACGTGATAATTTAGGTAAAGGATTTATGTTTGGTCTTTTACTGGTAGCATTATTCACCATTCGCTTTTTTGTGGAATTTATTAAAGAGAACCAGGTTGAATTTGAAAATAACCTTTCCTTTAACATGGGCCAACTATTAAGTATTCCTTTTGTGCTATTTGGCTTTTACATGATGTGGCGATCTAAGAAAGATTTGCCTACTATTCAGAAGTAGAGCTTTTCAATTTTATTATTTGTGCGTGCCCCCATAAAGGCACATTTCTCAGTGAACTCTGTGTAAACCTCTGTGAAGTGCAAAGAGCCTCTGTGGTTTCTGCCTCTCACGCGTAGATCAGGAATTCAAAACTCTCTTTTAAAGCAAAACTTGAAAGCTGCAAAAACAAAAAACAAAGAGGCTATCCAGTAACCTTGAAAGCTATAAGATGTATAAGTGCCTGAAGTGAGGCTTGAAACTAGCACCATTAACAAGATCCACGTAATAATTGACGTTACAAAAACGATGAATCTTTTTTTAAAAGGTTTTTCCTTGAATCTTTCAAGAGCGTTTTTGGTATCCTTTGGTTGGTGCATGTAGTAAAGCAACAAAAAACCCGACGCATGGTCGGGCTTTTTAAATTTAGTTAGTGATGCTTATTTTCTTTTCGAGTTCTTCTATATAAGCTTTAAAGCGTTTATCTGTATCCATTAAATTATTTACCGTACGGCAAGCATGTAATACTGTTGCATGATCTTTACCTCCGCAATGCATCCCAATGGTTGCTAAAGATGATTTTGTCATATTTTTTGCAAAATACATAGCAATTTGACGAGCCTGAACCACTTCACGTTTACGTGTTTTTGATTTCATGGTATCAATAGCTAAGTCGAAATAATCGCAAACTACTTTTTGGATATAATCGATAGACACCTCGCGTGCTGTACTCTTCACAAATTTATCGATCATAGCTTTAGCTAATTCTAAAGTGATCGTTTTCTTGTTCAAGCTCGATTGTGCTAATAAGGATATCAAAGCGCCTTCCAATTCGCGAACGTTAGAAGTGATGCTGTACGCTAAATATTCAATAACCTCTTTTGGTAACTGGATACCTTCGTTATAAACCTTTTTTTCTAATACGGCAATTCTGGTCTCTAATCCCGGAGCTTGAAGATCAGCACTAAGGCCCCATTTGAAACGAGATAATAAACGTTGCTCAATTCCTTGAATATCAACCGGTGCACGATCAGCGGTTAAGATGATCTGTTTTCCTAATTGGTGTAAATGATTAAAGATATGGAAGAACACATCCTGTGTTTTATCCTTACCTGCAAAATATTGTACGTCATCAATGATCAATACATCTATCATTTGATAGAAGTGGATGAAATCATTTTGATTATTGTTCTTAATCGATTCGATGAACTGGGTGATGAACTTTTCCGACTGTACATATAACACAGTTTTGTTCGGGAAATTCTTTTTAACCTCAATTCCAATAGCTTGCGCTAAGTGAGTTTTACCTAATCCAACACCTCCGTATAATAATAATGGGTTAAAAGCATTTCCGCCCGGTTTTTGAGCTACAGCAAAACCTGCACTGCGGGACAAGCGGTTGCAATCGCCTTCTACAAAATTATCGAAACTATAATTAGGGTTTAATTGAGATTCTACTTGTACCTTTTTTAAACCCGGGATAATAAATGGGTTTTTAATAGTACTATTACTGATATCGATTGGCATCGATACAGAAGGATTCTTTAAATTCGTGTTAATGTTAGGTAACTTGAAAGTGATAGGTGTTTCAGTTTTACCTGAAGCATTATCCATGATGATATTGTATTCTAATTTTCCTTCAGGACCCAATTCTTTTTTAATTACTTTTTTAATTAGGCTGATATAATGCTCTTCTAACCATTCATAAAAAAACTGTGAGGGAACTTGTATGGTTAATATATTTTCGCTTACCTTGATCGGTTTAATAGGTTCGAACCAGGTCTTGAAATTTTGCGGACTTACATTATCTTTGATGATCTGGATGCACCCTGCCCATACTTGTTCTGCAGTTTTCTCTTTCATTATCATTACCCTTTCAAAATTTTAAAAATGTTATTACTATATGTGGAAACGTAGAATTAACTTTAACGTGTTTGTAAATATACTTGTATTATTTGTTTTAGCAACAAAAAATCCAAAAAAAAATTATGGAAAATTTCACCTAAAAATTTGGAGCTTTAAAATATTTTTCTACTCCTTACTATATCCCTTGGGCAGAGTTATTTTGCAGTATCTTTTTTCGTTTATCGCAAAAGTATATGTCTATGCGGCCCAGCCAGATACCTGCCCAACCCATTTGTGTTACTTGAACCTCAATCCCTTGCCTGTTAAGGGTTTTAAAGGGTTTGTCTAAAAACGTATGTGTGTGACCACCAATGATAAGGTCAATATTTTCTGTTTCTTTTGCAAGCACAACATCGCTAACTTTATCGTTATCATATTTATAACCGAGGTGAGATAAACAGATAACAAAATCACAGTTTTCTTGTATTCTTAAAGCATGTGCGGTTTTATTTGCATGTTCAATAGGATTATTGTATATTAACCCTTGCCTTTGTTTTGGCGCAATTAAACCATCCAAGTTTATTCCTAAACCTAAGATCCCAATTTTAATATTTCCTTTTTTATAGATCTTGTATGGACTTATTTTTTTGTGATCTTTTAGATCAGTATCATTAAAATTATAATTACAATTTATAAAATCAAAACCGGCATGAGGCATTTGTTTGATGATATTTTCTACGCCAAGATCAAAATCATGATTACCAAAAGTTACCGCATCGTACTGCATCAAACTCATTAATTTATACTCCAGTTCACCTTGAAAATAATTAAAATAGGGAGTGCCCTGGAAGATATCTCCGGCATCTAAAAGCAATATATTTTGCTCTTCTTTTTTGATCTTTTCTATTACCGCTGCACGTTTCGAAAAACCTCCTTCACCAGGGTGTTTGGCATCATTTTCAGGAAAAGGATCAATGCGACTGTGCTGATCGTTGGTGTATAAAATGGTGAGTTTTTCAAAGCCTTTTTCGCGCAATAATTTATCTTGCGCAAATGCCGGCAAGTAATAAAAACCCGCCGCAGTACCTAAAGCGTACTTTATAAATGATCGTCTATTCTGAAATTTCCAGTCGCCCATCTTTATAAGGAGAAATTGTTTTACCAATGTATTTTAAGTGCATGCAATAAAATATGATGGCATCTCTCACCTTCATATTTAATTTATTTGAACTCAAGGCCTTTTTTCCAAACGTGAATCCATCACCACCGTTCGCCAAAAAATCAGATGTAACCATCACATAATCATTATTGGATTTAATACTTTGTAGATCGATCGCCGCAGCAATACCTTCACTACTTTTTCGGATCTTCATCCCTAAGAAAGCGTGTTTTTTCTCTATGATAGCTTTTATGATACTTTCTAATTCTATACCTTTTATTGTTACAACCTCTATCTCATTATCAAAAGGCATCAATTCAAAGATCGAGTTCACTGTAACAATTCCTTTATTAATACTTGTTCTTAATCCGCCGCGGTTCATTAGTACAATCACGTTTTGTTTGGCTTTTGCAATACTATCATAAGCCCATTTTACGGCGTCGCAAACAAAATTCCCTAAGGTCATTTCGTGTCCGTCTTTTGTAAGTTCACCATTACACATAACCAATTCTTTTTGCATTTCATTTCCCAATATTTTAGAGTAAGGAGAAATAATGCTATCAAATTTTACTGACGAAGATGCGCTTTTGAGACTTTGATGCTGAGCTTCTTTTTTACTTACCGAATAGCGTGTTTTACAAGCCGAAAGAGCCAGTAAAAAAAGCAAAACAAATATTCCGGTTTTCCTCAACATATCATTATCTTTGCAAAGATAGTTCATTTTTGAACCACATTTAAAATTCTAACGAAGCATAACATAAAGTTAAATTACAATGATCGTTTCTGAAACCAAAATACGAGTGCGATACGGCGAGACCGATCAAATGGGTTATGCATATTATGGAATTTACGCGCAGTATTATGAGGTAGGTCGTGTTGATGCGATGCGTGTTTTAGGATTTTCTTATAAGGAAGTTGAAGATCGCGGGATCATGATGCCGGTTCTAGAATATAATATCAAATACAAAAAACCCGCGTATTATGATGATGAATTAACCATTGTTACACGCATCACTGAAATGCCTACGGGTGTTAAAGTTAATTTTGAATATGAATGTTTTAATCAGCATGGAGACCTTTTAAATACAGGTTTTGTTACCCTCGCCATTATTGATAAAGCCACCAATAAACTATGTAAATTACCCGGTTGGTTTAGCAGCGCAATGCGCAAGTTTTTTTAAGGAAATTTCTCCTCTTTTCTTCAATTTATTTAAGTATATTAGCTAAATTTTTTAAGAATGATCACAGCACAAAAAATTCAAATGGTCGACCTGAAATCTCAATATGAGAAGATCAAGTTGGACGTTGATAAAGGGATCCAGGAAGTGATAAATAATACTGCGTTCATAAATGGACCGGCCGTTAAAGAATTTCAAAAAGATCTTGAGACCTATTTAAATGTTAAGCATGTTATTCCCTGCGCAAATGGAACTGATGCACTTCAAATTGCCATGATGGCTTTAGGATTAAAGCCGGGCGATGAAGTGATCACCGCTGATTTTACTTATGTAGCAACTGCTGAAGTTATTGGGTTATTGGGATTAATTCCCGTTTTGGTAGATGTAAAAGAAGACACCTTCGAAATTAGCATTGAGGCTATCGAGAAAAAAATAACACCAAAAACAAAGGCTATTGTTCCTGTGCATTTGTACGGACAATGTTGCAACATGGAAGCTATTATGGCGCTTGCAAAAAAGCATAATTTATTTGTGATCGAAGATGTGGCGCAAGCGCTCGGTGCAGATTATATGTTTGCCGATGGAAGTAAAAAGAAAGCCGGTACTATTGGAAATGTTGGTTGTACCTCATTTTTTCCAAGTAAGAATTTAGGTTGTTATGGTGACGGTGGTGCCATGTATACCAACGATGATGAATTGGCGGCAAAATTAAGAATGATAGCGCATCATGGGCAAAGCAAACAATATATTCATGATGTATTGGGAGTTAATTCACGTTTAGATACAATTCAAGCGGCTGTTTTAAAAGTAAAATTAAAGCAATTAGATAATTACGCTAAGGCAAGAAATAATGCGGCCGATTTTTATGATAAAGCATTTGCAAATCATCCAAAGATCAAAACACCAACTCGTGCAAAATTCTCAACACATGTGTTTCATCAATATACCTTAAAGTTGAATGGTGTTGACAGAGATAAGTTACGTGAGTTCTTGGCGGAACGTAATATTCCAAGTATGATCTATTATCCAATTCCTTTGCACAAGCAAAATGCTTTTAAAAGTGATAGAAACAAAGAAGCGGATTTACCGATCACCATGAAATTGTGTGCCAGCGTGATCTCACTACCTATGCATACAGAGTTAAGTAATGAGACCTTAAAATTTATTACGGACAGTGTTTTAGAATTTTGTAAATAGTTTATGAAAGTAGCAGTAATTGGTACAGGTTATGTAGGATTAGTTACCGGAACATGTTTTTCGGAAGTAGGTGTTGATGTTACCTGTGTAGATATAGATCAAAAAAAGATCGAGAATTTAAATAAAGGAATTCTTCCCATATACGAACCCGGTTTGGAAGAAATGGTGCTTAAGAATTCTGAAAAGAAGCGTTTGCATTTTTCAACATCTTTAAAAGAAAGTATTCAAGGAGCAGAAGTTGTTTTTATTGCGGTAGGAACTCCTCCTGATGAAGATGGTTCTGCAGATCTTAAATATGTATTGGGTGTTGCCGCTTCTATTGGCGAGCACATGACCAATCCATTAGTTGTAGTTACAAAATCAACAGTTCCTGTTGGCACTTCTATAAAAGTAAAAAAAGCGGTTCAAGATGCATTAGATAAGCGTTCTGCAAAAGTGGATTTTTATGTGGCATCAAACCCCGAGTTCTTGAAAGAGGGTGCGGCCATTGAGGATTTTATGAAACCCGATCGTATTGTTGTTGGAACAGATAGAGCAGAGGCGGAAGAGATCATGCGTAAATTATACAAACCATTTTTAATGAACGGGCATCCAATTATTTTTATGGATATTCCTTCGGCAGAGATGACCAAATACGCAGCGAACGCCATGTTAGCTACAAAAATTAGTTTCATGAACGATGTAGCTAATTTGTGCGAGATCATGGGCGCAGATGTAAATATGGTTCGTAAAGGAATTGGGAGTGATGGACGTATTGGCCACAAATTTATTTACCCTGGTGTTGGCTATGGAGGAAGCTGTTTTCCAAAGGATGTGAAAGCATTGATCAAAACTGCTAAAGAGAATAAATACACCATGCGCATTTTAAATGCGGTAGAAGAAGTGAATGATGCACAAAAGGAAGTTTTGTTCAATAAAGTGAGAACACACTATAATAATGATCTAAAAGGAAAGACATTTGCTTTATGGGGATTGTCTTTCAAACCAAAAACAGATGATATGCGTGAAGCGCCGTCTTTGGTGATCATTGAAAAACTATTGAAGGCGGGCGCAAGTGTTGTAGCTTATGATCCTGTTGCTATGCACGAGGCACAACGTATTTTAGGAGATACTATTTCTTATTGTACAGATATGTACGATACATTAAATAAAGCGGATGCTTTATTGGTGGTTACTGAGTGGCCTGAATTTAGAGTTCCTGATTTTGATGAGGTGAACAAGCGCTTGAATAAAAAAATATTATTCGACGGCAGAAATATTTTCGACGCAGGTGATATGAAAAAATTAGGTTACGATTATTATTGTATAGGTATTAGAACAAAATGAAGAGAATTTTAATTACCGGTGCAGCCGGATTTTTAGGTTCGCATTTATGCGACCGCTTTATAAAAGAAGGTTATAAAGTTGTTGGGATGGATAATCTCATTACCGGTGACCTTAAGAACATTGAGCATTTATTTAAACTGGAGAATTTCGAATTCTATCATCATGATGTTTCTAAATTCATTCATGTTCCGGGCGATATTGATTATATTTTACACTTTGCTTCACCTGCATCACCAATCGATTATTTAAAAATTCCCATTCAAACATTAAAGGTTTCTTCTTTAGGAACGCATAATGTTTTGGGTTTAGCACGTGTAAAAAAAGCGCGCGTATTAGTGGCTTCTACGAGCGAAGTATACGATGATCCTGTTGTTCATCCACAAACTGAAGATTATTGGGGAAATGTAAACCCGGTTAGTCCACGCAGTTGTTACGATGAAGCCAAACGTTTTATGGAAGCAATTACCATGGCTTATCATAATGCACACGGATTGGAAACTCGCATTATAAGAATATTTAATACCTACGGACCTCGCATGCGACTAAATGATGGACGAGTATTACCTGCATTTATTGGCCAAGCATTACGCGGCGAAGATCTTACTATGTTTGGTGATGGAAGTCAAACGCGCAGTTTTTGTTATGTAGATGATCTTGTAGAAGGAATTTACCGTTTGTTGTTAAGCGATTATCATTTGCCGGTTAATATTGGAAATCCTGACGAGATCACTATAAAAGAATTTGGAGAGGAAATTTTGAAACTAACCGGAGCAAACCAAAAGCTGATATCGAAACCACTTCCAAAAGATGATCCAAAACAACGTCGACCTGATATTACTCTCGCAAAAAAAATATTGAACTGGGAACCTAAAGTAAATAGGGCCGAAGGTTTAAAGATCACATTCAATTATTTTAAAACGCTAACAAAGGACGATCTTTATAAAACCGATCATAGAGAGTTTGCAAATAAATAGTTTTTGGAAAGGATTAATTATACGCATATAAAGAATGACCCGCTAACCGACATTCATTATTTTATGGATGAAAAAATTGTAGTATCAATTCTGAAGAGGGAAGCCCCTATTGATTATGAGAATGCCCTAGCAAACTATAAATTAATTTACGAAGTTTCAAACGCGGAAGAAATTGTAGTTTTATTTGACGGTAGAAATTTAAATTTTGAATATATACCTAAGGAAGTTTTTAGTTGTATGGCAAATAATGAATACAATAGAAAATTTAAGAAATTCGCAATAATTTATAGTGGTTTGCCTCAAAAACTAATGGCTGGTTTATTTACAACTTTACATAAGCCTCACTTTAGCACTAAACTATTTTCAAATGTAAATGAGGCGTTTAAATGGCTTGGTACCTCCAATGCACAATCAATCATAGAAAAAACTGGAATTACATTATAATATTTTTATTAAGGGAAAAGTTCAGGGCGTGCGTTACCGTGCAACCGCACAGGCAAAAGCTCATGAATTGAATTTAACGGGCTTTATACGCAATTTAATTGACGGAACGGTGTATGTAGAAGCGGAAGGCGAACAAGAGAATTTAAGCAAGTTCATAGATTGGTGTTATTTGGGTTCTCCCAGAGCAAAAGTGTCGGAGGTAAATAGTGAAGAGGGAGAACTGAAAAATTTCAGGACATTTGAAGTGAGGAAATAAAAAAGCCCCGGAATTCTCGAGGCTTTCTTTTTATGAGTGTTTAATTACGCTTTTATCTCAGCCAAAACATTATTCATGTTTCTTACAGCTTCTGCACTCTTATTAAATGCAGCTTGCTCATCGGTAGTTAATTTGTAATCAACGATCTTTTCCCAACCGTTCTTACCAATTATTACCGGAACACCTAAGCAAATATCTTTTTGTCCGTACTCGCCATCTAAAGCAACACAGCAAGGATGAATTTTCTTTTGATCATTTAAAATAGAATCAACCAAAGCAGCAACCGAAGCACCCGGCGCGTACCAAGCTGAAGTACCTAACATTCCGGTTAAAGTTGCACCACCAACCATTGTATCAGCAGCTACTTTTTTCAATACATCTTCTGCTAAGAAATTTGAAACAGGAACTCCGTTCCAAGTTGCTAAACGTGTTAAAGGGATCATAGTTGTATCACCATGTCCGCCGATAACTGTTCCCGAAATATCACTTGCAGGGGCATTTAATGCCATTGATAAATAACATTTAAAGCGCGAGCTATCTAAAATTCCGCCCATTCCTATAATGCGATTCTTAGGTATCTTGCTATCTTTTAAAGCCAAATAGGTCATTGTATCCATTGGATTACTTACAACGATAATAATAGCGTTTGGAGAGTGTTTTAAAACGTTTGAAGTAACACCTTTTACAATTCCGGCGTTGATACCAATTAATTCTTCACGGGTCATACCTGGTTTACGAGGAATACCGCTGGTAATTACAACAACATCGCTGTTCGCCGTTTTTGCATAATCATTGGTGCTACCGCTGATCTTTGTATTGAATTTGTTTAAAGTTGCAGTTTGCATTAAGTCTAATGCTTTACCTTCCGCAAAATTTTCTTTAATGTCTAATATAACAACTTCACTTGCTATACGATTTAGTGCAATATATTCTGCACACGATGCGCCTACGTTTCCGGCGCCAACTACTGAAACTTTCATGATATTTAGTTTTTGATTAGTGTAAAATTACACATTAAATATCAAAATATGCTTTTGTTCTAAAAAATAAAATTGTGCTTATTTTGGAACCCAAGCGCAGCCTTTGTAGGTCTTTTTGCCTACTGTGATCTGCATTTTCATGGAACGTGATTCGCCGGTAGTTTCTTCGGTACACGGACCGGGCAAGGTTTCAAAAATGGTATCCTTACGAAGAGATTCTAGTTTGAATGATTCAAAACCGTTAGGAGTTTCTATTTGATAAGTAAAATTCATTCCTTTAATAATGATACTGTCCTTACCATAGTCGTAAACAAAACGAACTCTGTTTGCATAAAACTCGCAGATCCATCCGGGTTCACTTCCTCTGCCCATTAAAACAAGTGTTGTTGAATCTTTAACAGCAGGAAGGTTCTTTATGGTATCAATAGCAATTAATGTCTCTTGTGAAGGAGCATCATCTACTTTTGGTTTTTCAGGATCACTACACGAAACCAAAGTAAATACGATGATCGAAAGTAGGGTAAGTGATCTCATTTACGTTTTAAAACTTTTTCGGCAGCAGCAATAATATTTACCGATTCTAAACCGTATTTCTTCATCAGATCGTCAGGTGTTCCGCTTTCACCAAAACTATCATTTACTGCAACAAACTCTTGCGGAGCCGGATGTTTGCGTGCTAATAATTGTGCAACAGAATCACCCAAACCACCATTCATTTGATGCTCTTCGGCAGTTACAACACATTTTGTTTTTGCAACCGACTTTAAAATAGCTTCTTCATCTAATGGTTTGATGGTATGAATATTTATCAAGTCAACACTAATTCCTTTTTTCTCTAAAGCATCGGCTGCTTCAATAGCCTTCCAAACTAAATGCCCGGTAGCAATTATTGTAACATCTTTTCCTTCGTTCAATTGAACTGCTTTTCCTATCACAAATTTTTGATCGGCGGGAGTAAAATTCCCAACAGATGGTCTTCCAAAACGTAAATATACCGGACCATGATACTCGGCAATGGAAATAGTTGCAGCTTTGGTTTGATTATAATCGCAAGGATTAATAACAACCATGCCAGGCAACATTTTCATTAAACCAATATCTTCTAATATTTGATGCGTTGCGCCATCTTCTCCTAAAGTTAAACCCGCATGTGAAGCGCAGATCTTCACATTTTTGTGAGAGTATGCAATGCTTTGACGAATTTGATCGTAAACACGGCCAGTACTAAAGTTTGCGAATGTGCCTGTGAATGGAATTTTACCGCCAATGGTTAAACCTGCTGCAATACCCATCATGTTTGCTTCAGCAATTCCTATTTGGAAAAAACGTTCAGGATGAGATTTTTGAAACGCATCCATTTTTAACGATCCTGTAAGGTCCGCGCACAAGGCAACTACGTTAGGATTACTTTTTCCTAATTCGCTAAGCCCTGCACCAAATCCTGAGCGGGTATCTTTTTTTTCGGTAAAACTGTATTTATTCAGAAGCATAAAATATCAATATAATTGTACGTTTTGTGTAAGCCCACTTTTAATTTCAAAATTGCGTTCAAAGGTTTGCACAGTTTCTTTTGCGTTTTGGTACCTGAACACCACTTTGTACTTGCCGGGTTGTAAATATATAATTTCATTTGTTAGTTTCTGATTCAAGTTATAAACCCATTCTACATTTTTTCCGTCATCGGTATAAATGCTCCCAAAGCCTTCGCTTAGCTTTTTAATGTAGGCCAGTCCGCTGGTTGGTATTTTTATTGAATTGGTTATGCTTTGTTTGATCTCGACATCATTCATTTTGATACGCGGAAGTGTTAATATCTCAAGATCGTATTTGCCAACGATGAGTTTCTCCGTTTTCCCAAAATCCTGAACAATAAGTGTAGTCATATCGCCGGCTTTACGAACAACAGTGGCAGGAAAGTTCTTTCCTATAGGACCATCTAATTCTAATTTTAAAAAACCTTGAGGCGCATTTAAAGGAATGGTATTGTGTTTTCCTCGGGTAATGCTAATATTTTTCTTTTCAATTGGAGGAATAGTATGCACTACAAGATCATATTGCAAGTCGGGATCAAGAACTAAAGTATCCGGATTGCCTTTTACATTAATGGTGTGTAAATAATTATACTTAACGGTATTCGTGCCTGCAATATAAAAGGTCATATCAACATCGCTCTCGCTTGGTTTTTTTGTGATGTCTAATAGATCAACCTGTACCGTGGTTTGCGTTAAAGCTTCTGTGGTAACCAACTTTAAAACATCTTTAAAGTTTAATTCATTACTCACATCATAAAATTTCCCCATGCAAGCAAACACATCGGCAAAATTTACATTCAATCCAACACCTATTACAAAGGGCTTTAAGAAGATCCCTTTTTTTTGTAATTGCAATGATACTTCACAAGGATTTCCGCCACATTCTTCAATACCGTCGGTGATCAATATAACTAGATTTCTTACGTTCTCTTTTGGTGTAAAATCTGCAGCGCATTCTCCCAAGCTATAAGCAATGGGTGTTGTTCCGGTTGGATCTAATTTTAAAATGCGTTGTTTTACCTTAAGGTAATTGGTTTTAACCGGCGCAAACGGCACTTCTAGTTTTGTGTCTTTACAATCCCTTGTGGGTCTAAAATAAGTTTGATGTCCGTAACAACGCAATGCAATTTCAAGATCAGGAATATTCTTTAAGCTATCTAAAAACTCTGCCATTACCTTTTTGGCCACATCAATTTTCGAATTGCTGCTGCTCCACGGCGCATACATGCTGTAACTGTCGTCGAAAATAAAAAGAATGCGGTTTGTTACTTGCGAACGAAGAGTAACGAACGACGAAGTTAGAATGAATAGGAGAACAAAATATTTTCGCGTACGTTTCAAATTCAGATTCGTCCTTCTAACTTCGTAGATCGTACTTCATTAATAATCTCCTACAGTTTCAGGAATTTGTGCAAGAGCTTTTGCTAATTGCTCATCATTTGGTGCAGAGCCATGCCATTTGTGAGTTCCCATCATGTAATCAACACCAAAGCCCATTTCGGTATGCATGAGATTCATAATTGGTTTCCCTTTGCCAATAAATGTTTTGGCGTGATTCAATCCCTTGATAACTTCATCAAGATCATTTCCGTTCTTTATATCTAGAACGGTCCAACCAAAGGCTTCAAATTTTGCGCGAAGATCTCCAAGTGGAAGAACATTATCTGTGTCGCCATCAATTTGACGTTTGTTATAATCAATTGTGCAGATCAAATTATCAACTTTATTTCCGGCAGCATACATGGCTGCTTCCCAAATCTGCCCTTCTTGTAATTCGCCATCGCCGTGTAAGGAGTAAACAATGCTATTGTCCTTATTTAATTTTTTTGCCAGAGCTGCTCCAATGGCAACGCTCATGCCTTGTCCTAACGAGCCCGATGCAATACGAATGCCCGGCAAACCTTCGTGCGTAGTTGGATGTCCTTGCAAACGTGTATTGAGTTTTCTAAAAGTTGCTAATTCCTTAACGGGAAAATATCCAAAGTGAGCGAGTGTGCTGTAATAAACCGGACTAATATGACCATTGCTCAAAAAGAACAGATCTTCGTTCTTTCCGTCCATTGTAAAATTTTTTGCATCGTGTTTTAGAACGCTTCCGTAAAGGGCAACAAAATACTCAACGCAACCTAACGAACCACCCGGATGGCCTGAACTAACGGCGTGAACCATTCTTACAATGTCTCTTCTGATCTGTTGAGCGATCTCTTTGTTTCCTATACTGTTGGTCATTTTCAATGAAATAACGGTAAAAATACTATTAAGTAACAAGCCAAATTGCTTTGTTAAAAACAAAAATTAATGTTGAAAACTATGAGCTCCCTTAGCTTAATTTCGCTTTAAAAGCCTTGGTGTTATTGGTATATTTGCCTTCTTCTAATTGAATTTTTATGGCTTTGAAATGCGGAATTGTGGGATTGCCAAATGTGGGTAAATCAACCTTGTTTAACTGTTTGAGTAATGCAAAAGCTCAGGCAGCAAATTTTCCTTTTTGTACAATTGATCCAAATGTGGGAACTATCACCGTTCCTGATGAGCGTTTGAATAAATTGGCAGAATTGGTAAAACCGCAAGCGATACAGCCAACTACCGTAGAAATTGTAGATATAGCAGGTTTGGTGAAAGGTGCCAGTAAAGGCGAAGGATTAGGAAATAAATTTCTTGGCAATATTCGCGAGTGTAACGCCATTTTGCATGTGTTGCGTTGTTTTGATGATGATAATATCATCCATGTGGATGGTAATATTAATCCTGTTCGCGATAAAGAGATCATCGATACCGAGTTGCAGTTAAAAGATCTTGAATCCGTTGAAGTAAAATTAAAAAAGTTTGAAAAAGCAGCTAAGATCGGTAATGATAAAGAGTCGGTAAAAACATTTAATGTCCTTTTAAAAGTAAAGGAAACTTTAGAAAGTGGAAAATCAGCGCGCGCTTGTCATTTAGAAGAAAGCGAATTGCCATTTATTGAGGATCTGCATTTACTTACAGTTAAACCTGTGATGTATGTGTGTAATGTGGATGAGGCATCAGCAAAAACCGGAAACAAATATGTTGAAGCTGTTCGTGAAGCAGTGAAGGCAGAAAATGCAGAAATATTAATTATCACTGCGCAAATGGAAAGCGAAATTTCTTCTTTAGAAACATATGAAGAAAAACAAATGTTCTTAGCTGAAATGGGATTAGATGAGCCGGGCGTAAATAAATTAATTAAGTCGGCTTATAAATTATTGGATCTTCAAACATATTTTACCGCAGGAGTAAAAGAAGTTAGGGCATGGACCATTAACAAAGGATTTAAAGCACCTCAAGCTGCCGGAGTAATTCATACCGATTTTGAAAAAGGATTTATTAAAGCAGAAGTGATGAGCTATAATGATTTTGTTACTTTAGGATCAGAAGCTGCGTGCAGAGACAACGGAAAGTTAAGAGTTGAAGGAAAAGAATATGTTGTAGCAGATGGAGATGTGATGCATTTTAGGTTTAATGTTTAAAGTTGTTTTATGAAAAATCACGAAATAGATTATAAATTATTCGGCGAAGAAATGCAATGTGTGGAAGTGGAACTTGATCCACAAGAACAGGTAATTGCAGAGCCGGGAAGTTTTATGATGATGAACGATGGGATCAAAATGGAAACCTTGTTCGGCGATGGAAATGAAAAAGGAATTTTAGATAAATTATTTTCGGCCGGAAAAAGAATGTTAACCGGTGAGAATTTATTTATGACAGTGTATACAAATACAGTTCAGGATAAACGCCGAGTTACATTTGCAGCGCCATATGCCGGAAAAATAATTCCCTTAGATCTTTCAAAATTGGGCGAAAAAGTGATTTGCCAAAAAGATAGTTTTTTAGCCGCGGCCAAAGGCGTAGCGGTTGGAATTGAATTTCAAAAGAAATTAGGAACTGGATTATTTGGCGGTGAAGGATTTATTATGCAAAAATTAGAAGGCGATGGAATGGCCTTTGTGCATAGTGGCGGACATGTGATCGAAAAAGATCTTCAGCCCGGCGAACTATTAAAAGTAGATACAGGATGTATAGTTGCTTTTGTAAGTACAGTAAATTACGATATACAATTTGTGGGCGGTGTAAAAAATACATTGTTTGGTGGCGAAGGAATGTTTTACGCAACACTTCGTGGACCGGGAAAAATTTGGATCCAAACTTTACCAATTAGCAGATTAGCAGGAAGAATACTTTCGTATGGTGGTGGAAGAAGAAAAGAAGAAGGTGGAATTTTAGGGAATTTTTTAGGTGGAGATTAATAGAATTTTGAATTTTAAATGTTGAATTGTGAATTAACTCATTCAACATTTAAAATTCAACATTTAAAATTTATAACATTATGGCAAAATCAAATTATACAGAAGACAATATCCGATCCCTTGATTGGAAAGAGCACATTCGTACACGTCCCGGAATGTACATTGGAAAGTTAGGAGATGGAAGCGCCTTCGATGATGGAATTTATGTATTACTAAAAGAGGTAATGGATAATTGCATCGACGAATTTATGATGGGCGAAGGTGATAAGATCGAGATCAACGTAAAGGAAGGAATTGTTTCTATTCGTGACTACGGACGTGGAATTCCCTTAGGAAAAGTGGTTGACGTTGTTTCTAAAATGAATACAGGTGGTAAATACGATAGCGACGCATTTAAAAAATCCATTGGTTTAAATGGTGTTGGTACAAAAGCGGTAAATGCATTATCTATTAATTTTAAAGTAACTGCGTATCGCGATGGGCAGTCAAAAACAGCTGAATTTAGCAAAGGAGAATTAGTAAAGGAACACCGTTTGGTTTCAAATACCGGAGAAAAGAACGGAACATTGGTTGAATTTAAACCCGACGATAGCATCTTTAAAAAATACCATTACGTTCATGAATACATGGATCGAATGATATGGAATTACGCTTACTTGAATACAGGTTTAAAATTGTATTTGAACGGAGCAGAGTATGAATCAAAGAATGGATTAAAAGATCTTTTAGAAAAGAATATCACCGGTGAAACATTATATCCTATCATTCATTTAAAAGGAGAGGATATTGAATTAGCTATGACACATAGCAACGAACATTACACCGAAGAATATTATAGTTATGTAAATGGTCAATATACCACACAAGGCGGAACACATCAAGGTGCATTTAGAGAAGCGATCGTAAAAACTATTCGTGAGTTCTTTAAAAAAGATTTTGAACCATCGGATGTACGTAAATCTATCGTTGCTGCTATTTCTGTAAAAGTTCAGGAACCTATTTTTGAATCGCAAACCAAAACAAAATTAGGATCGAATGAAATTGCACCGGGCGGACAAAGCATACGTAGCTTTATTGGCGATTTTATAAAAAAGGAACTCGACAATTTTTTACATAAGAACTCAGAAGTTGCAAAGGCCATTGAAGCAAAGATCATTGCTAACGAACGCGAACGTAAGGAATTAACGGGTATTCAAAAATTAGCTCGTGAGCGCGCTAAAAAATCATCACTTCACAATAAAAAACTACGCGATTGCCGCACACATTTAGATGATACAAAAGATGTACGTCGTTTAGAGACCTCTTTGTTTATATGCGAGGGAGATTCAGCAAGTGGTTCTATTACTAAAACGCGCGATGTAAATACCCAAGCCGTATTTAGTTTAAAGGGTAAACCTTTGAATTGTTTTGGGCTAGGTAAGAAAATAGTGTACGAAAACGAAGAGTTCAATTTAATGCAAGCAGCCTTAAATATTGAGGACGGCATTGAAAATCTACGTTATAATAACATTATCATTGCTACCGATGCCGATGTGGATGGTATGCATATCCGTTTATTATTGTTAACCTTCTTTTTACAATTCTTCCCCGAACTGGTGAAGAATAACCACGTTAAGATCTTACAAACGCCTTTGTTTAGGGTGCGCAATAAAAAGGAAACCGCTTATTGCTATAGTGATGAAGAGCGTAAAGCCGCTATTTCTAAACTGGGCCCAAAGCCCGAAATAACTCGTTTTAAAGGGTTAGGAGAAATTAGTCCCGATGAATTCAAGCATTTTATTGGCAAGGATATCCGCCTTGAGCCCGTTTTATTGGATCAAAAAGCCAGCATCCAGGAACTCCTTAATTATTATATGGGAAAGAACACTCAAGAGAGGCAGGAATTTATTATCGATAACCTGCGTGTTGAGCTCGATGCAGAGGAGAATTTGCTCGCCTAAACCTATTTAAATAGTTAATATCAGTTAAAAACCCTACTTTTATATACTTTGGTACGCCAATTGAAATACCTTTAAACAAGAAAAATAAAAACTATGAAAACGACAAACTTACTTTTAATTCCTGCTATTGCTTTATTAACCGTAGTTGGATGTAAATCAAAGAAAAAAACAGTTCAGAAGGAAACTGGCGCTGTAGAGATCACTGTTCCATTTAGTGGAAAAGAGTTCCGTAGCGATGAGAACTATTTCAGAGCAAAACAAATTGGTAAGTCTCCAGACTTGGCTACAGCTAAAAAGATCGCATTTCAAAATGCTAAATCTGAGATGGCTAGTAACATTAATAGTACTGTGAAAAAAGTAACAGATCAGTACACTAACCAGCGTACTGTAGGGAACACTCAAGAATTTGAGAACAAATTTGAAGAGTTAGCACGTGAGGTGGTAAATTTGGAAATGTCGAACGTAAAAGAGATCGGCGAGAAAATTTTCAAAGAGCAAGACGGAAGCTATAGCTACTGGATCGCCATCGAATCAGGTAAAAAAGAAGTGTTCGAAAAGTTAGACGCTAAGATCTCTAACGACGCAAAATTGAAATTGGATTATGATAAACAAAAATTCCAAAACATTTTTGATGCCGAAATGAAGAAATTGGCTAGCGAACAATAATCCAATACAAATCATTTAAAAGAGCATCCGTAAAAAGATGCTCTTTTTTTAACCCCCAATTAATTTGTTATTTTCATGTGCATTGCTCTAAAGCAATGTTCAATTAAGATGAAAGTCAGTTTAAAAATAATAACACTTTTACTTGTAGCCTTAATGGCCTGCACGGGTACCAAAAAGTACTTCAAGGCGGCCGAGAAGCTCGAGAAACAAGGTTTGGTTAACGAAGCAGCCGAATTCTATTTGGAGTCGTTGCAACGAAAGCCAACCAATGTAGATGCCCGCATCAAATTAAAAGAAGTAGGGCAGAAGTATGTTTCATTTATGTCGTCGGAGTTCTTTAGAAATTACAATACCGGGCAAAATGAGAAATCTATTGAGAACTTTGAGAAACTTAAGAATTTTACAGGACGCACTGAAGCGCTGAGTGTAACATTGAATTACCCAACAGCTTATGAAGAAGATTATAAAAAAGCAATTGATAAGTATTGCGAAAAAAATTATATCCAGGGCGCTGAACTGGTAAAACAAAAGAAATATACAGAGGCATTAACGTATTTGAACAATGTAAATAAGTATAAGCCCGAGTACAAGAAGAACAAGTCTTTAAAAATCACTGCCACATGCGAACCGATGTATCAAAATGCTATAACCATGATACAAGGAAAGAATTACACCTCTGCTTTTAAGATATTAACTAGTATACATGGTGTAACAGATTCATATAAAGATTCAAAAGAGCTTTACGAATTATGTGCTGCACAACAGGCCAAAAGTTTATTGATGTTTCAGCCAAAAACGTCACAAAATCCGGTTTTAGTAGATTATCTTTTTAATCACTTCTCACAAACAGCAAGCACTAATTTTAAACATATTGAAGTGATCAACAATTCACCATTTGTGCATTTGCCGGGTAATGATATTGAAGGAAATGTGGATTTGATCCAGGCAATTCGCAAAGCATCGGGCGCTGATTTCTTTTATGTATTTGACGTAACCAATAAAAAATCGCAAGTGGTTGGTCCTACCAAAGCTAATTCAAAATGTTTCCAAAAAGTAACGTATAAAAAGAACGATACAACTATTGTAACCGAGTTTAAAGCCACCGATTATTTTCAGGTAAAATCAAAGCGTATTTATTCATACGATTTTAAATATAAATTGGTGAATGCGTTAACCAATCAAATTGTAACCTTTCAAACGCTCACCATAAATAAATTTAATGAGGTAGAATATAACGAGTTTACTTACGCTCCCAAAGGTGGATTGGATGATTATTGGCCTTATAACCCGCAAGCCACTGCACCATTGGCGCAATACAATCCTAAGAATTGGAGATTGCTATTTACAGCTAACAAGGTTTTGAAGACCGAACAGGAATTAGAAACGAATGCTAATGATGAAGCTGTTAAAGTGTTTTCTCAAACCCTAAATAATTACGTAAAATAAGATGAGAACATATTTTAAATATCTGGTTCTTATTTTACTATTTAGTAACGTAAGTATTGCCCAAAAAAAAGGACAACAATCCACAACGCCTACTCTAGAAGCAAAAACACCTAATTGGGTGAGCAATCGTCCGCATAGTGGTTTCAAATATGTTGGTATTGGGGTTGGTGATAAAGGTCGTTCTGATTATAAAACTGAAGCGAAACAAAACGCCTTATTTGATCTTGCCTCAGAGATAAAGGTAGATATTTCAACAAATTCGGTATTACATAGTGTGTCAAGCAATACTTCTTTTGATCAAAGTTTTAATTCAATGATCAAATTAACAGCCTCCGATAATATTGAAGGGTATACCATGGTGGATAGTTATGAGAATGATAAACAATACTGGGTGTATTATGAATTGGATAAAGCTGAGCATGCCAAACGAAAGGAACAAAAAAAGCAAAACACCCTTACAAAAGCTGCTAATTTAATTGCTCTATCATTTGCTGATGAAAAGAATAAGAATTTTTCGGCAGCCTTAAAAAAACGCATACAAGCTTTTGGGATATTAAATCCGTATTTAAATGAAGAGATCGTTTTTGACCCAACTAAAAGTAACGGTATTAATAATGTATTCGAACTAACAAATCTTATTCAAAATCAACTTCAAACTATTACAATTGTTCAACCACAGGTAATTCCAGTTGTAAAACCGTATCAGCCTAATTATAATGCGATCATTTTTAAAGTTAATACTAGCAATGGCGCTGCATTAAACGACTTTCCGTTTTTCCTTAATAGTGATGATGAGTATTTAAAAATTGAGGAGCATGTTGCAACAAACTCAACCGGCGAGATCCAATTAAAGATCAATGGTGTTGAGCCGCAATTTCAGTTATCATCAGTTACATTTAATCCTGATATTGAAAAGTTAATTGCCAACGATTCAGTAGGTAAAGCAAGTATTACACTCTTAAAACAATTTATTCAAACACCTGCTTTAAAAGTGCAAGTAAACATTGAACCGATCAGCATTTTTATTCAATCTAAAGAAAGTAATTTCGGCAAGCAACTTCCTACGAACATGATAGAGCAATATGTTCAACAAAAATTCACCGGGCAAGAGATAAAGATCATTGATAATATTAAAGCATGCGATTATGTGATAGAGTTAGATGCGAATACAGCTGAAGATATTAGTAGCGATGTTTTGCAGAGGAATTTTAATCTTGACCTGGCGCAGTTAACCATTAATGTTGCTTTAAAGAACATTAAAGGTGAAGTGCTTTATAAGAACTTGGTTACTGATATCTTTGGATACGCCAATAGCTCAGAAAAGGCGGGTATAAACGCCTATAGTAACACTAAGCTTAAGGTTCGCTTAAGCGAATCGCTTTTCTTTATGAAGCGCAAAATGATAATCTATTGATTTTTAAAGGCTTAATTCAGGCCAAGCCTCTTATGAAAACCGTTGATTGTTAGTAAACCTCCCATTTATTCACACCTAAAACGCTCCTCAACTATTATATTTGCACGTTTATTAATTGAACCTGTACTTTAATGGCTAAGAAGGATAAGAAGAACTACAACCCTGATGATAATGACAATAACCAGTTATTTTCTGGTGACGGACACGGTGAAGTTGATCGCGTATTGCACGTTTCGGGGATGTTCAAGAACTGGTTCATTGATTACGCCAGTTACGTTATTTTAGAACGTGCTGTTCCCGCACTCGAAGATGGTTTAAAACCTGTACAACGTCGTATTCTCCATAGTATGTGGGAGTTGGAAGACGGTCGCTATAACAAAGTCGCAAATCTTATAGGTAACACCATGAAATATCACCCACACGGTGATGCAAGTATTGGTGATGCTTTAGTTTCGGTTGGACAAAAAGATCTTTTGATCGATTGCCAAGGTAACTGGGGAAATACATTTACAGGTGACAGCGCTGCTGCACCTCGTTATATTGAAGCGCGTCTTTCAAAATTTGCATTGGATGTAGTATTCAATCCAAAAACTACCGAGTGGGTTTTAAGTTACGATGGTAGAAATAAAGAACCGGTAACATTACCAATGAAATTCCCTTTGCTATTAACGCAAGGTGTTGAAGGTATTGCGGTAGGTTTAGCGTGTAAAATATTACCACATAATTTTAATGAGTTAATTGATGCTTCGATCCAGGTTTTAAAAGGAAAGAAAGCGCATATCTATCCCGATTTTTTTACAGGTGGAATTGCCGATTTTAGCGAGTACAATGACGGTTTACGTGGCGGAAAAGTCAAAGTTCGCGCGCGTATTAAAGAATTGAATTCAAAAACATTGGTGATCACCGAAATTCCTTTTGGTACAACTACGAGTTCGTTGATCGATTCAATTTTGGCTGCCAATGAAAAAGGAAAGATCAAGATCAAAAAAGTGGAAGATAATACGTCGGAAGATGTAGAGATCCAGATCCATTTACAACCGGGAATTAGTACTGATAAAACGATCGACGCTCTTTTTGCATTTACCAATTGCGAAATGAGTATCTCTCCAAATGCTTGCGTAATTGAAGATCAAAAGCCAAAATTTATTGGCGTAAGTGAGATGCTTAAAATATCTACTCACAAAACATTAGAGCTTTTAAAGCGTGAGTTAGAAATTGAATTAAAGGAATTACAAGAAAAATGGCACTTCGCATCTTTAGAAAAATTATTCATTAAAGATGAGATGTACATTGATTTTAAGAAGTACGCCAATAAAGAAACTTTATATACGTATTTATACGATCGATTTAAACCGCATAAGCGCAAGTTCCTTCGTGAGGTAACCGATGAGGATCTTCACCGCTTAACTCAAATTCCAATGATCCGTATCACGCGTTTTGATAGTATCAAAGCAGATGAGTTTATGAAAGATCTGGAAGCTAAGATCGAGAATGTAAAATACAGCTTAGCTAATTTAACGGAGTATGCCATTGAATATTTTAAAACACTTAAAACCAAATATGGCAAAGGACGTGAGCGCAGAACAGAAAGCAAGCAGTTAGAGACCATTGAAAAATCGGAAGTGATCATGGCAACAGAAAAACTTTACGTTAATCGTGAAGAAGGATTTGTGGGAACAGGATTACGTAAAGATGAATTTGTGACCGACTGTAGTGTAATGGACGAGATCATTGCCTTTAGTAAAGATGGTAAAATGAAAGTATTCAAGGTATCTGAAAAAGTATTTATTGGAAAAGATATTTTGCACGTAGCCATTTTTAAAAGAAACGACGAGAAGACCACTTATAATATGATCTATCGCGACGGACCAAAAGGTATTGTGTTCATGAAGCGATTTAATGTAGTTGGAGTAACGCTTAACAAAGAGTACGACCTTACAAGAGGAAATAAAGACAGTACAGTGTTTTGGTTCAGCGCAAACCCAAATAGCGAAACAGATAAAGTAACTGTGATATTAAGAGCAGTTACCGGCGTGCGTAAATTAGAATTAGATGTTGACTTTGCGGAATTACCTGTAAAAGCAAGAACGGCCGCAGGGAATATTGTAACAAAATACACCGTAAACAAAGCTGTTTTAAAAGAAAAAGGTGTTGCTATTGTTGGAGCAGAGGATATTTGGTTTGATGAAACAACACATCGTTTAAATAAAGAAGAGCGCGGAACTTACCTTGGTAAATTTGCTGGCGATGATAAGATCATGACCATTACCAGCAAGGGCGTTTACAAATTGTATACCTACGATCTGGTGAATCATTTTGATGAGGATATCATTATCATCGAAAAATATTATTACACGCAGTTGCTTTCGTGTATTTATTATGATGGAGAAAGCAAATCGTATTTCACAAAACGTTTTTTACCTGAACCTATCACTAACAAAACCATCATCATTACCGAGCACGAAGAGTCTAATGTTGAATTGATTACAAATCAAATAAATCCGGTTGTTGAGATCAAATTCAACAAAGAAAAAGGTAAAACTATTCCTGATGAAATTATCAAGTTAACGGAATTCTCGCCTGAGGTGAATATGAAGGCCAAAGGAAAAAACTCACGTCTTACAAGGTAAAAGAGATCAATTTGCGCGAACCCGAAGAGATCAAGAACGCTAAAAAGTTTTTGTCAAAAAAAGGGGGCGACGATGAGAAAACAGGCCTTTCTCCAATGGAATTACATCGTCGCGCTACTGAAAAATTAAAAGGCGGAAAAGATTTTTTTGATGGTGATGGACAGATCACTTTTGAGTTTTAATACCGAATTATTTCTGCATATATGTGTTTGCAAAGAGGCTCTTAGTTAGCCATTACTTTACCATTCTTTATTATGTAATCAAAACCATTAATGTTGAATTTTTTTCCGGAGGTTTGATTGATCAGATCGGTAATGTCTTGTTCGATGGTGTGAATACTTCCACGTGTTTTGTAAGCAATATTCAAATAATCGGTATTGATCTCCATGCCATCATAAACGCCGCACAAAATAACACGAACCGGAACTTTTACTCTTGATAATAAAATAAGATCTCGAGCTTTTGCCCAATTATCCGCTATCAAAATAATATTATCTGGCTTGCGAACTTTTTTTAATCCGGTTAAAATTGCTTCTACTACATTCTCGGGCGTATCACCACCTTCTCCTTTTTTAATGGTAAGTTTCATAGTATTTACAAGATCTTCAGTTGTTTTTGCTTTGCAAACATATATTCCTCCTGTGATACCAATCTTTTTAGCAGCATCTTTTTTATTATCTCCATCATTAAAAAAAACAAAATATTGTTGGGCAGTATCTCTCATAAAATGTAATTTCAACCAAGTATTTATTTCTTTGGCGTAAGGATACATGCTCCCTGTAAGATCAGTTACGATCATGGTTTTTTTCCATTTGGCATTTCGGGCTAGCACTTTGTAAACACCATAATTGGCCGTATCCTCCATGTTTGGTTCATATGTAACCTCTTCATTTGTGCTTCTGCTTTCAAACGAAAATTTTCCGGCTTTATCATAGATCTTATATACACCATCCAAATTTCCTTTTTTGTAATTTCCTTCGGCTTTAATTTGCCCATTGTTGTGATACGAAATTTCGTAGCCTTCTTTCACGCCGTTCTTATAGGTCTCAATTAATTCCTTTTTACAATTTTTGGAATAGTAAGTAATTGGCCCATCTAATACCCCATTATTATAAAAGGCTTCCTGCTTTACGCAATTGCTTATGTTATTGTGCCATTGGATCTCTATACCTTGTTTTTTGCTATTCTTATAAACCACTTCGGCTTTAAATTTTCCGGTGGAATAGTAAGTTCGCCAAACACCCTGACGCAAGCTGTCTTTATCCACTATATTAATTGTATCGCCATCCTTTACGCTATAATGCATGTATTGCGCATTAGCTTTTAAAGCCGTGACTATCAAAATAATATAAAAGGTGACTAGGCGCATTTTAACTATAAATTTGATTAAATTTGTGTGATTAAGCAAATCGTATGCTCGAAAAGATCAATAATTTACTGCATGAGGTTGAATCTTTTACCGCTCAAACTAGGGAGCAGGTAGAGGAATACCGTATAAAATGGTTAAGTAAAAAGGGTGAAATAAGTGTTTTATTTGATGATTTTAGAACGGTTCCAAATGAGCTAAAGAAAGATCTTGGTGCTAAATTAAATGATCTTAGGAATAAGGCGCAAGAACGCATTAATGAATTCAAAGAAAAATTCGAGCATTCAAACGGGGATGTAAAATCGGCAACTGCCGATCACACAGCTCCGGGTTATCCAACCATACAATTAGGAAGCCGTCACCCATTATCTATTGTAAAGAATGAGATCATTGATATTTTTTCGCGTATTGGTTTTACAGTAAGTGATGGACGAGAGATAGAAGATGACTGGCATAATTTTACAGCATTGAATACGCCCGAGAATCATCCGGCGCGCGATATGCAAGATACATTTTATGTAAGTTTAGATCCTGAAATGGTATTGCGTACACAAACATCCAGTGTGCAAGTGCATATTATGGAAAGGCAAAAACCGCCTATCAGAACAATTTCACCTGGGCGTGTTTACCGAAATGAAGCCATTAGCGCGCGTGCGCATTGTCAGTTTCATCAAGTAGAAGGTTTATATATTGACGAGCAAGTTTCGTTCGCCGACTTAAAGCAAACACTTTTATATTTTGCCAAAGAAATGTTTGGTGCCGAAACAAAGATCCGTTTACGCCCAAGTTATTTTCCATTTACAGAGCCAAGTGCCGAGGTAGATATTAGTTGTACATTGTGTGGGGGTAAAGGCTGTAACGTTTGCAAATATTCAGGTTGGGTAGAGATATTAGGTTGTGGAATGGTTGATCCGCAAGTATTAGATAATTGTAAGATCGATAGTAATAAATTCAAAGGTTACGCTTTTGGTATGGGTATTGAGCGAATTGCCATGCTAAAATACCAAGTAAAAGACCTTCGTTTGTTTTTTGAGAACGATGTACGTTTCTTAAAACAATTTACTTCTGTTTCAAAATAAATGGAACGCATCAATAGGATAGAAGCACTTTTATCCATGCTTCAAACCGAACCACAGGATGTTTTTTTGAATTACTCGTTAGGGCTTGAGTATTCAGCGAATAATAATTTTAGTTTGGCCGAAGAACAATTTAAAAAGACAATTGACATTAAGCCGGATTATATCCCTGCGTTTTTTCACTTGGGCAAATTGTACGAGGAAATTAAAAAAACACCAGAGGCACTTAATTGCTACAAACAAGGGTTGGATTTTGCAAAGCAGCAAAAGAATAATAAAGCTGTGAACGAGCTCTCGGAAGCAATTTTTATGTTGGAAGATTAATTGGACCAAACGGTCTTTACAAATTTAGCGTTCGCAAAATCTTCACCGTTGATCTTGTTATTCCCGGTAATGCCACCAAGGTATCCCATGGTTTCACATTTTTCATTTCTAACTTCGCTGGTCATATCAGCGCCACAATTTCCAGGCTCGTATACATAAACAGTTTTCCCTTGAAAAGTATACTCTTCGATATTGGCACTATTCGAGCAGCATGTCTTTTTAAATTCTTCTTTTTTTGAATCAAAACAAGGGTCTTGCTTCGACTTACCGCATGAGGATAAAAGTAGGATACTTAAGGAGGCTATAAGGATATTAGCTTTCATAGTTTAGAAACGATGAAAGTTCCTATCTATTGTGATAGACCTCTTAAGAAAAGTTAATTGCTCCTAATGATCTTTTTCTGGTAAACCTTATCGTTCACGCTTATCTTAAGCATATAGGTTCCCGCAGGCATGATAGAATTATCAAAGCTTAAAGGGATATTCAATTTTCCTTTACTTTCTTCGGCTTCGTATAACTTAAATTCTCTGCCTAAAATATCAAAGGCAGTGATCGCCACTTTCGAATCTATAGGTACAGACATATTTACCGATAACTGATCTTTAAAAGGATTGGGGTAGATGTCGATGAAGGAATCAGCTTCTGCGCCATTTAAATTTGTAGCAACAAAATTTGTATCTACTTTTTGTCCATTGCTACTGGTTATTCCGCTTAGCATTCCAGCACCATCTTCCGATCTAACATTAAAATAGTAAATGGTATTTTGTACAAGCGTTAAGGTTTTTGCCGTTACCGAAGTTGCCGCCCAATTGCTTGTCCAGCCCAAAGTATTTGTGCTTCCCGGAGCTGTTCCAATACTATACCAATAACGTACAATTCCCGAATTAGGATCGCCGGATAATGACCAATTAGCGCGCAATGAATCTGTAGTGTTTACTGAAGAAATATCTAACGCATCACCATCATTTACAGTGCTTATGTTTGACGGAGGTGTCCAATCAACATTCAGATCATAATAAAAAATGGGAGAGAGGTTACCTGCTGTATCTTGGCAAATGGATTTTATTTTACCTGCCGCTTGTATAGGGCTTGGATTTTGATAGCGCAGATCGTTTGCCATTCCGCTTCCCACACTTACATTTATAGTTGAAGGACGCGAACGATAAACTTTTATCTCATCGATGCTAAATTTGCAATTACCGCTTCTAAAAGAAATATAACCGCCATTTGTATAGGGCGTAGGATCTGTCCACGTAGCAATTTTTGCGTTATTCATATACACATTCATCTTTCCGCTAATGCGATCGTAAATAACCTTGATATCATACCATTGTCCGGCAGTAAAATTAAGTGCCGCTGTATATTGAGGAGAACCAAAAACATTATTAACTACTTTATAGATTTGCACAGCTTGATCATCTAATCTAAACCAAACAAAGTAACTGTTGTTGCGATTAGTACTATCAGGCTGATCAACAAAAAAATGTAAACCTGCACGGCGATTAGGTTGTGTGCCTTCAAATTTGGCAAGGAATTGATATAAATAACGATTCGATAAACTTTGAGTGAGCGCAGCATAAATATTTGTGTTAGCAGCAACTGTGCTTGTTTCATCAGTTTGCAGTAAAGCATTTCCGCTCACACTCCACGATCCTGTTTTAACGGTCCACTCCGGATGAATTGCATTATCAAAATTATCTGAGAAGAATCCATGTGTATAATTGGCGCGCCACTCGGTACCATTAAAATCAATGGCTTGGTAATATCCTTTTTCAACTCCGCTTCCGCCAATATTATCCGCATCGCTAATGCTTGCCGTAAAATTTGTAGTTACCCAAGGAGCAATTGGATTAACTGTTGTGCTTGGAGAAATGATATCGGTTGTTGTAGGAGCCGATGAATTTGTAGTGTATGTTGCAGCCCATCCGCTGGCAACTGTGGCGCAATCACTTCTAAATTCAACAAGTAGGCTATCGTTATTGGAAGTTACCGGACCGGGATTAACTGTGCCGCTGTATTGTCCAATTAAAGGAGAATTTACAGAACCCCCATCGTAAAGGAACATATTATCATAACCGGGTTCTAAATTAAATGCGGTGAAGTTTAAAGTAATGTTAGTGATGCTCGGTTTAGTGATCAACCAAAATTTGCGTTCATCATCCGAATAATTTCCTGTTGGTCCGCCTGTGTCGTAAAAATTTCCGGCGCTGGCTGTGTACGTTGTAACAGTGTAGGTATTATTAATAAGCTTATAATATTTTGCCCAATTCCAAAGTGGTCCGGGATCAGTATGGCTTTGATTTGGATTATGTTGATGACCTTTTACTTTTGTGCATGCGCCCAATAAACATTGCGACGAACTTCCGCTGCAACCTGGCCCGTAATATGTTCTAAGAGGATTGATGCTGTTACTTGAACAAATATCTTTAGATAAAGCAGCCGATGAATTATACATGGCATTAGTGAACCAAGAAATATTATTGATATAGCCTTCGTGTTCAATTCCAACGGTGTAAGGATTTTCAGTTCCAACATGCCAAGCCTTGTTGGATTCTAAAACCATTTGCGTTACTTGTCCATCGCTGCTACGAACAACATAATGCGCAGAAGCGCTCGCCGAACAATTTTTAAACCAAGAGATACACCCTGCGTAAGTTCCCTGAACAAAATGAATAGTTACAGCTGTAATTTGCGATCCGTTGCGAGAGCTATAATTGCAAGTTGTTGGATCCCAAATAGCAGGTGCGTAATCAGGAGAGCTGAATGTTGCAGATGAATTTACTTTGTACGATTGTTGTCCGTTTGAAATATCATTGTCGTCCATATAAACATGTGAAGAAGAAAGCACTTTTAAATTAGCACCAAAAATTTCTTCAAGATCAATATTGAATGCAGTAAATTGATATTGCGCTGCCGCATCTTTATTGTTTAAGAACCAAAACAGTTGGTATAAATGAGAATTAAGCACATAATCATCTTTAACATTAGCTTGCAAAGGAAGTTCGCTTAGAGCAACAAAGATCCTTATGTAGTTCTTTAGATCGTTCCCATAAATATTGTATTTATTTTGTAAAGAAGAAAACGCAGCAGCGTAAGCCATGATATGATCTTCTGGGCGATCAGTAATAGCATTAACTTTGTAGCGCGAAAGAGAAGCGATCAATTGTAAATTATTTCTAAAGTAACCCTTGCCATTTTCTATCAAGCCAAAAACACCTTTTGCTTCGGGATAACCAATGCAACTTGGCTCATAGCCTTTTAGGTCTTCAAAACGACTTTGAGTAAAAGCAACTGCCTCTAAAGCACCTTTTGGAATAGATGGATTAATGAGGTAGGCTTTTTTAAAAGTAGATGCGAATTTATTTTCCGGAAAGATGTTCTCTTTACAAAATGCGGCAAAGAAAGAGAAACAAAGAATAATTAATAATGTCTTTTTCATTTTTTTTAGTTACGCGAATTTAATCAATTTAAGACCCTGAATTTGGGGCTTAACAATTTGGTAAAATCTTTAAATTGATTTAGACCACGGAAGTTATTAAGACCCTAGTAAGATAAGGCTTTTCAGCCCTTTCCCAAGAGTAATTTATACGCTTCTTGATAAGGGTTTAGGACATCCTTTTTACTGAGTTCGCTTAGTTTTTTAGTGATCTGATGTGTCTCGTAAAATTGCGTTACAACTTCAGCATTCAAGGTTTCTTTTAAGATATCGATCAGTTGATCTTTTCGTTTTTTATTGAAATAACCATTTGTACTCGAAAAATTCTTGTACGAATCGATCAATTGATAAACTTCTTTAATGCCGGTATTATTTACGCTCGAACATAATTCCACTTTTTGGACCCAACCACTTTCGCTTGGCGGAAATAAATGAATGGCATTAGCGTATTCGGCTTTAGCGATCTTTGCTTTTTGTACATTATCGCCATCGGCTTTTGTTATCACAATACTATCGGCCATTTCCATAATGCCGCGTTTAATGCCTTGTAATTCATCACCGGCACCTGCAAGCATTAATAGTAAAAAGAAATCCGTCATTTTACTTACAGCAATTTCGCTTTGTCCAACGCCAACCGTTTCAATTAAAATAAAGTCAAATCCCGCTGCTTCACATAATAATATTGTTTCGTAAGTAGCGCGCGCAACTCCGCCTAATGACCCTGAGCTTGGTGTGGGACGAATAAAAACATTTGGTTGTGCCGAAAGAAATTCCATTCGGGTTTTATCTCCCAAAATACTTCCCTTGCTTTTTGAACTGCTTGGATCAATTGCTAAAACAGCAATTTTATGTTTATGTTCTAAAAGTTCTTTTCCAAAACTTTCAATAAAGGTGCTTTTGCCAACTCCCGGTACACCTGTGATCCCGAGCCGGAACGATCTTCCGGAATGCGATATAATTCCCTCAATGATCTCGGCGGCTAAGGCGTGATGTTCGGAGTTTGTTGATTCAATAATAGTAATAGCTCTGCTAAGGATAGAAATATCACCTTTTAAAACGCCATCAATGTAAAATGAAGCATTTGTTTTATGATCGCTGAATTTATTCAAAACGTAAATGTTTTACCGAAATGCCTTTGTTTTGTAATTCCTGCAAAGATGCAACGCCAATACGTAAATGTTCTTGTACGTAACCTTCAGTAACTAACTTGTCGCTGTTTTCTGTTTTAACGCCATCGGCTGTCATGGGTTGATCGGTAACTAATAATAAGGCGCCGGTTGGAATTTCATTAAAAAATCCTGCAGTAAAAATGGTAGCTGTTTCCATATCAATAGCCATACAACGCAATTTGCGCAAGTAAGTTTTAAATTCCTCATCGTGCTCCCAAACTCTACGATTGGTTGTGTAAACGGTTCCTGTCCAATAATCTTTATTGCTTAAACGAATGGTATATGAAATTGCTTTTTGTAAACTAAAGGCGGGTAGGGCAGGAACTTCGGGTGGAAAGTAATCGTTACTGGTTCCTTCACCTCTTATGGCTGCAATTGGTAAAATAAGATCGCCAATATTATTTTTCTTTTTTAAGCCGCCGCATTTCCCTAAAAAAAGAACAGCTTTTGGCTTTATGGCAGAAAGCAGATCGGTAATTGTTGCAGCGCTAGCACTTCCCATTCCAAAGTTAATGATAGTGATATTATTAGCCGTAGCACTGCACATTGGTTTATCTAAGCCTTTTACCTCTGCATTATATTGCTTGGCAAACAAATGAATGTAATTGGTGAAATTAACCAAGAGGATATATTCTCCAAACTCGTTGAGCGGAACACCGGTATAGCGAGGTAGCCAGTTGTTTACAATTTCTTCTTTGGTTTTCATTTTTTGCTTGTATTTTTAGCAGCTTTCTTACCTTTATTTTTCTGATTGGAATGTGAATTAAATAGGTTTCTACAAGGCGTGTAAAAATTTTAAACCGTAGCATACTAACGTATGTGAGGATTTAAAATTTTTACAACAACGCAGTAGAAGCCTATTTAATGCGCATTCCTAAGTAAAGATATTTAAAATTAACGAAAAACCCTGTTCCCCGAGCTAAAATATCCACCTTTCAACATCCGTCTAAAAGAAAGCGGAAAAGATAAGTTATTGGTCTTTGATGCTATACGGAAAAAATGGCTTCAGCTTACACCCGAAGAGTGGGTGAGGCAACACGTAGTTAATTATTTTATCACGCAACAAAAATACCCCGCATCACTTATTTCTTTGGAAAAGGAAATTGAACTTAATGGGGTGAAGAAAAGATATGATGTTGTGGTGTATACCAAAGAATTAAAACCGTTTATTATTGTAGAATGCAAAGCTCCAGGCGTTGATCTTTCGCAAGATGTTTTAGAGCAGGCTGCGCGTTATAATTTGATATTGAATGTGGGTAGTTTTTTATTACAAACGGACTAAAAGACCAGCTTTATAAGGGTGGATCAATAGCAAATAATTTACCGAGTTTTGATGAGCTTTAGCATACCGTTTTTCTGCCACAGTCCCGATAGTTATCGGGACTGTGGCAGAAAGAAGGGTTGCCTCCGAATTTTCCATCTGAGTCTGTGTTGTTCTAAAACAAAAAAGCCTGTTGGAAAAACAGGCTTAGAGTTTTGTAGCTTCTTTAATTAATTGTTGAGCATCACAGGCATCACCAACATTAAAAGATCCTCAGAAGGATTTGCTTTATTATTCGGTAAAATGATACCTGCACGATTTGGAGCACTCATCTCAAGGATGATCTCATCGCCTTCAATATTACTTACCATTTCTATCAAGAAACGCGAATTGAAGCCAATTTCCATGTCCTCACCAATGTATGTACAAACCAAACTTTCGTGGCCTTCATTTGCAAAATCAAGATCCTCTGCATTAATGGTCAATTGACTTCCTGCAATTTTTACACGGATTTGATGCGTTGCTTTATTGGCAAATACACTGATACGCTTTAAAGCCCCTAAAAATGCTAAACGATCAACGGTTAATTTATTTGGATTTTGTTTCGGAATTACCGCTTCGTAATTTGGATACTTTCCATCGATCAAACGGCACATTAAATTCACATTACCAAAACTGAATAAAGCGTTTGTTTTGTTGAATTCTACTTTTACCGCATCATCAATTCCTGTAAGCAAACTCTTTAAAACGTTCAATGGTTTTTTTGGCATGATGAAAGAAGCGGAAGCTCCTGCCTTTGCATCATTACGAATATAACGAACTAATTTATGCGCATCGGTTGCAACAAAAATGGAATTACTCTCGGTAAACTGGCAATATACACCATTCATTACCGGACGTAGATCATCATTACCTGTAGCAAAAATAGTTTTGTTGATAGCCGAAGCTAATACATCACTTTTAATTACAATAGAAGATTGCGATTCGATCTTAGCCATTTTTGGATAATCATTTCCATTATGACCGCTAATGCTGTAATCACCATTCTCTGTTTTTATTTTAGTAGAGAATTTTGTTTTATCAATAATGAATGATATCGGTTGCTCCGGCAAATTGGAAAGTGTTTCCATTAATGTTTTTGCGGGGATAGCAATTGTACCGCCTTGCGACGATTCAACTTTTACCGAACTGGTAATTGCTGTTTCCATATCGCTTGCCGAAACGGTTAACTCACCTCTGTCGATCTCAAACAAAAAGCAATCTAATATTGGAACCGTATTATTTGTTCCAAGCACACCACTGATGGCTTTTAAATGTTTAAGTAAAGTAGAGGCTGAGACAACAAAATTCATATCGTTTATTTTGTAACAAAATTAAGCTTACCGCATAACTGAGGGTTTTATAAGAGCGATAGTTTTAAGCTACTTTTTAACAGGCGCAATAGCCTTGAAATACTCGGTTGTAATGAACAACTTAGCAAATACGAAGTACTGAATGGTAGCCCATTCTTTTTTATCATCAAAATTCACATAAAGTCTGTCGGGATCGTACTTGTAGCGAACTCCATATTCCAAGTTACGTTCGGAAGGCGTAGGCTTGAAATAGAAAAAATAATTATACTTTTTATCGTTCTTGTCTGTTAAAGTAAAACTTGCAAAAGGCTTGCCTTTTTTACTTAGCGAATCAGCTGTAGGTTTGTCTGAGTTAGTAAAAATAGCTTCGCAATTAAGGTTTAAAAAATACGCTAGGTATTGTTTCATGTTCAATTCCTCAAAAGGCAGTTTGTTGCCTTTATGATCGCTCAATTCAAATTTCTTTGTGGTAATAATATCGATCACAAAGGAAGAATCGGGCTTTACCATGTTAGAATACTCAATGCGCTTTAATTGATCGGGCGAAAAATTGATCACCGATAAATTACGCCAAAATTTTTCTTCAACAATGTAGCGCGTATTTAAATAACCGGTAAAGCCTGGGATAAATACAATAAATGGATCGGCATAATTGTCGCCACTTTCAATATCCGTTAGCAGCATATGCGTTCCTTCGCCATCCGCTGTTTCGTGATCAACATAATATTGTTTTATAAGCTCATCCTTTGCGTAGATCTCAACTTTTATAGCTCTATAGGCCAAAATCTTTAAAGCAGCCTCTTTGGCCTGTTTGGCAACCGGGTGTTTTACTTCAATACTCTTAATGGTCTCTAATAAAGTAAGTATGGCATCAGGGCGAACATAAAATTTGTCGTTCACCATCCAACCCTTTGGCGTTCGCACAACGGTACATTGTTTACCATTTTTATCGGCCATAAATATTTTGGTGATAGAAGTGGTATCTTTTACTTTAAAATTTCGAGAGTCCTCGTCCAATGTGCTCGTGCCGCCTTTTTTCTTGAAAATAAAAATGGAGCCGATGATAAGGGCAATCAGAACAATAATGGTAATAAGAGATGAGCGTTTCATTCAGCGCTAAAGATAAAGAAAATTAGGGAGGATTTAGTGTATCAAGAAAACATCAAGTTCAAGGCTTGCGAAATCCAAAAAATTAGGAGTTTACTACGGTAAATGACCAATTTTTTGGATGAGCGTAACGCAGAAATTGATGTTTTATTGAAACACGAATTAAAACTCGCTGCGTGTGCCAAATAAGGAGTTGGCAAGTCGCTTATAACGCAATGATACCTCAAAGCCGCCGTTGTTTGCTGTTAGGAGCTGCCAATAATAAGTGGGGTTTCTGAAAATTAAAACACACAAGTTTTATCTTGTGTTTTTGAAAGTTTAGTTGAGGCAAATTAACTCACTTCGCAAGGGGTGGTTGAAACAACAACACCATTTACTTTTTCTTGAGTTTTCATTGCGCTGCAGTCTGTTTTAAATTTTTCAACGTCGCTTTTGCTTGTCGATTTTTTTGTCTGTGTAGAAAGAACAGTTCCACTCGCTGTTTTACAAGTGCAAGTTGCTTCCTTCATACATGAAGTCATTGTAATAGCTAAAATGAATAAGGGCAGTAATAGTTTTTTCATGGTTTTGTTTTTTTTAAATATATGAAACTATTTCATAATGTGGAACCGGCTTAAATTTTTAGAATAAACCTATAAATGAGACCTAATTAAAACTCACTGCGTGTATCAAATAGGGAGTTAGCAAGTCGGTTATAACGCAATGATACCTCAAAGCCGCCGTTGCTTTTGCTTGCTGATTTATATCCTGAAATGTTCACATCGTACGCCATTCCAATAGCGTAATCGCCAAGTTCAAGTATTAGCTTAGGGATCAAAGCATCTTTAGAGCGGTAGAACAAGCCGAATCCAATAGCATTTTGAGTTTTTTCGCCAGTTGTTTTGGTTCCGGTTGCTAGGCGTACTTTTATATAACTTCCCGTAACAAATTCGTAAGCACCACGGATCTTATACTCGGCAGGAATAGACTTATCTTTTTTACCTTGTTTTTGAATAACGAAAGCAGGGGTTAATGTAAAGCGAGTGTCTTCAAAATCAATATTTGAGAATAATGAACCAACTAATCTCATTGGTAAACGGTAAACAGAACCCGCTGCAAATTCTTGTTTAGGTCTGTTCAAGTGATAAGCTGCTAATCCGATCCTAACTTTTGTAACATCATCATGATCGGTATCAATTTTAACTGAACTGGCTTCATAAGCAATTCCCATTCCAAGATCAGTTGTAGTAAAGTTGCGATATATAGAATTTTCTCCTGAATTAGCTTCAGGATCAATAGCATTTCCGTTGAATTGCGAAGCGTAAGTAAGCTTAGAATAATCTGCTGAGTTACCAATAGCACCACCGTATAGTCTTGCACATAAAACACTTTTCTTACTAAGCTTTACTAAACCACTTATGTTAACCATTGCCTGAGTTCTTGATAATTTTGCAGCACCGGCTCTGTCTTGGAACATAACTAATCCTAAACCCAAAAACGCTTTTCTTCTCTTACTTTTAAATAAACCCGCATCAACCGAAAGATTAATGGTTTTAAAAGGGTTACCCATTGACTGCCATTGACTACGATAATTTACAATTGCTCTAAAATACCCCGGAAAGAAACCTGTATTGGCAGGATTTATCAAAAGTGGAGTCTCACTCACTTGAGAGAAGTGAATGTCCTGCGCCCTTGTTTGCACAGCACTCGTTAAAACAAAAACTATTAATATGGTTCTCAAATTTTTCATAATTCCTCTTTTAGATCTTATCTCACTAATGTTACGTTACCTTTATATTCTTTTGGTTCGTTGTATACGTTGTTGAATGTGATATGGTATGCGTACACTCCCGTTTGTGCTTGCGCTCCATTAAAGTTTCCGTCCCATCCAACAGTTGGGTCGGTGCTTCTAAATACTTGTTGACCCCATCTGTTCCATATACGGATCTCAAAATTGCGGGAGTATTTTCCGCTACCCAAAATACCAAATACATCATTTTTACCGTCACCATTTGGAGAGAAGCCCGAAGGTAATGCAGCTTCTTCTTTTCTATCGGTGAACACGGCAACAACTTTTTCTCCCATAGGATTACCGAAGGTGATCCCAATGGAATCTAAACTTAAAGGACGGTTGTTCGACTCCACATGATTCTCTAATTCCCAATGATCGAACACAAACGTTGTATCAATTGGTTTTGCCTTAAAGCCCATTTGACCTATAAAATATTTACCCGACCAAAGGTAATAGGGTAACACGTTTGTATTTAATTTAACTGTTCCGGCATCAGTTGGACGTACATCAACTGTGATATCGTAAGGACCAACTAAACCATAACAACTTACGGTATTAAATGCAGTAGCCATAAATTCACAACGATTGGTAATGGCGCGTTTTAATATAGACATGTTTGTATCCCAAAGATCTGTTTGTGTTACAAATGCTCCCGGAAGTGGAACTGTACCAGGGTCTTCATGCTTTTTGTATTCGTTACGATACAGATCGTTGATAGTTTGCCAGTGTGCAAGAATTTCGGTGCAGCGCAATGGTCCATTCAAAAGATCTTGGTAGCGCATCAAATAATCTCTGCGGAACTCAGCGTTACCACCGTTCTTATTCATAAGATTATTAAAAATAACTCCCTGACCATTGTAGGCATTTGGAGTCAAGTTATAAGTCCCTGTATAAATGGCACATGGTGTGGATTTTGGATTATTAAATGAATTTCCTTGAGTTACCCAAGTGTACTGGAAAGCCGAAGGCATGTTCCAAATATAATGATGCCATCTGCCGCCATTTGTAAGTGTATTAGTGCCTTTTGCCATAGCAATGTTGAAATTGTACAAATCAGCATTTTGACAATAACTATTCATTATATTCCAATCAATAAAATTTGGAATATCCATTCGGCTTTTAAGTGTGGTATAATATTGATTGGGCGGATTAAGTGTTGGAGCATTGAACGGATATCCTGATGCAAATGGGTAAAGATAGGTTGGCCCAGGGCCGTTCCAGTTATTAGTTAAAGTATGGGTTTGTACAGCACCTTCTTGTGGAGGATTTCCATGAAGGAACAACATGGTAGTTTTATCTTTCGCAGTTTGTTGATTATAATGCGCTTCATAGTCAACATCCATAACTTCCTTAAAATTATAGGTGCCCATATATTTAGCATTTATAAATACTGCAATAGGTTTGTAGTGCAATGGGTTTACTTTTATATTATTTTTAGCAGCTAAGGTCTGTACAAATACATCTCTTAATCCAGTGCCCATTGATCCCATTGCTGCGTTGTTAGAGTGAGATTCATAATCTCCTCCATATACATCAAGACTGGTAAATAAAGTTCGCGAACTTACACCAAGTTCCGGCACATTAAATATTTGGTTCTCAAAATCGCAACCAAATCCTCGTCTATCATCAATGCTTAAGTTGAAGCCTTTTTGAGTTACAAGCCAAGATTCGTTATCAGGTTTTTTCATAGAAGTATATCCTTCTGTAACAAAACGATTTTTTCCTTTAGATTGCATCTCATAATATTCTGTATGAACCGACGTGGCAGGTGTTCCAACTTGGAACCAAAGAGGAGGCACGGGAGGTGGTATTGCTGTATTGGATCCGTCAACAGCTATTGAAAGAACACCAAACTTACTTGAGAAATCAGATTCAAGAACACCCGCTTCACAGAAATAGGTATTGGTTTCGCAAAAGCTAGGCAAGTAATTTAATTCGCAATATCTTGGCGGTATTGCAGGAGTTATTGTAAAATTAGTTTGAGGATATGTTACAGCACGATACATGATCATTTGTGTTGGTGGCTGTAATAAAGGTGATGCAGGATCATAGAATTGTTGAGAATTTGGATTCACCGGCCCCCAAGGATTTGGTGCATTAGGCCATGGAAAGGAACCGTCAATTGTAAAATAAACCGTAACGCAAGATGTGTCGATTGGAATTCCAGGCGCAACATGAAAGATCTCAAATGTTGGTGAAGTAACGGTTGCAATTCCCGGAGGTTCAGAAAAAATTGGCTTTTGACAATAATCGAGATAAGGAGTAAGATTATTTACGGCCGAAAATGTTGGAGATGTATAAACTTTCCATCCCTGAACACCAACAGTTACATAATCAGCAACAGGCGAGTTTAAACGCCCGCGCGTATGATTCTCTTGGGTTGCTTTTACAAATATCGAATCGCGAACCACACCATTTGGTGCTGTTAAAATGATCCATTGATTTTTACACTGATCAATTGTAAAATTGGTATGTAGATGATGCAAACCATTTACTATTTTAGTTTCATTACGGCCACTCATCCAAACAATAGAGTACATGCCGGGTGTCATAGTAAACGTTGAAGGGAACTGCCATTTTTTTAGATTGAAACGGTCGTTACTCAGGTAATAACCCGATAAACTAACCGATGCGGTAAAGTTATTGTAAAGCTCTACCCAATCAGAAGGTTTGAAGTAATTATCTAAATTAGAATTAGTGGTATTTGTAACCTGATACTCATTTAAGCAAATGGCAACAGCTGATTGAGAATAAGCGAGTTTTGTAAAAAAAGTGGACAGCAAAAACAGGAAAATATAAACCCCTTTAAATCTTGGCATTTGCATAAATTTTAGATGTTAAAATAAATCAATTCAAATATACTAAGCTATACGCTAAAACCCAAAGAAAAGTTGGGTTAGGGGTCATTTTTGTTAAATATTACCTGTTAATTGTATGAATTATCTTGTACCTTTGTGTTTTCCTTAATTTCCTAGATGAGCGAAGTGATCAAACACGAATGCGGCGTAGCTTTTATAAGGCTCTTAAAACCGCATGGTTACTACAAGGAAAAGTACGGTTCGGCTCGCTACGGTTTGCACAAAATGTACCAGATCATGGAAAAAATGATCAACCGCGGGCAAGATGGGGCCGGAATTGCAACCGTTAAACTTGATACTGAACCAGGAACTACCTATATAGACCGTTTGAGGTCAATTGAACACAAAGCTGTACAAGATATTTTCGGTCAGATAAACGAGCTTTTTGTAAATGCCTCACTTAAGGAGCCCGAAGCCTATAAAAGTGCCGATTGGCAGAAGGAGAATATCCCTTTTTTAGGCGAAATGATCTTAGGCCATTTGCGATATGGGACTTTTGGAAAAAATACAGTTCACAGTTGTCATCCTTTTAGGAAACAAAATAATTGGAAAAGCAGGAACCTTGTATTAGCCGGTAATTTTAATCTTACCAATGTTGAGGAATTGTTTCAGCAATTGGTTGAACTTGGGCAGCATCCCCGTGAAAAAGCAGATACGGTAACGGTTCTTGAGAAAATAGGTCACTTTTTGGACAAAGAGAATGACAAATTATTTCGTCAGTTTAAAGAACAAACTGATGACAATGAGCAGATAAGTAAGCTTATTCAAAAAAACATCAATGTTACCTCAATTTTAAAAGAGAGTAGTAAAAAATGGGACGGTGGATATGTGATGTGTGGGTTAATGGGACATGGCGATGCCTTTGTTTTAAGGGATCCTAACGGAATTCGTCCTGCATATTATTATAAAGATGAGGAGATAGTTGTTGTTGCAAGCGAACGCCCTGTAATACAAACTGTATTGAACGTTCCTTACGAAAAAGTACAAGAGTTAAAAGCGGGCCATGCGGTTATTGTAAAAAAAGATGGTGCGTTTAGTGAAGAAGAGATAATTGAACCACTTGAAAGAAAAGCCTGTTCATTCGAGCGCATTTATTTTAGCAGAGGTAATGACGCGGACATTTATAAAGAGAGAAATGCATTAGGTAGAAACTTAGTGGATTCTGTTTTGACAGCTATTGATCACGACCTAGAGAACACAGTGTTCAGTTATATTCCAAATACTGCTGAGGTTGCTTTTGGTGGATTGATAGATGGTTTGCACAGACATTGCGATAAAGTAAAATACGACAGGATAAGTAAGAACAAAAATTTATCGGATGCGGAGCTGAAAAAATATTAGACATACATCCACGAATTCACAAGGTAATTTTAAAGGATGCAAAACAACGCACATTTATTACCGCCGATGAAACACGCGATAGTTTGGTGAATTTGGTTTACGATATTACTTACGAAACCGTAAAAAAAGGTGTAGATAATTTGGTGATCGTTGATGATAGCATTGTTCGTGGCACAACATTAAAGCAAAGCATTCTTTCAATTTTAGATCGTTTACATCCAAAGAAAATTATTGTTGTAAGTTCGGCACCTCAGATCCGTTATCCCGATTGTTATGGTATTGATATGGCTGTGTTAGGGCGTTTTACGGCGTTTGAAGCCTGCGTATCTTTATTAAAGCAAAGACATAAAGAGAATTTGATCGACGATGTTTACGAAAGAGCAAAGGCTGAATTAGAAAAACCAAAGGAGGAACAAGTAAATGTAGTGCGCGAATTATATGCGCAATTTACTGCAGATGAAATTTCGGATAAAATTGCAGAGCTCATCAAACCAAAGGGATTAAAAGCTGAATTAAAATTAATTTACCAAAGTATTGAAGGTTTACATCAATCGTGTCCAAATAATTTAGGCGATTGGTATTTTACAGGTAAGTATCCAACCCCAGGTGGAATAAGAGTTTCTAATCGCGCCTTTGTGAATTACATGGAAGGCAAAAACGTGAGAGCTTACTAATTACCATTTAATTTTGTATATTTGAAATAACACGATGAAAATTGTTATTTCTATAGCAATATTTTTTTCGCTAAGTACAAGCTTGGCACAAACTACTTTTAAAGGTGGTGAAACCTGTATAAATACCGGTTCAGAATTAATAACCAACGGTGATTTTACTTTGGGTAACACAGGGTTTTCTATTGGATTTAATTATTCGCCGATATGTGGCGCTGGAGGTATGAATGGTGATGGAATGACCTTAGGCAATTATGATGTGAGTTTGATAACCACTTGTTATGGATATAGCGACAGAAACAGTACGGACGGTATGATATTACATATACCAGATGTTGTTGGAGCAAATGTTGGGCAATTATTTTGGGGGCAAACTGTAAACGTTATTCAAAACCAAACTTATGTTCTTTCGCTATGGGCTTTTGAACCAAATGGGAATTGCCCTTACCAACCTTTAGGAACTTATTTTGATGTTTATATCAATAACGTACTTATAAAAAACGATAGCGTTGGAGGTTGCGGAATTTGGTTCAATAAAAATTATTTATGGAATTCAGGCTCAAGTACCACCGCTACTATTCAATTAAAGAACGGAACTAATAATGTGAATATTGGTAATGCAGGCGTTGATCCTTCGTTTGATGGGATCTCGCTAAAGCAATGCCTTGATCTTGACACAAAGATAAATGTTAACCAGAATGATCTATTTACGGTTAATGTAATGCCTAATCCAAGTTCAGGCAAATTCAATTTCAAAACAAATTTGGAAGGTGATCACATACTTATCGTTGACGATGTTTATGGGAAACATGTAAAGACCTATAATTTTAAAGGCAATACTCAGGAAATTAATTTAGAAGAACAAAGTTCGGGTGTTTATATAATAAGTGTAAGGCAAGCGAATAGAAAAAAGGCTTACCTAAAGATCATAAAGGAATAAGATAATTTATACCATTAACGAAATTGCTACCAGCACTCTATCTAATATTAATTCATTGGCACTTCCATCAACAAAATCTCTGCACCATCACTTAATGACGTCAACTCAAAAGAATCCGTATCCCAAATTCCAAAACCATCACGCTCGTTTAGTTCTTGCCCGCTTAAATTAAAACTTCCTTTAATTACAAAAGCATAAACACCACTTGTGGTTTTATTAAAGTTGTACGAAACACTTTTATCTTTATCAAACGCTCCTAAATTGAACCAGGCATCTTGATGGATCCAAACAACACCATCGCCGGTTTCGGGCGAAAGAATAGTTTGTAATTTATTTTTACGATCAGCTTCATTTAATTTTTGTTGATCGTAACGCGGCTTTACGTTTTTTACTTTTGGAAACACCCAGATCTGCAGCAGATTTGTTTTTGTTTTTCCGCTATTGAATTCGCTGTGTTGAATTCCGGTTCCGGCACTCATGACTTGGATCTCTCCATTGGTGATGGTAGACGCATTTCCCATACTATCTTTATGTAATAATTCTCCGGTTAATGGAATGGTAATGATCTCCATATTGTCGTGTGGATGAGTTCCAAAACCTTTTTCTCCATCAATAATATCATCATTTAAAACCCGTAGGGCGCCAAAATGAACCCGCTTCGGATCGTAATATGAAGCAAAACTAAACGTATGATGCGCGTTGAGCCATCCGTGATCGGCATGACCTCTGGTATCTGCCTTGTGGAGTATTGTGTTAGCCATAATGTTTATTGATTTATAAAGTACTCTTGCGTAATTGAATATAAAATTACTAATTTTAAATACTATAGAATTAAACATTAACTATTATTAAGTATGAAGACGGTATTGATCACAGGAAGTAGCAGTGGTATTGGTTTAGGAATTGCACGCGAATTTGCAAAGACGAAACAATTTAACATTATTTTTAACGGACTCGAAACAAATGGCCCCGAAATTGCAAATGAGATAGGTAAGGAGTTTGGAATTGGCACGATGTTTAGTAATGCTAATATGCTTAAACCCGAAGAATTACGTAAAATGGTTGACGACGGCATAGCTAAATTTGGAAAGATAGATGTGTTGGTGAACAATGCAGGAATTCAGCATGTATCGGCCATTGAAGATTTTCCGGAAGAGAAATGGAATGCTATTATAGCTATCAATTTAACTTCTGCTTTTCACTTAACCAAAGCAGTTTGGAAGGGTATGAAAGAGCGTAAGTTTGGACGTATTATAAATATAGCTTCGGCACACGGACTTGTTGCCAGCGAATTTAAAAGCGCTTATATAGCAAGTAAGCATGGCATTGTTGGCTTTACAAAAACCATGGCATTAGAAGGAGCGCCGTTTAATATAACAGCAAATGCAATTTGCCCGGGTTATGTAAAAACACCTTTGGTTGAAAAGCAAATTGTTGATCAAGCAAAAACGCACGGCATACCCGAAAGTGAAGTGATAAGTAAAATAATGTTGTACAAACAGGCGGTAAAAGAGTTTGTAACCGTTGAGATCTTGGGCCAGGCAGCGGTTTTAATGGCAAGCGATGGAGCTTCAACATTAACAGGGGTTGCACTACCAATTGACGGTGGTTGGAACGCGCAATAAAAAGTTTTTAAGTTTAAGTAATAATAGGTAACTTTGTAATAATTAAATCAATAGCTATGTTTAAACACGTTTTGATCTTAGTGATGTTAGTCTCAATGGCCAGCGCACAAACAAAAGGAAAAGGTAAGGGAAAAGGTAAGGTTAAGGAAGTTGACACCGCCGGTGTTTTTGTTCCTGAGGAGCATGAATTAACTCCAATGGAAGAGTTTGACCTAACATTGCCTTTAGAGCAAGAAATTGATGGTATAACCGGCAATATGATCTATCACAAAGACATTAAAAAGAAGAACGATTCTTTGAGAGCAATTTTTAGGGTTAAATTGAAAAAAGATCAAAACTCGTTTAGAGTATATACAAAACGTCCTAATCCTAAAAAGCCGAAGAAGGGTGATAAAATACAATTGTGCATCAACATTGTTGCTAAGGATACAAGCTTAACCTATTGCATGGGCGATACGATCATTAAAGACCCTGAAACGTCAAAATTATTATTCAATAAAATGATCGGCGATACAGCTTATATGTTGATCTATGTTGATTCATACACAAAAACAGGCGGCGCTTGCAGTGGAGGAAAAGAAACCAAAGTGTTTTTTGTAAGATGGAACGCACCTATGGGGAAGGCCATTTGGAAAGCAAGAACAATTAATTCGTGTTACAAGACCATTACCAATATGACCAAAGCTAATATCATGGAATGGGATGCCCAATCGCCTTTGATGTTAAGTTATAATAAAGGTGATGCATTTATTGATGTTACTTTTGATCCTGCCAAACCGATGTTAGGATTTCAAACCGGTGGTGGTGGCGCAAGTGAATAATGCCCTTAATGTTGTTTAACCTTTTCTCTGGCACATCTGAATAGCGCTACTAAAATAGCCTTGTATCCTCTCTCACTCATTTATGGGTTGGTGGTTTTTATAAGGAATAAACTGTTTGATGTTGGCATTTTAAAAGAAAAGCGGCCCGACATCCATACCATAGGTGTTGGAAATTTAGCGGTGGGCGGCGCAGGAAAAACACCTTTGGTAGAATATCTTATCAAACTTCTTCTTCAAAACGAATTTAAATTAGCAACGCTTAGTCGCGGTTACAAACGCAAAACCAGTGGCTATGTATTGGCAGATGCAACTAGTAGTGCTGATGATATTGGTGATGAACCTCTGATCTATAAATCAAAATATCCTATTGATGTTGCGGTTGATGCTAACCGTTTAAATGCCTTAAAGAAATTATCTGAGCTTGAGCAAAAACCAAACATTGTTTTGTTGGATGATGCGTTTCAGCACCGTTATATCCGATGCGGATTGAATATTGTAGTGAGCGATTATTCCCACCCATTTTTTTCTGATCATCTTTTACCTTATGGCACATTACGCGAACAAAAAAATGGTTTAGTACGTGCAGACATTATTATTATAAGCAAAACCCCGGAACGAACCACGCCAATTGAATTACGAAATGTATTGAAGGATGTAAAACCAGGGCCGCATCAAAATGTTTTTTTTAGTTATTTAAAATATGGCGATCTGTATTCGATAACAGATCCTTTATTGAAATTAGAAGTTGAAAAAGAATTATTCAAATACCATGTGATGGCATTAACTGGAATTGCGAATGCCGCTCCAATGATCACGTATTTGAAGGAATTCGGTAATGAGGTTTATCATTTCCCATTCGACGACCATCATGAATATATTCCAAAGGAATTGGAAGACATAAAACGCTATTACGAACAAATAAATAAAACGCATAAGATCATTATTACAACAGAAAAAGACCTTATGCGATTAAAAAATTCAAACATATGGCCAATTGCAAAAAATATGAATATGTTTGTACTGCCTGTTGAGGTGTCGTTTAAAGACAAAGAAGAAGAATTTAACCAGATCATTTTAAAGTATGCAAGAACAAATAGATTTCACCACAAAAAGTATTCTTGAAAAGACCAATAATTTTAAACCGCACGTTGGAATTATTTTAGGAACAGGCTTGGGCGGATTGGTAAAAGAGATCACCGTTGAGCACGTGCTTCCTTATAACGAGATCCCAAATTTTCCTGTAAGTACTGTTGAAGGCCATAGTGGCAAATTGATATTTGGTAAATTGGGTGGAAAGAATGTGATGGCCATGCAAGGGCGTTTTCATTTTTACGAAGGTTACGATATGAAACAAATTACGTTTCCGGTGCGTGTAATGAAAGCGTTAGGAGTAAAAACTCTGTGCGTAAGCAATGCAGCCGGTGGAATGAATCCTAAATTTGATGTAGGCGAGATCATGATCATTAACGATCATATTAATTTATTCCCAACAAATCCATTGATCGGAAAAAATGAGAGTCACCTTGGTCCGCGCTTTGTGGACATGAGCGAAACCTATAAAAAGGAATTGATCACTCTCGCAAAAAATATTGCTAAAGAAAATAATATCAAAGTAAGCGAAGGTGTTTATGCAGGATTAACCGGGCCGTGTTTTGAAACACCGGCTGAATACCGCTATTTATGGCGCATTGGTGCCGATGCAGTTGGAATGAGCACAGTGCCCGAAGCTATTGTTGCAAAACACAGCGGAATGGATTGTTTTGGAATTAGCATTATTACAGATCTAGGAATTGAAGGCGAAGTTCATACAGTTACTCACGAAGAAGTTCAGGCAGGTGGCAAATACACAAGAACCAAAAATGACACTGATCATGAAAGAATTGATCGCGCGACTATAAAGTTTCTTTTTTAATGTACTGATCTTTTTTACTGCCTTCGTACATGTCAAATTTCAAGTATTTACATTCCAATGAGCCATTGAATAATGTTATTTTTCTGCTCGGACGTAATCCAATACTTTTAAAGCCTTCATCGCTACTGGTAATTATCCAGCACGTAAATCCGGCAAAATCTTTTTTGAATTTATCGCCAATTTGTTTGTAGAACTCAGCGATCTCTTGTTTTTCTATACGCTCGCCGTAAGGTGGATTCAATATAACAAAACCATTTTTTCTATCGGTCTTAATGTCAAAAAAGTTTTCGTTCGTTGTTTTAATGATATCGGTAAGCTTGGCGTTCTTTAAATTGATCTGCATTTTTTTTACGGTAGGCTCGTAAATATCATTGGCAACAATATCCAATTCATTTTCTTTTATTTTGTTCACTGCAGCTTCGGTAATGAGGTCGAATAAAGCCGAGTCATAATTTTTCCAACGCATGAAAGCAAAATCTTTTCTAAAAATTCCGGGAGGAACATTATTGGCGATCATGGCAGCTTCAATAGCAATGGTGCCACTTCCGGCCATGCCATCAATTAATTGTTTGTGCGGTTGCCATCCGCTAAGTAAAACTAAACCGGCCGCTAAAATTTCGTTAATAGGTGCTTTGTTGGTATCAGTTCTGTAACCGCGCTTGTAAAGTAATTCACCGCTCGCATCAATGTTCACCGAAATTTCATCGCGAAAAATATGAATGTAAATTCTTAATACCGGATGAATAAGATCCACGTCAGGGCGTTTGCCATAACGCTCGCGAAAACGATCTACCAAAGCATCTTTAGCTTTTTGCGACATGAATAAACTATGCTCAAAATTATCGGAGTTAACAACGCACTCAATTTTGATGCTATCATTGTACGTAATGAATTTTTCCCAGGCAATTTCTTTTATACCGGCATAAAACGTTTCGTTGTCGGTAGCTTTAAAATGATGAATAGGAATAATTATTTTTAAAGCGGTTCGCAAACATAAATTGGCTTTGTATAAAAAACCAAGATCGCCTACAAAACTTACACCGCGTTTAAATGGAACAAGATCTTTTCCGCCTAGCTGAAGAATTTCTTTTTGTAGAACATCCTCCAGGCCAAAAAAAGTTGTAGCCTTCATTTCAAAATCACCGGTTTGAGCAAATGTATATTTCAAGGCAATTTCAGGAGGCATAATTAAGAATTAAAATTCGGAGATCACTTTTTCAATGATACCAACACATTCCATGATCTGCTGTTTATTGATCACTAGTGGCGGCGCAAAACGAATAATGTCGCCATGCGTTGGTTTTGCAAGTAAACCGTTCTCTGCCAATTGTAAACATACTTCCCAAGCAGTTTTACCTGCTTTTTCTTTGATTACAATAGCATTTAGTAAACCTTTACCGCGAACAGTTGTAATTACATCAGGGTAGCGATCTTTTATTTTGTTTAATTCGGCACGTAACAATTTTCCAAGCTCTTCCGAATTCTCGGCCAATTTTTCGTCCTTTAATATTTTCAACGCTTCTATAGCAACTACGCAAGCCAAAGGATTTCCGCCATACGTACTTCCGTGTTCGCCCGGTTTAATGGTAAGCATGACTTCATTATTTGCAAGTACTGCGCTTATTGGTAAAATACCACCGCTTAATGCTTTTGCTAGAATTAAAATATCGGCTTTTACATTTTCATGATCGCACGCCAGCATTTTTCCTGTGCGGCATAATCCTGTTTGAACTTCATCGGCAATAAAAAGCACATTGTATTTATCGCACAATGTCCTTACACTTTTTAAATAACCTTCATCAGGCACAACAACACCGGCTTCACCTTGAATTGGCTCTACAATGAAGGCTGCAATATTTTTATCTTGCATGGCTTTTTCTAAGGCTGCAAGATCATTAAATGGAACTGTAATATATCCCGGAACAAACGGACCAAAACCTGTATAACTCGAAGGGTCAGTGCTAGCAGAAATTGCACCTAATGTTCTTCCGTGAAAATTTTCTTTAGCGAAAATGATCTTTGCTTCATTCTCTTTTAAGCCCTTCACATCATAAGCCCAACGGCGCGCCAATTTAATGGCTGTTTCAACACCTTCAACTCCGGTATTCATTGGTAAAACTTTATCGTAACCAAAATACGACGTGACGAATTTTTCGAATTCGCCTAATTTTGTATTGTGAAATGCGCGCGAGGTAAGTGTGAGTTTTTGTACTTGCTCAGTTAATGCTTTTATCAATCGTGGGTGACAATGACCTTGGTTTACGGCACTGTAAGCCGCTAAAAAATCGTAATAACGTTTTCCTTCGGCATCCCAAACAAAAACACCTTCACCTTTTTCAATAACCACAGGAATTGGGTGGTAATTGTGTGCACCATATTTCTCTTCTAGCCCAATGAACTGCTCGCTTTTTGTAAGTGTTGCCATCATCATAAATTGTGTTAACTCCTGATCAAGCAAAGGTATTTAAAAAGCCTTGATTTACCTAATTCGCAGGGGTTTTTGGAGTGTATTTTGCATCGCGTTTTACCCAATAGAGCTTAACAAATTTTAACAGCGCTCAAACCTGCTCAAACCCGCATCCTCGCTATATTTACGCTTCATCTTTACAGCTAAATTTTATGGTAGATATTAATGAAATTAACGAAAAAATTCAGCGCGAAAGTGCATTCGTTGACATGCTCGGCGTTGAAATGGATAAAGTCATCGTTGGACAAAAGTACATGGTTGAACGTTTGCTAATTGGATTGCTCAGTAACGGCCATATTTTATTAGAAGGTGTTCCGGGTTTGGCAAAAACATTAGCGATCAATACGCTTGCAAAATGTATTGATGCAAAATTTAGCCGCGTGCAATTTACGCCCGATCTTTTACCGGCCGACGTTATTGGTACAATGATATATAACCAAAAGCAAGAAGCATTTACCATTAAGAAAGGTCCAATTTTTGCGAATTTTGTTTTGGCCGATGAGATCAATCGTGCTCCGGCAAAAGTGCAATCGGCTTTGTTAGAGGCCATGCAAGAAAAACAAGTAACTATTGGTGAGGAAACATTTAAGCTCCCAAATCCGTTCTTAGTTTTAGCAACTCAAAATCCAATTGAACAAGAAGGAACTTATCCGTTACCGGAAGCGCAAATGGATCGTTTTATGTTGAAGGTTGTTATTGGTTATCCAACAAAAGAAGATGAGCGTAAGATCATTCAATCTAATATTTCTCCTGAAGGAATGCCAAAACCAAATGCTATTTTAAATCCTGATTCGATCGTAAAAGCACGAAGTGTTGTGCGCGATGTTTACATGGATGAAAAAATTGAGCGCTATATCGTTGATATTGTTTTTGCATCACGTTTCCCAAAGGAATATCGCCTTCAAAAATTCGAAGGATTAATTTCTTACGGTGGATCACCACGTGCTTCCATTAATTTAGCATTGGCCGCAAAAGCTTATGCGTTCATTAAACGCAGAGGTTATGTTATTCCTGAAGACGTTCGTGCTGTTAGTTTGGATGTGATGCGTCACCGTATTGGTTTAACTTACGAAGCAGAAGCAGAGAACATCACTAGCGAGCATATCATTACTGAAATTTTAAATACAGTTGAAGTTCCATAGTAATTATAAATGATGATTTATGAATGATGAGTTTTTCGTTCAGTTAATTCAACATTAGAAATTAAATATTAAGATGGAAACCGCAGAGCTTCTAAAGAAAGTCCGAAAAATTGAGATCAAAACCCGTGGATTAAGTAAACAGATCTTTTCGGGAGAATATCACAGTGCCTTTAAGGGACGTGGTATGGCTTTTTCGGAAGTTCGCGAATATACACCCGGTGATGATGTGCGTTCGATCGATTGGAATGTTACCGCACGATTTAATGCGCCTTTTGTAAAAATATTTGAAGAAGAACGTGAATTAAGCGTGATGTTGTTGGTGGACGTTAGTGCAAGCGGATTGTTTGGTACTTATGAAAAGATCAAACAAGACCTAATCACTGAGTTGTGCGCTGTTATTTCTTTTTCGGCAACAACCAACAACGATAAAATTGGAATTATTTTCTTTAGCGATAAGATCGAAAAATTTATCCCGCCTAAAAAGGGAAAAACACATGTGTTAAGGGTCATTAGAGAGTTGATCAATTTTACACCACAGCAAAAAGCAACAAACATTGAAGTGCCTTTGAAGTTCTTAACAAATGCCATCAAGAAAAGATCAATTGCTTTTTTGATCAGTGACTTTTATGCCCCGTTCAATTATACGGATGCTTTAAAAATAAGCAACAAACGTCACGATGTGGTTGCAGTTCGTATAATGGACAAAACCGAATTGGAATTACCCGATGTTGGTTTGATAAAATTAAGAGATAATGAGAGCGGTAAAGTAGTTTGGGTAGATTCGGGAAGTAAAGAATTTAGAAAGCAATATCACTCTAATCGCGTAAAATTTGACCATGACCTAAAGGATCTTTTTAACCGAAGTGGCATTGATTCAACAGCTGTTTATACAAATGAAAGTTACGTTAAACCATTAATGAATTTGTTTAAGAAGAGATAATGAGGAATTTTTTTAAAATACTTTTTGTTTTTCTTTTTGTTTTAACAACAAAATTTTCATCCTCACAGGTTACTGTTAGAGCAGTATTGGATACCGCTAAGATCAGAATTGGTGAACAAGTGAAACTCGATCTTTATTTATTATACGATCCCAATAAAGGTATTTCAAAAATTGAATGGCCAAGCCTAAGAGATACCATCACCGAAAAAGTGGAAATAATATCTACTACTCCTGTGGACACAACCATGCCTAGTAAAAGTGATCCCGGCGTTTTACAGCAACATCAACAATTATTGATCAGTGCTTACGATAGCGGTTATTTTGCAATTCCCCCTTTTAAATTTATTATCAATGGAGATACAGCCAATCCGGTTTATTCAGAAGTTTTGTTGTTAGAAGTTCATACCGTACCAACCGATTCGAGCGCAAAAAAAATAAAGGACATCAAAGACCCATTAGGAGAACCATTTAGTTGGTTGTGGTACAAAGAATATTTTTATTGGGGAATTGCGGCTTTGTTTTTTATAGCGGCTATTTGGTTGTTTGTTTATTATCGCAACAAACGTTTAGCAAATAGAATAATTGAGCCCGAAAAACCAAAGATCCCGGCGCATATAACGGCTCTCGCTTCACTAGAGCGAATACGAGAAACTCAGATCTGGAAAGAAAACAAAATAAAAGAATATTACTCAGAGATAACGGATACTATTCGTTTATACATTGAAGAGCGGTACGGCATCATGGCGCTTGAAAGTACAACGGATGAATTATTGGCCATGATGAAAAGCCAGGTGATCGATAACGTAAGTAAAGAAAAATTACAAGTGATGTTAAAGCTGGCTGATTTTGTAAAGTTTGCAAAAATGATCCCAATGGAGCAAGAGCATGCTTTAACTTTGCAAAGCGCTTTTGAGTTTGTAAATGGAACAAAACGCGAAGAGGAAATGGTAGTTGTGGAGAATACAGATCCGCCACAAATAATTCCAACGGAGGACAAAAAACCATGACGGAATTCTTAGGCGACATACAGTTTGCTGAAAAGCATTGGTTTTGGTTATTACTCATTATACCGGTAATGATAGCCTGGTATATTTGGCGATTGAAAAGCATGGAGGGTGAATTAAATTTTTCTACTTTCAGTTTATTAAAAGGCATCAAACAACCTTTGCGTGCAAAATTCCGCCTCTCGCTTTTTGTATTACGAATATTAGCTTTCACATTTATCATTGCAGCTATTGCTCGTCCACAATCGCGCAGCAGCTGGAAGGATTCGAAAACAGAAGGAATTGATATTGTGTTAAGTATGGACGTTTCGCTTTCCATGTTGGCAAAAGATTTTAAGCCCAACCGAATGGAAGTAGCCAAAGATGTAATGATGGATTTTATTGAGGTACGACCAAATGATAGAATTGGGTTAGTGATATTTGGTGGAGAAGCGTTTACGCAATGTCCAATTACAAGCGATCATAAAATTTTAAAGAATATGTTTGAGCAAGTAAAAGCCGGCATACTCGATCAAGGGACGGCAATTGGAATGGGATTAGCAAATGCTGTAGCGCGAATAAAAGAAAGCAAGGCAAAGAGTAAAGTTGTTATTTTAATCAGCGATGGTGTAAGTAATATGGGTGAAGTTGCCCCCTTAACGGCAGGAGAATTGGCAAAAACTTTTGGTGTGCGCGTGTATTGTATTGGTGTAGGTTCAAAAGGAAAAGCATTACAGCCGGTTGCTATTTATGCGCCCGGAGAATATGAGTACGATTATGTGGATGTAGAGATAGATGAAAAAGTAATGACGGATATTTCGAACATGACCGGTGGAAAATATTTCCGCGCTACTAATAAAGAAAGTTTAGTAACTATTTCGCGAGAGATAGATAAGATGGAAAAGACCATTACAAGCGAAAAAAGTTTCACTAATAAAGCAGAACATTTTTTACCATTTGCTTTAGCCGCAGCTATATTATTGTTACTGGAATTTATTTTTAGATATACTATTTTTAGAAGCGTACCATAATGTATAAGTTCGAACATACCGATTATTTTTATGGCTTCATTGCAATTGGAGTGTTTGTGCTATTGGCCATACTTTATTTTACGTATCGCCGTAATAAAATAAAAAAATTGGGCGATAAGAATTTAGTAGATGCATTAATGCCATATTCAAGCACACGTAAACGCGTTGCAAAGATCATCTTGTTTTGCTTGGCGTTCAGTAGTTTGGTTTTGGCACTTTGTAATTTGCAAACAGGAAGTAAGCTAGCTGAAGTAAAACGCGAAGGTGCTGATCTGATAGTTTGCTTAGACGTTAGTAATAGTATGCTGGCGCAAGATCTTACGCCAAATCGTTTGGAAAGAGCAAAGTATGCTTTAGAAAAAATGATAGATGGCTTGGAAGGCGATCGTTTGGGTTTGATCATTTTTGCCGGAGAAGCGTATGTGCAATTGCCAATTACAAGCGATTATGGTGCTGCTAAATTATTTTTATCATCTATTAATACAAAAATGGTTCCGGTGCAAGGAACAAATGTGTACGCCGCCATTACAAAGGCCGTCGAATCGTTTGGTAAAGATGAAGGAAAGAACAAAGCAATCATTTTAATTACCGATGGTGAGAATCATGAAGTGGACGCTATAGTTGCTGCCGAAGAAGCCGGAAAGAGTGGCGTAATGATCAACACTATTGGTATTGGTTCAGAAAGCGGTTCTCCAATTCCTATTATGGAAAATGGTGTTATAAAGGGATATAGAAAGGACAAGCAAGGACAAACCGTTATAACGAAACTAAATTCAGAGATCTTGAAAACAATTGCCGCAAAAGGAAATGGCGTATATGTACAAGCGAGTCAAAGCGATCTAGGAATAAAAGCGATATTAAGCAAAGTAGATGAGTTGGAAAAATCAAAGATCGACACTAAGATGTTCACCGATTACGAAGATCAATTTCAATGGTTCTTGGCCTTGTCGTTATTTTTATTTGTGATAGAGTTCTTTATCAGTGAACGCGTAAGTGAGTGGTTCAAAAAATTAAATCTGTTTGAAAATGCATCTAGGAGTTTATATAAATAGTTTTGCAGTACAAACTAGGATGAAATTCATCTTTGTGGCTTTGCTATGCGTTGTGAATACTTATTCGCAAGAGGATGCCAAATTGTTATACCAAGGAAATAATCAGTATTTCGATTCAAACTATGTGCACTCAACCAGTTCTTTCCGCGAAGCACTTAAGATAAATCCAAAAAATTATAAGGCAAGTTTTAATTTGGGTAATGCCATGTATCGCAATGCCGGCGAAATTAAGAACACTAAAATGGGAATTTTGCAAGGCAAGCAAAAGGTAAGTCCCGATTCACTTGCGAATTTAGTTTACGAAGAAGCCGCGCAAAATTTTGCCATCATTGCTAATACTGTTTCAGATAAGGATACCTTGCATAGAGCATGGCATAATATTGGAAATTGCTATTTGCAAAAGAAAGATTGGGATCAAGCCATTACAGCCTATAAAAAAGCATTAAAGTTCGATCCTAAAGATGAGGACACGCGTTATAATTTAGCTTACGCTTTAAAAAATCGACCGCCAAAACAAAATAAAGGCGGCGGGCAAAGTCAACAGCAACAGAACCAGAATCAAAAGCAGCAACAACAGCAACAGCAGCAACAAATAAGTAAGGAAGATGCTGAGCGATTATTGAAGGCACTGATGAATGCGGAGAAGAAAACGCAGGATAAGCGAAAGCAGAAGCAAGAAGATGCTTCTAAATCTGACCCTGATAAGGACTGGTAGATTTTTAGTAAAACTTAACTAAAGGAATAAATACGTTCAAGGAAAATTGATGTAACTTAAAGTGATGAATTTTGCAAGCAAAATAAAAGTAATTATAGTACTAGCACTTAGTACTCTGTTTTGCTTTGATGTGAGCGCGCAAAAATTCTACGCACAAGTAAATGCTAAGGTTGTTCAAGTTGGACAAATGTTCGAGTGCGCTTTTATAATGAGTGCAAGCAGTTTAAGTCAGGCAGAATTTACGGCCCCAAATTTTAAAGATTTTGAAGTGGCAAGCGGGCCAAATCAAAGTTCGATAAGGCAAAATGTGAACGGTCAAGTTTCTGAATCGTTAACGCTTTCTTATTTACTGATCCCAAAGAAGGAAGGGAAGTTGGTAATTGGCGCGGCCACCATGAGTATGGGTGGAAATAAATTAGCGTCAACACCCATTACTGTTGAAGCAACAAAAGGAACGCCACAAGCAAACCAAGTTGCTGCAGCATCAAATGGTAAACCCGACGGATCGGAAGTATTCATTAAAACAACTTTAAGCAAAAGCAAATGTTATTTGGGCGAGCAAATAATGATCTCGCAAAAAGTATATTCACGTCATCAGATCATTGCGTTTCAAAAATTCAGTCCGCCAACTTACGAAAGTTTTTGGTCGCAAACATTACCTTCAACTAGCGGTAACCAAACTGCCGTTGAGAATTTAGATGGCGTTAATTATTATACATTCGAGATCTTCAGAAACATAGCTTCGCCAAATAAAAGTGGAAAGATCAGCTTAATTCCAATTGAAGGAGAAGTTGTGATACGAAAGCAAACTAATGCAAAACCAAGAAATATATTTGAACAGTTTTTTGGAGCAAATGGTTTCGAAGACATAGCAGTAAAAGCAACAAGCAGAGTTGTAACGTTAGATGTATTAGATCTTCCGGCAGAAGGAAGGCCTGCTAATTTTAATGGCGCTGTTGGTAATTTTACATATAAATTAGAAACTAGTAGACAGAGTTTAAAGGCGAATGATGCGTTCAATTTAAAAGTAACCATAAGTGGTAAAGGCAATATAAAGTTGATTGACGCTCCAAAATTGGATCTGCCCGAATCGTTTGAAACCTACGAACCAAAGATGAGCGAAGGCGCAAATTCACGTACGTATGATTATTTAATTATACCAAGACAAGAAGGCGAGTATGAATTATCAAATTTGGATTTCTCGTATTTTGATCTGGATTCAAAAAAGTACGTAACCATTCCCTCGCCAAATATTACCATAAAAGTGTTAGCTCCCGATCCAAATAGTGCAGGGGCGCAAGTGTACAGTCCGCAAAACAATGTAAAAGAAACTGAGAATGATATCCGCTACATTAAAAAGGGCAATTTTAGTTTAACGCGTTCAAGTACAGAATTTTTTAATTCGAGCACACATATTTTATTATTAACCACGCCATTTCTTGCTTTGATATTAGGTTTAATGTTTAGGAGCAATTATATCAAGAGCAATAGTGATATGGTTGCGGTAAAAGAACGTAAGGCAGTAAAGGTTGCAAAAAAGCAATTGGTAAAAGCCGATAAATTAATGCAAGCAAATAATAAGGACGAATTTTATACCGAGATCCTTATGGCTATCAATAATTACTTGAGCAATAAGTTAAATATTCCTTTAGCGGATGTGTCAAAGGAAAATGTAAAGAATACTTTAACTGCAAAAAAAGTGGCGCCGGAAAAGATCGAGAAATTAATGAAGACCATTGAAACGAGTGAGTATGCAAAATACGCGCCGGGCGCGGTGAGCGGAAATTTAAAAGAGGTGTACGACGATACAATTAATTTGATCACAGGAATAGAGCAGGACTTGAATATTAAAAAGGCATGAAAAAAATAATTATCATATTTATTTTTGTGTTAGGAATAGTGAACGCTTCCTTTTCAAACGATCTTATACAAAAGGCCGAGAAGGCTTACGATAATAAGAATTATAAGGAAGCCATTTCGTGTTACCAAAAATTGATCAACGAAGGAAATAAGTCGTACGAATTGTATTTTAATTTAGGGAACTCGTATTACCGTAATAAGGAATTAGGTTATGCTATTTATTATTATGAGATGGCTAGAAAATTAGATCCCAACGATCAAGATGTTCAGATCAATTTAGGAATTGCAGCGGCCAAAACAATAGATAAGATTGATGCAAAAGAAAATTTCTTTATCAATGCCGTTCGTTCAAATGTGGTAAATGTGGTTTCAACCGATTGTTGGGCCTGGTTCAGTATTAGTTTGGCACTTGTAACGTGCGTTCTGTTTTTCGCGTTCATACATTCGGGAATTATTATTGTGAAGCGAATTTCATTTGTGTTCTCTATTGTTGGAGCCATTGCTTTAGTTGTGGTTTATTTATTTGGCAATTCAGCTTTAAATGCAAAAAAGGAAAATAAATTCGCCATCGTACTTTTAAAAGAAGTAAAGATCACCAACGAGCCAAATGCGGGTGCTACCATGAAGTTTGCATTACACGAAGGAACCAAAGTGCGAATTGTAGAAGCCAACAGCGATTGGGTTTTAATTAAACTTGATAATGGGAATGAAGGTTGGGTGAAACAGACTGAGGTTGGGATAATTTAGTTTTTTCGGTAATTCAGGTCGCCACGACCGGGAGCATCCTAAGAAGGCCTCTTCCAGATCATCACAAAATCGTTCATCACAAAGTTGTTGCCAATATCAAAATCAGCCACACGCTCGATCACAAAACCATTCTTGAAATAAAAATTTATGGATTTATAATTCTGGCGGTTAACGGTGAGTGTAATTTTGTTGGGCTGTAAAATAGAAAGTAATTGTTTGAAAGCTCGCGTGCCTTTTCCTTTAGCGGCACTGTTTTGGATGAGATAGAATTTATTAAGGAAATAATTTTTGTCTTCGTTGTGCGTGATCGAAATAAATCCTTGTGGTTCGTGATTTACTAGAACAAGATAGAACATGTCCTTTTTTTGGGTCATTTGCTCTATTAAGCTCTCTTTGCTATACATTTTTTTGAGCATGTAGTCAATTTGCTCAACGGTGATGATGCTTGGGTAGTAGTCGTGCCAAATGGTACGCGCAAGGTTTTCTATCAACGCTGCGTCTGCAATATCTGCTTTTACTAAATTAATTGTACTGTCTAACATAATTAGTAATTTTGCCCTGTGCCTAAGTTAAGTAATAAGATCAATATAGAGAACCGAAGGGCCCGATTTGACTACCAATTCATCGAACAATTTACGGCCGGAATAGTACTCCAAGGCACCGAGATCAAATCGATAAGAGAAGGAAAAGCGGGTTTGAGCGATAGTTATTGCTATTTCAGAGGTGGAGAACTCTATATTAAGAATTTGCATATCACCGAATACTCCGAGGCCTCTTTTAAAAATCATGAACCGTTGCGCGAGCGGAAATTATTGTTGAGTAAAACCGAATTACGAAAATTAGAGGGCAAATTGAAGGATCGGGGCTTGACAATTATTTCGGTAAGATTATTTTTAAGCGATAGAGGTTTTGCAAAAGTGGAGATTGCTTTGGCAAAAGGAAAAAAGGAATTTGATAAGCGTGAGGATATCAAAAAGAAAGATGCGGAGAGAGAGGTCGGGCGGAAGCTGAAATAAATAATCACGAAAGTACGATTTACGAAGTTCGAGCGACGAGTCTAAACGCAGATTCGTACTTCGTCATTCGTACTTCTAACTTCATTCTACTTTTTTCTCCTTAGGCTTATCGCTTTGTTTTACGATCATAATGTAATTGTTTTCTAATATACGGTAACCAAATTCATAGCAGTAAAAATAAGTAGTGCCGTTCTTAGTGTTTACTACATTGGTATAATACTTAAAGTTGAATTGCTGATCTACCAATTTTTGTCGGCTCACGTTAATATGTTCTTCACGTTTTAAGATGGCTTTTAGTGTACGACGATTTTTTCGCAGCGTATTATTAATGTTTCTTACCAGGTTGTTTCCCTCGCTGTTGATCTTATTGTTATGATTATTACGGCAATTATCATCGCAAAACTTCTTATCGGCTCTTCCTTTTATTTCTTCGCCGCACTCAAGGCAATTATTCTTTTTCATTGGTATAAAATTAAAATGTTTTTTTGATTTTAGTAAAAATTAATTAGTTCAGGTAGTTTGATTATTTGGGCGTGCCGGCGAGGCTCACCCCACATACGCTGGAAGTTCGCTCGCCGTCGGGCTTTCGCCACTCGCTCTTTCTTATTTGCACATTTTCTTAAAAATTTAATGTGGGTTGGCAAATAATAAAGGAGCTCAAACAATGGCTCAATCCCTCACGCGTCGTCGTAAAAGGAGGCAGCTGTCTCTCTTTACCGCCTGCGTGAGCGATTGAAGCGGAAAGCCCTGCTTAGGACTTTGCGAATGTTTGTTGGGCGAGGAGGCGACCGAAGGAAGCCACCGGAGCCCTACAAACATAGCAAAGGACAAGCAGGCTTGTAGCGAAAAGCGCGACGGCGAGCGAACTTCCAGCGTTTATCTGGTGAGCCTCGCCGGCACGCCCAATATATTAGATCTTAAATCAACCAGCTTTTGTTTGATGTAAGCGAGCTTTAATAAGTGGATTTAAAAACACCGCGAATAAAATAATAAGTACACCAATATAAAAGCTAGGAGTAAGCTCTAAATTCTCTTCGTAAAAAAGTATGGCCCAAATAATGCCGTAAACAGTTTCGAGATTAACGGTAAGTATTTGTGTGTACGGACTAATATATTTATTCAAATTTACCGAAGCAATAAAGGGGAAAACGGTACAAACCAGAGAGAGAATAGTTAGGCCTAAGATCGATCGATTATCCAACGCAAAAAAGTGCACATCAAATTTTTGAGTGCCTAAAAGATAAAAGCTAAGTGCAATAAAAGCGGCAAGCAATTCGTAAAAGGAGATCACGGCCGCTTCTGTTTTTTTGATCATGAGTCCATTAATAACGCCAAAAATGGCAGCGGTAAATGCAGCAATTACACCAAGTAAGATCCCAAGTCGGTAAGTGGTTTCTATCGTAAAAATAAAACCTATGCCCGCAATGATTATTAAACCAATTATAACTTCATACAAGCGAACTCTTCTTTTGAACAGAATAGGCTCAACAATAGAACTAAAAAGAGTTCCTGTGCTAAAAGCCACCATGGTAACCGACACATTAGAAACTTTAATTGCGCCGTAAAAACAAAGCCAGTGTATGGCAATGATCACTCCGGTTCCTGCCAATTGTAGAATTGTTTTTTTATCAATGATATAATTGATCCTTGCCATTTGAATGTACAAGAACATCACAGTAACGGTTGCTGAAATTCTCCACCAAACTAATTGATAGGCATCGGCTGTGATGAAGCGACCAAGAATTGGCGAAAAGCCCCAAATAAAAACAATGAAATGGAGCAGTAAATAATGTTTATTTATACCTTTGAACATCTAGCTTGCAAAGGTATAGTATTAACATGAAGCTGAACACCATTTATTTTGATAATAATGCAACAACACGTGTTGATGACGAAGTTGTAGAAGCGATGCTGCCTTTTTTTACCGAGAATTACGGGAATGCTTCGAGTAAATTACACGCGTTTGGTTGGCAAGCAGAGGCTGCAGTGGATAAGGCAAAAGAACAAGTAGCTTCTTTAATTAATTGCGAGCCGGGCGAATTGATATTTACATCGGGCGCAACAGAATCTATAAATCTGGCGATCAAAGGAATTTGCGAAGCGTACAAAACTAAGGGCGATCATATTATTACGGTTACAACCGAACACAAAGCTGTTTTGGATGTGTGTGCACATTTAGAAAAGCAAGGCGCAAGTGTTACATATTTAAATGTAGACAAAGAAGGTGTTGTTGATATAGAAGAATTACAAAATGCCATTACAGATAAAACAATTTTAATTTGTGTGATGGCTGCCAACAATGAAACGGGTGTGTTGCAGGATATTGAAAAAATAGGGCAGATTTGTTCACAGAGAAAGATCATTTTTTTTACAGATGCAACTCAATACGTTGGAAAAATGCGATGCGATGTGATAGAACAGAGTATTCATTGCATGGCATTTAGCGCGCATAAATTTCACGGACCAAAAGGAGTAGGGGCACTGTATATAAGAAGAAAAGATCCGAGAGTAAATGTATTGGCGCAAATGCATGGAGGTTCGCATCAAACTAATTTGCGTTCGGGAACATTGAATGTGGCCGGAATTGTAGGAATGGCAAAGGCTTGCGAAATTGCACAACGCGATTATTGGCAAATGAACGAACACATTTCAAAAATAAAGAACCATTTTGAGCATCAATTATTGGATATAGAAGGACTCTCTATAAATGGTACAACGCGAAATAGGCTGTATAATACTTCCAATATAAAATTTCCGCAACAGCTAAATTTGAAGGAACTTTTAAATCAATTTGCCTTTTCGAGTGGTTCTGCATGTACCTCATTTGAGGCTAGCCCATCTCATGTTTTAAAGGGTATGGGTTTAAATGATGAGGAGGTCAAAAATTCCTACCGTTTCAGTTTTTCAAAGCACAATACTTTGGAGGAGATCAATGCCTTCCTCAAAAAAGTGACAAAATAACGGGCTTACCTAAATTAAATTTAAATTACTGTAAAACAAAAAGATAGTGTTTAACATTTGAACTAGGTCACTATACTAAAACGTTTTAAATAACTTTTCTATGTTACTAAAATGGCTTAAAATGAGCATTTCACTCAGTCGTCTAAAGTTTAGACCCTTGAAAACTTTTGAGTGAAACTCACTTTTAAAAGATTGAAAAACTAAGCTAAACCCCTCTCTTACTGTATCTTTGTATTATAAAATCATCCAAAATGAAAACAAATACCAAATTCTTATTTCTGATTCTGATGATGGGAATGTCACTTTTAAGCTTCTCACAGGACTTTAGTAAAATAAAATTAGATCCTGAGAAGGTTAAAAAGTTCGAAATATTTTTGATAGCTAGTCATGGTAATGATATTCCGAGCTTTCAACAGTGGAAAGAATCAAATAAATACGACTATGTTAAACAAATGTGGTATTTCTCAGAATCATTTTACATTAAGCGTAATGTAAAAGCTGAAGGAATTTCAATGGATGAAACTGGTTTAGATATTAGCCGTTTTGAAAAGAACAGAAAGGCTACAGAAGAAGCGATCGTTGAGGTGCCGGGATACAAAGATGTAATTGTTCTATTACCTGCTGATAAATTATTCTATAAACCGTAATTATTTTTAAAGTTATAAAGATGAAAAATATATTAAGTAAAATAAGTTTTTTGGTTCTTGTTGGATTGATTCTGACAAATACAAAAACACATGCACAGGCGCTTGTAGGCCCTGCGCCATTTTGTATGCCAACGTATTGGAATCAACCATGTAATCAGGCGGGTCCTTCAAACGCTCCTGGTAACTGGATCAATGACTTCATTAACAGTTTTAATACAACTGGTGCAACAGGTAACATTACGAACAACAACTCAGGTTGTAATTCGCAAAACTTCCCTAACATTGGTTCAAGGAATTATTTTTTCCATGGCTGTCAACATTATTTAGTTACAAGCCCGGGTCAGAATGTTACTTGTAATTTTCAATCAGGTAACACATTCCCTCAAGGTTTTGCTGTGTTCATTGATTGGAACAGTGACGGTATATTTCAAGTGCCTGGAGAACGTGTTGTTACTACAGCTGTTCCTCCTGCTGCAACTTTTATTTCAGGTAACTTTACTACACCAGCGGCTCAAGCAAATGGTACTTACCGTATGAGGGTAAGATGTGTGTATTGGACACCTGGTACTAGTATCGACCCTTGTAATTTAGCTGGTTACGGTGAAACTGAAGATTATAACATATATGTGGGTATCACGCCTCCGGGTGTTATGACAGGTACGGCGGTAAGTAACTCACCTCTTTGTAACGGTTCACAATTAAACTTAGGTATTAATACGTCTGCTTCTCCTACTACTGCTTTAAGCTATACTTGGAGCGGCCCGGGTGCATATTCAGTTATCATTCCTACAACAACTACTGGTGGTGCTACAAACATCGCTGTTGCTCAACCAACTAATAGTGGTGTTTATTCAGTTACTGTTTCGGCAGGTTCTTGTCCAATTGTTAGTCAGGTAACTGTAAATGTTTATCCAACACCAACCATTACAGCTTTAGCAAATAACGGTCCGGTTTGTCAAGGAAGTTCTTTAACTATTAATGCTGCTGCAAACGTTAGTGCAACTACTACTTATTCATGGACTGGTCCGAATGCATTTACGGCAAATACATTAAGTAATACAATTAATAACGTTATGCCGGCTGCAACCGGTTTCTACAGTTTAACTGTAACCAACGCGTATCTTGCGCCAACGTATCAGCAAACACTTACATGTTCTGCAACAGCTCAAATGAGCGCTGCGGTTGTACCCGTTGCTCCATTAGTTGTTACACCATTCTTCACTCTTTGCCAAAACTCTAATTTGCCATTAACTGCAGCTGCAGTTGGTGCAACATCTTATAGTTGGGCAAGTTCTACTGTACCACAATTTACTTCAACTTTACAAAATCCACAGATCAACAACGTAGCACCAATTAATTCGGGCGACTATTCTGTAACTGCATATTATGTTAGTCCAAGCACAACTTTAGTTTGTACTTCAACTGCGGTTACTAATGTGTCTGTTGTTCCGCGTAATCCGGTAACAGCATTTAGTTCAGCTAATGTTTGTCAATTTACTACAGGTACGTTCTCAGCAAGCGCTCTTGGTGCTTCAGGTTACGAATGGTTTGGACCAAACGGATTTAATTCAACTAACCAAGTTAACACCATCACTAACATTCAACCAGTATCAGGCGGTAACTATTCAGTGAATGCAATTTTCACCATAGGATCAGTGAGTTGTTCAACTACAAGTTATATTCCTTTAAATGTTATTCCGGTACCAAGTGTAGCAGTTATCCAAAGCATCACAGTGTGTGAGCGCCAAGGAGCAACATTTGCTGCAAATGCACCAAATGCAATAAGCTATATGTGGTCAGGTCCAAATAGCTTTACAATGAATTCACCAAATCCGATCTTTGCAAACTTAACGCCAAGCATGAGCGGAATGTATACGGTTACAGCGAGCTTTAGTAATGGCAACCTAACATGTTATAATAGCAACCAAACAAATTTATTGGTTAAGCCTATCATACCATTTAATCTGGGATCGGATAAACTATTATGTTCAAACTCAGATCTATTTTTAAATGGTCCTGCAGGAGCAACTCAATACAACTGGTGGGGAAGTACAAGTTATACATCCAATACCCAGAGCATGTTTGTTCCGGCCTTAGGTCCACAAAATAGCGGCATCTATGTATTAGAAGTAGACTTGAACGGCTGTAAAACATACGACTCAGTAAGAGTGGATGTATTAACTCCGATCATTTATACATTAACACCAAGCAATAGAACTATCTGTAGAGGCGAGGATGTAAGTTTTGTAGTAGGCGCAGCACAAGGAAGCGAGAACTATGCTTATACATGGAACCCTGCCATTTATATCACAGGCCCAACAGGAAGCTTGCAAGCAGGTCAGCCATTAGGCACAACGGTTTATAATATTTCTGCTTACGATATTGCTTGTCCTAATTACGTTATCCAAACAAGCTTTACATTAACGGTAAATCAGCCTCCGCAACCAAACGTTGTTATTTCTAAGAACAATGTTTGTGAGCCTTTATGTATGATCATGAATAGCCATGTACAAGGTAAAGCAACAAGCGTTACTTATGATTTTGGTAATGGAAATGTTGTAGAAGGAGATAGCGTTAATGTGTGCTTGAATGCAGGTACTCATTACATGAAGATCATCACTACAGGTACTAATGGTTGTCAAGGAACTTTTGATTACACATCTACACCTATAACTGTGTTCCCTAAACCGGGTGGAGATTTCAGTTGGACCCCTGAAACACCTAACACTTCAAATAATTTAGTAACATTTGTGCCAACTACTAAAAATGGTAAAACAATAACTTACGATTGGCAGTTCACTAATAGTACTAACATAGGTGGAGTTGACACTTGAACTAGCAAGAGTCCAAGTAACACTTACGATAACAATGGTAAGTTCCCTGTGATGATGATCGTAAAAAATGAATTTGGTTGTACTGATGAAATTTTCAAAGTGATCGAGATCGAAGAAGACGTGAATGTGTTTATTCCTAATACCTTTACTCCAAACGATGATAACGTGAACGATGTATTCGGTATCAAAGGTATCGGTTTAAAATCTGAAGGATTCTACATGGAAGTGTTCGATCGTTGGGGTACATTATTGTACGCCACTAAAGACATCAACAAAGGCTGGGATGGTACTGTAAAAGGTGTTAAAGCAGCTGAAGGAGTTTACATCTATCGTGTAAAAGTAATAGGTAACAATGGTGTTGGTAAGAAAGAATTCAAAGGTCACGTTACTTTACTAAAATAATGTTCTAGGTTTAATTTTTAAAAAAGGTCACAGAAATGTGACCTTTTTTATTTTGAAAAAACAACCATAAACAAAAATATTAGGCAGTAGAAAATATAAATCCGTTTTAAGAGAAATTTCCCTTGTAAAGGATTACGGACCAAAAAAGCTCATTTTTTCGCGAAGCGCACCAAAGACCAGGTTTTTAGCTTTCATGTGTCGGATCCAAAAACGCTGCTTTTATGTTAAAATCGCGATAAAAAACCATTTTTTGATTCAAAAAACTATGTTTTATCATGAAAATGAGTGAGGTTTACTTTTAAGTGTTTAGAAGCTGGTTTTCAGTTAGTTGTTTTTTGCATAAATTAACTCATTTTCCGTAAATTAGAGTACTTTAAACACAACACTAACGACTTAATATATACAATGAAAAAAGTAACAGCAATACTAGCTTTAATGACCATGTTCTTTATGGCTAATTCGCAAGTTTCAAACTGGGTACCAGGTACAGTTTGTTCAACCTGTATTGTAAATAATAACAACACTCCAAAGGGCGGTGGAAACAATCAGGTGAATAACGGTAATGGTACAATTGTAAATAATTATACGCATACCGCTTGTGGTTTAGGATACGTACAAGCAAGTAAAAGATTAGGTCGCCGTAATCCATTAAATGGTGCGGTACAACCTGCAACATTTACTATCACCGGAATTCCTCCTTGTGCTATCATTGAAAAAGCGTGGGTATATTGTGGTGGTGTTAGTGGAGCAAGTACTGCAGTAAATATTACTATTGTTAATCCTAATGTTTTGGGCGGAGTTTATCCCGCAACTATGATAGGTGTTCATACGGATATGTGTTGGGGTTATGGTGGAACAAGAAATTATCGCGCCGATGTAACGCCACAAATTTCAGGTAATGGTGTTTATACAATTTCAGGTGTGCCAACAAATCCACCAACTGCCGGTCAGGATATGAATGGCGCAACTTTATTAATTGTTTATCGTGATCCTTTACAGTTATTCACTGGTCATATTGTTATTGGTGATGGTTGTCAAGTTGGTATTGGTGGAACTCAAACAGGTAATGTAGGCGGCTTTACTTCATGTGCAGCTTCAACTTCAGTTAACTGTTTCATAATGGCAGCTGACTTACAGCTTTTCAATGTTATCAACTTTGCAATGAATAGTACGGTCAATAATTTTGTATATCCGGTAGCTTCTCAAAACTGGTGGGATTTTGCCCAGAGTAGTGCTATACCTGCAGTTACTGCAGGTCAAACAAGTTTTAATTGGGGATTAACAGGAGGAAACGATTGTTTTGACGTGGCAGCAGTTGGTTTATATTGGCAAACAGCATGTAATAACTGCGTAGTAGTTGGTATGGCATCAGCAACTGCATCATGTAACGGACCAATATGTGAAGGTTCACAATTAAATTTGAACGTAGTACATAATGCAACAACAGCCACCACATTTACCTGGGCAGGACCAAATAGTTTTACATCAACTGCACAGAACTTAACTTTTGCCAACGCGCAACCAAGTTTGAGTGGAGTGTATAGCGTAACTGTTGAACCAGTAGGATCATGCATCATCACCAGAACAGTATTAGTAAATGTATATCCAAACCCAACTATCACAGCATTATCAAATAACGGACCTGTATGTCAGGGCACAACTTTAGATATTGGATCCACAGCAAATACAAGTGCCACGGCAGTTTATTCATGGCTTGGTCCAAATGCTTTTTCGGCAAACACTCAAAGTGCATCCATACTTAATGCAATGCCTGTAGCATCCGGTTTTTATAGTTTAACTGTAACAAATACCTATACAGGTTTACCATACTCAACCAACAATCAAACATTAACCTGTTCAGCTACGGCACAAATGAGTGCAGCAGTTGTACCAACAGCATCATTGAATATAGTTCCATTCTTTACAATTTGTCAGAACTCAAATCTTGCATTACAAGCAAGTGCAGCAGGAGCAACAAGTTTTAGCTGGACAAGTTCACATCTGGCGCCATTAACATTTACATCAACATTGGCTAATCCTGTGATCAATAATGTGAGTCCTCCAAACTCAGGCGATTATTCTGTTACTGCATATTATACCAGTCCAATAACAACATTAATATGTACACAAAGCGCAGTAAGCAACGTAAGTGTAGTACCACGTAACCCTGTAACGCCATTTAGTAGTGCCAATGTTTGCCAATACACTACAGGAACATTTTCGGCGAGCGCATTAAACGCTGCGGGTTACCAATGGTATGGCCCTAATGGCTTTAATTCAACCAATCAAATTAATAGCATTACCAATATCCAACCTGTATCTGGAGGAAACTATACAGTGAATGCGATATTCACCATAGGAACAGTGAGTTGTACAACTACAAGTTATATTCCATTGAATGTAGTACCTGTACCAAGTGTAGCAGTAATTCAAAGCATCACAGTGTGTGAGCGCCAAGGAGCAACATTTGCTGCAAATGCACCAAATGCAATAAGCTATATGTGGTCAGGTCCAAATAGCTTTACAATGAATTCACCAAATCCGATCTTTGCAAACTTAACGCCAAGCATGAGCGGAATGTATACGGTTACAGCGAGCTTTAGTAATGGCAACCTAACATGTTATAATAGCAACCAAACAAATTTATTGGTTAAGCCTATCATTCCATTTAATCTAGGAGCTGATAAATTATTATGTTCAAACTCCGATCTATTTTTAAATGGTCCTGCAGGAGCAACTCAATACAACTGGTGGGGAAGTACAAGTTATACATCCAATACCCAGAGCATGTTTGTTCCGGCCTTAGGTCCACAAAATAGTGGTATCTATGTATTAGAAGTAGACTTGAACGGCTGTAAAACATACGACTCAGTAAGAGTGGATGTATTAACTCCTATCATTTATACATTAACCCAAGCAATAGAACTATCTGTAGAGGCGAGGATGTAAGTTTTGTAGTAGGCGCAGCACAAGGAAGCGAGAACTATGCTTATACATGGAACCCTGCCATTTATATCACAGGCCCAACAGGAAGCTTGCAAGCAGGTCAGCCATTAGGCACAACGGTTTATAATATTTCTGCTTACGATATTGCTTGTCCTAATTACGTTATCCAAACAAGCTTTACATTAACGGTAAAACAACCACCGCAACCAAACATCTTCTTACCAAAGAATAATCAGTGTGAACCAATGTGTGGTATTTACAATAGCCATTTACAGAACGATGCAAAGTCTGTTATGTATGATTTTGGCAATAATAACATCGTAGAAGGTGATAGTTCTTACATATGTTTGAACGCAGGCACGCATTACATGAAGATCATTACCATGGGTAATAACGGTTGTAAAGGAACGTATGAATATACAGTGCCTATCACGGTGTATCCAAAGCCGGGAGCAGACTTTGGTTGGGATCCTGAACAACCAACAACTGCAAATAATGCGGTAACATTTAAACCAACTACTAAAAATGGTAAAACATTTAGTTACGAGTGGGCATTTACTAAGAGCACAAATGTGGGCGGAGTTGATTCGGCAACGGTTAAAAACCCAACGCATATTTATGATAACAACGGTAAGTTCCCGGTAATGTTAGTTGTAAAAAATGAGTACGGTTGTATTGATAGCGTTTACAAAGTGATCATCATTGATGAAGATGTTGCGGTTTATATACCAAACACCTTTACACCAAATGATGATAATATCAATGATGTATTCAATGTAAAAGGCCTTGGCTTAAAAACAGAAGGTTATACCATGCAGATCTTTGATCGTTGGGGTACGTTAATTTATTCAACAAAAGACCTTAACAAAGGCTGGGATGGAACAGTTAAAGGTCAAAAAGCAGCTGATGGAGTTTACATCTACAATGTGCGAGTGATCGGCGACAATGGCGTAGGTAAAAAAGAATTCAAAGGACATGTGACCTTATTGAAATAAATTCTGAATTTTTTTAGTAAAAAAGGAGGCTTCAAAAGAGCCTCCTTTTTGTTTTAGCAAATGCCACAATTGTTTCGTGCCCCATCTAAACGCTTTAGTCGAACGAGTGCGTGCAGATACCTTTTCGTTGATTAAACGAGGCTCTTCGATGATTCAAAATTTGAAGAAATAAGTGCATTTTAACTACCTTAGCACAGATACAAACTACACTATGAAAAACATGAAATTGATAGCTTTATTTTTCGGAGCTTTTTTATTTTTAGGTGACCTAAATGCTCAATCTACGAGCAATGCAGCGCCATCCGATGCCGTTGTTGGCTTCACTTATGATTTTGATCTAGCTAAAAAACTGATCATTGATCATCAATTGAAACCTACTAGTGAAACTGCTATAGCTAAGCCAATCGTTGAATCGAAGAATTTTCCAAAATTAATTGGCAAGAGTGAATTGAATAATGATTACTATGAGAAGTTACAAGCTTGGATGGAAAAAAATCCTAACGTGATAATAGAATCGTTAAAATCAAGAAAAGAAATTGTTCATCCATTTGGAAATAATTAAAAACATGAAAAAATTAAAATACATATTACTTGCTCTATTTCTTTCCGGCGTAACAATTGCGCAAACCCAAATGCCAATTGGTCCACAAACAAACTGGTTTACCGGAATGGTGCGTGGATATCACTTTACTTCTCCCGTAGCGTTTAATATTTGCGCGTTATATATTCCACCGGATGCACCTGGTGCTGCCGGACAAAATCAACACATAAGGGTGGTACGTTTTACTGCCGCGGCTCCTCCTGCATTTCCCGGAGTTACGAATGGATTTGTTCAATTATTCACTATCACTAATGCAGGGCCAACAACAACAGTTGCTTGTAATATTCCTGTAGCGGCCGGAGATATTATTGGTATTTATGGCGCGCGCGCAGGAAATTGTATTAATAGTTATGATGGAGTTGCTTTTCCAACTACTATTATGGCAATGCCAACAATTTGTCGCCGTAGTGGTATGCAAGCATGTATTTCAGCCGGCCAACCAATGGCAAATATTTGGTCTGAGATCAACTATAACATTGGGCGTATTTTTATGTATTATAACTGTTGCCCAACTCCAACCATTACAACCAATTTATCTGCGGGTAATATTTGTGCAGGTGCAAGTGTAACAATTCTTGGTGGCGGAGCGCAAACTTATACTTGGTTACCGGGTAATCAACAAACAAGTTCAGTTTCAGTTACACCATCGGTAACAACTACATATACATTACAGGGTAGTGCCAACAACTGTTCAACTGCAGTAACAGTTAGTGTTCAGGTTAATAGCAATCCAACAATTTCAGCAGTTGCGAATGATGGTCCGGTTTGTCAAGGATCTCCTTTAAACATTACTTCAACTGTTAATACAACATCCCCTGCTACATATTCGTGGATCGGACCAAATTCCTTTACGGCTAATGCGCAAAACGCATCTATTTTAAATGCACAACCTGCCGCAACGGGTTTTTATAGTTTAACGGTAACAAATACATATACAAGTGCATCTAGTCCTACATTAATAACGTGTCAGGCTATGGCAACAACTAGCGCAGCAGTTGTACCCGTCTCCTCGCTTAACGTTACACCATTCTTTACTTTATGTGCTGGGTCTAATTTAAATTTAACTGCATCAGCTGCCGGAGCAACTTCTTATAGCTGGGCAGGTCCAAACTTTAATTCTTCACTTCAAAATCCAAGCATAAATAACGTCGCTCCTATACACTCCGGTGACTATTCAATAACTGCCTATTATTCAAATCCACAAACCACATTGGTTTGTACATCATTTGCAGTTGTGAATGTTTCGGTGGTGCCAATGAATCCTGTAACGCCATTTAGTAGTGCCAATGTTTGCCAATACACTACAGGCACATTTTCGGCGAGCGCATTAAACGCTGCGGGTTACCAATGGTATGGCCCTAATGGATTTAATTCAACCAATCAAATTAATAGCATTACCAATATCCAACCTGTATCTGGAGGAAACTATACAGTGAATGCGATCTTTACCATAGGAACAGTGAGCTGTACAACTACAAGCTATATTCCATTGAATGTAGTACCTGTACCAAGTGTAGCAGTAATTCAAAGCATCACAGTGTGTGAGCGCCAGGGAGCAACCTTTGCTGCAAATGCACCAAATGCAATAAGCTATATGTGGTCAGGTCCAAATAGCTTTACAATGAACTCACCAAATCCGATCTTTGCAAATTTAACGCCAAACATGAGTGGTATGTATACTGTTACAGCTTCATTCAGCAATGGTAACTTAACATGTTATAATAGCAACCAAACAAATTTATTGGTTAAGCCTATCATACCATTTAATCTAGGAGCTGATAAATTATTATGTTCAAACTCCGATCTATTTTTAAATGGTCCTGCAGGAGCAACTCAATACAACTGGTGGGGAAGTACAAGTTATACATCCAATACCCAGAGCATGTTTGTTCCGGCACTAGGCCCACAAAATAGTGGTATCTATGTATTAGAAGTAGACTTGAACGGATGTAAAACATACGACTCAGTAAGAGTGGATGTATTAACTCCGATCATTTATACATTAACACCAAGCAATAGAACTATCTGTAGAGGCGAGGATGTAAGTTTTGTAGTAGGCGCAGCACAAGGAAGCGAGAACTATGCTTATACATGGAACCCTGCCATTTATATCACAGGCCCAACAGGAAGCTTGCAAGCAGGTCAGCCATTAGGCACAACGGTTTATAATATTTCTGCTTACGATATTGCTTGTCCTAATTACGTTATCCAAACAAGCTTTACATTAACGGTAAAACAACCACCGCAACCAAACATCTTCTTACCAAAGAATAATCAGTGTGAACCAATGTGTGGTATTTACAATAGCCATTTAAGCTCAGAGGCCTCTTCGGTAACGTATGATTTTGGAAACAACAAGATCTATGAAGGAGACAGCATTAATATTTGTTTACCAGCAGGAATCCATTACATGAGGATCATCACCAATGGTAAGAATGGTTGTAAAGGAACATACGATTACACTGTTCCAATCACCGTGTATCCAAAACCAGGTGCAGATTTTACTTGGGATCCTGAGCAACCAACAACTGCTAATAACACAGTTACATTTAAACCAACAGTGAAACATGGTATAACTTTTGCGTACGAATGGTCGTTTACCAATTCAACAAACAAAGGTGGAATTGATTCTTCAACGATCAAGAATCCAACAAAAATGTACGACAACAATGGTAAATTTCCGGTAATGTTAGTTGTAAAAAATGAGTATGGTTGTATTGATAGCGTCTTTAAAATAATCATCATTGATGAAGATGTAGCGGTATATATTCCAAATACCTTTACACCAAACGATGATAATATCAACGATGTATTCAATGTAAAAGGTCTTGGGTTAAAAACAGAAGGTTATTACATGCAGATATTTGATCGTTGGGGTACGTTAGTTTATTCAACAAAAGACATCAACAAGGGATGGGATGGAACAGTTAAAGGTCAAAAAGCAGCTGATGGCGTATATATCTACAGCGTAAAAGTGATCGGCGACAATGGCGTAGGTAAAAAAGAGTTCAAAGGACATGTTACCTTATTGAAATAACAACACCTATTATATCATATAAAAAAACCTCCTGCTAAACCAGGAGGTTTTTTATTTAGACCCCTTAAAATCGGCTTAAAGTAAACCCGTCAGAATGCAAGGATTTTCTCTTAAAGCACTTGAGTTAGACGTTCGAAAGCTGTTAATTTCTAGCAAAATGAGTGATAACAACCTACCAATTCGCTAAATAAGGGTACTAATTAGTAGTTTTTGCCTTTAATGGGCAGCTTTAATTTAATTTTAGGTCAGGTAAACGCACATTAACGAATTAATATATACAATGAAAAAAGTAACAGCAATACTAGCCTTAATGACCATGTTCTTTATGGCTAATTCACAAGTTTCAAACTGGGTAGAAGGCACAGTTTGTTCTACCTGTATTGTAAATAGCAATAATGCTTCCAACCCAAAAGGTGGTGGAAACAATCAGATCATGAACGGTAACGGGATTGTTGTAAATAATTATACTCATACCGCTTGTGGTTTAGGATATGTGCAAGCAAGTAAAGATTAGGTCGTCGTAATCCATTAAATGGTGCGGTACAACCTGCAACTTTTACTATTACCGGAATTCCTCCATGCGCGATCATTGAAAAAGCGTGGGTGTATTTTGGTGGTGTAAGTAATGCAAGTACTGCAGTAAATGTTACTATTGTTAATCCAAATGTTCAGGGTGGCGCTTATCCAGCTGTTTTTATTGGCCAACACGTTAATATGTGCTGGGGTTATCAAGCAACACGGAATTATCGTGCCGATGTAACGCCACAAATTTCAGGAAATGGTGTTTATACAATTTCAGGTATTCCAACAAATCCTCCAACACCTGGTCAGGATATGAATGGCGCAACTTTATTGATTGTTTACCGCGATCCATTGCAATTATGGACAGGCCACATTGTAATTGGTGATGGTTGTCAAGTTGGTATTGGTGGAACTCAAACAGGGAATATTGGTGGTTTCACTTCATGTGCTGCATCTACAATGGCTAACGCTTTTTATATGGTTGCAGATATGCAAAATGTAGGTGCGTTCAACATGAAGATGAACAATGCGGTAAATAATTTTGTTTATCCTAACGGAGGTCAAAACTGGTGGGATTTCGTTTCAGGAGGTGCAGCGACATCACCCGTAACGGCAGGTCAAAATACCTTTCCATATGGTATGTCATCGGGTGGAGATTGTTACGACATTGTTGTTGCCGGTTTATATTGGAGAACACAATGTAACAACTGCGTAGTAGTAGGTATGGCATCTGCAACAGCATCGTGTAACGGACCAATATGTCAGGGCTCACAATTAAACTTGAACGTAGTACATAATGCAACAACAGCAACCACATTTACATGGGTAGGACCAGGCGGACCTGCTAGTTTTTCATCTACAGCACAGAACTTAACTTTTGCAAATGCACAACCAAGCTTAAGTGGCGTGTATAGTGTAACAGTAGAACCGGTAGGATCATGTATCATCACAAGAACAGTATTAGTGAATGTATATCCAAATCCAACTATTACAGCATTGTCAAATAATGGTCCGGTGTGTCAGGGGACAACTTTAGATATAGGCTCCACAGCCAACACAAGTGCCACGGCAGTTTATTCATGGATAGGACCAAATGCTTTTTCGGCCAACACTCAAAGTGCATCCATACTCAATGCAATGCCGGTAGCATCCGGGTTTTATAGTTTAACTGTAACAAATACATATACAGGTTTACCATACTCAACAAACAACCAAACATTAACATGTTCAGCTACTGCTCAAATGAGTGCGGCTGTTGTACCAACAGCATCGTTGAACATAGTTCCATTCTTTACAATTTGTCAGAACTCAAATCTTGCATTACAAGCCAGTGCAGCAGGAGCAACAAGTTTTAGTTGGACAAGTTCACATCTAGCACCATTCACTTATACTTCTACCTTGGCTAATCCGGTGATCAATAACGTTGGTCCGGCAAACTCAGGAGATTATTCAGTAACTGCGTATTATACAAGTCCAATAACAACATTGGTGTGTACACAAAGCGCCGTAAGTAACGTAAGTGTAGTACCACGTAATCCTGTAACGCCATTTAGCAGTGCCAACGTTTGTCAATACACAACGGGCACATTCTCGGCGAGTGCATTAAACGCTGCGGGTTACCAATGGTATGGTCCTAACGGATTTAATTCAACCAATCAAATTAACAGCATCACAAATATCCAACCTGTATCAGGAGGAAACTATACAGTGAATGCGATATTCACAATAGGAACAGTAAGCTGTACAACTACAAGCTATATTCCATTGAATGTAGTACCTGTACCAAGCGTAGCAGTTATCCAAAGCATCACAGTATGTGAACGCCAGGGAGCAACCTTTGCTGCAAATGCACCAAATGCAATAAGCTATATGTGGGCAGGTCCAAACAGCTTTACAATGAATTCACCAAATCCGATCTTTGCTAACTTAACACCAAGCATGAGTGGTATGTATACAGTTACAGCCAGCTTCAGTAATGGAAATCTAACATGTTATAATAGCAACCAAACAAATTTATTGGTGAAGCCTATCATTCCATTTAATCTAGGAGCTGATAAATTATTATGTTCAAACTCCGATCTATTTTTAAATGGCCCAGCAGGAGCAACTCAATACAACTGGTGGGGAAGTACAAGTTATACATCCAATACCCAGAGCATGTTTGTTCCGGCATTAGGCCCACAAAATAGCGGTATCTATGTATTAGAAGTAGACTTGAACGGTTGTAAAACATACGATTCAGTAAGAGTAGATGTATTAACTCCTATCATTTATACATTAACACCAAGCAACAGAACTATCTGTAGAGGAGAGAATGTAAGCTTTGTAGTAGGCGCAGCACAAGGAAGCGAGAACTATGCTTATACATGGAACCCTGCAATTTATATCACAGGTCCAACAGGAAGTTTGCAAGCAGGTCAGCCATTAGGCACAACGGTTTATAATATTTCTGCTTACGATATTGCTTGTCCTAATTACGTTATCCAAACAAGCTTTACCTTAACAGTGAAACAACCGCCACAACCAAACATTTTCTTACCAAAGAACAATCAGTGTGAACCAATGTGCGGTATTTACAATAGCCATTTAAGCTCAGAGGCCTCTTCGGTAACGTATGATTTTGGAAACAACAAGATCTATGAAGGAGACAGTATCAATATTTGTTTACCTGCAGGCACACATTACATGAGGATCATCACCAATGGTAAGAACGGCTGTAAGGGATCATATGATTATACAGTACCTATCACTGTGTATCCAAAACCGGGAGCAGATTTTACTTGGAATCCTGAGCAACCAACAACTGCAAATAATGCGGTAACATTTAATCCAACAACTAAACACGGAACAGTGTTCGCGTATGAGTGGGCATTTACTAAGAGTACAAATGTGGGTGGAGTTGATTCAGCAACGGTTAAAAACCCAACACATCTTTATGATAACAACGGTAAATTCCCGGTGATGTTAGTTGTAAAAAATGAGTTTGGTTGTATTGATAGTGTTTACAAAGTGATCACTATTGATGAAGATGTAGCGGTTTATATTCCAAATACTTTTACACCAAACGATGATAATATCAACGATGTATTCAATGTAAAAGGCCTTGGCTTAAAAACAGAAGGTTATGTCATGCAGATCTATGATCGTTGGGGAACATTAGTTTATTCAACTAAAGACATCAACAAAGGATGGGATGGAACCGTTAAAGGTCAAAAAGCAGCAGATGGAGTATATATCTACAGCGTAAAAGTGATCGGCGACAATGGCGTAGGTAAAAAAGAGTTCAAAGGACATGTGACCTTATTGAAATAAAAGCAAACACTATATCATATAAAAAAACCTCCTGCTAAACCAGGGGGTTTTTTTGTGAAAGAAATGCGAGGCTTTGCTTTTATAAACCCTCTTTTCGAATAAAAAACCCTCTATTAAGCGCTCAAAACGTGTCAATTACCAACGAAATGAGTGATAGGGGTCTATTGATGTGCTAAGCAAGGGTACAAATTAGTAGTTTTTAACGAAAGCGAGTTAGGTTTCTGTAGTTTTAAGCAGTTAAAAAAGTATTTTCTAAACATTAATATATATAATGAAAAAAGTAGCAATCATCATCACTCTGGTAACACTGTTTTTTGGAGCAAAAGCACAAAACACACCATGGGTACCGGGTACTGTATGTTCAACTTGTATTGTAAATAACAATCCAAGCAATACGCCAACCATTGCGCCAAGCAATCCAAAAGGTGGAAATAATAATAACCAAACTAATAATGGTAATGGTACAATTGGTACTATATATACAAGAACAGTTTGCGGCTTGGATTATGTTCAAGCAAAAGTAAAGCTTGGAAAAAGAGGAGGTCTTGCCGGAGTTACTCAACCTGCAGCAATTAATATTACCGGTATTCCGGCTGGGGCAATTATTGAAAAAGCTTTTTTATATACCGGTGGTTGTGGTAACGGAGCGGCTATGAATGTAACAGTTGTTAATCCTGTTGCAACAAGTGTTGTTTATCCTATGACGTTAATAGGCTCACACGTTGATAAATGTTGGGGTTATGTAGGAACACGAAATTACAGAGCAGATATCACTGCACAAATAAGTGGTAATGGTGCTTATATGATTTCAGGAGTTCTAACTAATCCTCCAACTGCAGGTAATGATATGGATGGAGCAAGTATCGTTGTAGTTTATAGCGATCCAACTGCTTTATTTTGCGGCTGCATTGTTATGGGCGATGGTTGCCAAGTGGGTTTAGGTGGAAATCAAACTAATACTTTAACAGGCTTTCAAGCTCCTGCAACTTCTACATTTGCTCAAGGATTTTATATTGTGAGTGATATGCAAAACGTTGGTCCTTATCCAATGAGAATGAATAGCGCGGCAAACAACTTTACATATCCTAATGGAGTTCAAAACTGGTGGGATTTTATTCAAGCAACTGCTAACCCTGTTGCTTGTGGTCAAAGTTCTTTTGCTTTTGGCGTTCAATCTAACAACGATTGCTACAACATTGTTCTTGAAGGTATGTATTGGAGAAGTCAATGTCCTTGTACTTTGCCGGTATTTACACCAACTTCAAACGCTGCTATTTGCCAAGGGAGTCAATTAAATTTAAGCACTGTAACATCAGCTACTGCTCCAGTTACTTATACTTGGACTGGTCCTGGTTTTTCATCTAACAGTCAAAATACTCTTATTGTAAACGCACAACCTCCTTCAAGTGGTATCTATACATTATTTGCTGAGCCTTCTCCATCTTGTATCATTGCAAATACAATTATGGTAAATATATATCCAAATCCAACTATTACTGCTTTAGCTAATAACGGTCCGGTATGCCAAGGAAGTCCTTTAGATATTAATTCACTAGCCAGCACAAGTGCTACTGCAGTTTATGCATGGACAGGGCCTAACGCGTTCACATCAAACACACCTAGTAATACAATTGCAAATGCGCAACCTATTGCATCCGGATTTTATAGTTTAACCGTAACAAACACTTACACGGGTGTGCCATATAGTACATGGAATCAAACGCTCACGTGTTCTGCAACAGCACAAATGAGTGCAGCCGTTGTTCCTATTTCATCAGTTGGGGTTGTTCCATTCTATACTATTTGTCAAAACAGTAATTTGAATTTAAGTGCAAGTGCAGCTGGTGCAAATTATTATACATGGGCAAGCTCTACTGTACCACAATTTACATCCAACTTACAAAACCCAACTATCAATAATATTTCACCGGTAAGTTCGGGCGATTATTCCGTTACCGCATATTATACAAGTCCGAGTACAACTCTAATTTGTAAATCGTACGCAGTAAGCAACGTAAGTGTGGTACCACGTAACCCTGTAACGCCATTTAGTAGTGCCAATGTTTGCCAATACACTACAGGAACATTTTCGGCGAGCGCATTAAACGCTGCGGGTTACCAATGGTATGGCCCTAATGGCTTTAATTCAACCAATCAAATTAATAGCATTACCAATATCCAACCTGTATCTGGAGGAAACTATACAGTGAATGCGATATTCACCATAGGAACAGTGAGTTGTACAACTACAAGCTATATTCCATTGAATGTAGTACCTGTACCAAGTGTAGCAGTAATTCAAAGTATCACAGTGTGCGAACGCCAGGGAGCAACCTTTGCTGCAAATGCACCAAATGCAATAAGCTATATGTGGTCAGGTCCAAATAGCTTTACAATGAATTCACCAAATCCGATCTTTGCAAACTTAACGCCAAGCATGAGCGGAATGTATACGGTTACAGCGAGCTTTAGTAATGGCAACCTAACATGTTATAATAGCAACCAAACAAATTTATTGGTTAAGCCTATCATTCCATTTAATCTAGGAGCTGATAAATTATTATGTTCAAACTCCGATCTATTTTTAAATGGTCCTGCAGGAGCAACTCAATACAACTGGTGGGGAAGTACAAGTTATACATCCAATACCCAGAGCATGTTTGTTCCGGCCTTAGGTCCACAAAATAGCGGCATCTATGTATTAGAAGTAGACTTGAACGGCTGTAAAACATACGACTCAGTAAGAGTGGATGTATTAACACCGATCATTTATACATTAACCCCCAGCAATAGAACTATCTGTAGAGGCGAGGATGTAAGTTTTGTAGTAGGCGCAGCACAAGGAAGCGAGAACTATGCTTATACATGGAACCCTGCCATTTATATCACAGGCCCAACAGGAAGCTTGCAAGCAGGTCAGCCATTAGGCACAACGGTTTATAATATTTCTGCTTACGATATTGCTTGTCCTAATTACGTTATCCAAACAAGCTTTACCTTAACGGTAAAACAACCACCGCAACCAAACATCTTCTTACCAAAGAACAATCAGTGTGAACCAATGTGTGGTATTTATAATAGTCATTTAAGCTCAGAGGCTTCTTCGGTAACGTATGATTTTGGAAACAACAAGATCTATGAAGGAGACAGCATTAATATTTGTTTACCAGCAGGAATCCATTACATGAGGATCATCACCAATGGTAAGAATGGTTGTAAAGGAACATACGATTACACTGTTCCAATCACCGTGTATCCAAAACCAGGTGCAGATTTTACATGGAATCCTGAACAACCAACAACTGCAAATAATGCGGTAACATTTAATCCAACAACTAAACATGGAACAGTGTTCGCATACGAGTGGGCATTTACTAAGAGTACAAATGTAGGAGGAGTTGATTCGGCAACGGTTAAAAACCCAACACATCTTTATGATAATAACGGTAAGTTCCCTGTGATGTTAGTTGTGAAGAATGAATACGGTTGTATTGATAGCGTTTACAAAGTGATCACTATTGATGAAGATGTTGCGGTTTATATACCAAACACCTTTACACCAAATGATGATAATATCAATGATGTATTCAATGTAAAAGGCCTTGGCTTAAAAACAGAAGGTTATGTCATGCAGATCTATGATCGTTGGGGCACGTTAGTTTATTCAACAAAAGACATCAACAAAGGATGGGATGGAACCGTTAAAGGTCAAAAAGCAGCAGATGGAGTATATATCTACAGCGTAAAAGTGATCGGCGACAATGGTGTAGGTAAAAAAGAGTTCAAAGGACACGTTACTTTATTGAAATAATTCACCTTTGCCTTAGGCTACGGCGGATAAGAGAGAAAAAGTATCATAAATTGTTATAAAAATGTGAAAGAACCCCCTGTAAAAAGCAGGGGGTTTTTTAATTTTATAACCTGAAATGAAGCAATATCACGATCTAATGAAACACGTGCTGGAGCACGGCGTAAAAAAGGAAGACCGAACAGGCACAGGAACTATAAGCGTATTTGGTTATCAAATGCGTTACGACCTTGCGCAAGGTTTTCCGTTATTAACTACAAAAAAACTTCACACCAAATCTATCATCCACGAATTGTTATGGTTCTTAAAAGGCGATACAAATATCAAATACCTTAAAGACAATGGCGTAAGCATTTGGGATGATTGGGCAGATAGCGATGGAAATTTGGGTCCGGTTTATGGATACCAATGGCGCAATTGGCCAAAGAGAGATGGAACATCTATTGATCAAATTACGCAAGTAATAAACATGATCAAAAAAAATCCGGATTCACGAAGGCTTATCGTAAGCGCATGGAATGTAGCAGATATTGAAACCATGAAATTGCCTCCTTGCCATGCGTTCTTCCAATTTTATGTTGCCAACGGAAAATTAAGTTGTCAGTTATATCAACGCAGTGCCGATATATTTTTAGGAGTTCCTTTTAATATCGCGTCTTATGCGCTTTTAGCTATGATGGTAGCGCAGGTTTGCGATCTTAAGCCGGGTGAGTTTGTTCATACCTTAGGCGATGCGCATTTATACTCCAATCATATTGAGCAAGCAAAACTGCAATTAACGCGTGATCTTAGGTCATTACCACAAATGAAGATAAACCCTGCGGTAAAGGACATCTTTGATTTTAAATTCGAGGATTTTAGTTTAGAGAATTATGACCCGCATCCGCATATAAAAGCTGCAGTAGCAGTATAAAAATCACTATTTTTACATAAAATTACCCTTATGAGCGATATTCAAACCATATTAAACAGCACCAAGGATCTAATGGAAAAATCCATTAAGCACTTGGAAGCAGAATTGATAAAAGTAAGAGCCGGAAAAGCAAATCCTGCTATGTTAGAAAATGTTCAGGTAGACTATTATGGAAGTAAAGTAGCGCTTAGCAATACTGCCAGTGTAAATACGCAAGATTCAAGAACCCTTATCATTCAGCCTTGGGAAAAATCAATGTTAACGCCCATTGAAAAAGCAATTCAAGCGGCTAATTTGGGTTTCAATCCACAAAACGATGGCGTGATCATTCGTATTGTTGTTCCCCCTTTAACCGAAGAGCGCAGAAAGGATCTTACAAAAACGGCAAAGTCGTTAGGTGAAGATGCAAAAATTGGAATTAGAAATATTCGTAAGGATTCTATTGAGAATGTAAAGAAATTACAAAAAGCCGGATTACCCGAAGATGAAGCAAAAGGCGCTGAAACCAAGATACAAGCATTAACTGACGGAAGTGTTGCAAAAATTGACACACACATTCAGCAAAAAGAAAAAGAGATCATGACGGTTTAATAAAATTTGATCATAAAAAAAGTCCCGAGTTTTAAACTCGGGACTTTTTATTTTCTATCAATTATAAATTATTCAACGATCAATTTACGTGAAGATGTTCTTTTACCGATATTGGTTTTCACAATATAAATACCTGGTTTAAGATCAGCTACCGAAATAGTTGTTTTGATCACCGACTCATTACCAAGATCAACGCGTTTTGCAAGTTGACCAAGTTCATTATAAATTTCAACGGTTCCTTTATCGTTAGATGCATTGCTTAAGTTAACACTAAAGTTATCTTTTGCAGGATTTGGAAACATAGTAAAGTCTGCATCAAAATTAACTTCGTTGATGCCCACCGTAATTACGTTGCCATTCATTTCTATTTTAGCAGTATTTGTTACGGTTGGTCCGAAAGCAGAATTTAAAGTCGATTTTTCGTAGTTAACAGTAACTAAAGGAAATTTTTGTGTGCCCGCATAATAAGCATAACCAGTACTTAAAACACTAATAGTATAACCAAGAGAAGGAACTACAGCATATAAAGTTTGAGTCGATTTGGTTTGCAAAACATTTGTGTAAGTGAGGCTACCCGGTAAAACGATAGTTCCGGTACCACTTCCTTGCATCGTTAGGGTTGACGCTACTGTACCAGTGTTTGAGAAAGCTGACATTGTTCCTGTTCCAATATCAGTCATGTTATAACCCATTGTTGCAGGCCAAACTACCATTACTAGTGGATCTGTATTAAAATTAAATTCAATCCCTAATGAGTTATTGATCCCCAACATTTCAAACTGAGTACTTGGTGTGCTTGCGGCTTTCCAAAAATTCTTATCGCCGCTTGGTGTATTTTCAACAACTGTGCATCCCGGAAAAAGAGTACTTGAAGGAATTGAAGCGGCAGCAGAAAATGTAGTAGTAGCGTTAACTGTGTTTTGAGCAAGTGAACTAAAATTCCAATTCAAGCCTGCTCCTGTATTTTTTGGAACAACACCTATTGAGTCAAAACCTTTGACAATTTTACTATCGCCGGCAACAGGCTCGTTAGCGGCTTTTGTTAAGCTTAATTGTGCGTATGAACCAAAAGAGATGGCCACTGCACTTAATACTAAGTAGATTTTCTTCATGTGATTAAATTTTTAAGTTTAACCAAAGATATAAAAAAACGGGAATTCTCTAAAGGAATTTAGGGATGGGCGGTATAAAAACTAGTGTTTGAACAGGCTGTCGACGAATTCTTTAGCGTTAAATAGCTGTAAGTCTGTCATTTTTTCACCTACGCCTATGTATTTAACAGGAATCTTAAATTCATCGGAAATACCTATAACAACGCCTCCTTTGGCGGTTCCATCCAACTTTGTTACTGCTAACGCATTTACATCTGTAGCTGCTGTAAACTGTTTGCATTGCTCTACTGCATTTTGTCCGGTGCTTCCATCTAATACCAAAAGTATTTCATGTGGTGCATCGGGAATAATTTTCTTCATTACGTTCTTTATCTTGCTCAACTCGTTCATCAAATTTACTTTATTGTGCAAGCGCCCCGCTGTATCAATAATTACAACATCCATGTTTTTTGCTTGAGCACTGCTCAAAGTATCAAACGCAACACTGGCAGGATCGGCACCCATGCCTTGGCTCACAATATCAACTCCCACGCGCTCGCTCCAAATAGTTAATTGCTCAACGGCAGCAGCTCTAAATGTATCTGCCGCACCAAGCATTACTTTTTTTCCGGCTTGTTTAAACTGATAGGCCATTTTTCCAATGGTGGTGGTTTTTCCTACACCATTTACACCTACAACTAAAATAACGTAAGGTGTTTTTGTAAGTGGCCCGGCAAAATCAATTAAAGCATGGCGACTTTTATTCTCATCCAATACCGCGCTTACTTCATCTTTTAATAATGAATTCAGTTCGTTTGTGGTAACATATTTATCTCGCTTTACACGCTCCTCAATACGCTCAATTATTTTAAGTGTTGTTTTTACGCCAACATCTCCACTAATTAAGATCTCTTCCAGATTATCGAGAACCTCTGTGTCAATACTACTTTTACCTGCAATAGCGCGCGATAATTTCCCAAAAAAACTTTCTTTTGTCTTAGTAAGGCCCTGGTCAAGGCTTTCCTTGTTCTCCTTTGAAAATATATTTGAAAAAAATCCCATTCTGTGGTTTAAGGTATGTGCTAAAATAAAAAATTCTTTCCTGTAGTGGGAAAGAATTTTAATTGGAACATTATAATTCTATTATTTATCTTTCAAAAAATCAGCGATGTGATCGTTGTGTACGATCTCTTCTTTAAATGTATAAGCACCCGTTTTAGGCGATCTTACCATTTTAATAACTTTAGTAAAGTCTTTTCCTTTACCTGATTTTAGCGTTGCAACTACTTTCTTTGCCATGTTCTTGTATCTTTAGTAGATTATTTAATTTCTTTATGAACGGTCATCTTCTTCAATATCGGATTGTATTTTTTGATCTCGATACGCTCAGTTGTGTTCTTTTTGTTTTTTGTTGTGATGTAACGTGAAGTACCTGCCTTACCACTGTCTTTGTGTTCGGTGCACTCTAAAATCACTTGTATTCTATTTCCTTTTTTTGCCATGACTCGTATTATTATGATGCAAGGACACCTTTAGCTTTTGCTTCTTTTAAGCAAGCGAAGATCCCTTTTTTGTTAATATTTTTTAATGCTGAAGTAGATACACGTAATGTAACCCACTCGTTAGTTTCTGGAACAAAAAAACGTTTGCGTTTCAAGTTTACCTTGAACTGACGCTTCGATTTGCTGTTTGAGAACGATACTTTGTTCCCACCCATCGCTTTTTTTCCTGTTAGTTGACAAATTCTTGACATAACTTCTAAATCTTACTGGTTAAAACTTTCCCTTTTTTGAGGGATGCAAATATACGTGAAATATTCAATAATCCAATGCAAAAGTGCATTTATTTTGAACTTCTAGTGTTAAGAATGAGGTGATATTCATCGTTTCCAACTATCTGAAAATCAGTATTTAAAATGGTTTTTGGGGCTTTTATTCCCTGGCCAAAGTTCAGTTTTGGGTTTACAAATACGTGCTGCTCATCCCACATTCCTGCTATAATAAACGACGATAAAGTAAATAATCCGCCCTCTACCAAAACACTTGAAATGCCCACTTTATATAGGCTTTCGAGGATCTGAGGAACAACATTACCCGGTTTTAGTTTTATATAATGCACATGATCTTTTACTTCGGTTTTAAATGGATTGAACACCACAATTCTCGCGTCTTCATTAAATATATTATAATTGAAAGGAATTTCTTCGCCAGTAATAATGATGCGCATTGGATTTTTTCCTTCGGCCAAACGCGTATTTAAATAAGGATCATCATTCAACACTGTATTTTTTCCTACCAAGATCGCATCTTCATTCGCCCGCATTTGATGAACTAGTTTTTGTGCTTCTTCTCTCGAAATTTTATTCTCTGCTCTGTTTTTTGGAATTGGCCATTTACTTATAAAGCCATCAGCCGTTTGCGCCCACTTTAAAATAATGTAAGGACGTTTTTTTTCATGAAACGTAAAAAATCGTCTATTCAAAAAGCGTCCTTCTTTTTCGCAAATACCTTGGGTAACTTCAATGCCCGCTTGTTTTAATTTCTCAATCCCTTTTCCGGCAACTAAAGGATTAGGATCAGCATTACAAACCACCACTTTTTTAAATCCTTTACTAATGATAAGATCGGCGCACGGAGGAGTTTTTCCATGGTGACAACAGGGTTCTAAATTTACATACAGGGTACAGTCTTTTGGATCGATAGAAGAAGACAGATTATGTATGGCATTTACTTCTGCATGCGCTTCACCATATTTTTGGTGATAACCTTCTGCAACAATTTTATCATCCTTCACAATTACACAACCCACCAATGGATTTGGCGAAACAAAGCCTAAGCCTTTTTGGGCCAGTTCCATAGCTCTTTTCATGAATGGTATATGTAAATTATCCATAAGATAAAGGTACTTAATCTATTTTTGATATGATTCATTCGATCATTTTTTTATCTTTGTAGACCCAATTCATTGATATGTTCGATAGTTTAAGTGATAAGTTAGATAGAGCCTTTAAGATATTAAAAGGGCAAGGAAAGATTAACGAAATAAACGTTGCCGAAACCCTTAAGGAAGTTCGTAAGGCTTTATTGGATGCCGACGTTAATTACAAAGTAGCAAAAACATTTACCGATACGGTTAAAGAAAAAGCCATGGGCCAAAATGTGCTCACAGCTGTTTCGCCGGGTCAACTCATGATCAAAATTGCACATGATGAATTAGTGCAATTAATGGGTGGCGTTAAAGAAGATATTTACTTAGCCGGAAATCCAACCATTATTTTAATGAGTGGTTTACAAGGTTCGGGTAAAACAACATTCACAGGTAAGCTTGCCAATTATTTAAAAACAAAAAAAGGAAAAAAACCTTTGATGGTGGCGTGTGACGTTTATCGTCCTGCCGCCATTGATCAATTACACGTGTTAGGCGCGCAAATTGAAGTAGATGTTTTTAGTAATAAAGAAGAAAAAGATCCGATCAAAATTGCAGAGGCGGCTTTAAAGCAAGCCAAAGAAAATGGCAACTCTGTTGTGTTAATAGATACTGCGGGTCGTTTAGCAGTGGATGAAACCATGATGACCGAGATCGCTAATTTGAAAAAAGCGATCAAGCCGAACGAAATTTTATTTGTGGTGGATAGTATGACAGGACAAGATGCTGTGAATACTGCCAAAGCATTTAACGATCGCTTGGATTTTAATGGTGTTATCCTTACAAAATTGGATGGTGATACACGCGGCGGAGCTGCACTTTCAATTAAGAGCATTGTAAATAAACCGATCAAATTTGTTGGTACCGGCGAGAAGATGGACGCACTGGATGTATTTTATCCGGAGCGTATGGCCGATAGAATTTTGGGAATGGGCGACGTTGTAACTTTAGTTGAACGCGCACAAGAACAATTTAACGAAGAAGAAGCGCGCAAACTTTCCAAAAAAATTGCCACAAATAAATTCGACTTCAACGATTTTATTGCCCAATTACAACAGATCAAAAAAATGGGTAACCTAAAGGATCTTGTGGGAATGATACCGGGCGTTGGAAAAGCAATTAAGGATGTAGATATTAACGACGATGCCTTTAAAGGAATTGAAGCCATCATTTCATCAATGACACCACAAGAAAGATTGAAACCTGAATTACTTAACGGAGCACGTAAACAAAGAATTGCAAAAGGTAGCGGACAAGGCATTACCGAAGTAAATAAATTACTAAAGCAGTTTGAAGAAACCCGCAAAATGATGCGCATGATGAATGATAAAAATGCCATGGCAAAAATGATGCGCAATATGCCTAAGATGCCGGGGAAATAATTATGAATTATGAGTTATGAATGTTGAATGAGCAAAAAGAAATTACATAGTATTTTATATTCATTTCTTGTAATATCATTTTGCATTGTGAACTCTACATGTAAAAAAATAATTCATCACCCCATAGATATGTATGGTTTCTGGGCTGGTGAGACACTTAATGATTGTTTTTGTTCTAAGGTTTATATTATAATACCTAAAAGCGGAAAGCATGGTGTTTACGGTGGTTGGACAAATGCAGATGGATGCACAAATTCATGGAAGGGAACAGTAAGATACAACGATAAGCATTTGTACATAGGTAAAACTAAATTTGAATTTGTTAGCAAACCTATTAATGTTGTAAAAGGGGACTCAGCATACAATTTTGCAAATCAAAAGTTACCAGTAATCGCGGAGATGGTTCTTTTAACTTCGAAACTACATGGTTCAAATACATATAAATTTAAAAAAATAGAACAATACTAATGGAATTAATTGACGGAAAAAAGATCTCATTGCAATTACAAAGCGAAATTGCAGCAGAAGTAAAAACCATTATTTCCAACGGTGGAAAGCAACCGCATTTAGCAGCAGTACTTGTTGGTAATGATGGTGGCAGCGAAACATACGTGGCAGCAAAAATAAAAGCGTGCGAAAATGTGGGATTCAATTCAACCTTGATCCGTCATACCAATGAAATTACAGAGGCTGAACTATTAGCTACTGTACATAAATTAAATGCCGATAAAGACATTGATGGCTACATTGTTCAAATGCCTTTACCAAAACACATTGATGAACAAAAAATAATTGAAGCGGTTGATCCTGCAAAAGACGTTGATGGATTTCATCCGGTTAACGTTGGTAAAATGGTGTTGAGTTTACCTTCGTATATAAGCGCAACACCAAATGGAATTGTAGAACTCATTAAACGTTACAAAATTGAAACTGCCGGAAAACATTGCGTAGTAATTGGCCGAAGTAATATTGTTGGTTCGCCCATGAGCATTTTAATGGCAAAAAACAATGCCTTTGCCAATTGCACCGTTACTATTTGCCATAGCAAAACAAAAGATATTGCCTCTTTTACCAAACAAGCTGATATTGTTATTTGTGCTTTAGGTAAACCCGAATTTTTAACCGCGGATATGATCAAACAAGGCGCTGTGGTAATTGATGTTGGAACAACACGCGTAGCAAGCACTGAAACTAAAAGTGGTTTTAAATTAAAAGGTGATGTGAACTTTGATGCTGTTGCTCCTAAATGTTCGTTCATCACTCCGGTTCCAGGTGGAGTAGGACCAATGACCATTGCTTCGTTATTGAAGAATACGTTGCTGGCTGCGAAAAAGGAGATCTATAAATAATTTATCAGAAATTTTTCGTGTTCAATACGGCTCCGTAGGAGCTAACTATCATTAGAAAAACGTATTTATATTAATAGAGCTCCGTAGGAGCGACCTATTCATCGTAAATCATTAATTAATAGAATAGGCCACCCCTACGGGGTTCAATAGACCCTTGAATTATATCCTAATAATAGTTGACTCCTACGGAGCCAAAAAATTCTGGCGGCCTTCGAAAGAATAGCTATCGCATCCCTCACGCGGATGAAAAAAAGAGCAACTGTCTCTTTTTACCGTCCCGCGTGAGGGATTGTAGCGGAAATCCTTTTTGCGTTTTTCACGCAAAAAGATTGGAGCGGAAAGCCCGACCCCGAGCTAAGACGATGTTCGAAATGATGCGAGGGGGCACGCCCAAATAAAAAATTAAGATTTCTTTTTCTTGATAAAGAGAATGTAAAACACATTCCTCGCGATCTCTAACAGTAAAGAGTTCACAGTAGCCGTGATCACAAAAAAGTATGACATGTTATAACGTTTGTCGCGGTATAAAGCCAAGGCGTACTCACGGAATAATTTAGCTTGCGAAAATTTTAATTCCTTTTTACTGGTAGATTGGTTTGATAAACGAAATTTTCCTAAAGGCTCAGGAATAACATAGCCGTTTCCGTAAAGCATTAATTCAAACTTCAGGTCAAGATCGGTTGTCCAAGTATTTCCATTTCTGAATTTTGGTTCCGGAATTTTATCGTAGGTTTCTTTGCGCCACACCGATCCGTTTGGTTCGCCAATGGTATTTGAGCCATATAAAAAGTTCGAACGAATTCCCCATTTGCCGGAGATCTTTCCTCCACCAAAAATAAATTTTTTGGTAAACACGGTTTTGCTTTGCTCGTCGATAATTTGAATGAAGGTGTTCACGAGCACTACATCTTTATTTTCCGGAGCTTCTAAAATGTTTACCGCTTTTTCAATGCAGGTTGGTTCCATACCATCATCGGCGCCCAAAAACGACATATACTTTCCGGTAGCATAGGTAAAACATTTTTTAAAATTAGCCAGAAGCCCAATGTTGGTTTCGTTAGAATAGATCTTGATGCGTGGATCATTATATTTTCTGATAAGCTCCACAGTTTTATCCGTAGAACAATTATCAGAAAAAAGAATTTCTATATTCTTGTGAGTTTGCGCAAGGCAGCATTGAACTGTCTCGTCAATAAATTGTTCGCCGTTGTAAACAGGAATGCAAATGCTTACTAAAGGCTGTTCCATTTGAAATTACTTCACACGTTTTAAATAACCATCAGGGGCAACACTGATCAATAATTTATTGTCAATTTGCTTGTCGATCACAAAATTTGGATGGCTTTTCAAATATTCAAATACCGCAGTTTTTGGATTGTTACCTACATCCCAAGGGCGATCGTACATTCCTTTTGGAAGATCTTCAACAATAGTGTCAAACACAACGCAGTATGAACCTACTGTTGTAAAATTAGCGTACATCTGTAATTCAGATAATACGTGATCGTGTGTGTGATTTGAATCTAAAAGAACCATTACAGTTTTTTTACCTGCAACATGTTTTGCAACTTCTGCAACTATTGCAGGGTCGATAGCAGAACCCTGGATCATTTTAATGCGTTTTGCCATTGGATGCGCTTCAATTTCCCTACGGTTATGTTCGCGTATGTCAATGTCAACTCCTAATACTTCACCTTTACCTATCAATTCCATGATGGAAGCATAAAATATCAATGATCCACCATGAGCGATCCCTGTTTCTACAATAAGATCCGGCTTCAATTCCCAAAGCAATTCTTGCATCGCTATCATATCCTGCGGATATTGAATGATAGGGCGTCCCATCCACGTAAAGTTGTATGAGTAACGATCTCTATTTGAAATATTATTGAATTGCGCCGCAGCGTCTTTTAATTCTTTATTAGTGCCAAAGCTTTTTACTAATTCTTCGCGCTCTTTTTTAAATTGTTCTACCGGATTCATCTTTAATTATGTTTAGTTGTTTTGTATTATCTCCCCAAAACTTCATTGGTTCGTAATCGGGGTAGGGATAAAATCCCAAATTTAAATTTATGTGTTTATTATGTTCTTTTAAATAATTCTCTACTAATTCTTTTATGCTAATGGGGTTATTGCTGCTGCAATTAATAATACCCTCCACTTTTTGTTGCATTGCGAATATAACAATATTTTCCGAAATGGTTGTAACGTCCAAATAATCACGCATTTGGTCTCCCTTACTCATATTGAACGTTGGCTCATTTGCAGCTAGAGCCTTTTGTAAAAGAGGTATGATCGACTTCTCACTTTGGCCTGTTCCGTACATATAAAACAAGCGCACCCATTTAAAGTTGAAGGGCGTTTTGTTTTTTAAAGCTTCTAATTCTAAGCGCAATTTATTTTTAGCAATGGGGTAGGCAATGCTTGGTTCGCTGGGCATATCTTCGCGCAAACAACCTTCGCGCATGCCGTATTCCAAGCAGGTTCCAATTACGGTAAGATCTTTTAATCCGTTTGAGATCAAATTTTCTAAGAAATTTTTTTGCGCCGGAAGTTCTTTGGTAATATGCTCTTCGCTTTTAAAATTGGCTAAATGTCCCCACCCTAAATGGATCATTTTATCAGGGGAATTGAATTTTTTGAAGAGATCTCCTGAATTTGTATCATACATATCGTACTCCACAAATTGCACTTTATCAAACCAATCTTTTTCTTTGGCTCGCGCCAAATCATTAGACGTGGCAATTACAGTTACGCCGCGTTTGAGTAATTGTTGAACAACGTAATTACCAATAAACCCATTAGCGCCTGTAACTAAGACTTTCATTTAGAGAATTTGCAATTTTGGAATTGGCACTACAAATTTGCAGCCCCATGCATTCACATAATCCAATTGTTTTACAATTTCATCCTTAATATTCCAAGGAAGAATGATAATGAAATCGGGTTTATCTTTTTTAATGCGATCTTCTTGCACAATAGGAATATGACTTGCGGGCATGAATTTATTTTGCTTGGCAGGATTTGCATCCACCGCAAAACTGATCATGTCATTTTTAATACCGCAATAATTTAGCAAGGTATTTCCCTTGGCGGCAGCGCCATACGCCGCTACTTTTTTACCGGCGCGTTTTTGTTTTAATAAAAATTCTAAAAGATCATTTTTAACGGTCTCCACTTTTACCTGAAAATTTTTGTAGTACTCAATATTCAGCATGCCAGCATCTTTTTCTTTTTGCAACATGGCCGCCACATTTGGTCCAATTGGTTTTGAACTATCTTCTTTATGTTTTGCAAAAATACGAAGAGATCCGCCGTGTGTTGGAACTTCTTCTACATCAAACATCACTAAACCTTGTGCTTCAAATATTTTGCTTACTGTAGTAAATGATAAATAAGAAAAATGCTCATGGTAAATAGTATCAAATTGGTTATTGAGTACCAACTGATATAAGTGAGGAAATTCCATGGTAACAACGCCTCCTTCTTTTACAAGAACTTTCATTCCACCAACAAAATCATTGATATCAGGAACGTGCGCTAAAACGTTATTTCCTAATAAGAGGTCAGTCTTTTTACCTTCACCTGCTAATTTTGTAGCTAAACGCACACCAAAAAAATCTACTACCGATGGAATTCCTTTTTTAATGGCAACGGCCGCTGTGTTTGCTGTGGGCTCAATACCAAGTACCGGTACATTTTTTTCTTTAAAATACTGCAATAAATAACCGTCGTTAGAAGCAACTTCAGTTACTAAGGATTTCTCGTTATAACCAAAACGCGCGATCATCATTTCGGTATATTTTTTACTGTGCGCTAACCAGCTTGTAGAAAAGGATGAGAAGTAGGCGTAATCGGCATTAAAAATATCTTCTGATTTTTTGTATTCATCTACTTGTACTAAAAAGCATTTTTCGCACGCCATTACTTTTAATGGATAAAATACTTCCGGCTCATTTAATTGCTCGGCAGTTAAGTAGGAGTTAGACGCGGGACTATTTACCAGGTCGGCAAATTCAGTTTCAACTTTATGTTTACAAAAACGACATTCCATATTACATTCCTTTAAAGGTATTATCAATTAAATTGTACGACTTATCTTTTTCTGAGATCATCACCGGTGGTAACGACCATTTTATATTTAACGCAGGATCATCAAAACGCAAACCTCTATCCGCATCAGGGGTGTAGTATTCGGTATGATGATAGATCAGTTCCGAATCATCTTCCAGAGCTTGAAAGCCATGAGCAAAATCCTCGGGTACATAGATCATTTTTTTATTTTCAGCAGAAAGTTCAACGGTAAAATGTTGCAAAAATGTTGGAGAATATTTTCGAAGATCAACGATCACGTCCAAAACAGCACCACGCACACAACGGATCAATTTTATTTCCTGGTAGGGAGGAATTTGATAATGCATTCCGCGAATAGTGCCTTTATTTCTATTCCACGAATGATTCATTTGAACAAATTCTTTTTTATGACCAATTTGTTGGAATTCTTTTTTGCAGAAGGTGCGCGCAAAACCTCCCCTTGCATCTGTGAGAGGATTCAAAGAAATAACGTAAGCGCCTTTTAATTTTGTTTCTTCAAATATCATTTTGCCCAAACGTAATTTAGTTCTTTTGCCTTTGTAACATAATCTCTTAGGTCAGCTTCAGTATTCAATTCTTTTTTCTCGTAATAATTTTTGTACCAAAGTATAGTATACTCAATTGCTTTTTCGGTATTCCAAACCGGATACCAGTGCAATTTTGAATTTGACTTAGTGCAATCCAAGCGTAATAATTTAGCTTCGTGAGGAAGATTTTTTTGCGGAGGCGTTTCAAATAAAATATGTGTCCAAATATGTACTGCGCGATCTAATACTTCTTGTACTGAAAGTGTTTCGTTATTGGCAGGACCAAAATTCCAACCATCAGCAACAGAAACATCGCCTTGTAATATTTTTTGTCCTAATACCAAATATCCCGAAACAGGCTCTAATACATGTTGCCATGGACGAGTTGCTTTTGGATTACGTATTTCAGTGGTTTCTCCTTTTGCTGCAGCTTTTACAACATCAGGAATTAAACGGTCAACACTCCAATCGCCACCTCCAATAACATTTCCTGCACGACCGCTAGCTAAAATAAAATTATGTTTTTTTCCGAATTCATTTACGGCAAAGAACGAACGACGATAAGAGCTCGTTAATAATTCGGCACATCCTTTAGAAGCACTGTATGGATCATAACCACCCATGCGATCGGTTTCGTTGTATGGGCGATCATCTTCAAAATTTTCGTAACATTTATCACTGGTAACAATTACGCAGCCTTTTGTGTTTGAATTTTCTTTGCAGGCTTCAATTACATTGGCAGTTCCAATTACATTTGTTTGAAAGGTTTCAATGGCATGCTTGTACGAATAGCGAACAAGTGATTGTGCCGCTAAATGAAAAACAACATCAGGTTTGTGTTTTGCAATTGTTTTTTTCAAAAGTTCAAGATCGTTCACATCACCCATGATGTGTTCGTACTTGGCATTTATTAATTTAAAATGACTTGGTTCGCTTGGAATATCTTTTGAATAGCCAATAACGTTTGCGCCCATTTTTGTGAGCCAATAAGCCATCCAAGAGCCTTTAAAACCGGTATTACCGGTAAGCAGAACAGTTTTGTTGTTGTATATTCCTCCAAAAAGGTTTACCATACTTTCCAAGGAGCCTTTTGGCCTTCCCACAATTCTTCGAGTTCAATTTTATCACGCATGGCATCCATACATTTCCAAAAACCTTTGTGTCTGTATGCGCCTAATTGTTTATCGTTTGCAATATCTATCAATGGTTTTTTCTCCCATTGTACATCGTCCATGTCTTTTTCCAGATATTTAAAAATACCCGGCTCCAAAACAAAAAATCCACCATTGATCCACACGCCATCGCCTTCGGGTTTTTCTTGGAATTTAGTTACCATTCCTTTTTCGTCGGTTTCAATATTTCCAAAACGCCCAGGCAATTGTATAGAAGTTAAAGTGGCTAATTTTGCATTCTCCTTATGGAATTTTAATAGAGCGTTGATATCAATATCTGCAACACCATCTCCGTAGGTCAACATAAAAGTTTCATCCTTCACATGTTTTTGAATACGTTTGATGCGACCTGCAGTATTTGTGTTTACTCCTGTGTCTACCAAAGTAACTTTAAATGATTCGGAATTGGTAAAATGTACATCTACCACGTTCTTCTCAAGTTCAACAGTGATATCAGAGTTATATAAAAAATAATTAATAAAATATTCTTTGATCAAATGTCCTTTGTATCCAAGACAAACCACAAATTCGTTGAAACCATGTTTGGCATAAATTTTCATGATATGCCAAATGATAGGTTTACCGCCTATCTCTATCATGGGTTTTGGTTTTATGGTTGTTTCTTCCGATATTCTGGTGCCTAATCCGCCGGCGAGTATAACTACTTTCATGAAGGGTTTTTAGAGTGTCAAATATATTAAAATTAGGCTAAAGATAAAATTAATTATGGGAACCTTAAGTCCTTGTACGCTAAATAATACGGCTATTTCACTCACTCGCGATTTAGCAAATTTTAATTTTTTTTATTGTTCAATTTTTTAGTACTTTTAAAAGCTATCATAGCCAAAATTAAGGAATGGGTAGGAAATAAGTTCCAACGAGGCGTGTATAAATTTTAAACCGGAGCATAGCAAGTTATGTGAGGATTAAAATTTATATAACAACGAAGTTGGAGGTTATTTAATGCACATTCCTGCCCAAGTAAATGAGTAAAAAGATAACCATAATTGTGCCTATCTACAATTCCTCAGCTTTTATGAGCAATTTAGTGGAGGCTATTGATGCAGAACGTAAAAATTCTAATTGGGATCTTGAATTGGTACTGGTGGATGATGGAAGTAAGGATAAGAGTTTTGATAAAATTGTTGAGTTAAGTAAAACCTATACTTACATCAAAGGGATAAAACTTTCAAGAAATTTTGGTCACCAGATCGCTGTAAAAACAGGTCTTTCACATTGCACAGGTGATTACATTGCCGTAATTGATGACGATCTTCAAGATCCGCCATCATTACTTCCCGGATTTTTTAAATATTTGGATGATGGATTTGATGTTGCTTATGGCGTTCGAAAAAAACGCAAGGAGAATATTTTTAAAAAATTAAGTTATAATAGTTTCTATCGCATTCTTAAGAAATTAAGTGATACTGAAATTCCGTTAGACAGCGGTGATTTTTGTGTGATGAAAAAGCAGGTAGTGGATAATATGCTAAAGCTGCAAGAAAAAAATCCGTTCTTGCGTGGCATTCGCGCTTGGGTTGGATTTAAGCAAATTGGCGTAGAATATGAGCGTGCTGCAAGGTTTGACGGGCAGTCGGGTTATACTTTAAAAAAATTAATGAAGATAGCCATGGATGGCATCTTTTCTTTTTCATCTGTACCAATTCGAACCATAACTTTACTGGGCTTTTTAGGATTACTTTTTGCCGTTGTATATTCGGGGATCGTTATATACGAATCATTTGTTGATCATATCGAAGTAAAGGGTTTTGCAAGTTTAGCTATCATCATTTTGTTTTTTGGATCATTAACGCTCATCTGTCTAGGAATTATTGGCGAATATATTGTACGCATTTATGATGAAGTGCGTAACAGACCATATTCTGTTATTGAAAAAACCATCAACCTATGAGTTATACGCACGTTGCGATATTAGGGGCCAATGGTTTTATTGGTAAACATCTTACAAGGGTGTTGATGCAAAATTCTCAATTGAAAATAACCTTGTTTGGGAGAAGCCCTTCAAATGATTTCAAGGATAAGCTACCTTATCATCAGTTAGATCTTAACAATACATCGCAATTAGAAAAGTATTTCAAGGAAACAGAGATCGTGTATTACCTAGCCTCTGATTCTATTCCATCATCAAGTTGGGATGATCCAAAATTTGATGTAGAGAAGAATTTATTACCCTTTATTCACTTTTTAAATAACGGCGTTAAACATAAATTAAGAAAAGTAGTGTTTGTTTCCAGCGCAGGAACAATTTATGGCCCGTCTAAAGAAAAGCTGAACGAGGATTCGGACAAAAAACCGTTTTCGCCTTATGGGATCACTAAATTGGCGATGGAAAATTATTTGAATTATTTTGAAGTTCGTCATAATATTAAGCATGATATTTTTAGAGTAAGTAATGTTTACGGCGATGGACAAGATACCTCAAAAGGCCTAGGTATAATCAATACATTTTTAGAAAAGATAATTAAAGACCATAACATTACAATTTATGGTAACGGGGAAAATATAAGAAATTATATTTGCGTAAATGATGTGGCTAAATTATTGAGTTTGTCAATTTCTTCAGGAGCGGATTCAAATATTTACAACTTAGCTTCAAATGACAATATCAGTATAAATCAATTGGTAGATATCATTAAAAAAATTGTGAAGGAAGAATTTAAAGTGAATTATAAGGAAACAAGGCAAAGTGATAATCCTGCGATCAGTTTGGATAATTCAAAACTAAAAGCAAGTTTCAAGGATTTTAAATTTATAGAGCTGAGTGATGGTATAGAACAATCCTACAAGCATATTAAAGAGAAATTAGGAGTAAAAAATAATCAGAACTAATTATGGCAAAGACAAAAGTAGCCGAGAAAAAAGTGGTTGTTCCTGCAGTAAAAACAACAAAGGAATTTAAGATCGGTAGCAAAACAATTATTGTTTCAAACGAGGACCTTATTTGTACAGGTTTATTGTTTGTTTTGGTATTTATTGTTCATTCTATACGCACAAATTTTGCTGGTATTCCATTTGAGCGTGATGAGGGTATATACAGTTATTTTGGTAAGTTAGTTCTCGAAGGAAAAGTACCTTACAAAGATTTTTACGAGGTGAAGTTCCCCGGCTTGTTCTATTTCTTTGCTATGATCGTTGGCTTATTTGGCGATACAGTTCAAGGAATGCATACGGGTTTTATGTGGGTGAATATTCTATCGATGGTTTTCTTGTATTTTGCCGCGCGAAATTTATTTTCTCCTGTGGCTGGAGTAATTACTGCTGCAACTTTTGCATTTGTGTCGTTAACACCAAACTTAAGCGGCTTTACTGTGCAAGCAGAGCATGGAGTTGCTTTCTTTATTAGTATGGGATTATTGTTCTATTCATTAGCAAGATCTAAAGGTAAACTCATGTACTACATGTTAATGGGACTTGCTATGGGCTGCGCGTTCATGGTAAAAACAACTGGAGTGTTCTTGGCATTATGGGGAGGTTTTTTAGTGATCACTGATTTTTGGTTCACAAAGCCACGTGTTTGGAAGCAATTCTGGAAGCAAATGTTTGCTTACGCTGTTGGTGGGTTCTCTATTATTATTTTGATGTTCCTGATCATTGCCTCAAAAGGTTCATTTAATGAGATGATCTATTGGACCATTGAGCATGCAAAGCAATACGCTAGCAGTATGCCTTATGAAGAAGGTGTAAAATATTTTAAATACACACGGGATGCTATTATTCAAAACCATAAATTCTTCTGGTATCACAGTTTGCTCGCAGTTATTTTATGTTTATTGCGACCGATAAATATCAAATACAAAATTCTTGGAGTAACACTTTTAGGTTTTTCTTTTATGACCATTGTTCCGGGTTACTTTTTTTACGGTCACTATTGGATACAAACAGTTCCCGGATTAGCTCTAGTTGCAGGCTTAGCGTTTTATTCGGTAATGGCTATTATTAAAGATACTTTAAATTTCAAAAAGCCTATTATTAAATGGGTTTATCTTGGAATTTTCGGCGCCCTTACATTTAGTCACGTTTCAACTTTGAAATCCTATTATTATCACCCAAACTACGAGCGCATCTTAAGAGCAGTATATGGTAATAATCCTTTTCCTGAATCGATGGAAATTGCTAATTATATTAATTCGCATTCAAAGCCTGAGGATAATATTGTACTGATCGGATCAGAACCGCAGATCTATTTTTATACCAAAAAGAAGTCGCCTTCACGCCATGCATACTTTACCTCTATTGTAAATAATGTAAAAGATCATAAAGAGTGGCAACGTGAATTTGCTAGGGATACCGAAAAAGCAAAACCTAAATTCGTTATTTTCTTCAATCATCCGTTATCATTGTTGGTTCAGGCTAACGTAGATAAGTACGTTTTTGAGTGGGCCAATAAATTCATTACCGAAAATTATAGGATCGTTGGTTTAGTAGACATGATAGAAGGGCAGCAAAGTGTGTATGTGTACAATGAACAGATAAATACATACAAGCCTATTTCTCAAAATCTCATCTACATTTACGAGCGTAATCCTAGTCCTCCGAAACCTTAATGGTGATCTCTTTTATAGAGTTTATATCGTTGTAATTGCGCGATGTAAAATTTAAAATGGTGATGCCTGGTTTTACCGCAGTAAAGTAAAAGTAAACACCATTGTCATTTCCTTCCCAAACTGTATTCATTCGATCAAGCAAGCTTTTATCGTATTCATCATTTAATTGCCAGGTATAACCCGTTCTGTGATCTTCAGGTAAATTAATTCTGAATTTTTTATTGAGTTTTACTTTGCATGGTTGCGCATCGTTGACCTTAATAGTTTGATAAGAGCAAGACGCTAGGAAAAGTGCAACTATAAAAAATAAATTCTTCATTAGATCAAGCCATGATATTTACGTAAGAACCATTCTAGAGATAATAAAATAAGAAGCAATGCAAAGATCCATTTAAGATCAATAAGTTCTGTGGTCTCATTTTGCGAATAAGTGATAGGTTTTATAGATTCGTTATTTAAAATGGAAGTTTCCAAGGTTTTAAGATCAGCTAATTTGTACATTTTCCCATTAGTACCTGCGCTTAATTTTTGAAGCAAACTATGATCGGCTACGGTATTTATTTTTTCAGAGATCACCGGTTTTACAATTAGAATTCCTTTTTTTACAGTAACAGTGGCCTCAGTTTTTGTTTTGGCTTCATACGTATATTCGCCGGGCGCTAAAAGACCTAGAGCAAGCTTGTAAGAATTACCTTGTTTACTAAATGTATAATTGAATGTATTTCCTTTTTCGTTCTTAATTACCATGGTCACATCAGGCTGCGTAATGAGTTCATAGCTTTTATTGTAAACCTCTGCAGTAAATTCAATAGGTTCGTTTTCGCTGATGATCTTTTGCGTATAAATTCTAAAAAAACTTTTATCGCTTTTTACCGAAAGGTATTGAATGGATTTGCTTATGAGTTCATTGAACGCATTGAAGTTATTACTCTCTTGATAGTTTCTCAGTTTCCAACGCCATAATCCATCGCCAATAAAAACGCCACTTTTTAAACCATTTAATTCATTAAAAAACAAAACAGGTTCCGACATAGTAACAGAGCCAATTTTTTGATTCAATAATACTTGCGCTCCATTTGACACATTGTATTTTGCAAAATACGTTTTAACTGCCGGAAAGTTAGTGATGGCGTTTCGTAGTTCTTCTGAAATAGTAAATAAACCAAAGCCATTATTAATGGCGGGTTCAGAATCATTCAATTTATCTATCATAGAAGTGATCTTTACTTCATTTAGCCCTGAATTTGGAGCAGGATTAATAATAAGGTAAGGAATGCGATTTGTAACGCACTCGTCGAGAATGTTGCGGTTGTTTGAATTGTAATTGTGAATGATCACCAAACTGAAAGGCTTTACAACGCGATTGAATTTATCGGTAAAATCTTTTATCAATTCGTAATTCTTCATGCTTTCAATGCTTTCGCTAATTGCAGAAACATCAGGATGTGGTGCGTTAGACACTAAAAGAATTTTATCGCGATTATCGATCACATCCACGATAAAGCTTTGAGAATTATTAGCCAAATTGGTCTCTCCTTTTACGGGAGATACATTTACTGTATAACGTTGTACGCCCGGCGCATCAGCATCTAAAATAAAATTTACGGTGGAAATAAAATTTTGAGAGTTGATCTTTATTTTTTGTTCATTTTTTTTAATGTTGTTCTTGAAAATGCTTACAATGCATTCTTCCCCACTTAATTTAATAGCGTTTAGTGTGATCTCGGCCAAGAATTGATTTCCTAAATAAGCTACCTGATTGTGGTTTATTTTTTGAATGAGGGCGTCCTTTTTCTCAATAGTGTCTCCTAAAGCAATGGTGTAGATCGGGAATTTTATTTTTTCTAAATTATAAATGGGGTTAGCACCTTTGTTAATGATACCGTCTGATGCAATGATGAGCGCTCCAATATTTTGCCCCGAAAAATTATTTGCAACATCGGCAAGTAAGTTCGACAAGTCAGTTTCCTTGTCTTTAAAACAAATGCTATCAGATAAGCGTGTTCTTTCACCAAATAATAATTGTTTAATTGTAAAGCGTTTTCCTAAACCTTCACTCAGAGTTCGAATATTCTCTTTTAGTAATTTAGACAGTGTAGCACTGTCCTTTCCGGAAACAATAGAAGTTGAATTATCTATCGCAATTAATATGATTGGATTTTCGCTGCGATTATTAATATGTTTTAAGAAAAGATTGGTAAGTAAAATGCAAATAAGCGTAATGCATAAGGCTCGTGTTCCAAAAAGTATGCGTTGAATAAGAGGAGGAAGTTCACCGGCCTTTTTATCCTTATAGTAAAGTAATAGGGAAAGCAATGCGCCAATTATAAAGCACAATGCAAAAAGATACCAAGGCGTGTCTGAAATTATTTTTACCATTCATTTGGTGTTATTAGTGTCTGCAAGAAAACGCCAAGTTCGAGGTTGCGAAGGCTAAAAAATTAAGAGTTTACTAAAGTAAATGATTAATTTTTTAGACGAGTATAACGCTGAAATTGGCGTTTTCTTGTGGACACTAGGTGAGCATACCTCCGCATACATTGATGCATTGTCCGGTAACATAGGCACTCATATCACTTGCCAAGAATAAAGTTACGTTAGCAACATCTTCTGTTGTGCCACCTCTTTTTAAAGGAATGCCATCGCGCCATTGCTGAACCACTTTTTCATCTAATGCAGCGGTCATTTCAGTTTCAATAAATCCGGGAGCAATTGCATTACAACGAATATTACGTGAGCCTAATTCTATAGCTACCGATTTTGTGAAGCCAATGATACCTGCTTTAGATGCCGCATAATTACTTTGTCCGGCATTTCCTTTTACACCAACAACTGAACTCATATTAATAATAGAACCTTTGCGTGCTTTTAACATTGGTTTTTGTACGGCCTTTGTTAAATTAAATACCGATTTTAAATTCGCATTGATCACTTCATCCCATTGTTGTTCGCTCATACGCATTAATAGTGTATCGCGCGTGATGCCTGCGTTATTTACAAGCACATCAATAGTTCCAAATTCGGCAACAACTGCGTTAACAAGATCATCAGCTGCTTTAAAATTTCCGGCATCGCTTTTATATCCTTTTGCTTTTATACCAAACGCTTGCAATTCTTTTTCAAGTTCCTTTGCTTTTTCTTCAGAGCTTACATATGTAAAAGCTACAGTTGCTCCGTTTTGCGCAAAACTTAAAGCAATCCCTTTTCCAATTCCGCGTGTGGCTCCTGTTATCAAGGCCACTTTATTTTGTAATAGTTGCATAATAAATGTGTTAAAAAGTAAAAGTAAGTATAATATTTGGCTCAAAAAGGTTTCGAATTTTAACATATATTAGATTTTGGCACGATACTTGACTAGTATTGTTCGGACTTCTTTATTGTAGAATGTTAAAAACAGACAAGATGAAAAAAGTAATGAAATTAAAAATGATCGCCGTAGTGTTTGCAAGCTTATTGGTTAGCAGCACGTTTGGTCAAACCCAAAAAATGATCGGTGATTCACTAGCAGGTTTTGAAGAAAATGCTGCAAAAAAAGCCGCTCTATCGGAAGGATTTTACGGAAGTGAATTTCCTGTTCGTATGGCGAGCTTAAAAAGAGACTATATCAATGCAAAATACGGTATAAAAGTAAAAAAGAGTCCGGCTTTTAGTTTACCGATCAACTACGGTAAAACTGCAGCTCCTGCTTGTAATAATGAAGATTTTGAAGCATCAGCGGCTGGTAACATTACAACTTCTAATCAGATCACTGGATGGACAGTTGAAGGTGGTACTAATATGAACCCAAACAACTCGTGTAACTTATTAGGTTGTTGTCCAAATGCTCCAACTCAAGGTGCTTTGATCACTGCGGGCGCAACCGGTTATGTTGATCCTGTTATTGGTGCTCAATATCCTATTTACTCAGTGTTTGGTACTGTGGCAAATAACGGACTTCCATTCAATCCACAAATTGGTTTGCCTGCGATGAACGGAAATAATTTTATTCGTTTAAATAATGCTACATCTAACTTTAGTATGGAGAAGTTAACTAAAACATTCTTAGTTACTCCAAGTAATGCCTTATTTCAATTTGCATTTATCTCTGTATTTTATCCTGGTCACGGTTGTTGTGACGCAGGTGCATTTCAGATCAAATTAACTAACGCTAGTACCAACTCAGTTTTAGCTTGTCCTGCATTTTCGGTATCTGCACTAAGCACTCAGTGTACAGGTACAACTCCGGTTACATATTATATTGGAGGAACAAATAACCCTAATACACCTTCAAACTTTAGTCCTATTTATAACAAATGGTCTTTAAATACATTAGATCTTACTGCATATTTAACTCAAAACATTCAGATCGAGATCATCGCATCTGATTGTACAGGTGGTGCTCACTACGGTTATGTATATTTTGACGCACAATGTAGTCCAATGGTTGTAATTGGAAACAACAGTCAGTTTCCTGCTGGATCACCAAGTATCACTTTACCAACTTGCGGTGCAAGTGGAGCAACCATTACATTACCAAATGGTCTAGGGCCATATTCATGGCAAGGTCCTGGTGTGCCGGGTTCATATTCTGTGCCATCGTTCACCAACCAAACTTACATCACATCAATTTCAGGAACTTTAAATGCGATCATGAATCCTCCGGGAGCATGTGCGCCAATTATTCGTTTGATCACGGTGACTATTACGCCAGCGCCAAATTTAAATTTAACGCCAATGCAGCCGTCGTGTTCTAATTCAGTAGCTGCTTTAACAGGAACACTCACGGTCGGGGCCACGCCAATGACGGCCGTCCACTCCGGCCCAACAGGAACCGTGCCGGTCAACGTCACGGGCAATACGTTTTCTTCACCGGGAGGAACGGTCACCACTTTAGCAGCGGGTATTCATACAATCACTATTATAGATGGCGTTGGATGTAACATTACAAAAACAATTCAAATAAATCCACCGCTTGCCATTCCAAACTTTAGTGTTGGATCACCAGGCGCAGATTATACATTAACCTGTATCAATTCACCAATCACAATGACCACAAGTAATGCTGGTTTAACTTATACTTGGACAAGTCCAAGTGGAACAGCTACCGGAAACTTTGTGAACGTTGCTATCCCGGGTACTTGGCAGGTAGTAGGTCAAAGTCCGGTTTCAGGATGTAGTGTAGCAGTAACCTTTACTATCTCACAAAACTTAACTGCACCAACAATTATTATAACACCAACTGTAAACAATATTACCTGTGCTGGTGGAAGTGGATGCTTTACGTTAACCAGTAATTTAGGTCCGAACGTAACCACTAATTGGTTCCAGGTATGTGGTACTAATACAGTATATGTTGGTGTCCCTCAAGGAACGATTAATACATTCTGCGCCGGTAATCTTGGGTGTTCAACGCCTGTGGGAGTTTTTTGGGGAGAGTCGGTAAACAACTTAACGGGATGTAAATCTACTAAGAGTGTTCAAGTAACAGCTTCAGTAGGTGTACCGGTGTTTACGGTAACAAGTCCAACCAACTTTACCATTGGTTGCGCAAGCACAAGCATTACTAGTATGCAAGTAACTACTGTAATTACCTCACCGGTTCCAAACGTACCTGTGTCATACACATTTGTTCCACCGGCTACTACAGGAACACCAACCACGTTTACAACTAATCCAAACCAGAATGGTATTGTTGTTCCTGGTACATGGGTAGTGTGGGTAAAAGACATCACTAACAACTGTATTTCAAGTCAATCGATCAGTATTATACAAAATACGATCGCACCAAATGTCGATTTCATACAGCCATTAAGTTTATTAACCTGTAGAGAACCGAGCATGGTATTACAAGGTATCAGCAGTAACAGTAATACAACTATTACTTGGACCGTACCTGCAATTCCATCTAACTCAGTAAATCCAACACCGAATCATACGGTAAATATCAACCCTGCAGTAACCAGTGCTACGGCAGTGTTAACTTCTGTAGGAACCTTTACGGTAGGAGCGGTTGATATTAATAACCAATGTCGCTCAACCAAAACAGTTCAGATCATACAAGATATAAGGTTACCTAAATTCACTATTAGTGCATTAACTAACTCTGTTATTAATTGTATAAATGCTGACGTTGTTATTGTCCCTATTATTACACCAACCTTAGCAGTGGCTTTAGTGCCAACGTATACATGGTTCCCTCCAATAGGTGGTGGAGTACCGGGTACACAATTCAATACAACAGCTTGCGGAACTCATACAGCTGAATCAATGTCAGCGGTTAATGGTTGTACTACATCAGCAACGTTTGGTGTTGCTTGTGACCTTACACCTCCTGCAGTTGATTTCACACCGGTGTATACATTGGATTGTGGAACGAACCAAGCAACAGTGCAAGTGGTTGTATCACCTACAACAAACTTAAAATACTATTGGGATGCATTCCCTGCAGGTGTTTTTGTAACAGACAGAACTAAATCATTCATCTTAGGTACTGAACCCGGTGAGTACGGAGTAACTGTTACTAATACTGTGAACGGTTGTAAAACAACAGGTGCTTATCAAGTAGTAGAAGGAACTTTAAATACAGACTTCATCCCAAGCGTACAATTTGGATACTCACCATTGGGCGTTACGTTCTTAAATACCAGTACATCATCAGCGGGTACAGGAAGTATGATCGGCACATGGAGTTATGGTAATGGTTCAGTATTAACTAATACTTATAACTCAAGTGGTAACTCAAGTGTTACACCAAATACTACTTATACAGCAGCGGGTACATACAGTGTATTATTAAATGTAACTAAAGGAAAGTGTAAGGGAAGCAAGATCAAGATCATTGTAGTAGAAGTGCCAAGTAAATTAGAAGTACCAAACGTATTCACACCAAATGGTGATAAAGTGAACGATGTGTTCCGTTTGATCGCAGCAAGTTTACTTGAGATCGAAGCAACTATCTTTGACCGTTGGGGAAATAAAGTATATGAAGTTACCAGCGGAACAGGAAACATTGGATGGGATGGTAAGAACATGTTCGGTAAGGAGTGTCCTTCAGGAACATACTTCTATATGATCAAAGCCAAAGGTAAAGATGCTCAAGAGTACGATCTAAAAGGTAACGTTACCTTGTTCAGATAATAAAGTAGCAAGATCCTATATTATAAAGATCCCCGCCTTAGAGCGGGGATTTTTTTGTTAAATAGAGCTGCGGCTTCATAAAATTAAGTGTTAAAAAATCGTATAAATTAACAAATATTGCACTTTGGCACGAAACTTGATAAATATTGGAAAAACAATAGTATTATTGTAGAATGTTAAAAACAGACAAGATGAAAAAAGTAATGAAATTAAAAATGATCGCCGTAGTGTTTGCAAGCTTATTGGTTAGCAGCACATTTGGTCAAACCCAAAAAATGATCGGTGATTCACTAGCAGGTTTTGAAGAAAATGCTGCAAAAAAATCTGCTCTATCGGAAGGGTTTTACGGAGCTGAATTTCCGGTACGTATGGCGAGATTAAAAAGAGAATATATTAATTCTAAATATGGTTTAAAAACAACTAAGCCAACGATGTGGAAAACGCCACTTAATATGGCTAAAACTGCAGCTCCTGCTTGTAATAATGAAGATTTTGAAGCATCAGCACCTGGCCCAATCGTTGCCAGTAATCAGATCACCGGTTGGACAGTTGAAAGTGGAATAAACCAATTCCCAAACAACTCATGTAACCTTGGTGGTTGTTGCCCTAGTGCACCTGCAAATTCTGAATTGATCAGTGCGGGTGCAACCGGTTATGTTGATCCGGTTATCGGAGCGCAGTATCCACTATTTTCGGTGTTTGGTACTTCTGCTAATAATGGTATTGCATCTAATCCTCAATTAGGTTTACCTGCGATGTTTGGTACCAATTTTATTCGTTTAAATGATGCTGTTACTGGCGACTATAGTATGGAAAAATTAACTAAGTCGTTCTTAGTTGCTCCAACAAACGCCTTATTTCAATTTGCATTTATCTCTGTATTTTATCCTGGTCACGGTTGTTGTGACGCGGGTGCTTTTCAAATTAAGTTAACTAACTTAACTACTAACTCAGTATTAACTTGCCCTGCGTTCTCGGTATCAGCACCAAGTTCACAGTGTACAGGTACAACTCCTGTTACATATTATATTGGTGGATCAAATAACCCTAATACACCTTCAAACTTTCAACCTATTTATAATAAGTGGAAACTTCAAACTTTAGATCTTACATCTTATATTGGTCAAAATATCCAGATCGAGATCATCGCATCTGATTGTACTGCAGGTGGTCACTATGGTTATGTATATTTTGACGCGCAATGTAGTCCAATGGTTGTAATTGGAAACAACAGTCAGTATCCTGCAGGAACACCAAGTATCACTTTACCAACTTGCGGTGCAAGTGGAGCAACCATTACATTACCAAATGGACTAGGTCCATATTCATGGCAAGGTCCTGGAGTACCGGGTTCATTCTCTGTGCCATCGTTCACCAACCAAACTTATATCACTGCGATCTCAGGAACATTAAATGCGATCATGAATCCTGCGGGAGCATGTGCGCCAATTATTCGTTTGATCACTGTGAGCATCACACCGGCACCAAATTTAAATTTAACGCCAATGCAACCAACTTGTTCTAATACGGTTGCAAGTTTAACTGGAACACTTACGGTTGGAGCCACGCCAATGACGGCTATTCATACTGGCCCAACGGGAACTGTGCCTGTTAACGTTACAGGTAATACGTTCTCCTCACCGGGAGGAACGGTTACTACTTTAGCACCGGGTATTCATACCATTACAATCATAGATGGAATCGGTTGTAACCTTACAAAAACAATTCAAATAAATCCACCATTGGCACTTCCAAACTTTAGTGTTGGATCACCAGGGGCAGATTATACATTAACTTGTATCAATACACCAATTACAATGACCACAAGTAATGCCGGTTTAACTTATACTTGGACAAGCCCAAGTGGAACAGCTACCGGAAACTTTGTGAACGTTGCTATCCCGGGTACTTGGCAAGTGGTAGGTCAAAGTCCGGTTTCAGGATGTAGTATAGCAGTAACCTTTACTATCTCACAAAACTTAACTGCACCAACTATTGTAGTAACACCAACCATCAATAACATTACCTGTGCAGGTGGTTCAGGTTGTTTTACAGTAACAAGTAATTTAGGTCCAAACGTTACCACAAACTGGTTCCAAGTATCAGGTACCAATACAGTATACGTTGGTATCCCTCAAGGAACGATCAATACATTTTGCGCAGGATCACCTGGTGTGTACTGGGCAGAATCAGTGAACAATTTAACGGGATGTAAATCTACTAAGAGTGTTCAAGTAACAGCTTCAGTAGGTGTACCGGTGTTCACAGTAACAAGTCCAACTAACTTTACCATTGGTTGCGCAAGTACAAGCATCACTAGTATGCAAGTAACCACGGTAGTTACCTCACCGGTTCTTAACGTATCATGTCAATACACGTTTGTTCCACCGGCAACTGCAGGAACACCAACCACGTTTACAACTAACCCAAACCAGAATGGTATTATTGTTCCGGGAACATGGGTAGTTTATGTAAAAGATTTAACTAACAACTGTATCTCCAGTCAATCGATCAGTATCATACAAAATACGATCGCACCAAATGTCGATTTCATACAGCCATTAAGTTTATTAACCTGTAGAGAACCGAGCATGGTATTACAAGGTATCAGCAGTAACAGTAATACAACTATTACTTGGACCGTACCTGCAATTCCATCTAACTCAGTAAATCCAACACCGAATCATACGGTAAATATCAACCCTGCAGTAACCAGTGCTACGGCAGTGTTAACATCTGTGGGAACCTTTACGGTAGGAGCGGTAGATATTAATAATCAGTGTCGCTCAACCAAAACAGTTCAGATCATACAAGACATCAGGTTACCTCGATTCACTATTAGTGCATTAACTAACTCTGTTATTAATTGTATAAATGCTGACGTTGTTATTGTCCCTATTATTACACCAACCTTAGCGGTGGCTTTAGTGCCAACGTATACATGGTTCCCTCCAGTAGGCGGTGGAGTACCGGGTACACAATTCAATACTACAGCAGCAGGTACGCATACAGCTGAATCAATGTCAGCGGTTAATGGTTGTACTACATCAGCAACATATATAGTTGCAAGTGACCTTACACCTCCTGCGGTTGATTTCACTCCGATATATACATTGGATTGTGGAACGAACCAAGCAACAGTGCAAGTGGTTGTATCACCTACAACAAACTTAAAATACTATTGGGATGCATTCCCTGCAGGTGTTTTTATAACAGACAGAACTAAATCATTCATCTTAGGTACTGAAGCGGGTGAGTACGGAGTAACTGTTACTAATACTGTGAACGGTTGTAAAACAACAGGTGTTTATCAAGTAGTAGAAGGAACTTTAAATACAGACTTCATCCCAAGCGTACAATTTGGATACTCACCATTGGGCGTTACGTTCTTAAATACCAGTACATCATCAGCGGGTACAGGAAGTATGATCGGCACATGGAGTTATGGTAATGGTTCAGTATTAACTAATACTTATAACTCAAGTGGTAACTCAAGTGTTACACCAAATACTACTTATACAGCAGCGGGTACATACAGTGTATTATTAAATGTAACCAAAGGAAAGTGTAAGGAAGCAAGATCAAGATCATTGTAGTAGAAGTGCCAAGTAAATTAGAAGTACCAAACGTATTCACACCAAATGGTGATAAAGTGAACGATGTGTTCCGTTTGATCGCAGCAAGTTTACTTGAGATCGAAGCAACTATCTTTGACCGTTGGGGAAATAAAGTATATGAAGTTACCAGCGGAACAGGAAACATTGGATGGGATGGTAAGAACATGTTCGGTAAAGAGTGTCCTTCAGGAACATACTTCTATATGATCAAAGCCAAAGGTAAAGATGCTCAAGAGTACGATCTAAAAGGTAACGTTACCTTGTTCAGATAATAATTTTCTTTTCAGAATTAAAGTCCCTATCTTAGATGGTAGGGACTTTTTTTTTAAGAAAAGTGGGCTTTGCCTCTTAGCGAATACCTTAATAGTAAAACAATTTACCATGAAAAAAACATTGATGATCGCATGTTGTTTATTTGTAAGCTTATGCGGCGCACAACAAGACATCTACCAAAAAGTTAATGCCTTTGTTAAGCAAAACGATCCAACACTGTTGGTTCAAAATAAGTTAATGGTGATCAATTTTGTTACACCTAATTTAAAGGATGACAAAAATGTTTATAGCACACTCGAGAAGACAGCTACAGTTTATGGCGGCGCAAAATTAAAGGGCGGCAAAAATGGTGTTATATGTGTTACAGTGGTTGATGATACGCAAGCTCAAATAGCCTTGAACAAACAAGGGTATAAGAATTTGCATGTTATTACTAAGTCGCAACTCGAAAATGCAGATGTAAACGGTATTGATAATATCACGTTTAACTCCAAAGGAGAAGTGGTGTTTAAAAATCTTGAACACGGAAAGATCTACGAAGCAATTAATCAGCTAATAACCAGATAATAATTAAAGAAATGAAAAAAGTATTATTCTCCATTTTTATATTATTTGCCTTTATTAGTAATAAAGCGCAAAATGATGATTGCGTAGACGCTATTCCGTTATGTACAAATCCAAATTTTACATTTAACGCAAATTCAGGACCGGGTAATGTGGTTGATTTCACAACGGCTTCAAACGTAAGTAATCCGCAAACAAATCCTAACCCGCCAAATATGGGTTGCTTGTTATCTGGAGAATTAAAACCACAGTGGTTGCTTTTAACCGTAGGTAATGCCGGGAGTTTAGAGTTTGTATTTGGTGCAAGTGCAAGCGCAAACCCTCAAGCGGGTTTTTATGATTGGGCTATGTGGCCGTATACACCTTCAAGTTGTTCGCAGATATTTAATAATACCTTAGCGCCTATTCGTTGTAATTGGAATGGAACTTCAACAGGTGGAACGGGAATGGCTTCAGTTGCAAATATCCCTGCCGGTGGCGATCCAAGTAATTACGAAGCGCCGCTTACGGTTAATGCATGCCAGCAATTTATAATTTGTATCTCAAACTATAGTGGTGTAAATACATTGGTGAGTTTTCAAAGTATTGGCTCGGCAAGTTTATCTTGTAACCCAAATTGTAATCCAAGTTACGCGGTTTGTCCGGGTGCTACTATTGCAGTAATGCCGGTTAATTTTGCTAATCTGGCAAATCCAACTTTCTCATTATTTCCTGGGCCAATGGTTAACACCACCGGTACATTTGTTTTAACGCCAAGCGTTAGTACACAATACACAACATACATTACCGGAACAAATTCATCCAATGCTGTGCAAACTATTAGTGCAACATTAAACGTTACGGTTCATCCAAAACCATATACAAGTCCGTTGGTTATGAATGCGTCATGCAGTAACATAGTAACAAACAGCGTAAATTTAAATGTAACATTCAATCCAAGCGGAAGTCCTAATTATACAACAACGTGGAGCCCAATGCCAAGTACGGTCACCACGGTGAATAGCGGAACTGCGGCCGGACTTACCCCGGGCGTGAACAATGTTACAATTACTACATCCAATGGTTGTACAAATGTGGCAACGTTCACTGTAGCGCCAATACCGCAACAGGCAAGTTTTACCATTGTGAATCCTAGTGGAGATTATACATTAACGTGTTTAAATCCAAACGTGTTACTTACCACAAGTGTTACCAATGGCGTTCCATTAACATTCACATGGTTTCCAAGTTGTACTGGCACTGTAAGCGGTGCAAGCATGAATTTTACGCAACCATGTACTGGGCAAGTAGTAGGAACAAGTTCTACTGGATGTCAATTTGTTCAAACCTATACGGTTTATCAAAATCTTACATCACCAACCATAGTAGTAACACCAACAGTGAACAGTATTACCTGTGCAGGTGGATCAGGATGTTTTACGGTAACAAGTAATTTAGGTCCAAATGTAACCACTAACTGGTTCCAAGTATCAGGAACTAATACAGTATATGTTGGTATTCCTCAAGGAACAATAAATACATATTGCGCAGGTTCATTGGGTTCTTCAAATCCTCCCGGAGTTTTTTGGGCAGAGTCAGTAAATAATCTCACAGGCTGTAAATCTACAAAGAGTGTTCAAGTAACAGCTTCTGTAGGAGTGCCAATATTTACAGTTACAAGTCCAACTAATTTCACCATTGGTTGCGGAAGTACAAGTATTACAAGCATGCAAGTAACTACAGTAATTACCTCACCGGTTCCAAACGTAGCTTGTCAATATACATTTGTTCCACCGGCTACTACAGGAACACCAACTACATTTACGCTTAATCCAAACCAGAATGGTATCATTCTTCCGGGAACATGGGTAGTATATGTAAAAGACATCACCAACAACTGTATCTCAAGTCAATCGATCAGTATCATACAAAATACAATTGCGCCAAACGTTGATTTCATACAACCATTAAGTTTATTAACCTGTAGAGAACCGAGCATGGTGTTGAATGGAATTAGCAGTAATCCAAATACACAAATTACTTGGACAGTTCCTGCAATTCCGTCAAACTCTATTAATCCAACACCTAATCATACGGTATTTATTAATCCGGCAATAACCGGTGCAACAAATAATATTACATCGGTTGGCATATTTACGGTTGGTGCGGTTGATATTAATAATCAATGTCGATCAACAAAGACTGTTCAGATACTTCAAGATATTCGTTTACCAAAATTTACCATCAGTGCTCTTACAAATTCGGTGATCACGTGTAAAAATCCGGATGTAGTTATTGTTCCAATTATAACGCCAACATTAGCGGTTGCCTTGGTTCCAACGTACGTTTGGTATCCACCGGTTGGCCCTGGAGTTGCGGGATCATCTTTCAATTCAACCGCTGCGGGAAGTCATACTGCTATTTCAACATCGGTTGTAAATGGTTGTACTACATCTGCAACTTATATCGTTGGTATAGATGTTACACCACCTGCAATCAGTGCTGCACTTCCATTTACGTTAGACTGTAATGTAAATCCAACAGCGAGTCTTATGCCAACAATTACAGGAACAACAACAGGATTTACGTATTCGTGGACAGCTCCCCCGGGCGCATTAACTTCTAATTTGACCTCTTCCTTATTAGTAACTAATAAAAGTGGATTATATCGTGTGCTTGTAACAAATACGCTCAATGGATGTGCAGCTCAAGAATCTTATTCTGTTGTAAATGGGGTGTTGAATGCTGATTTCATACCTAGCTCAATATTTGGATTTGCCCCACTAACAGTTAATTTCAATAATACGAGCTCAACCAGCACCGGAGCTAGTAGTATTCTTTGTTTATGGAGTTATGGTAATGGAATTGCTACATCAACTACCATATTAAATACAGTTGCTCCCGTTACAACCTATACCGCCGCCGGAACTTATACGGTTGTACTTTTAGCAAAAAAAGGTAGTTGTATTGATAGCGCCATGCGAATAATTAGAGTGGATATCCCAAGTAAAATGGAGATCCCTAACGTGTTCACGCCAAATGGCGATAAGGCTAATGATGTGTTCCGATTAATAGCTTCAAGCCTTAAGGAAGTTAGCGTTACCATATTTGATCGCTGGGGAAATAAGGTATACGAACTTACAAGCGATACGGGTAACTTTGGATGGGATGGTAAGAACCAATACGGTAAAGAATGCGCTGCAGGAACCTACTTTTATATCATAAAAGCCATAGGAAATGATGGTGTGGAATTTGATCAAAAAGGCAATGTTAGTTTATTTAGATAAATACCCCTAAAAACCCGCCTAAACAAAGGCGGGTTTTTTGTTTTAACACAGTTTGGTTCGGTTTTTGTCATATCTTTGTTACACAGGTAATATGAAAAAAATACTCTCAATTTTAGCCCTTTGTTTTGTGTTTGTGTTAAGCACAAATGCACAAACAAGTTGTGCCACTGCGCAGCCGTTTTGCGCGGGCGGAACTTCTGGAGGAACTTTTCCGGCAACGGTTAATGGGCCTGCGGCTGAAAACGGCCCGAACTATGGTTGTCTTGGTACGCAACCAAATCCGGCTTGGTATTTTTTACAGATCAGCCAATCGGGTAATCTTGATATTTTGATTCAAGGTAACGCTAACCAAGACGTTGATTTTATTTGTTGGGGGCCATTCAATAGTTTAGCGGGTTGTTGTAATTCATTAACCGCATCTAACATTGTTGATTGCAGTTATTCATCAAGCCCAACAGAAACATTAAATATTGTGGCGGCAGTTGCAGGACAATTTTACATGGTATTAATTACTAACTTCTCTAACGTAGCTCAAGATATTTTATTTACACAATTTGCCGGAACAGGAGCTACTAATTGTGGTATTGTTTCAACAAGTACTATGATATGCGCCGGAAGTGTTGCTACACTTTCCATTACCAATAATTCAAATCTTGCAAATCCAACATATTCGATGAATCCGGGTGCAGTAACATCAGCAGTACCTGTATTTACGGTTTCACCAAGTGTAACAACAACTTATACCTTGTATGTTACAGGAACCAATACCATTAATAATCTTGTGGTAACACAAACTGCTGTTGCAACTGTAACTGTTTTGCCTAAGCCGGTTGTTAATCCGTTATTAATGAATAGCACTTGTAGTAGTGCCAGTAATTCCGTCAACTTAAATGTTACATTTATCCCAAGTGGAAGTCCAAATTACACGGTGATATGGGCGCCGCCACCAAGTAATTTTACCTCTGTAAATAGTGGAACTGCTTCAGGTCTTATTCCCGGAACACAAAATGTAACTGTAACAACAGGTAGTTGTAGTGCAACTGCAAGCTTTGTGGTTGGACCAATTCAGATCCCTGCATCTTTTACGGTATTCAATGTGGTAAATGATTATACAGTAACGTGTATGAATCCTAACGTTGTATTAACTACTAGTATCACCAACGGAAATGCATTAACGTATACTTGGTTTCCAAGTTGCACAGGTACCGTTACCGGATCTAGCATGACCTTTAATCAGCCCTGCACAGGACAAATAACAGGCATGAGCTCTACTGGTTGTACCATGACAAGAACTTTCCAAGTTTTCTCAAGTTATACCGCGCCTACAGTTGTTATTACACCAACAGTTGTTTCTATCACATGTATTCCAGGCACAGGATGTTTTACACTTACAAGCAATTTAGGACCTAACGTAACTACGCAATGGTATCAAATTGCAGGAACAAGTAGTGTGCCCGTTGGTCCTACGCAAGGAACAATAAATATTTTCTGCCCTGGTAATCCCGGCGATTACGTAGGTTGTTCAACCAATAATTTAACGGGTTGTGTTTCATGTAAATCAGTTCAGGTAACAGCTTCTGTTGGGGTGCCTGCATTTACGGTAACAAGTCCTACCAATTTTACAATAGGCTGTGGAAGCACAAGTGTAACAAGTATGCAAGTATCAACAGTTGTTACTTCTCCTGTACCAAACGTGGCTTGTCAGTATACTTTTGTTCCGCCTGCTACAACAGGAACACCAACTACATTTACTTTAAACCCAAACCAAAATGGGATCATAGCTCCCGGCACATGGGTAGTATGGGTAAAAGACCTTACCAATAATTGTATCTCAAGTCAATCTGTTAGTATCATACAAAATACAATTGCACCAAATGTAGATTACATACAGCCATTAAGTATTTTAAGTTGCAGAGAACCTAGCATGGTATTAAATGGCATAAGCAGTAATGCAAATACAACGATCACTTGGACAGTTCCTGCGATCCCAACAAATTCTATTAATCCAACACCTAATCACACAGTAAATATTAATCCTGCTGTTACAGGAGCAACCAATAATATTTCGGTGGTAGGAATATACACCGTTGGAGCCGTTGATAATAATAATCAATGTCGATCCACAAAAACAGTACAAATAAATCAGGATATTCGTTTGCCGAAATTCACTATTAGCGCTCTAACAAATTCGGTTATCACTTGTAAGAATCCGGATGTAGTGATTGTTCCCATTATAACGCCAACATTAGCGGTTGCCTTAGTTCCAACATACATTTGGTATCCTCCGGTTGGCTCTGGAGTTGCAGGATCATCATTCAATTCAACGGCTGCAGGAAGTCACACTGCTATTTCAACATCGGTTGTTAATGGTTGTACAACTTCAGCTACGTATATTGTTGCGATAGATGTTACGCCACCTGCTATTAGTGCTACAATACCATTTACTTTGGATTGTTCAAGTAATCCAACAGTTTTAATATTGCCGGTGATCACACCAACGCCTGGTCCGTACACGTATTCTTGGACAGCACCCGCTGGTGTTTTAATTTCAAATCCTTCAGGGATGAATTTATTGGCAAATCAAATTGGATTGTATAAAATTGCCTTAACAAACACGGTTAACGGATGTGGTTCTTCTGAATCGTATTCGGTAGTTAATGGGGCATTAACAGCTAATTTTGTTCCAAGTAATCTAACGGGGTATGCACCTTTATCAGTTTACTTTACAAACACAAGCGCAACAAGTACAGGAGCAAGCAGTATCATTTGTGTGTGGAGTTATGGAAATGGTGCAGCAACTACAACTGTTTTAAATAACGTAACGCCTGCAACCACATATACCGCAGCAGGAACATACAGTGTTGTATTGATCGCCAGAAAAGGAACTTGTATTGATAGTTCAATTCATATCATCAATGTGGAGATCCCAAGTAAAATGGAAATACCAAATGTATTTACACCTAATGGAGATAAAGTAAATGATGTGTTCCGTTTGATCGCTTCTAATTTGAGAGAAGTAACGGCTATTATTTTTGATCGTTGGGGAAATAAAGTTTACGAAGTAACCAGCGATACCGGAAACTTTGGATGGGATGGTAAAAATCAGTTCGGAAAAGAATGCGCTGCAGGAGTTTATTTCTACGTGATCAAGGCCATAGGAAAAGATGGCCAGGAATACGATCAAAAGGGCAATGTAAGCCTCTTCAGATAAGGCTTTTAGAAGATATTTCATTTAAAACCCGGTCTTAAAAAGATCGGGTTTTTTGTTTATAATTTATTTGGGTCTATCTAAGGGATTTCCTGTAAATTAGATATCCCTATGGCGAAAAGTGCAGATAAAGAAACTCCGTTAATGAAGCAGTACAACAGCATCAAGGCGAAATACCCTGATGCTATTTTGCTGTTTAGGGTTGGAGATTTTTACGAAACATTTGGCGAAGATGCTATTAAGGCTGCAAAGATCTTAGGCATTGTTCAAACCAAACGCGCTAATGGTTCGGGCACCCATATTGAACTCGCTGGTTTTCCTCATCATTCATTAGATTCGTATTTGCCAAAATTAGTTCGTGCGGGATACCGAGTTGCTATTTGCGATCAACTGGAAGATCCAAAAATGGTAAAAGGAATTGTAAAACGTGGCATTACCGAATTAGTAACACCGGGTGTAAGTTTTAATGATAAGATCTTAGACCATCAACAAAATAATTTTTTAGCTGCCATTCATTTCGAAAATGAAAAAGCAGGTGTTTCTTTTTTGGATGTTTCAACGGGTTTGTTTTTAATCGCTGAAGGAAGTTTAACCTATATAGAAAAACTCATTCAGAATTTTAAACCCAACGAAGTTTTATTTGAAAAGAATAAACGCAACAACTTAAATGATCTGTTAGGCGATAAATTTTATTCGTTTGGCTTGGATGATTGGGCCTTTAAATACGATTTTGGTTTTGATTCGCTCATTAAACAATTTGAAACTACATCACTCAAAGGATTTGGTATTGAAGGATTGAATACCGCCATTGCAAGTTGTGGCGCTTTGTTACATTATTTAAATGAAACAAAACACGATCGCTTAAAACACATTACGCAGGTAAGCAGAATTGATGAAGATGAGTATGTGTGGATGGATAAATTCACCATTCGTAATTTAGAGATCTACGGTTCTAACCACGAGAACGGAAAATGTTTGGTGGATGTGATCGACGAAACGCATACGCCTATGGGTTCGCGTTTATTGAAGCGGTGGTTGGCCTTGCCATTGAAAAATACAGCGGCTATTAATGAACGTTTGGATGTGGTAGATTATTTTGTGAGGAATGATGTGCAGCGCTTAGAATTGATCGGTTTACTAAAGGATATTGGTGATATGGAACGTCTTATTTCCAAAGTAGCCGTTGGTAAAGCAAATCCTCGCGAATTGTTTCACATCAAACGTTCTTTACAAATTGTTGCCGATATAAAACAACGCACGCAAGGTTTAGAGAATACCTCACTAAAAAAAATAAGCGAGCAGTTAAATCCTTGTTTGTTGGCTTTTGAAAAATTAGCTAAGGAATTGAACGAAGAAGCGCCTGTAAATATTTTAAAAGGCAATGTAATAAATGCAGGAATAAATGCAGAGTTAGATGAATTGCGTGGCTTGTCCTTCAGTGGAAAAGATCATTTACTAAAAATCCAACAGCGCGAAATAGAGAATACAGGAATTAGTTCGTTAAAAGTAGCATACAATAATGTATTTGGTTATTATTTAGAAGTAACCAATGTGCATAAAGATAAAGTGCCAAGTGATTGGATGCGTAAACAAACGCTTACCAATGCAGAACGCTACATAACTCCGGAGCTAAAGGAATACGAAGAAAAAATATTAGGTGCTGAAGAAAAGATAGCACGTTTAGAACAGCAATTGTACGAAGAGTTAATTCGTTTTGTAGCTGATTATATTGAACCAATTCAGCTCAACTCAAATTTATTAGCGCGTTTAGATGTGCTTATTGGTTTTGCAGAATTAGCATATCAAAATTCGTATGTACGCGCGGTTGTAAATGATGGTCATGCGATCAATATTACCGACGGCCGCCATCCTGTGATCGAAAAGCAATTACCCTTAGGAACAGAATATGTAAGCAATTCGGTTTATTTGGATAATGAAACTCAGCAGGTGATGATGATCACCGGACCCAATATGAGTGGTAAATCGGCTTTGTTACGTCAAACTGCTTTGATAACACTAATGGCGCAGATAGGAAGTTTTGTTCCTGCAAAAGCAGCCGAGCTTGGCATAGTTGATAAGATATTTACACGCGTTGGCGCCACAGATAATATTTCTTCAGGTGAATCTACATTTATGGTGGAGATGAATGAGACCGCCAGCATCTTAAATAATTTAAGCGATCGAAGCTTAGTACTGCTGGATGAGATCGGACGAGGAACAAGTACCTACGATGGAATTTCTATTGCGTGGAGTATTGCCGAGTTCATACACAATCAATCAGCCAATAGAGCAAAAACATTATTCGCCACACATTACCACGAACTAAATGAAATGACAAATTATTTTCCACGCATCAAGAACTTTAACGTAAGCGTGCAGGAATTAAATAATAAGATCATTTTCCTTCGTAAATTAAAAGAGGGTGGAAGCGAGCACAGCTTTGGTATTCATGTGGCAAAAATGGCCGGCATGCCACGAATAGTGATTGAACGCGCTAATGTTATTCTTCAAAAATTAGAGAAAGAACATGAGATGGAATTGGAACTTGCCAATGCAAATGGAGTAGAAGGAGGAATGAAAAAAGTAGCAGCGCCAAAAGTATCTTCGAATAATGGTGCGCTTCGTGATGAAGAAATGCAATTGAGTTTTTTCCAAATGAGTGACCCCGTACTGCAAAAAATAAAAGAAGATATTTTAAATACCGATATCAATACTTTAACTCCTGTTGAGGCTTTGATGAAACTCAATGAGATCAAAAAGACCCTTGGAATTTAATACCAAGTGTATTTATTATTTAGTCCAATATACTTGTTCTTTTTCACCAATGCTTCGTTAAAAAATAGCTCCGTAGCTTTGGCTACGCATCAATTTTTTATCCTCGCCTTGGTAAAAAATAACTTCGTATCTTCGAACTAAATTATAAATACATTTGGTATAATGATCAAACGATTATTCTTTATTCTTTACATTGTTTCATTTTCCTTAACAGCACAGGATAGTATTCCAAAAAACAAACTCGAACTTTCTTTTAATTCTTATATAGGCTATTTGGTTCCTGCTTATCCCGATGCGCCAAAAAGCAATTACGCTTTGCTAAATTCTATTGGCTTTCAATGGCAAACGCAAGGCAAAGATCAATGGCAACAGTTATATCGATTTCCTAAGCAAGGTTTTGAGGTGTTCTTTGGAACGTATAATAATCCAACGCAATTAGGATATAATATTGGAATTGTTCCTTCATTAGAATGGCGCGGAAAAAAGCCGAACAAGAATTGGCGTTTTAAATTTGGCTTGGGCGTTTCGTATTTTAATAAACCTTTCAATCTTGTTTCAAATCCGAATAATTTTTACATAGGTAGGCATTTTACCAATATGAGCATTACCAGTATTTTCTGGACAAAAAGATTAAATAAGGATCTTGCTTTAACGTATGGTATTTCTTCTGTTCATGCTTCCGACGGACATACCGCTTTACCCAATGCAGGAATGAATATTTTTTGTGGACATGTGGGTTTACGTTTTGAAAAGAAGAGAGAGTTTAAAAAGGTGGAAATAATGCCGCGGCCTTCTGAAAACACATTTGTAATAAAAGCCGGAATTGGTTTTCATGAATTTGGTTCTACTACAAAGGCTATTGGTGGACCAAGATATCCAAGTTATCATTTATCGGGTTGGTATTCTATTCCAAAAGGAAATATTCATTTGTGGCAGGCAGGAATGACCTTAGCATACTATACCAGTTTTTATGATTATATAAAAAGCCAAGAGGTGTATTCAACCGATCTGCATGTGCGATCAAGTACAGGAGTTGTTTTTGCGGGACATGAATTTGTGTTTGGCAAATTTGGTTTTGTTTCGCAGTTAGGAGTTTATTTTTACAATCCGTTTTTTATCAAACAAAAAAAGATAGAAGGAGAATGGAATGGTTTTGGTGAGAAACTGCAAGCGATCAACACAAATCGTATTGGTATCATGTATTACCCTTTCAAAAAAAGAAACTCGTTGAATAATATAAGTAGGCAACTAAGCCTTGGCGCTTTCATAAAAGCAAATGTTGGTCAGGCCGATCTTTTTGAATATTCTATTGGGTATTCGTTTTGATCGAAGGGATTTCGCTCGCCTATTATTTTTCTATGCCACAGATTTCGCAGATTCACACAGATTTCATTCACAGATTAATATCATAACTACATTTAACATGACTTAAAAGAATCCGTGAAACAAATCTGCGAAAATTTGTGTAATCTGTGGCAAAATAGACTTGTGACTTTGTCTCGGTTATTTATTTTGTGATCCGGAACAATTTCCCATCCGAAGAACTTACCACCATTCTCCCTTGTTTATCCTTAACAACCGAAAGCAGATCGCCTTTTGTTATAGATGTATACTCTTTAAATGTTTGCCCATCTTGGCTGCTCATTACTAAACCTTCAGTTCCAACCACCCAGCCTGTATTTGCATCACTAAAGTAAATGCCATTGAAATGAATGCGCTTTTTTGTGGCAGTGTTTGGTTTTAAAAGTGTTTTCCAGTTGTCACCCGCATCATCTGTTCTGTATATTCCTCCATCATAACCGCACACAAAACCAATTCGCGAATTGATAGTGGAAGAGGATGTAAAAAATCTCCGGCAAATTCCATGGGCGTATATTTATAACCATGATCAGTTGTGCGATAAGAATTTCCATATCCGGCCAAAACAAAATTCTCTTGAGTAAAATTCAAACCTGTTCTAAATTCATGATCAAAATGCCATACCCATCGCATGGTATTATTCTCAAACCAAAGCGCATTTCCATTATGATAATTTTCACCGCCCACGACCATAAGTAAATTATAATTTCCGAAAATGCAACGCAGCGGTGTATTATTAAAATGTTCAAGATTTATATTCGCAAAACTTACTTGGCTCCACGAATTTCCATTATCCTTGCTTCTTAATAATTGAAGCGCATCGCCGCAAGCGTATGCAATTGTATCATTCACAAAATTAATATCGTATAAGCATTTACCGGGCGAATTAAATAGTAACGCCCATGTTTTACCTGCATCGATTGTTCTGTAAATAAAACCGCTCTCGTTTTTTTTACCCCCACAAATAAATCCGGTGTTCGCATCTAGCCAAACGCTTTTGTGGATGGCCTGTTGAGTGGGTGTGGTAAGCTCTTCAGTTTGTAAATTTACCAGGTTTTTACCCTTTTTGCAGCTGCCAAAAGCCACAAATAGAAGCAGAGCCAATAGCCCCAAAAACCCTATGAAAAGCCTTATTTTCAAGCGGTTAAATATACTTACAAGGGCCATAATAATTTTGTGAGGTTATTAAATTTTATTTACATTTGCACTCCCCAATGAAAAGGCTTAGGCCTGATCATTGGAAAAGCGAAAGTAGCTCAGTTGGTAGAGCGTAACCTTGCCAAGGTTAAGGTCGCGGGTTCGAGACCCGTCTTTCGCTCTAACTCGCCGAAGCGAAAGCAAAGGAGAGTCAAAAAGAGCCCCCTAAGGGCTTTTTTTAATCGAACACCAAGAATGCTTGGGTGGTGGTCCCGATAGCTATCGGGATGGTAACACGCAGGCGCAGCGGTTCGCAGGATTTTAAATCCTGATCGCTTAATAAAAGAACAATCTGCTTGGGTGGTGGTCCCGATAGCTATCGGGATGGTAACGCGCAGGCGCAGCGGTTCGCAGGATTTTAAATCCTGATCGCTTAATAAAAGAACAATCTGCTTGGGTGGTGGAATTGGTAGACACGCAGGACTTAAAATCCTGTGCTTTCACGAGCGTACGGGTTCAAGTCCCGTCCCGAGTACTAGACTCCAAAAAAAGGCGACTTTTTTTGGAGTTTTTTTTTTAAATCCGTTGAACTTTATGTTTTTGACAGTTTTCTCAATAATCATTTTTAGCGAAAATAAGTTCAATAATAGTTGATCCTGAAATTTAAAAATCGAACTAATCGATCTCCAATAAGTTAACAAATTTTCTCATCCAAAAATTGCGGCGGTCTAATATTGTTCGTATATTTACGAACAGAAATAAAAACACATGCCAACCGAAACAAAAAAATATACCGATAAACAAGAGCTAATCGCTAAGTTTAGCAATGCACTTGGGCATCCGGTAAGGGTAGCCATCCTTCAACAGCTTTCAAAACAGAGTTGTTGCTTTCATGGAGACATGGCAGAGGTATTGCCCATAGCAAATAGCACCCTGTCGCAGCATTTAAAGGTATTAAGAGAAGCCGGACTTATACAGGGAGAAATTGATCCTCCAAAAACAAAATATTGTATTAATAAAGAGAACTGGAACTTAGCAAAAGGTTTGATGATAGGATTTTTTGATTAAAAAAATTTGACTATGATATTCGTCATCTTACGAACTACGAACAATAAGTAAATTCACTAACAGAAACAAAACATAAAATTCAATATGAAATACCCATCATGCTTCTAAGTTAAATGCAAAAAATGATGGGTATACCATATGACAATAAAAAAAATAAAATCAACATATGAAAAAGCAAGTAAAAGTATTAGGACCGGGATGTACAAAATGCAAAACCACCTACAACAATGTATTAGAAGCTGTAAAGCAATTAGGCATTGAAGCAGATGTAACCAAAATAGAAGACATTGAAGAGATGATGAAATACAATGTGCTTACAACGCCTGTATTAATGGTTGACGATGTAATTAAAGTAAAAGGCAGAGTTGCCGACATCAACGAAATAAAACAATTATTAACCGCTTAAAAAATATAAACATGGAAAATCAAACCTTAGTAAAAGAAATAAGCCTTTTTAATGCACTTGAGTATGTTAAAAATGGAGCGTTATTCGTGGATGTACGTGAAAAAGAAGAAGTAGATCAATTAGCTTATGATGTGCCAAACATTATTAACATACCATTAAGTGTGTTTGAAGATCATTACACAGAAATTCCTAAAGATAAGGAAGTAGTAATGGTTTGTAAAGGTGGTGGAAGAAGTTTAAGAGCCGCAGGATTTTTAGTGAATCATGACTATGCCAATGTTGTAAATATGCAAAACGGTATTGTCGGATGGGTGCAGAGTGGATTTCCTTTTAAAGGGGATAAATCAAGCGTAATATCAAATAGCTGCGATTGCAGTAAACCGGGATGTTGCTAAAATAAATAAACTATGTTTGATTGGTTACAACATATAGTAGATTGGTTAATCTATTCAGTCTTTGGTTTAACGCATGGCTCAAAAATTGGCGATGCGTTAAACTTCTTTGTATTTGATACAATAAAGATTTTTATCCTCTTAGGATTTATAACCATTTTAATGGGCATGATTAATTCGTATTTCCCAATTGATAGAGTCCGTAATTTTTTAACCAAACGTAAATGGTATGGCTTAGACTATTTTTTAGCCTCTTTCTTTGGAACTATTACTCCATTTTGTTCTTGTTCCTCTGTGCCTTTGTTCATAGGCTTTGTAAAAGGCGGTATTCCTTTGGGTGTAACATTGGCATTTTTAATTTCATCGCCATTGGTGGATGCAGTTTCTGTTGCCATGTTCCTCGGTATGTTTGGATGGAAAACAACAATCGTATATGTGGTGAGTGGAATTGTTTTGTCAATGATAGCAGGATACACGCTCGGTAAATTAAAATTAGAGCATTTACTTACCGATTGGGTTAAAAAAATATTGGAGAATAAACAAGCTGCCGATGAAAACTACGAAGAAGAAAAACAAACTTTCGTGCAACGCATACCCGGCATTGGAAAAGAAGCATTAGGGATCGTTAAAGGTGTTTCACTTTACATTTTAATTGGTATTGCCATTGGTGGTTTAATGCACGGATTTATTCCAACCGGATTTTTTGAACAGTATATTACTAAAGAAAACCCATTTGCAGTTCCAATAGCCACTATAGTTGGTGTGCCTATGTATAGCAATGCCGCAGGTGTTTTACCTATCATGCAAGTGTTGGTTCAAAAAGGAATTCCAATTGGAACAGCCATTGCATTTATGATGGCGGTTGTTGGTTTATCAATACCGGAAGGTTTATTACTTAAAAAAGTAATGACAACAAAAATGCTTTTAATATTCTTCGGAGTAGTAACAGCTTGTATTATCATTTCAGGATATGTATTCAATTTAATTCTATAAATCTTATGACACAAGAATTATTACAACTATTTAAAATGGGTAGAACCCGTTTAACCAATCAACTACCAAATATTAAGGAAGCGGATCTTGTGAAAAAATTACATCCAAATTCAAACTCAATTGGTTTTTTAATGCAGCACATAGCTGAAGTAGAACAATTGTTTGCAAAGAATGTATTTGGATTGGATATTAGAGTAACAATGTCAACCGTTGGAAAAACAATCCACGACACAGGAAAATTTACCAACCTTAATGCAGAACTTGAACTACTAAATGAATCGGCTTCCGTATTAGAACAGGCAATCTTAAAGCAAACTGATGCTGATTGGCAAGGCAATGTTACAACAGCCGAATTTGGAACAGTAACAAAAGCGGAAGCTTTATCTCGTATCATTTCGCATACAGCATACCACGCAGGACAAATAGGTTTAATTTTAAAATACGCAAGCTAAATGAAACAAATTTTAATAATTCTTACAATAGCTACTGGACTATTCACGGCCTGCAACTCTGCTCCAAAAGCAGAGAATGAAACTGTTAAAGTTGAAACAACTACCACAGTCGCAAAACAAAATCGCTTAGAGGTATATTGTTTTCATGGCACACGCCAATGCGAAACTTGCAAGAACATGAAAGCGAATACTAAAACTGTATTAGATAAATATTTTGCTTCACAGTTAAAAGATAGTAGCATCGTATTTTCAATTATTGATGTGGATGATGAAAAAAATGAAAAGTTAGCAGAGAAATTTCAAGCTACCGGAACTGCATTAATGATCAACAAAGTAGTGAATGGAAAAGACAGTATTATCGATTGGAGCGATTTTGCATTTGAAAAAGCCAATGATAACGAAGTATTTATTTCCAAGTTAAAAACCATGATAGACGCTGCTCTAAAATAATGACTGAGACACTTTATCAATGGATGAATAGCAGTAACTTTCCTTTAGTTTCTGCTTTACTGTTAGGGATACTTACAGCAATTAGCCCTTGCCCTTTAGCCACAAATATTACCGCTATTGCTTTTATTTCAAAGAATAATTCTGAAGGAAGAAAAAAGGTTTTGTTGAGCGGGTTGCTTTACACTTTAGGTTTAGCTTTTACTTATACAAGCATTGCTCTTATTATCACCTTCGGTGCAAGCAAATTTCATGTAGCTAAATTCTTCCAAGGTAATGGAGAAAAGTATGTCGGACCGATTATGGTTCTTGTAGGATTAGTGATGTTAAATGTGATTAAACTTAACTTTTTAGGAAAAGGAAACTTTACCGAGAAATGGAGCGATAAGTTTAAAGAAAAAGGATTGCTTGGCGCATTTTTATTAGGCGCATTATTCGCAATGGCTTTTTGTCCGTATAGCGGAGCATTATATTTTGGGGCATTAATCCCAATGAGTATCAAAGGTGGTGCAGGAATAATGTATCCTTTGTTTTACGCACTTGGAGCAGGAACATTGGTAATGTTCTTTACAGGCGTTATAGCCTTTAGCATTTCGCAATTAGGAAAATATTTTAAGGCCATTCAGAAAACTGAAAAGGTAATGCGAATCATTGCCGGACTATTGTTTGTTTTAACAGGTTTGTACTATATTTTAATTTATTTAAAAGTGATCGAGTAAATGAAAGGCATAACAAAAACAGTTTGGACATTATCTCTTGTTAGTTTGTTTACAGATACTGCAAGTGAAATGTTATATCCAATAATGCCAATCTATTTAAAAACAATCGGTTTTTCAATTATCCTTATCGGTGTTCTTGAAGGAATTGCGGAAGCAACTGCGGGTTTAAGCAAAGGATATTTTGGCAAACTATCAGATAATTCAGGTAAAAGAGTTCCGTTTGTTCAAATTGGTTATGCTTTAAGTACTATCTCACGTCCAATGATGGTCATTTTTATTTATCCCTTATGGATATTTTTTGCAAGAACTTTAGATAGACTTGGTAAAGGAATTAGAACCGGTGCAAGAGATGCTATTTTATCAGATGAAGCTACCCCCGAAACAAAAGGTAAAGTTTTTGGATTTCACCGATCAATGGATACGTTAGGCGCAGTACTAGGTCCTTCTATTGCCCTACTATATTTATATTTTTATCCAGAAGATTATAATACATTATTTTATGTAGCAATTATTCCCGGAATATTTGCTGTACTAACATCTTTAATTATAAAAGACAAAGTCAATTCACAACCTAAAGATGTAAAGAAAACATCATTTCTTTCATTCCTAAATTATTGGAAAGAGAGTCCGTCAGAATACCGTAAATTATTAGTAGGGCTATTAGCTTTTACACTTTTCAATAGTTCAGATGTGTTTTTGCTTTTGAAAGCAAAACAAGCAGGGTTAAATGATACAATGGTAGTAGGCGTGTATATATTTTACAACCTAATTTATGCCATTTTTGCTTACCCTCTTGGAAGAATCGCAGATAGAATTGGTTTAAAAAAAATGTATATAATAGGGCTTACAGTTTTTGCAATTGTTTATTTTGGAATGGGCTTAAGTCATAATATTTATATAATAGTTGCTTTGTTTTTTCTTTATGGACTTTATTCTGCTGCAACAGAAGGCATATCTAAAGCCTGGATTAGTAACATTAGTGATAAAAAAAACACTGCCACTGCAATTGGCACCTACTCATCTTTTCAAAGCATTTGTACCATGTTAGCAAGCTCATTTGCTGGAATCCTTTGGTATCAATTTGGGGCGAGGACTACTTTTATTGTTACAGGTATAGTTACCTCAATTGTAATCTTATATTTTTTAAAATATTTACCAAAACAGGAAAAGATTATTAATTAACAAAATTCAAACGGATGAAATTATTTATCTCACAAATATTTATACTTCTTGTAAGTAATGTACTTAGTCAAAACCCATCCATTAAAGTTTTAGATACAGATTTTTCAAAAGGTAGGTTACAAAACGTACAAACGATTACGTTAAACGATGCAGTTAAATTGCATGGGCATTTATGTGATGGCTTGGTTGTGGGCTTCTTAGGATTAAAAGAGGGACTTTATAAATTGTATCCTGATAGTATCATAGATAGAACCAATAATCGAATAGTGAGTAAACCTTCTCCTTGTTTAACTGATATCGCCATTTTTATGACCGGGGCACGATACCAGTACAACACCTATTATGTTTCAGACAGCATCAAGTATCAGTTTATCGTGCAACGCATTGACAATGAAAAAACATATGGAATCAAGCTAAAACCCGGCTTAATGCCAACTGCAATTGATAGTTTGGGGAGATTAGCCACCAAAGGCGAATTGGATGCATGTGGGATCGATAGCCTAAGGAAATTGGAAAGTGAATTTTCGACTTTTTTACTTTCCAAAAACCCTCAAGACCTCTTTATTATTGAGGAAATCAAAAACTACAAATGGTTACCTGTTCTAAAAGGTAACTTCCTCAAAACCGATGTGTTGAATAAAAAGTTACAAAACTGTTTGCCGAGGTAGATTAACAAATTCAGAATAGCTTTTTATTTATCACTTTACATCAATGTGATTTAAATCATACAAAATAGTTGTTAAAATAATTGTGGGGGAACAAAATGTTTAATACTTTTGTTAGTGAATACTTACTTACATCCGAATTATGAAAGGAAAAAACAACATAGCTATCGGTTTTCTTGTAATGGGATTGTTTATGGCATACGGCTTTCTATTGATTTATTTAAGAGACTTTGCTCCCGGTAAGGAAGAGTGGATTAACTCTTACTCTACTGGTAAGCATTTTGAAACAAGGTTAGCTCATGTACACGGTAATCTTTTCGCCTTCTTAAATATTTTGATAGGTTACTTATTATTACATTTTAAAAATCAACTTAAAAACACAACGGTAATTTCGTGGCTTGGATTAATTGGTCTATTAATGCCAACAGGAATTTTGTTAGAAGTGTATTTGGGTGCGTCCCCTGTTTTTGTGCTTATTGGTGCAATAAGCATGACGGTGTCTGTAATTTGGTTAGGAATCTCCTTTTATAAAATGAAACTTGAAAATGAAAAATAATAAATTCTCTGAAAGACAAATAGAAATCATTGAAGCTGCTACCAAAAGAATTGATGAGCATGGCATTCAGGATTTAACCATTAAAACACTTGCTGCTGATTTAAAACTATCAGAAGCAGCATTATATCGCCACTTTAAAAGCAAAAACGAAATATTTCTTGGCTTGTTAACCTACTTTATTGAAGAAATGAAAGAATCGATTGGATGTAATACTTTCCAACAAAGCTCACAATCCATCAGAACTTTTGAAAGATCTGTTTGATTCGCAATTAAAAACATTTGTACAAAAGCCTTCGGTAGTTAGTGTTATTTTTTCTGAAAGTATTTTTCAGTTTAATAAAGAATTGTCATCTACGGTTTCATCCATGATGGAATTGATGCAGAATCATATAGAAAGTATTGTAAAAAAAGGGCAGGCAAATGGCTCATTCAGCAAAATAGTGGGCGTTTCAACAACAACAACAATTATAATGGGTGGGATGCGAATTACAGTTCTTAAATGGAAACTATCGGGTCATAAATCTGATTTGATAAAAGATGGAAATAAAGTATTGAATGGAATATTAAAAATGGTAGAAACTAATCATTAACAAAAAACTTATGAAACCAATTATTTTAAAAGTAGCAGCAGTTATCATTACATTATTTGCATTAATTACTCTATTTATGAGTACGTCTGTAATATTTGATTTATTTGGGATAAGAGAGAAGGAAGGTAATTATGTATTATTTGTAGTGATTTCTAATTTCATTGCCGGATTTATGTATCTGTTTGCTGCATATGGCTTATTTACTGAAAAGAAATGGTCAACAAGACTGCTTTTGGTTACTACAACAATTCTTATTGTGAGTTTAATAGGTTTGTTAATTCATGCTAATACTGGCGGAATTTATGAGCAAAAAACGATTAAAGCCATGCTTTCTCGTATTGCTATTACAGGCGCATTTGCAGGCATATCGTGGTTCTTTATAACAAAAAAAAGATTAGCATAAATGAAAAAATATTTGGCAATATTAATTGTGGTTCTTATGGGTATTACCTATGGCTGCAATAATCCTGTAAAGGAGGAAAATAGTGAGATTTCGAATACTAAATCTTTACCATCATCTAAGGAAAGCGAACACCAACATACAGAGAGCGACTCCATTGAATTAAACAACGGAGCTAAATGGAAGGTTGTTCCTGAAATGATGGCGCATATTAGGAACATGGAATCAGACATTAATCGTTTTGTTGAAGCTAAACATACAGAACTAAAGGACTTCACACAACTTGGAGCAAGTTTGCAAAAAAACATTGATCTCTTAACTTCAAATTGTACAATGGAGGGAAAAGCCCATGATGAATTACATAAATGGTTGTTGCCTTATATTGATATGGTAGACAAATTGAATAAATCAAAAAATAGCGATGAGGCATTGCAAACCTTTGAGGAAATAAAAGCTTCTTATAAATTATTTAACATATACTTTGAATAAAAAAGAAATCATGAACATAAAATCAATCCATACCGAAGAAAAGCCTGTCAGCGCAAAGAAATTATTTTCTACAACTGAAGGAAATGTAACTGCTTTACAAATTATGGCAACCGGCGTTTTAAAAGAGCACATCACAACTGTTCCCGCTTTACTTATTTGTATCAATGGCAATGTGATTTTTAAAAATGAAAAAGGTGTATCAGAAAATCTTTCAAGTGGTGATGTGGTTAACATTGAGCCAAACGTTAAACATTGGGTAGAAGGAATTCAAGACTCTCAATTACTATTAATCAAATAAAAAAATTTGCCCAATCATGTTAGTAAACACTCACTTATTTAAAATGAAATTAGTTATGGTTCTAACCATTCTAATTTTCACAACCAATTCTGAGGCTCAAAATTGGTCGCTAAAACAGTGCATAGATACAGCTTTAGTGCATAACAAAACGTTGAAAATAGCACAAGGCGATATTGAGATTGCTAATGAAAGGAACAAGGAAGCAAAAGGTGGTTTAGTGCCCAAATTGTATGGCAATGTTGACTATCGGTACTACACTGATCTTCCGTATCAGTTACTCCCTGCATCTGTTTTTGGTGGACCGGCAGGCGTTTATAAAGAGGCTCAATTTGGTGTTCCTCATAACTTAAATGCAAATCTAACGCTTGATGTGCCTTTATACAACCCTCAAGCTATTGGAGCAATTACCGTTTCAAAAAGAGCAAAAGAATTAAATCAAATACAGTTTCAACAAACCGAAGAGCAAGTGGTATTTGATGTTTCAAATTTGTATTACAATGCACAGTTAGTATCAAATCAGATTGTGTTTATCAAAAACGGATTAAGTAATAGCGAAAAACTACTTAGCAATATTCAATTGCTCTACTCACAACAAATGGTAAAGGGTACAGATGTAGATAAAATTAAACTTCAGCAAAGTCAGCTAAATACACAGTTAAGCAAGGCTAATGCACAGTACCAACAAATCATAAATCTATTAAAGCTTCAGTTAGGTATAACACCATCCCGACCAATTACAATTGAAGAAACATTTAGCACATCGTCAGAAGTAGTAAAGTATACAAGCAAACCAACCTCTGATATATTATTGTTTAATACGAAAGAACTGCTCTTGAAATCTGAATTAAAAACTTTAAAACTTTCACATTTACCTTCTTTTTCACTTTATGGTACTTATGGAACTACCGGATTTGGAAACTACAGTGGTACAAATGATTTCTTTAAAACATACCCCATTGGATTTGCCGGGGTAAAAATGTCTTGGATGATATTCTCCGGTACTACTTTAGAACACAAGGTTTTTCAAAAGAGAGAAGAGATAAAGCAAAATACAACTCGATTAGAATTATTAAATGATAAACAAAACGTTCAGATAGAAAATGCACAAATGCAACATGAAGTTGCAAGTTCTAACCTGTTAAATGCCAAATCGCAATTGGCATTGGCAGAAACAATTTATTCTAAAACACTTATTCAGCAAAAGGAGGGTGTTGCCTCATTAACAGATGTTTTACTTTCTGATAATACCCAAAAGGAAGCACAACAAAATTATTTGTCGGCATTGGTAGATGTGATGAAGGCAGACTTAGAACTAAAAAAAGTATCAGGAAATATTTTAAAAACGAAATAAATTAATAATTAAAAATAACAGATAATGAAAAAGGTTTTATACATCATCATACCATTGGCATTAATTGCAATTGTAGTCATAAAATTAAAAAGTAATAAAGAAATCGTAAAAGATAAAGTTTATCAATATGATAAAGAGCAAGCTATCCATGTTCAGGTAGATACAATCAAATCGGAATTAATAGGAGCTGAATTTGCTTATTCAGGAACATTTGAACCTAATAAAGAGACTAAGCTTAGCGCTGAGATACAGGGCAAGATAAATGATGTTTTAGTTGATGTTGGAACTTTTGTAACAAAGGGGCAATCATTAATTCAGTTAGATAATTCACTATTGAAATTGCAATTACAGTCAGCGGAGGTTCAAGTTGAAGGATTAGAAGCTGATGTAAAACGATTTACTGTTTTAGCGAATGCAGATGCTGTACAAGGGGTTCAATTAGAAAAAGCAGAGTTAGGTTTAAAATCTGCAAAAGTTCAAAGAGCAACTTTACTTGAACAAATTAATAAAACAACCATAAAAGCACCCTTTAATGGAGTGGTTACTGCTAAACTTACTGAAGAGGGCGCATTTGCTGCACCGGGGGTGCCATTGCTTCAAATTACAGATATTTCAGTTTTAAAATTTACCGTTAATGTTTCTGAAAATGATTTGAGTTCATTTCAATTAAATCAAACCTTCTCGATTAATGCAGATGCTTATTCAGATGTGCTATTGTCGGGTAAAGCAACAATGATAGGTAGTAAAGCCAATATGGGCAGTAGTTTTCCTGTTCAGTTTATTGTAAACAACACATCCGATTTAAAAATCAAATCGGGAATGTTTGGTAAAGTAACCCCGATAAATATCGGGGTGAAAAGTGAAAATCAAAAAACAGGAATCATTATACCGGCTTCTGCTATTGTTGGATCGTCAAGTCAACCACAAGTTTATAAAGTGAAGAACGGAAAGGCTGTTTTGCATGACATAAATATTGCGCAAAAAATAAAAAATAAAACTGTTGTATCAAAGGGATTAGAAGAAGGTGATGTGATCGTAACAAATGGATTTATTAATCTATTTGACAATGCGAATGTAACTGTTAAATAAAATATTAGAATTATGAATATTACAGAAATATCAATAAAACGTCCATCGCTGATAATTGTTCTTTTCAGCGTACTTACCTTATTGGGAGTTATAGGATATAAAAATTTGAGTTATGAATTGATGCCTGATTTTAATCAACCTGTTGTGGTTATTAAAACTGTGTATCCCGGAGCAGAGCCCAACGAAGTAGAAACATCGGTATCTCGAAAAATAGAGGATGCTTTATCTAACTTAGAAGGAGTAGATTATTTGGTAACTAAATCTTTACCAAATGCATCTATCATTATTGCCAACCTGAAATATGGAACTGATTTGGATAAAACCATGCAAGATGCTCAACGCTACATTGACAATATTCGCAAAGATTTACCGCAGGATATTTTAAGTCCGGTAATGAGTAAAGTTTCTCCGAATGATTTACCTATCATGTCAATTAGTGCAACAAGTAACTTGCCTGCAACAGAGTTTTATCAAAAAATGAAAGACGAGTATCTTCCGCAAATTCAACAAATAAAAGGAGTTGCAGAGTTAATAATTTTGGGTGGAGAAGAAAGAGAGATACAGGTTAAAGCAAACCGAGATAAACTGAAATTATATAAAATTTCATTGTATCAGGTTGTTGAGGCAATTAATCGTTCAGGCTTAGACTTACCTGCCGGAAAAGTACAAACGGATCAAGAGAATAACTCCGTTCGTTTAACCGGAAAGTTTGCAACGATTGATGATATAAAAAATGTTCAGGTTGCTATGCCAATGCCCGGTAGTCCGGTGTATGTGAAAGATGTTGCTCAGGTAGTTGATGGGATAAAAGAAACAACCTCTATAAGCAGATACAACGGAAAAGATGGTATTGGGATTTTGCTTAAAAAACAAGGAGATGCCAATGCTGTTGATGTTTCAAAAATGGTTCGTGCAAAATTTAAAAATATCGAAGCACAAAACAAAAATTCTGACGTAAAATTCATCATTGCAGATGATAGCACAGATAATACAATTGCAGCAGTTAATTCGGTTGTATTTGATTTGGGCTTAGCCGTTGTGTTAGTTTCATTAGTGATGCTTTTGTTTTTAAGAAGTTTCAGAAACTCCTTAATTGTTATCATTGCTATACCTACTTCGTTGGTTACTGCTTTTGCGGTGATGTGGCTTTTAGGATATACTTTGAACTTAATGACCCTACTCGCCATGTCTTTAATTATAGGAATCTTAGTGGATGATGCAACTGTAGTTTTGGAAAATATTCAAAGGCATTTAGATATGGGAAAAGAAAAACGTACTGCTTCAATGGACGGACGTATGGAGATTGGATTTTCCGCTTTGTCGATCACATTGGTTGACGTGGTTGTGTTTTTACCGATATTATTTTTACAAGTGTTTGTGGCAGATATGCTCAAACAATTTTCGGTAGTTGTTGTAACTTCTACTTTAACAAGTTTACTAGTTGGCTTTACGCTTACACCTTGGTTGGCATCAAGAATAGGAAAGAAAGAAGATTTACAACCAACCAACTTCTTCAATCGGTTTTTACTTGGATTTGAACATCAATTAGAAAAATTCACCAATTGGTATGGCAAACAATTAGAATGGATACTCAGCCACAAATTAATTTTTACAGGAATAGTTATTTTACTTTTCATGGTTACTTTAGGAATAATGAAACAAGGTATCATTGGGAAAGAGCTTATCTCTACCGGTGATCAGGGTAAATTTCGTATGGCTTTAGAGTTTGATAAATCAACTTCCATTCAACAAAACAATTTAATCGCTCAAAAAATTGAAACGTATATCATTCAACAATCAGATGTCTCCACTGTGTTTAGCAATATTGGTGGACCAAGCACGGGCATTGGAAGTTTAGGTGTAGGATCAGCTAATAAAACTGAATTTACTATTCAGTTGAAATCTGCTAAAGAACGAAACAACCAACCTACTGAAGCGTTTATGAAAAAACTTCGGGAAGAATTAAAAATGAAATTTCCCGGAATAAATTATTCAATGGCTGCATTAGGATTGATCCCACGTTCAGCCCCAATAGAAATTACTTTAAGCGGAAGCAATTTAGATTTGGTAATGAAAACTGGTAATGAATTAAAATCTGTGATTGAAAAAATACCGGGTTCAGATAATGTTCGTTTATCGGTAGAACAAGGTAGTCCTGAATACAAAATAATTCCCGACAAAGATAAAATGCAACGCTTAGGATTAACGACAGCTTATGTTGGCATGAATTTAAGAACTGCTTTTACAGGTAATGATGATGCAACATTAACAGAAAACGGAACAGAATATCCTGTAAGAATTTGGTTTGACGGTTACAGTAGACAAAATTATGAAGATGTGCAACGTCTCTCTATTGTTAATCCAATGGGCTTACCTGTAGAAGTGTCGCAATTTGCAACCGTGGAACGAGATAATTCTCCATCCCTTTTGGAAAGAAAAGATCGTCAGCCAGCTGTTACGCTTACATCCGATGCACTTGGCAGACCTTCGGGAACAGTTGCCGATGATGTAGTTGCTTATCTTAAAAACAATCCATTACCCGATGGAATTCAAATGACTTGGGGTAGTGATATCAAAAGACAAAATGATAGTTTTGGCGCATTGGGTTCTGTTCTATTAATTTCATTTCTATTGATTTATTTAATCATGGTGGCTTTATATGATAGTTTCGTTTATCCTTTTGTGGTATTGTTTTCAATTCCCGTAGCTGCTATTGGTGCATTTTTAGCATTGAATTTGTCATTAAACAATCTTAGTTTATTTGCATTGCTTGGGTTAATTATGCTCATGGGTTTAGTAGTAAAAAACGCCATATTAATTGTGGATTTTACAAATCAATTAAAAGCAGAGGGGAAACATTTCAAAGAAGCTCTGATCATTGCAGGAAAAGGTCGGATGCGTCCAATTTTAATGACAACCATAGCCATGATCATTGGAATGTTACCAATTGCCCTGGGTAAAGGAACTGCAAGTGAATGGAAAAACGGATTGGCTTGGGTAATTATTGGTGGACTTTTTTCATCATTGATCTTAACTGTTTATTTAGTTCCAATGGTGTATTATTTAGTGGATAGAGTTAAAGAAAAGTATAATTCAACATATCGTCAGAATGAATTGTAAACTAGAAATATTTTGGGAAGTTTAATTTCTTAAACTCCATTATCGCTTTAAAATCAGCAAAAAAAGTAGATAAATCGAGGCTTTCGGGCACATAGCCTCTCAGTCCCGATATCTGCTGGGATGAGAGGCTTTTTTATGTATTTCCTCCAGGATCCATAAGAATAGTGCCATGAAAGTTACGTTTTAACTAATCTTGGCTTAATTATTGTTTAGTACTTCTACGTATATTTAAGCTCATTTTAAATCATTTATATGAATAAAACGGCATCTGTTATCAAGCTATTAGCGGCGCTCATCTGCGCTTCTGGTATTTTTTTTACCGCTTGTAAAAAGGAAGAAATTCAAGGTCCTAAGGGGGATCCCGGAACGAACGGTATTGGTGGAAACGCAACTATAGTTTCAACAAATACGTTTATAGTAAATACTAGTTCGTGGGTTGCTGATACCTCTGCCGAATGCTTAAAAGTGACAATAAGCTTTCCCTCACTTACCCAAACAGTAGTTGATAAAGGAGGCGTTAAAGTGTATAGACAAACCGGTACGGTATGGTCGGAATTACCAATTACAACAACTGATCTTTTTACCCAATTTGGTTTCGATGTGGGTAATTTATATCTGAATTATATTAATATCGAAGGTGGCTTGCCGGGAACTCCGCCTCCTACTGAAAGATACAGGATGGTTATTGTTTCTGAGGCACAAAAAAATTCCAACCCGTTTTCCAATAATGGAGCGCAAATTGAAAATGTAAGAGCAATTGTTAAGTAAGGTATATACTCCTTCGATCATGAGAAATTCAACTATAAAAACACTTTTATTAGCGATCCCTTTTCTACTATTTGCGCTTAGTTCTTGCAAAAAGGATGTTGCAGGACCTAAAGGCGACCCTGGCACAAATGGTGGCACAGGAAACCTAAAAAAATCTGAACGAACATTTACTGTACAAGCTTCCTCTTGGATGAATAATTGGGGATTTTATTCTACCAATGTATATTTTCCTGAGATCACAAACGACGTGATAACAAAGGGAGAAGTTAAAGTATATATGCAAATTGGAACGCAATGGTGGAGCTTGCCTTATGCTGTAGGGGATATTATGATGCATCAATCAATCGAATTGGACTATCTTCATTTAAACTATTCTAGGATCCATGGTGTTCCACCTTCTTCACCTGGTGTGGTAACATTTAGGGTGGTGGTTTTTGCCCCGGTTAATTAATTTCACTTTCATATTTTTCATTGGACGGAGACAAATCGCTCCGTCTTTTTTGTTTTAAAAGAATATCATTTCAAGCAATTTAATTTTACAGACTTGGTAATTATAAACAAATCTCTTTTATACTTTAATATATTACAGTTTAAATTAAGCGGCGCTTTTCCTATATTTAACCAAATAAGTTTTGATAGTTGATTATCTGTAACAATTGTAACCGTTAAATGCGCATACACATTTTACCTTTGTGGTCATAAAATAAAAAATGGAAATTTTCGGTTACATATCTTCGATCATTATTGGCATATCACTTGGTTTAATTGGCGGCGGCGGTTCTATACTAACAGTTCCTGTATTGGTTTATTTATTTGGCGTTGAGCCCATCATGGCTACTGCCTATTCACTTTTTATTGTTGGAACAAGCAGTTTAGTTGGAGCCTTCCCAAAACACAAACAAGGTTTAATTAGTTTAAAAACTGCTATTGTTTTTGGTGTCCCATCAATTATTTCGGTATTTGCTACTCGCAAATTCATTGTGCCTTCTATTCCCACCGAAGTATTTCACTTAGGAGAATTTGTGGTAACTAAATCTATTTTAATGATGGTTCTCTTCGCAATTTTAATGGTTGCGGCCTCTGTATCCATGATCCGAGAGAAAAAAAATAAATCAAATGGAACCGATGTTGAAGAGCAAAAATTCAATTATCCAATGATCATTGTTGAAGGTTTAGTTGTTGGTGTATTAACCGGATTAGTTGGGGCCGGCGGTGGATTTTTAATTATCCCAGCGTTAGTAATGTTAAGTAAACTTCCAATGAAAATGGCAGTTGGCACGTCTTTGTTGATCATTGCTGCCAAATCGTTAATTGGTTTTATGGGCGATATTTCTACACATGCTTCCAATATGGATTGGAAATTATTAATGATCGTTACAGCTTTAGCTATTGCTGGAATTTTTGTGGGCAATGCCTTATCTAAAAAAATAGATGGCAACAAGCTCAAAAAAGGCTTCGGTTGGTTTGTATTGGTAATGGGTATTTACATTATCGTTAACGAATTATTTCTTAAAACCGGCGCTGGCCATTAATGTAACTATTGTTACATCTAAAAACATATGTAACTCCTGTTACATACTTTCTTCAATCAACTCTCTAACTTTGTATAAGTAAATCAAACAACATTAACTATAAAAAACAAACGTAATGAAAATAGAACAAATTTATACCGGATGTTTAGCGCAAGGCGCATATTACATTACTTCAAACGGCGAAGCCGCAATTATTGATCCCTTGCGCGAAGTTCAACCCTATATTGATCGAGCTGCGAAAGATGGCGTTAAGATCAAATATATTTTTGAAACACATTTCCATGCTGATTTTGTATCGGGTCATTTAGATCTAAGCAAAAAAACAGGAGCCCCAATTGTTTATGGCCCAACAGCGAATCCCGAATTTAAATCAATTATTGCATTAGATGGTGAAGAATTTAAACTAGGTGATGTTACAATTAAAGTGTTACATACACCTGGTCATACCATGGAAAGCTCTTGCTTTTTATTAAGAGATGAGAACGGAAAGGATATAGCTTTGTTCAGCGGTGATACATTATTCTTAGGAGATGTTGGTCGCCCCGATCTTGCCCAAAAAGCAGCATCAATGACGCAAGAAGAATTAGCAGGCTTGCTTTACGAATCGTTAACCAAAAAAATAATGCCTTTGGCAGATGATATTACAGTATATCCTGCTCACGGTGCCGGAAGCGCTTGCGGAAAAAACATGATGAAGGAAACCGTAGACACTTTAGGTAATCAAAAGAAAATGAATTACGCCTTGAATCAACCAAACAAAGAGGAATTTATTAAAGCGGTTACCGATGGTTTATTACCTCCTCCGGCTTATTTTCCAATGAATGTTGCCATGAACAAAAAAGGATATGAGAGTTTTGATAAAGTATTAAGCAATGGAATGAGAGCCCTAAACCCCGATGCGTTTGAAGCCGCGGTAGAAGTTACTGATGCTATTGTTTTAGATACTCGCCCTGCAGCTGATTTTGCAAAAGGATTTATTCCACGTTCCATTAGTATTGGCATCAATGGCGATTTTGCTCCTTGGGTTGGCGCCTTAGTAAAGGATGTAAAACAGTCTCTGTTAATTATTGCACCGCTTGGTATGGAAGAGGAAGTTGTGACACGATTAAGTAGGGTAGGTTTTGATAATATACTTGGTCATTTAGAAGGTGGTTTTGAAGCTTGGAAAGCCACCGGAAAAGAAACAGATACCGTTGATCGTATTCCGGCAACACAATTTGCAAAAGAGTTTGATGTAAAGGCAGGTAATGTAATTGATGTTAGAAGAGAAAGCGAATACCGTGCAGAGCATGTGGATGAAGCCTTCAATAAACCATTAGATCAAATAAATAATTGGTTTATAGACATGGATGCAAATAAACCTTTTTATATTCATTGTGCAGGAGGATATAGAAGTATGATTGCAGCGAGTATTTTAAAGTCGCGTGGCGTACATAATTTTAAAGAGGTAGAAGGTGGATTTAAATCTATTGCCGAAACGGCAGTACCTAAAACCGATTACGTTTGTCAAAGTAAATTACAAAAGTAATACAAATGAAAAATAGAAATGGGATGTTGATGTTAACAGTAGCCTTCTCGCTTATACTGTTAAGCAATTGCCAATCTCAAACAAATAATAAACAAGAAGTTGAACCACAAAAAAATGAAATCATGAAAAATAAAGAAATAATTGTTGATGTTAGAAGTCCCGAAGAGTGGGAGTTCGACGGACATGCAGATTGTTCTGTAAACTATCCATTAGACGAGATCCAGGATAAAGTAGAGGATCTCAAAAAGTACGATCACATTGTATTGGTTTGCCGTAGTGGTAACCGTGCAGGTGTGGCCAAAAGGATCCTTGAACAAGCTGGCTTGAAGAATGTCGAGAACAAGGGCCCTTGGCAGAATGCCGTTTGCCCGAACTAATAATTTAACAGTATCAAGCGCAGTGTAACAAATGTTACGCTGCGCTTTTTGTTTATTTACTATATTTATCCTATGAAAAGAACTATACTAACAGTATTAGGTTTATTCCTAATTTCAAACTCAGCTTTTTCTCAAACATTCTCAAATTCTTTAGCTATCCCGTCTACTTTAACGGGTACAAATATTAGTCTATCAATACATACAGGAACCATGGCTTTTTACCCGGGTTTTTCTACCAATAGTATTGGCTTTAACGCGTATAATTATTTAGGACCAACATTGATCTTGAACAAAGGCGATTCGGTGCATATTAACGTAACTAATAATTTGATCGATACCACAACTATTCACTGGCACGGAATGCACGTTTCTCCTAAAAATGATGGAGGACCTCATACAGTAATTCCGCCGGCAACAACGTGGACACCCAAATTTAAAGTGCGCGATGACGCGGCTATGTTTTGGTATCATTCGCATTTGCACATGAACACCGCTGCGCAAGTAACAAAAGGCGAAGCGGGTTTAATAATTGTAAAGGATCCTATTGAAGCAGCATTAACGTTGCCTCGCACTTATGGTGTTGATGATATTCCTTTAGTTGTGCAAACACGAGCGTTTGACGTAAACAAACAATTTGATGCTTTGTCGGCAGTTGATAGTGTGGTTTTGATCAATGGAACAAAAAACCCATATACAAATTTACCGGCGCAAGTGGTGCGTTTACGATTAATAAATGCTGCCACCATGCGTTTGTTCAATTTTGGTTTTAGTAATAATGCAACGTTTTATCAAATAGTATCCGATGGTGGATTATTGTCGGCGCCAGTTTCAATGACACGCTTACGTTTAGCACCAGGCGAAAGAGCCGAGATCCTTTTAGATCTAACAGCGTTACAAACTCAAACTATTTATTTAACCAATTATGGTTCGCAACTCCCCAATGGTTATTATGGTGCCGCAAATCCTGCAGCCATGGGAATGGGAACAATTCCAAATTACAGCAGTAATGCTTTCAACGGAACTGATAATGCTATTTTAAAGATCAATGTTGTGGCGCCAACAGCATCTGCTGTAACAACAATGCCTTCTACCTTAACAGTAGTTACTCCATTTTTGGCTTCACAGGCAAACAAAACGCGCACAAAAACATTTTCTCCAAAAGTAATGGGACCTGGTGGAGGATTGAATGGGCCGTTTGTGATCAACGGAATGTCGTTTGACATGATGATGATCAATGATACTGTGCCGTTTAATAACATAGAAGTTTGGAATCTTACAAATAATACAGCCATTGCACATCCATTTCATATTCATGATGTGCAATTTTATATTTTGGATATTAATGGATCGGCACCACCTGCAAATATGGCCGGTAAAAAAGATGTGGTGGTTGTACCGGCTCAACAAACTGTAAAGTTCATTACAAAATTTGATGATTTTACTGATCATATGACTCCTTACATGTACCATTGCCATATGTTAGTTCACGAGGATGAAGGTATGATGGGGCAATTTTTAGTTTGGGATTATCTAACCGATATTAAGAAGAATTACAACTCAATCGAGTCGATAAAAGCATATCCAAATCCAGCTTCATCTTCGTGGATAATAAAAGTGGATGATAAGGACCCAATTTTAGGATATAAGTTGACTAATGCATTAGGTAAGGATGTACGAATAGTAAATGATTTAGATCTTAACTATGCAAAGGAAATTGAGATAGATACCAAAGAACTAAGCCAAGGTGTTTATTATCTTAATGTATATACAAAAGTAAATAGAGGTACGGTTAAATTGATTAAACAGTAATTAACGATCCTTCTCTCGCAATTCATTCTTATTTGTACCCACTCTATGGCGCAACGCCAGAAAGGGCTTTGTTACTTTTTCTAAATTGAACTTATAAATCAAACTCAATGTAACTTTTGTAACCGTTACAAGCCTTTTTCCCTTCGTAAATTTGTAAAAAACAAAACTATGTTATCACTATTAAAAAAATTATTCGGTTCGGAATCTGTTGATCTGGCCGCTTTGCTAGCCGATGGAGCTGCAATTGTGGATGTAAGAAGTCGCGGCGAATTTACAGGCGGACACGCAAAGGGTTCGGTAAATATTCCATTGGAGCAAATTGCTTCACAAGCCGATAAGCTTAAAAAAATGAAGCATGTGATTGTGTGCTGCCGAAGCGGTAACCGAAGTGGCATGGCAAAAGAACTTTAAGCCAAAGGCTTAACTAATGTGGTTAATGGCGGAAGTTGGCAAAATGTAAAACAATATCAAAAATAAAATGACATCATTAAAAGTATTGATACCAACCGATTTTTCGGTGCAAGCAGAATATGCTTACCTCATGGTAAAAAAGTTGGAAGAGAAAATTCCGGTGGAAATTCATTTTTTGCATGTATTAAGTGTGCCCGATACCGTGGGCATGGATATGAATGGCAACATTCAAACCTGCGGAGAGATAAGTGTTGATTTTGTGGTTTCACAAAAAGACATTGCTTTAAGAAAGCTAAACAACCTTAAAAAAATATATGGCAATGACATAAATGTACATTTGGAGTTAGGGAAGCTTACTGAGAAGATCGTTTCTTTTTCAAAAACCAATGGCTTTGATCTTATTGTTATGGGCACAAAAGGTGCCTGGGGTTTAAAAGAAAAATTATCGGGCTCAGAAACACAAATGATAGCTCGCCAGTCGCAAGTGCCACTACTGTCACTCATGTGCGATCGATCTGATCTAATAATAGAGAATATCTTATTAGTTCACGATTTCAGAACTGTAAGAAAGGAGAATTTATCTCTATTGCATAAATTGATCGTGGCGTTCAATACTAAAACACATTTTCTGCAGATCATTTTTAGTGAGAGTGAAAGAGCGGCCATCGAAATGTCTATGGATAAGTTCGCTACAGAGAATTCAATAAGCAATTATGATAAGCATTTTTTGATAGACAAGGATATTGAAAATGGCGTTGTTCATTTCAATCAAATGCACGAAATGGACGTTGTTTGTATGGGCACGCATGGTAAAGGTGGATTATTCCACACAAGTGCAACCGAAAAATTAGTGAATCATTTATTTAAACCAATTATTTCATTTCATATAAATTAAATATGTTAGAGTTCATTCAACAACCTTGGTCTTGGTATATTTCCGGCGCTTTGATTGCAGGGATTATGTTTCTGTTATTATTCTTTGGTCAATCATTCGGGTTTTCCTCTAATTTGCGTACTATTTGCGCTGCCGGAGGTGGAGGTAAATTAGTGAAATTCTTCGACTTCAATTGGAAGAGTCAACTTTGGAATTTGGTATTTTTACTAGGAGCAATATTAGGTGGCTTCATTGCTTCTCAATTTCTTTCAAGCGGAGGGGCGGTAATAATTTCTGAGAATACAATCGCCGATCTTTCTAAATTGGGTATTGCAGCACCTATATCAGCTCAGCCAAATGAATTATTTAGCCTGGAGGCTTTATTTTCACTGAAAGGATTTTTAATTCTTGCCTTTGGTGGTTTATTGGTTGGTTTTGGTTCGCGTTATGCAGGTGGATGTACTTCCGGTCATGCCATTAGCGGATTATCAGACCTGCAGCTGCCATCACTTATTGCGGTTATTGGTTTTTTTGTGGGCGGCTTATTAATGACATTTGTTTTATTACCTTTAATACTATAGAAAATGAAGTTCGTAAAGTTTTTAATAGCCGGTGCTCTCTTTGGAGTTGTTATGGCAAAGTCTGAAGCTTTCTCATGGTTTAGAATTCAAGAGATGTTTCGTTTTCAATCATTTCATATGTATGGAATAATTGGAACAGCTGTTATACTAGGTGCAATAGGCGTTTATTTTATAAAAAAGTACAACATGCGAGACCTTAACGGAAATCCTATTATGTTCTTTCCAAAGGATAGATCTACAAAAAGATATTTGATAGGAGGCACTATTTTTGGATTAGGATGGGCTTTAAGTGGCGCTTGCCCGGGCCCAATGGTGGTAAACATAGGTTATGGTTACCTAACAATGATCATTGTTTTTGGTTTTGCAATAGTAGGAACTTTTTTATACGGCGCTATAAAAGATAAATTACCTCATTAGACTTAAATTGTATGAGCGATACTAACAAACACGACGAAAAACTAGCTGCAGCAGTAATTAAGCTTACGCAGATCATTGTATTTCTTGTAGTAGTAATTATTGCTTTAGTTATTGCTCTTGTAAAGTCTGCACCAGCATCTAAACCGGAAGTAGATTTAGAAGCACCAGTGCCTGATGAATATGGTAATTTCACAGAAGCAGGAAAGTTAGAAGCTAAAAGAGTAGCACAAAACACTGTTCAGTATTGGCAAGCACCGGATGAAACAAGTTTAAATGGATTGTCTCAAAAGGAATCTATACTTTACGGCAAAGAACTTATTGCACACACATCAATTTACTTTGGCGAGAAAGGGAAAATTTTCAATTCAACAAATGGAATGAATTGTCAGAATTGCCACTTAGATGCCGGAACAAAAGTATTCGGAAATAATTACAGTGCGGTAGCTTCAACATACCCAAAATACAGAGCGCGTTCGGGCGGAATGGAAAATATTTACAAACGTGTTAACGATTGTTTCGAGCGTAGTTTAAATGGTACGGCACTCGATACGTCTTCAAAAGAAATGCAAGCGATCGTAAATTATATTCATTGGTTAGGTAAAGATGTGCCAAAAAATAAAAAGCCAGAAGGTTCAGGATTTAAAGATCTCGCTTTTTTAGATAGAGCTGCTGATCCAGATAAAGGAAAGAATGTTTATGAAACCAAATGTCAGAGTTGTCATCAGGCAAATGGAGAAGGAATCATGAATGGTGATAGAACGGCATTTACCTATCCTCCGCTCTGGGGAAATAAAAGTTATAATGATGGCGCGGGATTATATCGCCTATCAAACTTTGCGAAGTACGTAAAATATAATATGCCACTAGGAGCTTCTCACAGTGCAACGCAAATTACCGATGAAGAAGCTTGGGATGTTGCTGCTTTTGTGAATTCTCAAAAGCGACCAAAAAAAGACATTAAACATGATTGGCCAAGCATTGCCGAAAAACCTTTCGATCATCCTTTCGGACCGTTTGACGATGGCTTTAGCGAGAAGCAACATAAATTTGGTCCGTTCAAGCCTATAAGAGAAAAACGGGAAATAATGAGAAAAGCGAATAGTAAAAAGTAAAGAAAATGAAAAAAACGTATAAAGTAATTATTGCGGTTTTAATACTTGTTGTAAATGTGTTTGCGTTAAATTCACAAACGCCAAATTCAAAAGAGATAAATCCGGAGCATAAGATAATTTTCCAATTAACCTCAGGCGACACCACAGCTCACAAACAATTAATGAAACAGTTCAATAATATCTTATCTGTTTCACCAACAACCAAAATAGAAGTTGTGTGTCATGGTGCCGGTTTAGATATGTTAGTTACAGGAAAGACCATCGTGGAAGGTAAAATTAAATTGCTTGCCGATAAGGGCGTTGTTTTTAATGCATGTGAGTTTTCGATAAAAGAAAGAAAGGAAGATCGCAGTAAAATAGTTTCGGCAGCAGGTTTTGTGGCTGCAGGCATTATTGAGATCGTAAGTAAGCAAGAACAGGGTTGGAGTTACATAAAAGCAGGGAATTAGAAAAAATGAAAAAAGTCCTTTTATATTTATTTTCGATCAGCGCATTTCATTCTTTCTCACAAGAGAATGGAAATCATCATGGTGCCGATGATCATCATATTGTTTTACGTCCAAAGGATTCAACCTGTTTAAAAGATTGCTTTTTAAAAGCACATTGGGAAGTGCATTCGCGCACATTCTTTATGAATACCATTAACGAAGGAGATTTGAAAGATGATTACGCTTTAGCTTCCGGCGCAGGAATCGGCGTGGTAACTCAGCCTATTTACGGTTTTCAAGTTGGCTTAAGCGGATTTTTTATTTATAATCTAATGTCATCAGGAATTGATGATCCTGATTCGCTTACCAGACTTTCAAATCGCTACGAATTGGGTTTGTTTGATATTGAACATCCAAGTAATGGAAACGATTTGGATAGATTGGAAGAATTGTTTTTGAAATATAACCTTTCAAAAAGTTCAATTACAATAGGGAAGATCAATATCAATACACCTTTTGTGAACCCGCAAGACGGAAGAATGCGTCCTACCTTAGAGGAAGGTGTTTGGTTGAATATTGGCGAATCAAAAAAGTTCGGTTTTAATGGCGGATGGATATGGGAAGTATCACCGCGTTCAACGGTGCAATGGTTTAGTATGGCAAATTCAATGGGCATAAATCCAATGGGTGTAAATGTTGATGGTACAAGGTCCGATTATCATGAAAATATAGAAAGTGATGGCTTAGGAATTGCTAATATTTATTTTAAACCAAAAAATAATTTAAAGGTCAGTTTATGGAATGCGTATTTTCATAATGTAATGAATACAGCTATGATAGAGATCAATTCGGATAGATCGCTAAGCGAGAGAACAAAGATTTATCAAGGACTCATGTTTGTGCATCAAGATGCTATCAATAATGGGGGTAACGAAGATCAAAAGAAAACATACATGAATAAAGGCGCTCGATCAAATGTGATCAGCGCTCAGGTTGGAATTAAGAATAAACGAGGCAATACATCTTTAAACTATACACACATTACGGGCGACGGACGTTATTTAATGCCTCGTGAATGGGGTAAGGAACCATTTTATACATTTATGCCGCGCGAGCGGAATGAAGGCATGGGAAATGTGCATGCTTTTATGGTAAAAACCACACTGAATGCTTTCAATAGTAAATTGAAAACAGGGTTAGCATATGGTTATTATATGTTGCCTGATGTAAGAGATCATCGCTTGAATAAATATGGAATGCCCTCATACCATCAAATGAATTTTGATGTTGGTTATACGTTCGATAAGTTTTTAAGAGGTTTGGATGTTAAATTTTTAGTAGCGTATAAATTAAAGGAAGGTGAAACTTACAATAATTTAAAGTATGTTTACAACAAGGTAAATATGACCAACCTTAATCTCGTTATAGATTTTAAGATCTAAATTAAAAAAGTGTTGCAATGAAAAACGAAAACCCCGTAGAGAATATGTCAGATAACCGCCGCGATTTTTTAAAGAAGTCGGCACTGGTTGGAATGGGAGTTCTGTTAAGTCCGGTTACAAATGCGGTAACTTCTTCGGTTAGTAATAGTGAAGCGAACATGCAAGGAGGTGAAGGTGTTGCTTCCAAAAAACAAACTGTAACTGTATTGATCACAACCGATATTCATTCGCAGTTAAATACGCACGACGAATTTTTTTGGGAGAACAACCAAGCCGTTTACAAAAAGCGTGGAGGAATGGCAGTATTAAAAACAATGATCGAGTTGTTTCGAAAAAAAAATCCTGCCAATACCATACTTTATGATGGAGGTGATTATTTTCACGGACATGCGGTTGCTTCATTAACTGAAGGAGAAGCGCTGATCCCGATCTTTAATAAATTGGGGTACGACCTAATGTTGCCCGGCAATTGGGAAGTGGTTTACAAAAAGAAAAAAATGTTGTTTGATATGGGGCATGCCAACGCAGCAAAAATTTGCGCTAACATGTGGCATAAAACCAATGATGCCGACAATGGTGAATTGGTGTATCCTCCGTATTGGATAAAATATATTGCCGGTGTAAAAATTGGTTTTATTGGTTATACGGATCATCTCATCCCAAAACGTCAATCTCCCGCGTATAGCGAAGGATTAAGATTTGAACATGCCGAATTAAATTTGGCAAAATATGTAAAATTATTGCGCGAAGTTGAAGGATGTGCTGTTGTAATTGTTGCAACGCATATGGGTTTGGCGCAACAAGTTGGTTTGGCAAATAATCCTGTTTGCGAAGGTGTAGATATGCTCATTGGTGCAGATACACACGAACGCGTGCGCGAACCTATTCAAGCTAAATACACAAAAGTAGTAGAGTGTGGTGCCTTTGGTTCTTTCTTAGGTAAGTTAGATCTTGAAATTGAAAATGGAAAATTGATCAATACAAAATACCAATTATTGGATGTGGATCCTGCAAAGTATCCGGCCGATAAAGAAATACAAGTGTTGGTGGATAAAGCGTACGAGCCATTTAAAAAAGATCTGCAAACTGTTATAGGAACTAGCAAAACACCCTTAGTTCGTTATTTTGTTTTAGAAACGCCAATGGATAATTTGATAACCGATGCGATCAAATGGAAATTTAAACCTGATATTGCTTTATCAAATGGATTTCGTTTTTGTCAACCACAAAATGTGGATGCGAGAACGGGATTAGCTAATATTACTAATGAATTCTTATGGAATATGCTGCCTGTAAATAGCCGGCGCCAAAACCGGAATAGTTACAGGAAGACAAATTAAAGGATTGGTTGGAGAAAGAATTACAGAATGCTTTTGCAAAAGATCCTTCAAAAGATTTGGTGGTTGGTTTGTAAGGTTTAGTGGAATGGAGGTTAATTTTACCGTTGGGAATGAATTTGGAAAGAGAGTTAATTCAGTAAAGGTTTCGGGTGTTGATCTTGATGAGAATAAAGAGTACAAATTAGTAGCATGCGAACGTGAAGGTGATCCATGATGATACTTTGCCAGGAATAGAACATGTTAAAGATCCTAAATTAACACCCCATTTTCTGCACGAAGTTGTAACGCAATACTTAAAGGAAAACTCGCCTATTACCCCAAAAATTGAGGGCAGATCTGTTGCAACCGACGAGCCTAAAACACTTTTAACCCAGTTAAAAGGAACTACCTACGAGTTTAGATAATTTGGCACCTAAGTAATTTATAAATATCTTTAGGTAGTATGAATAACACAAAAGAGAAATTACAAGGTTTATTGGAGCTAAAGCTGGTTGACGAGATCATTAAAGAAGGTAAGATCATGTCGTTTAAAGAAGGAGATGTAATTATTGATTACAATAAAAACATCAAATTCATGCCCTTGATTTTAAGCGGAACGATTCGCGTGATGCGTAAAGATGAAGAGGATCGCGAGATATTATTGTATTACTTAAGTTCTAACGAAAGTTGCGCGATGGCTTACACTTGTTGTATGGAAGCGCGTAAAAGTGAAATTAAAGCAATTGCGGAAGACAATGTTGAGCTTATTGCTATTCCTCATGAGAAACTAGATGAGTGGTTGGTAAAATACCCAAGTTGGAAGAGTTATATCTTTAATAGTTTCACTCAACGTTTCAATGAACTATTACGTTCGCTTGAAAGCATTGCCTTCCATAAATTAGATGAGCGCTTAATTAAATATCTTAAAAATAAAGCCAAAGTTACCGGAAAAAATGCAATACAATTATCGCACAATCAAATTGCCGAAGAAATGGGAACGAGTAGGGTAGTGATCTCGCGTTTGCTAAAACAATTAGAGAACGATAAAAAACTATTGCTTTATCGCAACGAAATAAAATTGCTTAAGGATTTTTAGATTGTAACTTTTACAACAACCAAGTACTCTTTCTTGGATTCGTTGCCGAATCTTTAAGATGCGTTTTTAAACCTATGGCAAGAGTGTTCGCCAGTTCAAAAGCTTCTTGTTTGTTTTTTGTTTCTTGAATGGTTATCCGCCTGTTCTTGTTGTGAACTAAACTTACTTGGTAATACGAATGAATACTATTTTCAAGGTCATCCACAGCGCAAGTTTCGCATTTAGCAAACAGTGTTCTAAAAATAAGTACGTAATCAATTTTTGGCAGAGGTTTAAATTGCCCCCATTTTAATATACCAAAAATTCTTTCCTGTAATTGATACATTCGTTTGTTGATGTCAACAATGGTTATGAATTGTCGAACCCAATTGCTTATTGCATTGCGCTTACTAATGATCAGATCTGACATTACGAATGATTTTCGATGATCTGTTTTAATTGTTCGGCTTGCACAACACCCGATTGTCGCCAAACAATATTTCCATTTTTAAATAGAAGAAGTGTAGGCACCCCTCTCACCTGGTAGTTGTTGGCTGCTGCAGGGTTTTTATCTACATCTACTTTCAAAATAGAGGCCTTATCCCCAATGCTCTGCTTTAGCTTTTCTAGTATAGGCGCCATCGTTTTACATGGGCCACACCATTCAGCATAGAAATCTACTAACACCGGTTTATCCGTATTTATTAATTCGTTAAATCCCATCAAATTATTTTTTTACTTGATCTTCCTCTTCTTCTTTGGTAAGCTTGCCAATAGCACAGCTCACATAGGATTTGGCATTTGTTACAAATTTATCCAAACCCTCTACAGTTCCTCTTTCAGGATATCCCATTGAGTGCAATTTGTTTTTTATTATTTGGAGGTCCGCAGTATCCTCATGGGTTATTTCTATTGTGTCTGTATCGTTATTTACATTCACTTCCAATACTCCCGAGATCGACATTATTCCTTTCTTAATAGTGCTAGCACATCCACCACACTTAAGATTATCTACTACAACATTTGTTTTCATGGTATTAGTTTTTAGTTACTTCAGTAAAGGTAACTTCTTGGGCTGTGTTTTTTGATGACCTAGATTTGCCTCCCACATGATCAATATCACATCCCGAGCTGCCGCAGCAGCCAACATTTAACACCGATTGAGCTAAAAGAATAACTCCTAAAGCTCCTAATATCATTTCATTCGACCTCCAGGCCTCAGTTAATACAACACCGGCTAAAACCAGTCTAATAACCCTCATTAGACCCCAATTGTTTAATATTCTATTTTTCCAATTCATTTTCTTTTGTTTTTTGTGGTTCGCTGCTAAAGGTGTTCAGTATTAATCCTCCGGCAAATGCAAAGTATAATGTACTGTTTATTGGGTTTGATGTAATAGCGCACGAACCTGTGCTGCATCCAACAAAGTACCAATATGCCATGCCTATCAAGGCGCCAATTGCGACCCCTATCAATGTTAACCTATATTTAACTATGAACCTTTTCATACAACAAAGGTACACAAGCATTAACGCAAAGTGTGTAACATTTGTTGAATAACTTAGTTTTTAGAGAAATTTCACATAGCTTTTGCTTCAAAAGCTGGGTTCATTATAGCCAGTTGTTCTTGTTGGCTCTTGATATAACATCAAACATGGTTTGGCAGCCTGTAGTTTTTAAGATGGATTTGCGTTCAACAGTAAGTTTATCTAAGGTAAATCCTGTTACTAGGGCTATTTCTTGCGTTGTGGAACCTTGTTTTATAAGACGAATGATCTCTTTTTGCAGGTCGGATAATTGTATGTTTGCTTGATCAACTGAATTTTTTTCGGAAACGCTTTTCATTTTTAAGAGGATATTTTCTAGTATTTTTTTGCTTCTACACTACAAAGGTATGTCAAGATGAATATTAGTTTGTGATGTAACTTTTGTATTATTGTTATCCTAAAGTGAATAGTTTGCGATTATTACTTAACTGTCTTCTTACTTTGTCTTTTCGTCTTCGATCAGCTCCTATTCATCGGAAAATATCTTTATGAAAAGATATTTCACAAAAATTGTAAATTATGCTTTCATTGTTTTTGTTCTGTAAGCATCAGCTTTTGTAAGTTTAGTACATTGCTGCTCTTTTTTTGTACAAAAACTGAAAGAAAAAATAAGCGCAGCACTAACGAACCAAATTAAATTACTTTTCATCTTTACCCCCTAAATTTTTTGTTTTTAAACCTATACTCATCCCAAATCCTACAGTCATGAAAAAACTTTTTTTAGGAACTCCAGGTTGTTGCCCAATTTCCATTTTAGAATTGAAACCCACAGTTGAGTTAAATATCCAGTGCCATCCTGCTCTCCAGCCAAGCATACGGCGTTTATTTTCGCTAATATTCACATCCACATCATTTAAATAACTTTGCCCGGCATTAGGCTTGAGTTCATATTTAATTAAGGGAGTAAATAATACGTCGGCATAAAAATTATTTACAGTTCTGCACGATCTTTTGCCATATCCTTCTCCATTAATAACTAAAAATTTTAAAGACTTAAGATCAATACCTGCATAAATGCCCGTACTTTGAGCAACATAATTTATGGTCTCATAATTTACGCTATCACGAAGGTAACGTACTTGGCCATCATTAGCTTTTCCTTTAAGATCGTATTCTGTAAAAGCTTCTGTAATATCATTATCAACTTTGTGATTACTTAAAAACGAAAGAAATCCCCCTCTTAGTCCTGCAACCTTGCGCGCTTCTCCCATTACCATAATGTATTTAGTATACGTATATCCGCCACCACTGCTCGAATGCAAAACAACTTTGTGCGCTACATTTTTTAATTTATAACGAAAGTTGAACACACCGCCAATTTCGAGTTGACTAGATTTTTTTAAACCTGAAGGCGAGAAAACACCACTAGCGTTAGCATCTAAGTATGCTTTTCGATAATCAATCTGCACTTGAAATAGTTTCGCAGTCATCCAAGTAGCTTGTAAATTATATCCTATACTAATATTGCTCAAATAGCATTGAGTATTAAACGGATTAAGGTGGATGTAAAGGTTTCGTTTGTCGGGATCGTTTTCTTGGATCCTATAATTTACACTTTGACTTTTAAGCGAACATGCACTCAAGAGTAAAGTAAAGGTTAATAATATGTTGGGTCGGCTTAATGTAAATTTCATTGTATATGTTTATCCTTCAAAAGTAGGTTTGGTAAGGCTTTGAGTAAATACCGCGCCTTGGGTAAAACTTATCCGTACTGGTGGGTATATTGTGGTAAAAACGCTTATTTTTGCATAAGCAAAGTAAAAGTGAGTCAATTCAACATATATATAGTAGATGATCATAAAATGATGATCGATGGTATAAGCGCACTTTTAAAAAATGATGAACGCTTTGTTATAATTGGTCAGAATACTAATCCACTAAATGCGCTGGTAGAGATCGAGAAGAAAAAACCTCATGTGCTTATTACAGATATAAGTATGAAAGAACTTTCAGGAATTGAATTGGCAAAAAGAGTAAAGGCGATAGATAACAATATTAAAATTCTGGCTTTATCTATGCACGACGATCGTCAAACAATTTCAGACATGTTGGAAGTTGGAATTAGCGGGTATGTTTTGAAGAATACAGGAATGGATGAGTTAACAGCAGCTATAACTAAAGTAGCTAATGGACAAATGTTCTTTAGTGCTGAAGTTACCGATACCATGATGAAGGCAATGTCGGAACCAAAGAATACCAATAAGGAAACCGTTAGTTTAACGCCCCGAGAAATAGAAATAGTAAAACTGATCTCTACCGAATTAAGTAATGCCCAAATTGGCGAAAAGCTGTTTATTAGCGAACGCACTGTTGAAACTCACCGCAAAAATATCTTCCGTAAAACCAATACCAAAAGCGTGGCAGGTCTTATTAAATTGGCTATGGAAAGCAAATGGATCTAGTTTAAGTTGGCCGGGACATTTTGTCCCGAACGTATAAACACACACTCCTTTTTAGCCACTAATTTCACGAATTAACACTAATCTGTGTTTTGTGAAATTATAGGAATCTAAACCTATGTTCGATTCAATTAGCACAAAACAGATTTGTGAAATCACTAAATTAGCACTTCTAGATTAGTGAAAATTAGTGTAATTCGGGGCTAAACCAACTTATATCCGTACTACCACGTAGATAAAATTACCAAGTCGTGGGTATTCCTTATACACAGTTTTTCTTTACATTTGTGGTGTTAATCACAATAACTCAACAAAATCAAAAATTATGAAAAACCTAGTAACACTTAGTATTACAGCGGCAATGATCGCTGCTGCATGTAGCGCACCAAAATTGTCGGCCTATGCCGAAAAGAAAGACCTTAGCGGGAAAGCTAAGTATGATTTTAACCGAGCCAAAATAAGCTCAACAGGAAGAGGTTTTTGCGTTGATATGGCCGCTTTAGGGAAAATGCCAAAACGCGTGGCGCTTGTATCATTTTATATTGATGATCCGGGCTTAACTAAAGTAAGTGGCACCAACTCAACCGGTAAATCATATAATACAACAAATACAGGAAGTGCAAATGGAGTTGCATTTGCAAACGACTTTTATAAGCAAAGCATAGATGGGCTTAAGTCAACTTTTAAAACCTATGGCATTGATATTTTAACACCATCAGAATTTTTAACTGATGATGATAAAAAACAAGCGTACAATGATTTTGTGGTGAAGCATACTACCGCAAATAAAATAGGTGAGAAATTTACCAAATGGGCAAAAAAATCAGGTAATCTTGGTACTACCATTGAAATGGATGAACCGGCAGATGGATTTAAATTGGTAAAAATAAATAAGAACGATATTGCTGATGCTGATAAAAAAGCTGTTGGTCCAACAAATTTAAATGGAAGTAACGACGGGCAATTGATAGAATCAGTAGGTTATGATCTTTGCAAGAGTTTAGAAGTGGATGCCGTTCTTATTATTTTCAATACGCAATTGGCAGATTCTAAATGGTCGCGTACCCGTTTTTGGATGTGTGCCGTTAATATGCATTTATTAGGGCCAAACCCAACGCCATTAAAGGAAGGTAAAAAAGACAATAATCTTTATAGCAAAGGTTTGTTCTATTGCGGTGTTCGCATGGCATTTAAAAAAGGCTTAGCTATCAATCCAAAAATTAAGGACGAAGTTAAAAAAACGGAGAACGACAAGATGAATGTAACAGCTTACAATAATATGATCAACGGTTGTGCTAACAAGATCGGAACTTATTTACAAAAGGACTTAGCAAAAGCCCAAAAGAAGTAATCTTCATTGTATTCATAAAGCCTCACCATTCGGTGAGGCTTTTTAAAATTTTATTTTTATGACAACTCATAGAACCATATTTCTTTTCTTGTTCATTCTTTTCTCAGTAATTTCAAAAGGCCAAGAGATCCAATGGGCTTTTGCCATTAATTACGATACAGAGATAACAAATAAAGATCAGTTCAATGCGCGAATGGCTACGGGCGCACCTGATGCGAAAACTTATGGAGCATTAAGTAAACGCTGCGCAACGGCCAATAATCAAAAGAATGCTCAATTGTGGTTAGATCTTAAAACGCCACAAGAGGCTAAACAGATCTTCATCATAGAAAATAATGCTTGTGGTAGTATTGTAAAAATAGAATTGCTAGATGAGGAAGGAACGGGAACGCCGGTATACGAAAAACCTGCATCACCGGCCAATACATCTTACCGCTTATTTACAATTAATATACCGGAGCGTACCAAAAAAATAAAGACCATCAAGATCAAAATAAGTGGAGCCACAGCTAAAGTAGAACCACAGATCGATGCTGTAGGTATTTTTGATGGCGACACAAAATTTACATTTGAAGAGATCATAAAAAAGTACAACACCAATAATCCTGAGTTTGCAAAAACAGAAGATGCAACCGCTACTAACTTTGAAGTTGGTTTTGACAAGAAGAACATAAATGTATTGAATGTAAAAAAGGACATAAGCGTACTAATGAAAGGCTTAAGACCAGGCGAATCGGGAAACCTTGGTGGGAAAGTGAACTCAGTGTATGAAGAGATCGCGCCCATTATTTCACCTGATGAAAAAACATTATTCATGATCCGCTCTGGCGCACCCGAAAATTATTTTGCAAATTCAAGTGAAGATATTTGGTATGCAGAGTGGAATGCAAAAGATACCGCTTGGGGATATTCACAACACATGGGGGCCCCGTTTAATAATTATAGTGTGAACAAAGTGGTTGGCATCACTCCTGATGGAAATACCATGCTTGTAAAGGGCACTTACAAAGATGGACAGGTAACTAGCGGTTTGGGTTTCTCCTTTACAAAACGAATTATAGGTGGATGGAGTATGCCTGAAAAAATTAAATTAAAAGGATATGATGATATGGTGAACGGAATTTATGTTGGATCATATTATGCTAATGATGGAAAAACATTGTTATTGAGTTTCTCAGAGCAAAAAGAAAGCGAATTCAATGATATTTATGTTAGCTTTTTAAAGCCCGACGGATCATGGAGCAAACCCATGAGTTTAGGGAAGAATTTTAATACCAGTTTTAAAGAAGACACCCCCTTTTTAGCTTCCGACGGCGTTACACTTTATTTTAGCAGTGATAGGCCAGGAGGGTTGGGCAAACGTGATATTTATTTTTCAAAACGCTTAGATGATACCTGGTTAAATTGGAGTTCGGCTGTAAATTTAGGTTCGAGTATAAATACAGTTGGAGATGATGCTAATTATAGTATTGCCGCATCTGGTTATTATGCTTACATGGTAAGCACGCGTAATGCCATTGGCGGGAGCGATGTAGTTCGTATCAAATTAAAGGATGAAATAAAACCAAATCCTGTTGTACTTGTAAGTGGGAAAGTTATCAATGCAAAAACAAAACAGTACATTGATGCCAACATCGTTTATCAGTTATTGCCTGGCGGAGAAGAAGCCGGTATAGCACGCAGTAATCCAAATAATGGTGATTATAAAATTGTATTGCCTTACGGAAAAAATTATTCCTTCAATGCCGGAGCACAAGGTTATATTGCAGTTTCAGATAACTTAGACCTCACTAGCATTTCAGAATATAAAGAGATAACACGCGATCTATATTTGGTTCCTGTTGAAGTGGGCGAAACGATTCGTTTGAATAATATCTTTTTTGAGACTGCAAAATTTGATCTGCTGCCAACGTCGTTCGTTGAGTTAGATAAATTGGTAAAGATCTTAACTGATAATCCTGCAATGGAGATTACAATTTCTGGTCATACCGATAATGTTGGTAATGATGATGCGAATCAAACACTGTCTGCCAATAGGGCAAAAGCGGTAGTAGATTATTTGGTATCAAAAAATATTGCTGCCAATCGCTTTCAGCAGGCAGGTTATGGCGAAGCAAAACCATTGGCAAGCAATGATACTGAGGAGGGAAAAGCTTTGAATAGGAGGGTGGAGTTCACCATCAATAAAAAATAATAGGTTGGATAGTAGGGTTGAATTATTGTGAAGGGTAACTCTTTAGGTGGAGTTACCCTTTTTTTAGTATTTTTAAATGTTTTATGAATAAGGCTCTTACATATATTATTTTCATTTTCTGCTCGATCGTTTCGGCGCATAACAACGATAGTTTAATAGCCTCATTAAAAACTAATATTCCTGATAGTACAAAATTACAAACCTTAAGCGATCTCAACTGGAATTATTTGGGTATTGATCTGGATAAAGCCATGCGCTTTGCCGAGCAGGAATTGGAATTGGCAAAGAAGAGTAATAACCAAAAATTTATTGCACAAGGGTACAATGATATTGGCATTGTGCACATGAAACGGAGCAATTACCGCGAAGCCCTCAAATGGCATAAGCTCGCTTTAGAGATCCGTTTAAAATTGAAAAGTGACCTGGATAAGGCATCTTCCTATAGTAAACTCGGAGTTTGCAGTGAAGAGATCTCTGATCATGTGGCTTCTTTAGAATATGCATTGAAAGCGCTTGATATTTATGAAAAATTACAGAACAAACCTTATATAGCTTTTACACTGAATACAATTTGTAATATTAATGGCAATTTGAAACAGTACGGCAATATGATGACCTATGCCAGAAGAGGCTATAAGCTAGCAAAGGAAAGCGGTAGCCTAGAAGCGGAAGCAGGTGCCTGGAATTATATTGCGTATGCGTATGAAGGAATGAAAAAGGCAGATAGTGCTATCTATGCCGGAAAAAAAGCGTTTGAACTTTTTGTAGAATTAGGCGACTCTAATCTCATTGCAGGAACGCTTAACAATTTGGGGTATTACCATCGACTTGCTTTTAAAGATAAGGAGGCTTTAACATATTATGAAAAGGCTTTAGTAATTGCACATAACATTGGTGATATAAGCAGCGAGGCTCTTTATAATTGCAACGTGTCAAATATTTATTTGGCAATGAAGAAGTATGATCTATGCGAAAAATACATCAAGGAAGCCGAGCGCTTATCTAAAGGTGATGTGTCTAAGGATAATTTGTTATCTATTTACAAAACGCTTGGTCAGCTGTATGCATATACAGGTCGTGGTGTTCAAGCCAACGACTATTACGAGAAATACGCTTTATTAAAAGATGAATTGTTTTCGGGCGAAACGGCAAAGCAACTTTCTGAAATGCAAGTAAAGTATGATACTGAAAGGAAAATAACTGAGAATATATTATTGCAAAATGAGAATGAGCTTAAAACAGCGCAATTAAGTAAGAATAGGTTGTTACTTATTTTTTTAATTGTAGGAATTATTTTGATAGCAGCAGTGTCGTATTTGCTTTTTGTTCGTACCAAATTAAAACAAAAGCAATTGTTGGATAAGGAATTATTACAACAAAAAGAGTTGCGATCAAAAGCAGTAATAGAAGCCGAAGAAAAAGAACGTGTGCGTATTGCGCGCGAACTGCACGATGGCATTGGTCAACAATTATCAGCCGCTAAGCTTAATATTTCGGGATTGCAGGCTAGTTTAAAAACAAATAAGCCTGAAGAAGAGCTTATGTTGAAAAATGCGTTGGATCTTTTAGATGAATCGGTAAAGGAAGTACGTGCTGTTTCGCATAGCATGGTTCCAAATGCCTTAATTAAATCCGGGTTGGTAATGGCTGTTCGCGAATTTGTGAACAAAATAAGTTCGAGTGGAAACTTGAAAGTGAATTTGGAAATTGTTGGAATGAGCGGGCGATTGGATTCAACCGTAGAAAATATACTTTTTAGAGTAATGCAAGAACTAGTTAATAATATCATTAAACATGCTCAGGCAAGTGAAGTTGGCATTCAATTTATTAAGCATGACAAAGAACTGACCATTTTGATAGAAGATAACGGTAAAGGTTTTGATGTAAATACTAAGCTTAACGAAACCGATGGGGGAATTGGCTTAAAGAATATACAATCGCGTATAGATTTTTTAAATGGTGAAGTGATCTTTGATTCTTATCCCGATAAGGGCACTACTGTTACTATTGAAATTCCGGTGTAGTTAAGCCAAAAGCAGAATTTTCTAGGCAATACAACTAGTGCCTCACCATTATTTTTTTAATACCAATTCCCGAATGTGTATGAACTTGTAATAAATATAACCCTGTAGGAAGATCATTCGTGTCAATTATTTCTTGAAATCCCCCATTTCTTAAAGTCCGCCCTTGTGAATCAATAATTTTGTATGAGATAAAGTTATTTGGATCTTGTGAACGAATGTATAATTCATCTGAAGCAGGATTGGGATAGATATGAAAAGTGTTTAATTCTAAATTCTCCACCAATCCCGCAGGATTCTCATTTATTACTCCAACTGCATCAAGGTCAAATCCGCCACTTCCAAACGCTGTAGGAAAGGGATCGTTCACTGGATTGTTATTCATGTCGTATGTTGCAAGCGATGAAGTAATACTTCCAACAACATCAATTAATTTTACATGTGTTATTGCATTAACATTAAGGCCCGAAGTATTTTTTAATTCTTCCAGATCAAAAGGCGTGCCGTAATTAACTCTGTATTTGCCGGCAAAGTTATTCAATTTAGTGCAATCTAAAGGATCAAAGGCACCTACTTGCATTGTAAATTGTGTATTTGATGTTGCAAGGAATCTAAAGAAGTTTGTTCCATCACTACTTACTTCAACAAAAGCTAATTCCAAAAAATTATCTGCAAATCCATTTTCAAAAATAGCGAAGTCGTTACCTGTTCCGTTCCTAATTGAATTAGAAAAAGTAAGAATGGCTATTCCACCGTCTCCTAAACTTACAATGGGATTGTCGCCTGCTTTTAAAGTTCCATTTGCATCAACCCCTACAGTGGCAGTTCCTAAAGAAGTATCCGAAGCGTCTTGCCAACCACGCGTTACCGTGCAAGTTTTTGCCCAGGCCACAAATGCAATACTATCTTTATGCATTGCCGAGGTATTTGATGAACTTGGCGCTCCATGAAATTGTGCAAAGCATTGTGAACTTAGTGTTATAAATAAAATGGTCAATGCAATGATCTTACTTGGGTTGCTGATCAGTTCAGAAATGCAAGTATTGCATAAGCACGAATTGAATTTTGTTTTCATATGATTTTTGATCTTGTCGGGAATGGTTATAGATGAGCAAAAGCAATTTTTGATATCATCTGTTTTACAAGTGAAGGGTAAATTGCAATTTGGGCAATATGTGAGCTGTTCTTTTTTTTTCATATCACAAACTTCATTTCGCGGAAGTATTTTGTGCCTTCCTGTCGCCAGGTAGGGTATTAAGAAATGTGTTTGAAATGAGTTCCTACAAGGCGTGTAAAAATTTTAAACCAGAGCATACTAAGGTATGTGAGGATTTAAAATTTTTGCAACAACGCAGTAGGAACTTATTTCAGGCATATTCCTAAGGCAGGTATCCTGACTTGTTTCCCTTTTCTCACGCCTTCTCGTTCTTCCAGACCAGAACAATGGCATTTGTGAGAAAGGTTAAAACTTACAGTTGCGCGACAGTCACAGAATCTCACTGTGTTCCCAATTCATTTGGCTATAAGACCAAAACCTTTGTACAAATATAGTAAATAAAAAAGCCCTGACGTTTCTGTCAGGGCTTTTAATAAAGTAGTAACTATAATTATTTAACAACGATCAGTTTATCTTTTAAGATACCAGTGTTTGTTTTAACAATAACATTGTATGTTCCAGTAGCAAATTCAGAAGTGTTGATGCGAATCTCGCTAGCACCAGCCATAACTTCATCACTTTTGTTAGTATATACAAGCTTACCTGTAACATCAATAATGCTGATATCAACCGGTGAGTTACTGTCTAATTTGATACCAACTACTGCAAAATCTTTAGCAGGGTTAGGATAAATTCCAATAGAACCACCATTGCTGTATTCTTTAATGCTTGATGGTACAACAACTGAACTTGTGAAAGCAGAACCAGATTGTAATACTTGTCTAGTTACAGCATCTTGTAACCAAACAACATACTCATAAACGAAAGAACCTGTACTTGTCCAGAAATTTGTAGTTCCTTGTCCAGGAGTTCCAGAAGCAGTACTTCCATAAGCTAATGTATGATTGAATGTAACATTAAAAGGAGTACCATCTGTTGTAGTGTATGTAGTACCTGCTGAAGGATACATCGAACGCATTGCATGTTTGTAATCCTTTTGAGATGTAGAAGCACCAGGGTAGTTATAGAACGATTGAACCAATGCTTGATAAACCTTAATTGGAGAAGCAGAAGGAATAGTTACAAATGGAGTAATAGTAGCGTTTGCTGTAACAGCACCAGCGTTGTAAGAAATAGTTGGTGTGATGTTAGCATAAGCCGGAGCCATTTTAGCTATGTTAATATTTGTTTGGTTTCCTGAACCTGCAGTACCATTGTATAATACAGTTGGAGCAGAGTTAACGTTATAGTATGTTCTTCTTGCTAATACATCCGGGTTGTAACTTGGGTCATTACCCGGTGAAGGCCAGTTTACTTGATATTTAACAGCATTTAAATTACTGCCGGCAACGTTAACGTTGTTACTTGTCAATAATGGATCAAAGCTTGAGTTTAATGAAGCACAAGGCCCACAAGTAGAAGAAGTGAATTCTTCAATTAAAGCATTGATAGTAACTGATTGCGAAGCAACATATACATATTGTACAGCTGTATCGTTAGCTACGTTAACTTCTGAACTTGTGTTCATACCACTTATCCAAACTTTTACCTTGTTAGTACCTAATGTAAGAGCAGCTGGTGTAGTGAAAGCTACATTTTGAGTTCCATAATAACCAAGAGATGGAGCTAATGCAATTGTTTGACTAACTGTAGCTGAATTGTTAACTTTATAGTTCATCCATGCAGTTGTAGCAGTACCGTATCCTAATTGCTTGATAGTTGCGCTAACATTTTGATTTCCTGCACCAACCATGTAACGAGTTAAACCGTTAACAGTTAAAACGCTTCCATCATGTTGATTCGCCGGAACAGAACAAGCGAAATTATCATAAGCAATTTGCCATTTATCATTACTGATATCATGTATTGCTAAATGCACATTTTGACCTGCGTATGCCCCTAAACTTACACCACGTTGTGTAAATCCAGCAGTAGCTGCATCACCAGGATTATAGATCTCACCAGCTATTGAGAACAACACCGTAGAGAAGTTGGCAACAGTAGTTCCTGTTGTAGAGATCCTCAATTCATAAGAACCGGTTGCTGTTGGATCAAAAGAGGTAGCATCCCAGCTAAATACTGCATTTGCAGGAACTAGGAAATTTGGAGAAATAACCCAGTCGTTAGATGTTCCTGCTGAAGTGTATTTCGAAGTTGTTACAAGAACATTAGCGTGGCTCGAGTGTAATCCGAACGCTGTAGTTACATTACGTGTAACACCTGCATTTGTCCCAAAGTTATAAGCTGCAATTGACGAGTTAGGTGTTAATCCGTCAACATTGTTTTGAAACCAACCCACTGGTATAAGTGAACCGGTTGCTGCATTAAAGTTCTCTGTCCATTGGGCTGATGCCACACTTGAAGCCAAGAACGCGATAGCTAGTAGTTGTTTTTTCATTTGTTTTTTGATTTTGGTTTATGTATTTGTTACTGTTATTTTGTTATTGTTAATTTTCTTGTTAGAGTTGTAGAACCATTTGTGATCCTCACAAAATAGATGCCAGTCTCAAGGTTTTCGCTAGGAATAGAAATGGTGTTTTTGCCTTTATTCAGGCTGATCTCTTTTGATGTTACAAGAGCACCAAGGCAATTGAATACTTGTAAGTTGGTTCCGCTTAATTCCTTCAACGCACTTACGTTAATAAATGCATTAGACGAACTTGGGTTTGGATAAATATTGGAAACGCTAGATAGATCACTCTGGTTATTGCTAACACCCATTGCATAATTATATCTCATTGCGATCAGAAGTTGTTCAGTACCATTTTTTACTTCATATCCAACGTTTGATAAACCCATTGTGCTAGCCTCATCAAGGTAAACGGTAAAATCATCGGAAGAGTTTGCAGGAATTATAAAAAATGCAGACATGACAGTAGGTACGTAGCAAGTAGTTCCTGTACAAAAATAGGCAGCCGCTTCATCTCCAAGCGAAACTGAATGAAGAAGATTATCGTACTTTCTTATAGTATAAGTTTGGGTTGATGCGGTAATATTCTTAAGTACAAAATGATAAGACACATCAGAAGAAACAGAAGTTGCCATGTCAAATATTGCATTATTAGCAATAGGAGTAGTGCTTGCAGTTGTAGTAACTAATTCAAAAGTTGGTGCCTGAGCAAAAGCGAAGGATAAACTTAATGTAATTCCTAATAGAGTAAAGTAAAGTTTCTTCATGTAATTTTTTTTTACTAAAAGTATGAAAAATAAAGGGCAATCTAAATCGATAAATGTTAAAATTACCCTTATGGTTGATTTTTTTTAATAAGTGGTAAAGCCCTATTAAAAAAGCCACCTAAACAGGATATTTAGATGGCTTTTAAAGAAAATAAGTGTTAAAATATTACTTACTGATGATCAGTTTGTCTTTTAGAGTTCCTTCATTCGTATTTACCATGATATTATAAGTACCATTAGCAAATTCAGTAGTATTGATACGGATCTCTTGTTCACCTTGTTGAACCTGAGCGCCTTTGTTCACATAAACAACTTTACCTGTTACATCGTAAATAGTGATGTCAACAGTTGAGCTGCTATTTAAACGGATCCCAACAACCGCGAAATCTTTTGCAGGATTAGGATAAACACCGATGCGAGCATCTTTGCTTAGTTTTGCTAAACCCATGATCACAGAGTTAGCAGAACCAGATTGTAGGATCTGACCTGTAACATCGTCTTGCATGAACACAACATATTCATAAACTTGATTACTTGTGGTCCAGAAATTATTGCTGTTTTGTGCCGCAAGAGGAGGATAAATAGGCACTGTATTTACGTTATGATTGAATGATACAGTTTGCGGAACACCATCAGCTACAGTAACAGAAGCTCCATTTCCATCAGGATACATTTGACGCATAACATGGAAGAAATTTTGTTGCGAAGTAGATGGATTTGCAAACGAATAATCCTTTTGAATTAATGCTTGGTGGATACGTATTGGAGATCCCGAAGCAATTGTTAAGAAAGGTGTGATGGTAGCAGTACCTGTTACTGTTGAACCTACAACATTTAATGTAGCAGTGATATTACCATAAGCTGGTTCGTTTTTACCGGCGTCAATCTCAGCTTGGCTGTGTGCCGACATTTCAGCATCACCTCCAACAATTGCTGTTGGCGCTGCGTTGATACCATAATACAATACGCGTTGATCGGCATGTAAGTTAAAGCTAGGATCGTTGTTCGGGCTTGGCCAATCAACTTGGTATTTAATAACGTTTACACGTCCACCTGAGTTAGGTGTGTTCCCGTTTAATAATGGATCAAAGCTCGAGTTCAATGAAGCACATGGTCCGCAAGTTGATGAAGACCACTCCTCTACTAAAGCGTTCATCAAAGATGATTGGGAAGCAACGTAAGAGATCGTAGTTGCTAGATCATTTACAGTATTGGTTTCGTTTACGCCATTTACTTGCGTAACCCAAACGCTTACTGTGTGCGTTCCCAAAGTTAATGCAGCAGGAGCAGTAAAAGTGTAAACTCCGGTTTGATTATAAGCTAAAGCTGCAAGTGTAATTGTTTGTGTAACAATTGGACCTGCGTCAACTTGATAATTCATGGTCGCGTTATTTGCTACCGCACTTCCTTTGTTTTTAAATATTCCACTAATGGTGGTATTTCCGGCAACCGTATAACGAGGTACGCTAGTAATGCTCACAACATTTCCATCATTTGCAGCAGGTATAATAACTTGAATATTATCTAAATAGAGACGATTCATGTCATTAGAATTATTTACAAATGCTATACGAACTGTTTGATTTGAATACGTATTTAAACTTATAGATCTTTCTGTCCACGGCGAAGTTGAAGTAGCAGCCATAGTTTCTGCAGGAATTGTAAGTAAGTTAGTTGCAAAACTTCCCACCGTTGTTCCTGTAGTAGAAATTTTCACTTGATAACCATCTTCATATCCAGTTTCTACAGAAGTTGCTTCCCATTGAATACTTGCACCTGGAGGAACTGTAAATGATGGCGTAATTAACCAATCATTTGCAACACCTGCCGGTGAATACCAAGATGTGCTCATAACTACTCGCCCCTGATTAGGCCATTCTGAAGCAACAGCATTTGTAACCCATGCGTTTGAACCAAACCCAAATGAGCTTAAGTTACTCGCAACGGTAAATCCGTCGACATTATTTTGAAGCCAACCCGCAGGTAATGCTTGTGCGGATGTTGAAGTGAAATTTTCACTCCATGTTTGCGCATTGGCTATTCCCATACCCAATAGTGCTAATGCAAGTAGTTGTTTTTTCATGTATTGTTTGTTTAGGTGTAAATTATTAAAACGATTTATAAAAGGCCAAACCAAAGGTATAAAATTTCCATTTCAGTTGCAATATGAGCTAGGTCATAATATTAATGCGCTTTATTTTATCGAATTCATTTCTTTATTAAATTATAAGTATTTAGAGGCCAAAGTCTTATTTGCTATCAATGCAAGTGGCAAATGTTTATTACTATACACGATGCAATTTAGTATTTTTGCATGTTCATGTTAAATAGGTTCCTGCCTGAGGTTTTTTCAAAACTGGAAATTTCTAATTCCGGGAGGGATTTCTTTGTCAAAGGTTTAGCAGGATCAGGAATTCACTTTGTTTTAGCCAACATTTTTGATGATCAAAAAAGGAATTTGATCTTAATTAAGAACGATCGCGAAGAAGCGGCCTATGCGTTCAACGATCTGCAACAAATTCTTGGAGAAAAAAATGTTCAATTCTTCCCGCAATCATACAAACAACCTTACGAACCCGAAAAAACCGCGAATGCTAATATTCAAGAACGCGCTGAGGTATTAAGTTTATTAAGTAGCGAAAAGTATAATGGTATAGTTGTAACATACCCCGAAGCACTGTGCGAAAAAGTAACGCTTAAAAAAGAACTTCAACAAAATATTCTTCAAATAAGGAAGGGTGAGAAATTGTCGGTTGAATTCATCAGCGAATTCTTATATTCTTATAATTTTTTGCAAAGCGATTTTGTATATGAGCCCGGCCAATTCTCTATTCGCGGAGGTATTATTGATATTTATTCGTTCGCCAACGAATTCCCTTATCGTTTAGAATTATTTGGCAATGAAGTGGAAGCTATCAAAACTTTTGATCCTGCTAATCAATTGTCGCTAAAGAATTTTGATTTTGTTACCATCATTCCAAATATTAATACATCCATTCTAAAGGAAGAAAGAGGATTCTTACTCAATTATTTTTCATTAGAGCATACTGTTATTGCCATCGAAAGTGCGGAGCGTATATTTTCTATTTTTGATAAAATGTATTCAAAAGCGTTGCATGCGTTTGAACATTACCAAGGCGAGATCAAACAAATTGAACCTCAAATGTTGTATGGAAATGCCGATGAATTCAAAAACGCACTTTCGTCGTATGCCATTCTCGAATTTGGATTACAAAATATTTTGACTCATACAGTAAAGGAATTCAACCAAGCACCGCAACCGATCTTTAATAAGAATTTTGATCTGCTCATCTCCAATCTAAAGGAAAATAAAACAAAAGGCTATCAAAATTTTTTTTTAACGGAGAATAGAAAACAAGCCGATCGTTTGATCACCATATTTAATGATATGCTCGCCAAAGAGCATCGTACATACGAAACACTCATTGATTATTTGCCATTAAATATCCATGAGGGTTTTGTGGATCATGATCTAAAAATTGCGGTTTATACCGATCATCAGATCTTTGAAAGACATCATCGCTATAAATTAAAGGAAGTAAGGAACAAAACGAGTGAGGCCCTTACATTAAAAGATATTTTGATGCTTAATCCGGGCGATTATGTAACCCACATCGATCACGGAATTGGACGCTTCGGTGGATTGCAAAAACTTAATGTTAGGGGAAAGGAGCAAGAAGCAGTACGCTTATTATATAAGGATAACGATATTTTATTTGTTAGCATTCACAACTTACACCGCATTAGTAAATTTAGTGGCAAAGAGAGTAATGTACCACGCTTAGATAAGTTAGGAAGCACACACTGGAGTACCCTCAAATTAAAAACAAAACGCAAAGTAAAAGAAGTCGCCTTCGACCTAATTAAATTATACGCCAAACGAAAAGCAAATAAAGGGCATGCATTCTTAAAAGACAATTATCTACAACATGAATTAGAAGCGTCGTTTATTTACGAAGACACACCCGATCAGGTAAAAGTTACAGCAGATGTAAAACGCGATATGGAACGATCTCAACCAATGGATCGTTTGATATGTGGTGATGTTGGCTTTGGTAAAACAGAAATTGCCGTTCGTGCGGCATTTAAAGCTGTGTGCGATAGTAAACAAGTTGCTATTTTAGTTCCTACAACAATTTTGGCATATCAACATTACAAAACCTTTAAAGACAGGTTAAGAGGCTTGCCATGTAATGTAGATTATATCAATCGTTTTCGTTCGGCCAAAGAACAAAAGGAGGTACTTCAAAAATTGGAGCAAGGAAAAATTGATATTGTTATCGGCACTCATAAGATCATTGGTAAAGATGTAAAATTCAAAGATCTTGGTTTATTAATAATTGACGAAGAGCAAAAATTTGGCGTGGGCGTAAAAGATAAATTAAAAGTGTTCAAAGAAAATATTGATACGCTTACATTAACAGCTACACCAATTCCACGCACACTTCAATTTAGTTTAATGGGCGCTCGCGATCTTTCAGTAATTTCTACACCGCCGCCAAATCGCTTTCCGGTGCAAACCGAACTGCATTTGTTTGATGAAGAACTGATCCGCGATGCTATTAGTTTTGAATTGCAAAGAGGGGGACAGGTATTTTTTGTACATAATAAAGTAAATAACATTCAAGAAATAGCCGGAACCATTCAGCGTTTAGTTCCTGATGCACGAATTGCTATTGGGCACGGGCAACTTGACGGTGATAAATTGGAAGAAGTGATGTTGGCATTTATTGAAGGAGAATTTGATGTTTTAGTAGCAACAACCATCATCGAAAGTGGAATTGATATTACGAACGCAAATACTATAATAATTAACGATGCGCAAAATTTTGGGTTGAGCGATCTGCATCAAATGCGAGGAAGGGTAGGGCGAAGCAATAAAAAAGCGTTTTGTTATTTACTAGCTCCACCACAAAGTGTTTTAACTTCCGAAGCACAAAAACGTTTAAGAGCTCTGGTAGAGTTCAATGAACTTGGAAGTGGTTTTCAAATTGCCATGCGAGATCTGGATATTCGCGGCGCAGGAAATTTACTGGGCGCCGAACAAAGTGGCTTTATAAATGATATGGGTTTTGACACCTATATGAAAATATTGAACGAAGCTGTGAATGAATTAAAAGAAGAGGCTTGGTATAAAGAAACGGTTGGCGAAGATGGAACAACAAATGCCTCAGTTTTCTCACGCCAGTTTGTAAAAGAAACTATTATTGATTCTGACCTTGAATTATTGATCCCTGATGAATACGTTAATAGTTTAACCGAACGCTTGGTTCTATATCGCGAATTGGACAATATTGTGAATGAAGAAGATCTTGTGAAGTATGAAGAGAATTTAAAGGATAGATTTGGTCCTGTTCCAATACAAGCTATCGAATTGATCAATTTAGTGCGCATGCGTTGGAGGGCCATGAAAATTGGCTTCGAAAAAATGACCTTAAAGAATGGCAAAATGCTGGCATATTTTGTAAGTAATAAGAACAGCGATTACTTTGCTTCCGAAAATTTTAAAACTGTGCTGGCTTACGTTCAAAAATACCCTTCGCTTTGTACACTGAAAGAACAAAATAATAAATTGCTTTTAACCATAGAAGATGTAACTTCGATAAATAGAGCAGATGAGATCTTAAAAAGTATTACCGCCTTATTAGAAAAAAATGAGCAATTGGCTGAATAAGATACGATCGAATTCAAAAGGGATCATTTATATACTCTTTGTGTATATTATTGCGCAATTCTTGTGGTGGGAGATATTAATGGTAAGGCAAAACAATGCTTTGTTAGAAGAAAAGCAAAAAGTATTAGAGCTTACTATTTCTGATACAGAACGGTTGCAAGCAGAAATTGATAAGCTTCAAGAAAGTAAGATCCAAAAAACATACATGGTGGTGGGCGAAGGAACTATTTTTTTATTGCTTTTATTATATGGGATCAATTTGATACGTAAAGCAAACAGAAAAGAACATGAGTTACTCGATCAAAAAAATAATTTCTTATTAAGCATCACACACGAATTAAAAACACCTTTGGCAACAACAAAATTGCAATTGCAAACATTAAAAAAGCATCAATTAGCACATGAAAAACAACAAGAACTCATCGAAATAGCCATCAACGAAAACGAACGCTTGAATTCTTTGATAGATAATGTTTTATTGGCAACTCGTATGCAAGAGAACGAGTATCACATGGCAAAGGAGCGAGTTGATCTGAGTGATCTTATTACAAAAATTGCAACAGCAAGTTATAGGAGTTCGTTGGAATCAGGAAATTTAAAATTAATCATTGAACCATCAGTTTTGTGCGAAATAGATAAACTCGCTTTTCCTTCCATCCTTACAAATTTAGTGGATAATGCGTTTAAGTATTCGGGCGAGTTGATGAATGTTGAAATTAAATTAAAAAAGAAATCGAGTGGAATTGTTTTGGAAGTGAGTGATAGAGGCATGGGGATAAAAGACAGTGAGAAGAATAGGATCTTCGATCAGTTTTACAGGAGCGGAAGCGAAGAAACCCGAAAGACAAAAGGCACGGGCTTAGGATTGTTCATCGTAAAATACTTAATTGAGAAGCATGGAGGAACTATTGCTGTAAAAGATAATTCCCCAAATGGCTCTGTATTTGAAATTCATTTGAATTGAAATTTATTAAATTCATAATCATTTTTGTTGCAATTCTAACTTTGAGTTCGTGCAACTCTTCTCATCCAGATAAAGAAGGTGTTGAGGTTATAGATCTTTATAAAGACACTACCATAAAATATGCGCGTAGATTTTTAATTGATCATGGCAAAGGTTTTAAAGTGATCCATATTTTGGCCAACAGAGAAACAAGTGATACTAGTGCCACATTTATTTTGTACGATTCCGTTAGGCCGCAATTGCATTACAAAAATTCACACTTTATAAAAACACCTTGCACGCGTATCATTGCATTAAGTAGTATTTATGCAAATATGATTGCGGAAGTAGGAGGTTTAAAGAGTATTATAGCGATTGAAAATGTAGACTACTATAATAACAGCGGAATAACAAAGGCGGTTGAAGCCGGCAGGATCTTTCAGGTTCAAAGAAACCCCGAGATAGATAAGGAAGCCGTATTGAAATTAAAACCTGATGTTATTTTTGCTTTTGGCATGGGTGGTTCTTCCGGAGATTTTGACGCGAAGATCGTAGAGAGTGGAATTCCGGCAATAATTAGTTTAGACCATTTAGAGCGTTCGCCTTTGGCAAGGGCGGAGTGGATCAAATTCTTCGCCGCCTTTGTAAATAGATCGAATGAAGCAAATATTATTTTTACAGAAGTGGAAAAAGATTACAATGAGCTGAAAGCTTTGGCAAAGAACTATACGGATAGACCAAATGTATTAACCGAATTAAAATTTGGAGATACTTGGTATGTTCCAGGAGGGAGAAGTTACATGGCACAATTAATAAATGATGCCAATGGAGATTATTTTTGGAGCAATGATACCGCAAGCGGAAGTTTGCCTTTAAGCTTTGAGGCGGTATTTAAAAAAGCGCAAAAGGCCGATCTTTGGTTAAATGTTTCAATGTGTACTACAAAGCAACAAGTAATTGCGCAGGACAAACGCTATGGCGATTTCGAAGCGTATAAAAAGAATAGTATTTACAATAATAATTTATATTGCAATAAATTGAAGTACTCCACATATTGGGAAACAGGCATGATCTATCCAAATAGGATTTTAAGTGATATGATCCAAATGTTCCATAAACAAGCAAAGGATAGCTTAGATCGCCCGTTTTATTATTATAAGCAAGTAAATTGAAAGGCGGCTTTAAACATATTTTACTATTAGTTGGCGTTTTGATTATCGCTTTTGTAGCGAACATACTTCTGGCGGGATCCTCTGTTTTAAAATTTTCTGAACTCAATTTCAACGATTATATATTTAGGAATATCCGTTTATCAAAAGCATTAACCGCTTTATTATGCGGAATAAGTTTGCCAATTGCAGGACAAATTCTACAGGTCTTATTTAGAAATCCATTAGCGGGACCTTATGTTTTGGGAATAAGTTCGGCGTCCAGTTTAGCGGTAGGCATAGCCATAATGGCCTTAAATGCATTTGGAGTGATGGGATATGTGTTCTTTTCAAAAACGGCTATTATTATTGCGGCATTTGCCGGGAGTTTATTATGCACCTTTATAATTTTATTCGTCGCTAAAAAAGTAAGTAGCAATGTGTTCTTATTATTGATCGGTTTAATGCTTGGGCAAATTTTTGGGGCCCTCGAATCTTTCGTGGAATATTTTTCTACCGACAAAGGTTTGCGCGAATTTGTGATGTGGAGTTTTGGTTCGTTGGGTAATTCAACTTACACCGACATAACCATTTTTTCATCGATCGGAGTTATTTTAATTGCTACACTTTTTATGCTCACCAAACCATTCCAGGTTTTTTTAATGGGGCAAAATTATGCCAATGCTTTAGGAATTGATTTTGCAAGATATAGGATCTATTTTATTGTGATCTCATCTTTACTTACGGCTTTGGCAACAGCGTTTTGTGGCCCAATTGCTTTTGTTGGACTTTCTATTCCTATTATGACAAGGTTAATTTATAAGACCTCCGATCAGAAGTTTCAATTAACCGCGTGTTTATTGTTAGGAGGAATCACCATGTTAGTATGCGATACCTTATGTTATACAATTTTGCCGGACCGAGTAATTCCTATTAATGTGATCACAACGTTATTTGGTTCACCATTCATTATTTATTTACTATTTAAAACACGTAATTGGTAGTGGAAGTGACACTAAACATAAAGAATTTAAGCATTGGTTATGTTTCAAAAAAACAAACAACGGTTGTTTATAAAGATATAACCGCCGGTTTTACTTCAGGAATGTTGGTGGGCATTATTGGTAAAAATGGTTTAGGTAAATCTACTTTATTAAGAACCATTGCCGGACTACAAGAAAAATTACAAGGAGAGATCTTGTTTGATGACAAAAATTTAGAACAACTATCAAAGCAAGAGCTCGCCAAAATGATCGCTGTAGTATTAACCGAAAAAGTGGGAGGATTTAATTTAACGGTAAATGATCTTGTTTCGATGGGAAGAGTTCCTTATACAAACGCGTTCAATCATTTGCAAGAGGAAGATAAGAAGATCATTGATGAATGCATTTCTATTTGCGGTTTAAACGATCATGTATTAAAGCCTGTAAATGAATTAAGCGATGGCTTGTTTCAAAAAGCTATGATCGCTAAAGGTTTGGCCCAACAAACTTCTATTTTATTATTAGATGAACCAACAGCGTATTTGGATTTTCCTTCTAAGCATCAATTATTCGAGTTATTAAAAAAAGTTACTGAAGAAGAAAAAAAGTGCATCGTTACATCTTCTCACGATATTGAATTGGTTTTAAAATACGCTTCTCATTTGTTGATCATGTCGGAGAATAATGAGTTTGAATTTATTGAGGTTTCAAAGTATAAGGGAAGTAAACTTTTTGCGAAGGTAACTAACGATTATTTTAATTAGAATATTTCTTGACCTTACTCACAAATGTGTTTGGTGTAGCAATCAAAACAAAAATTCAATTCCTCATCCAATTCCGGCTTTGTGATCCTGTTGACCGTATATTTTTTTTACATTTCTTGCACATACGAGAGTACCAGTTCTCTGGATTATTGTGTTGAATTCTTAAGTATGTAATTCTTTCTTTATTCATTTCAAAGAGAATTATCTTGTTTCGGAAAAACAATTTTTGGTTTGTACGCTTTTGCCTTCGCCAAGGTCATTGTGGCATAAGCAATAATAATTACTTTATCTCCCGTACTTATTTTTAATGCAGCTGGTCCATTCATGCAAATAACCTTCGATCCGCGTTCTCCCTTTATCACGTAGGTGATTAAGCGTTCGCCATTTCTATGATTGATCACATGAACCTGCTCGCCCTCCAGTAAATTAACGGCATCCATTAAATCCTCATCAATCGTAATACTTCCTATGTATTCTATATTTGCTTCCGTTACATGAGCATTATGTATTTTCGACTTTAAAACTTGTATTTGCATAACTTTATCTTCCTGACACTATATTATACAATGTTCGGTATTTCAATATTTTTATTTTTGTTCCCTTCGTCACAATAATTTCATCGTCTTTAAACGTTCTCAACATCCGCACCAAAGTTTCTTTAGCAGTTCCCACAAATCCTGCGAAATCATCTCGGTTAATAGAAATACTAACTGCTTTTATGTTTTCATCACTGCGTTGATATATTTTATTAAGTATGAGTAGGCTTAAAGCTACTCGCTCCTTTACGGCGTACTGCGAAAAAATTGTCATTTTGTTTATCCACACGGAAAACTCCTTTGATAAAACACCTAATAGTTTTCTCGCTAAATGAGATGATTTTGAAAGCAAACCCGAAAAAAGATCACGAGGAATGAATGAAATAACTAAGTTATCCATAGCAACGGCTGAAACTGGATGGGGTTCTTCCGCCAAAAGTGGCCTATACCCAAAGTAATCCCCTTTTTTGTATATGTACACTATGCTTTGTTTGCCCTCGCTATTGGTTTGAAATATTTTTACTTTACCTTTTCTTACAAGATAAACTCCCTTTGAGTAACTATTTTCCCTAAACAAATACTCCCCTTTTTCGTACTCACGCCTGATCATCTTGTCCCGCACTAATTGTGCTTCATTGGGAGTAAGAAAATCAAAAAGTGAAGACGATTTTAGGTGATATTTTTCGATATTAAACTCCATGCATTAAGTATATTAATTATTAATAAAAGTAAAATTGACAAATGTCAATTTTCAAATCAACTCATTTACATAAATTTGTCTCAATATCTTTTTTCATTACCAAATACCAGCCTGCTAAGACATTTTGTTTTAGCAGGTTTTTCTTTTTAAGAATGGGTTATAGTAAAGAACACATACTTGATAAGCTGTCAAATTCTACTGATACTGACGATATTCAAAATATCGCAACGCTTATTGAATACAATATATCTAAACAAGAGCTTTTGAAATTAAAAAATTTGTTAAAAGAATGCGTTAACGAAAAAGGAATAAATAACCTTGAAGCTTTAGCCATTAAGCAATTGCTCTTTTTTTTAGAATAGTTGATTTTTCTAATTGACAAATGTCAACGGATCGAATTTATGTTATTAGTTACTTACGGCATATTAACTGCTAAATGATCTATTATGAAACTAATCACGTACTCCGTTCACAACTATAAAAATATCCCACAAATAAATAAGCTTAATGCAAAACAGTTGGAGGCAATTGAAGTTGTAGGTAATGTTTTGCCCTTTAAAACCAATAATTATGTGGTGAACGAATTGATCAATTGGGACGATCTGGAAAACGACCCTATGTTCAAACTAACTTTCCCTCAAGAAGAGATGTTAAGTAAAAATCACTACAGCTTAATGTGGAATACATTAATGGCAACTTCTAATCGCGACGCTATAAAAATGTTGCAAATAAAATTAGGGCCGAATTAAATCCGCATCCCGCGGACAAATAGAACATAATGTACCAGAGGTTAATGGTGAAAAACTAATGGGCATGCAACATAAATACAGAGAAACGGTTTTATTTTTTCCAAGTCAAGGGCAAACTTGTCATGCCTATTGCACATTTTGCTTTCGATGGCCGCAATTTGTTGGCATGGATGAATTGAAATTTGCGTCAAAAGAAGCTACACTTTTAAAGGAGTACGTAGAGCAAAATACTCAGGTAACAGATATTTTATTTACCGGAGGGGACCCAATGATTATGAAAGCGAAGATCTTCGCTACTTACATACAGCCTTTATTAGATGCCAATTTGCCAAATTTGCAAACTATAAGAATAGGAACAAAAGCACTGTCGTACTGGCCATACAAATTTATTAGCGACGAAGACACCGGCGAAATGCTTAATTTATTTGAAAGCATCATTAAGAAAGGTATCAATTTGTCGATCATGGCACATTTTTCTCATCCTGTTGAATTGGAAACAGAAGCTGTGAAAATTGCAATAAGAAAATTAAGAAGTGTTGGTGTTCAGATCAGAACACAATCACCCGTATTAAAACATATAAATGATAAGCCGAACTTTGGGCTGAAATGTGGCGTAAACAGGTAAACTTAAATTGTATTCCTTATTATATGTTTATACCACGCGATACAGGCGCACAAGAATATTTTGCCATTACACTCGAAAATGCCTGGCAAATTTTTCGAAATGCATATCAAAAAGTAAGCGGTGTTTGCCGAACAGTAAGAGGCCCAAGCATGTCTTGCACACCCGGTAAAGTTCAAGTGTTAGGTGTTACCGAAATAAAAGGAGAAAAGGTTTTCGCGCTCCGTATGCTTCAGGGTAGAAATCCCGATTGGATAGCGCGTCCGTTTTTTGCCAAGTTTGATAAAGAGGCTATTTGGATGGATGAACTAAAGCCGGCTTTTGGTGATGAGAAATTTTTCTTTGAAAATGAATTGGAGAACTTATTTCACGAACGCGTTACCGACGACGAAAAGGACAGATTTGAGTAATGCAAAAAATAGGTCAAGGGAGTGGACGTCTTGCTTCTACTTAGCAAATAGATTGTTGTTAGATAAGTGATATTATATCGACGAAAGTAATTGCTCTCGATATTCAGTGAGCAAACTCGATTTTGATAAAAACCCCTTATAAACTCCCTTTTCTGTTACAGGTAAATTCCAGTGGCCTGTTTGTTCAAATTTATCCATTACATTAAAAATATCATCATTTTGCTTGATAACCGTATCCGGTTTTTGCATGATCTCTGAGGCTACCATTCGCGTGTATAATTCCTGATTGAACATTTCTTCTTTGATGCTTGAAAGAGTGATGATGCCTAATAGTTTCTGCTCAGTATTCACCACAGGAAAGATATTGCGTTTAGAATGCTTGATGTTTTCAACGATCACACCTAAATTATCATCCGGTTTTAAAACTGTAAAATCGGTTTCAATGAGTTTGGTCATTTCAATTTTTCCAAGTATGCTTGTGTCTTTATCTTCCGAAACAACGGTGCCTTTCTTTTTTAATCTCATAACATCTAAGGAATCGGGGTGGAAGTATTTTACCACTGCGTAACTTACCGACGAAACGATCATAAGTGGAATGATCAACTCATAACCTCCTGTAATTTCGGCGATCAAAAATATGGAGGTGAGCGGCGCGTGAAATACCCCTGCCAAAACTCCTGCCATAGCAACTAACGTATAATTTACCACGGGTACATCTTTGAATCCTAAATATTGCAGTGTCAATGCAAAGGCAAATCCAAGATGAGCGCCAACAAATAAGGATGGGGCAAAATTACCACAATTACCTCCAGACCCTATGGTTAAAGCTACCGCAACGGTTTTTAGCATAAAGGTTAGAAAAATCAGGATCAGGATCTGCCATTTGTGTTTAATGAAGTTTTGTAGAATGCTATGATCAAAAAAATGATCCGTATTAAGCTCCGATATACCTTTGATGTTTTCATAGCCTTCGCCAAATAGTGTGGGGAATATTACTAGAAGACCTGCCAAAAGCAAGCTGCCGATGAGCCAGCGTTTAACTTTCGACTTTAGTTTTCTGAACTTCGATGTGATCCATGAAAAAACATTTACATAGTAAAGGGCAACCACAGCACTTAACAAAGCAAGCGCCACATAAAATAAAAGATTCTCATAATTGAATGGCTGTTTTAATTTAAAGTTGAGAAGAATATTCTCATTCAATATGATCTTAGATATAAGTGCCCCGCTTGCCGAAGCAATGAGCAAAGGAATAAAGGCTGTTAAATTGATGTCGATCAATAAAACTTCTAATGCAAACAAAACACCTGCAATGGGCGCGTTAAAAGCTCCTGCAATTCCTCCCGCAGCACCCGCGGCAAGCAAAAGTGTTCGTTCGCGGTAACTTAATTTGTGTCGACGCGCATAGTTAGAACCGATAGCTGAACCTGTATTAACAATGGGTGCTTCCATACCACCGGAGCCACCAAAGCCAACTGTTATTCCACTTGTAATAATATGTGCCCACATATGATGAAAGGGAATAAAACTGCTTTTCTTAGCAATAGATTGCAAAAGGTAATAAAGCCCCGTGTTTAAAAACCCCTTATAAAATCTATGAATGATCAAAACGGCGATGCCAATACCAACAAGGGGTAAGAACACGTATGTAAGTTTAAAGTCTTGCGCTTGCAGATATTGATCCACAAACTGCTTCTGAATAAAGTGAGCAAAAGATTTTAAGATCACAGCGGCAATACCCGCGCTTATTCCCACCAAAACACTCGACAAAATAAGAAATTGCTTTTCGTTTAGATGATCGTGAAGTTTGCTTAACCAACGTTCGAGTATATTGAGTTTTTTAGGTTTCACCTTGGCGTAAATATATTAACTTTTTATGCATGAAATCTTTAAAAACAATAATGTTGCTATATTCATACAAACACTTAATTTTGCAAAACTTAATGAAAAATGTACTTATGAAGCTGAAAGTTAAAAAATCGCAACTACCTAATGCCGGAAAAGGTCTATTTACTGAGGCGCCAATTAAAAAAGGAGAAAAAATAATTGAATACAAGGGTGAAATAATTGAATGGAAGGAATACAAAAAGCGAGTTGACAACAATGAGGACGGGTACCTTTTATTTGTGAATAACAAAAGATGTATTGATGCCTTTAATACTCCTCAACATATAGCGCGTTATGCTAATGATGCAGCCGGCTTAAGCAGAACTAAAGGGTTAAGAAATAATTGTTACTATGATATTGTGGGCGGAAAGGGATATATTGTATCAACTCGCAATATTAAAGAGGGCGAAGAAATATTTGTGAATTACACAAAAGAGTATTGGGATTGTATCCGTTACAACATTAAACACGGTCATTACAAACCAAAGAAGTCTAAAAAGTAAGATAAGGAGCAAGGCCATGCAAACCGCCTTCTCTTCCAAATCCGCTTTCCTTATAGCCGCCAAATGGCGATGTAGGATCGAATTTATTATAGGTATTTGCCCAAATAACTCCTGCACGTAGTTTAGAAGTAAGATTAAATATCTTCGAGCCTTTATCCGTCCACACGCCTGCACTCAAACCATAGGGAATGTTATTAGCTTTCTCAATCACTTCTTCGATCGTACGGAATGTCTGTATCGTTAAAACAGGCCCGAAAATTTCTTCTTGCACTACACGATTACTTTGCGCCGCCCCAATAAACAAAGTGGGTTTACAATAATATCCTTTGCTTGGTAATGAAGCTGAAGTTTGAAATAACTCTAATCCTTCTGATCTGCCAATTTCTAAATACGAATTAATTTTTTCTAATTGTTCTTTGCTATTAATAGCGCCAATGTCGGTGTTCTTGTCCAATGGGTCTCCAACAATTAAAGTTTTCATGCGTTCTTTTAATTTACGGATCACAAGCTCTGCCACATTTTCTTGCACAAACAAACGCGATCCGGCGCAACATACATGTCCTTGGTTAAAGAAAATGCCATTCACAATTCCTTCTACAGCTTGATCTATAGGCGCATCATCAAAAATAATATTAGCGGCTTTACCACCTAACTCTAAAGTGATCTTTTTGTTTGTTCCCGCTGTTGCTTTTTGAATGATCGTTGCAACATCGGTACTTCCTGTAAAAGTAATTTTATTAATGTTAGGATGCGCTACCATTGCCGCGCCCGTATTTCCAAAACCGGTAATAATATTTACAACGCCCGGAGGAAGATCGCAATCTTGAATGATCTCCGCCAATTTTAAAGCGGTAAGTGGCGTGCTTTCAGCCGGCTTTAAAACAACAGTATTTCCTGTGGCAAGAGCCGGCGCAATTTTCCATGCTGCCATCAATAAAGGAAAATTCCATGGAATAATTTGTGCCGCAACACCTAAACTTTTTGGTTTTTTGTTAGGGAAAGCATAGTCCAATTTATCGGCCCAGCCTGCATAATAAAAAAAGTGATTGGCAGCGGTTGGAATATCAAAATCTCTGCTCTCGCGAATTGGTTTTCCGCCATCCATACTTTCGATGACTGCTAATTCGCGTGCGCGTTCTTGCATTACGCGCGCAATTCTAAAAATATATTTGGCGCGCTCTTTCGCAGGCATTTTTTTCCAAACTTTATCGTAGGCACTTTTTGCTGCGCTTACGGCACTATCAACGTCTTTGGCATTTGCTTCGGCAACTTCCGCTAATTTTTCAAGCGAGGAGGGGCTATGCGTATCAAAATACTTTTTGCTATTGGGCTTTACAAATTTTCCGTTAATAAAAAGATCGTACTGCGTTTTTAATTTCGCGTGATCCTTTGCTTCGGGTGCCGGAGCGTATTCCCAATTAAACTCAGATTCCTTCATTTACTTACAATTTATTTTAGCCACGAATTACACTAATTTTCACTAAACAATTCTTTTTATTAGATTTCACTAAACCCAGATTAGTGAAATTAGTGCAATTCGTGGCTTTAAACGTTAATCAATGCTAATGTAATCCTTACTAAAATATGCGCCTTTCTGTTCTTTACCCAATTGTAAAATAATATCATTGGCTAAACTACTGGCACCAAAACGGAACCATTCATTGGTCATCCACTTCGATCCCAATGTTTCGTTAAGCATTACTAAATACTGTAAAGCCGATTTCGCTGTGCTAATTCCTCCTGCAGGTTTCATACCCACCATTTTTCCGGTTTTCTGAAAATGATCTTTAATTGCAAGCAACATCACTAAAGTAACAGGCATGGTTGCAGCAGGTTGAATTTTTCCGGTAGATGTTTTAATGAAATCCGCTCCGGCTGCAATGGCAATATCACTTGCTTTTCGCACATTATCCAATGTTGAAAGTTCTCCGGTTTCTAAAATAACTTTTAATCGCGCAGTACCGCACGCTTTTTTTACAGCAGCAATTTCATCAAACACAAATGTGTAATTGCCTTGTAAAAATTCACCTCTACTGATCACCATATCAATTTCATCGGCGCCACTATCAACTGCAATTTTTGTGTCTTCTAATTTTATTTCCAGTGAAGAATTTCCGCTAGGGAAAGCTGTTGCAACCGAAGCAATTTTTACCTTACTGTTTTTTAAGATCTGTTTAGCAGTTGCTACGTGCGTTGGATAAACACAAACAGCTGCAACAGTTGGTAAACCAGGAATGTTATCAGATACGTGCAAAGCTTTTTGGCACAACTGAATTACTTTTCCCTCAGTATCTTTTCCTTCCAAAGTTGTAAGATCAATCATATTCAAAGCCAATTTAAGCCCCTGGGTCTTACTTTGTTTTTTAATGCTTCGGCTGTTGAATCGCGCAATGCGTTCTTCTATACCTACTTGGTCAATTGCCGTATTTTTGAATGGATCCACTTTTATAAATCAACTGTTAAATATAACTAAAAAATTGTTTTATCAAGGTGAACAAACACGCACAAGTTATTAAATAAAGCCTACCTTTAAACTACTTTATGTTGTTTTGCAAACCTCTTAGAAACAAGTCGCGCTACAAGCCTTTTCGTGAAATTGATAAAACGTATTCTTTTACCGAATATGATAGGGCATCGTTGGTTAACAAAAGCGATTGGGAAGCTGTTGTTTCTAAGCAAAGCATATTTTTTGATCTGGAATATTTAAAACTGGTGGAGCGTTCAACACACGCCGTTTTAAAATGTAGGTACGTTATCATTTATAAAAATACGGAAGCATGCGCGATCCTTTATTTTCAACTTACAGAATTTAAAGCGAATGTTTTCGGCGATCTTTTACATGGTGAGATCAACGATATTAAATCACACAGATTAAAATTATTTGAAAAATACATTGAGTCGAAAGATGAAGATGATATTTTATTTCGCCTTTTTACGTGCGGAAATAATTTGATAAGCGGAGAATATGGATTTTTAAGTACAGAAAAGATCAGCAAGAAGGATTTTCATGTGATATTCAACACGCTTCTCAAAACAATTTCTTCGGAGGAAAGTCTTAACAGTAAAATTGCGGCGGTTCTAGTTAAAGATTTTGAATCTCCAATAAAAGAATTGGAAGGCAATACTAAATTTGAATCATTTCATGTAGAACCAAATTTGGTTGTTGATATCCCTGAAGGATTGAAGTCGGTAGAGGATTATTTGCAGTTGTTCTCAAAAAAATATCGCAATCGTGCAAAGGCAATTTTAAAGAACAGATCGGAATTTACGATCAGGAATTTAGAGTTGGGCGAGATCGAAAAGCAAACCGATCGCATTTACAGTTTGTATCATAATATTTACGCGAAGGCAAAATTCAAACTACTTTTATTACCCCACACTTATTTTGCTGAAACAAAAAAGATCTTTCCTGATAAATTTTTCATGAAGGGATTTTATGCCGGCGAAGAGTTGATTGCATTTTCCTCTTGGTTCATGATGCCGGATAATAGCATAGAAGCGCATTATATTGGTATGGATTACGAATTGAATTCGAAATTAGAATTGTACCAGAATATTTTGTACAGTTTTATCGAATTAGCAATTGAAACCGGAAAACAAAAAGTGAATTTAGGAAGAACTGCTGCCGAAATTAAAACAACGGTAGGAGCAAGGGCACATGAATTAACGTGTTATGTTCAACCGCAAAACACGGTGTCGAAATTGATCTGTAAACCTTTTATTGAATTTTTAAAACCAAAAGAATGGATCCCGCGCAATCCATTTAAAGAGGAAGCATTAGCTTAATTCTGCTTCAAATAATTCTGAAAAATTCTTTTTTAATTTCTCTTTGATTTCATTTAGGTTCACTTCTTTTCCAATTTCAACATTCAAACTTGTTACAGCTTTGTCATTTATTCCGCATGGAATAATATTATTAAAGTAACTCAGATCTGCATTTACATTAAATCCCCAACCATGCATGGTTACCCATCTGCTGCAGCGAACTCCGAACGCACAAATTTTCCGAGCTTTCAAAGGGTTTTGTTCATCTAGCCAAACGCCGGTCTCCCCCTTACTTCGTCCGGATTTAATTCCATATTCCACTAAAGTTTTAATGATGGTTTCTTCAAGTAACCGTAAATATTTATGGATATCGGTAAAAAAATTATCAAGATCTAAAATAGGGTAAGCCACTAATTGCCCTGGGCCATGATACGTGATATCTCCACCGCGATTTATTTTGTAATACGTAGCTTTTTTTTGTTGAAGTTGAGCGTCATTCACCAGTAAATGCTTTTCATCACCACTTTTACCTAAAGTATATACGTGCGGATGTTCAACAAACAGTAAATAATTTTTTGTGGAAATTCTTTTTTCTTCCGGAAGATTGCGGTTCTTTATTTTTTGCTCAACGATGGAGTTAAACAATTCTTCTTGGTATTCCCAGCAAGCTTTGTAATCCATCATCCCAAGGTCTTTGAATATGATGTTCTTGTTTTTCAAGAAGAAATTAAAATTTAGAAAGTTCTTGTTTCAAGTGATTGATCACATTCACTTCAACAGCATCAATACCGCGAATGTCGGCAATATAACAGCTTATCCAATCGCCAAGGTGAATTAAATATAAGAATTGTTCCAACTTTGAATCGCCTTTAGCTTTAATATCAATTACTTCTTTGGCGTATTTTTGAAAGATGGGTTTACAAACTTCATAACGTTTTTGTGTGCGCTTGTAATCAAATGAAGTATGGAATGTAACAACGGTTAGATTCTTATTTTCAGTTGTCCAACCCACCAATTCATTGTGATTCATTTCTGGAAAAACATGATGCCAGCAAAGTGCTTTTGAGTTCTCGTTTATTTGCTGACGAAAACGCACGCTCACACCTTCGCAAGTTCCTAATGAATATATAACAGCTAATTGCCCATTTAATTGTTTGGCGATCTGAGTTGCTTCTGTTTTTATATTTTCTTTTTCCTTTGTAAGAAGATCAATGCTCTTATCAAGGTCGGCCATTAGTTTTTTGTCGGCAAAACCTTTAGCAATAAGTATCTGAATAAGTTGAACCAAAGAATATCCTATGCACGAGCGCGGAGGATTTCCCCCGGGAATCTCAATAAAATCAAATTGATGTTGCTTGGCAAGTTCTAAAACTTTTCCTCCGCTTGTTACACAAGCAATTTGAACTTTTCTGGAAATTGCCTCGTTCATCACTTGAACCGTTTCTTCTGTATTTCCGCTATAAGATGAAACAATAAGAAGTGTATTTGCATTAGCAAAGGCCGGTAAAAAATAATCTTTATTGATGATAATAGGCACCGAACACGAATCGTTAACCAATTCATTTAATATGGTTCCGCCAATGCCCGACCCACCTAATCCTGTTACAATAATATTTTGGATACTTCCCGATTTCGAGATCACCGCTTTAGAGGCAATGTTTTTAGCCGCTTTTAACTGTTCGGTGAACGATTCAACTAATGCTTTCATAAAATTTCAGCTCAAAGGTAGAAAAAACAGGCGACTTCTATAATTATTTCCAATTCAAGCTTATCCAAACCTTCATAATTGCTGCAACGCTTATGGCATCAGTGATCTGGCCTGTATTAACCATCTCAAAAGCCTCATTTATATGAACTTTTTTTACCTGTAGTACCTCACTTTCTTCGGGTTCACTGTTCTCAAAACTGAGGTTTCTGGCCACATAAACAATGGCGGTTTCATCGGTGGCCGAATTGCTTAAATGTAGGTGCATTATTTCTGTTAATTCCTGAGCAATAATGCCCGTTTCTTCCTTCAATTCGCGTTTGGCTGCTTCGAGAGGATCGGTACCTAAAGGGCCTCCCCCTTCAGGAATTTCCCATGAGTAAGAATTCATTGGATACCGCCACTGGCCTACAAGCCAGGTGTTATTGTGCTCATCCAAAGGCACAATTCCAATGGCCAGATTCTTGAAATTAACAACGCTGTAAATGGCAGGTTTATTGGCCGGATTAAGGCAGTCATGTTTCACCACTTTTATCCATCCCGACTCATAAACTTGCTCTGATTTTAACGTTTTCCAGGGGTTATTTTCCATTACTAAATTTTTTAAAAAATTACTTCACTCAACAACAGGTATATTTTACACCCTCAGATTGTTAATTATATCATTTATAATCGCTAAATTAGTAACTTTTAACGTATATATTCGTAACCAAGTGATTATGAATCGGGCCCTTTATAGGATCGTACTATTTTTTTCTTTACCCTGCTATTTAACGCAGCGTTAGCACAATCATTATATTGGGTAGGAGGATCGGGTAATTTTAATGACCCCAAACATTGGGCCTTAAGTTCTGGTGGTGATTCTGCTTTTCAAGATCCCTACAAATACAACAGATGTATTTTTTGATGATCATTCTGGTATTGGAGTTTATACTATAAACTTTGATAAGAATAATTCGGTAAAGAATTTTAACGCAACCAGCTTACAAAATGTTGTTGTTTTTGAAGGCGAAAAACAAGGCGTACTCTATATTTCTGAAGGGATATATCTTTCTCAAACAGTAAAATTCAATTCAAAAGCAGAGATAATTTTTAATTCAGCTTCTCTTAAAACTAACACCATTGAGTTTGGATTAAATAAGTTAAACTGTAATCTGTATTTTAACAACGGTAACTTTGCTATTCAATCAATTAGAACAAAATGAAGAGAAAACTATCAATTTCCGGCGAGGGTAAATACGCGTTCAATAGAACGTTAATTTCAACGGGTAACTTTATAAGTACAAGCCCAAATGCTGTTTTCAACTTCGATAATTCGTTCTTAAGAATAAGCAACCATTTTAATATCGACCAAAATGCCATTGTAAGTTCAAATAAATTATATGTGTCCGCACACAATGCAGTATCAAAAGCTTCAAACGAGAAATTTTCGGTACCATTTAGTATGTTAAGCGCACCAAGTAATACGTTTTCAAGCTTTATGTCAGTTCCATGTGTTATTACACATAGTACAAGCCCAGCTTGTTTACCTTGTACAGGAGCCTTAACGGTATTTTTTTCCAGTTGCGACGACCCTACAGTTAATCCTTATAATATTTCTGTTATTCCTTCCGGCACCTGCGTTGGTACCGGAGGAACTGTAAATGGTGTTACAACAACATCATTTGTTGCAACCAACATATGTTCTTGTACTGTTAACTACCAACTTCTTGTGTTCGACAACGCAGCTGTTCCTAATCTTGTATATAATACAAACATAAATTTTATTCCTAACATTATTTCAGGTAACGCTGGTACTTCAACATTATCTTCTTGCAGCTATTTGTGCGACGGAAAACGTAATGGTTTTATATTTGGTACCAGTCCATTCACTGTAGCGGTTGTTCCTGCCACAGTAACACCAAACACATTTACAACAAATGGAACGTACAGTTTAACAAACCTTTGCGGTGGTGTAAACTATACCTTGAATATCACTGATAAAGATGGTTGTACAGGTTCAATTACAAAAACTTTAGGAGTAACTCCACCAGTATTACCAAATTCATTTACAACCGGAGTGCTTTGTAATGCTGCATGTAATGCATCTATTACGATTAGCCCAACTGGTGGTTCTCCAGGTTATACAGTTGCGTTCAGTTCTGGACCTGTCTTTACTGTTGCAGCGGCTGGCTCTGCTTCAGTTGGTGGATTATGTCCAGGCGCATATACAAGCACAATTACTGATGTAAAAGGTTGCAGTGTTACGGCCAATTATAGTATTACTCAGCCTCCTGCTATGACGGTAACTCCAACCCAAACTAACCTTGCTTGTAATGCAAATTGCATTGGCGTGGGCACAGGTTAGCGTTACTGGTGGAACCCCACCGTATTTTTATTCTTGGTCGCCATCGGCTTCAACAGCAAGTAATGCCACTGGTTTATGTGCAGGAACTCAAACAGTTTCCATACTTGATAATAATGCTTGTCCTCGAACGCAAACATTTAATATAACATCTCCTACGGCAATAACAGTAACAACAATAGATCGAGACGTGAGTTGTAATTCTCTTTGCGATGGTTCCGCAACCGTAACGATGTCGGGTGGTGTAGCGCCCTACACATTTACCTGGAGCCCTGCAACCGCGTCGGTTGTAAGTAGCCCCTCTACAACTGCCTCAGGATTGTGCCCAAATACTTATACCGTTGTAACACGGGATAATAATCTTTGTACAAATACAGTAAACATTATCATTACACAACCGCCTGCCCTTACAATTACAGCAACAAAAACTGACAACACCTGTTTTTCTTCTTGTGCGGGTTCGGCAACTGTAGTTGTATCCGGTGGAAATGGTGCTCCTTTTAGTTATACTTGGTCACCTGCAACAGCATCAGTTGTAAGTGGTGCTACGGTTACAGGATCAGGAATGTGCTTTGGTAACTTTACTTTAACTGCAAGAGATGCATCGTTATGTACTACTTCAACAGTAATTACCATTACTCAACCTTCTAGCATTACCCCAAATATCACATCGGCCACAGTAAATTGTAATGGCGCATGTACCGGTTCAATTAACGCAGCTCCTTCTGGTGGAAGTGGAGCTCCTTATTCTTTTACATTAGTTACACCTTTTGCTTCAACATTGTTTGGTTCCCCTCCGTATACTAATTTATGTGCCGGTATCTATACATTGTCAATTATGGATATTGCAAATTGTATTGTTACCAGAACGGTTAATATTTCTCAACCTAATCCTCTGGTTCCAAGCATTGCAGCTTCATCAGTTACTTGTTTCAACGCATGTAACGGATCCTTGGCAGGAAGTGTTCTTGGTGGTACGCCATCCTATACGTTATTATGGAACACGCCAACGGGAACGGTAGCAGGTGGAAATATTATTAATCAATGTGCAGGTAATTATTCATTTATTGTTACAGACGCGAATACATGTACGGCACAAGTTACATTTACGTTATTGCAACCCGCGGATATTACTGCTACATTTAATATAACCCCTCCAACATGTAACACAAGTTGTAATGGACAAATAAGTACTATTCTAGCCGGCGGAACTCCCGGTTACACACTTAACTGGTCAAATTCAGGTGGTAATCCAAACATTAATTTATGTGCCGGCGTGTATACGTTAACAGTTAACGACGCCAATGGTTGTGTTAAAGTATTAACCTCAACAGTTACAGCACCTCCTGCATTTACAATAGCTTTAACAACACAATCAACTATTTGTGCCGGAAGTTGTAATGGCGCAGCAACCGTTATTGCTACCGGGGGAACAGGTTTGATCACGTATCAATTTAATACAATTCCTATTACTACTAATACTACTGGTATAATCTCTGGTCTATGCGCTGGCGCATATATTGTGAATGTTACCGATGCTAATGGATGTTCACAGCCAATGGCATTCAATATTAGTTCTCCTCCTATATTAAATGCTGTTATATCCGGTGTTTTAAATACATGTAATATTTGTACTGGTGGTGCTACAGTGTCTGTAAGCGGTGGTGTTCCGGGCTATACTGTAAACTGGACGAATAGCGTTTCAGTGGTTGTAGGTACGGGAACAACAATTGCGAACTTATGCGTTGGAAATTATACGGCGAATGTTACGGATGCTTTAGGTTGTACAAAAACTGCTACAGTTTCAATTGCCAACACCGTGAGTGTAACTGTTGTAACCAGCGGTTCAGCGCTTTTATGTTTTGGAGCTTGTAATGCTACAGCTGCAGCTAATCCTAATGGTGGAACGGCACCATATACATTTACTTGGAACTCTGCACCGACTCAAACTACGCAAACCGCTACTGGTTTGTGTGCCGGAAATTATACAGTAACGGTTACCGATTTTCAAGGATGCTCTAATACCGGAACTATTGCATTTACTCAACCTTCTTCCATAACAGTAACTTCATCACAAACTAACATACCTTGCTTTGGTGGATGTGTTGGTGCAATCACTACCACCGCTGCCGGCGGAACCGCACCTTTAAGTTTTTCGTGGAGTCCGGGTGGTCAAACAACAACATCACTTACAAGTTTGTGCACAGGTACATATAGTATAAAAATTACGGATCTTAATGGATGTACTCTAACCCCTTCCACCTTCACAATTGCTTCAAACCCTTCATTAACTGTTGTATTTACTTCTACAAGCCCAACGGGTTGTAATTTATCCAACGGCGTTATTTCTGCCACGGCTTCAGGTGGAACGGGCGCAGGTTACCAATTTACCTGGACACCGCCAACCACTTCAGTAGTTGCAGGCCCTGTAACAACAGCCAGCTCATTAGGCGCAGGAACATATACCTTACTTGTAATGGATGGTGCAGGTTGTACAAATAGTTTTGTAACATCATTGTCAAACCCATCTGGACCTACCGTTAACGTTACTTCTAATTCAATAACTTGTTTTGGAGGAGCAAACGGATCTGCAACTGCAACAGCTATTGGAACAGGGCCGTTTACATTCACATGGAATCCTGCAACTACATCAGTTGTTATTGGTGCAACTACAACTGCATCAGGAATGTTAACAGGCACATACAATATTAGTGTTACCGATGTTAGTAACGGCTGTATTACAACTCAGTCAATTGGTATACTGCAGCCAACACAAATGACCATAACATCCAATGTTACGAATGCATCATGTAATTCATCAAACAATGGATCTATAACTGCAATTATTGCAGGAGGAACACCTAACTATACATTAAACTGGCTTCCTGCAGGAACAGGAACTGCTATTACAAATCTCTCTCCTGGAAATTACACAGTAAATGCAAATGATGCCAATGGCTGTGTTATTACCAGAACGTTTGTGATCACGGCACCAAGCTCATTAACGGTAACCTCTACCCAAACAAATATCACTTGTAACAGTTTCACGAATGGTGCAATTTCATTAACAGTAGCAGGAGGGTCTCCTGGATATACCTTTACCTGGACGCCTGTAGGAACATTTACTGGATCAACTAATAATCCTGTTACAAATTTACCGGTAAACGTTTACACGGTTATTGTAGGTGACGTTAACGGTTGTCAAAGCATTAATACTTTCACTATCACGCAGCCAGCTGCTATTGGACACACAGTAATCTCATCAAATGCAGTTTGTAATTCATTATGTAATGGAACGGCATCACAAGTTATAAGTGGAGGTACACCTACATTTACATTTAGTTGGTCGAGCACGGCAGCCACAACTCAATCATTAGGAGCCTTATGCGCCGGAAATTATACGGCCACGGTTACAGATGGTAATGGGTGTGTTTCAAATAGAACTTTTGTGATTGCACAACCTGCCGCAATTGCAATTACTGTAACTCCAACACATCCAAAATGTAATGCTCAATGTAATGGATCAATAACAACAAATGTTGTTGGTGGTAACGGAGGCTTTGTTTATTCTTGGGCACCGGCCGGAGTAGGCCCTAATCCTACAGGATTATGTGCAGGTAATTATACATTAAGTATTACTGATGCTAGTTTATGTCCGGGAAGTGCGGTTGTAACTTTAACTAACCCTCCTTTGGTAGTTGCTAACATCACATTTAGTAATCCGCTTTGTAATGCAAACTGCAATGGTTCAGCAACAACAACGCCGGCAAATGCTACAGCACCTATACAATATACTTGGACGAGTGTTCCTGCTAGTTTTACGAATACAGCAAATGGTTTATGTGCCGGAACATACAGTGTATTTATTTTAGATGCCAATGGTTGTATGGATACGGGTCAAGTGACTTTATCAAACCCTCCTGTATTAAATGTTAATGTTTCAATATTAGCTGCGAGTTGTGGGTCTGCAAATGGAAGTGTTAGCGTAACACCAAGCGGTGGTACACCTGCGTATAGTTTTACTTGGACGCCAGCCGTTGCTGGAAATACAAATGTGGCAGTAAATATTTTTGCCGGAGTTTATACCGTTAATGTTTCGGATGCTAATGGTTGTACAAATACTCAGGCAGTACCTGTTAGTAATGCTAACGGACCAAGTTCTGCAGTTATTACAAAAACTGACGTAGCATGTAATTCGCAATGTACAGGTGCAGCTTCTGTAACAACGATTACCGGTGGTACGCCTGGCTATACAGTTACTTGGGTAACTCCGCCTTCAGCATCCACTTTGATCACTAATTTATGCGCGGGAACATATACCGCTCAAATAAAGGACGCAAATAATTGTTTATTATTTCAGTCGGTAACAATTACCGAGCCACCTCCGTTTGATGATAACGAAATAGTGAGTAATGCATTTTGTATCGGAGTTTGTAATGGAAGTATCGTTTTAGCGCCGACAGGAGGAACAGGACCATATAACTACTTATGGAGTTCATCTCCTTCCTTCACTAATTTTGCAACCGGCCTTTGCGTTGGTGTTCATACTGCAACAATTACGGATTTTGCGGGATGTACATTTACCGCGAATTATAATGTGAATGGAACAACCATACTTACTAGTGCTATTGCAAGTTCATCAAATCCTTGTTTCGGAAATTGTATTGCAAGTTCAACAGTAATTGCAAGTGGTGGTGGCTTGGCTCCATACACATATGCTTGGAGTAATTCGCAAAGTGGTTTGATCGCAAATAATTTATGTAACGGAACGTACAGTGTTTTAGTAACAGATAATAATGGTTGTCAAAATACATTTACAACCGATATCACTTCACCCAATGCAATCGCTATACTTCCAAGTATCAGCTCGCCGTCGTGTGGAATGTGTAATGGATCTGCAACTCTTACTACTGGCGGAGGTACTTCACCTTATACGTATTCGTGGACAAGCTCAAGCACAAATTCAACTTCAACAGAAATTAATTTATGTGCAGGCTTATATCAGGTTCAGGTTACTGATGCCAATGGATGTACTCAAATACAAAACATTCCTATCAGTAATTCATCGGGCATAACAGGAGAAACATTTAATATTAAAGATGAATTATGCGCAGGTAGTTGCAACGGCCAAGCAACAGTAACGCCAATTGGTGGTACAGCGCCTTATACTTATAACTGGCTTGCACCTCCATCCACAAATAGTACGGTAACCAATTTATGCGGAGGAATTTATTTTGTTCAGATGACTGATGCGCAAGGCTGTATTCGCACCAGTTCGGTTTCTATCAATTCTGCAACAACTATAGTTGTGAATCCTAATGTTCTACAACCAAGTTGTACTTTGGTTAATGGAACGGTAAGTGTAAATCCAACAGGTGGTAGCGGAAGCTATACAGTTACTTGGTTACCTGCCGGTGCCGGTACTGTAATAACCAATGTTGGTGCAGGTGTGTATACAGTTTCGGTGTTTGATGGTAATTGTACACAAACAATGGCTATTAATGTAAACAACTCTACCGCTCCGGCATTATTCTTTACACAAACAAATAATGGTTGTGCAGGCGGGCCATGTGCAGGATCTGTTGTTGTTACTCCAACATTAGGAACCTCAGCATATAACTTTAACTGGAGTAATGGTAATACTGCAAACGGCGTTTTAAGTCATAGTGTTACAGGTTTGTGTGCTGGTGTTATTACATTAACTGTTACCGACGCTGTGGGTTGTATGGCAACGCAATCATTTACTATAACTGAAAACCCGGCACTTAATTTAAGTTTACCAGTTGTTGCTCAAGTAAAATGTAATAATGATTGCGATGGTTCAATACAATTAGTTCCAAGCGGTGGAGCACTGCCATATGTTATTTCATGGATACCGGCTTCAACTGTTACGCCATCTAACCCAAATACGAATTTGTGTGCAGGTAGTTATACCGGGATTGTTACGGATATTAACGGATGTACTATTTCAAGAACAGTAGATATTTTAAATCCATTACCATTCTCGTTAACAGCCCAAATTACTGATGCAACTTGTAATTCATCAGCCGATGGTGCTGCAACAACCACTTTAAATGGCGCAACACCTGGTTATACATACACTTGGACAGACGGTGCAAGCAATACATATACAACTGCAAATCTCGCTAATGTATTACCGGGAACATATTCATTATCTATTGTTGACTCGCAAGGTTGTCCTAAGGATACTGTTGTAACAATTGCGGGATCATTTACGGTACTTGCTGATGCCGGTGCTGACAGAACTTTATGTATCGATCCTAACTCAATAGTATTAGATGGTACACCATCACAAAATGCGGTGAATTATAACTGGACACAATTAGCTCCAACAAACACTATAGCTAATACAGTTACTACAAGTGTTATCCCATCTGTTGGAACAAATACATATGTGTTATTAGTTACTTCATCAGTAGCAATTTGTTTTGACGATGACACAGTATTAGTTGTTGTAAATCCATTACCAGATATAAATGCTGGGCCAACGCAAAGCATCTCAATGTATAGTTCTACTAATTTAGGTGGAAGCCCAACATCCATTACAGGGTCAAGTTTCACTTGGACACCTTCAAATTTTTTAAATGATGCCAATGCCGCTAATCCGGTTACATCTACAACTGTAAATACCCAATACACAGTATTTGTTTTGAATCCGAATACAGGTTGTGTTAATAGTTCAACTGTTGATATTTTCATCTATCCTGATATTAAGATTCCTAACGGATTTAGTCCTAACGGGGATGGTAAAAATGATACGTGGATGATTGATAATATTCAACAATTCACCGAATGCACTGTTGAGGTTTATAACCGTTGGGGTGAGTTATTATTTGTTTCAGCCCCTGGCTATCCAAAACTTTGGGATGGAATTTATCACGGAAAACCACTCCCAGTGGGTACATATTATTACATCATCGACTTGAAGCACGAGGCATACCCTAAACCATTTACAGGTCCTTTAACCATATTCAGATAAACGCAACATGAAATCAAGGATATATATATTAGGTCTTGTGTTACTGAGTTTCTTCAGTGGTAAAGCGCAACAATTGCCGCAGTATACCCAGTACATGCTTAATGAAATGGCCATTAATCCTGCTGTTGCAGGTAAGGAAGATTATACGGATGTTCGTTCTAATAATCGTTATCAGTGGGTAGGTATAACCGATTCTCCGCGTACATATATGTTAACCGCCAACGGACCAATAAAAGGAAAGAATATGGGACTTGGAATGCATTTATATACAGATATTGTTGGCCCAACACGTCGTACTGGATTGAATTTCGCATATGCCTATCATATAAAAGTGAAAGAAGATATGTTTGTTTCGATGGGATTAAGTGCAGGAATTTTGCAATGGGGAATTGACGGTTCAAAACTTATTTTGCATGATGAAGGTGACGCTAATTTACTTACGTCTTATAAAACTAAGATCGTTCCTGATTTTGGAACAGGGGTTTATTTCTACAAAAAGAATCGTTATTACGTTGGAGTGGCCGTTCCACAAATTTATGAAGCACCAATTAATATTTATGTGGATAAACAGTCAAACAGCAAAATAGTAAGGCATTTTAATATAAATGGGGCTTATAAGTTTGATATCGGTGACGATTTTAAAGTGGAACCCTCATTTGTTATGAAATACGCAAAACCGGCCCCTTTGGTAATCGATCTTTCAGTGCGAGGGATTTATCAAGAGCAAGTTTGGTTAGGGGTTGGATACCGCTCGTGGATCGTAAATGGCGTTAATAGTGAAGCTTTCACGGCCATGGTTGGTTATATGTATAAGGACTATTTGATGTTTGGTTATTCTTATGACTTTTGTACAACCAATATCAAAAAATACTCTACCGGAACACATGAAATAATGTTAGGCCTAAGATTCTCTCGTAAGCAAGCGAGTACCTGGGAAGCTAAAAAATAATAGCCTAATTCTGCCGATAAAACGGCCTTTTTTTACCCACCAATTTTGATAATAGAAATAATGGTTATTTAGAATCATTATAAATATCTTTTGTTGTTAAAAAAATCAAAAAAAACCGGTTCTTATTACCAATATCCTGCTAAATTTGTTGCCGGTTTATGTCATTATTTTGTCATAATCTATAATGTTTTAGACCTCTTTTTTTATTCGAAATATGGAAAATAATAAGTGTCGTACCTCCCTCCAGATCTTGTTTGCAGCTGTTCTTCTATTAACTTTTAGCTTTAAATTATCTGCGCAAGATGGAGCAAATCTATTCAAAAAGAATTGTGCTGTTTGCCACACCACATCTGATGTAAAACTTACGGGCCCTGGCTTAAAGGGTGTTTTCGACAGGGTTCCAAAACCTGCTGACGCATGGCTGACTGCCTGGATATTAAATAGCGAAAAGCTAATTAAGTCGGGAGATCCTTATGCCAACAAGATATATAACGATTACAGCAAAGCTGCAATGACAGTATTTGAAGGGCAGTTAACGGAGAAAGACGTTGCTGCAATTTTAAGTTACGTTAAGAGCCCTCCGGCACCACCAACTTCTAGTGGTCCGGTTGCCAATGCCGATTCTGAAGCTACAGAAGAAGTTAGAGGCGGGGTAGAGCCTGTTTATTTGATCCTTGGCTGTATCGTATTATTGAACATTTTGCTTTACACATTGCGAAGCGTTAGGCATTCAATGCAAAATTCGGCAAACAAAGCTCAAGGAAAATCCGAAACTCCTGAAATAACTTTTTTCGAAGAAGCAAAACAATGGATCAGTGGTAATCGTCGTATAGTTGGTGTTATTTCTTTGGTGTTGGTTTTTGGAGGAATGAAATCGTGTTGGGACGCTTGTTACCAAATTGGTGTTTATTACGATTGGAAAACTCAGAAAGGTTATAAGCCTTCTCAACCAATTAAATTCTCTCACAAATTACATACTGACGACAACGAGATCGCATGTCAGTATTGCCACAACACTGTAGAAAAATCACGTCACTCAGGGATCCCTACTGTGAACATATGTATGAATTGCCATAGAGGAATTACTTCAGGTCCGGTTTACAAGGAAAAGGAGATCTCAAAAATATATGCAGCTGCAGGTTGGGATAAGGACAATCAAAAATACACAGGTAAAGAGAATCCACTAAAATGGATCAGAGTTTACACTTTGCCGGACCACGTTTATTTTAATCACTCGCAACACGTGGTAGTTGGTAAATTAGAATGTGCTAATTGTCATGGTGATGTTAAATCAATGACTGTTATAGAACAGAAAAATCCATTAACTATGAAGTGGTGTATAGATTGTCATCGCACAACACAAGTTGCAATGGAAGGAAACGCATATTACGATCGCTTACATAAAGCTTTGAAGGAGAAGTATGCAGGTCAGTACGACGTTAAATTTACCGTAGAAAAGATCGGTGGATTAGAGTGTGCTAAATGTCATTATTAATAAAGAATACATTAAGAACGAAATAACTAATGTCTATGTCAAAAAAATACTGGAAAGGTCTACCTGAACTTCATAATAGTCCAGAATTTCAGGAACAAATAAAAAACGAGTTTGCTGAACCTCTTCCCATCGATGAGTTTTTAAACAGTGATGATTCTGAAAGTAAAGGAACTTCGCGTCGAGACTTCTTAAAAGTAATGGGCTTTTCAACAGCTGCTGTTGCATTAGCAGCTTGCGAAACTCCCGTGAACAGGTCAATCCCTTATGTAGTAAAACCTGAAGAAGTTACTCCAGGGATTGCTAACTTTTATGCTTCTACTTTTTACGATGGTCACGATTACGCTTCAATTCTTGTTAAAACAAGAGAAGGACGTCCTATAAAGATCGAAGGCAACGACCTTTCAATGGTTTCCCATGGTGGAACTAGTGCCCGCGTTCAAGCATCTGTATTGAGTTTATATGATGGTGCTCGTTTAAGAGGTCCAATGGTAAAAGGCAAAGATGCAACCTGGAAAGCTGCCGATGATGCGGTTGCTTCTGCAGTTTCTGCTGGCGGTGCTGCTATTCGTATATTAACGTCTACTATAATTAGCCCTTCAACAAAAGCAGTTATTGCTGAGTTTAAATCAAAATATCCAACAGCGCAGCACGTAACATATGATGCAGTTTCGTATAATGCATTAACGCTCGCTAATAAAAATGTATTTGGTAAGTCAGTTGTTTCTTCTTATGATTTCTCAAAAGCAAAAACAATTGTAGGTATCGCTTGTGATTTCTTAGGAAACTGGTTAAACCCAATTGAGTTTGCAAAACAATATTCAACTAATCGCCGTGCAAAAAAAGAAAACCCTGAAATGAGCAAGCACTATCATTTCGAGGCTAATCTTTCGTTAACAGGTGCAAATGCTGATTACCGAGTTTGGGTAAAACCATCCGAGTTAGGTAAAGTTAGTGTGGCTTTATATAATGAAGTTGCCGGTGCAACCGGAAATTCTAAAGTATCAGGCGATGAAAAAATAGGAAATCCTGCTGCTGCTGCTTCGATCAAAAAGGCTGCTGAGGATTTGATAAAAAACAAAGGGCAATCTTTAGTTGTTTCTGGTGTTAACGACGAAGGTATTCAAACCTTAGTTAATGGTATAAATAAAATGCTCGACAACTACGGAAAATCGGTAGACGTTGAGTTACACTATAATTTTAAACAAGGTGATGATAAAGCATTCACTGATCTAGTTGCTGATATGGCTGCCGGAAAAGTAAACGTATTAATGACCTACAACTGTAACCCGGTTTATACTTCTCCTGCTTCATTGAACTTTGCTGCTGCGTATAAAAAAGTAGCTACTAAAGTTTCTTTTGCACAAGTGTTAGATGAAACAGCACAGTTGGCAGATGTGGTTTGTCCTGATCATCATTATTTAGAGTCTTGGAATGATGCTAATCCAAAGCGTGGACATTATTCTTTACAACAACCAGCGATCAATCCAATTTTCGCTCAACCTCGTCATGAAGGCACACGCCAATTTCAAGATTCGTTATTAAAATGGTCTGGTGTAAAAACAGATTATTTATCATATTTACAAGGAGTTTGGAATAACCGTATTTTTCCTAATCAAGGCAAATTCGGTGATTTCGTTTCTTTCTGGAATAACTCATTGCACGACGGTGTTGTAAAAACATATGTACACAAAGACGTTAACGTTACAGAAAAATTAGTGATCAACGACTCAACAGGAAAGCCTTTATTGGCAGGTGTTGCGGCAGTTGTTGCTGAACTTACCGATACAACAAAAGTTGTAGCACCAAAAGTAGATCCAAAAATTGTTGCAGTAACGGAAGTATTACCTACTCCTGATTATAACAAAGCAGCTTCAATGGCTAGTGGAACTAAAGGCGGCGCCCTTGAACTATTTGTTTACGAAAAAATTGGTTTAGGAAGCGGTAATCAAAGTAATAACCCTTGGTTGCAAGAATTACCAGACCCTATCTCAAAAGTTACTTGGGATAATTATATTACTATGAGTCCAATTGATGTTAAAGCAAAAGGACTTGGCGAAATGTTACGTCAGGATGTTGATGGCAGTATGGTTGAATTAACCGTAAATGGTGTGTCGATGACCGTTCCTGTTTATCCTCAACCGGGTCAAGCTCCAGGATCAATTGGTTTAGCGTTAGGTTACGGAAGAGCAGTAGAGTCAATGAAAGTATCAAATGGCATTGGTGTTAACGCGTTTGCCGCATTAGAAATAACAAATGGAACAATTCAATCGATCGTTCCAAACGTTTCAATCAGCGCAGAGAATGGTACGCATCGTTTTGCCGCTACTCAAATTCAGCACACAATTATGGGTCGCGAAGAATATCTATTGCGCGAAACATCCATCGGAGAATATAAATCAAAAGATAAAGAGTATTACAATCCTGCAGCGGAATTACCCGTTCATGGTGGTGGCAAGAAACATGTTTCAGAGATCGATCTTTGGGACTCTTACGAACGCCTAGGACATAAGTGGGGATTAACGATCGATATGAGTACATGTATTGGTTGTGCAGCTTGTGTTGTTGCTTGTACTGCCGAGAATAACGTTGCAGTTGTTGGTAAGGAAGAGGTTACTATTACGCGTGATATGTTCTGGTTACGTATCGATCGCTATTACAGTTCAGATGCAAATAAACTTGTTGAAGATGTTAGCGGCTTAATGAATACCCGCCAAATGTATTTGGATATGGAAACGCCTTCTGCAAATCCGAAGGTAACATTTCAGCCCATGATGTGTCAACATTGCAATCACGCTCCTTGTGAAGCCGTTTGTCCAGTATTAGCCACTAGTCATAGTTCTGAAGGATTGAATATGATGACGTATAACCGTTGTATTGGTACACGCTATTGTGCAAACAACTGTCCATTTAAAGTACGTCGTTTCAATTGGTTCAACTATAATGCCAATTCAATGTTTGCGAACAATCCTGCACAAATGGAATTAGGCCGCATGGTGTTGAATCCGGATGTTGTAGTTCGTTCACGCGGTGTAATGGAAAAGTGCTCAATGTGTCAACATCGTTTGCAAGCAGGTAAACTAGAAGCAAAAAAAGCAGGAGTAGCCCTCGTAGACGGTTCAATTAAAACAGCTTGTCAACAAGCTTGTCCTACAAATGCGATCATGTTTGGTGATGCTAACGATGAAAAATCAGAAGTGTCAAAGTGGAGATCAGATGATAAGAACTACTATTTATTGGAAGAAGTTGGTGTGAAACCAACAGTGTCTTATTTATTGAAAGTACGCAATGTTGATGAACGTCTTACATACTACAATGAAGAAGAGCATAAAGGCGCTCAAAAAGGCCATCAAGAAAAGCATGATGACCACAAAGAAGAAAAACATTCGTAATTAATTATTAAACTTATTTTATAATATACTATGCACGCAGAATCAGAAATAAGGGAACCGCTAATAGAAGGTAATAAGACCTATCGTCAGATTTCCGATGATATTATAGCGCCCATTGAAGGTAAAGCCGCCAGAGGTTGGTATACACTTATAACGATCATGGCCCTTTGTTTTTTATGGGGAATTGGGAGTTTAGCTTACACCATTGGTGTTGGTATTGGATCTTGGGGAAGTAATAATGGTGTTGATTGGGCTTGGGATATCACCAACTTCGTTTGGTGGATCGGTATTGGTCATGCCGGTACATTGATCTCTGCCGTACTATTATTGTTCCGTCAAAAGTGGCGTATGGCGATTAACCGTTCAGCAGAAGCGATGACGATCTTCGCGGTACTTTGTGCGGCTATTTTCGTAACCCTACATACTGGACGCCCTTGGTTAGATTATATGTTATTTCCATTACCAAATCAATTTGGTAGTTTGTGGCCTAATTTTAATTCGCCATTACTTTGGGACGTATTTGCGATATCAACCTATGCAACAGTATCTATTGTGTTTTGGTATATTGGTTTAATACCTGACTTCGCTATGATTAGAGATCGCGTGGTTAAACCATGGCAAAAGAAAATGTATTCATTACTTTCTTTTGGTTGGGGTGGAAGTGCTCGTCACTGGAGCCGCTTCGAAGAAGTATCTTTAGTGCTTGCAGGTTTGTCAACTCCGCTTGTATTCTCAGTTCACTCTATCGTATCTTTCGACTTTGCTACATCAATTGTTCCAGGTTGGCATACTACAATTTTCCCACCCTATTTTGTATCGGGAGCGGTATTCTCTGGTTTTGCAATGGTGTTAACGTTGATGTTAGTAGTGAGAAAGATCTACAAATTAGAAGCTTATGTAAGGGTGAAGCATATCGAATATATGAACATCGTTATTATTGTAACGGGCTCGATCGTAGGTGTAGCATATCTAACTGAATTATTTATGGCCTGGTATTCTGGCGTAGAATGGGAACAGTACGCGTTCTTAAATCGTGCTACTGGACCGTTATCTTGGAGTTATTGGATCATGATGAGTTGTAATGTGTTATCACCACAATTGTTCTGGTTCAAAAAGATACGTACCTCAATTGTAGCGACATTTATTTTATCTATTGTAGTAAACATTGGTATGTGGTTCGAGCGCTTTGTGATCATTGTTCCAACTTTATGTCGTACATATCTTCCATCTACTTGGAATACCTACACCCCTTCATTTATTGATGTTGGAATTTTTGTAGGAACAATCGGTATGTTCGGAACTTTCTTTTTATTGTTCTCTCGTTTCTTTCCTGTAATTGCACAGGCCGAATTGAAAACAATATTAAAGGCTTCAGGTCAACAACAAAAATTAGATTCAGCTAAGCACGCTCATCATGCATCAGCGCATAATTAATTAAAGATTAAGTATCAAATATGGCAACTACTAAACAAATAATACATGGAGTTTTTGGTGATGAAGAGCCAATGATGGAGGCATGTAAAAAATTAAGAGCTGCGGGTATCCGTATAAAAGATGTGTATACACCAATGCCGGTACACGGTCTTGATGGAATCATTGGAGTTCCGCGTACCCGTCTGGCAATTTGTGCATTCATTTACGGTATTACCGGAATGTCGTTAGCTACATTAATGATGTGGTACATGATGGTGTACGACTGGCCAAGTGATATTGGAGGTAAACCAACTTGGGCATATTACATGGCTGTACCTGCTTTTATCCCAATTACTTTCGAGGCCGCTGTATTTTGTGCTGCTCATGGATTGGCTTTAACTTACTTGTTGCGTTGCTGGTTAGTTCCAGGTGCAAAAGCAAAGAATCCGGATCCAAGAACTACTGATGATAAATTTCTGGTTTATTTAGAACTAAAAGAAGAGCAAGCTAAAAAGGCCGAAGCAATTTTTAAAGAAACTGGAGTAGAAGAAGTTAATTACAAGGGAACTTTACAAATTGAACCAAAATATTAATAGAATATTTTATATGGACATGAATTATAAAACAATAAAATTAGCGGTAGCTGGTGTAGCACTTACACTTGTATTTGCTAGTTTGAGCTCTTGCGGTGTAAGAGACGAAAATACTCCGGGTGTGGAATTCATGCCTGACATGTATCGATCTCCATCTGTTGAGAATTATGGAACGTACGTAATTGACGGTGACACTTTGTATAGTGCTATGCTGCCTGTAAAGGGAACCATTGCTCGTAATTATTTACCCTACACATACGAGAATAGTGCCGCAGGTTATGAAGCTGCAGGGTTAAATCTTAAAACCCCTCTTGATATGGCGCATCGCGATATTTTTGAAAAGGATGGCGAAGTGCTTTATGGCAAATTCTGCATTCATTGTCATGGAGCCTCAGGGGCAGGTGATGGAAAAGTAGGTTTAAAATTACCTGGACCACCACCGGCATATGATGGTGCTTTAAAAGACCTTTCAGAAGGAAAAATTTTCCATTCGATCACTTATGGTAAAAACTCTATGGGTCCACATTCAAGTCAGTTATCTGTCGAAGAACGTTGGAAATTAGTGTGCTATGTACAAAAATTACAAGGAAAAAAAGAGCCTGTTGACAGTACTAAACAAGTTGCAGCAGTTGCAACGCCAACAACAGCGGGAGAACATTCGAGCGGAGGACATCATTAATTATTTTAATACGTAACGAAACTATAGTATGAATACAGAGAATTTTACAATACCTTCTAAAGCCAAAATGGCCTCATTTATTTTAATGGGTCTTGGTTTAGTATCCATTATTTGTATGTTCATGATGGACAAAGGAAACGAGGCAGAACATTATCATGCAGGAACTAGGGCTTGGTCAAACGTGTTTGCAGGGTCATTCTTTTTTGCAGCCCTTGCTTTAGGTGCAGCCTTCTTTTTGGGTTTGCAGTATGCTGCAGAAGCAGGTTGGTCAACTACCATTAAACGTGTTATAGAAGCAGTTTCTATGTATTTGCCATGGGGGCTTAGTTTTCTTATGTTACTATTCATCCTTGGGCAATTTTTTCACGCGCATCATATTTATCATTGGATGCAGCCCGGTATTGCCGACCCTTCAAGCGAGCATTACGACTCTGTGATTGCCGGAAAGATTGGTTATTTCGGAGTTTTCTGGTGGGTACGTACTATTCTTTATATGGTTGGTTGGACATGGTTCACAATGAAATTAAGAAAGAATTCGATTGATGCAGATAAATTAGAGATTGATGTAAATAACAGCTTTCACTGGAAGAATGTGAAACTTGGTGCATGGTTCATGGTGGTATTTGCTGTTACATCTTCTACTTCTACTTGGGATTGGATCATGAGTATTGATACACACTGGTTTTCAACTATGATGGGTTGGTACGTATTCTCAGGAATGTGGATCAGTGCGTTGGTTGCAATCACAATATTAGTTATTTGGTTAAAGAAACTAGGATACCTGGAATATGTTACAGAAAGTACTATACATGATATGGGTAAGTGGATGTTCGCGATCTCTTTCTTGTGGACATACTTATATTTCTCGCAATTCATGTTGATCTGGTATTCAAATATTCCTGAAGAGGTTATTTACTTCCAAACACGTTGGGAGAGTTATAAAGCTTTAATGTGGACCGTATTCTTCGTGAACTTTGCATTCCCAATGATCATGTTAATGAGTCGCGATAGTAAACGTAATTTCTTTTTCTTGATGTTTGTTGGAACAATTATTTTCATAGGGCACTATTTGGATATTATCATGATAGTGATGCCGGGAACAGTTGGTCATTCATGGACAGGTTTAAGTTGGATGGAATTTGGAACGTTCTTCTTCTTCCTTGGATTATTTATTTTTGTAGTGTTGAATGCTTTAACAAAAGCACCTTTGAGAGTGAAGAATCATCCTTACTTAAGCGAAAGTTTACACCATTCAACTTGATATTACTAACGAAAGAAATTTAAAAACTTAAATTATATACAATGAAATTACTAGTACTATTAGCCATCGTTTTGTTAATAATTGCAGGACATCAATTATTAAGAATAATCGAGTTAAGTAGGGGGTTAAAGAAAACTACCGAGTGGCAGGTTACAAGCTCTGATAATGATCGCATGGGTAAGATCATGGTTATATTCATGGTCCTGTTTTTCGCATTCTTTTTCTGGCAAGCGGCCCGTTGGAACGAACGCGTATTACCGTTAGCCTCTTCTGAGCATGGCCTGAAGGTTGATGCGCTTTGGGATGCGAACATGTATCTTATCACATTTGTGTTTATAGTAACAAACTTCTTCCTTTTTTGGTTCGCTTACAAGTATCGTGGATTAGCAAATAGAAAGGCCGTGTTCTTAGCTCACAACAACAAGTTAGAATTGGCATGGACTGTTATCCCTGCTTTTGCGCTAGCCTTCATCATCATCTTTGGTTTAAAGTACTGGAACGAGATCATGTCAGTTTCTGATAAAGCGGATAAAGTAATTGTTGAACTTTATGCAAAACAGTTTGATTGGTCGGCGCGTTATGCTGGTAAAGATGGCAAACTGGGCGAAACCGATTACCGTCAAATATCAGGAAGCAACTCCGTTGGTATGGATACCGCAGATGTTTTAGGTAATGATGATGTTATTGTAAGAAATGAATTTCATATTCCTGTTGGAAAGGAAATTGTTTTCTATATGCGTTCGCGCGATGTGATTCATAGTGCTTATATGCCACACTTCCGTGCGCAAATGAATTGCGTGCCAGGAATGATCACCACCTTCAAATTCGTGCCAATAAAAACTACTATGGAAATGAGAAAAGATCCATATGTAATTAATATGATGGCAGGTATCAATAAGCAAAGAGAGAAATTTGGAGAAGAACCTGTAGAGTTCGATTATCTCCTTTTATGTAACAAGATCTGTGGTATTTCTCACTTCAACATGCAAATGAATTTGATAGTTGAAAGCCAAGCAGATTATGATGCATGGATCGCAAAGCAAAAAGCATTTAAAGCTGTAGCGGTAAAACCTTAATAATTAATAAACTTAAATAAATAAAAATGGGCTCTGTAACAAATTCTGCACTTGAAAAGGAACATCTAGTTCATCATGATCATGTTCATCATGATGATGATCACGAAGAGAGTTTTATAACCAAGTATGTGTTTAGCCAAGATCATAAAATGATCTCACGTCAGTTTTTAATTACGGCTGTTATTATGGCGGTTATTGCAATGACCATGTCTATAATATTCCGTATGCAACTGGCTTGGCCTGGCGAAAAATTCGCTTTCGTTAATGCATTACTAGGAGATAAATGGGCTAAAGATGGTATCCTTGATCCAAACATGTACCTTGCCTTAGTAACTATTCACGGTACCATCATGGTGTTCTTTGTATTAACAGGTGGATTGAGTGGAACTTTCAGTAACCTATTGATACCTTACCAAATTGGTGCCCGTGATATGGCGTCAGGGTTCTTGAACATGTTATCGTATTGGTTCTTCTTCGTCTCAAGTTGTATCATGTTAGCGTCTTGTTTTATTGATGATGGACCTGCCTCGGTTGGTTGGACTATCTACCCTCCTTTATCTGCAGTTCCTGAGGCAATGCCAGGATCAAAATTAGGTATGACTATGTGGTTGATCTCTATGTCAATTTTCGTTGTTTCGTCATTATTAGGAAGCTTAAATTATATTATTACCATATTTAACTTACGTACAAAAGGTATGACGATGACTCGTTTACCGTTAACGATCTGGGCATTCCTTGTAACAGCTGTTATTGGTGTTCTATCGTTCCCTGTTCTTGTATCTTGCGTAGCATTATTGATAATGGATAGAAGTTTTGGAACAAGCTTTTACTTATCTGATATTTATATTGGAGGACGACCATTAGACAACGTAGGCGGTAGTCCAATTTTATTCGAACACTTATTTTGGTTCTTAGGTCACCCTGAAGTATATATCGTATTATTACCTGCACTAGGCATTACTTCAGAGGTCATCGCAACAAATTCACGTAAACCAATTTTCGGTTATCGCGCAATGATCGGTTCGATCTTAGCAATTGGTTTCTTATCCTTCATCGTATGGGGTCACCATATGTATATGACGGGTATGAATCCATTTTTAGGTTCGGTATTCGTATTCACAACGTTATTGATCGCTATTCCTTCAGCGGTAAAAGCGTTCAACTACATCACTACATTATGGAAAGGTAATTTGCAATTCACTCCAGCTATGTTATTTTCTATTGGATTGGTATCATCGTTCATCACAGGTGGTGTAACAGGTATTATCTTAGCAGATTCTACTTTAGATATTAATGTGCATGATACTTATTTTGTAATTGCTCACTTCCACATTGTAATGGGATTATCTGCTATCTTTGGAATGTTTGCCGGAGTATATCATTGGTTCCCTAAATTATTCTTGCGCATGATGAATAAGAAGTTGGGATATATTCACTTCTGGACAACATTGATATTTGCTTACGGAACGTTCTTTCCACAGCACTTTTTAGGATTGGCTGGAGTACCTCGCCGTTATTATACCAATAGTAATTTCCCTATGTTCGACAATCTAGTGGACATAAACGAGATCTGTACTGTTTCAGCTATCTTAGGAGGTTTAGTGCAATTAATATTCTTATTCAATTTCTTTTATAGTATGTTCCGTGGCGAGAAAGCTCCTCAAAATCCATGGAAATCAAATACTTTAGAGTGGACAACACCTATGGCAAATATCCACGGTAACTGGCCTGGTGCGTTACCAACTGTTCATCGTTGGCCATATGACTATAGTAAGCCTGGAAAAGAACACGATTTTGTTCCTCAAACTGTGCCTCTTGAAGATGGAGAGCATGATGGTGGAGGCCACTAAAAAAATTGATCCCGAGTTCTATGCTCGGGATTTTTTTTGCTACATTAGAGTGTAAAATACTTGAATATGGAAAAGATAAAGATGTCGATCACTTTACCTGTAAAGGCGAAAGATCTATATGATGCCTGGCTTGATAGCAAAAAGCATTCTGCGTTTACCGGTGGAGATGCGAATGTAAGTAAGAAACTAAATGGAGAGTTTACTGCATGGGACGAATACATTAGCGGAAAGAATATTGAGTTGAAGGAAGGAAAATTCATCAAACAAAGTTGGCGCACAATGGAATTCAAAAGTAATGCACCTAGCTCAACCTTGGAGCTAACCTTTGAGGAAAAGGGCGGAAAAACCAAACTAAGCTTATTTCATTACGATCTTCAGAAGGGTGATGGAAAGAAGTATGAACAAGGCTGGAAGGACCATTATTTTGAGCCTATGAAGGCCTATTTTTCGAGCAAATAAGGTCAAAATCGCCCTAAAATTTTGGCGATTTAGGATAAATCTCTACATTTGCAGTCCCTAAGCAAAATTGGGTGTCTGGTCTGGTAGTTCAGCTGGTTAGAATGCCGCCCTGTCACGGCGGAGGTCGCGGGTTCGAGTCCCGTCCAGACCGCAGATAAATGTAAAAAAGCGCACTCAAGTGCGCTTTTTTATTTTGACTAATGCATAAAAGCCCTGCTTTTAGTAAATTTGGTAAAGAGTGATGAGGAACGCCTTGGTATTATTTATTTTAGTTTGCAGTTGGCATTCATTGTTTTCACAATCCAGTGTAACTATAACTATTCAAGATGCAAATTGTACTTCTTCAACCGGAGTAGTTACTATTAATTCGGTAACCACTAGCGTTAACCCAAATTATACAATCACCGAGGGAGCAGCGCCAATTGGAACAAATGTAGTTTTACCTTTTACATTTACTAATGTAAGTATTGGATCTCATACCTATGTTGTAACCGGTTCTAATTCGGTTGCAGTTACATTCACTGTTAATATTCAAACAAACACTGTTGCACCTTTGGTTTTTGCAGGCGTTGGAGGAACTGTAACATGTAGTTCGCCAATAACAGTTTTAACGGGAACTTCTAATGTTAGTACCGTTACTTATAGTTGGAGCCCACAAAACGTAACAACAAATACCGCAACAGCTATTGGCGGAGGCAATTACACATTAACCATTACGGATCCTTCAAATAATTGTACGAGCAATACTGTAGTGGTAGTGTTTCAAAATACTGCTGCACCAAGTATAACTGCTGTTGCAAACAGTTCTATCACTTGTACAAACACTATTGTTGGAGTTATTGGTACATCTACAACAAGCGGTGTTTCTTATAGTTGGAGTCCAAGCGGATCTACAAGTACATCCATAACAGTAACCGGAGTTGGCATCCAAACTTTAATTGTTACCGATCCATCAAATGGTTGTACTTCGGTAAGAACGGTTACAGTTTATCAGATAGGGCAATTTAGTGCAAGCTTAACTCTTTTAGGTAACGTAAAGTGTAATGGTGCTAGCACTGGTAGTGTAGAGTTAGATCTATTTGGGGGATCAGGTATTTATTCGGTAACAATTTTGAACACAAATTCCTTTGTAGGAAATCTCACCACATTTCCGTCAACAGTTACAACACTGGCTGCCGGAAATAATTCTATTGCAATACTAGATACACTATCGGGTTGCACGCAAACTGTTTTTGTAAATATTACACAACCACCAGCACTTAATTTGTTGCTTACATTAACTAGTCAACCCGAAATATGTGAAGGCGAACCAGTAACTATGTATACAACACTTAGTGGAGGAGTTAGGCCTTATACTTACCAATGGTTGCCAATTGGCGGAACCGATTCTGCTATAAATATTTTAGCCGGCCCAAGTTCTTATACACTATTGGCCTACGATGCCAACACGTGTTTAGTAACCGCAGTAAAAAATTTAACGGTGCATTTAAAACCGCAGCTAGGATTATTAAACCCATCGGCCATAATTTGTGGATCTATTTGTGTAAATTTTTCTTTAACCGCACCACAAAATGCTACATATGTATATAACTGGAGCTTTACCGATATCAACTCAGTAGCAACGCCCATACAGGTGAACGAGTATAACCCTACCATTTGTTTCACGCAAGTTGGAAAATATAATTGTGATCTAAGTATTATCACTCCGCAAGGTTGTTCAACGCAATCATTGTTACCAACATTTCTAAAGTTGTACCCAAAGGTTAAAGCTGCTTATGTGTATGAACCGGGTAGTGGCAATATTATTTTTGATGAGGTTAAGTTCATTAATTTAAGTAGCGGTGCAGATTGGTACAGTTGGTACGATGAGAATGCATTGTTCTCTGATAATATGCATCCGATATATAGTTTTTATGAACCGGGAAAATTCTTAGTGTCGCTTATCGCGGCAAATGAAGGATGTTCGGATACAATTTCAAAACATATTTCTATTAGTGAAGCAACGTTTATGCATTTCCCAAATGCATTTACTCCTAATAATGATAACCTTAATGATATTTGGCGTCCTGTTTTTTACGGAGAGTACCAGGGTGGGGAGTATGAGCTAAGGATTTTTGACCGTTGGGGAAAACAAGTGTTTTGGACAGTTATTCCCGACAATGGCTGGGATGGTACTTTTAAGGAAAAGCCTTGTGAGGATGGAGTTTACAATTGGAGGGTTAAGTTTATAACAAGATCCATCAGTCACGAAAAGCTAAGAGGCATCATCAATTTAAAAAGGTGAAGAGGTTTACAATAAATATAAATAATGATCGATGTGTTATAATGTATTTTTAGTAATTTCAAAGGGTAAATAAGCAATGTTAGAAAGTCAGCTACACGAAAGCCACTCATTAAAATATAATGTAACGTTAGAGAGCGTTAATGATGTGACTATGGCCGTAGTGGAATTCTTAGACGCTACAAATAATAAATTGAACACTATAAAATTAAAGGTAGTTAATGCGGATGAACTTTACGATAAGATAGACAAGGGTGAGGATTTTATTTTGGAGGATAGTTATATATTTAATTTTTCTTTAAGCGAATACAGATACAAAAAAGAATTAAAGGAACACGACTTTGTTGTTCTAAAGAATTTTAAAGCCGTACGGACATTTTTTAATTGCTATTCGGTAACCGACTTTAGCTACGCCAAATTTGAAGGTAAGAAGATCCAATTCAATAATTGTGTTTTTGGTAATGGGTTAAATAATTTTCAATGCGCCGATTTTGGCCACAGTGATGTTCAGTTCAAAGTTACCAGGTTTGGAAGCGGCACTAACAATTTTCAATCGGTTGTTTTTGGAGATGGTGACATTACCTTTGCCGGCACAAATTTTGGAAATGGGAATTTGATATTTGCAGATGCTAAATTTAGTAATGGGAATGTTGACTTTAAGAATACCATCTACGGTGAGGGAAATATAGATTTTAAGTTTGCGAAGTTCTCTGAAGGGAATATCTCATTCGAAAAAGCTTCGTTTGGTATTGGAAGAAAAGATTTTAAAAATGTGGAATTTGGTGGTGGAAGAATTGATCTTAGAAGAGTGAGTTTTAATGATGGAGATGTGTCTTTTGAGGGCGCAGAATTTGGGCAAGGAAAAGTGAACTTCAGGGGTTCAACATTTGGAAAGGGAAATAAGAATTTTGATCTGGCCGATTTTTCAAATGCAGAAATTAGTTTCGACACGGTGGCTTTTGGTGAAGGAAATATCAGTTATAACCAAGCTATGGCAAATCAAATTTCGTTCAATGCGTGTTCATTCAATAGCTTTGTAGATTTTAGATTTGCAAAATGCGCCTTGCTGAATTTAAGCAATTCGGTGATAAGAGACATTGTAGATATGGTTCCGGAGAAGAATGAGGTGGTAATAAAGGAAGTGAGTCTCGTGAACACACGTATCCTCGGTCGCATCTTTATCAATTGGGGCGACAATGAGGTTTATAAGCTTATTTACAATCAAGAAACTTCTACCTATGTTCAAAAAGCAGAACAGTTCAGGATATTGAAAGAGAACTTTCGTGTGAATGGACAATATGAAGATGAAGATCTTGCCTATATAGAGTTTAAACGATGTGAGGCTTTGGCTAATTTAGGTCATGATAAAAATGGAACATTGGCCGATAAGATCTTTGCGTATCCGAAATTCTATTTCCAGAAATATGTTTTTGATCATGTAGGGCGCTATGCTACTGCGCCAATACGTGTATTGATCAACGCGATCATAGCGGTTTTTATCTATGGAATTATCTATTATGTTTTTACGGAATATTTAACTTCAATTGGCTCGGTAGAAAGCACGTTGCCTGAGATCATTAATCATGGGCATGATTTTGGCAATTCAATTTATTACAGCGCTATAACTTTTTTTACGATTGGTTACGGCGATTATTTTCCACACGGATTTTTAAAATTTGTTGCGGCTTGTGAAGGTTTTTCAGGAGTATTTTTAATGAGCTATTTTACAGTAGCTTTTGTAAGAAAGATCTTGCGTTAAATTCGTATCCCTATCAAGCAAACGTCATCGACCTGATCAAGCGATCCCTTCCATTCTTCAAGATCTTTTAAAAGGAATTGTTTTTGTGCTCCGGGATCCATAACCGCTGAAGTAATAAGTAGTTTTTCTAATCGCGAGTACATAAATTTCTTTCCTCTAGGCCCACCAAATTGATCGGCAAAACCATCGGTAAATAAAAACAACATATCATTTTTTTGCAATTGAAATTCTTTTAGGTTGAATAACGTTGAGCCTTCATCTAAAGAAGCTGTAACAGCTCGCTTATCTGCTTTTAGTTCAGTGATCTTTCCTTCGCGTAATATCCAGCAGGGATTATTGGCGCCCGCAAATTGCATCTTCAACGTGTCGGTTTGTATCAGGCAGCAGCTAATGTCCATTCCGTCACGAATGATCTCGTTATTCTTAGAACGTAAATTCTTTTTTAATTCTGAATTTAAAAAATTAAGTATATCTGCCGGGTTCTGCACACTGCTTTCTAAGATCGACTGATTTAAAATGGAAGCGCCAAGCATACTTAGCATAGCACCCGGAACACCGTGACCTGTACAATCTGCCACTGCAATTGCTTTTATTTTTTGTTTTAATGACGGATGATCTTTAGTGTCCAATATCCAATAAAAATCCCCACTTACAATGTCTTTTGGTTTGTAGATCGCAAACGATTGAGGAAATACATCGTTAAATTCTGAGTTAGAAGGAATAAAACTATTTTGTATTCGCTTAGAATAATTAATAGAGTCAATTATCTCTTTCTGTTTTTCTTCAACTAAGTGCTTTTGTTTGTCTATCACTTTCGTTTTTTCTCTATTTGTCTTTAATGCTTTAAAAATAAAGAACGAGAACACTAATGTTAAAACAAGCACTACGCCAATAGCAATTGTAATGTTACGCTGTATCCTTTTTTCGCTAGCGGCTCTTTCATCTTTTACTCTTTGTTCGGCCTCGTTTATTTTTAATTCGTTTTCGTATCGTGATTGTGAGGCTGCTCTTTGAGCCGCATTTTTATTGAGTGCTTTGCTATAAATGTAATGTTGTTCCATAAACTCAAGTTGATACTTATGAAGCTCAGGATGTTTTTCGCAATAGCTTATCACATTTGATAAGGTTTGGGTCAGATCATTAATATTCTCTGTTTTTTTGAATTCCTCAATTGCAATAAGATTATTCTTTATAACTTCTTCGCTATTTCCGGTGAGCATGTTTACCTCACCAATATTTCTGTGATATAAAGCATTCATGTTTGGATTGTTTAGCTCGTCAACTATTTCTTTAGCTTCTTTAAGGTAGATGTTGGCAGAACTCATGTTCTTTAATCTTAAGCTAAGATCCGAAAGCATAAGTAACGTATGGGCCATACCTTTTTTATCACCTATTTGGCGACGAATACTAAGTGCTGTTTTTAACGATTGCATTCCGGTCAAAACATTTTTCTTCGCCATCAAGGTACCCATATTATGAAGAAGGTGTCCTTTCATGTTTTGATCGTTATATTCTTTAGCGATCAAAAAGCATCGTTTTAAATAAAGTAAACTTGTGGTTGTATCTCCAAGATACATGTATATATTAGCCATATTATTCATGGCCGAAAGAACACCTGTTTTGTTCTTTGCTTGCCCTTCAAGTGAAAGTGCTTTAGTGTATAATTCTATAGCTTTAAGAAAGTCGCCTTTATTTTGATATAAGTTTGCTATGTTTGAGTAACTCACTATCAATAGTCCATATGACTTGATCTCTTCATTGATCACTCTTCCTTTTTCAAAATAGAATAAAGCAGAATCCATATTGGTAGTGTAATTCGAAAAATAATATCCAATATTGTTTAGACCAAGCGCTTCCGTTTCTCTAAAAACATATTTTTCTTGACCTTGAGTTGTTTTTTGTTTTCGTACCGCTAGATCTAGCATCATTTTATTATAGCGCACCCATACCTTTTCGTCGTAACAGCCTTCAGCTATCCGGCTTAATGTTTGTACTCTCGCAGTGTCGGATCTACTGCTATGGTATGTTTTGATCTCCGATCTTAAAAGCTGAAGATCATTTTTGTTCATCTTGGTACTATCAAGTCCATCTAATAAATAGTAGTTTTTATCTAGATACTGCGATCTAACAGATACAAAACAGATCAGCAAAAAGATAATAAATTTAAAACGCATTTTACTTTTTTAATGAATCGTTAAATGGTACGCGATTAGAGATCGATCTGGCTAAAGTTACTTCGTCGGTATATTCCAATTCATCACCAACAGCAATTCCGCGTGCAATGGCACTCATGACAATTGGAAACGAATTTAATTTTTTGAAAACAAAGAAAGAAGTTGTTTCTCCTTCCATAGTTGCATTGAGTGCAAGAATCACTTCTTTTACAGTAGCATTATTTACTTTGTCAACCAAACTTTGGATGTTAAGGTCGTTCGGGCCAATTCCATCCAGCGGCGAAATGAGCCCTCCTAATACATGATAAATGCCCTTGAATTGCCCTGTGTTTTCAACGGCCAAAATATCTCTAAAATCTTGCACCAAACAAATGGTTGAATGATCACGTGCAGGATTGGAACATATGGCACATACTTCTGTTTCGCTGATATTATGGCATTTAGTACAAAAGCGTAATTCAGTGCGCAATTTATCAAGTGAGTGAATAAAGCCCTCTATAATCTTTGGATCTTGTTTGATCAAATGTAATACATGCCTCAAAGCGGTTTTTTTACCAACTCCCGGTAATGCCGAAAAAGATTCAACGGCTTGTTCTAATATTTTTGAGCTATATTCCACTAATTAAGTGATTGAATTAGGTAATGTATAAAATTACTTAAATATTATACTTATTCAACCCAAAATGTTTAGAAATTATTGAACAAATGCATATAAAACAAATGGTTTTGAACCAATTTTGAGATATGATCTCACCCCTTGTCATCATAGGTTTTATTATTTGCTACTTTCTCATTTTGTTGGTAATGGGATATGTTACTTCTCGCAAGGCAAGTTCGAGTTCTTATTTCTTAGGTAATAAGTCTTCCCCGTGGATAATGGTAGCTTTAGGAATGATCGGCGATTCGTTAAGCGGTGTTACATATATTTCAGTACCCGGTAAAGTTGGCACTGCACATTTTTCTTATCTGCAAATCGTGCTAGGTTATTTTGTTGGATATTTTATCATCTCTCATATTTTACTTCCCCTTTATTATCGCCTTAACTTAACTTCTATCTATGAGTACTTACTTTCTCGCTTTGGAAAAGTAACGCAAAAAACAGGGAGTTTATTTTTTATTATTTCACGTTTGCTTGGAGCAGGAGGTAGGTTATATCTTGCTGCTAGCGTTATTCAATTCTTTGTATTCGACAACCTATTCGAACATCACGTGCCATTTGCACTCAGCGTTTCATTGATACTGTTCTTAATGCTCTTGTATACTTACAAAGGAGGAATTAAAACATTAGTTTATACCGATACGATCCAAAGTTTATTTTTAGTACTTGGTGTTGTTCTTTCCATTATAGCCATCACAAGCCAAATGGATATTTCATTATTTGAAGCAACCAAACGCGTTTGTAGTTCTGATATGTCCGAATCATTTTTCTTTGATTTTAAAAAATCGAATTTCTTTTTCAAGGATTTTATCGGCGGCATATTCACAGCGGTAGCCATGACGGGCCTTGATCAAAACATGATGCAAAAGAATTTGAGCTGTCGCTCACTGCCCGAGGCACAAAAGAATATTTTTTGGTTCAGCATTAGTATGGTAGTTGTTACTGTTTTCTTTTTGGCGCTTGGTGTTTTACTTTACATGTATTACGATTTTGCACATATTGCTTTGCCCATCAATGCCGAAACAGGGGCAGTTATAACCGACAGGGTGTTTCCTAATTTGGCATTAAATCACTTAGGGGCATTTTCGGGTTTGGTGTTTATTTTGGGATTAACAGCAGCCACATTTAGCAGTGCAGATAGTGTACTCACAACGCTCACGACTTCGGCGTATATTGATGTTTTAGGAATTGATCAGAATAATAAATTAACCGAAAAGAAAAAAACGCGATACAGAACCTTGATCCATGTTGGTTTTACCGTTGTGTTGTGGTTGATCATTCTTGTGTTCAAAGAATTGAATAAAAGTGCTCTTATTGATACGATATTAATTGTGGCAAGTTATACGTATGGACCGCTACTCGCATTATTTATGATAGGATTATTTACCAAAGTGAATTTGCGAGATAAATGGGTTCCTTTAGCCTGTGTAAGCGGACCAATTTTATGCTATCTAATGAGTTTAAATTCAAAAGCAATTTTTGGAGATTACCAGATAGGATTAGAATTGATTATTATGAATGCGCTCATTACCGGAGCGCTTTTGTTGCTGCTTAAAAAACCTGCAACAAACTAATCTACCTCAAACGAAACAATACAAATATCATCTGTTTGATTGGCATTAGCACGCCAGTTATTAATAGCGCTTTGAACTTTGCGCTTTCTTTCTTTTAGAGGTATCACCTCAAGTTCCAATAGAATTTCCTTGAAGCGTTTATTACCTAAACGTTTTTCTGTAATAGAACTGAATTGGTCAATAACACCATCTGATAGTAGATAGATCTTGTCGTTCAATTCTAGTTGAATGAACAAGGTGTCGTAGTTAGCTTTTAAATGTTTGTTCTCAACTCCAATTGGTTTTCTATTTGCTTTATGTTCAATGATCTCACCATTCCGATTAATATAAATGGTGTGCATGGCTCCCGAGAATAATAATGTTCTGTCGGCTTTGTTATAGGTACAAAAAGAAATATCCAAACCATCGTTCACATCGGCATCGGTATTTTTTTGGTGAAATGAATTGTAGATACTATTACTCAAAAGATCCATAATGATTCCCGGCTTAAAATTTTGCCATTTATCAATAATGGTATTTAAATAGGTAGTTGCTAAAATGGAAAGTAAAGCACCCGAAACACCATGCCCCGTGCAATCGCCAACGGCAAGCAACGAATAACTATTGAATTCTTTTACCCAATAAAAATCCCCGCCTAATGCATCACGTTGTAAAAGTAAAGCAAACGATTTTGGGAATACGCGCCTTAATGCATCTTCATTTGGCAAAAACGCATCTTGTATACGCTTAGCATAATTAATGTTTGCCGAAATATTCTTGTTCTTCTCGTTAATGATCTCCTTATTGATCAATTGGTCAATGATCAGTTGAGTAGAGGAAATGATCTGATTGACGGTGGCCTTTATCTCGTTAAAGTTGCCCGGAATGTTAGAGAATAGATTTATTGACGCATACAATTTGTTATTGATGTAAATTGGAAGCGCATAAGCCGATCGTATTCCGCTGTAATACCATTTCTTCTCATCTTCGATCATGTTCACTTTTAGGTCATAATCGGTAACATCGTAGATCCCCTCACTTAAAAAAGAAGTCAAAATGAAGATCTGATCGAATGGTAGATCTTTATAGCGCATTTCTCTTCGGTTCTGACTTATGTGATGCAATTGGCCGATCTTCTTGTCAAAATCAAATTTTAAGATCGATGCACGCTCAATATTATTAAGTTTATTGAATAAAAGATCTAATAGGTCTTCAAAAACATCTTCCACTTTAATGTTGTTGATGAGTTTGTTTTGAGCCTCGTTTAAAATTGCCAAGTTCTTATTCTGAGCGGCGATCTCATCATTCTTCTGATCTATCAATTGTTTGTTCTCGAACTGATTAAGGGCTACTTGCAAAACATTTGCTATTTCCTGAACCGTGGTCAGGTCGTAATTAGAATAGATATTCTGCTTTAAAGAAAACACCCCAACAAAACCGCTATTAATGAGTTTTGGCTTTATGCAGGCTAATAGCGTACACTTAATATTAGTTATTGGCTGCTGTAGTTCTTGAAGTACCTTATATATTTCAATATCCTCATCGCGCCAGTCAAATAAAATGCCGCTTTGCCAGCTTTGGATCGTCTCAAGAAGTTGTGGAGTTAATTTTATAGTGCGCTCAAAAGTGAATGTATTATTCTTATTGATGAAATACGATTTTAATTCTTTATTATCTAGGCTAATATAGTTGAATGAAAACGTTTTAACATGCTCTGTGTCGAAGATCAGCTCTTTAAGAATATTATTATTTAGATCATCAAATGAGGTGGATTGAATAATGAATTTTTGAAATTTATTCCTTGTTTCTAAGTTTTCATTAGCTACTTCAAGCTGTGTAGAGTATGCCTCGATCTCTTTGTTCTTGCGCTCAATGATCTTGTTCTTTTCAAACTCGATATAGTAGCTTTTTACGTAGTTAATAATATCACTTATGTAATGTGTATCACTCGTAGAAAAATCAAAATGAAAGTCGGTATACAAGCCTATAAAACCAATGATCTGGTCATTATCTCTGAATTCGTGTATCAGTCCGCTCTTCGCAAATTTTGGTTGGTCGAGCATGTAGAGCAATAGAATATCTTCTTTAGTGGTGAAGTGATGATAGTCTTGTTTCGTGATCTTTTCAATTGTTTCTTTAATGCTGGCATTGAGCGGCTGAGTAGTATGTGTTATTTTTTTATTGATGGCGTCAATATAAAATATCTTCAAAAAATTATCTCCGGTAATAAAGTTAAGTGTAATGAATTGAGTTGATTTAGCAATGCGGATCAAATTATGGAGAACCGTTCCCGCAAGCGCCTCAATGGTCTTTGCACTTAAAATATCTTGTTTTAACTGGTAATTTGTTTTTAGATCGTCATAATAGCTATTCAATTTTATCTCTGCCTTTACCCTTTCCGAAATATCACGACAAATGGCCTGAGATCCCGAGAATTTCTTTGTGACAGGATCGACCTTAAAAATGATCTGTTGCCCTAGCCATAACTCATTACCTTCTTTAGTTATTATAGGAAATTCAATGTAGGTTTCGTTACTGTTACGTTTTAATTCTGCAACATTATGCTCGATAACTCTATTTAGGTGATCCTTGTGAATGAAGTCTTTAAAATTCTTTTTAAATAATTCCTCTTTCTTATAACCTGTAGCCATAATGGCAATTTCATTCACATATGTAAACTGTCCACTACTATTTGTTGTATAAATTATATCTTTTGCGTTCTCAACAATGTGTTTGAATTCTCTTTCTTTTTCTTGCTTTTCAGTGATATCTGTTCCTATCGCGATGGTGGTTCCATTTGGTAAGCGATTATTATCCCACTGGATCCAGATTCTCCCTTTTGTTTTAGTTTCGAGCAAAACAGTAGATGTTTTCTCAATTGTACCGGAAATGATCTTTTGTTTGATGTTGTTTTCCCCTTCAACTAATCGTCTCACTTTCCACCAACCATCTCCTAGCACTTCGCCATCTGTATAGCCAAGCGATTCTTTAAATTTATTATTTACAAATATGATCTCTCCTTTGGCATTACTAACAATAACAATGGCTTTTGTGGTGTTTAAAATAGTTTCAGAAAAAGAAAAGCGCTGATTATTCTTAATGAAGAGTAATAGCGATACAAACAATAAACAACAAACGGCAAATAAAAATAAGTATGGATGCAAATGCGGTGTTTTAACCAAGAAGGAGATGCTAAAATTAGCGGCGGTTATTAAAATTGAGAAGAAAAGGAAATTTCGTATAGAGTTTATGAATGATGTGCTTACTGATAAAAGAATGATCGTTCCAATGGCATAATACCAAGATAGATCGGTGAGATACAAACAAAACAATATGCTTAAACATAAAAGTCCGTAAGTAAGTAATACAAGATTTTTAATGGTATTTAATTTATTCTTTTGAATGAATGTAAAAATAAAAAGCGCAAAGGTTAACCCTCCATTAGCTGCCAATACCCAAAGATCATCTTTGTGTTGACTAGGCTCAATGAACATTCTAAAAAGTGCAGATGCAGGCAAGCCTAAGGATGCAAAAAATAGAGTGATCCTTATAAGGTTGATATGGAGGAATGGCTCGGTCTTATTATAATCATCTAAACTTCCTTTTTCTTTAACTAAGAAATAGATAACAGTACCAAAAAAGAAAAGATAAAAAGCGATCAAGCCTGTTAAAAGCCAAATTTGGTTATGTAGGATAGTGTCCGGAACCATGGATATTCCTCTAATTTAACGTAAAAAACAAACAAATCAAGGTCTTTGGGTTATTAAAAGACCGCTTTTAATATCTTTTTTTAATGCACTGAACACTAAGGGTTTAATTTGCAATATTTAAACCTAAATTATGGGCATATGAAAAAGGCTCGAGCGGTAGAAGTATTTGAGGGAATAAAAATTGAGATAAAATCACCCGATGCAGCTTTTTATTTGGGTAAAGCTTATCATATGAATTATAAATTCGATAAAGCAATAGTTGAACTTGAAGAATTTAAAGCCACTAACAAAAACACTTCCAAAGAAGGGAAAGCAAATCTTATTGAAGCCGACAATCTAATTAGAAACTGTAAAGCGGCAAAAAGTCTGATCGAAGGAAAAATAATTGCCGATTTCAAGAATTTAAGCTCCGTTAATACTGATGAAGATGAGTATGGCCCGGCCATCACTACAGATGAAGGTGTGATGGTATTTACATACAAGGGCAAGAGAAGTGTTGGAGGAAAAGTAAATATTCAACTTCAGCCTGATGAAGCGGAAGGGGAATATCACGAGGATGTTTACGTAACAGTAATGGGTGCAGATTCTACATGGGGAGTGCCTCAATCGGTTGCCGAAATAAATACAAACGGTCACGATGCCGCCATTTCAATATCCCCTGATGGACGCTATATTTTTATGTTTCAAAGTAGCGAAACAAATAATGGAGATATATATATGAGTGTTTTAACCGGAACAACTTTTTCTAAGCCTGAACCACTTAACGAGAATGTAAACTCTCAAGCGTGGGAAGGTAGTTGTTCTATTTCATCAGATGGCCAAATATTATATTTCTCAAGCGAACGCCCGGGTGGAAAAGGCGGCCGAGATATTTGGGCAAGCGTAAAGATCAATGGCGATTGGGGTCCTGCTGTAAATTTAGGATCAACGATCAATACAGAGTTTGATGACGATGCTCCTTTTATTCACCCCGATGGAATTACTTTATTCTTTAGTTCAAAAGGTCACAATAGTATTGGTGGATATGATATCATGTTCTCTATTATGAAAGAAGATCTGTGGACTGAACCAAAAAGTATGGGTATGCCATTGAACACTACCGAGGATGATCTTTATTACGTGATCAATTCAAAAGGAGATAAAGGTTACTTTAGTAGTAATCGTCCTGCAAGTGAAGGCGGAAAGGGTGGAGAGGATATTTATACTGTATCACCGGGTATATTGGGCGACAAACCTGTTTGTGCCATATTAAAAGGTGTAGTATATGGAAATGATAAACCGGTAGAGGCAATTATTGAAGTAACAAAAAATAAAGATGGAAGATTAGTAGGCCCTTTTTATTCAAATAACGTAACCGGAAAGTATTTGTTCGCTATCAGCCCCGGATCAACGTATCGTATCAAAGTAACATGTGAAGGTTTTGCGCCTTTATTGGAAGACGTTGACATTACATCCTTAGAGAAGTTCATGGAAGTAAAAAAAGATTTCTATTTATACTACCCAAAGAACGATACTGCCAAGGCAGTTGTAACTACTACAACAGTGCCTCCTACAAACTCTGTTGTAACAAAATTAACTAACGAGACACCAACTTTAGCCGTAACACCAACCGTTGCAGTTGCGAATGAACCATGCTCAGCAAGTAATCTCCCTGATCTTTCCCCTATAAAAGGGAAGTCATTAAACGACCCCGCTGTCTATAGTCAAATGCTACAGTTAGCAGGAGAGTATTGTGCAAGCGGTTTAGTATTTAAAGTCCAGATAGGCGCTTACCGTAAACCTCAGAATTTTAAATACAAAAATTTAAAGGAGTTTGGTAATGCAGAATCTCCTGATTATCCGGATGGCATTACGCGTTTTACTCAACAACAATTCACTACCGTTAACAAAGCAGAAGGATTGCGTAAAAAAATTATTGGAAAAGGACAGAAAGACGCTTGGATCGTTGCTTTTGTAAATGGTAAGCGTTATACCCTTGAGGAATTGATCAATCTCGACTTCCTTAGCAAGGCTATCAATTAAAGATACTTCTTTAAAATTTCATCAGCTTTTTTAGAAACTGATGCATCAACAATTAATTCAGGTGCATGATGAGGTTTTTTCCGCGCATCAATGATCATGGCACCATGACAACCCCAATGTTTATTCTCCACAAATTCATCCACGCCGTATACATCGTGCGATGGATTAGAACGCGTATAAGTGATCCAAAGATAATCTTTGATAATATCCTTCCCGAATTCAAACGCATCGTGTAAAACAATTTGAGCTACGCCATTCAATTCACTTGTGCGTTTGATCTCGTTACAAAATTCAGCGATCTCTTTTTTTGCCAGTGCATGATCTTTAAACGCTGAAAAAGTTAACATCACTACGCCGGGCATGATCAACTTTCCTTGGCTAAATTTTTCCGGAAGCACTGTAGCCAAGCTGCGCAATTTATCGCCATAAGCAGCTATCACCAACTTACTTCCTTCGTTGATATTATCTCCACTGTAATCTAAAGTGTCAATACTTGTTTTGGTATAAAAATGCAAGTCCCTGCGCGGATCCATGCGCTCAAAAATATGGGTCATGAATTTTTCAATGTCATGACAATCTAAATTATCGCCCGCACTTATAAATAAATATTTAGCTAAACTCAATTGTCCTGTTCCTAAAATGCGATTGGCTTGCGTTAAAAGTTCAGCAGGACGTTTACTTTTTAAATACGGCGTATAACGTTCGCTACCCACTGCTAATAATAAAGGATGAACGCCCGCAGCATCCACCGCATGAACTTCTTTTACTCCCGGAATTTCTTTTGGAATGGCACTTCCACTCAACTCATGTATCAAAGCACCAAAAGCAGTATCTTCTTGCGGCGGCCTTCCAACAACTGTAAAAGGCCAAATGGCATTTTCCTTTGCATAAACTTTATGAATGCGCATCAACGGAAAATCATGCGTTAAACTGTAGTAACCTAAATGATCTCCAAACGGACCTTCAGGTTTATTTTCGTTTGGATGAACTTCACCGGTAATTACAAAATCGGCATCCAACGAAATACAAAATCCATCTTCGTAAGCATAACGGAATTTTCTTCCACCTAATGCACCCGCAAAAGTTAATTCACTTATGCCTTCGGGCAATGGCATTACAGCAGCTAAACTATGCGCGGGCGGACCACCAACAAAAATACTCACCTTTAATGGCTTGCCCGCTTTATTACTTTTTGTTTGATGCACGCCAATTCCCCTATGCAATTGATAATGCAAACCAACTTCTTTATTTAATTTGTAATTATTTCCGCTCAACTGAATGCGATACATTCCTAAATTGGAATCCATCACACCCGGCTTATCAATATCTTCACTGTACACTTGTGGAAGTGTTACAAACGCACCACCATCTTTTGGCCAGTGTTTTATTAAAGGAAGATCTTCAATTTTTATTTCTTTAAATCCTGTAGAGGAAAACGATGCTTTTTTTTGTAAAGCTTTTAATCCTGCAATTCCGGTAGACAAATATTTGAAAGGACTTTTTAGTGCTTTCATTGGATCATTGCGCAACTTCACCAATTCCTGCATCACTTCAAAACGATCTCTGAACATAAATTTGCTGCGCTCTAATGTTCCAAACAAATTACTTACCGCTTGGTATTTACTACCTTTTACTTTTTCAAATAACACAGCTTTTCCCTTGGCTTCAAACACTTTTAAATGTATGGTAGCCATTTCTAAATTTGGATCTACTTCTTCTTTAATGCGAATTAAATGCCCGTGTTTTTCAAGATCATTAATGCATTCTAATAAAGAGGAGTAGCCCATAGATCAAAGGTAGGTTTTATTTTTAGAATTTGGGCGTGCCCCCTCGCATCATTACAAACTTCGTCCTAGCTCGGGGTCGCGCTTTTCGCTGCAATCTTTTTGCGTGAAAAACGCAAAAAGGATTTCCGCTACAATCGCTCACGCGGCAGCACCGTTTAGCCGCATCTTAAAAAAGGCTTTATCATGAGTGTGCTCAATTCCATTCTTTGTGACCTCTGTGCAAACCTCTGTGAGAGCGCAAGCGCGGAGTTTATGCTGAGCTTGTCGAAGCATGGTTTCTGCCTCTAAAACTGTATCTTTGCCAAATGGATCGCTATTTCATTATCTACAAACCCTATAAAATGGTTTCGCAATTCATCAGTCCTGATAATGTGAATTTATTAGGCGATCTGGATTTTGACTTTCCTGAAGGCACGCATGCCATAGGAAGATTAGATAATAATTCCGAAGGACTTTTGATATTGACCACCAACAAAAAAGTAACACGTTTATTGTTTCAATCTGAAGTCCCACATTTAAGAACCTATTTAGTGCAAGTAGAAAAAGTTGTTTCACCCGAGGCACTCCATAAATTAAGAAGCGGAATTTCTATTCGCATCACGGGCGACGAATATTACACCACTGCTAATTGCGAAATTGATATTGTGAAAAAACCGGATAATTTACCCCCGCGCGAACACGAATTTAGAGCCGACCTTCCGCAAACGTGGTTACGCATGACACTCACCGAAGGTAAATTCCATCAAATTCGTAAAATGGTTTCCTCCGTTTATCATGATTGCAAGCGTTTGATCCGTATTTCTATTGAAGGACTCGAACTTGGCGATATGCAACCCGGCCAAGTGCGCGAGATAGAGGAGGAGGAATTCTTCAGACTACTTAAGATAGAGGAATATCAATAATACAACAAAATTCATAGGAACCTAACATTGTTCGCTTCTCGCTATTTCTGTTGATAAATCAGGTTTTAGGGCCTCTTTGGTAGAATTATATTTGTTCAGAGAGAAAAAACTATGAGCGACGTAAAACTATTTTTTAAAATTGCGGATGAGTTAAACATCACCACGCAACAAGTAAAAGCTACTGTACAATTATTAGATGAAGGAGGTACTGTTCCTTTTATTTCGCGTTATCGAAAAGAGATGACCGGAAGTTTAGATGAGGTTCAGATCTTAAATATTAAAACCGAGATCGAGCGCTTACGCCAATTGGACGTAAGACGCGATAGTATTTTAAAATCTATTGAATCACAAGGTAAATTAACTGAAGAGTTAAAAGAAAAAATTTTAGAAGCCGAAACACTTTCAAAATTGGAAGATCTGTATTTGCCTTACAAACCAAAACGCAGAACAAAAGCTACCATTGCCAAAGAAAAAGGTTTAGAGCCTTTAGCACTTTTTATTTTAGAACAAAAAAGCCAAAGTGCATTTGATGAAGCCTTGAAATTTGTGAATGCGGAAAAGGAAGTAGAAAATCCCGAAGAAGCATTACAAGGCGCTCGCGATATTATTTCGGAGATCATGAGTGAAGATGCTATTATTCGTGAAGCTATTCGCGAGCAGTTCAAAAAAACGGCTATCATCAAAAGTAAGATCATAAAAGGCAAAGAAGACGCCGCGCAAAAGTTTGAAGATTATTTTGAATGGGAGGAACCATTGGCATCGTGCCCTAGTCACCGCATGTTAGCTATGCGCCGTGGCGAGAAAGAAGATTTTTTAATTATTGATATTACTATCGATACAGACAGCGCATTAAACACCATCGAGAAAAAAATGATCACGTCTCGAGGCGAATGTGCCGAGCAAATAAAGGAAGCTATTGTTGACGGCTATAAACGTTTATTAGCGCCAAGCATTGAGGCCGAAACACGTTTGTTCACCAAACAACAGGCAGACGAGAAAGCTATTCAGGTTTTTGCCGATAATTTACGGGAGCTATTATTGTCATCTCCTCTTGGGCAAAAAGCTATTTTGGCACTCGATCCCGGTTTTAGAAGCGGTTGCAAAATGGTTGCGCTAAACGCGCAAGGAAAATTATTGGAAGAAACCGTAATTTACCCGCACGAGCCGCAACGTAAAGTTACCGAAGCCGAAAATTTGGTATTGGCATTTTGCGCCAAACATAATTTAGAAGCCATTGCAATTGGTAACGGAACTGCAGGGCGCGAAACCGAACAATTCATTCGCAATATTGATGTACTTCCAAAAAGTATTCCTGTGATCATGGTAAATGAAGCAGGAGCATCGGTATATTCTGCATCGGATGTTGCGCGCGAAGAATTTCCAAATCATGATTTAACTGTTCGCGGCGCTGTTTCTATTGGGCGCCGTTTAACAGATCCATTGGCGGAATTAGTAAAAATAGATCCAAAAGCCATAGGCGTTGGGCAATACCAACATGATGTAGACCAAAATTTACTAAAAGATAAATTGGATGATGTTGTTGGAAGTTGCGTGAATGGAGTAGGAGTGGAGTTGAATACGGCTTCGAAACAATTATTGGCTTACGTTTCAGGAATTGGTCCTACACTCGCACAAAATATTGTAGAATACCGCAACGAACACGGTGCATTTAAATCGCGCAAAGAAATAATGAAAGTGCCGCGCATGGGCGATAAAGTATTTGAACAATGTGCAGGGTTTTTACGTATTCGCGACGGCGTTCATCCCTTAGATAAAAGTTCGGTGCATCCCGAGAGTTATCACATTGTAGAAAAAATGGCAAGCGACTTGAATTGCGGAATTGACGATCTTATAAAAGAGAAAGACCTTCGCAAAAAAATTCAGCTTACTACTTACGTAACGGAAACTGTTGGTTTACCAACGCTAAAAGATATTGTGAACGAATTAGAAAAGCCGGGTCGCGATCCTCGTAAGAGTTTCGAGATCTTTAGCTTTGATGAAAGCGTTCACGAAATTGACGACTTGCGCGAAGGCATGCGTTTACCGGGCATTGTAACCAACGTAACAAACTTTGGCGCTTTTGTGGATGTGGGAGTTCATCAAGATGGTTTAGTTCACATTTCTCAATTGAGCGATACCTTTGTGGATGATCCTAACAAAATTGTAAAAGTGGGACAAAAAGTTTGGGTAAATGTTTCAGAAGTAGATGTAAAACGTAAGCGCATTGCTCTCTCAATGAAAGGCGAGGGAAATGTAACAGCAGTTAAAGCCAAAGAAGTAAAAAAAGAAGAAGCAAGTTACGACCCTAATGATATGAAATCGGCCTTGGCGGCTTTGAAGGGAAAGTTCGGGAAGTAGTCGAGTCCCATCCTCCTCTTTGAGGAGGTGGCATTTGCGGAGCAAATGGCGGAGGAGGGTTTTCCTACGGGACAAAATGTCCCGCTCAACCTGAGATCTGGATGTTACGGTTGGACGGGACATTTTGTCCCGCAACGTAAAATATCATCTCACAAACGAATCTATCATCACATGCCGATAATTTTTTCGTAATAAATTAAAACAATAGGTCACCCCTACGGGGTTCTGTTCTGCTTTTTTCCTATTTTTATTAATAGTTGGCTCCGAAGGAGCCATTTTCGCAACGTAAAAGCTCCGAAGGAGCGTCCTATCATTAGCCCGAAGGGCGTTGGTTAATTTTTTTGTAAAAGCTCCGTAGGAGCGACCTATAAATATTACGTACATTAGATCTAAGAAAATCTCATCTAACCACATGGCAGAATACGGCCTCATAGGAAAAAACCTTTCACATTCGTTTTCGAAGGCATATTTCGAAAAAAAATTCAAGGAATTGGGTTTAGATTATTTGGAGTACGCTAATTTTGAATTAGAGAACATTGAAGACATTAAGCAAGTATTATCGCGTAACCCCGAGCTCCGAGGTTTTAATGTTACCATTCCTTACAAAGAAAGCATCATTCCTTTTTTAGATGAGTTGAGTCCTGAAGCGCGAGGGATTGCTGCGGTAAATTGCGTAAAAATTACCAACGGAAAATTAATAGGACATAATACCGACGCCTATGGTTTTGCAAGCAGCATAAAACCATTTTTAGAACCACAACACAGCCGCGCATTGATTTTAGGAACAGGCGGTGCTTCTAAAGCAGTTGTATTTGTTTTGCGCCGTTTGAATGTTGAAGTTTTTTTTGCAAGCACCAGTAAAAAACGCCAGGGTACATTTCCTTACGAAGCCTTGAACGAGCGTTTATTTAATGCGTGTAAATTTATTATTAATACAACGCCGGTTGGTACATTTCCCAACGTGAACGAGTGCCCAAATATTCCTTACGAATGCATCACTTCACAACATTTGGTTTACGATTTGATCTATAACCCAGAAGAAACCTTGTTTTTACAAAAAGCAAAATCCCAAGGCGCAACAACCATTAATGGTTTAAGCATGTTGCAATTGCAAGCGGAGAAAAGTTGGGAGATCTGGAATTTTTAGGCGATGGGTTGTGTCTACACGCTGTTAGTAGTAGTAACTTTGTCCTACCAATTGAGAGTCTTTGTCTTGGTCACTGATGAAGAATTTTCATAGTAGTCTATTTTACAAGAGCCAGGACTACCGTTAAACGAAATGTCTAAAATTACATCGCCGGCTTTGTTTGAAGTAAAAGTCTGAGTGTCATCAGAGCCATAATTTGATACCGTCCAGCCTTGTTGATTTGAATAAAACCAAACTGGCTTTGGAAAATTTGTATTTGTCTGGACAGATAAATTTGACATAACTATTTTTAAACTTGCTTTTTTGCCAAGCTTAGCACCAAAGCTATAGTCTTTACCCTGCGTTATGTTGTCCATGGCCAAAATATTGTCGCCATATGTCATTGATGTAGGATAAGTAATTTCTTTTCTTTTTCGCAAGAAATTAAAACTATAAATGTCAATGCAATTCATAATATTTTTTTCATAATATTTACTGCCTATCGTTTGTCTGTCGTTATTACTGCTAACTCCCTTATATGTGTAGTTTTTCTACTTCTAACGGGCTATTTAATTTTTCTTGCAGCATTGTGAATTCTTAAAATGGTAATCTTTCCTTTACCTAGTCGGTAAAAAATTCGATAATTACCTTCTATTAATTCTCTAATTTCAGCTAAGTTCTTTTCCGGCACCATGCGTCCGGACTGAGGAAAATCGATCAATTAATCAACTCGTTGGATAAGTTTAGAAATAAATCTTGCGGCATAGAACGTGGAGTCGAGCGAAATATAATCGTTAATTGCCCGTAAGTCTTTCAGCGATTTTTTAGTCCAGCTTACTTGTGCCATTTAGCAACCAATTTTTTCACCTTATCATGGCTAACGGTTTTACCTGCTTTGGCTTCTTCTATTCCTTCGTCAATTTTTTCAATCACAATCAGGCGTTCAAGAAATTCGTCAAGATTGAATTTTTTAGGGAACTCGTTTAGTGCATCTATGATGGTTGATTTTTGCATGATATAAATTTACGAAAATAATAGAATTAATCAAACTGTCATCTGTTCCATCGGCCAACGGGTCGGTCAACTGTACTCTTAATAAATGGTAAACCCATTTTCATTATCAAAATTATACCGATATTTGTGAACCCGATTTGTACATTAGAAATCGTAGCGAGAGGCGAATGCCCAATAAAACAGACACTTTCGCGAATGAGGCATAGTTTTTCCTATGGCGAATGAGAGAAAGTGACAACGTTTGCTGTTTTGAAGGGCATTCGTCTCGCAGTAGATTCTCTAATGTACAAACCGGGTTAAAGTCATGAGAGACGTCATTTGGACCATAATTATCATTTGGGTTGTTTACAAAATTGTAGGTATGTTTAGAGGCGCGAGCGTAAAAAAAACCGTTATCTATAACAAATACGAAACGCATAATCATAACCAGTCTACCAGGCCTGAGGGCAGTGTTACAGTAGAATCCGATACAAAGCAAAATAAGTCTCCAAAAGCCAATTCTACGGATGGCGACTATATTGATTTTGAAGAAATAAAGTAATCTTGTAAATCTTTTTCCTGAATCTGCCTGCCTCTTTTACCGTCCCGCCACGCCCGGGACAGAGGCGCTAGCCCAACGAAGTAAAGCATTAATGCCGCAACGTGGTGGAGGCTTTTGCCCCTAAGGGCAAAAGACCCCGCACACGTTAGCGTGGCATTGTGCGATGGCGCGGCATTTATGCTTTACAAGTTGGCTAAAGCCGAAGGCCCGATAAGGCGCATAATAATCCAATAAAAAATACTCTTTTAAGGGCAACTAAAAAGCTTCTAAATTCTCTTATTCCCGTTCCTTTTCCTTAAATTTGCCTAAATTAAATTCTTATGGCTAGCGATAATTTTCAGGCACACGATTATTACTTAATGGACGAACTATTAAGCGATGAACATAAATTGATCCGTGAAACCGCCCGCGCTTGGGTAAAAAAGGAAGTAACTCCAATTGTAGAAGAGGCTTGTCAAACAACAAAATTTCCAAAACAATGGATCAAAGGTTTAGCCGAAATTGGCGCGTTTGGTCCTTATATACCTGTGGAATATGGTGGAGCGGGATTAGACCATATTTCCTATGGTTTGATCATGCAGGAATTAGAGAGAGGCGATAGCGGATTGCGTTCAACAGCGTCTGTACAAAGCTCATTAGTAATGTATCCTATTTTTACTTACGGAAGTGAGGAGCAAAAGAAAAAATATCTTCCAAAATTAGCAGCCGGAGAAATAATGGGTTGCTTTGGTTTAACAGAACCTGATCATGGAAGTAATCCGGGTGGAATGATCACTAACATTAAAGATAAAGGCACGCATTATTTATTGAACGGTGCAAAAATGTGGATCAGTAATTCGCCCTTTGCAGATATAGCCGTTGTGTGGGCAAAAGATGAAGCGGGTGATATTCGCGGAATGATAGTTGAGCGCGGCATGGAAGGATTTACCACTCCTGAAACACATGGTAAGTGGAGTTTGCGCGCAAGCTCTACGGGCGAATTAGTGTTTGATAATGTTAAGATCCCGAAAGAAAATATTTTCCCGAATGTAAAAGGCATAAAAGGTCCTTTAGGTTGTTTAAATAGCGCACGCTTTGGAATTGCATGGGGTGTAATTGGTGCAGCTATGGATTGTTACGATAGCGCATTACGTTATAGCAAAGAGCGTATTCAATTTGGTAAACCAATTGGCGCGTTTCAATTAACGCAAAAAAAATTAGCGGAGATGATCACCGAGATCACCAAAGCGCAAATGCTAACATGGCGTTTGGGAGTTTTAAAAAACGAGAACCGCGCAACGCCTGCACAAATTAGTATGGCCAAACGTAATAATGTAAACATGGCTTTACAAATTGCACGCGAGGCTCGTCAAATTCATGGCGGTATGGGAATTACCGGCGAATATCCAATTATGCGTCATATGATGAATTTAGAAAGTGTAATTACTTACGAAGGAACACATGATATTCATTTACTGATAACAGGAATGGATGTTACGGGGTTTAATGCATTCGGGTAAATTAACCACGAAGGACACGAAGTTTTTTCACGAAGAACACAAAGTTAAAATCAAAAGCTCAGCAATTGCTGAGCTTTTTTTAGTTTAGTATTTCTTTGTGTTCCTTGTGCCTACTTTGTGAAGCGCAAAGCGCGCTTCGTGGTTTCTGCCTCTAAAAGCGTTATTCAAGAATGAATTTTCCTGATCTCTCTCTATTCCCTGCCTTAATTGTATAAACATAGATCCCTTCACTCAAATTCGAAAGGTCCAGTTGCTTACTAGAGTTTGCATCCAATCGTGTGAATACTAATTTTGTTCCAAGAATATTGTAAATAATTACTTCCGAGTTTTCAGGAAGATCGGTGCTTAATAATACATTCTTTTTATCTAAAAATACTTTTGTGGTGGCACTTCCACTTTGCGATTCTTTTATTCCGCTTGCAAGAATATAATGGATAGTAATAGTTGCACCATTTGTAAAACCAAATTTAACGCCTTGGTTAGCTGAATATAATTTGAAATTGAATCCAAACCCCGGGTTATTAATATCTGGCGCTCCCAACCATACTCCCCATAAATTAGTTGGATCGCCAAAGGTGATGTTTCCATTACCAACGTAATTAGGAGTTAGTAATTCTTGAGAAATCCCTGAAATGTTATTAGCGTTCAATAAGTACACCATTGAATCTCTTACGATGTGATTCGTTATGTTGCTGGTATACGAAAAACTCACTTCGTATCCTGTTACAGTACATGAGGTGGGAATATTGAAATTATAGTTGGTGAACAAAATGCGATGTGTTATTCCTGTTTGAGTAAATGTAACATTTGGTTTAAATGGTATCGAAAGATCCCACATATTACCGGTGCAAAGACAATTAGATACTGAAGAAGTATTGGCACTCATAGATTGTTGTGCAAATGCATGTGGAGCAAACATTATTAAAAGGCCAAGTAGAAATGTTTTCATTGTATACGAATTTACACTATTTGATGCAAGAATGGTGCCGTTTAACAAAAAAGGTCATTCTGTTATTTACGGGTTGCTATTTTTTTACCAAAGAGCCCGAGGGATTATCCTCCTTTGAAAAAGGAGGTGTCGCGGAGCGACGGAGGATTCTATCAAGAGAATGAAAATACTCCTCCGTCACTTCGTGACACCTCCTCTAAAGAGGAGGATAAGCCCCCGCTCCGCCCCATAAAAAACCCCTCCGAATTTCGGAAGGGTTCTTTTTATAATAATGTTTTATGTACTATAGATAACCAAATACTTTTTTCTTGGTTTTGTTCTTGTGTTTCCACTCAACTTTCCAACCGTAAGCACAACTGTTTGCAGCTACAGAAACAGCGTTTCCGTCTTTATCAACGGCAAAAGTTACGTTCAATGAGAATTCTTTGCTGTCAACTTTAATTTCAACAGCACCTTGAGTTGGAGCTCATTATCCGCAAGTCCAGTTCCAAACAATTGGAGTTGATACTTGGCTAGTGAAAACATCACCATCACGAGTTGTACCATAATTTTCTAAGCTGTTCAATGATTCAGATGAACCAATTCCTTCGCCTGTACATGTTAAGATACCGCCCGGTAATGTATAGGTGAATTTACGATTGATATTGTACACAGCAGTTTTGCCATCATCAAATGTTACATTTAAACCACCAACACTTGTAACTGAGCTAGCTAAACTTGTTTGTGTTTTGATAATCAATAATTCCCACCATGTTCCGCCTGAAATATTGGTTAGATTTTGTTTACCATTTAATTTAATGAACTTACCATCCGATGCACGAGTGATCTTGTAGTCCATATATTCAACTTGTACTATACAGCCTGCTTGTTTCCAACGTTTACCATTTGTAAAATCAAGGATAGTTAATTTGATACTTCCCTCACGTTTACGATTGTTCACCACAGTTCCGTTATACGTAATGGTAATACTTCCATTAGCTGTATCGGCTAAGTTAACGGTGTAACCTGTTGCAGTAATTCCTAATGCGTTATGAATAGCATTAATACCGTTTGCCGATTCGCCTCTTCCGTGCATATTGGCAACGTTACCAACCTCGGTATTGATCTCGTTAACGGCTGCATCATTTTCTGTTTGCACGTTACGGTTATCTTCCGACGATTGTCCATTCTCTTCTTTAAATGCTTGTTTCTTTTTACAAGATGTAAAAGCCATTGAGCCTACCATTAGTATTGCCGCAGTAGCTAAAATTAATTTGTTTGTTTTCATGTTGTTTTTGCTTTATACGAGGTTTGACGGTATTCCTTATTAAAGGTTTAATTTAAACGTATACGAATATACAATTTTTTGTCCAAAAGCCAAATTAAGGTCTGGTTATCAGTAGTTTAACAAATGAAATATTTTGAAACATTTAGCTTCAAAACTTCCACATTACCATTACTTTAGGAGAATATTGTAACTTTGTAGCACCTTATGTCACACTTAATAGCCCCTTCCATTTTATCGGCCGATTTTGCAAACATCCAACGCGATTGCGAAATGATCAATAACTCTAAAGCCGATTGGTTTCATATAGATATAATGGATGGTGTGTTTGTTCCGAATATCTCTTTTGGTTTTCCGGTTTTAAAAGCCATTCAAAGGCATGCTAAAAAACCTTTGGATGTACATTTAATGATCGTTGATCCGGATAGATATGCGCAAGCTTTTAAAGATGCGGGCGCGGAAGTATTAACTGTGCATTACGAAGCTTGTACGCATTTACATCGCAGTGTTCAAAATATAAAAAGTTTAGGAATGAAAGCGGGTGTGGCAATTAATCCGCATACGTCAGCCCATTTGTTGGAGGATATAATTAAAGATATTGATCTTATTTGTGTGATGAGTGTGAACCCGGGTTTTGGTGGACAAAAATTTATTGAGAACACTTATAATAAGGTAAAGCAATTAGCAGAACTTAAAAAGAAACATAATTCAAACGCGCTTATTGAAATTGATGGGGGAGTAGACCTTAACAATTACAAAAAATTAGTAGAAGCCGGTGCAAACGTTTTAGTTGCAGGCAATACTGTATTTGGTTCCAAAGATCCTGTGGCAACCATTCAACAACTTAAGAGTTTATAGTGGCAGGCAATTACATCAGCAAAACAGCCTTCTTAAAATTTGAGCAGTGTCGTAAAGCTTTCTTTTTTTACAAGAATCATTATTATTTACGAGATAAACCTAGCGTTGATAAACAACTAACTTTTAAACGCGGACATGATATTGGCGCTTTAGCACAACAATTATTTCCTGGAGGAATAAATGTGGTGGAAACAGATTCTAATAAAGGGAGAGCCATTGAATACACCAAAGAATTAATTGAAAAACGCACACCGGTTATTTACGAAGCCACATTAGTATACAGTGGCGTTATGGTAATGGTAGATATTTTGGTGTTAACCGATGAAGGTTATTTTGCTTACGAAGTAAAAAGTTCAGTAAAAATATCGGAGATCTATATTAAAGATGCTTGTCTGCAATATTATGTAGTTAAGAATACTTTACCTGACTTGAAAGATTTTTTTATTGTAACTATTAACGATGCGTATGTATTTGATGGGATCTTAGACATTAAGAATTTATTTAAGAGAAGAAGTATCATCAAAGATGCCTTGAGAAATTATGGATACATTCAAACAAGATTAACAGAAGCCAATGAAGTGATCGAGCAAAATGTTATCCCTAATGTTGATATTGGTAAGCATTGCTTCTCGCCATACGAATGTGATTTTTTTGGAACTTGCTGGAAAGGTGTTTCTTCTGAAGAGAGTGTATTCACTTTAGGAAAGGTAAATAAGGATCATGTATTTAATTGGTATAATAGCGGTATAAAAAACATAAGTGATATTCCGGTAACAAATGATCTCTCTAAAAGTTTAAAGATCCAAATTGAATCCACTAAAAGTAAGCAAGCCTATTTTGATAAGCCCGGAATAAAAAAGATCCTTTCGAAAATAAAAAAACCGGTTGCTGCAATGGATATGGAAATATGGGGTCAACCTGTTCCTGAGATCATTGGCACAAAACCATTTCAAAAAGTTCCGTTTTTATACACCTTGGTTTCGGAAGAGGGTGAGCACGCTTTCTTTTTTGATCACGAGCCCGATGATAGAAGAAGTTTTGCCGAATCTTTGATCGAACAAACAAAAAATTTTGAATCCTTATTAGTATATGATAAGAGTTTAGAGAATATGGTGATCAAAGAGCTTGCCGAATTATATTCTGACCTTCACGCGGATCTAAAAACTGTTGCTTCAAAAATGATCGACATCTCTGATATCATTCACGAGCAATTATTTTTCCATTATCAATTCAAAGGGAATTATTCTTTAAAGGCTGTTTCTCTCGCCATATTAAATGATGATCCTTTTAAAGACGAACAAATAACATCGGGTTTAGAAGCCATGAATGCGTTTGTAACGTTCCGCTTGCTCGATAATATCATCGAAAAGCAACAAATGAAAGATGATCTGATAGATTATTGTTTGGCCGATTCACGCGCCACGTTTTTGATCACCGAAAAATTTAAGGAGCTTACGAATTAACCTGCCTCTAAAAATTTGGAAGATTTAAGGCGTTACAGGCTCTTCCTTCTTCTTAGTATCCGCGTCAAAATAAAATCCTAACGAGAAACGGAATGTATTCTGTAATGGATTGTTTAATGTACGAGGAATAAGATAAGAGATATCTAAACTACCAATACTATATCTTAAACCAATACCAACTGTAAAGAACTGACGAGCACCTTTTGTTTTTGGTTCGTGAAAATAACCGGCTCTCACCGCAAATGTTTTATTGTATTCGTATTCTAGTCCTGTACTAATATTAAATTCGCTCATTTCTTCTTTAAAGCCACCTGGCGCATCACCAAACGATTGAAGAATACCTTGTGCTACCGGAACATTTGGATTTTTTCCTTTAGCAATTACTTTAGCGCCTGTAGTAGGGTCAATAGCAATTTGCGTGGTTGTATTTCCTAAGCTGTCTGTTTGATATTGGTAAATAGGTGGAGTAGGTACTAATAATTTATTGAAATCTAAATACACACCAAATGTATTGAAGTCATCCATATTCACTTTTAAGCCACCGCCCAAACGCATGTTCATTGGAATGAAATTCTTTTCGGTACTGTATTTTATTTTTGTTCCAAGATTGGTGAATGCTAAACCGCTTGTGGCATAAGCTTTTTTATCGCCCAATTTAAATACATTGCTTTTGTAATACATGGTAAGGTCAACCGCCACGGTACTGGCAGCATTACCTTGTTGTCCATTAAAGTAAACACGACTGATACTAGAGTTTACAAAACGGAAAGCTACACCTGTAGAAAAATTCTTTCCTAACTTTTGTGCAAAGCCAAGGTCAAGTGCAAACTCATTCGGTTTAAAATCACCAGTGCTGTTTCCTTGGGCATCGGTTAGCTGAATATTTCCTAATGTAAAATAACGTAACGAAGCACTTACCGCTTGTTGATTTTTTGCGCTAGGCTTACTTATTTTTGAATAACCGCTGAGGTAATACAAATAAATATCCGGAACTAAATTGCGTAACCAAGGTGTTGCAGTTAAAGCCACGCCAAATTTTTTGTCGGCAAAGGCTAATTTACTTTGATTCCAGTGTGTTGAATTAGCGTCGGCATCTGTAGCTACACCAACATCGCCCATTGCACCATGTTTACTATCAGGACTGATCAATAAAAAAGGAACAGCCGTTGTGATAGGATTGATGGTGCTTCCGCCTAAAGCCTGTGAACTTATTTGTGCAGAGTTTCGTAATGAAGCAAGTGCCACTAAAAGTAAAATAACTATTTTTTTATAACTAATTCTTTCCATTTGAATTGGGACGCCAAATATACTAATTAAGTATTACTAATTTTTCGATTTTTTCAGCCTTTTTATTGTCTTTGTCTACTATGGCAACCTTGTATAGATATACTCCTCTTCCAAGTTTATCTCCGTAATCATCTCTGCCATCCCAAACTATACCTTCATTACGGAAACCTTCGCAATTTATTGTGCGGTTAATACTTTTTGCCAATTTTCCGCTGATAGTAAATATCTGAATGATCACTTTAATATCCTCGCAGTTGCGATTATGCTCAAAAAGGAATTTTGTGTTTGTTGTAAACGGATTAGGATAATTTAATACCATATTCAAGGCCAAGTCTTCGTCCTTAGTAACCACAAAATCCGTACTAATGCTTGATGAATTATTTTGTACGTCCCATATTTTAAATGAAAGAGTGTGATTTCCTTCAGGAATTTCTTTTAATTGATACTTTACCTTGCCGGTTTGGTAACTATTCAAATTTGATTCGTAATACTCGTTAAGTACATAAGGTTTATTTGAATTCTCATCTAATACAGCGGTAATATCATGTCCAAATCCTGTACCCACAGTATTAATTCCTGTTGAATCGGAAACCTCAGCCATTAAAATTGGATCCTGGTCAGTAACTCCACCACTCACAAATGTTTTGCTATTCAAATATAATTTTACTTGTGGTCCTTCGGTATCAACTGTTGCACTGGGACTTAAACCACCAACTCTCACGCTATCGTAATTTCCGTTTGCATCGGTGTATCCATCAGTTGCATAATAACTGAATTTGGCTTTTCCGTAATTGAACGATACATCTTTCGGAACGATGAAGGAGAAGGTAAAATCACCATTTTTTACTTCTACTTTCCCTTTGTATATAATGTTTTGTTGTGATTGAAATTGGAATGGTGTTAAAGTGCCCGGAGTTGTTGAAGAGGCCGGATCATTTAACTGGCAAGTGATAAGTTCGCTTTTATCATAGATCACCGGATAAACCAATCCGTTAAAGCCGGTAAATTTATTTGCTAAGGTATCACCTACGTAACCTTTAATGGTAACTTTTGAAAGACCCTTAATAGTATCAGCTATGCTCACGTTTATTGGATTACCATTGATATGCGTGGTGTAAACTTTTTGTTTTGGATATGCCAGCGTTAAAGCAGGATCGCCCAATAAATGGAAGTTAGAATAAAAGAAGTATTGTTTTAAACTCGCTTTTGTTTGGCGGATGATATCGCCAAGTGCAGGCATTCTATTAATGTTGTTTTCGATTACCTTTTTAAACACATAATCAAACAAGCGGTTATTCAAGGTTTCGTTAAAATTTGAAAAAGCTAAACGACAAGTAGTAAGCATTGCTATCGAACCTCCCTTTGGATTTAGCAGACACAATTCACCCGCAGAAACACGATCAGGATCATCATAACGACTGAATTCGCAAGTGGCGGTGATGAAGAGCGGTAAGGTATTAAAATTACTCCAAGCGTCGATGCTGGCAATATCCACTACACGTTCAGCCGATAAGCCAACTTCACCTCCATGCCCTGTATAATTCATAATCAAACATCCTTTTTCTACCCGGTTGTTGAAAGCGGCTTGCATGTCGGGATAGCGTTTTCCTCCAGGAGTGGATAAACCTTTATAAGCATCAATATAAACTTTATCAATGTTATAAGCTGGAGACGCAGCCTTTACTTTACCTGCTAAATTATCGGCCTGGCTCATGTGCAGAGCACCGTCAGCATCATCAGCACAAAACATAATGTGATTACGCCAATCACCAAAGATCTGATTGTTTTGAGTGATAGAACAATTATCGGGAGCGGTAGCAGTGATGCCTGTTTTTCTATAGTAGTTCTCAATTTTTTTAACAACATTATCGGCCTGCACGGCGTTTGAAATAATGATACGTCCAACGCCAACGTCCATAGCATCTGCTTGATCATTTTCCGCAACATATCCTTCTTGAGGATCCATTAATCCAAAAAAATCGTCAGAGGCAACGCTGTATATATAAGAAACTGAATTCTCAGTTTCGTAGGTTGGGATAAAATTTGTATTTCCTGCTCTACCATTTTTGTTGAGGTAAGAACCGCGACCAAATAAAAGTAAATATTTTGTTGGCTTTCCTATGGCCATTCCTCGCGTATATAGCATGCGCGTAAAATCTCTAATTGCACTGGCATCTATTTTTCCACTCGAAAATTCGTTATAGATCTGTTCAGGCGTTGCAACCGCGTAGGTCAATCCTTCTTCTTGTTGATGAAGTGCTGCTAAACGATTTGCATAAGGTAAAAATTGCGTAGGCGAAATGATCACATAATCGGCTTGCGTTAACGCGTGTAGATTTTGATTTTGTACCGTGCCAATATAAGTTGGTTGTAAAACATTAGAAGAACTAAATACCACATATTCATTCAAGGAATCGGCATTAGCATTGAAGCTCAAAATACTACCGCTAGTTGTGTAATTTTGTTGATATGGATTAATGATGTCAGTGATATTCCAAATGGTAGTACCGCTTATGCCATTTGAATTCACATTGTAATTACAAATGTTTCCGGGTGCTGATATTCTTTTGTCGCGAAACTGAAATGTACTGCCATTGAAAACTAATTCGCGACGAGCATTGATCGCAACTTTGTCTATCCAACCAACAGTGTTTGGAGTTAAGCGACTAACACTAGCTGTGATACTTGTTGCATTATTATTCAATGCTTTCCCAAATTTTGTATCAAGTACCACAAAATCGGCCAAGTAATTAGAGATGTCGAATCCAATGATGGAGTGATTATAGCTTAAACCATTTACCGAAACATTATAATGATTAGCTATCGTTCCTCTCCCTGCCACGGTTGATTCAACTCTTATAGTATCTCCCGTTACAAAATTATTATCTCCAAACACAAAGCTATAACTTGTGTTCACGTCAAAATATTCGCCGTACATATTGCGACCGCTTTTTACAAAGTTGATCTGATCCACTTCATGGCAATTATAATAATCGTAAGTTGATGTTGAAACGTTTGTGGGAGTTGCAACTGAATTTTGCGAAGCAATTCGTTTACCTGCGCCAATATCTATATTCAAATAATAGAAGGTAGTATCGCTGTAAAAATTATTGTAAGGCGAAAATAAAAGTCCTTTGTAGTCAAGTTTTTTATCCCAACGCGTCATGCCTTTTCCATAAAACAAAACATGATCGGTTGTATTGAATACATTATCACTTTCGCCGGCTACAACAATAGCATTCTCCTCCAGATCATCGTATCTAAATTCTTCATTTTGTTCGGCAAGAATAACACCACCGTTACCATAAATGCGAATATTTTTTGGATCAAGAGTGCTCATATTGATGCCTAAACTATTGAGAAAAAGAAAATCCAATTTATAAACACCGTCTCTGGTTATTGCAAGTTTATACCATTTACCACTGGCTAATACCGAATTACTTTTGAACGTGTTTGCATTGCTGGTTTTGTTTGCGCTAGCTACCAAATCCCATGAAATGGAATAGTCTATTAGTTCTATCACTTCTCCAAGTTCATTTATTTTGAAAGGAATGATCTGGCAAGAACTTATTGTTTCGTTAACAGAGATGCCATGACTTGATGAAACTTGAAATTCGCTGCTTAAATACTTTCCAAAATTAACTTTAATGATGTTCGCGGCTTCAGCATTAAGTTTTAATTCAGAAACAATAGTTAACTTCCCAATTGCTTTGGTATTGATCGAATTTGTTTTACTTTTAAGGAAATAAGGTAAATTGTTCTTTTTGTGATCGTACAAGGCGTTTTTAACAACTACTTTTTCGAAACTGCTGGCATTTAGTTTAACAATATTGGAAATAGGAGTTTTGCTCTTTTCAATAGAAAAAACACCGGCAATTTCTGCATTTTGTGCAAAAAGGAACAAATTGGGTAGAAACAAGCAAATAAAAAGCGAAAACCTCATAATGGGAACCGTAATATTAACAAATCTAGAACGTGTTTATAGCAAAAATATTGTTAAGAAAATGTTTTTGTTTTTAAAAATACATTATTATATTTGTAATGTAGGTTTGGCACAGAAATCATGACGAAACGTATTTTATTTATATTGCTTGTATTCTCAGTAGTTTCAAGCGACTTGAAGGCACAGGATCCTCAGTTCACGCAGTTTTATGCGAATCCTTTATACCTTAACCCTGCATTTGCAGGTACCGCCAGATGCGCAAGGGTTTGTATGAATTATCGCAATCAGTGGCCTAACTTATCAGGACAGTACGTTACGTATTCAGCGTCTTACGACCAGCATTTCGACTTTATGTCGGGTGGTTTAGGATTGATTGTTCTAAGCGATGACCAAGCTCGCGGAACGTTAAGAAACACTCAGGCTAGTTTAATTTATTCATATCACGCGGCTATAAACCGTGAGTTTTCGTTAAAATTTGGTATCCAAGCTACTTATTTTCAAAAAACGTTGGATAAGGGCCGTTTGAACTTTGGAGATATGATCGATGCCCGTCGCGGTTTCGTTTGGAATACTTCAGAGATCGTTCCTTCATCATCTAAGAAAAACGCCGATTTTACGGCAGGTGTATTAGGATACAGCAAAAACTATTTCTTTGGATTCTCTGCAGCTCACATCACTCAACCTGATGAGGGTCTTTTAGGAGTATCTAAATTACCCGCAAAATTCACAGGACATGCAGGTTTGATCATTCCACTAGAAAAGGGTAACGAGAGTTACTTATCGCCAAATATCTTATTCCAAGCTCAACAAAAATTCCAACAGTTGAATTTGGGTCTATATTATGTTAAAGGAGCTTTTGTAGCCGGTTTATGGTACCGTAATATGGATGCCGTTATCGCGCTAATAGGTTTACAGAACAACAACTTCAAGTTTGGGTATAGTTACGACGTAACTGTCTCAAAATTAAGTGGTAACACCGCTGGATCACACGAAATTTCGTTGCAGATCCAATTCGAGTGTAAGCAAAAGAAGAAGAAGTATAGGACCATCAGTTGCCCATCTTTCTAATTATTTTTGTAACCTTTTAAACTATATAACGTTATAGCCGTTTAAATACAGTAAGAACTTATGAATATAAATTGGATAAAAAACCGTAAAGCATTGACAGTCATTATGGCTGTTGCTGTGGTTTCGTGTACCCAGGAGCGTTCGCCGGCAACCGGTTGGGCTTATAATGACCCAACCAATGGTGGTTTTGAAAAGGTGCCTTATGAAGAGCAAGAGACCGGTCCGGGACTTGTATTAATAGAAGGTGGAGCCTTTACAATGGGTCGTACCGAACATGATGTTACTTACGAATGGAACAATATTCCTAGAAAAGTTACTGTTTCTTCATTCTATATGGATGAGACCGAAGTAAGCAACTTCTCTTATTTAGAGTATTTATATTGGACAGGACGCGTATTTGGTCCTACTTTTCCGGATATCTATTATAAAGCCCTTCCTGATACTTTAGTATGGCGCGAAAAATTAGCTTATAACGAGCCTTATGTAGAGTATTATTTACGTCACCCTGCTTACCGTGATTATCCGGTTGTAGGTGTGAACTGGTTACAGGCAAATGATTTTTGTGCTTGGAGAACTGACCGCGTTAACGAATTCATTTTAGTTCGCGAAGGTTTATTAGAGCATACACCAAGTCCTTCTGATCAAGATTATTTTTCAACTGAAGCTTATTTATCAGGTAAATGGCAAGGTCAGTTAAAACAAAAATTACCTTCATTTGATGAGCAAAATCCAGAGCGTGATGTACGTATGGAAGATGGTATATTTTTACCAAAGTATCGCTTACCAACAGAAGCTGAGTGGGAATATGCTGCTTATGGTTTAATTGGAAACACCATTGGTGAGCGTATCACTGATCGTCGTATCTACCCTTGGAATGGTCATGGTGTGCGTAACGCAACTGATAAATACATTGGTCAGATCAACGCAAATTTTGTACGTGGTGCCGGTGATTATATGGGTACTGCAGGTTTCTTAAATGATAATGCCGATGTAACTGCTCCGGTTTATTCATATTGGCCAAACGATTACGGTTTATATAACATGGCCGGTAACGTTACTGAGTGGGTAATGGACGTTTATCGCCCGAACACCGGACAGGATGCGGATGAGTTCCGTCCTTTCCGTGGTAATATCTTTACTACGCAAATGCGTGATAGTACAACTTTAATTGGTGGTTTAGGTGGCGAGATTTTAACTAACGTTGATGGTCCGGTTTACCAAAAATTCAATCACAAAGTTAACCCTCCTTCAACACATGGTGTGAGTGGTGAAACTGCTGAGGTTACTGATAGCGTACTTACAGTAATGTCAAAAGATATTTACAATAACAATAACGCAACACCTGAAGGTAAATCAGATATCCCGGGCCGTGTTCAATGGCGCCAGGTATCTAATACTGTTGCAACAGATAATTTAGATGAGCGTAGAAATTACAAAACTGCCGATTACATTAACTACTTAGATGGTGATGTAAACTCGAGTATTTACTTTGAAGAAGGTGAAGATTCTTATGCCGACAAATCAGAAAAGATGATGTATGAGTACGCAAAAACCTCTTTGATCAACGATAAATCTCGTGTAATTAAAGGTGGTAGCTGGAGAGACCGTGCATACTTCTTAAATCCTGGTACTCGTCGTTTCTTAGATCAACGTCAAGCTAACGCATGGTTAGGTTTCCGTTGTGCTATGACACGTGTTGGTAGTCCTGTAGGATTAGGCAAGTAAATTTGTTGATAAAAACATTCTATAACCCCGAGCGTAAGCCTCGGGGTTTTTTTATTTTGTAACATGATTGAGAAGCTATCTATTGATGCATTATATAAGAAGTTTGTAGATGCCGGATATAATGTAACAACCGATACCCGCAAAGTAATTCCAGGCTCGATCTTCTTTAGTTTAAAAGGCCCGAATTTTAATGCCAACGAATTAGCAGCAAAAGCAATTGAGGCAGGTTGTAAATACGCCATAGTGGATGAGGAGAAGTTTGCCAATAACACAACCATCTTTTTAGTAGGCGATGGATTAATGGCTTTACAAGAACTTGCGCATCATCATCGCCAACAATTTAAAATTCCTTTTTTAGCGATCACCGGGAGTAATGCAAAAACAACGCATAAAGAATTTATCAATGCGGTGCTTTCAAAGAAGTATAAAACATTGGCTACCGAAGGAAATTTAAATAATCATATTGGTGTTCCGTTAACTTTACTAAAGTTAAGACCTGATCATGAATTTGCCATCATTGAAATGGGCGCCAATCACCAAGGAGAAATTAATGAACTGTGCGAGATAGCTGATCCTGATTTTGGAATGATCACTAATATAGGCAAAGCGCACTTAGAAGGTTTTGGAGGCATTGAAGGTGTAAAAAAAGGCAAGAGTGAGTTGTATAGATACCTACAAAAAAAGCACGCTAAAGTTTTTGCCAATGGCGATGATGAGGTTTTGCATGAATTGGCAAAGGATAATGACAAGATCTCTTATGGAACCACAAAGTTATACGATACCATTGGAAAATATATTCCCGATGGCGAAATGGTATCGTTCAAATGGACGACACGCTATGGAGATAAGGATTGGAATAAATTACCATTGGTAAAAAGCCAAATAACCGGAAAATATAATTTCATTAATTGCTTGGCCGCTGTTTGCGTGGGACATCATTTTCATGTAGAAGATGCTATGATAAATGAAGCTTTGAGTGAATATGTGCCTGCGATGAATCGTTCTCAAATGGTGAAGACAGAAAGTAATTCTATTTTATTGGATGCGTATAACGCCAATCCTAATAGCATGAAAGCGGCCATTGAAAATTTTGCGGACTATAAAGCAGAACAAAAATGGTTGTTATTAGGGGATATGTTTGAATTGGGAGATTACAGTAAAGCAGAGCATCAGGCCATTGTGAATTTACTGAATGATAAAAAACTAAGCAATGTGATATTGGTTGGAAATGAATTTGCATCTTTAGAGAGCAATTCGTTCAAAACATTTAAAACAACACAGGAGTGTTTGGAGCATTTAAGAGCGCATCAAATAAAAAACGCTACGGTTTTAATTAAAGGATCGCGTGGTATGAAAATGGAAACATTACAGGAGGCATTGTAAAAATTTGATATTGATCCTTTGATAGATCAAAGCCCGAAGGGCTTTAATGTGAAATAACCACCATTGAAACTGGGGGTAAAAAACAAATGCTGAATTGCAACCCTGAAAGGGTTGAATGAAAAAGATAAAAACATGAGCACATATACGCAGATCCTTTATCAAGTCGTCTTCAGCACTAAAAACCGCGAACGAACACTCCTAAAGCCAAACCGGGAAGCGTTATTTAAGTATATTGGTGGCATTCTTAATAATAAACAATGTCATTTATACCGCATTAATGGCATCGAGGACCATCTGCATATAGTAACACATCTTCATCCTTCGGTCGCATTGGCTAATCTTGTGAAAGATATAAAACTGGCAAGTTCGGAATATATTAAGAGAGAAGGCCTTTTCCAAAATTTCACCGGATGGCAGAGTGGGTATGGTGCTTTCACTTATACTGCCAAGGAAAAAGACCGACTTATTGAATATGTAAGCAATCAAGAGGAACACCATAAAATAAAAACTTTCAAGGAGGAATATATTGAACTGCTAAAAGAACATAGAATTGAATATGATGAAAAGTATTTGCTTTAGGAATATTCAACCGCGTTGCGGTTGTGAGAGTGCGATTTTAGTTTTAGCCACCGCATTTTATGCGGTGTTATTACATTTAATCCCTTCGGGATTTAAAATGAAAGCAAACATTTTTTTTAATTTACCAAAGTAGAAGTAAACATGAATTTTAAAAAGAACAAACTCATCATCTTAATTATCCTGGCCATGGTGCTGGGTATTATAATTGGATCTATTATTAATTCGTCAATTACCGGAAGTAGACTTAAGGTTGATCGTACACAATTAAATAAGATCGAAAATCCAAAGGTAAGAGGAGAGGTGGAGAAACTTGCAAAGAAATATGAGGAAACTCAATTATCATCAGCCAAGAAAGACATTGCCGGAAATTATTCCATACTCAGTGATATTTTTTTACGTATGATCAAAATGATCATTGCACCTTTGGTATTTGCTGTTTTAGTTATTGGTGTGGCAAAACTTGGTGATTTTAAAAGTGTAGGACGAATAGGCGTAAAGACCTTGGTATATTTTACTTCGGCCACATTAATTGCATTGGCATTAGGCTTAGTGATCGTAAATATTTTTGAACCGGGAAAGAAAATGGATATTAGTTCTATTGATCAAACGGCATCTACCGGAGTTAAACCAAGTCAGCAAACGGCAAAAAATTTCATTTCACATGTGATCCCTGATAGTGTTATTGGTGCGATGGCAAATAATGAGATATTGCCAATTGTAGTATTTGCATTGTTCTTTGGTATTGCAGCAGCATCTATTAAGGAGCAAGGTAAATTTATAGTTGACGCGTGTGAGAGTTTAGGACACGTAATGTTCAAAGTAACTAATTATGTGATGTCGTTTGCGCCAATTGGTGTGTTTGGAGCTATTACGGCCGTTGTCATACAACAGGGCGTTGGTTTGCTTGGGGGATATATTTATCTCATCGCTTGTTTCTTTGGAGGCTTATTGTTCTTTGTGTTCGTTGTTCTATTTCTCATTTGTAAAGCATTTAAGATAAAATTCTTCGCTTTAATGAAGGATGTAAAAGAACCTCTTCTTTTGGCGTTTAGTACAGCCAGTAGCGAAAGCGCCATGCCAAAAACAATTGAAGCTTTAGAAAAACATGGCATTAGTAATCGTATTGTGAGTTTTGTGTTGCCATTAGGTTATTCATTTAATCTGGATGGTTCAATTATGTATATGACGTTTGCCACTATGTTCATTGCGCAAAGTTATGGCATGGATCTTACTGCAGGCGATCAAATAAAAATGATGTTGATATTGCTTGTTACAAGTAAAGGAATGGCTGGTATACCAAGAGCTTCTTTGGTTGTTATTGCCGGAACCTTAAGTATGTTCAATATTCCCCAAGAAGGATTGCTTTTATTATTGGGAATAGATCAGTTATTAGATATGGGCCGAAGTGCTACGAATGTTGTTGGAAATGCTGTGGCGAGCGCGGTTGTGGTGCGGTTGGAAGGCGAAAAGTTTTAAACCTTTAAACCGATAACGCAAACATCATCTACCTGCTCTAAACTTCCCTTCCAGGCATCAAATGTTTCGGAGAGTATTTTAAATTGCTGGGTCATTGGTTCTTCGGCAATAACTGCAAGAAGACCTTGAAGCTGTTTGTACTTGAATTTTTTACCTTTTGGTCCACCAAACTGATCGGCAAATCCATCGGTAAATAAATAAATTCGATCGCCCTTTTTTAATTGAAACTCTTTATTGGTAAAAGGTATTCCCAATCCCCTGAAATAGCCAACAGGTCGCTTATCCGGGTCTATTTCTATTAGTTCTGTATTACCATTTTCCAATCTATAGATCCATAATGGATTATTAGCGCCGCAAAATTCTAATTGTAAAGTATTCGAGTCAACACTTATCAAAGCCATATCCATGCCATCTTGACTTTCTCCTTCAGATCCAGTTTGTTTCAAAGTGTCTTTTACCCTGTCACGCAGTTCACTTAAAATGGCAGCCGGTGTTGTGATACCCATATGATTAACTATCTCATTTAAAAAAGTCATTCCTAACATACTCATCAAGGCACCCGGAACACCATGACCTGTGCAGTCTACAGCGGTAACTATCTTTTTCCCATTTTTATTATTGTACCAGTAAAAATCTCCGCTTACAATATCTTTTGTTTAAAAAGTATGAACGACTCTTCAAAAAGATCTTCATTAATATGAGGCGAAGGAAGAATAGCTTCTTGGATCCGCAATGCATAATTAATGGAATCAGTAATATCTTTTTGTTTTTCCAATACAAGATCTTTTTGCTTTTCGGTTTCTAGTTTTTGTAAAGCAATTAATTTTTTAGAACGATTGATCTTAAAGAGTGAAAAAATAATGATGCAAATAAACAGCGCGGCCACGCAAAGCGCGATCATGTAGATACTTTTTAATTTTTGATCGGTCTCTTTTTCTTTGTTCAATAAGGTGATCTCTTTTTCCTTTTTCTGCGTTTGAAATTTTGTTTCGAGTTGGTTTATGTTTTCGCTGTTCTGTACCGAAAAAAGCGAATCTTTTACCATTATGGCCTTTTTATAATATTGCAAAGCGATAGCGGTTTCTCCTTTGCTTTCGGATATCTTTGATTTTACTAGGTAAACCGAGCTTAGCGTTTGAAATACATTTGTTTTTAAACTCAGAGCTATTGCACTATCAATATAGGTTTCGGCGAGTTTAAGATCTTTAAGATTCATATAATTATCTGCTATACTTGCATACGTTATAATAATTCCGGGCACTTCTTTTTCTTGCTTTGAAATAGCAAGCGATCTCTCTAAAATATTTACGGCTTTTTTATATTCTTTTTTTCGTTTGTATAAACCGGCAAATGCTTCGAGTGTCCATTTTTTATTCGTCATTCGGCCCAAGCTATCTGCAAGTCTCATCGATTCATTCAAGTAAAGTTCAGCCTTCTCATATTCGCGCATGTGTGTGTACACCGAACCAATTCGTAAAAGTACCATGCCCATGTTGCCTCCGTAGTTAAGCGCTTTTTTGTCAATTTCCAATGCTTTAAAAAGATACTCTAATGATTTTTTATAATCAGGGTTTGGTTTTGAACGATAGTTGAGCCCAATTAAATTATTCGCCCAAGCAGTGATCATACTATGGCCAACCCTCTCAGCAATTTCAAGAGCATTAAAATACGTTTTGTTGGATGTTTCATAATCACCCAGTGTGTAATAGATAAAACCAAGGCGCATATATGATTTGGCAAGCATGGTATCATTTTTCAACTCAATAAAAGTTATGATGCTTTTATTTAGGTGATCTTTACTTTCATCATATTTGGCGGTTTCAAGGGCCACAAATCCTGCATTATAATTCAAATAACCCTCTCCAAATTTACTTTTGAGAGTTTTAAAAAGTTCAGCATACTTAGTATAGTAAAAAAGAGCTGAATCGTAATTGGTTTCAAAGTGAGAAATGATGGCGCCGCAAATAAAGGCCTTTTCTTCGGGTGTGGTTTTTGTAGAAAGAACTTTTTTTAAACTATCAGGTTTTGAGGCACGCGCAGACCCTAAAGAAAGTATAAGAACAAAAAGAATAAATATTTTAAAAGTATGGGCTCTCAAATCTAAATAAAGATAGGTCTTTTTTTAGATTCTAATTATTCAATTAGGAATAAAAAAAACCGGCAATCATATTCTTAATTGCCGGTTCAGTTTGTTAAAGAGAATTTCTATCTATCGAGGTTTCCGTAATCCAGTTTTTTACCCTGGAATCTTAATACCACTTTACAAACGATCACAAAGAAAGGAATATACATGGTGGCTCTTGGTAGATCAAAATGAAGCAATATCACTTCAGATTTGCGTTTTAATCGCTCGCTAATTAAATACATGGCGGGAACTAATAATAAAGTAAGCAATGTTGCAAATCCTAATCCAAAGATCATGGTCCAGCTTAAAGGACCCCAGAATACAACGTTATCGCCACCAAAATGTATGTGTGGTTTTCCGTGTGCTAATAATTCTTCAAAGTCTATATTTAATCCAACAGCTAAAGGAATCAATCCTAAGATAGCAGCAGTAGCTGTTAAAATTACAGGTGTCATACGTGTTCTTCCTGCGTCAACTGTTGCTTCCCACAAACTCACGCCTTTGTGCCGCGACTCTTCGGCAAATTCTACAAGTAATATTCCATTTCTGACGACAATCCCTGCCAAGGCAACAATACCAATACCTGTCATAATAATACTCATATCCATTTTAAAAATGGCTGTACCTAATAATACACCTATCACACTTAAAAGGATCTCTGATAAAATAAGAATTGGTTTTCCAATAGAGTTGAACTGAAGAACAAGTACTAGTAAAATTATTCCGATAGAAGTTCTTAAAGCGCTTCCAAGAAATGCTCCTGTTTCGGCTTGTTCTTCCTGTTGCCCTGTGAATTTTACTTCTACAGCTCCTGTTGGCTTATAACCTTTGGCGGCTTTTTCCAATTGAATAACCACATTATTCGCATTAAAACCTTCTAGAACATCTGATGATAAAGTGATCACACGTTTGTTTTGCTTACGTTTAATTCCACCGTAAGTGTTTTCGTAACGAATATCACAAAAAGCCGAAAGAGGAACAGATCGTAACATCCCACCCATATTCATATCACGAAAAGTGATCTTGATATTTCTGATCTGTTCGATGCTTGTGCGTTGATCGTATGCATAACGCAATTGAATTGGATATTCATCATTGGCATCGCGGAATTTACTTGGGTTATCAATTCCAAATACCGCTTTACGAATTTCCATGGCTAATTGAATAGATGAAATACCTTCGCGATTTGCTCGCTCGCGATCAATGTCAAAAACGATCTCGGGTTTGTTGGCAACAAAGTCTGTTTTAAGATCTGCAACGCCCGGCACCTCGGCTTCTTCCAAAAAGCGTTTTAAATTTTTTCCGTTCTCAACTAATTCTTCAAACTTATCACCTTTGATCTCAATATTGATCGGTTTACCAACAGGAGGACCTGCTTGTTCTTTGTTGGCAGTGATCTCGGCGCCGGCAATGTTCCAATCTAATTTTTGAAGTTGGATCAAATAATCCATGGTACTTTGGCCTTTGCGTTCGGCGAATTCAACAAAATTAATAGCGATCTTTCCGCGATTGGAGTAAGAACTTTGATCCTCATCTTGAGGATCGGTAACACCAATGGTAACGTTTGTAATAAGTGAAGAAACGATCGGGTTATTCTCCCCAACTATTTTGTTCACTTTTTCTTCTACGATCTTCATTACCTGGTTTGTTTTGTATGGATCGGTACCTTCAGGTAATTTAACGTAAACAAAAATATTGTTAGGATCTCCTTGAGGAAAGAATACCACGTTTGGTTGACGAACGATCATGAGTATAATAGAAAGTACAAACAAACCAAGCGTCATTAGTAAAAGTTTGTAAGGACGTTTTAAAGCCCAGATCAAAATATTGGTATATTTTCTTTGAATTGCAGGCCATGTTCTAGTTTGAAAATTCTCTATCACTTTATATAGGAATAAGCGATGAGCGAGCATAAATAATGCAAAGAAGATCATTAAATTTCCAATGGCAAGATGACCACTAGCATAACTTACAATAGCAATTAATCCGTAAACAATTAAACGCATCACTGATTTACGATTGATGCGCCCGTAATTTTTGGCTTCTTCATCGTGTGGTTTCATAAAATCAACTGCAAATACCGGATTGATGATATAGGCTACAAATAAGGATGCAACTAAGGTAATGATCAACGTTATTGGTAAAAAGTACATGAATTTTCCGATCATGCCAGGCCAAAATGCAAGAGGAATGAAGGGTGCTAGAGTAGTGATGGTTCCGCTTAATACCGGTAAAAATACTTCACCTGCGGCCATTTTTGCCGCTACTTTTATATCTCGTTTTCCATTATCGAATAAGCGATGTGTATTTTCAATTACCACAATGGCGTCATCCACCACAATACCTAAGGCCAATAAAAATGCAAAGAGTACGATCATATTCATGGTAAAGCCTATGCTTGGCATGAACATGAAGGCAATGAACATGGAGAGCGGAACAGATAAGGCCACGAATAATGCGTTAGTAACTCCCATAAAGAACATGAGGATCATGGTCACTAAAATAAAACCAATGATGATGGTATTGATGAGGTCGTGCAAAGTAACTTTTGTTTTATCAGATTGATCGGCGGTGGTTTTGATCACAACACTTGGAGGAAATTTTGTTTCCTTCAGTTCTTTAATGATCGTTTTAATATTATCAGAGGCCGAGATCAAATTTTCTCCTGCACGTTTAATGATATTTAAGGTAATTACATTTTTTCCGGCTAAACGCGCGTAGCTTTCTGATTCGCGCGCGGTATCAACAATGGTTGCAAAATCTCTTAAGTATAAGCGTGCACCCGACTGAGAGCCGATCACCAGATCTTTGATCTCTTCAATGGATTTAAATTCGTTTTTAATACTGATAGTTCTTTTGGTCCCATCCATTGGAATTTGTCCGCCACTGATGGCAATGTTCTCACTTCCTATCGCACGTTCAATGTCGCCCATACTCATTTGCATGGCTTGCATTTTGTACATATCTAAGTTCACTTGGATCTCGCGGTCGGGAGCGCCAACCATTTTTACTTCGGTGATCTCTTTTAAACCTTCGATGCGATCTTTTAATTCGTCGGCATAAACTTTTAGCTTATTCAGCTCCATATCACCTGCAATGTTTATATACATGATAGGCATTTCAGAGAAAGCTAATTCTTTTACAAAAGGAGCGCGAGTGATGGAGGCGGGAAGGTCGGGTTTTGCTTCGTCAACTTTATCCTTGATCTGCTGACGGGCCTTATCAACGCTAACACTTGTATTAAATTCTACAGTGATAAGCGAAACGTCCTGCATGGAGTTACTCGTTAATTTTCTTACGCCCGGAATTGATTTTAATTTTTTCTCAAGAGGTTTTGTAATGGTGTTTTCAATATTAGTTGGAGAGTTACCTGCGTAAACCGTGCTAATGAAGAATTTTGGAACTACAATGTCCGGAAAACTTTCTTTTGGGAGAGAATTGTAGGAGCTAATTCCCATGAAGGCGATAATGATCATGCCAATATAAATGGCAGTTTTATTATCAATGGCCCAACTACTTGGTTTAAATTGTTTGAAATCCATACTTTAATAGTTTTTAGTTATTAGTTTTGAGTGTTTAATTATTTGATTCAGTTATTAAGAACTAAACACTTAAAACTCACAACTTATTAATTCTTATTTTTTAATCTTTACTAGATCTCCTTCATTCAATCCTTCATATCCGGAAGTGATCACATTATCAGTAGCGCTAATGCCATCTAGGATCTCAACTTTTCCATTGTATTGTTTACCCATGGTAATATTACGTCGTGTTGCTTTATCATTTTCAGAGATCATGATATACGATTGTCCGTTAAGATCTTTTTGCACAAAGCTTAATGGAACAGACAGTACTGGTTTTGCAGAACGATAATCATTAATATTAAGAATGACGATTTGATTTGGATGAAATTCTTTTTTATTGTCAAGAATGATCTCAACACCAAACGTTCTAAACATGGCGCTGATCGCTCTAGCTGAGTAACTTATTTTTGAAGTTAACGTGTCGTTTGAATCCGGGAACTTGATTATCACTTCATCGCCTTTATGAACTTTAGAAGCGTAGCTTTCGGCAAGATCAGCTTTTATTTTAAGGTTATTGAAATTGATAACGCGAATTGCCGGCATGCCCGGTGCGGTAAGCTGACCTAATTTAATATCTACTGCGTCTACTGTTCCGTCGATTGGTGAAATGATCTTGCTCATGCGAAGTTGTTCTTGCAGAGTGTTCATTTTTTTATCCATACTTTCTTTTTGCGTTTTAGCTTGAAGAAACTGAACTTCGGTACCAATTTTTTGATCCCACAATGCTTTTTGTTTTTCGTAAAGTTGATTTACAAGCTCAGTGTTTGTTTGAAGATCGGCAATGGTTTGCTGAATGGCTCTCGCATCTGTTTCAGCGAGTATTTGCCCCTTGGTTACTTCATCACCGGCCTTTACATTTATCTTAGTAATAGTTCCCGGAATTTCTGAAGCCAACGACACACTTTCTTCGGCGTCAACTCTTCCTTGAACGTTGATATATGTTTTAAAGATCTCAGGTACTAGTGGCGCTGCTTCGATCAATACGAATTTTTTACCTGAATCGCCTTCTAGTTTATTTATTTTGGCCGCAATATCAGATAATTGTGTTTTTAATTCAGCTTGCTTAGCCTTTAAGCCTGCAAGATCTTCAGGATCTTTGGATCCGCAAGATGCAAGAAGCACAGTGAGTGCTATCAGCATTGTTTTTGACCAATTCTAATTTGCATTTTGTTTTTGTTTGTAAGAGGCATGATCATATATTTAATTTTTTATTTGACTAAATTTCCTGTTGCTTTTAAATAATCTATTTTTGAAATGAGCGCTTCATACACGGCATTGTAATAGTTAACCTCCGATTCGCGAACTGATGTTTGTGCATTTAAGATCTCTAAATTATTGCCAACACCCTGATCGTATTTTTTTTGTGCTACTTCGTAAATGTGTTTAGCTAATGCCATGTTGCGCTTATTGCTTTCTAGGGTCTTTAATGAATTGTTGAAGATAATAGCAGAAATAGTAGATTCCATTTGTGACGCCATTTCTATGTTTCGCAAGGTATTAGTATTTTTTTCTAATGTTATTTTTGCTTGTTGGATCTTATAATGACGTTGCATGCCGTCAAAAATATTTAGATTTAATGTTATCCCAATCAATCCAATTGGATACCATTGTTTCATGGCATTGGTCTTGTCTGTTTCAAATATATTTGTTGTGCTTCTTTGTGTGTTTAATTGATAGCTGCCATAAGCAGCAAGTGTTGGTAAGTAACCCCACTTCAATCGTTGCACATCGGTTTCAGATAGTCTTTTTTGTGATTCTACTAATTGGTAATCATTTCTTTTTGAAATATCGATATTGGTGATGCCTAATTCTTGTTTAAGATCATCGGTAACGTTAAGGCTGTCGGTTAAACTGATCTCGTCGTAGATCTTATAACCCATTTGGAATTTTAAAAGATATTCGCCTGTTTTTATAAGTTGCGCAACCTTTTCTTTTTCTGTTACTAAATTGTTATTTGCCACTTCTAATCTTTCAACATCAATTTGTTCTACGAAACCTTGTTTGTTGTAGGCTTTTAGGTCAGTAAGGGTTTTATCGAGTCGGACAATGTTTATGTCTAATAATTTTAATCTTTCTTTCCCAACTAAAACCCCATAGTATGCTTTTGAAACTTGGGCTACTAATTCTGTTTTTGTACGTTGAACATTGATCCTAGAGAGATTGAGGAATTCTTTCGAAACTTTTAAACCAAAAATATAGTCGGTACTAAAAATTAATTGGGAGGCACTAAAACCTGCTGTAGCGCTGTATTGCAATCCAAATTTAACCGCCATGTATGCATCGGCTGGAGCCATTGGATTAAAAGCACTCATAGGAAATAGAGAAGTTGGAATCTCTAGGTAATCCTTAAAGTCAATGCTTCCATTTATTTGTGGCAAACCTAGTCCTGTGATTTCTTTTTTTCGAAACACTGCACTTTTTTGATCTAACTCGGCGTTTGAGTAGTTTGGACTATTCTTTATCGAATATTCTACGGCCTCTTGCAAACTAAAAGAAGCTTTTTGCTGTGCAAATGCAAGTCCGTTCAAAAGAACAAAACTTGCTATCAGTTTTTTTATCATATTATTCTTCTTCAATGTTCTTATATTTATTAATTAGTTTATGTCCTTTTAATGTGCAAACGCCATATAAAAAATGTTCGGTGATGGCCAATTGCACTTCAACCATGTTCGTTTTATCGGTTGTGAAGAACACGCCGTTGAGTGTCATCTCAATATTCTCAACACGCAACTTGGCCATGAGTTTTACATTGATATCATTTCGAATGTAGCCGTCTTTTTGGCCCTTTATCAATGTGTTCTCTACCATCTCCTGAATAAAACCACTCTTAAATTTTTGAAATTCTTTCCAGGTCTCGGGGTAATATTTACTCAGCTCATGAAATACAATGGGATTTACTTTACTAAAGATCTCTCGCATCTCCTTCATCATCTCAAATACTTCGGCTACTACATTTTGTGTGCCATCGTGAATCTTATTGAAACGACATTTATCATTCTCTATGCTATGTTGCATCAGCGAATGAACGATCTCATCTTTTTCTTTGTAGAATTTGTAAATGGTTTTTTTGCTTATACTTAAATGACGAGCAATATCATCCATGGTGATATTCTTGATACCATATTTAAATATCAGGTCTTCGGCACCTTGTAATATTTTACTTTTTGTAGACATTTGTTGCATTTCGGGGACAAAACTATGGAAACTTTAATTGTTTTGCAAGTTTCCTGTATAAAATATTTTTTTCGCATCTTTACGGTTGGTTATGGTTAAGGAAAAACAGAGCTTTTTAAAACGCGCCAGGCATTGGCTTAATACGGCCTATCGCTTGGTAATACTTAATGATGAGACCTTTGGCGAGAAATTCTCGGTAAAGCTTTCGCCTTTAGGCCTTATTATAGCTATTTCGGCCATTACAATTGTAATGACCACATTGGTTATCAGCTTAATAGCTCTAACCTCGTTACGAGAGTATATTCCCGGTTACGGCAATGTATATGATAGACGAGAGCTTTTAAAGATCACACAACGAGCCGATTCGATCGAACAAACTTTGGATGCAAAAGAGGAATATATAAATAACCTTATTAATGTATTTAATGAAAAAGAGGAACCAAATCCTTTAAAACCAAAAAAAGATTCTCTAAAAGATTATTCAAAGATAAATAACGAGCCGTCAAAGAATGATCTTGAGTTTAGAAAAGAGATCGAAGAAAATAAAGGTAATCAGGCAACAGTAGCATACACAAAAACAAAAGCCCTGAACGATCTGGTTTTTTATAGTCCGGTAAAAGGATTGGTAACTACATCGTATAATATACAAGAAGATCATTTTGGTGTTGACGTTGTTACAAAACCTGACGAAAGTATAAAGGCACCATTGGACGGAACAATTATTTACACTGGCTTTACGGTGGAAGATGGTTATATCATTCACATTCAACATGGCAATAATTTAATGAGTGTGTTTAAACATAACTCACATTTAAATAAACGAACCGGCGAACGCGTAAAAACAGGTGAAGTAATTAGTAGTGTTGGAAATACCGGAATAAATAGCAAAGGACCTCACATGCATTTTGAATTGTGGTACAATGGTACGCCCGTTAATCCTGAAGAATTTGTTTCTTTTTAAGGAATGCGCATGAAGTGATTTCCTACTGCGTTGCGTAAAAATTTTAAATCCTCACATACGTTTGTAAGCTCCGGTTTAAAATTTTTACGCGCCTTGTAAGAACTCACTTCATGCACATTCCTAAACAGTTTTAATGCGTTCATAATAAGCCCTGCTTAAGAAAAGTGTATTAAAAAGAGCGAAGAAACTTAAGCCACTTTGCGTTTCCAGAGTATCTTCAAATAAAAAGGAAACCATGGCGCTAATAAAAAACAACCAATATAAAGCGTCGAGTTGATTTCGTAAATAGAATACCGGGAAAAACAACGACAATAAAAATATCCCTAATCCAACTAATCCTAACGCTACAACAATAGTTACAAATTGGTTGTGTGGACGCTTATACCATTCTTTATCTAAGGGCGAACCCGAATGTTCGTAGCATTCGTTCATTTTGTCTTGAACATCCCCTGTTCCTGTTCCGAACAGCCATTTTTCGTTAATTGCGCATAAGGCTGCTTTCAAATAAAACAAACGCATGGTAAAGGAGTGGCCGTTTACCCTGCCATTGTTCTTGTATTCAAAATAATCGTACATCAATTCGTAAACGCGTTTGTAAAAGAACGACCATTTTTGGTATTTGATATTTGATATTCCTTTAGCAATTTCAAGAACATCGTCTTTACTTAAATTACTAATGCTAGCGGAATCTTTTACTTCGCCTTTGCTGGAAATATATCTTACCAAAGTAAAATACCTGTCAATATTGTATTGTGTTTTAAGATCGAACGAATCATTAGGTGCGCGTTTGTTCCATTCTTTTTGTAATTCCAAAGGTTGAATGTTCTTACAAACTATAAAACCGTTCTCCACCTGATTTGTGAATACGTAGGTGTCAAACACTCTTCCTGATCTTGACAGTGGTAGATCTTGGTTCACTGATACATTTTTCACATCAAAATTCTCTTTGTAAAAGTTCTTGATGCTATTCATAAAATAGGCGCTTGCCGAAATAAAAACAAGGGAAAGCACAGCAAATCCAATTTTACTTTGTTTAAATAATACAAAGGTGAGGAACAGAGCGGTGATGATGATGAGATTAGCAAGCCCTGTCATTAAACCCAGCGCGTATAAACCAATTATAAAATAAAGAGCCAGCGAACTGAAGAACGCTTTTAATTTGAACTCATCAAAGTGCATTACAAAGTACACGCAAAAAATGATGGCCATATCAATTAAAAAACCTAAACGAATGTGGCTCATGAAACGCGAAACATCTCTTACAGTTTCGGTATCATGTAATAGTTTGTTGTAGATCAAACACCAGGCAATATTGATAAAGGCACCGAGTATAAAACTATAAAAGAGAAAATGCAATTCTTTTTTTGTGATTGGCCCTGTTGTAAAAAAAATAAGTGGAAGGAGGATCAAGGGGATTTTTGTGCGCACATCTTTTAAGCCATCTTGTAAATTTTCGGAATAAAAAAGTCCGATCACATGAATAAAAAAAATGGCACTAAGCACCCAAAATAATTTATTGCTTTTTAGTTTTTCCCATTTCGCAAAAAACTTTCCTTCCAATATCCAATTACCTAATAAAATGAACTGTGGTACGCTTGTTGGAACTGTTCCTAACATAACACCTAAAAAAAGGGCGCAACAGCCGAATAAAAAAATGGTTCTATGGATCTTGTCAGAAAACACCAATAAGAGAAACATGAAAACAGCGTGTTTATTGTCTTAAATGTTAAAAAAGGTGAATGAAACTTATTAACAAAAAGCGGAAAACTTACATCCTTTTAAATAGTTGATTGTCAATTATTTGAAGCCTTCAAAAAACGCTTTCCCCCATCCACTTCAAGGCTCACTTTTACGAACGAGCCCGACATTAAAAAATCGAGTGCTAAATGAGGCCATTCAATAAAGCAATAGGTGTTGTGTTTAAGATAATCCTCAAAGCCAATATCAAATAACTCTTCTTTATTTTTTAAACGATACAGATCAAAATGAAAGATGGTATGTGTTGGTGTTTTGTATTCGTTTACGATAGAATAGGTAGGGCTGCTAAAATGATCATCACTTCCTAACTGTTTGCAAAGTTCTTTTATGAATGTTGTTTTGCCTGTACCCATTTGAGCATCAAAAAGGAATAGGCGTTCATTTTTAAAAGTTTGCAATAATTCTTTGGCAACTTGCGGCAGGCTTTCTAAAGAAGTAATATCTCTTTTGAATTCCATTACAATTTATTTTGCGCTTAAAGTAATATAGGGAATGATCATTTCCTCTAAACTAATTCCACCATGCTGAAATGTATTCTTGTAATAATTCACATAGTAATTGAAATTATTTGGATAGGCGAAGAAACGAGTTTCCTTAGCAAAAATAAATCTCTGACTCACATTTACCTTGGGTAAAAATGCATCGCTCGGATTTTTTACTTCAAATACTTCTTTAGGATTATAATCTAAAGCTTTGCCTTGCTTGTAACGTAAATTATTATTCACGTTCTTATCGCCTAAAACTTTGGTTGGTTCTTTAACATGTACAGTACCATGATCGGTAGTGATCACCAATTTTATTTTTTTATCGGCTAACTGTTTAATGATGTCATGTAAAGGCGAATGTTCGAACCAGCTTTTTGTGATACTTCTATACGCTGGTTCATTATCGGCCAATTCACGGATTACTTCCATGTCGGTGCGGGCGTGGCTGAGCATATCCACAAAATTATAAACTATCACATTGAGTTTATTATTCAATAAATTACTCAAATTCTCAGTTAATTTTTTTCCGGCAGCAAAATTAGTGATCTTGGTATAACTCATTTTCACCTCTTTACCCAAGCGTTTTAGTTGTTCACGCATGAATTCCTCTTCGTGCATGTTCTTTCCGCCTTCATCTTCATCATTTAACCATAAATTAGGAAAACGTTTTTGCATTTCGCTTGGTAACAAGCCACTAAAAATGGCATTACGCGCGTATTGAGTAGCCGTTGGTAAAATACTGCAATAGGTGTCTTCACTATCTACTTTATAATAGTCCTCAATGATGGGTTGAATGATCTTCCATTGATCATAACGTAAATTGTCTATCACTATCAAAAACACTTTATCAGATGTTTCCAACTCCTTCATGAATTTATTTTTGATAAGTGTATGACTCATAACCGGTGGATTTTTATCTGCGCCATTCAACCAGTTGAAATAATTCCGCTCTACAAATTTAAAGAACTGAGAGTTCGCATCTGATTTTTGCATCACCAATACATCGTACATGCTTTTATCCTGCACAGCATCCAATTCCAATTCCCAAAATATTAGTTTTTTATATACGTCGGTCCATTCTTTCCACGATAATTTATCGCTTAAAGTGATACCTATTTGTCCAAACTCTTTTCGGTATTCTGTATTTGTTTTTTCAGAAACCAAACGTTTATTATCCAAGGCTTTTTTAAGAGAAAGGAGTATCTGATTGGGATTTACAGGCTTTATTAGGTAATCGGCAATTTTACCTCCGATCGCATCATCCATAATGTGTTCTTCTTCACTTTTAGTGATCATGATCACAGGAAGATGCGGATGGCTTTGTTTTATCTTTACAAGGGTTTCAAGCCCTGTTAAACCGGGCATATTCTCGTCTAATAATACCGCGCTAAGGTTGTTCTTCTCTTTTACAAGGTCAAGAGCCTCATCGCCACTGCAAGCCGTAACAACATCATATCCTTTTCCATTTAAAAACAGAATATGTGGTTTTAGAAGATCAATTTCATCGTCAGCCCAAAGAATAGTAATTTTGTCCATAAATTAGTGTTATTACAAATAACGTATTAAATTTAAATTAATTATAGCACTTAACAGAATTTAGTTTTAAATGACCAAAAACAAGCGGAAAATAATCAACGATCCTATCTATGGTTTTGTTAGTATTCCAAGCGACCTGATCTATGATCTTATCAATCATAAATATTTTCAACGTTTACGACGAATAAAGCAATTAGGCCTAACCAATTTGGTGTATCCTGGTGCTTTACATACGCGTTTTCATCATGCTATCGGTGCTATGCACTTGATGCATGAGGCTTTACTAACGTTAAAACAAAAAGGTGTTGTAATTACCGAAGAGGAAGAGCAAGCAACATTATGCGCTATTTTATTGCACGATATTGGTCACGGACCGTTTTCGCATGCCTTAGAACATAGCATTGTAAAAGGAGTTAGTCATGAGGATATCAGTAGTTTGTTGATGGAAGCTCTTAATAGAGAATTTAAAGGAAAGTTAACCTTGGCTATTAAGATATTTAATGATGCTTACAAAAAAAGATTCCTGCATCAATTGGTGAGTTCGCAATTAGATATGGATCGTTTGGATTATTTAAAACGTGATAGTTTTTTTACAGGTGTAAGCGAAGGTGTTATCAGCAGCGATCGCATTATTAAAATGCTAGATGTAGTGAACAATAATTTGGTTGTGGAAGTAAAAGGAATTTACAGCATTGAGAAGTTTTTGATAGCCAGAAGATTGATGTACTGGCAAGTGTACTTGCATAAAACAGTATTGAGCGCAGAAACATTATTGGTAAATATATTAAAACGTGCAAAAGAATTAAGTGCCGAAGGAAAAGTGTTGTTTGCAACTCCTACGTTCAAAAAATTCTTACAAAATGATTATACAAAAAAAGATTTTGTGAATGACCCTGAGGTATTGAACGCCTTTGCTCGTTTGGATGATACAGATATTTCGGCGAGTATAAAAGGTTGGACCGAAAGCGATGATCGCATTTTAAATTTGCTTTGTAATAAATTGATCGATCGACAATTATTCAGAACAGAATTACAAAATACACCCATCCTCACCGCTCACAAAAATAAAATGATAGAGCGGGGGATGAAGAAATACAAGGTGAGCAGAAAGGAATGCTCGTATTTTGTTTATGCTGATAGTGTAAATAATAGTGCTTACTTGGATAGTAAATTCCACATAAATATTTTAATGGGTGATGGAAGTTTAAAGGACGTAGCCGAAGCAAGTGATCAATTGAATTTGCAGAAGTTGAGTCAAACAGTCACAAAATATTATTTGTGTTATCCGAAGGAATTGGGAGATTAAAACGAATCGCTCTTAACTAAAGAATATCGGAGTGCTTGGTTTTTCGAATTTTTAAAAAAGACAGGAAGGAAAGAGTGTAAAATACCCAAATTAATCTTTGATGATTTTTCGAACTATCATTTCATGTGGGGTTTGAATGTTTACAAAATACAAACCAGAAGGTAAACTAGATAAATTAATTTTCTTGCCCATTTCAACATTCTTAATAAGGAATATTTCTTGCCCGATCGAATTTGTAAAGCTTATTGATTTTATACGACCTGAATTCACTTGAATATTAAACTCATCTTTAACAGGATTTGGATAAATTGAAACCTCAGGATTATTGATAAATTCAGTGTTATTTGTTGGTATACAACTGCCATTATTTATAAAAAAAGGCGTTGATTGACTGTTGTTACTGCTAGAATTCCCTAATTCACCATATAAATTATAACCCCACGAAAATCCAGAAGTTCCAGCATGAATCGCTAAGGAGTGATAATATCCCCCATAAACGCCTAACCACGTACCTGCCGAAATTTGAATAGGGGTATTTGTTGCTGAAGTACTTCCGTCACCTAGTTGGTTGTTTTGATTATCGCCCCAAGCCCACAATGATCCGTTATTTTTGATTGCTAAAGAGTGCCACGCACCAATAGCAACTTCTTTCCAATCATTAGCTGTTCCTATTTGTATTGCCACATTTGAATTTGAAAAGGAGCCATCTCCTAACTCACCATAACCATTTCTACCCCAAGCCCATAAAGTTCCGTTTCCTTTTATTGCAAGACAATGGTGGCCACTTTTCGTTGAAAATTTCCACCAATCGCTATCCGTTCCGCATTGAATAGGATAATTATAATAAGTGTAATTACCGTTTCCTAATTCTCCATTTTGATTATAACCCCACGCCCAAAGCGTGCTATCCGATTTCATAGCAATTGAATGTACTCCTCCTGAGCTAATTTCTTTCCAATCGTTATCATTGCCAATTTGTATTGGAACATTAGAATCTGTAAAAGTATTATTCCCAAGCTGTCCAGACGAGTTATGACCCCACGCCCACATTGTACCGTTTGATTTTAATGCTAAGGTATGATACCATCCTGGTGAAATTGCGACCCAATCATTATCGGTTCCTATTTGAATGGGAGTATTCTTATTAATATTGGTCCCATCTCCGAGTTGACCGTAATCGTTCCATCCCCATGCCCACAATGTTCCATTATTTCTTATCGCTACTACATGCTTGCTGCCAATTTGTGCGTCTATCCATAGGAAACTATTAACTGGAGCCGGATATGTTTTATCGGTGTTAGTACCATCTCCAAGTTGTCCATTAGAATTAAATCCCCATGTCCAAAGCGTGCCGTCAGTTTTTATTCCTAATGAACAATAGAACGCTCCGGATAAAGACTTCCAACATTGAGCATTAACAGTTAAAGCTAACGTAAATGAAACTATAAAAAGTCGTGCTTTCATTGACATTCAAGATAAATAAAATAATTAAGAAAAACAAGGGATTTAAGGAATTAGGAGATTAAAAAAAAACCCCGGCATTTCTGTCGGGGTTTTATTTTTTTTTATTTAAAGTCTATTAATTCTACATAGAATTGCAACCAAGCGTTTGGAGGAATTGCTCCGGGATAACCGCGCTCTCCGTAACCTAAAGCCGGAGGAATAACTAATTTTATTTTTCCACCTGGTTTAATAAGTTGAACTCCTTCTGTCCAACCAGCGATCACTTGATTTAAACCAAATTCAATTGGTTGTCCACGTTGAAGTGAGCTATCAAAGATCTTACCATCCATGAATTTACCTTCGTAATGAACTTTTACTGTATTTGTTGCTGTTGGACTAGCACCGGCACCTTCAGCTTCTATTTTGTAAAATAAACCGCTTGCTGTTTTTTGAAATCCTTTAGTTAATTCAACAAGGGCTTTTTCATCTTCTGCTTTTTGAGCTGCTAATTTCTCAGCTTTCTTTTTTTCGAAGTTAGCTTGTTCAGATGTAAATATTTTTGCTGCATCAAACGCTTCTGCCTCTTTACCTTTACGTAAAATGATTACTTTATTTATTGTAACATCGGTAAGTGGCTTATCACTTGGATTACGCGGAGTAGTAGCTATCGAATCAACAACTTCAATTCCACTCACTACATGCCCGAAGATCGTATAGCTTGGTGGCAATGAACCATTGTTATGCATAATAAAAAACTGACTGCCATTTGTATTTGGTCCGGCATTTGCCATGGCAAGTGTACCTCTTACATAACCAGTTTTTGCAAGATCGCTGGCTGCATCCATTTCGTCAACAAAAGTGTAACCAGGACTTCCGGTACCGTTTTTTGTAGGACAACCACCTTGAATCATAAAACTAGGAATAACTCTATGAAATATTAAACCATCATAGTAGGGTGTTCCCAAAGGTCTTGCTGTATTTGTAATTGTACCTTCTGCTAAACCAACATAGTTGGCAACAGTTAAAGGCATTTTAGAATGTTCAAGCACGGTAATAATAGTTCCTTTGCTTGTTTCAATTTTTGCATAAATGCCATCGGGCTGTTTGCTAAGAAATTCTTGGTCCATTTTACTTATCTTTATTTTTTGTTTTTTTTGCGCAAAAGTTCCTAAACTTAAGAAACTTAATGCGGCAATGATCATCGTTATTTTTTTCATATTGCTGTAATTTCTAATAAAATTTACAAAAATCTTGCCAGCTTTTTAATGCTTGTGGCCGTCACCTTCGTGATGCTCGTGCTGCTCGCCTTGCTGCTGTTGCTGAGGCATTTGCATTTGCTCAGGTTGTGGTTTAAAGTCTAATAATTCAACTTCAAATACAAGTGTTGAGAAAGGAGGAATTCCTTGTCTTCCTTGTGCACCGTATGCAATAGCTGATGGGATAACCATTTTGGCTTTACCACCTTTTTGCATCATTCCAACACCTTCTGTCCATCCCGGAATAACTTGATTCAACGGAAATTCAATTGGCTCTTTGCGATCAACCGAACTATCAAAAACGCTACCATCTAAAAATGTTCCATGGTAATGTACTTTAACCATATCTGTTGGTTTTGGTTTTTCACCTTTACCTTTTTTCAACTCCACATATATCAAACCACTTGCGGTTGGTTTAGCAGTGATCTTGTTATCCGCTAAATATTTATCGCGAGCAACTGATTCGTTGATCATAGCTTCTTGCATTTTCTTTTCCATTTCAGCTTTTTGCTCTGCCGCATTTTTATCAACCTCTTCTTTTGTTTTTACTTCTTTAATAGCAAACACACCTTTCAAAAAGTCGCCAGGTTTAACTCCCGGAGGCAATTCGTTTCCACGCATTGTTTTTAAGAAGAAAGAATCAGCTGAAATAATGAACGCAGCGCTGTCGCCTTCATGCATCATTAATAAACCATCTTCAAAGCTTCCTTTAAAAGAAACTTCGCGTACACCAAAGTTGGTATAACGAGAACCATCTTGTGTTGTTTGTTTTGATTCCATGATGATAGAATCTTTTGGCCAAATACTAAATGTCCAGCTGAATTTAATTCCGCTGCCCATAACGATCTTTTTGGCGTCTTCGTTGTGTTTAAAAAATTTATAATGAATTCCCGTTTCTTCGGCACGGGTAAAACCATCAAATTGAGAATCGCTACCGCAAGATGCTAAGGTTAGAACTGCTGCGATGGGAATGAGAAACTTTGCTACCATTTTTAATTGACTATATTATTAATATTTATTTCGTAAAGCAAAGGTGTGTATGGCGGTATGATATTTCCGGCGCCAAGCTCACCAAATGCGAGGTACGAAGGTAATATAATTTTGGTATTTTGCCCTGTATTTAGAAATTTTATCACATAATTTAACCCCTTTAGCATTTGGTCGGGGGTGGAGGTATTTACCTGCCAATTGTAAGGGGATTCGTCAAATTGTTTACCATTTAATAAGTACCCTTTATACGACATAGAAATGGTCTTATTTTTAAGTTGATTCACCACAGAAACATCGGGTTTTCCGCCTAGCCAATACACGTTCAATGAGTCTTTATAGTACTCGGTAATATTGTTCTTTTGAAGATAATTTTTAATGAGTTTGGTTTCGTTCAAAGCCCATTCGGTAATTAACGAATCAACACGAGAGGTATTAAAAATGGTTTTTATTTTAAGGTAAACTTTTACTACCGAATCGGCTTTTGCAAATTCAGGAACTCGCGGACTCGAGAATTGTTGTTTAAAGAATGTTTCTTTTGGTATGAGCAAACAAGCGCTATCGCCTTCGTTAGCCATTTGTAAATACGCTTCAATGCAATTTCCTGTTTTTTCAGGATCGATATTCATGAAATATTTATCATCATAATCGCTTTTGCTATTCCAAAAAACCGAATCGTTTTGTGTGGAGTAATTAAGATCTAAAAGCGCGATGAAATGCGTATTATCTTTTTTCACATCGGTATTAAATGCGAGTAAGTGATAATAAAATCCTTTTTCGTGTTTGGTATAGAGTTCATTTTTTCGTCCGCACGAAAAAATTAAGAAGATAAAAGTACCAAGGAGAATTCTACTTTTCATCTGGGAAGCCAACTCCAAAATACCTTCTTTACTTTTTCTTCGTCTTTTACGCAAATACTTCGTTACTTTTTTTGACCAGACTCCCTCTGGGTATGGCCTGCAAAAAGTGCCTCGTCTTCGCGAAAAACACTCGAAAAAGTATAAGAAATTATTTTGGAGATGGCTTCTAATCAATTTGAACATCATAAACAATGGGCATTTGTGGTGGGATCTTTTTATAATCACCCAAAAGACCATGCGCCAAATGTGATGGAACTAATAAAAGCGCTTTATCGCCGCGTTTTAAATATTGAACACCTTTGTGAATTCCGCTTTCAATGTTTTCATATCCCACTTTAAATGTTCTTTTTCCGCTTTGCTCTGAGTTGTAAACTTCGGTACCATCCATCAAACTTACTTTAAAGCTCATGGTAATTTCCATGCTTTCTTTTATACTATCACCTTTAGTGGATGCTTGGTAAACATAATAACGGATCCCACTTCTAGTTCTTACAAAATTCATTTGATGCGATCGTGCAAACTGATCCATTTCATCATTTTCTTTTTGTACCAATGCTTGATTTGCTTTTTCAAATTGTTTTTTGAGGGCTTGTTCATCAATTGGTTTTGTTTGCTTGTGTTCTTCTTTAACAGGATCAACACATCCTACTAAAATAGTAAGAGCAATTACAAAAAGATATTTAAAGCAATGATTCACTGCGGTAAAATTAAGAAATTGCCTAAAAAACATATACTTTTACTTTGAAATGAATAAACAGGAACGATATGAAAAAGTGCTTACTTATTTCAAGAATAACGTTCCAATTGCCGAAACGGAACTAAATTATTCCGATCCTTATCAATTATTGGTGGCGGTTATTCTTTCGGCGCAATGTACCGATAAAAGAGTGAATATGGTGACTCCCGCTTTATTTGAGGCTTTTCCAACTATTGAAACCTTGGCCAATAGTAGCAGCGATGAAGTATTTACCTATATAAAAAGCATTAGCTATCCCAATAACAAAGCAAAACACCTGGTGGGGATGGCAAAAATGTTATTGAATGATTTTGGTGGAATAGTACCCGGTGACATTGATGAATTGCAAAAGATGCCTGGTGTGGGAAGAAAGACCGCGAATGTGATCGCATCGGTTGTTTATGATAAGCCCGCCATGGCCGTAGATACCCATGTTTTTAGAGTAAGCGCGCGTTTGGGTTTAACCATGGGCGCAAAAAATCCTTTGCAAGCTGAACAGCAATTAGTTAAGAATATACCCCAAAAACTCATTCCAATTGCGCATCACTGGTTAATTTTACATGGACGGTATACCTGTTTAGCCCGTAATCCTCAATGTGTTACGTGTAAACTTCAGGAATTTTGTAAATATTTTGAACAGAATTTTTTAAAACAGAAAGTTTCCACTAATATTAAAGTAAAATTGCAAGGTTATGGCAAAAAAACCCTCAAAAAAGCCGTCAAAAAAAGCACCAAAAAAGCCGGTAAAAAAGGCGGCTAAGAAGCCTGCCAAGAAAACAGCTAAAGCCAAGGCAAAAAAGCCCGTAAAAAAAGCCGTAAAGAAAGTTGCTAAAAAAGTGGTCAAAAAAACCGTTAAGAAAGCAGCTAAGAAGGTTATTAAGAAAGCTCCAAAAAAAGTAGCTAAGGTTACTTCAACAAAAGCAGTAGTTAAAACCGGACCAAAATTCAAGCAACATAAAACACACTTACAAGTAGGCGAAAGAGCTCCTTTTTTTGAAGGAATAGATCAGAACGGCAATACCGTAAGTTCTTATCTATTGGGCGGAAGAAATATCATTCTTTATTTTTACCCTAAAGATCATACCGAAGGATGCACAGCACAAGCCTGCAGTTTGCGTGATGAACATTATTTTTTAGGCACTAGTAATTACGTTGTTGTAGGTGTTAGCGCCGACGATCAAGAGTCGCATTTAAAATTTGCCAGTAAACACAGTTTACCTTTTCCTTTGATAGCCGATACAAACATGGAGATCATTAAAGCTTTTGACGTTTGGGGAACCAAGCAATTGGCAGGAAGAATATATGATGGAATTGTGCGGACAACTTTTATAATTGGTGCCGATGGCATCATTAAACACATTATTACCGATGTGGATACAAAGGAACATGCCAAGCAAATTCTTGCGCTTTAGAACTCATCTCAAAATCTCTTCTGTGCTTTTTCTTCGTCTTTTTAGCTCAGACTTCGTTACTTTTTTTGACCATACAATTCTTGTATGGCCTGCAAAAAGCGCCTCGTCTGCGATAAAAATACTTGAAAAATCCTAAGAACGTATTTTGAGAAGAGTTCTAAGTAATAATTTTTGCAGATAGCAGCTAATTCCCTATTTTTGCATTCCCATTTTTAATGGGAAGAGAATTCTAACTGCTCCTATAGCTCTCCCGATAGCTATCGGGATGGTTAGAGAATCAGACTCATAATCTGATAAATTGAAATTTACAAACTAACCGCTCCTATAGCTCAGCTGGTTAGAGCACCAGACTCATAATCTGGGGGTCCCTGGATCGTGCCCAGGTGGGAGCACAACAAATTAAACCGCTAGAGATGGCGGTTTTTTTACTTTTCGGTCTTCAACAATTTGATATCCGCTATCAGTTTATTCACCTGAACTTTATCAGTTCCATCATAAACACCACGAATGCGACTTTGTTTATCTATAAGTAAAAAGAATTCGCTGTGAAGAAAGCCCTCTTCCGAACCATCATCTTCCAATGCGTTCACCAAGTAATCATTTTGCGCAAGTTGGTAGATGTCTTTTTTAGCCCCGGTTAAAAAATGCCATTTTCCTTTTTTGGCATTGTAAGATATGCCGTATTTATTTAAAACATCCACAGTATCATGCAATGGATTTACTGTATGCGATAGGATCAAGAAATCTTCGTCTTTTTCAAATGCTTTTTGCACGGCCACCATATTTTTACTCATTTGTGGACAAATGCTTTGGCACGTTGCAAAAAAGAAATCGGCCACATAAATTTTATTTTTTACAGTTTGTTCTGAAACCGCTTCGCCAAATTGATTAGTGAGTGTAAAATTTCCAACGCTGTGGTAAATAGTGTCTGTATTACTTAAATGTTTTTCGCCAATTATAGGAAGCAAGAATTTTTTTTCTTCAACTGCGGGTTGACAAGCGAATAAAAAAAGCGACGCTAAAAAAACACTAGTTATTTTGTTTGATCTTGTTCTCATCTATCATTATCTGTTTTTGTTCTTTTATAAGTAGGTGTTGGTATTCTCCTAACATACGCTTTACTTCGGCCACATAACGGCTATCGTAATAACCACGGATGCGTCGTTTTTTGTCTACTAATATAAAAAAGCTGTAATCAACGTAATAAGGTTTGTCTACAAAATAAGTTTTATTGATGCTATCGAACGAATTTTTATTCCATCCGGCAAAGAAGATATTGTTTGCTTTTTTTGCCATGGCCCTAATGCTTTTTTCAGTGGCAGAAGAATCATTTTGTTTTTCGCACACCAAAATAAAGGGGATCTTTTCGATCTTATCTTTTTTGTAATTCACATATTCCCAAAATCCGCTTATGCGAAATGCATTATCGCTGTATTTATCTTTAATGAACATCACCACAAATGCCGGGTAATTAATAGTATCAATATCAAATGGCTCTTTGCTATTTGATTTTTCAAACACACTCTTTACCGAGTAATAAACAGTATCACCGCTTGTAGCGTGTTTTGGTCCGTAGAAGGGAAGTTTATTTGAATTGATAGTACTAGTTTCTAATATCACCCAAAAGGCAGATGGGAAAAGAATGATCAGGAAGAATATCCACTTTTTGTTCTTAAACATTTGGGTGCAAATTTACGATTAGAAGTCCATAAAAAAAACCCCGAGGTATATTCTCGGGGTTTTCTTTTTAATGATTTATTACCACTGGTTTTCGAGAAGAATGATCGCCTGATCGTACTTCTAAGTAGTAAACACCATTTGGTATCTCCGAAACATTAAGAATGTTAGCGTTATTTTTGGTTTTTAATACTTGGCCTATTGAATTGATCAAAGTGATAGATTCAGCAATTTTATTGTTTGCTAATTCAACATTCACTGCGGTTGATGCCGGATTTGGGAAAACGCTGAAGTTTAACGTATTCAACTTATTTTCTTTTATGCCAATAGCTAAGAAACTAGCATTTCCACTGGCGGTTGTAACTATGGTGGCAGGTGATGTGCTAAAAGTGGTTGATGTATTATTTACAGTAAGAATTGGAAATTTAGAGGATGAGTGATAGTATTGATAGATCGTTTGTTTAACGTTAGCAATATTTCCAATAATAAAAACGTTTACAGCTATTGATTGAACACTTTTTACGCGAAGCACGTTAGTGAAAGTATTACTCTGAGGCATTAATAGAGTGCCTGTACCGTCAGCCGTTGTTGTTACGCTTCCGGTAAAAGTGGCAGGTAAAGAAAATGAAACAGATCCACCAATCGCATCTGTAAGAGTATAACCGTAATCAATAGGCCAGCGCGCTACAATTGCTGTATTTGTAAAGGTTAATGCTAACGTTCCAAATTTTACAGATTGCAGTTCGTACTGAGGGGTAGGCGTAGAAACCGATTTATAAAAATTATAGGAGCCATTTTGATCTTCTGCTATTGTTGCGCCTGCAGGAGGAGTTACAGTTGTACTGCTAGGACTTACATAATCAGAACTCACCAAAGTAACTGTTGGATTTAAGATTAAATTACTAAAATCCCAGGTAACTGCTGTTCCTGTAATATTGCTTGGTAAACCCGTACTGTAAAATGAGGTGTCTAAAATATAAGTGCCTTTTGAATCACCAATTACAGGTTCGTAAGCAGCTTTAGTTAAAGTTAAATTCTGAGCATTTGCAACGCTTAGAATGATCGCAAAGAAGGAAAGTAATTTTATCTTCATAATGTCTGTTTTAGTTTGAGTAACAAATATACAAAATCCTTTGATACAGTGTTTGGCCGAAAAGTCCATTTTCTTCGTTATGCCTGTCTAAAAAATCAGTCATTTACCTTAGTAAACTCCTAATTTTATTAGCCTTCGCATGCCTCGAAACTGAACTTTTCCATCCAAACACTACCAAACACTAAACAAGAAGCAGTGGAATATTAACATTATGCCTTACACTGTCGATCGTGGCTCCCAAAAGAATGTCCTTAAAGGTCTTATGGCCATGAGTACCCATTACTAAGAGGTCGCATTTGTGAGAATTCACCAGATTTGGGATCTCCGTTTTAGGATTTCCAAACCCTAGGGCCATTTCGCAATTATACCCTTGCTCTTTTAGTTGATCGGCGTATTTTTTAAGGTATTGAAAATCTTGCTCTCGCTCCATGTCAAACGCTTCTTCGCCATAAACCACCGCATTTGTACTTTCGAGAACATGTAGTAAAACATAGTTAGTTTCTGTTCCACCCATGGCAATAGCTTTGTTAATGGCTTTGGAATCACTGCCACTAAAATCAACCGTAATTGCTATTTTGGAGTAATGTTCATTGGCATCCAGTTGCAATGGTGCAATTCCTCCATGAAAATCATTGTGTTTCTGGTGATGTTTTTTAGTAAAAAGAGGAATGATCGTGATATATAATAACATGATAAAGCAAAACACACAAATTGGAACGATGGTGAAACTTACCATGAGTGGACTCTCAGATGAGTTGATCCAATCAGATAAAAAACCATACACTAATTTTATATTTAAGGAGATGATCACTGTAGCTGCAATCCATGATGCAATGCGCTGCCAAAGTGGAATTGCAAATTCACCCATTTTAGTTTTATCACTTACAAAGTGGATCAAAGGAATTACTGCAAAACCTAACTGCATACTTAATATCACCTGACTAAGAATAAGTAATTTTCCTGTGCTTTGTTCGCCTAAAATTAATATAGTAAAAAATGCGGGGATAATAGCGATCAAGCGCGTGATCAATCGTTTTAATCAGGGTTGCAAACGTAAATTCAAGTATCCTTCCATTACAACTTGGCCTGCTAAAGTGCCTGTAATGGTTGAGCTTTGCCCGGCTGCAATTAACGCTACTGCAAAAAGAATGGGAGCTAACGAACTTCCTAACATGGGTTCTAATAAGCGATGCGCATCCTGAATTTCTGTAACATTGTTTATGCCATTATTAAAAAAGGAGGCAGCCGCTAAAATTAAAATGGCCGCGTTCACAAACAATGCAAGGTTAAGTGCAATGGCACTATCAATTAAATTAAAGCGCAATGCTTTTTTTATTCCGTCCTCGTTTCTTCTAAATTTCCGAGTTTGAACTAATGAACTATGTAAATAAAGATTGTGTGGCATTACCGTTGCTCCAATAATTCCGATCGCAATATATAAAGCATCTTGATTTTCAATTCCCGGGATCAAGCCACCTGCTATTTGTTTGATAGAAGGTTGCGCAATTAGCAATTGAATTAAGAACGAGATCCCAATAAGTGCAACCAATGAGATAATAAACGCCTCGAGTTTACGGATTCCTTTATTTAAAAGAAAAAGCAATAAAAAACTATCCAATACGGTAATACAAACTCCGGCTAAAATGGAAACATCCGGAAAAAGTAAATGAATACCGATGGCCATACCTATCACTTCGGCAAGATCACAAGCGGCGATGGCAATTTCAGCCAAAACATATAAAAAGAGATTGACAAAAGCAGGAAAACTTTCGCGACTTGCTTGCGCCAGATCTTTTCCGGCAACAACTCCTAAGCGGGTACAATGACTTTGCAATAAAAGCGCGATCAAATTACTCATGATCAATACCCAAATAAGGCTGTATCCAAACTGACTTCCGCCGGCAATATCGGTGGCCCAATTCCCCGGATCCATATAACCAACGCTGATCATATAAGCAGGGCCTAAAAAGGCAAGAAATCCTCGCCATTTACTTTTACCCGATGTATTTACCGAGGCATTTACCTCTTCTAACGACTTGCTCATGATGACGGTACAAAGGTATCAATAGTTAAACAAGCCTAAACATTTATTTAGGCATGCCTAAAAATTAATGAACCAAGAATTTCTTATCTTTAAGGCTGTATTTGATGAGAAGATCTCGTATAATTTTATTTTTTGTTATCCTTCACTCTTTGGCTTTTGCTCAACTTAAGGATATAAAGATCATGCTTCCAAAAGAAGTTGGATTTAGTTATTACGAATTCGTTCAGTTCTTGCCCGATGAGAAATATTTTGTGGTTTGCGCGAACTCACTTGCCGTTTTTAATACCGAAACAGCCGAGATCATTGATGAGGTTGATCTTACATCCAACGCGCGAAATCTTTCGGTAAGTAAGGATGGAAAATTTATTTCGTTCACGCTTAATAATGAATTGTACATCTATTCATTTAAAGATCAAAAGTTAGAGTTGGTTTCAAAAGTAGTATCGGAAGAATTATTAAAAGGATTGCCAAATGGCGAGTGGTATAAATCTATGCATTTCTCTGCGACGTTTTTTACCGAACAGCCCGGGCAATTGTATATAAGCATTGCTTCGTTCACTATGTTATACGATTTTCAAAATAAAAAAGTATTGAGTAGCCATACTTTTAAAATTGGCGATTACATCATGCATGCCGCTTCTTTTGATGGGAGGAATACTGCCGTATTAGCGTTAATCTCAGGCTCAATTTCATCCATTGTGAAACAACCACTTAACGATCTGGCTTCTGTAACAAATGTGCTTACTAAAATTGGAACACCTTTGAAATTACGTTTGCATGATTCGTTATTAATGTGTTTTACCGCCGATAAATATTTTGTGATGAATTTAGACAATGGCAAAGTTGTTCATGAAGTGCGCGTTCCCAGAATAAAGTATGACCCTGAATGGGGAACAGATAAAAAATATTTTGACGAAATGAATAAACGCCCTGCGCTTAGTGTGCCCGACACCATTAATTTTGCAAGTGATGAATCTGTGTCGGATATTGATTATAACCCGGGAAATGGAACGCTTGTTTACGCAACTAGTAAAGAAATAAAGACCATTGATCTTAAAACAAAGAAATGTAAATCATACAAAGGTGGGTATACGTATAATTTGAGGATCTCAAAAGGTGGCGATCGTATGATCGTAAATGGTTTTACTACGGCCCGTTCATTAAGAGTTATGGAACCAAAGACCATGAAATTAATTTCAGAAAAGATCTCTCAAACAACACTTATCTCTAACGCAAAAATGAGTCCGAACAACCGCTGGCTTATTATGAACAGTAATAGAAGCGCGGTTGTTTGGGACATGAGAAATTTTACAAAGTATTGCGAACTGAAGGATCAAAATTCAAAGGATTCTTCGATGATCTACAACTTCTATTTTTTAAATGATTCGGAATTGGTAGTGAATTCGGGAAATAATTTTCAAGCAATTGAAATTGAGCATTTACAATATTCAAAAACGAAAATTCACCAAGCTCATTAAAAAAACGGGGTATGCTACTACTTCTGGTTTTATGAATAATGAGTTTTATTATTGCGATAATGCAAGCCTGTACATTATTAACTTAAAAACTTTGGCCGAAGAAAAATACAGCGGAATGTATTCGTTGGCTGCTTTGCCACAGTATCAAATGATCAATTTTACGGATCATTTGGTTTTTGTTCCCGAATCAGGAAAATATAAGATCGTGAATCGAAAAACAAAAGAGGTAGAATATGAAAATACGGCTTGGAATTTGAATGTACGAGTGATCATTAGTCCGGATGAAAAAAATGTATTTACTACAGGCGTTGTAAAAACAAAAAAGATATTTGGCGGAAACGAAGTGGAAATGGATATGAATGCCGTGATACGAATTGATATGGCCAAAAAAGCTATTGTGAGTCATTACGCTGAAACCTATTACCCTTATGATTTTGTAATGAGAGATAATGGCAAGAGCATTGGAATTTGGTATGTGAAATATGATATTGAACATTATAATGATTCTCTTAAGGAGGCACTGTATTCTGTGTACGATATTGAAACGGCCAAAGTGATCTCAACAAAAACATTGACGCAGTCAAAAGAGATCATTACTAATCATCACACCAGTGAGAATGGAAGATATTTTGCAATGGATAATTATTTGGGAAATAGTTTGAAGATCTTTAACGAGAGTGGAGATATGATAATGGACATTGGCGAACTCAAGATCCCAATGCCAAAATTATTTTTTAATGAAAGTTTAGATCGCTTGATCATTACAACCTATCAAAATCCATTGGCAACATTTGTGGATCTTAAAACGCGCAAAATAATTGGGCAATTAGTGAACGCAAACGACGATCAGTATTTTTTGGTAACATCCGATCTGCATTATTTGGGCTCAAAGGATTTTATAAAGAATATCCGCTTTAAATATCAATCAGAGATCTTTAGTTTCGAGCAGTTTGATGCTAAGTTAAATCAACCTCATAAAGTACTCAAAGCTTTTGGGTGTAAAGACACCGTTCTTATTAAAGCTTACGAAACGGCTTTTCTTAAACGAATGAAATTGCTTGGAATTAAAGCGGAAGAGAATTTGAATTTTAAAAGTTTCCCAACCATTCTTTCTTTGAAAATGGAGGATGATAAACCCAATTTTGTAAAATTTAGCATTAGTGCAAGCAAAGGAAAAGCAAAGTTGTCAGATCTTGAAGTATACAATAATGCCACGTTAGTATACAGCGAAAAGATATCGGACGATCAAAAGAATAAATTCGATAAAACTTTAGTGATCGAAACATCTTCTGGGATCAATCGGTATGAATTCATAATAAAAGATGAATCAGGATATGAAAGCCCGCGCATTACCCGTTTTTATAATAATACCACTGTTGTAAAACCTAATTTGTATTTAGTGGTTATTGCCAGTGAGAAATTCAAGAATAGTAAATACAATCTTTCGTACGCAGTGAAAGATGCCACTGATATGGCTAATACGATGGCTAATTCAAAATCGTTTGGTAAGACCGAGATAAAAAAAGTATTCAATCAATCGTTCACGGTTGATTCGATGGCAAACCTCAATAGCTTTTTTTCAAAGGCAACCATCAATGATGTAGTAATGGTATTTTTTGCCGGTCACGGTTATTTGGATGATGATCTTACGTATTATTTTCCTACGTATTATACCGACTTTACCGACCCAAAAATAAACTCGGTGACATATAAAACTTTCGAGAAATTATTTCAAGGAATGAAACCTATTCGTAAACTTATGTTCATTGATGCCTGCTTTAGCGGTGAAGTGGATGAGGAAACAATTTTTAATACAGAAGATGAAGAGTCCGGAAAGGATACAACACGTTCCGCAAAGACCATTTATTCCACCTTTGCGCAATCCACCGCTTTAGAGATGTCGAAGACTATTTTTTCTGATCTAAGGCAAAATTCCGGAGCAACTATTATTTCATCGGCAGGTGGAACTGAGGCTGCTTTTGAAGGCGAGAAGTGGAACAATGGATTGTTTACTTATTGTTTGCTCCAAGGGATATCAAAAACAAAAGCGGATAAAAACTTTGATAAAAAGGTAATGCTCTCCGAATTACAACGCTTTGTAGCCGATGAAGTGTATCGTTTATCGGACGGAAAGCAATCTCCAACCTATCGTATGGAAAATACGGCTCTCGATTACGAATTGTGGGAGTATTAGGGGTAAATAAACACCTTTAAGTGGTTTTGCTTTATTGGTATTTAATCTTAGTTTTGTTCATCAAAAATTACTCTATGAAAAGATCATTTCTCCCTTTTGTATTCATCTTATTTGTTTCTGTTAGTGCAACTGCCCAAAAAGCATCCGACGATAAAAAGCCCGCAGAAAAAAAGCCGATTGAAAGCGAATCAACCTATTTGGTTTTGAAATGGAGAAATATTGGTCCTGCTGTAACTTCCGGGCGTATCATCGATATTAAAGTTCATCCTCATAATAAAAATGTATGGTACATAGCAAGCGCTTGCGGTGGTGTTTTTAAAACTGTAAATGCAGGAACAAGCTTTGAACCAATTTTTGATAATGCGGAAGTGTATTCAATTGGATGCTTAGCAATTGATGAGCAAAATCCAAATATTGTTTGGGTTGGAAGTGGCGAGAATAATAATCAACGCAGCGTTGCTTACGGAGATGGAATTTATAAAAGTGAGGATGGCGGAAAATCATTTAAAAATGTTGGTCTCGCTAAGTCAGAGCATATTGGCATGGTGTCTATCGATCCAAAAAATTCAGACATTGTTTTCGTTGCTGCGTATGGTCCGCTTTGGAGTGCAGGTGGCGAGAGAGGAATTTATAAAACATCGGATGGAGGAAAAACATGGAAGAATGTCCTTTCTATTAGTGAGAACACAGGTTGCAACGAAGTTCATATTGATCCCTTGAATTCGAATGTTATTTATGCAACAGCGCATCAACGTAGAAGACATGAGTGGACTTACGTGAGCGGTGGACCAGAAACTGCGATCTACAAAAGTACAGATGGTGGAACAACATGGAATAAATTAACCAATGGATTACCCGCAAATGACATGGGAAGGATCTCAATGGCCATGAGTAAAAAGAGTTCTGATCTTCTTTACGCTATTGTTGAAGCAACTGAAGGAAAGGGATTTTATAAAAGTAATGATAGAGGAGCAAGCTGGAGCAAACAAAGCGATTGGAGTACGGCCGGAAATTATTATCAAGAGATTTATGTTGATCCAAATGATGATAAGAAAATTTATTCGATGGATACCTGGGCTATGGTTTCTACAAATGGAGGAAAAACTTTTTCCCAGTTAGGAGAAAAAAATAAACACGTAGATAATCATGCTATTCATGTGTTTCCTGATAATACCGATCATATATTAATGGGATGCGATGGTGGTTTGTACGAAACGTTTGATGGTGCAAAAACATGGAACTTTAAAGCAAATTTACCTATCACTCAATTTTATAGAGTGTGTACCGATAACAGCAAACCATTTTACAACGTGTACGGTGGAACACAAGATAATAATACATTGGGTGGACCAGTTCGTAATATTAGTGCTACGGGAATTACAAATGCTGATTGGTTTGTAACCGTTGGAGGTGATGGTTTTCAAAGTAGAGTAGATCCTGTTGAGCCAAATATTGTTTACAGCGAATGGCAATACGGTGGGTTAATTCGTTTCGATAGAAAAACAGGGGAGCAAGTTTCAATTAAACCAACCGAAAAGCAAGGTGAACCGGGCTTCAGGTGGAATTGGGATTCGCCATTGTTGATCAGTAGTTTTGACCATAAACGAATTTATTTTGCGGCCAATAAAATTTTCAGGAGTAATGATCGTGGAGATTCGTGGAAAGCCATCAGTCCTGATCTTACAAGAGGAATTGACAGAAATAAATTACCGGTAATGGGAAGAGTGTGGAGTATGGATGCTGTGGCAAAAAATCAATCAACTTCTTTATTCGGAAATATTGTTTCGTTGTGTGAATCGCCAAAAAATGAAAATTTGATGTACGCCGGAACAGATGATGGTTTAATTCAAGTTACGGATAACGGTGGCGCAACTTGGACCAAGGTAGATAAGTTTGCAGGCGTTCCTGAATTAAAACTAGCAGGATATACCATTGGAACTTTTGTTCAATATATTGTTGCATCACAACACAACGAAAATACGGTGTATGCTGCTTTTAATAATTTACGTCAAGGTGATTTTAAACCTTATTTATTAAAGAGTACTGATAAAGGAAAAACATGGGCAAGCATTTCTTCTAATTTGCCTGAAAAGGGATCGGTGTATTGTATTGCCGAAGATCATAAGAATCCAAATTTATTATTTTGTGGAACGGAGTTCGGATTTTTCTTTACAATAAATGGAGGAAAATCTTGGGTAAAATTTATGGGAGGAATGCCTGCGAGTATTTCCATTCGTGATATTGCTATTCAAAAAGATGCCAATGATGTTGTTGTTGCAACGTTTGGTAGAGGTTTTTATGTGATCGATAATTATTCGTTGCTGCAAACTATTAAAGAGGAAGAACTTAAAAAGAATATGATATTTCCTATAAATGATGGTTTGGTATATATTGAATCGCAACCTTGGGGACACAAAGGAAAATCATTTCAAGGTGAAGCATTTTATTGCGCCAAAAATCCTCCTGTAGGAACTGTATTCAATTTTAATTTAAATGAGGAATATAAATCTATAAAAGAAAAGCGTAAAGAGGCCGAAAAGGAAAAGATAAAAAAGAATTTGCCTGTTTATTATCCAAGTGCTGATAGTTTAAGATTAGAAGATAATGAGCAAGCGCCTTTGATATTTTTGGTAATTAGCGATGAACAAAATAGCGAAATAAGAAAAATAAAAATAGACTTCAATAAAGGAATGCAACAAGCAATTTGGGATGGAAGATATGAATTAACATCGCCAATTAATTTTAACACACCCGACTTTGATAATCCTTATTACGAAGCAGATAAAGGAGCCATGGCAGTTCCCGGAAAATATGTTGCGCAGATCGTAAAAGTTGTGAACGATAAACCTGAGAATGTAACAGATAAAGTTGCGTTCACTATTAAGTCGTTAAATAATTATGCCTTGTCTCCAAAAGATCAGCAAAAGCAAAACGCGTTAAATAAAGAGATAGCAGAATTTAGACGTGTGGTTTTAGGATCGAGCGATTACCTTGGGCATTTGAAAAATAGGATCAAATATTTAAAGGCTGGGTTAAATCAAACAAACAGCAATGCCTTAGCGTTGAAAAAAGATATCTCTGATTTTGAGAAACTACAAACAGAACTAGAACTTAAATTATATGGTGATGGAAGTTTAGCAGGTAGAGAATTTGAAACCTCACCTGGTTTTGTTGGCGACATGGAACAAATGGTTTACTATACTTGGGCACAAACTTATGGAAGTACCGGAGATATGGAAGCGAAGTTTGTTGAGTTGAAGAATTTATTCGGAACTCATTACACTAAAATAAAAGAATTGAAAACACTAACGGAGCAGATCGAAACAAAAGCGGAAGCATTAAAAATGCCTGCAACTTACGGTCGTTTGCCTGAGTGGAAGTAAGGAATTGAAAATTGGGCGATATTATTTCTCCCAATTTTCAATAATATTTTTCTCCCAAAGTTTTAAAGCAAAATCTCTAAATTCCCTTGGCCCTTCGTTAAATGCTTTATCAAATTTATATTCACCGCCAAAATATTCTGTTTCAGTCATCTTTACTTTATTCTGACCTCGCATTGCAAATTTTTGTTGGCCTTGGTACATTATTATTTTCATGTCGCACGGACTCACATCACTTCTGCAAACCATTTTATACATCATGCACACTTCACCAATGCCATCATTATTAAGGTCGGTTACTTGAAGCACGTTTTGTATAAATGAAATTGTAAGGTCAAATGGGCATTTGCTTATCTGATCAAATACTTTCCATTTTTCAACAAGGCTATCCTTTTTGATGTGGTAACAAACAGCAAACAGCTGCTTACTTCTTTCCTCCATATCTGCTTCAGCATTGATCTTTTTCGATTCTTCACTTTCGCTTATGATCGCTAAGTATTCTCCTGATGCGTCACGCCATTTCACAACTTCTTTTAAAGCCCCGTTGTATTTAGCTTCTTTAGGGAGTTTTGAAATGTCGGCAGTTAGAGTTTTGATCTTGCTCTGCGAGAAAAATGAATGAGAAAGTAGAAGAAAAGAAATAAAAGATATGACGAGACTTACTTTTGGCATATTATGCTCTTTCAATTACAGCTGCATACCCTTGTCCAACACCAATACACAAAGTTACCAGTGCGTATTTTTTATTGGTAATGTTTAATTGTAAAGCGGCCGATAATAAAATTCTGGCCCCTGTCATTCCTAAAGGATGACCAATAGCAATTGCTCCACCATTTGGATTGATGCGTTCATCATTATCTGCTAATCCCCAAGCGCGAGTGCATGCTAAAGATTGAGCTGCAAATGCTTCGTTCAATTCTATTATATCAATATCTTTAAAGGTAAGGCCTGCACGCTTTAATGCTTTGTTTGCTGCTTCCACAGGGCCAATTCCCATAATACGTGGTTCAACTCCAACCACTGCACTCGAAACAATTCGCGCTAATGGTTTTAAATTATTTGTTTTTATGCCTTGTTCACTTGCAATAAGTAATGCAGCAGCTCCGTCATTTAGTCCACTCGCATTTCCTGCTGTAACACTTCCATCTTTTTTAAATGATGGTTTTAATCCTGCTAATCCTTCTAATGTTGTTTTTGCCTTTATAAATTCATCATTGGCAAATTGAATAGGATCGCCTTTTTTTTGTGGGATGCTTATGCTTGCAATTTCTTTGGCAAATCGTCCTTCGCTTTGAGCTTTGGCAGCTTTTTGCTGACTCCAAAATGCAAATTTATCTTGATCCGTTTTTGAGATCTTATATTTCTCTGCCACATTTTCTGCAGTATCTCCCATGGAATCTACACCAAACAATTCTTTCATTTTTGGATTTATAAAACGCCATCCAAAACTACTATCAAATAATTGTTGATCTCTTCCATATGCGCCAGATGCTTTGCTCATTACTAACGGACCGCGTGTCATATTTTCAACTCCACCTGATATCATTAAATGTTCGTCGCCAACTTGAATTGCTCTGGCCGCATCAATTGTTGCGCTTAAACCCGAAGCGCATAAACGATTAACGGTAACACCGGGAACAGTAATTGGTAAACCTGCAAGTAAAGAACTCATACGCGCCACATTGCGATTATCTTCTCCCGCTTGATTAGCGCAGCCAAAAATAACGTCACCCACCTCGCTAAAATTAACAGTTTTGTTGCGCTCCATCAGTTCTTTTATAACAAATGCGGCCAAATCGTCGGTTCGCACTGCTGCAAGGGTTCCGCCAAAGTTTCCTACGGCTGTTCTAACTCCGTTAATGATATAAGCTTGTTGCATAAAAAGGTGTTTAAGTAATGATTTAACAAAGGTAGCATTATTATCATTTTAGAGAATCACTAAAATGGTATATATTTACTACAGCAAATTATTAAAAATGAAAAAAGTATATTCTATAGCTCTTTTTTTGATCAGTTTATCGGCATTATCACAAACACCGGGTCTCATCAATTATCAAGGTGTTGCACGATCAGCAAATGGAGATCCTATTGTTGGCCCTATTGGAGTTAGCGTAACCATACACGTTGCAGGCCCTGCTGGAGCTTCGGTTTTAACTGAGCAACATGCCGTAAATACAAATCAGTTTGGAATATTTGAAGTGCGAATAGGAAGTAATAGTCCTGGGGTACTAACTAACATCCCATGGGGCCTTAGTAGTTATTGGCTTGGTGTTGCAATTGATGTGGCAGGAGGAACTAATTACGGACCTGAAATAAGTAATCAACGTTTATTGAGTGTACCTTATGCATTATACGCAGAAAAATCAGGAAGCTCATCACCTGGTGGAAGTTTAACCGCTTCGCCAAACGTAACTGTTACAAGTTCAGGAACAAATACGTTTAATATTAATGTACCAAATTATGTTGCAGGAACTAATGTTACAATTATTCCACTCGCAGGAAATAATTATCAGATCAATGCAGGTACCACATCTACATCAACACCAACAGGTCCATGGACTGGTACGCTTGGCAATGTATTTTTAAGCACCCCTTCCGACAATGTTGGCATTGGTGTTCCTAGTCCTGCAGCAAAATTGGAAGTGAGTGCAAACTTAGCGTCTACAAATAATGCTATTGCTGCTTACGCGCAAGGTGGAGATGGAGTATTAGCGCTAACATCTTCTACGCTTGTTAGCAGTGCTGGAGTATCTGCACAAAATAGTGGTTCGGGAAATGGAGTTTTTGGAAGTGCTGTTTCAACTAACACGGGCGTTGCTGGGGTTTATGGAAAAAATTCCGGTGCTGGTTCGGGAGTTTATGGAATAAACTCTAGTGGCTCTGCTGGTTCATGGGCGAATGGTGTTTATGGCGAAACAAACTCAAGCTCGGTAAGCTCTCGTGGAGTTTATGGATTGAATAATGGTGGAGGTACAGGTGTTTATGGGAGGGCAACCAATAGTGTAAATATTAATGCTTATGGAGTTTACGGTCAAAATATTGGAGCTGGCGCCGGGATCTTTGGCGCTAACACTATGCCTGTAAGTAATCCAAACGGTCATGGTGTAAATGGTTTAACAAGCTCCACACATTCTATGGCGGCAGGTGTTGTGGCCGACAATCAGGGAACGGGTTCGGCAATAAGAGCGATAAGCGGACCAAATTCAACTTTATCTCTTTGGGTTGATAATGGCCACATGAAAGCTACCTCGAACTTAACAGTAGGTGTGGTTACTTCAACGTTTAGCGCCGGATTTACTGGCCTAAGTTATATCAAAACAGGGTGTAACGATGTTAAGGGTATAATTAATATTAACACATCAGCTACCGGTGTTTCAAATGGGGAGTCGTTTGAGTTTAATGTTAGTTTTAATAAAATGTATCAAGTTCCACCTACAGTGGTTATTTCAGGATACGGGAATGATAATGTGACTTACTATTTAAAATCAATATCAAATACTTTCTTTTCTGTAAGAGTAATAAATCGTTCGGGAGGAGGGTTGACAACGCCACAATTAACTAATATGAATGTAAGTTATTATGTAATTGAATAACTAGTTCTCTTTATGAGCTGAGTTATCTTTATAAATATCATCTACATCATCTTCCTCTTCTTTTAATTCCTTACTTTTTTCGTTCTCCAAATTTACATTCATAATAATTGGAGGAGCAGCAGCTTGCGATACCCAAACAGGACCATTTAAAAATACGTAGTGGTTACGCCAGTTGTCCCAATACAAATTATACTTTGGAAAATATACCCAACGACGGTGGTAAGCATATTTTGGACGCCACACAGGGTGAAACACAACCACTTTCGTCGGACGATATGCGCTTCGCTTTACTACAACAGCTTTTTTAGCATGACGATGTTTGTGAGGATGATGATGTCCTTTTTTTTGTGCTGCAACTTTTGAACTCATGGTTAGCAAACTCAGCACAAGTATTGCTCTAAATAGCGATGTTAGTTTCATAATGTTCTTTTAATATTTGACGGAGGAAAAATACAAAGGTTTAATGCAAAAAAAGTAAAACGGCTAATTATTTGATAATCAATTGTACTAAACTATCACCAATTCTTCTTGGTAATATAAACGGTACCCTTAAACAAACTCACAATTTTATTTTCCTGGTTCTTAACAGTTACTTCATAGAAACCTATCTTTTTGGAACGACTCAATTCTCTTGCGTCAGCGGTTAAAATATCTCCAACCAAAACTTTGGCAGTATGCGAAATAGATGTTTCAATAGAAACCGCTTGTGGTCCATGATTATTACTTGCAAATGCCAAAGCACTGTCGGATAAACAATAGGTTATTCCGCCATGTGTAATTCCAAAACCATTTACCATTTCTTTGCGCACTGTAAGTTGTATTTTGCATGAGCCTTCACCAACTTCTAAAACTGAAATTCCCAACCACTGGCTGTAAAGATCAGCGGCCATCATGGTATTCACTATTTCTTTTGGACTAGGCATTTTTATTGACGAGGCAACCAAGGAGTTTCTTTGGCTTTATAATCAATTGCTAATTGGCGCGAAAGTGTAAAAAGATAATCGGATAAGCGATTCAAATATTTAAATGTAAGATCGTTCACAGGAAATACTTCATTCAAGTGAAGTACATTTCTTTCAGCCCTTCTGCAAATGCAACGCGCAATATGAACTTGAGAAATAGTTGCATGTCCGCCCGGTAAAACAAAATGTTTCATAGGTGGTAACACTTTATCCATTTCATCAATTGCTTTTTCGAGTAATTCAATATCGCTTTCTTTTAGTTCCGGTAATTTCATTTTGTTCTTTTCAGGATCTGCCGCTAAAATAGAACCCATAGTAAATAATCGGTCTTGTACTTCTACAAGTAACTTAAATTGCGCGTGCTTTTCGGTAATAAGATCTCTAACGAGCCCTATGTAGGAATTCAATTCGTCTACTGTGCCATACGCTTCTATTCGAATATGATGTTTTGGAACACGCGTTCCTCCAATAAGAGAAGTTTCTCCTTTGTCGCCCGTTTTTGTATAGATCTTAATTGCCATGCTTTGATCCTAAAGATAACTAAATGTAAGAAAACTTTTAGAAAATAAGCCACGAATTTCACTAATTGTCACTAATCTGTGTTTTGCTAAAAACCAATTAAGGAACGATCATTGAGATCTAATTAATAATAGATTAGTGGAAATTCGTGTAATTGGTGGCAAAAAAAGAGTGAGCCGCAAAGGCGATGGAGGAATTAAAAAATTAGAATGAAAGGCTCAAATTTAAACTCGGCATAATTGGTAATTGATTGATGCGAGCAAATGTAAATCGGTTAACGTAAAATATATTTTGGCGATCAAATACGTTTGTGGCCCCAAAATTAGTTTCTAAAGATGTTTTGGGCGAGATATGATATTTATATTTTACACCAATGTCGAAGCGCGCAAAATCGGGTAGGCGAGCGCTATTAATTGTTCCGGGAACATATCCCAATAACCCATTCGCAGTATTAAAATTATAATTTATATTTCCCTGGGCATTGATCTGATTGAGGAAGCCTTGCGTTGGTGTAAAAGGAAATCCTGATCCGTAATTAAAACGTGCATTGATCTCCCAATTTTTTGTTTTTCCTAAGCTGTACGAAGTTACCAAATTCACATTGTGTCTTCTATCGAAATTAGGAGCGTATTCTAATATTTCGCCGGTTTGAGGATTACTGAACCAGCGTTTATTTAATCCATATGAATACACGGCCCAAAAGTAAAAACGTTTTTTCTCAAATTTCAATGCAATATCAAATCCTTGGGCGCGGCCTTGCTCAACAATAAATTCCTTTTTTAGCACATCAGCACGCAGCTCGTTAGGCACATTATCATCAAATACTTTTTCGCGATTTATATTTATCACTTCATTAAAGAATTTTTGATACACCTCAACGTTGAGTTCAAAATATTTCAAAATATCAAACTCAAAACCACCTACCATGTGATTAGCGCGTTGTACAGAAGAGTTAGCATCGTGTACATTGCCATCTTTATCAAGATAGGTTTTAGACATATTATTCTTATCAGGCCCAATAATAAATCCATAAAAAAGATTTACCACATCGCGGTCGCTATTGGCGCTGAATAAAGTTTGGCTGTAAAGTCCTGCGGCGGCTTTAAAGCGGATCTTTGGTGTGAAGTTAAATTTAAGAGAGGCGCGTGGTTCCGGCGAAAAATAATTAAGGGTGGCATAGTATTGGAGTCTTACACCGGGTTCAAACACCAATCGTTTCTTTTATCTATCACTTTAAATTTAAAGAAGGTGCCAACGTCCATTGTTGAACGAGTAATACTAACTTGTGTCAAATATGGATTGGTAATACTAAAAGCAGCATTTGTGATCACACCTTCAAATCCAAAGCGTAATTCTTGGCGGCCAATGAACTTAGAAAAATTAAAACCTGTATTTAAACCGCCAATGCTACTTGATTTTGTATCGCTTTCGTTACTTGGATTTTTAAAATTCACATTGTAATTAGAATAGGCAAACGTACCTTCAACCAATAAATTACTGTAAGCGGGCACCAAAACAAAACTTGTTCCAAGGCCTGTATTTTGCCAATCAAATTGTGCGATATCCGAATAATTAACTTTATCGCTAAAGTTAAAACCAAACAGCGAGAACTTGCTACCGTTGGCAGAATTGATCGAGAGTTTTCCGTAAATATCTGTATAATAAAAGGGGAGTTTCCCTTGATCGTTGGCATAACTATATAAGAGCGGCGAAGTTTGAGGTAAGTAAGAATGTTTTGCAGAGAATAAGTATGAAGCGCTTAATCCTTTTTCCTCATCCAATTTTTTTAAGGGCCCTTCCAAAGTTAATTTTGCTCCAAACGTTGAAAAGGAAACTCTTCCGGCATGGCGTTTTTTGTTTCCATCCTTTGTTGTAATGTCCATTATCGAAGAAGTTCTTCCGCCGTATTGAGCGCCAAATCCTGCGGTATAAACATCGGCGTTCTTCATCGTCTCGTTATCAAATACCGAAAAAAGTCCGATCGAGTGGAAGGGATTATATACGATCAATCCATCGAGTAATACTTTATTTTGTACAGGTAAACCGCCTCTAATGTATAATTGCCCACCTTGATCACCTGTAAAAACAACTCCCGGAATAACTTGTAAATATTGTGCAAGATCGGGTTCGCCAACGCTCGGTAATTTATTGATCACAATAGGATCTATCTTTTGAATACCAACATTTGTTTTCTCTAATTTTTCGAGAGCCGTAGTTGTAACTTCTACTTCATCTAATTTAACGCCACCTTTAACCGCATAATATTTTTTACTGATAACGTCGGCAGCTTTTATAGTAATAGGATCTTGAATTGTATCATAGTCAAAACTAGTAACAAGCAATTTGTAAGTGCCCGGCGGTATTCGGGTGATGGTAAAAAAACCATTTATATCCGTATTAGCACCCAAAACAGTACCCTTTAAATACACATTGGTAAAAGGTACAGCCTCTCCGTTTGATTTATCATACACAAAACCCTTAATAACACCGTTATTTTGAGAATAGCCCGAAAGGACCATCAAAATAAGGAAAGTGAGAATAAGAAAAGGGTGCCTCATAATTAGTAATGCGGGTAAATTTAAAGAAATTTAGGCTCATGGGGTGAAATTATTCATAAGTGGAAAATGGCTTTTCGTCCTTGTTTAGATAGTTCCTAGTAGAATTCCTCATAATTTCCTTACAGGTGGTAAATTTTGGTTTGGAAATGAAGGGGGGATGGGGTATATTTACCTGTATAAATTGTTTATTATGAAAAGAATTTTAATATTGTTGATTATCGGACTTACTACATTCTGCGGAAATTCGCAGACAATTACTGTTTTTAATGATGATTTTTCAACTTCCACGACTGCAACCTTGAATGGCTGGGTTTCAAATCCAGGTGATTTTTATCCTGAAGATGGCACAGGGATGCCTTTCACATACACCAACTGTAACGTGGCATCCTCATCTGCTGGCATGATGATGGGTTTTTATAGTCCAGGATCTTCAGGTAGTTATGCTGAGACATCGTCCTTCAGTACATTAGGAAAATCAACTATGACAATGGATTTTAATTGCATCATTGAGAATCTTAGCAACGTAGCGTTCGTTGTTCAGTTTAGCAATGATAATTTTGTTACGAGTAATGTTAATGCACCCTTCGTGAGTGTTGCTAATAATGGAACATGGGCAGCCGTCGCGTCATTTGCAGTGCCCAGTTCTATGGATAATCAACCAAACGTGAAATTTAGGATTGTTTGCAGTAATCCTGGAAATCCTTCTGAGTTTCTTGCGATTGATGACATCCGGATTATTGGTTTACTTGCGCCTATATATTATTACAATGGTACTGGTGCTATAGATACCTTCACTGCTTGGGGCGATCAGCCTAACGGTAGCGGTAATCCTCCAACGTCATTTACTGGTATTGGTCAAACTTATTATTTAACCAATGCCGCAAGTGTGAATTTAAATAATATGGTTGGAACAAGCATAACATTTGGAAATACGTCGTCAACACTAAATATTGGAACGGGAGCTTCGGCAATTGATCTTATAATGCCAACAACACACACTTTGTTTTTAACTGGTGGTTGCCAAATGGTTGTATCTGGTCAAGCAAAGTTAACAATTCAAAATACTAGTTTTCCACATCGGCTGTTACGCTTAGTGCTGGCAGTACTATAGATTATGCTCAAACTTCTGGATTACACGCGCCATTCCTTTAAACACTATAACATGTTTATTTCGGGTGGAGGGATATTTCTTCTTCTCCAAATTTTACAGTTTCGAATAATTTCAACATTTCAAATGGTCATTATAGATTGTCTACAAACCCCAATTTCCATTTATTTTTAGAGGGTCCTATTAGTATTACTGGAAGTGGAGCCATAAAAACTACCGGAGCAAGATTAGTAATTCATGGCACTGGTGCTGTTGGAGCAGTGAATTTTTCCGTTGGAACAACGCCTTTGACTATTGGTCAATTCACGTTGAATCGCCCTGGTCAAACGATGACACTAGGAAATGATCTAACTATTACAAGTAATGCGTCCGTATCTAATGGTAACGTAAATTTAAATGGAAAAATATTTAAATTTAATGGAGCTAATACTACTTTGCCTGCTAATGCAGCGGCAGGTACTTTTGTAGGATCCAGCTCATCTGCCATAACATTTTCAAATGCAGGTGCGGTAACTGGTCAGTTGAATATGGACCAGACATCTTCTTCAACAAAGACCCTGAAAGCATTAACTACTCAGAAATCATTAACCTTGGGGAACTCCTTAGAAATAACTGATTCTCTTAAAGTGACAGGCGTAACCCTAACTAATAACGGGGGCATAACTTTTAGGTCCTCAGCTACATTAAAGGGTAGGATCGCAAATTCAACTGGTTCTATTTCTGGAAACATCACTGTTGAAACTTTTGCTCAAGGAGGAACTACTGATTGGACAAATTTAGGAGTGTCGGGCGTATCAGGTTTAAATCTTTCTTCATGGGATAACCCAACTACATTCCCAATGACTTGTATTGGTTGTATCAATGCCACAACATCAGTCGGTGGCGGATTTGCCTCTGCAGTTAGATGGGATGAATCACTAGCAAGTCCTGCAGCATATGTCACAATGAGTAATTCCGATCCATTAACCCAGGAAAGGATTTTGGATGTATTTAGGTTTGACACAATACACTACAGCAGATATGAATTGGTCGGTTACAGGCCCAGCCGTTACAGGCCCAGTTACTATTCCTTTAACTGTTTCAACTCAGCCGGATATAATTTGATCTCTAATCCGTATGCCTCTCCAATAAGATGGAGCCTTTTAAGGGCAAGTAATTCGGGTATCGTTAATGATGTATATTATGTTTACGATCCTGACATGGGTTTAACAAGATCTTTTGTAAGTGGTTTAACAGCACCTACAGGAACTCAAGTTGCTTATGATATCATCCCTGCTGGGCAAGGGTTTTATGTAGAAGCGACAAGTGGTGGGAACTTAACTGCCAACGAGTCCAACAAAGTTTCATTTAATACCGGCGCTAACCAATTACTTAAGTCAAGTGAGAATAATTCTACTACAAATAGTAACGTAGGTTCTTATTTACGAATAAACATTGATGGAGGTGGATACCATGATGACGCTGTTATTCGATTTCCACTAATGCAACGCCTAATTTTGATAAGGCTTTAGATGCGCATAAAATTTATGCCTCTCCTGGTTACCCTGGATACCCTGGTGCTTGGACAAAGAGAACTGTGATCGCTACACAAACAAATAACGAAGATTATTCTATTAACAGTTTACCACATGCTCTAACACAAAACGCAGTGTTGCCGGTAATAGCGAGAGTTTACACTAATGGGTCATTATACTATCAGCGGTTCAGACTACAAGAATTCCCTGCAAGTGCATGTGTCAATCTAAAGGATAAACTATACGAATGTAACACATGATCTAACGGCAAGTGATTATATTGTTAACATGAGTGATACAACTTATTACGCTCGTTTTGAGTTAACTATTTGTCCATTTAATGTAGCAACAGGTATTAAGACTCAGGTTAAAGCACCTAATTCAATAGCAATAAATAAGGATGCTCAAGGCATCTTCGTTGATTTCGACTTCAAAAACACAACTAAAGCAAACATTACTGTAACTAATATTTTAGGCCAAAAAATAATGGATACTAAAAAAGTTAAAGTAACTAACGACAATGTTTACTTAGACCTTAACGTAGATGATCAACTCATCTTTGTAACTGTTGAAACTGAGAATGAAAAAGTAACTAAGAAGTTCTTGAATTTCAGATAAGAATTAAGAATTAAAATGAAAAGCCCGTCACGAAACATCGCGACGGGTTTTTTGTTTTTCTGATATTTCCAGTACGTTATATCAACGAGTTATCTATAGCAAATCGGGTAAGTTCAGCATCGGTTCTCATGTCAAGCTTAGAAAATATCCTCTGTCTGTAAGTGCCAATAGTACTTAGACTTAAATTAGTTTCAGCAGCAATACTATTTGGCTTTTTGCCGCCTGCCATTAGCTGAAGTATTTGTAATTCTCTATTGCTTAATAATTCAATGGAGCGCGTTTTCGATCGTTTATTTATTCGGGTGATGATGTTCTTTGCAAGGGTAGAAGAAATATAACTCTCGCCTTTTAAAATACTTTTAACGGCTGTAATAACATCGTTAATGGGCGTTTCGCGGTTCACATATCCCGAAGCACCTACACTCATGGCTCTATAACCATAAATACTCTCAGGATAAATACACATAAGAAGTATAGGTACTTTGGGGTGAGCTAGCTTGATCTTCTTTATAAGATCGATATTGTTATTACCGGGATTAGATACCGCCAGGATCAATAGATTGAACGATCTTTCTTTTAGCAAGTCAATTACTGCTAAAGGACATGAAGTTTCTATCACTTCAACATTTGGAATGTGTGCTTGTATGCTAGTGCATAGTCCAAATCGGCTAAGAGGGTAATTATCGGCAACGAGTACTTTAGGCATATAAGTTACTGTGATACATTTGGTTAAATACTTTAGATTTAGATTTAACCACGGCCAAATCTAAGTAATTAAATGCAATCTTGAAATAGTTTTAATGACTAGAGGTTTGTAGCAAAATAACTACAAATAGCGATTTTGTGCGGCATTGTTGCACAAAAAAAACGGGACCATTTCTGATCCCGTTTTCTGTTTAAAATTTATGATCTAATTATTGCTTGATCACTTTAAATATCTTCTCTGAACCATTCTCGGGTTTTACTTTCATTAAATAAACTCCATTTGCTTGTTCAGAGATATTTAATTCTATCTCAGTTCTGTCGCTAAGTTTTTTCTCCATCACTAATTGCCCAATAGCATTATAAATGATCACAGTTCCATTGAACGTGTTGGCAAACTTCATTACCAAGGTTCCTTGTGTTGGATTTGGATAGATACTTGAAACTACATCTGCGCTGTTTGGAGTTAATGCAGAACATGTATTGATATTAACCGTTGCGCTTGCAGTACCTGAACAACTTCCTGTTTTTCCTGTTACGGTGTATACAGTTGTAGTTGCGTTACTTGCTAATAATGTAGTTGTTGTTGCGCTTGTATTCCAAGTATAGGTTGTTGCACCACTTGCTGTTAATACAGTAGTTTGGCCCGTACATAACGTAACATTATTTGGTGTAATTGATACTCCGCTTAATACAGTTGTTGTACTAATAACAAATGTAGTAGAACCTGTACAAGTTCCCGTAGTTCCAAGAACCGTATAGGTTGTTGTTGTGCCCGGACTTAATGTTTGAGAGGCGCCGGTTAAGTTACCGGGATTCCAAGTATACGTTGTTGCGCCTGTAGCTGTTTTTACAATGGAACTTCCTGAACAAATAGTAGAACTTGAAACACTAGGATTTGCGCCTGGTAAAACAGTTACTGTTCCGTTACTATTGCCGTTGCAAGTACCATTGGTTCCTACAACATTGTATACTTGTGTGCTGGCAGGACTCAATGTTTGTGTAGCGCCGGTTAAAGGACCGGGTGTCCATGTATATCCACCCGAACTACCACTTGCGGTTAATGTGGCTATTTTAGTTGGACAAATAGTTGCAGAACCTACCGAAATTACCGGCGATGCAAGTACGTTTACTGTTCTTGTGAAAAGAGCGGAACTTCCATTTGAGTTTGAGCATATCAAAGAAATTGTTTTTACACCAGCTGTTGCATAAGTAACAGTAGGGTTTTGAACGTTAGAAGAAGCTGGAGTTCCACCGGTCATTGTCCATGTCCAAGTGCTTGGTCCATTTAACGATTGATCTGTCATACTTACAACTTGCCCTGTACAAACTTGAGTTGGTGTTGCTACAAAAGAAGCGGTAGGTGCAAGCGATGTACATGATGCAGCACTCATAGCTGTCATTACAGCTTGGCTACAAACGCCACCAGATAAGTTTCTTGTCATAACTGCATTTCCACCCGCAATATCTCCGGCATTAAGTGTTCGTTTGTTTTGCGCAGCTCCAATTGAGTAATGCATTACACCAGCAGCGTTGATGACATGAGAAAGTTGATGGCCATGTCCTAATTCATGTGTTGCTACTGATTCGAAGTCTATTTGACCCGCACCGGCAAGAGCAGGTCCATATTGCCATGTGGTTCCACTATCAAAAACAATATCTAGTTCACTAACATACCAATTCATATTTGGGTTACTTCCACAACCTCCCCAATAGCTCGAACAAACGCCAAGAACACCGGCCGGTAACTGTGTAGAGGCATCGTCAAAGCGAACAACGTTCACGCCATCAGAAGCGGCAACATTTATTGCGGTATTAGCGCCAACCCTCCAATTAATATAAGTAGTACATGTCCATGTTTTAATTGATCTTTCAAAAGAAGCAACCGCCGGCGCATTACTTGCAAAGCCTGTATAATACTGCCATGTATAACCGCCTAAGGTATTATCGTTGATATGCCGTGTATTATAAACAGTTGAAGCCGCTGTAGTAGGAGAACCCGGGCTGATCACATTTAAATGGCCGTAATCAATGGTAAGTGATACTGCACTATTTGTAAATCCGGTTGGTGTAGTTACACGAACTGTCCCCGTACCTGCTGAACCCGAACCATTGGTGCGAGTTGGCACTTTCACTTGAATTTGAGTTGGTGTCCATGAAACGTATTGTGAAGCGTGTGCGCCAATAAGTGTTGAACCACCATCATCAGCATTTCTAAAGGAAACATAACTAGTTGCACTGGGGCCAGTTCCAAATCCGGTACCGGTTATAGTAAGAATGCTTCCTGTACCAGCCGAAATACTGGTAGGTGAAATACCTGTTACCGCGGCAACTTGCGACGGGTCGTTAAATTTACCTTGAGGGGTTTGTGATGCACCAAAATAACTTGGTAAAGTAGTATTCATAATTGCACCAATAGCTTTGTAAAGATCTTCATTGATGTCTGCGTAAGTAGTAAATGGATCTCTTGCGCTATTTTCTTTGGTATCAAATTTTATAAAACCTTGCTCATCGGCATATACTTCAAATGTATTATAACCAAATTGCGAAGCGGTGTTTTTAAAATTCACCATAAACACACCTTCTTGTTCATCATTTAATTTAAGCGATGGTTCAGCAGTTATGCGCCTGTCTTCAATTTCTCCACCTGTAGTAATCACCTCAATGAACGAGCTGCTGAGTGTTCCTTTTAATACTTGTTTTACTTGAACTAAATTTGAAGTATGAATATAATTGTGTGCTGTATTCCAAAATGATTTTTTTGAGATCACAGAACCTTGAATAATTATATTAGAGCTATTAACCCTTTCAGTTAATGATACCGGATAGAGCATACACTGCCCAATTAAATTGGAAGTTGATAATGCTATTAATAAAATAATGGTGTAAATTTTTTTCATGATAAGTGTGTTTTTTGCTACAGCAATATATAAAATCAAATCTTTTGTTACAATACCCCAATAAATTATTTCGACGAATTGTTAAAATTTAGTTTCAAATTTAGATTTTCGACGAAATTATTAACATATCCAAAATGGGGTATTGACTTTACTTGTTATTCTTACTACCTTGTTAGGATGTAATAACCTGGCATGAAATAAGCTTTGGCTTGTATTTTGCTGTAAAAATTAAACAAAGGGGATGAAAAAAATTTTATGTATTGCAGCTTTGTTCGTATCGGTTCAATTGATAGGGCAATCAAATTCAAAATTAATTTCTTACGCAAAAGAGTATAATTACGATAGTAATAAAAAACTCAATTTTGTTAGTTTTAAAGAAACTCATCAGATTACTCAAAGTGAAGTAACCGATTTTCTTAATATGATGTTGTTTAGCGACCCATCAATTAAAGTTTCACTAATAAAAGCAGAAGAGGATTTTATTGGATGGACCAACATTAGATACGGCATCCAGATCAATGGAGTTGAAGTAAGTAATAAAATGATCAATGCACATTGCCACAATGGAAAATTAGTGTCTGTTAACGGGGATATTAGTGAAATTAGTAATGTATTAGCTAAGTTCTTTATCTCTGAAGCTAGCGCCTTACAAAAGGCAGTAAATAAAGTTGGTGCTAAAAAATACAAATGGGAAAACAAAGCCGAGGAAGCGCATATGCGCGAAGTTTTGAATCAACCAAATTTTTCGTACCAGCCAATAGGAATAAAAACATTTATTGAGATCAAAGGTAAATTGGTTTCGGCGTATAGATTTAATATTTATGCAGAAGTTCCTTTATATCGTGCTAATGTATTTGTGGATGCTTCTACAGGAGCAATTTTAGATGAACAAAATTTAATTTGTACAACAGATGTTGGCGCAACCGCCGCAACAAAATATAGCGGTGCACAAACTATGACGGTTGATCAGCAATCGGCAAGTTTATTTCGCTTAAGAGAAACCGGCCGCGGTTTAGGTGTGGAGACCTACAATATGAATAATACAACAACTTATAGTTCAACAGATTTTACAAATACTAGCACTGCATGGACAAGCACTGTTCAGTTTGAGCAAGTAGCTAGAGATGCGCATTGGGGCTGTGAAATGACCTATGATTATTATTGGTTAACACACAATCGTAATAGTATTGATAATGGAGGATTTAAATTATTAAGTTACGTTCATTACAGTACAAATTACAATAACGCATTTTGGGATGGTCAGCGTATGACTTACGGTGATGGAAACGGAACTACATTTACGCCGTTAACCGGGTTGGATGTTTGTGGTCACGAAGTTTCGCATGGTTTAACTTCTGCAACAGGAAATCTTACTTACAGTTACGAATCCGGTGCTTTGAACGAAGGCAATTCGGATATTATGGGAACATGTATTGAAAACTATGGCCGACCAACTAATTGGGATTGGAAAATTGGCGCGGAGATAACACCAAGTGGCAATGGTATTCGCAGTATGCAAAATCCAACTATTGCTCCTTATAATGATCCTGATACGTATTTGGGAACTTATTGGTACACCGGCACTGGTGATAACGGAGGTGTTCACACTAATAGTGGCGTTTATAATTATTGGTTCTATTTATTAACTGCAGGTGGAACCGGTACAAATGACATTGCAAGTTCTTACACCGTAAATGCTATTGGTATGTTGAATGCGGCTAAGATCGCGTTCCGTGCGCTAACTATTTATTATGTACCAAGCACTAATTTTGCAAATGCACGATTATTAACTATTCAGGCTGCTAAAGATCTATTTGGCGCTTGCAGTAACGAAGTTATTCAAACAACAAATGCATGGCATGCTGTTGGAGTGGGAGCGGTATATGCGCCCGCGGCAATTAATCCTAATTTTAATTCGGCTAGCACTAGCTATTGTAATTTACCTGCCAGTGTTAGTTTTAATAATACAACAGCAAATGGAGTTAGTTATATTTGGGATTTTGGCGATAATAGCAGCACATCAACCGCCACAAATGCAGTGCATACATACACAGCAAATGGAACTTACACTGTAACGTTAACCGCAACAGGTTGTTTGAGTAATACCGCAAGCATTGTTCAACCTGCTTATATTACTGTAAATTCTCCGGCATTACCAACGGCAACTGGTGCTGCAGTTTGTTATAATGGATCTTTATTATTAAGTGCTGCCGGCGGAACATTATTAAATTGGTATGCAACACCTGCCTTAACTACTGTTATTAATACAGGAACTGCTTACACTACACCAAATTTAACTACCACTACAACTTACTATGTTGCAAATACAGTTACTAACTCACCTGTTACTGGAGGCCTTTTAAACAGCGCTTCAGGAGGAGGTTATTTAACCAACCCAGCGCATTATTTGACATTTGATGTTGTACAAAACAGCACAATAGAATCTGTGGTTGTAAATGCACAAAATACAGGCAACAGAACATTTGAATTAAGAAATTCAGCAAATGCGATCTTGAGTTCTACTGTTGTAAATTTAACTAGTGTTGGTGCTAATACAGTTAACTTAAATTTCAGTGTACCTATTGGAACTGGTTACCGTTTAGGGTTGAACGCTTCTTCAGCATCTGCTCTTTACAGAACAAATACTGCTGTAAGCTATCCTTATAATATTGGAGGCTGTGTAAACTTAACAGGTTCAAGCGCAGGGCCGGGCTCTTACTATTGGTATTATAATATTAAAGTAAGAAAAGCAGATTGTTTGAGCCCTGCTGTTGCAGTTACCGCAACAATTAATCCTGCTCCAACGATCAGTTTTGCAGGTAATCAAACCAATTTATGTCTTGGTGTTCCTCCAGTATTGATCAATGCAACACCGGTTGGTGGTACGTTTAGCGGGCCGGGTATGACATCGAACATGTTCAATCCATCAATTACAGGTAATGGTTCATTTACAATTTACTATAACTATACTGATCCAAACACAAATTGTAGTGGTGTAGATAGTTTGGTAATGACTGTTGCAGATTGCACGGGATTAACGCAATTAAGCAATCAGCTTGGTTCAGTTAGTGTGTATCCAAATCCGGCAAATGATCAATTAACGATCACAAATGCAAAGTTCGATAATGCTTCATTGATCATTTCTGATGCCGCAGGAAGAATAATTATAAGCCAATCAGTTAACTCAAACGAAGAGAAAGTAAATGTAGCGCAATTAGCAAATGGCGTTTATCTATTACGAATTAAACAAGGAAATGCAACACTTAAAACTATTAAGCTTGTAAAGCAATAATATAACCTCTTGATAAAGGAAAGCCCTAGCGTTTGTTAGGGCTTTTTTTATGCTTAGAACTTAAAGCTTAAACCATTTTTTAAGGTGTAAACCAGTGCAGGTATTCCCGGAGGTTGATGAGTATCGTATAGCAAATTAAAACCAACTCTAAAATTAAAATGACCGGTAAGAACAATGTCTAAATTAGAATCGCTGGCAATACGGTAATTGCTAAAATCATTCAATAAGGGTTGATAAAACGTAGTGTTTGAAAAATCTAATTTATTAAATCCAATATTGAACGTTACATAACTACTCATTCGATGGTTGTATTGAATGATAGTTTCATTATCCTGCACCTGATATTCGTACATATATAAAGCGGCTATATACAATCTAAAATTCTTTTTTTTGAGGACCTTTAAACGTGGTCCCGCACCTGCTAAATATCTTCTATCTAATTTTAAAACGAGATTATATTGTGCCTGAGTGAAGTTTTCCCATGTAACGTGGTTGCTGATCTTGTAGCTATATCTTATATGCTGATAACCATTATTCACAAAATCGGTTTGCGCCGCTTTAATAAATGCAAGATCACTAATGGCCAAAAAGCGATGTTTGTTGTGTTGGTATTGCATGTGAACATTTATACCAAGAGAAATTACCTGTTGTGTGTTTTGAGTAACATTAAAATTAAGATCACTTCTTCCTACAAATCCGTTGGTGTCGTTTAAAAATCGTTTGCTCTCAATATTAATTACTTGCGATGTAATAAAGAAAGGAAAGAGAAAAACAAGAATGAAGTAATTATTTTGCAGGCTCCTTTGGTTCATTCAACAGATCTTGTTTTGACTTTGGTCTTCTATTGTACTGCCAACTGTAGCCTTTTAATTTTGAATCTGCTTCAGTTACATCTTTCATTGGCGTAATGGTTCCTTGGGGTTTGGTATTCATTGTAGCCCTATCAATTTCCTCGTTTTTGAACCAAATATTCATAAAGCTGCAAGTGGTTCTGTTCAATCCAATGAGTTTGCTTTTGTCTTTTGCGTAATATAAAGCCTCCACGTTGTCGGTTAAAATAGCCTTGCGTACAGTGTCTTTTTCAAAAAAGGCTTCCACATTTTTGCACGAGAGTTGATTGAATTTATCAGAAGAATCAACTTGATTGATCATAAAAGCATTGTTTTCTAAAATAAATCCTTTGATAGCCTGGTTATTTAATTTGATCATTATCTTTTTACCTGTTGCTTGTGTTCGGTTCGACCATAAAATAGGATCATCGTATAATTGCATCAATGAATCCATGCTGTTATAGCTGGCAGAATCGCATAAAGCTTGAAGATCTTTTTTGTAAAGACGAACATGGTGGTATGCAGTTAAAAAATTATTCACCGAATCAAGATCTCTGTGATATAAAGTATCCGCATGAAGGAACAAAGTATCTTTATCCACAATGCGAGCATAAATTGCTTTTTTGGTTACAAAGGCTTCTGAGTTCTTTTGTTTGTATTCAATATAATCACCGTAAAGGATCGATTTTTGCGATGTATCAACCAATGTTACATTTTTAAATGCTCTGCCAAATTGTTTGTTACGATCATAAAACAAGCTATCCCCCCTTAATTGTTGTTGTTTTGTAACTAACAAAGCGTTTTTGCTAAAGGCAGACCTTTCATTTTGCGTATCGTAAAAACCGTTCTCACAATAAATATAATCGTCTTTACTTAAAATGATACTGGGGCCAAGAAAATACGCTGTTTTATTTATGGTATTATACCTTAACGTATCGCTATTCATTTTGTAATCAGGATTGGTGAGCACAACATCGTAATGAAATGCAACATCTTTTGTTGCTGAATAATAATGTCCATTCTTGCTCTTCAAGGTATTTTCTTTATTTACAATAGTGCCACCGTTGTAATAATTGGCAATTGAGTTGGCTACATCAAACGTAAGGATGTTTGTAGTGAGCGTCATATCTTTTTCAATGCAAACCACATTACCATCAAGAATAGCCATTTTTGTGCTTGCATCATACAGTAATTTATCACCGGTAACCGTAATGCTATCTCCTTTTACAATGCGAATGTGTCCGCCTGCCTCCATACGTTTACTTGAGAAAAGTAGGGCGCTATCGCAATATAATAAAGCGCCTTCATGTTCGCAGATCACATTTCCTTTAAGGACCTGAGCATCAGATTTGGATCTATCGAACGAAAGATCATCGGCATTCTTTACAGTAATGGTCTTGAATTTTTTGTCTTCCTGTTTTTTAGGAGTTGAAGCTTTCTTTTGTGAAAACGCATAGCCGCTAAGCAGAATGAAAAAAATTAAATATGTGAACTTATTACGCATTTCGTTTTGTTGGTTCCCAAACACTTGATCTAACGCCCTTACTGTACATTATAAAACCCTTTAATAAAGCATAATTCATGTTGTAAAAGTGCGCAATAAATAGCAAAGGTTTTATGGGATTTAAAACATTTATAAAAAGTGGCAGCATAAATAAAAAAAGTTGAAGCACGCTTAATCCTAAAAAGATCCTAGAGTGAAGTGCTAGATAGAGTGAACAGCCATAAATGATGAATAATAAAAATGGGGTGATCCAGCGTAATACTTTATGTGAAAAAAATGCATAGGCCACTGCTTTCCAAGGAGGCCAAAGTAAATGTTTATAGCTGCTGAGGTTTTGATAATTACCAATAGAAATGCGCACCTTTCGCTTGAATTCTTCAGATGATTCGGATGGCAGATCCTCAAAGCAAATGGCTTCTTTTTCAAATAATACCTTTCCACCGTTGTTGATCACACCCATGGTAATATAAAAATCATCCATGAAATAATTTTTGGGAACGGGAATGTATTTGTTACCACGGATGGCATAACAACCGCCTTCAGCACCTATCACTAATTGCCAGGTATTACTTTCCACTGCTTTGATCTTATTCTCTAGATTAAGATAATTCTTTTCTAAAGGTTGAATGCTAACATCGGTGTTGGAAGTTTTAATGATGTTGGAGCAAACTTGATGAACTTCAGGATAAGAAAAATGTTTCACAAGGTTTTTGATGGTGTTCTTGTCAAATATCACATTGGCATCGGTTAAAATAAAGATCTCGTCTTTACATTTTTCTGCCAATTGATTAATGATACCTGCTTTGCCTGTGCGCCCCGGAAAATTGATGAGATGAATATTCGAGTGCGTTCTGGCCAATTGTTCTACAATGGAATTCGTTTTATCGGTTGAGGCATCCGACCCAATATAGATATTCACCAAACTCATTGGGTAATCGCTGTTTAAAACACTAAACAGTTTTTCTGCGATCACTTTTTCTTCGTTATAAGCAGCAACTAATATTCCGATTTTGAATGTTGAATTCTCCTTAACTTCTTTGGCTTTTTTATTGGCAAATAACAAAAGTGTAAAGGGATAAAGAACGTAGGAATGTAAAACACCTAATGTGCAAATACCTAAAATTGAATATGCGATATAAGTGATCAATGCAATTTTTTGTAATGGTCTAAAAGTTTTTTGGTGATCGATCTATTAACTAAATGTTCTTTTGCAAATTGTTTAGCGTTTTGTTCCAAATTTTTCTTTTCTGTTGCCGAACTCAATAAACGATCTATCGCATTTGTAAACTCTTCGGCAGAGTCAGCTATTAACATGTGTTCTCCTTTTGTAATAGCAATTCCTTCAGCTCCAATACTTGTTGATACAATTGCTTTGCCGTAAGCTAAACCTTCCACTAGTTTTATTCTTAATCCACTTCCCGAAAGTAAAGGCACAAGCATGATATCGTAGGTGCTGTAAAAATCGCGATTATTAATTACGTTTTCTTCTATCTGAACATTGTGTAATTGAAGAGTTTTGAACTTTTGAGGCATATGTCGCCCGGCAATAATGAATTTGCAGTTGGGATGCTTTGCATTGATTTTACCCCAACAATTGTTCAGGAACCAATCTACAGATTCCAGATTTGGCATCCAATCCATGGAGCCAAAGGAAAATATCGTGTTTTCTTGTTTTATTACATTAACGTTTTGTTCGTAATCGACAAGGTCAACTCCGGTTAAACATGTAACTATATTGAGTTTTGGAAATTGTTTATGAATGTGATCTTTATCGGCATCAGTGATAGTTACAATAACATCTACTTTTGTAAAGATCTCTTCTTCATATGTTTTTAAACGGGAATTCTGGATTTTTAAATAGGCTTTTTTTAAACCGTTAGATTCATTTGAGATGTGTCGTTGCCAAATAAGATGTTCAATATTGTGCGCTCTTAAAGCGATCTTTGCCTTGCTGAATTTTTTAATGGTCGCGATGTAAGGTGCCATAAATAACCCTTCCAATTGTATAACATCAAACGTGTTCTTTTGAAGCGTTTCTATAAGCGCATCTTCAAATTCTTTAAAATAGAATCTGCTAATGAAATACGATTTGGAGCTAAAGAGGTTTAAAAAAGCGCCTAAGGCACCGGGACTTGTATCCTTGTAAACAGAACGATAATGTGTTTTGGTTTTGAATTCTTGTGGTACCGAACTATCTTCTTTAAAGTGTTTTTTTGTATTGATAGTGAGAAGATGTAATTCCGCATTATTTTCATACAAGCCACGCGCCATATTGTAAATAGCAATGCTGCTGCCATCATTAGCAGGAAAAGGGGCTTTATTACATAGTTGCAATATGCGCATTAGCTGCCGCGTTTAAATAGTTTTTGAAAGAAAATAAGATAACTGGTAACATCAAACAAGGCCGAATCTTTAGCGGCTTTATACGTAAGAAAAATACTTATTGGTAAAAATATACCTAATGGTATCCACATCGCTTGCCAAGGAGCTAATTTGCCTTCTAAAGCTACAGTGGTAAACGCTTCGGTTAAAACAAAATAAGCTAAAAAGAAAAACACCGCTGTTACTACCGGCAAACCTAAACCACCTTTACGGATAATTGCCCCCAAGGGTGCGCCAATAAAGAATAAAATAATACACGCAAAGCACACCACGATCTTTTTATGCCACTCTACAACTAATTGTGTTAGCCCGTCGATCTCTGTCTTTTGAATATTACTTGCATTCTCCAGAACGCCAATATTATTTCGGGTGATATTCAAAGCGTAATCATATAATTTATAATAATCTTCCTTAATGAGTTTAGAGCTTAACGTATCGAGGTGAACTAAAGCGTATTTGGTTTTTGCGGTATCGGTTAAATTGCTTTTTATAAAAAAATAGTCTCTCATTTGTTTGTCTAATTGCTTAGCTATTGTGCGTAAATTTCTTCTTGATGAATCGGCAATGGAATCCAATTGCCAAATATTCATCATCTCGGCATAGCCCTTAAATAATTTCTCATCGGTTCTATTTAATTTGAAATCGGTGAGCTCAATATTTACTTGCAATTGTTTAAAGTTAAGTATGCTCAAAGCTTTGGCCTTACTGGTATTCTCTTTATTTAAAACTGTTTCGTAGCGATTGCCATCTTTCATAATCAGTACCAAAGCGCCTGTATCTGAAGTAGTGGTCATTCGCGCTGCTTTGGCATACGTTTGAATGGTGTTTCCATCGTTGGCACTATGATCGTAGATCAAAATATTTTTAAGCGTGTCTTTATTCTGCGATTTGTCGCCAACCAATATCGAATAATTATCAAGTTTATTATAAAAGATCCCTTCTTTGATATTCACAGTTTGTTTTTTCTGCCGAATATCATACAGCAACGTAGTGGATTTTAAACTAACGGTAGGCAAAATAAAATTGTTGAATAAAAATGTAAGTCCTGCCAAAATTAAGATCAAAACAATAAGCGGTTTCATGATCCTAAAAAGCGAAAGTCCAGAAGACTTCATTGCGGCCAATTCGTAATTTTCGGCCAAATTCCCAAAACTCATAATGGATGCTAATAGTACAGCCAATGGAATGCATTGTGGAATGATGGTTATCCAGGCGTAAGCGAAAAGTTTTATAAGGTCAATTGTACGTAAACCCTTACCTATCAATTCATCCAGATAGGTGATAACAATCTGTACTAAAAAGAACAAAAAAACACTAACGAAAAGTGTGGCCAAAAAAGGCGGCACAAAACTTGAAATCAGCAGTTTATGTAGTTTCTTAAAATTCACAATTTTCGTTTAAAAATAAGATTTCTTAATTAGAAAATAAGCATTAATTTCACAATTGTTGTTATTTTTGTGAGCATATGATACATGGTAAAAAAATAGTGGTGGTGCTGCCTGCATACAATGCAGCTTTAACCCTAAAAAAAACATACGAAGAGATCCCATTTGATATTGTGGATGACGTAGTGTTGGTAGATGACAACAGTAAGGATAATACTGTTGAAGTTGCACATAGTGTTGGTATTAAACATGTAATTAAACATGAGAAAAATAAAGGCTATGGTGGAAATCAAAAAACCTGTTATGATAAGGCTTTAGATCTGAAGGCTGATATTGTTATCATGCTTCATCCGGATTATCAATATACACCAAAGTTGATCCATAGCATGAGTTACATTATTGCTAATGAATTATATCCTGTTGTTTTTGGCTCGCGGATATTGGGTAAAGGTGCTTTAAAAGGAGGTATGCCCATGTATAAATATATTTTTAATCGCATGCTTACCTTTACTCAAAATGTATTAGTAAATCAAAAATTATCTGAATATCATACTGGCTACAGAGCATTTAGTAAAGAAGTTCTTTTAGGAATTAATTACCATGCAAACTCAGATGATTTTGTATTTGACAATCAAATGATCTCACAAATATTTTATGCGGGATTTGACATTGCTGAAGTTACTTGTCCAACAAAATATTTCCCTGAAGCAAGTAGTATCAATTTTGCTCGTAGTGCTAAATATGGAATGGGTGTATTAGGCACCTCGTTCGTTCATTTTTTCAATAAGATCGGATTAATGAATAGTAAGATCTATAAACCAAAAGATAAATAAAATGGCAGTATATCGCTTTAGAGTTTGTTTGGAAGACAATGAAGATGTTTATAGAGACATTGATATTAAGGCTGCCCAAAGTTTTGATCTATTTCATGACTGTATACAAGAAGCATTTAAATTTGATAAAAAACACGCGGCTTCTTTTTTTGTGAGTGATGATTATTGGCGTAAGAATGAAGAGATCACTTTGAACAAAGAAGATCTTGCATTGGATGAGGAAGACAAGCGCCGTAAGATCGAGCGTAAGTATTTAATGAAGGAAACCAAGATCGCTAAATTCATTGAGCAACCTCATCAGCGTTTTGTTTACGTATTTGATCCCGAAGCACAGTGGTGTTTTTTAATTGAAATGCTTAAGATCGTAAATGAGGATGCGAAATTGAGTTATCCTGTTTGTATCAGAACAGCAGGGAATGCACCTAAGCAATACAAGACCTTAAACATTATTAAGGATGATCTTACTCCGGAAATGGCTCTTGCAGCTATTTTGAGCGAAGACTCTTCTGATGAGGAAGCATATAAGACATTAGATACAGGTGAAGAGGGAATTGAAGATGACGACCTTGTTGCACTTGAGGGAGAAGAGGGAGAGGATGAAGCGGATTCAGAAGAAGGAGAAGATTCAGAAGGTGGCGAGGATATGGATCCTTCGGCGTTTGAAGAAGACGAACATTAACATTTCAAATTAATAGATCAATACGCACCATGGGATTAAAGGAAAGCCTTTTAAAGATAGAATTCATTAAGAACATCAAAAGGAATCAACAGAAGAAAAAGTTCAAAGGCTCTGCAGAATATTGGGATGAGCGTTACAGAACACAAGGAAATTCGGGAAGCGGTTCGTACGATCATTTAGCGCAGTTTAAAGCTGATATTTTAAATCCCTTTGTTACAAAAAACAATATTGATACGGTGATGGAGTTTGGATGCGGTGATGGCAACCAATTAAAGCTTGCAAAATACCCAAATTACATTGGATTGGATGTGAGTCCAAAGGCTATAGAAATGTGTCATCAACTTTTTAAAGATGATAAAAACAAAAGTTTCTTATTATATAATAGTTTAGCATTCTATGATAATCACAACATCATAAAGGCTGATCTTACAATGTCACTAGATGTATTATATCATCTAGTGGAAAAACAGATCTTCGAAAAATACTTGACCGACCTTTTTAATACATCAAAAAAATACGTGATCATTTACGCCACCGATTTTGACCAAAAAGAAGAGCCAATTTACCAGCACGAGAATAGAAGAAGCTTTTCGGCGTTTGTTGCAAAGCAATTCCCTAATTTTAAATTGATCGATCAGATCAAAAATAAGTACGCAGATGTGAAAAATGGTGAAATTGGATCTGATTGCGACTTCTTTATATACGAAAAGCAAAAATAAATGCACAACTCTAACGTTATGGTGCATTAAGATATGATCAGTAAAGGTTTTCTTAAATCATCCATCGTTTACACCATTGGTGGAGCTATGCCAATGTTGGCAAGCATTATCCTTTTACCATTTTATACCAATAACCTTAACGAACTGCATTTTTTACAGGTTGCTTTTTATATCAGCATCTCCTTATTATTTCAGGTCCTGTTCACCTTTTCTTTAGATACTTTTTTTGGAGTAAAGTATACCCAGCTAAGCGATCAACCCGAAAAGCAAAGGCAATTCATTGGTACAACTGCAATTTTATTATTGCTCATTGGAGTTTTTTGGTTAGCAGTAATGGCTATATCAGGAACGGCATTAATGAATGTTGTGTTTAGAGCCGATTACGAAATGCAATTTTGGCCTTATGGTTTTTATGCCGTAATAACTGCTTTTTTTAATTCGTATTTTAAAACGTGCACAAATGCGCTTATATATCTTAAAAGACCAGTCCTTTTTTTAAGTGTCAATTTTATCAATTTTGTGGCCACTCTGCTTATTTCCATTGGAGGATTGTATTTGTATCCCGAATCTATTATTGGACCCATGTATGGCCGTTTATTAAGTGGTGCGATCATTTTTATAATGGCGCATTTTATTTTTGTAAAATACGGTTCGTTCAAATTCAATAAGGAGTTTTTACCCGAAATCAAACAATTTTGCATGCCCTTTTTATTTTATGTGCTTTCGGGTTGGATCTTAAGTCAGATCGATCGTTTTATGCTTCAATCTTACATTGATAAGGTGGATCTAAATACTTACGACCTTGTTTTAAAGTGTTTTTTTGGGATAGAGTTCTTACAAAATAGTTTATCAGCGGTAATATTCCCAAAGCTTTACGAAATATGGAATAAACAAGAGCGATTAAGCACTACAAAGGAGAGTAATCGATATTTTAATGTATTTACAGCTGTAAATATCATTCAGCTCATTGTATTTTGTATTGCTATTCCAATCCTTTACAAACTGCTCATCACCAAACAAAGTTTTTACGATGCGGCAAGCTATATTGGGATACTGGCGGCCGGATATGGTTTACGAAGCATTCTCAACTTCTATCTCTCTACTATTTTGTTTGCTAAAAACACTCTCACACTTTTAAAGATCTTCGGTTTCAGCGCTATCTTTCAAATTGTGATCACGTATTTTGCAGCTACGTATTTAGGACTGATGGGAGTGATCTATGCGGGAATTTTAACCAAAGTACTTCAAGTGATCCTCTCGGCGGGTTTAACCAAACGGATCTTTGTTTATGAGTTCAATTACTTTAAGATCTATCTAATTCCACTGCTATATCTTTTGATCAATGCACTGCAGTTTTATTTTTTACCGGATTATGATGTGCGACTTTATCTCGCCCAATTAGGCGTTTTTGCTTTGGTATTCTACTTTGTTTTTAAAAATGAGATAAAACAGGTGTTGATCCAATTCAAAGTTATCAAACCATTATAAGAATTCCTCGCAGCTCCGCTGCTAACGCTTTTTTAAGCCACGAATTACACTAATTTTCACTAATCTGTGTTTATGCATCAGTCAAATTACACTAACCTATATTTTTATTATTAAACACAGTTTAGTGTAGTTTTATCCAATTTGGATTAGTGAAAATTAGTGTAATTCGTGGCAAGAAATGATGCAAACTCGGCGAAGCCGAGATAGAGTAATTTAATTAGCTAGATTCCAACTGTTCTCAAAGCTGCACTTTTTGTAATCGTCGTCTACTTTGATATAAGTTAATTTCGAACGTTTTTTGATCCATTCCTTCAATGCTTTTCTGTTCTTATCACCGGTTGCCATTTGTTGAATCTTTTGGTAATCATCTTTCATGTTTGCTTTGTGAGGATCGATACGATTCTTTAATTTGATAACACGAAAGGCAGGTTTATTGTCGGTGTAATTAGTGTATTCCATGGTTTTACTCATTTCTCCAATGCCTAATTCCGCAATGGTTTGCACCAATTTTTGGTCGATCTGACTAATATCTTCAATGGTCCATTTCGGGCTCGCCGTCATTGGATTTACCATCAATCCGGCATTTTGCACGGTCTCTTTATCGTCGCTAAATTTTATTACAGCCTCTTCAAATGTGATGCTTCCTGCACGAATTGCACTTGCAATTGAATCAAGTTGGATCTTGCTTTTATAATAATCGGTATTACTCATTTTTGGAATAAGAAGAATATGTCGGATATCTAAAAGATCTCCTTTACGAGCTACCAATTGCATGAAGTGAAAGCCAAAAGGGGTTTCAAATACATGCGAGATCTCTCCCGTTTTTAAACGGTAAGCAACCGCTTCAAATTCGCCAACCATTTGCCCACGAAAAACATTAGTAATAACTCCACCTTCTTTTGCTGAGCCGGGATCTTCGCTGTAAATACGTGCCAATACACTCATGCTTTCGCCACCTATAACGCGTTCTCGGTAACCTTCTAATTTTTCTTTTGCTTCTTTTTTAGCTTCAGCACTAAATGTTGGTTTCTTAACTATTTGTTGCATTTCATGTTCAGAGCTTATCAATGGCAAACTATCTTCAGGAATTGTGCTAAAGAAGGCACGGATCTCGGCAGGAGACAATTTTGCCTCAGGAGAGATCTTAGCTTGCATCTTTTGCGCTAATAATTGTTCTTGTACATCTGCTCTAAAATCATCTTTGATAACATTGGTACGTTTACCGTAGAATTGCTCTAACTTTTCTTCACTTCCAAATTGATTGATATAATAATTCAAACGTTTATTTAATTCGTTCTCTATTTCCGCATCAGTTACTGTAATACTATCTCTATCGGCTTGGGCTACTAATAATTTTTGGAAAAGCACTTGTTCAAAAGCAGCACATTTGCTTATTTTCTCTTCGTTCTTTTCTTGCATCAACATAGCGTTTTGCAAGTCACTCAATAAAATGGGGTATTTGCCAACAACGCCTATCACTTTATCAATACTTTCTTTTTGGGAGAACGACATGAATGAAATAAAAGTGAGCAGAATTATAAAGAGCTTTTTTGGCATTTGGTAAAATTACATATTATAAGCTACTAAAGGCTAAAAAAACCTTAAAATATCTTAAAAGTTTTATTGGCTTTGGCCTTTTCGAGCAATTGTTGTTTGTAGGCCTGAATCAATTTAATTTTGCGCGAATTCACAATAAAGGTTTTAATGTTTGTTTTTTCAAAGGATAATGGTGATGCGCTGTTCTTGATCTTCACATCCTTTATCTTTAAATAGTAATAAGCTTCTGCATCGGCAAATTCTATGATGCGACCTCTTACAACATTATATTCCAGTGGACCTTTCATTGCAGGAATATCACGCTTGATACCATCCAATAAAAGCCATAAACTATCATTCAAAAAATAACTTTCGGCATTTTGCATACACAATTCTTCTAATTGTTGCTTGTCTTTATCTGTGTTGGAGTATACAAGTTTTTTAAGTTTAGATATTTCTTTTGATTGAATAGGAACTTTAAAGTAGTTCACTTTTACAATATTATCCTTCAGTACAAAATTATCTATATTGTTGTTGTAGTAATCCTGAATTTCCTCATTGGAAACAATGGTATCTAAGTTATTCTCTATTAATTTAGTTTCATAAATATAATTGATCAATTGTTTTTTGTATTCATTCACCTGTTTTTCCACATCAATTTCTTGTGGTTCTAATTTAGTGAGCGCTTCCTGGTACAATAAGGTTTCCAGAACCCAATCATCAATGAGTTTTTTGGCGAACGCGATACTATCTGCTTTTGTATCGGCATGTATCAAACTTTCTTTGTATTCAGCTTCGGTAAGCTGATCGGTTCCTATACTGGCAATAAGTTTTTCTTGCGTTTCTTCTTCAGTTGCATTTTTATTGCAGGAAGTAAGCGCAAGACTAAAAAGAAATAAATATGTAAGAGACCTGATCTTCAATCGTTATAAATATACGAAGTTTAAAATAATTGGTCGGTTACTTTTTCAAGAAGGCTCTTGCCAAAGTAAATTTGCACACTAATGTGGCCATAGAAACTAGTATTCATTGGAACCTTAACGCGCTCAGGCCAAACCCTGTTGTTCTTCAATCCATCGTCGAAGCTCATGAATTGGTAAAAATTATAACCCACTTCACCGTAAACTTGAATAGTGCGAGTGAATTTATGTCGCACATTCAAATACGTGCAGCCGTTACCATAATTCATATTGCCTCGTCCATTACCCAGTTTTATTCCAGACCTGTAACCATCGGTCTTTACTCCAAAAACCACATAGGTTGCATTGTGATAATACTGAATATTGAGTTGAACTGGAAGAGTATAGTTAAATGTCCAACGATCAGCAATTGGTTCCATTCCGCCAATAAAAGGAGAGGGTACGAATAAACCATCGCTGTAAATAAGCGACATTCCATAATAGAAACCTTTACGAAGCCCGCGTATATGATACTGCCCAACTACAGTAGAAAAACGAGGAGTGAATTGATTGAATGTTTTACTGTCTTCATGCACATTCATATTTGCCGAGTAGAATAAGATCCTGTATTTTTTTGTAAGATGTAAACCAATGATGCCGGCATTAATATAGTACAAACCTCTTTTTGCGAGCGTATCTTCCATGCCAAAACTTATATTTTTTTGCGCTACTTTAAAAGTGCCCAAAACTTCACTCGCCTTAATGCGTACGTTTTTTTTGAAAACATCTTTCAATTTGAAATTTTTAAGATCCAAGTTGATCTCTGTTCCGAACTTACGTTTGATAGGAAAGGTAAAGCTTGCAGAGTTCTCAAAGCATGCATAAGCGCCACCTGTATCTTTTGTTGCAGGATCAAATGTGTACTTTGAATCCAATTTCATTCGCGGCCTGATAAGCTGTGACGTTTGTTCAATATCGAAGGTTTGTGCTTTAGTATGTAAAGCAAAAAATACAACGATCGCTATTTTTAAAACTTTAAAACTCACTCTTTAAATGGAATTTTACTTTAGGGAATTTCTCTTGAGCCATTTGTAATAGCCAAGCGCTTTCAGCCAAAAATACAGGTTTGTTCTCTTTATCGTAAGCAACATGCGATGAGCGATCGAGCATAAAATCATCTAAACTCTTTTTATCATCACTGCTTATCCAAAGAGCTTTGTATAAATTCAATTGATCAAAACTGGCACTTGCATTGTATTCACTTTTTAAACGGTGTTGAATAACTTCAAATTGTAAGGCCCCAACAGTTCCAACAACTTTTCTACCATCCGCTTTTTTGGTGAACAATTGCGCAACACCTTCATCAGTTAACTGTTCTAATCCCTTTTGAAGTTGTTTTGTTTTCATAGGATCCAAATTAGTAACATAACGGAAAAGCTCCGGTGAGAAACTTGGAATGCCTTTAAAATGAAAGTTCTTTCCTTCGGTTAATGTATCGCCAATTTTAAAATTACCTGCATCGTACAAACCAATTACATCTCCGGGAAACGCTTCATCAATAACTGATTTTTGCTGGGCCATAAAAGCCGTTGGGTTACTAAAGCGGAGTTCTTTATCGTCTCTTACGTGATGGTAATATTTGTTCCTCTCAAAAGTTCCTGAGCAGATCCTTAAAAAGGCAATTCTATCTCTGTGTTTTGGATCTAGATTGGCGTGGATCTTAAAAATAAAGCCGCTGAATTTTGGATCACTTGGTTTTACAATGCCTTCGTCGGTTTCGCGATCAATAGGAGGAGGAGCAATTTCAACAAAGCAATCTAATAGTTCTTTGATACCAAAATTATTTACAGCGCTTCCAAAAAATACCGGACTAATATGCCCATCCAAATATTTTTGCCTGTCTAAGGTATCGTAAACACCGTCAATAAGATCAACATCAGCTCTTAATTGCTCAGCAAAACTCTCACCAATACGTTTATCAATTTGTTTGTCGTTGATATCGCTAATGGTTAGGGTATCTTCAACTGTTGTTTTACTATCACCCTGAAAAAGATTCAATGATTTTTCGGTAAGATTATAAACGCCCTTAAATGATTTTCCAATACCAATCGGCCAGGTAAGCGGACGAACTTTTATTTTTAATTCTTTTTCTATTTCATCTAAAAGATCAAATGCATTTTGTCCTTCGCGATCTAGTTTGTTGATGAACACAATTACGGGCGTGTTGCGCATTCTACACACTTCCAATAATTTTCTGGTTTGCGGCTCAACACCTTTTACGCAATCGATCACCATTATTACACTGTCAACTGCACTAAGTGTACGGTAAGTATCTTCAGCAAAATCTTCGTGACCGGGAGTATCTAAAATATTTACTTTATAATTTTTATAATCAAAAGCCATTACGGAAGTTGAAACAGAGATCCCTCTTTGTTTTTCAATTTCCATGAAGTCACTTGTAGTTGCTTTTTTAATTTTATTTGATTTTACGGCACCCGCACTTTGTATAGCCCCTCCAAATAAAAGTAGTTTTTCGGTCAGCGTTGTTTTTCCGGCATCGGGGTGAGCAATAATTGCAAAAGTTCTCCGGCGATTTATTTCTTCAGTAAAGGTCATTGTTCAGGCCGCAAATATACTTGTAATAGGTAAAAAAGAGTTTTATTCGTTGTCAATTATTGCAAAATGTGAGGAATTTTGGAATTTGCGGGAATAATTTTTAAACAACTGAATATCAATAGATTGTAATCTAATCAGGAAATGAGCTGGATCTTTCATAAAAACGGTCGTCAATTCGTCGAAATGGATTGAACGAAAAAATCGTTGAGAATTTGATTTTGAACGTGGAATAGATCGCCCCGAATGTTGGTTATTAACTAGTTTATAATCAATAAATTAAAAACTTATAAAGTGGAAATGAACAGCTTTTAAAGATGTTTTGAACACGAACTATCAAGGTACTTATTATTGAGATAAGCGATTCGTCTAAAAAATAAACTTATTAACAAGTAATATCCATATCTTTGAAGTCCAATTAATTAAAGCCATGTTTGAGATACTAAAAAATTTTGAAACGAAGTACGGAACCTTAAAAAAGAAAGGTTTGCGTATTGAAGGTTTATCAATGATAGATCCAAAAAGAAAGAAGCATGTTATTTTAATTAGCAAGCCTTTTATGTTCGACAATCGTCAGCTTCCAAAAAGCTACGAGGGTTTGGATATTAAAGCAAAGATCGAAGGAAGTTTACCAAAGGAGTTTGTTATTTTCCAAAAGGAAGCCTTGAAAAAGGAATACTTATGGGCACCAAACAAATTCGAAAAATATGTTGACAGATGTTCTGAAGAGATCCGTGCACAATTTGGCAATCCAAAAATGACCCGCAAGGAAATGTTGGATGCATTAGCGTTCGGAAATTTTGAAGAGCACAAAAAGAAAAGTGTACAAATGATGAAAGAAGGAAGAATTCCTCCTTTCAAAATGAATTAAAGTGGTTTGTTTTTGAGAACATAGTAGCTATTGTCATAATTAAGGGTTAAGCAATTAGTTACTTTAAAGAAATGCCGGAGTGGTTACCGGCATTTTGCTTTTGAGGTAATTCCTCTTGACCTTCATTTATAAAATCTGTTTGTAACATATCATTATTTTAGCTAAATTGAACTTTAATTTAGCATGAAGTTCAACCAGCCGCATACACTATTTTTATTCCTCATTATCCTACTCTCGAATTTTGCGTTTTCTCAAAAAGGAAAGCACGGAAATTTAACGGTGGTTTCTTCAAACACGAGAGTAAACGAATTCACAACATTATCAAATAATGCGGCTATAGGTAATTCAACAATTTCTGTTGCCGCCGCCGCTTTAAATACAAATTCACGATTTACATCTACGCTTCAGGTTGGCGATCTAATTATGATCATTCAAATGCAAGGCGCTATCATAAAAACTTTTGCAGTGGTGCCAGGTCAAGATTCTACTTACGGAGAAGTATTAAATTATAATAATTCAGGTAATTATGAATTTGCACAAGTTTACGCAATACCAAATGCAACTTCTATTGTGTTGGATTGTGGCTTACAGAATAATTATTTAGTAAGTGGCAAAACACAAATTGTTAGGGTGCCGAGATATAATACACTAACTGTAAATTCAGGAGGCTTACTAACAACGGATGCATGGAACGGAACAATTGCAGGTGTACTTGCTGTGGAAGTTAATGGATCAACTACTATCAATGGAACAGTAAGCGCAACAGGTTTAGGATTTAGAGGAGGGGCAGCTGCTAATAATAGTAATTATGGGGGTTTGCGTTTTGTGTCTCTTGGTGGTGGTGCTAACGAAGGCGGTCAAAAAGGAGAAAGTATTGCAGGATCTGTAACAGATTATTCGGTAACGTATGGTGGAGAATTTGCTATGGGAGCTCCCGCTAATGGCGGCGGCGGTGGAAATTGTCATAACGCCGGCGGTGGTGGTGGTGCAAACGCAGGAAATGTTACAGGTTGGTTTGGTTATGGTGTAATTAATCCGGCGTACAATGTTGCTTACAATTTAGAATGGGCAGGACGTGCAGCAATTGTTTCTTCAGGTGGTGGAAGAGGCGGCTATAGTTTTTCGAGCGCAAATTTAAATCCAAATACTACCGCGCCTGGTCTCGCAGCTTGGGGTGGTGATAACAGACGAAAGAACGGAGGCTTTGGCGGACGCCCATTAGATTACACAACAGGAAAAATATTTTTAGGCGGTGGCGGCGGCGCTGGTCATGTGAATGATATTAGTGCAAGCAATACCGGTGGTGTTGGCGGTAACGGAGGAGGTTTGATCTTTTTACAAGTGTATAATAATATTACTGGAACAGGACTTATTGTTTCTAATGGAACTAATGGGGCAACTGCAACGGGCCCTTACCCCGGAAATTTTTCAAATAACGTAAATGGAATTGATGGATGCGGCGGCGGCGGTGGTGGTGGAACTATCATGTTGGCAACAACAGGAAATGCAAGCGGTGTTACAGTAAATGCCAACGGTGGTAATGGCGGTAATCAACAAATTGTAAAAGGTGGTTTAGCCGGATCCAACACAGAGGCTGAAGGTCCTGGCGGTGGAGGTGGCGGTGGATACATTGCTTATTCAAATACAGCGCCTGCAGCACAAAATGTTTTAGGAGCGGTTAGTGGAACAACAAATTCGCAACCGTTTGTAAACTTCCCAACAAACGGTGCAAGCAATGGAGCGGATGGATTAAAAGATCAAAATGTAAAATTGTATGATGTTACTACAAATAATGCAACGGTGTGTTTAAACAGTGCAGCAACAGTAACTGCAACTACAAATACACCGCTGCCAAATTTCTTTTGGTATAATTCATTAACCGGAGCATCACAAATTGGTACAGGGTCTGTTTTTACGTCAAGTGTATTTACTTTGCCTGGTACATATACAGTTTTTGCAGGAGTTTGTCCCGGAACTTATCGTGAGCCTGCTGTTATTACTGTTGTTGCAAATCCAACTGTTGCGGCAACATCGGCAAGTATTTGTGGTGCACAAACCGTAACACTTACTGCATCGGGCGCTACAAGTTTTACTTGGAATACAGGACCAACAACTTCTACTATTACAGTTTCTCCAACGGCAACAACCATTTATACGGTTATAGGTTCGGTTTCGGGTTGTACTTCTCAAGCAACTTCAACAGTGGCAATGCAAGGATTACCTTCGTTAACTGTTACGCCAACTTCAACATTAATTTGTGCTAATCAAACCATCACTTTAAATGCGAGCGGAACATCGGGAACATACTCTTGGAGCACCGGTGCAGGAAATACATCATCAATTAGTATCACGTCATTTGGCGTGTACACAACAACATTAACTAACTCATGCGGTACAGCAGTTTATACTATTAATATTATTGACGGCCCTTCAAATATTCCTAGTTTATCAGCATCTGCAAATACAATTTGCGCGGGCGGAACTGTTACATTAACAGCAAGCGGTACAGGAACATTTGCATGGAGCACCACAACTGTGAACACAAGTTCAGTTACAGTTGGCTCATCCGGAATTTACGGGGTTACACTTACTAACGCTTGTGGAAGCGCCAATGCAACTATTGCAGTTACAAATGGTCCGCAACCTACTATTACGGTTGTACCATCACAAACGGTTTTCTGCACAGGGCAAACTGCCACTTTGGTTGCAATGGGCAGTGCAACTTCATTTACATGGGTGGGCGGACCAACAGCTCCAACATTTACAACTACATTTGCAGGAATATATACAGTGAATGCTTCGAGCCAATGTGGAAATACCAGCGCGCAAGTAACTGTTACATTTCAAGTTTCACCTGATATAAGTTTAAGCAGTAGCCGAACATTTTTATGTCCCGGTGATACAGCAACTTTAAAAGGAACAAACTTAAGCGGGGGTGGTTTTTTTAATTGGAGTTCTTCAACCAACACTTCTAATATTGAACCTATTTTGAGTGGAGGAATTTATACGGTTTCTTATATTAACGGTTGCGGTGCTGCTACTGCAACAATTTCTGTGGTGCAATCAACACTTATTCCAAACTTTGCACCATCTGTTGTTTCGGGTATTGTGCCTTTAACTGTGAACTTTACTAATTCAAGCTTTAATAATATGCTCAATCAGTGGGCTTATGGCAATGGTTTATTTTCTAGCGGACTTACAGGAAGTTCGACGTATACCTTGCCCGGAGTTTATACTGTAACGCTAGTGATAGAAAATGCTGATGGCTGTTTGGCCGCCACTACCCGAACCATTGAAGTGATCAATGTGCCATTTGGTATTATCCCTCAGTTGATCTCTCCAAATAACGATGGTAAAAACGAAACTTTTGAGATAAAGGGAATAGAACAATTTACGAATAGTGAATTGCAAATTTTTAACCGTTGGGGAAATAAAGTGTATAGCATGAAGAACTATGATAATAGTTTCGATGGCACACCAAATCATAAAAGTGTGAATGGTAAACTTCCTGTCGGTACATATTTCTTTATTTTAACATTAGGCAATACTGAGAATAAAACCTACAATGGGTATTTCCAATTAGCATATTAAATGTAAATTTGCATTTGCAAATGGATCAGTTCAGAGAATTACTTTTAATTTATACCACAACACCTATTTATGCCATTGTTATAGGCATTGAGATGTTTTATTCTCACAAACATCATCGCGGTTTATATTCTACAAAAGGCACCATTACCAATATTTATCTCACAGCCATGAATATGGGTTTGGACATATTGATGAGAACAGCATGTTTATTTGTTTTAAATTACTTTTTCCAATTTCGGTTTGTTGATTCGTATTCTAGTGTAGTTGTTTATTGGGCATTGTTATTTTTGGCTGAAGATTGTATGTATTATTGGTTGCACCGTTTTGATCATTATTGTCGTTTGTTTTGGGCGGTGCATGTAACGCATCATAGCAGCGAAGAATATAATCTTACCGTTGGTTTTCGTTCGTCGGTATTTCAACCTTTGTACCGGTTTATTTATTTTATCCCTTTGAGCTTTTTAGGATTCAAAGGAATCGATATCATGTTCATTTATAGCGCCACGCAAATTTTTGGCATCCTTTCGCACACGCAAACTATTGGTAAACTAGGATTCTTGGAATATTTTATGGTTACACCATCGCATCACAGAGTTCATCATGCAAGCAATGCTATTTATTTGGATAAGAATATGGGAATGGTGCTGATCATTTGGGATAAATTATTTGGAATATTTTAAAAGGAAGAAGAAAGTGAATTCATAAAATACGGATTTATAACGAACATAAAAAGTTATAATCCCGGAACAGTTGTGTTTCATGAATGGATAAGTATTTTTAAGGATCTTGGAAAGAATTGTTCTATAAGGGACAAATTCTTATATGTGTTTGGTCCTCCTGGTTGGAGCCACGATGGTTCCAGAAAAACAAGTTCGCAACTTAGAGCGGAATTAAAGAAATGAGTTCTGCATCTACCGATCGTCTTTCACGTTTAAAACAGCTTCTTCAAATTGAACGCGACGAAGATTACAAGATCTATAAGGAACAGTTTTTAAAAGCGAGCATAGAAGCACGTCGTAAAAATGGTCTTACTTGGTATCCTATCAAGATAAACGAAACTGAATTAGGTTATGGCGATCTTTTACAAGTAGATATTGAACGCACCTCGCATATCAATATGCCTCATCAATTTTCGGTTGGAAAAAGTATCAGTCTTTTTTCAAATGCTAGCGACGAAGGAAATGAAGTGTCGGGTGTAATAAAAGCCATTCATAGAAATGTGATCAAAATAATTTTTCCTTATGAGGAGTTGCCAGATTGGGCTTATGATGGAAAATTAGGTATCAATGCGCAGTTTGATGAAAACTCATACAAGGAAATGGATAAGGCTTTGGATGTGGTTATCAATGCGCGAAATAATAGAGTGGAGGAGTTGAGAGATATTTTAGAAGGGAAACAAGAGCCTTCGTTTGGGAAAGAGAAATTAGCAAATCCTATTACGCATTTAAATCCATCACAAAACAAAGCTGTTGAGTTTATTTTGAATGTAAAGGATTTTGGAGTGGTGCATGGTCCGCCCGGAACAGGAAAAACAACAACTCTAGTAGAAGCCATTCGTTTAACCTTGCAAACCGAAAAACAAGTATTGGTATGCGCGCCAACAAATACAGCTGTTGATCTTTTGAGTGAGAAGTTAAACAATTTGGGATTGAATGTGATGAGGTTGGGGCATCCTGCAAGAATTTCGGAGGATCTGTTAAGCACTTCCGTTGACGGTAAATTAACCGCCTCGCCATTTTATAAGGATATAAAAAATCTTAGAAAAAATGCCGAAGAGTATTTTAGAATGGCGGGAAAATACAAACGTGTTTTTGGAAAAGAGGAAGCGCAACAACGAACTGCGTATTATACTGAGGCAAAGAATTGTTTAAAAGAAGCACGCTTGTTAGAAGATTATATTGTAGAGAATTTATTTAAAGAGGCACACGTTATTTGTTGCACGCCGGTTACAAGTACCAATAGAATGATGTCGAAAAAGAGTTTTGATACCTTGTTTTTTGACGAAGCATCGCAAGCTTTAGAACCAATGGTGTGGGTCCCGCTTTTAAAATGCAAACGACTAATTTTATGTGGCGATCATTGTCAACTGCCCCCTGTTGTAAAGAGTAAAAAGGCTGCTTCGGAAGGATTGGGAATAACCTTGTTAGATAGATGCATCAAAAAGAAAGAAGCGGTTGTTTTATTAGATAAGCAATATAGAATGCACGAAGCTATCATGGCATTTAGTAACTTAACTTTTTATGAAAATAAATTAGTGGCAGATAATTCGGTGGCGAAAGCAAAATTAATAAACGATGAAAACGATGTTTGTAATCGTACCATTGAATTTGTGGATACTGCCGGTTGTGGATTCAATGAAGTTCAAAACCCGGAATCATTAAGTTTTTCAAATAAACAAGAGGGAGATCTTTTGTTCAAACATTTGAAATTGGTTTTGGAGAGTTACGCTCAATATAAAGAAGCAGATAAGATATCGGTTGGCATAATTTCTCCATACAAAGAACAAGTGGAGTGGATGAAGGAAGAGCACACTTCTTACGAAATGAATTTAGAAAAAGTGAACCACTTTAGCATAAAGACCATTGATGGTTTTCAAGGAGAAGAACGTGATATTATTTATATTAGTTTAGTGCGAAGTAACGACAATCAGGAAATTGGCTTTTTAAGCGACCTACGACGAATGAATGTTGCTTTAACTCGTGCCAAAAAGAAATTAGTAGTTATAGGAGATAGTGCCACGATTGGAAGTAATCCTTTTTATAAACAGTTCATTGAGTACTGCGAAGAAAAGGGATTTTACAAGTCGGCATGGGAGTATCAAGAATATTGATCATTTTCCATACAAAACAAAAGCTCCCCAGAAATAAGGCTCAGGAAATTTTTTCTTTACTTCCAATTGAGCATTTTTAAAGGAAGTATAAAGGTCTCCCGTTTTTATCCAGCCCGAATAGAAATTGATCATTAATTCTTTAGTGGCATCATCACTTACAGGCCACAACGACATAATTATTGATTTGGCACCTGCTAATTTGAACGCACGCTGTAAGCCAAATACACCTTCACCATTTTTTATTTTTCCTAAACCGGTTTGGCAAGCGCTTAGTACAACCAATTCTGTTTTGTCAAGATCAAGTGACATGGCTTCAAAGGCAGTAAGAGTGCCGTCTTCAAATTCTTTTAAAGAAGTAACATTAGTTGTATTGATGGAGTATGTTTTGTTAGCCCCTGAAAAAAATATGCCGGAGCGCATCATTGGGTTTCTAAAATAATCCTGTTCGGTTCTTGAATATTCGGCTAGCACATCTTCGCTAAAATCTTCCAGAAAAAATCCGTGAGTTGCAAAGTGGACCACATCTGGGTTCTTTATTTTTTTTACGGCCGACTCGTTCGCTTTTTCTTCGGTTAGTAAAGTAGTTTTTATTCCGTTATTATCTAAAAGTGTTTTTATGGTTTCTACCTCTGTTTTTGTTCCCGGTAATTGCTCGAGTTTAAAACCAAAGGCTCCGCGAACAGCAACTGAGTTTCCAAACTCTTGTTTATTTGACGGTAAATTGGTTAGGTCGAAGTCGAATGTAGGGTTCCCAACTAAGGTAGCATTGGTAGGTTTTTTATTCGTATTCTGTTTCAGGTAAACCAGATCTTTTAAGGTTGTAATATAATGAATGTCTTTTTCTTCAATAGCAAATTTGTTTGTTTCGCCATTTATGAGTGTATTTAAATTAACCTGATTATATAGCCCGTCCGGGGAAACATAAATGGTAGTAATATTTTTGATTTTATCGTTAACATGTTTCCAAAGGCGTCGGTAAAGATCCGGGTCGTTCTTTTTATCGTTAATGCTATTTCTGTAAAGCGTAAGTACTTCATCTTCCCAAGATAGTTTGCGGTCGATCACAACAGGAAAAGGATCGCCTTTCGCAGGAATGATAATGTAACTGTAATTACTGCCTTCACTTCCGTCGGGGTAAGTAAGATTTGTTCGAATGATCTCGATGGCCGCTTCATTGGGTAGTAGTTGTTTTTGAATTAATTGCCACGTTGTAGTTTCCGCTATTGTAAGCTCTGTAACTTTTAGTGAGATCTCTTTCTCCAATTGATTCGCTTCTTTTTTTAGTATTTCTATTTGATCTAATGCGTCCGGATATTCATTGGTATTCAGGTTCATCAGCTTAGTGATGTTCTCTCGATCGGTTTTGAGAGTTTCAAATTTTTTGTTCAAAGCAGGATCATTCAACTCGTTGATCTTGCTTTTTATCTTCGACATGTTGTTTAATAAAAGTCCCTTTGATCGTAATCTAAAATTCAATGTGCTCTTTACGATAGCTGGATTTTTATCAATATAGCTTAAAGCAACGGCATAATAGTTTTTTACATTCTGATCCATATTATCCATAAAGGCTAATTTTTCATTTTCCGACATATATCGAAAGCGATCTCCTATTTGCAAATATTTTAGGTCAAGGTATTTGTTGAAGTAGTCGATAGATACGTTTATGTCATTCAAGTCGGCAGCATTCAATGCTTTTGTAATGTATACTTGTTCTTTTGCGGCTTCATCTGTAATGTTGTTTTGCTTGAGTAACTCTATGGCTTGGTCTATTAAAGTTTTACCAACAGAAGGGGTTTTTACTGCATCGCAGATCCCAACAATGTTACAAATGATGAATATGGCGTTTGCATCGCCTTTCATAAGGGCAGGAGTAAAACTTTGAGTAGCTAGCTGAATATATTCATTGGCTTTTTCAAGTTCATTCGCGTCAATGCAAACGTACGACATGGCCAAATAAATATCACCCGACAGTTCATTTCCTATTCCGTAAACTCTATCGTAATAGAAAATAGCGTCCTTGTAATATTTTAGCGCTTTATCGCGCTCTTTCATTTGTCGGTATTCCTGGCCAAGATTTTGCGCAAAAGTAGCTCTGCTAAGCGTATCATCCAATTTAGGGTCTTTCAATCCGCGTTCTAATTCTGCCATCATTTCTTTGGCTTCCTCTTTACGGCCGGCATTGCTGTAAAATACCATTAAATTATTTTGTGAATTAAGATAGCTTAGGATCTTTACACCGGGTATTTTCTTTTTCAATTCAATGGCTCTTGTATAATATTGTTCGGTTTCCATGAACTTATTATTTTTTGAAAAAATATATCCAATATTATTTAGAACTATTGCATATTCGGGCGAATTCTCTCCAAATAATTTTAAATGAATGTTTCGCGTTCTGTATAAAAGTGAAAGAGACTTTTCCAATTGTCCCGATTCACCAAGTGGCGAAGCGTAGTTGAGTAAAAAGTTCGCAAAATCAACGTTCATAGTGTCTGTTTGAGTTGAGAAAAGCTCCTCCGCTTTGGCGTAGGCCTCTATTGATCTTGATTCGAGCAACATATCTTTATATACTAATCCAAGCGTGCTGTATAAAACGGCATGATCAAATGTTTTGTTCATTCCATTTTTTTCGCTGTAGGAAATAGCCTCTTTTAAATAGTTCTCCGAGCGTTTAAATTCATAAACAAATTGACAGCATTGAGCCAATGAGTTCAATAAAGAAATGTGCTCATCTTTATCTATACCAATTTTTTTGGCTAATTCGTACGCGCTTTCAAATTGCGAAAGCGCATCTCGGTAATAGCCGTAAAATGCAAGAGCAGTTCCGTAATTCTTCCGTATATGAACTCGTGTTTTTTCGCTTAAGCTCCCAAGATTATTGAATAGGGCGTCGAAGATGCGCATGCTCTCATCATACTTATCGTTAAAAGCCATGTAGGTTGCATTCTCGCTTTTTATCGATGTTAATTCATCTAAGCTTATTTTTTTATTTTTTTCGGCTTCTCTAACAATTTGATCGGTGATCTCAAACGCTTTTTTAAAATTCCCTTTATTGTATTCTTGTTGCGCGCTCTTTAATTTGTTGTCATAGGTTTGCGCGTGCAAGGAAATACAAAAGATGATGCCGAAGTAAAAACAAACAGATCTTTTCATATATCAATAGTAAGATTTAGAAACCGCATTTAAAATACGAAGAATTTCCTAAACCCAGTTAATTGATTGATTATCAGTGCTTAATAAGCTTATTTATAGGGCTTCTAAATAATATACCCAATTTAAGGTATTGCTGTTTGCGACGAAGTGCCGCAACTTTGTAGTATAAAATAGGAGCCCTTAAAAATTATTCATATGACAACAAAAATACTTACACTCTTTACACTTGTTATAATTTCATCAAACGCACTTTCGCAAATAAATGATTCAATACAGCCAATACAATTAAATGAAATTGAATTATATGTAAAGCCATCAAAGAATGAAGTGCAGCGCATGCCAGAAATTCAAAATGGCATCATATACTCTGGTAAGAAAAATGAAGTAATAAAACTAGGAAATATCGATGCTGATCTTTCTATAAATAATTCAAGACAAGTTTTTGGTAAAGTGCCAGGTGTTACGGTTTGGGAAAATGATGGATCAGGAATTCAAGTTGGAATTGCTACAAGAGGATTGAGTCCGAATAGAAGCTGGGAATTTAATACACGACAAAATGGAGGAGATATTAGTGGCGAATCTTTTGGATATCCCGAAGCTTATTATTCGCCTGCATTAGAGTCGATAGAAAAAATAGAGATTGTTCGCGGTGCTGCATCTTTGCAATATGGTCCGCAATTTGGAGGCTTACTTAATTATGTTGTAAAAAAGGGAAATCCTAATAAACCTATAGCATTTGAAACACAGCAAACTACCGGAACATACGGTTTGTATAATTCATACAACGCTCTTGGTGGTACTTATAAAAAAATATCTTATTATGCTTTCTTTCATCACCGCAGTGCTGATGGCTGGAGAATAAATAATAATTATGAGATCAATACAGGTTATGCGTCGATAACATATTCAATTACTCCAAAAATGAAATTATGTTTAGATTATACGAACATGGAGTATAATAGTAAGCAACCCGGAGGATTAACAGATCAACAATTTGCTGATGAACCAAGAAGATCTTACAGAAACAGAAATTGGATGAATGTACCCTGGAACGTTGCTAGTATAAATTATGAGTATCAGGCTTCCGAAAATACGTTCATTACTGCAAAAGTATTTGGTATCATTGGTGAGAGAAATAGTGTTGGATTTGTATCGGCACTTACAGTAGCGGACACGTTTAATAATACAATTAAGTCGTACAATCCTCGTCAAGTTGATAGAGATTCTTATAAGAACATTGGATCCGAGATCAGAGTACTTCAGTCATATAAATTCATTGGTCAAAAACAATCTATTTCATTTGGAGTAAGAGCGTATAAGGGAGAAATGAATAGAAAGCAATTAGGAAAAGGTACCACGGGATTTGATCTTGATGTTAATTTGATCGATCCTAATTGGGGAAGGAGCCTTACATATTATACAGAGAATTATGCATTTTTTGCCGAGCACTTGTTGAAGATAGGAAAACGATTATCGATCACGCCCGGTGTTCGTTACGAAATGATCAACAATGCAGCTGATGGATATTATAAAGTGAGCGGTGGAAAGCAAGACGAGATCTCTAAAGAATCCAGATCAAGAAATGTAATGTTGATGGGTGTTGGTAGCGAATTTAAAACAAGTTCAACAACTAATGTGTATGCTAATTTTAGTCAGAACTACAGACCGATCACGTTTTCAGAACTAACTCCTTCAGGAACCACAGATGTGATCGATCCTAATTTGAAAGACGCATACGGTCATAATATCGATTGTGGTTTTAGAGGTACATTAAAGGAAGCTATTAGCTTTGATATTGGTGGTTTTTATTTGCTGTATAATAACAGGATCGGAACAATAAATCAAAATGGAGCGGCATTTAAAACAAATATTGGAACTTCAGAAAGCAAAGGAATTGAATCATACTTAGAGGTAGATGTTTTAGGACTAGTGATGAACTCCGCTAAGTACGGGCATCTTAATTTGTATGTTTCTTACTCATATATTGATGCAATTTACACGCGATGGGATAATCCAGCTTTAATGAATGATCCTACAAAAACATTGACTGGAAAAAAGGTAGAGTATGTTCCGCAGCAAACTCAACGTTATGGCGCAACTTATATTTACAAAACATTTTCGGCAACATTTCAGTTGAATGCGATAGATGGAGTATACTCAGATGCTGCTAATACTCAAGCTGCAAATTCAACAGCTACTATTGGTAAAATTCCGGGTTATACGATCATGGACGCATCTTTAACTTATGGCTTTTCAAAAAATTATAATTTTAAAGCGGGTGTAAATAACTTAGCCGATGTAAATTATTTTACAAGAAGAGCAGGTGATTATCCGGGCCCTGGATTAATGCCGGGAAATGGTAGAACTTTCTTTGTAAGTATTGGAGCTAAATTCTAATCAAGCAGAAACCATTTCCTTACGCTTCACACCAAAATCAAGGATCTTGTCAATGAATTCATAGGGCTTATAATTATTTATTGCAGCCTGATGAAAAATGCAAGTGGCAGGCGTCATTCCCGGCAAAGAATTCACTTCAATAAAAATAATTTCAGCCCTGTCGTTATCAAAAACACGAACAAAAGCATCAATGCGACAATAGCCACTAACGCCAAGTGCTTTTGCAGCACCACCTAACGCTTTTTTAACTTGCTCACTTATTTTGTCTCTACTTTCTTTGTTTTTTGCGTAACGCGCAGGAGTAATATTTTGTCCTTGCCCAGCTAAGAATTTCTCTTCCAAACTTAATACTTCACCGCCAGCCAAAGCTTCTGATGCTTCAAATACTTCGTACTCCAATTCGCCTTTGCTATTGTATTTGGTTAGCATTCCGCCCGTAACTTCGAGAAAATGTTTCGCATCTCGTTTGCTGATCAATTCTTCAACTAATATCACAGGTTTAATGGGGAATTCTTCTTTCTCTTTTATATGAAGTGTTTCAGCGGCTTGCGCATCTAATTCTTCGCTTGTGCGGAACATTAATTTAGCGAATGCTTCAAACTCAGCTAATGTTTTTATTTTTTTCACTGCGCTACTACAACCATCGTCAACCGGTTTAGCAATAAAAGGAAGTTTGATAGTGTTTTGAAGTGTTTCGGTAAGTTTAGCTTTATTATTCTTCCAATCCTGTTCGGTAATTAAAATATGCTCGGCGATCAAATATCCGTTTTGTTTTAAGATCTCGTTGGTGCGATATTTATCAATGGTAATGCTTGAGCTGTCTTTATTTGATCCGTTATAACTCAAGCCAACTTTATCTAATTGTTCCTGCACAGCACCATCTTCTCCCGGTCTTCCATGTAAAGCAATAAATACTTCGGCAACTTCTTTTGAAAGTTTTTGATAATCTAAGGTAATAGGAGCCGACAAATTATTTCTTGAAAATTTTTCAATGATAGAAGCGCACTGTGTTTTTATTTTTTGAATAAGCGGATGAACTTTAAACGTTTGAATTTTTTCTCTGATATCATCTGCATTGTCTTTCAACAATAGATTGATAGGGATCTGATACAATTCATGATCATTATGCCCACCTGTAAGGAATACAGGGATTGGAAAATATTTTTCTGAAGAGGCCAGTTTTTCGTACACATTTCTTCCACTTTCAACGGAGATATGTCTTTCAGAAGAATAGCCACCCAAAATTACCGCCACTTTTGTTTTGTAAGAAGCAGCGTTAGATTCCTTATGAATTAAGCCTTCCAATTGTAGTTCTAACTCCTTGTAAACCGTATTTCCTTTGGCTTGTATGATTCGCTTACGTAAAGATGTACTGATAATAAAACTTAAAAATTCCGAAGGACTCAATCCAATTTCAGCAGCTTGATGGAAGAAGAATGAAGAAGGCATCATACCCGAAGTTGTGTTTGGATCATTTAGAAATATTTTGCCATCGGTACTTAAAAAGCCATCAATACGCGCGTATACATCAAATTTTAATTCTAAGAACAAACGCTCGCAATCTTTTCTAATGGCTTCAATTTGTACATCAGGAAGATCAATAGGTGTTATTTTTCTGGAAAGTCCCGGTAAATATTTACTTCTGTAATCAAATAATTCTTTTCCTTTTTTAATTTCGGTAGGAGGTAAAGCAATTGGTGTTCCTTTTTCGTTCTCTACAACAATGCAACTGAATTCTTTCCCTTCAATAAATCCTTCAACCAACACCGTGCTTTCTCCATCCAAACTTTGCAACATTATGCCGCCGCTTTTGAAATTGGAATTAAATTCGTTTAACAAAGCATCCGGATCATAAATTGTTTTCTCGTCAGTAAGCGATTGGTTGTCCGGAAAAATGCTTACTAAGATCGGCATGCCAATACCTTCGCGTATATCTGTTAGTTTTTTTACAAAACTTAGTTTCTCTTCATCATTTTTCTTTTTCCAATCTTCTACATCCAACCAATAAGTAAATAAAGCTTTCTCAACAGCACACATAAAATCTGTTTCATTCTCTTTATTTAAAACACTAATACCAATACTCGAACCTTGATTGGCAGGTTTTACAACACAAGGAAAGCCAATTTTACTTTTCACTTCTGCTAAAACACCTTTGCACATTCCGTTTATCCATGCAGCGCGATCGATGGTTAAAAAATTAGGACTATTAAATCCTTTATCTACCATCATTCGTTTTTGAACAGATTTATCTATGCCGATAGAAGAGGGCAGAACACCCGAGCCACTGTAAGGAATTTGGTAATATTCAAACAAGCCTTGAATACGTCCGTCTTCTCCATAAGGGCCATGCAAACATAAAAAAGCGAAATCAATTTTAGTTTTTAATTCGGTTGCGCTAATTTTCTTTCCGATCTTCTCAACTAATTTTTCTTGTTCTGAAGTAGAAAGGTTGCCAAGATTCTCGGCATAGTATTGAAAATGTGATTCCGCAGGGAGAAATTCAACCGGCGGATAAAAATCGCGAATGGTTCCTTTGTAAATGAATTCCCATTTTAATTCTACAAAATTTCCAAAACTGTCAACAAAAATGGGGATAGCTTCAAAAATGGATTTATTTAAATTATCATAAACAGTTCTTCCACCTGCAAACGAGATTTCGCGCTCTTTGCTTTGTCCACCAAAAAAAATTCCAATTTTAACTTTGTTTTGCGCCATTTTAAAAGAGTTTCAAATATTAAATATCACTAAATAAAATAAGCGAACTTATTTTGTTCTGTAAAAAAATCAACTAAGTTATTAACGTACACGCTTGCGGGTTGACATATAATTTTTAACGGCCTTTTTGGAAGTATACCAAACCCTTCCTTCTTTGTAAGCGTCAATTTTTCCTCGGCGAGCCAATAAACTGATATACTCCTGCCCGTATGGCAATCCTTCTTCGGCTACAATGTTTTGTATGGAATCATAATCAGCATCGTTTCCGGGCATTGCAGCCAAATAGATATTTAAACTCCGCTCTGTCGCTTGGCAAATAAGGAGCATTAGTTTTTGATAATTGCCTTTATTGGCAAGATTTAAAGCCTCGTAATATTTTTTTCTATCCTCCTTGAGAATAATAGCAGGAGGATAACCCTTTTGCATCAAAAATAAATTCATGGCAAGCCTAACCGTGCGGCCGTTACCATCAAAAAAAGGATGTATCCAAACAAATTTATGATGAAGAATAGCGGCCATCTCTATATCATTTAAATGCAGTGGATTGGTATTCACAAAATCGATCAATTCATCAAAAAGTTTTGATACTTTGTGTGCTGCCGGAGGAACAAAGTTAGCGCCACTTATTCGAACTCCTCCATTGCGCAAGCGGCCAGCGTGTTCATCTTCAATACTTCGTAAAACATATGCGTGTAACGAAAGTACATCAGAGGAATTAAATTTGCTTTTATTAGCAATGATCTTATACAAATGATCAATGGCTTTATCATGATTATGCGCCTCAAAGTGCTCTCTAAGTGGTTTTCCTTTAACGGTTATGCCTTCTTGCAAAACCATTTGTGTTTCGCGCAAAGTAAGGCTATTGCCTTCAATAGAATTGGAATTGTATGTCCATTCAATGGAAAGGGCTTCTTTTATTTTGCTAAGAACGCTTTGTGATAATGGCCTGCCGTTTTGAAGTTTTTGTTTTTTAAGAGCAATCCGTTCAAAGGTGCTTTGCATTTCAATTCTTGTATTTTCCAGATCAACTTCCCACATAAAACAAATATACCACTAATATCGGTAAGTTATAAAAATATACATTACCGATATTAAATTTTAACAATTTTTCCCCTGCAAAGAGGTCTTTTTTTGAAATTAAATAAGATTAAGGGTTTGTATGGGGTCTCCGTTCATCAATCCGTCTTCGTCAAATCCTTCAATTTTCACTTCTTGAACTGTATTAACCATTGAAACATCGTAAGGTAATTTAACTTTTACATAATTATCGCTGTATCCAAACATAAATCCATTGCGATCTTCATGTTCAAATATTACGGGATGTATTGTATTCAAATTCTTTTCATAGAAACTACGTAGTTTTTTGGCAGAAAGTATGCGCAACATTTTATTGCGTTGTTTACGAATGTTCATAGGAACAGCTCCTTCCATTTCGGTGGCCGGCGTATTAACGCGTTCGCTATAAGTAAATACATGTAAGTATGAAATGTCCAATTGGTTCAAAAACTCATAGGTCTCTTTGAATTCAACGTCTGTTTCTCCGGGGAAGCCTACCAACACGTCAACGCCAATACAGCAATTTGGCATTAATTTTTTAATCGTTGCAACTCTTTCCGCATATAATTCGCGCAAGTAGCGACGTTTCATTTTTTTAAGAATGGTATTGCTACCGCTTTGCAATGGGATATGAAAATGCGGAACGAATTTTTTTGAACGCGCCACAAATTCAATGATCTCGTTGCTCAATAAGTTTGGCTCTATGGATGAAATTCGAAAACGCTCAACACCTTCAATGTCATCTAAGGCTTTTACAAGATCAAAAAACGTGTATTCGCGTCTTTTTCTTCCGTCAACTTCTACTATTTGGCCGTGCCCAAAATCACCAATGTTTACACCTGTCAAAACAATTTCTTTTACGCCGCTTGCAGCAATTTTCTTTGCATTAGCAATTACATTCTCAATAGTATCACTTCTGCTGCTTCCGCGAGCTAAAGGAATGGTGCAAAATGTACAACTGTAATCGCAACCATCTTGCACTTTTAAGAACGAGCGGGTTCTATCTCCAACCGAATAAGCATCTACAAAAAAATTCACATCGTCAATATCACAGTTGTGAACTACAGCATGTGTGCTTTTTGAAGAAAGGTCGATATAATTTAAAAGCTTGAATTTTTCGGAAGCACCTAATACAACATCAACACCTTCTATCTTTGCAATGTCATCCGGTTTTAATTGCGCATAACAACCAACTACGGCAACAAATGCTTCCGGATTAATTTTAAGCGCATTTTTTACAATGCTCTTTGTTTCTTTATCGGCATTTTCGGTAACCGAGCAAGTATTGATCACATACACATCGGCGGCCTCTGTAAAATTCTTTTTCACAAAGCCTTTTTCGGCAAATAAGCGGGCAATAGCTGATGTTTCGCTAAAATTTAACTTGCAGCCAAGTGTATGAAAAGCAACCGATTTGCCTTCGTAATTCATGGTGCAAATTTAGGCTTTTTTGCCTGATTTTTTATTAGTAAATTTGCTATTTGCGTTAATAATATAAAATAATGGAATTAACCGTTTTAACCGCTATTTCTCCGATCGACGGACGTTATAGAAAGACCACCGAATCACTTGATAATTACTTCTCTGAATATGCTTTGTTCAAATACAGGGTTTTAGTTGAAGTGCGTTATTTTATTGCCATGTGTGAGCTTGAATTGCCGCAGCTTGGAAAATTAACCGATTCACAAAAAAAGGGATTACATGGTTTGTACCAAAATTTTACTTTGGCAGATGCTTTAAAGATAAAGGAGTTTGAAAAGGTAACCAACCACGATGTAAAAGCTGTTGAATATTTTGTGAAGGAAAAAATAAAGCCAATGGGCCTTGAGAAATTTGGCGAGTTCATTCATTTTGGTTTAACTTCTCAGGACATAAATAATACATCTATTCCATTAAGTTTAAAAGACGCAACAGAAAGTGTGATTATTCCGGCACTAAATGATGTGATCAAAAAAATAAAAACACTCACTGTTGAGTATAAGGATATTTCGATGTTGGCCCGAACTCATGGTCAGCCCGCTTCTCCTACAAAATTAGGAAAGGAATTAATGGTATTTGTTGAGCGTTTGGAATCTCAATTAAAACAATTATTAAACTCAACCTACAGCGCAAAGTTTGGCGGTGCAACAGGAAATTTTAATGCACATCAGGTAACATTTGGTCAGATCGATTGGGTAAAGTTTGGTAATGATTTTGTGAATAATGACCTTGGATTAAGTCGTTCGCAATTCACTACCCAAATTGAACATTATGATAATTTAGCTGCATGGTGTGATACGTTAAAACGCATTCACACTATTCTGATCGATCTTAGTAGAGACATGTGGACCTATATTAGCATGGAATATTTCAAACAAAAATTAAAAGAGGGAGAAGTAGGTTCATCGGCAATGCCGCATAAAGTAAATCCAATTGATTTTGAGAACGCAGAAGGAAATTTAGGGATAGCAAACGCTGTTTTAGAACATCTTTCGGCAAAATTGCCGGTTTCACGCTTGCAACGCGACCTTACAGATAGCACTGTATTACGAAATCTCGGAGTTCCTGCTGCTCATGCGCTCATTTCATACTCTAGCATTTTAAAAGGATTAAATAAATTGATATTGAATGAAGCAGCGTTTAAAAATGATCTGGATAATAACTGGGCTGTTTGTGCAGAAGCTATTCAAACTATTTTACGAAGAGAAGGTTATAATAAACCTTACGAAGCTTTAAAAGATCTTACACGTACAAATTCGCATGTTACAAAAGATACATTGCACGCTTTCATCCAGGGATTGAATGTGAGTGAAGCAGTAAAAATAGAATTAAAGAGTATAACACCTCATAATTATACAGGGATTAATCCGGTTTACTAATGGAAAAAGTTTGGATATATATAAGTGATAAGGAACTTAAAGGAGAGCTTGCAGCCGTTGTTTTGAAGACGGGTGACCAGTTTGTAAATAGCTGGACAGCGCATCAGAATCCGTTAACAGCTTCTTTTAAAATAGCGCATGATCGCTTTATTGTTGTAGCAGTTGATGAAACAAACTATTACGCTAGTGGTTGCAGTACCGATAAATTATTGCGATTCATCAAACAATTAGAGTCTGAGCATAATTTAGTACTTCTTAACCGCTTGTTGGTGGGATATAAAACTACAAGTGGAGTAGAGGTTGTTCATTCGTCGGCTATCAAACAAAAAATTGAGGCAAAGCAATTGGACGAGAATACGCCTGTTTTCAATATTGCTTGCTCTAATTCTGACGAATATTCTAAATGGCTTCAACCATTAAAAGATACTTGGTTGAAGAAATATCTTTAACTAGTAAGTTTTTTATTTTTCTTGTGTCGAGTTTTGTCGCGCTTTGTTTTTTTCACAAGATTTTTTTCGAATGCTTTTTGAAGATCTATGCCGGTTTGGTTGGCAAGGCAAATCAAAACAAATAAAACATCTGCCAATTCCTCATCCAGTTTTTTATTTTTATCGCTTTTTTTATGGCTTTGTTCCCCATAATTACGTGCCATGATGCGTGCTACTTCGCCAACTTCTTCCATAAGCATTGCAGTATTGGTAAGTTCACTAAAATAACGAACACCATATTTTTTTATCCACTGATCAACCAGTTTTTGGGCTTGCGTGATGGTCATTTTAAAAGTCTATATTATCAATTGAATGAACTTGTCGTTTTGGAATTGGAGGCTTGATCTTGTTCTTTTCAAATGCCAATTTTATTTCGTTGTACAGATCGCTGGCAAGTTGTGATGTGTCGTCGGGTAAACAAAACGGCTTTACATTGATGGCTATAGCACCGTCGGCAATTTTACCTACAAATATTCCGGGTAAAGGTTGTTTTAAAATTTTGTCATTTCCCTCAACAACTTCCATAATGATCTCCTTCACTTTTTTAATATTATTATCGGTGCCTACTGATAATTGAATATCGATCCGCAAATTTCCTGCACGTGTGTTATTCACAATAGTATTATTAGAAAGCACTCCGTTAGGAAGGATAACCGTTTTGTGATCGCCGGTAAGCATTAACGTATTAAATATCTGAATCTCTTTTACCTCACCCGTTTGTCCTTGCGCTTCAATGGTATCTCCAACCTTAAATGGTTTAAAGATCAATATAAGAACTCCGCCTGCAAAATTTGATAAAGATCCTTGCAAAGCTAAACCTATGGCTAAACCTGCGGCCCCTAAAACAGTCACAAAGCTAGCGGTACCAATGCCTATCATTCCGGCAACTGTAACAATGAGTACAATTTTTAAACCAATGGACATTAAACTTTTTAAGAACGTGCGTAAACTAATGTCCAGCTCTTTTCTTTTCATGGTTTTATCGGCCAGAATTGCAATGCGTTTAACTAACCACAAACCAATAGTTAAAACAATTATGGCCATTATCACTTTGGGCGCATATTCTGCCACGGTGTCCATAAATCGGTCAATATGTTTATCAAGAAAAGCGGGCATACGTTATTTTTTTTATATTTTTACCATACAAAGCTAATAAAAAAATGTTCAGGTACTTTCTAATTCTTTTTACACTGTTAAGCATATCGGTGCAAGGACAATCAACAATTCAAGCTGAAGCCGGAATTCAACGTAAAACTAAGAATTGGGATACCTTAAAATACCAAAAATTTGAGACTGTTGTTATTGTTGGTTGGATATCGCAATATAGAACTTTTAGAAATGAATTTGACCAAACTGCTAATAAGGATACACTTAATCTTTCCAAACACACATACAGCACTGAAACAGACGCGGCGGGTTCGCAAGGGTTTGTTTTCAACTACGATAAATTTCAACTTTGGTTAACATGGTCGCCAAAGCCTCCGGATAATAATAACGGAAGAGGACATACAGAAGTTTTTAATATTGGCTTAAATGTTGGTGATAATAGATGGGTGTCGGAAAATTACTTCAGAAAATTCAAAGGTTTTTATGACGATAGAACCCCAAATTATGACTCTACAAATTTTAATAAAACTAAACAATACGATTTGCGGCCTTCGATGGTAAGTTCATTATTTATGACACGGTTCATGCATTTCACAAATTATAAAAAGTTTGCTTATAAGTCCGGTTTTGGATGTAATTATCGTCAATTAAAACCGGCATTTTCATTAATTGTAGGAGGAAGTTTTAGTGCTTTCAATTTAAAGAACGATAGCGCGATCATGCCCTTGCAGGCAAGGTATCTTTATACAGATTATGGAAATATGAGAGGGCTGTCTTCTTTAAATATATCCGCTAATTTTGGTGTAGCCGGAACTTTTGTGATATTGAAGGCATGGTTTGTAAATGCCTATTATACATTCGGGCCTGAAATGCAGCTGAGGAATTATGATCTTATCACGAATCACTCAAAGAAAACTTTTTTAGGAGGTAGTGGAACAGGTAGGGTTTCTTTTGGGTTGAACTTAAAAAAGTTTTATTTTATTGGCTCTTACACCGACGATAGGAATTCGTATAATGTAAAGAGTACTTTACGTCACAAAGCAGTTTCACACAATTTTGCAGTAACAATTGGCGTTCGAATTAATGCCAAAACGCCAAAATTCTATCAGAAATTCCAGCAAACAAAACTTTACGGTTTCTTGTAAGAACTATTTCCCATTACTACTTTTTAATAAGCCTTTTTTAAGAATGTCGGACAAGTAGTAATGTTTATTCTTGTATTGAACAAGAATGAAGGCGTCTTTAACCGCAAGTTCCTTTACGTCGGTTATTCTTTCGAATGCTTCGTTAAATGTTTTGTAATTGCCAATAGTAAAACGTGTGATTCCATCATCATATATTTTTCTAATGATGATGCCAAGATCAATGGCACGCGTGTAATTAAAGTTTTCAATAAAAACGTAGGCTCCTATCTGGATCTTGTAAAATAAACTGTCAATTATAAGGTCGCCATAATTGGCTTTGAATTCATCAAAGCTTACACCCGAATTGGCAAGTTTATTGAGTTTTTCAAGACTATCACGCTTATTCTCCACCATTTTTGAATACGCATCAGAATAAAGATCGGCGATCATTGTAAGCACAATACTCGAATCAACATCTTTTGTACTTATCGTTCTTTTCATGGCTGGGAAATTCTTGTACGTGAAAATAAATTCATAATCATTGTTGGTTGGTAAGCTGATCAGGAATTTTCCGGTGGTTGAATTTGAAACATACGTTTGTGATCCAATATCTTTTTTCTTTAATGAATTTATTTGAATGGAAGCCTCAATGGGTTTGTCGTTAAATGTTACATTGCCCGATATGCGCACAACACTTACTGGTTTTCCTGCAATCCCCGGCTTGATATAATAAATATCCTGACCGCCTTTGCCACCTTGAGTTTGCGAAGAGTAATAGCCTTTTTTTCCATCTCCACTTACAATGTAAAATTTGTCATCATTAGGTGTATTTACGGGTTTTCCAATGTTGTAAGGTTGTTCCCAAATTCCTCCAACAAGATCGGATCTTAAAATATCATAACCACCAGTGCTTAATTTTCCGTTGGATGCAAAGAAGAGTATATTTCCATCGGAGGTGATAAAAGGCGCATCTTCGTCGTCGGTTGAGTTTATTGTTGAACCAAGATTGGAAATATTTCCCCAAAGATTATCGCCAAGTTTTTCGGCTTTGTAAAGATCTTTTCCTCCAAAACCGCCTTTGCGTTCACTCGAAAAAATAATGAATTTATTTCCCGGAAAAAACGCAGCACTACCTTCCCATTTATCACTATTCAAACCTTTTTGATATACAGGTACTGTCCAATTATTGCCAACTAATTGGCTCAAGTAAAGATCCCCATTGCCGGTGCCTAAATTCTTATAAATAAAAAGCAAATTTCCGTCGGATGAGAGAGTTACTGCTGCATCGTGCAAACTTGTATTGATAGTTTTGAGTGCCGTGGGCTTGCTCCATGTAGAATCATTTATTTTTACAGAAGTAAAAACATCTTCAAAATAAATTCCTTCTTCTCTTTTGGATGTGTGAAGCAGACTTTGCTTATTTAAATTTTGTTTTCCGCCTTTAGACAATTTACCGCGGTAAGTATATATCATAAACGATTCATCAGAGGGTAAAAGCGGAACATATTCTTCTGCTTCAGTATTGATAGGCGAACCAATATCTTTTACTTCCACTGTATTTCTCATATGCTGCATTTTTGATGCCATTTTCATATTCTCTATTCGACGTTTGGCATCGGCTACTATCGCTTTATCATTTTCTGTTGTAAGTAAAATACTTTTTGCCGCGATCTCAAAATAGAGCCGCGCTTTTTTTAAACTATCATTTGCTTCGTAAGCATACGCAAGCCAATAAGGATAATGCTCTAGCTGAACCGAAGAGGAGGAAGTGCTTTTCAAAAGTTCAAGAGCGGTTTTTGTTTTATCTCCCTTAAAACATCCACTAATACCCTTCATATAGCGAAGACCAATACAATCGGGATAAATGATCAACAAAGAATCTATTGGAGATGATGCTTCTGTGTATTGTTTTGTTTCGAATGAAAGTCGGGCTTTATTGTAGAAATGAAGTTTGTTAGGATCTACTGTTTTTTCAATATCATCGTTTACAAACGCATTTATTTGCGCATGGCTGTTAAAAGCGATGAGCGAAATGATGAGAAAAAAACAAACCTTCTTCATAAGAGCAATCCTATACTAAAGATATAATAATTGTGGGGCATTTTTGTCACAATTAATCACCAGAAATGAATTAATAGTTAAAATACCTGAATTTTAGGTAGAATTTGATCTGTTGGCTAGCGAAGTGGTACTATAACTTATTGATCACTTCGGCAGCTTTTTCAAGTGTTTCGGTTTTTTTGGCAAAGCAAAATCGAAGTAATTTATGATCTGTATTTTTGGTATAGAATACCGAGAGTGGAATACATGCTAATTTAGATTCTTTAGTGAGTCGGATAGCATATTCGGTATCTGCTTCTTGTGTGATAGATGAATAATTCAATAATTGAAAATAAGTTCCGGTGCACGGTTCAATTTTGAAGCGCGATGAACTGATGAGTTTACGGAACAGATCGCGCTTTTGTTGATAGAAATTCTTTAGCTCTAAATAGTTCTTTTTTTGTGAAAGAAAATCGGCCAGCGCCAATTGAAATGGATGATTAACGGCGAATACCAAAAATTGATGAACCTTTCTAAATTCCTTCATTAAATATTCTGGCGCTGCAACGTAGCCAATTTTCCATCCTGTGGTATGAACTGTTTTGCCAAATGAAGAAACAATAATGCTTTGTTGTTTTAAAGAAGGAAAGCGCGCAACGCTTTGATGAGCTTGATCGTCAAAAGCCATATGTTCGTATACTTCGTCGCTTAATACAATAATGTTTTTATCTTTTACCAACGATTCTAATTGTTGTAGATCATTTTGTGTAAGTGTTGTTCCGCTCGGATTATGCGGAGAATTAATAATGATCATACGCGTATTGGAATTGATGCGCTGTTTAACTTCATCCCAATTGATGACAAAATTTGGATAGCTTAATTGTAATGAAATTGCTTTTGCACCGTGTAATTCAATCGCCGGAATATAACAATCGTAAGCAGGTTCAAACACGATCACTTCATCACCTTTATTAATGAATGCGGCAATGGCTGTATAGATCCCTTGCGTAGCTCCTGCGGTAATGGTTATCTCAGAATCGGGATGATAATTTGTATTATAGCAAGTAGAAATTATCTCGGCAATAGTTTCGCGCAATTGAATTACACCTTGCATGGGGGCGTACTGATTAAGCCCATTTTGCATATGCTTAATAGCAAGCTCTAACAATTTGGCATCACAACCAAAATCAGGAAAGCCCTGTGAGAGATTGATGGCGTTGTGTTCGCGAGCCAAAGCGCCCATTGTGGTAAAAATAGTGGTGCCAACATTAGGCAACTTACTGTTTATTAGCATATAAAATGTTTTTAAAGCGCTTACAATATGCGAATTTTTTATTACTTTTAGACTCCCTAATTCTTTAATGAATTGGTCCTGTGGCCGAGTGGTTAGGCTCAGCTCTGCAAAAGCTGCTACTCCAGTTCGAACCTGGACGGGACCTCTGGTAAAACCCCAATAGATTTTCTATTGGGGTTTTGCATAAAAACTAAAGCGTTCATTCGATTTTCCGCCGGTTATGCATATTTTGTTTGGCGCACCGATTTAATATTACAAGCACTAACGACCTTTATTTTTACACCTCAAAAAATACTTACAAGTGGAACAAGGTATAGGTACATTCGAGAGGTTTATTGGCTCAGTAAACAATTTTCGTGAATTAATATAGCTCTTGTTGTTCCAGATATCTTTAAAATCGGAAGTTAGAAGATTTCCAAATGATTCCTCCTTTCGAAAGGCTAACGAACATGGGAACAGTGTGCCATCGGGCCCCACATAAATACTGCTCCACAAACTAGAACACTTTTCACTGAGGTTGTCAAATAATCTGGGGTTCTCTGAATATTTTTTAGCTTCATCCCTTATGTCCATTAAAACCGGATTCGCTTCAAAAGTTTCAAAATCATTAACGCCCAGTAAACGAGATTTTTCTTTTGCAAGATTTAGCTCATGTCTATTGTGGTCGAAGGTCAAAAATTTCCAAGTTACAATTGGAAATTTCTTTTTTAATTCTTTCTTTTTTCTAACAAGTAATTCAACGTTTTTTAGAACTTTATTATAGTCGCCATTTATACGGTAGATGGAGTAGGTGTCCTGACTTGCTCCGTCTATTGAAAGGTATAAATGAGTGAGGCCTGATCTAACAAGCTTTTCGGCCATTTCTTCATTAAAAAAATTAAAGTTTGAATGCATTGTTGTGCCAACATTATTTTCTGTAGCATAAGCGATCATTTTGAAAATATCTTTGTTTAGTAATGGCTCTCCCCAATTATATAGCGAAACACTAAAAACGTAGTCTTTTATTTTATCAAACATTATTTTAAAATCCGAGAACTTTAACACTTGTGGCTTGATCATTTCAGGATGTTTAATACCCGTATGACATCCTTTGCATTGTAAATTACATAATGAACTTGGATCAAATGTTACTTTGTAAGGAAAACTGGTTAATACTGTGCGCCCTTTTTTTAATTCTTGCCTATTCTGAAGAAGATTTTTGATCTTTTTTGTGGACCCAAATTTTCTGATGTAGAAGGCATATTTTTGATAGGCAACAAGTCTCATGATTTTAGAAATGCTAATGTAATGCCTCAATAGATGTAAGTTTATGATGCTTATCATAGTTACAAGAGACCAACTAACTTTTGTCAATAAAATTTTACTGGTTTTCTGGACCAGACATTTCTTAAACCAGCTGAAACCTAAGCTATGCATTGGTTTTGTGTATTAACTGGGTCAACATAATCTTAATAACTAAGTGTGGTTATAAATGGATGATGAACGGCATCAAGAATCAATGATAAAGATCAGTTCCGATGCAAACTACCCTCATAGTTTAAGTCATAGTATTTGTGTTTTTTTGCTTAAAATATACCATCAAATGAAAGCACTATTAGCTATTGTGATCTCAGCATTTTTTCTTCAAATGACTGATAAATGTTTTGCGCAAACATCAGCAACTGTTACCAGCGGGGTTTATATCACCGCAAAAGATCACAAAAAGAATAAATTACATTTAGAAGCGGACTGCGTTAATGATAAAAATAAATTTGAAAGGAATGATTATTTTTCTACCCCCACGTTTGTGATTATTCATAAAGGTAAACGGGTAACCTATCTTAAAAAGAACATTTTTGCTTACCGAGATTGTAACAATAGAGTGTGGCGCTTTTATAAAGAACAAGCATATCAAATAATGGAAACAAAAAGTATGTGGATCTATACAACCCAAAGAGCAATATTAAATGATGTGGTAATTGAAAAAGATCCCATAGTTTATTTTAGTGTAGGACCCGAAACAGAGATCATGGAGCTTACCATTCCTAATTTGAAAATTGCATTTCTGGATAATTGGATATTTTTAAATATGGTTCAAGTAGAACCTGAGGCTGAAAAATCTGTTCGGTCATACGATTCCGATCATAAAATGTATAGAGTAAATTATTTATACAAACACTCTAAGAAAGAAAAATAATTTACCGAGTTTGTTATTAAAGCCGCTCGAAAAAGAGGGTTTACTAAAAAATCCGGTTCAATTAAATTGACCATAAATCACTGACAATTAGGTTTTCAACTAAAATTAGACTTACTAACATTCTTGAAAAGCAACGATTTTCTAAATTTTTAGATTTTAGTTAATTAAGCCCTTTTAAATGATGAATGAGTTTATTTTGAAGATGAAATTTGTATTGGTTTCAAACCCTGTAAAAGGGTCGGACATTCTAAATTCCTGTAAATTTTTCCGACTTAGTGAATCGCATTTCCCAGTGAGTGAAACACTCGTATTTCCCTAAGCATTTCGGTAACTTTAAAAGAATCGATAATTCCAAAAATATGAGAATCAAAAATTTACTTTTTATTCTGTTTATCAGTCTATTTGTCCAAAGTTTTAAAGCACAATCTCATGAACATGAAAAATGGTTCCCGGTTCTAATTAGTATTCATGGAACAGTTGCGCATCAAGGTGTAAAAGCAAACGCAATGATCACCACGTGCAATAACGAGCCAGTGATGTTATTGGAATTAGTAAATACAAACAATTATAAAGTGAAAGCAGAATGGCTTCACGCACCAATTACAAAAGACAACAAACAACATTACAAGGATGAATTGCAAACTATTGAATTAAATGCTGGTGAAACAAAAACCGGAAAATGTGGCGAAGCAAAACAGTTGATTATTAAATTAAGCGACTACGGAGTAAATATCAATGATCTGCAAGATTATTACGGTTCAAATTTCAATGTCACTAAATAAATTGTACTTACATTATCAGGCCAACTATGAAAAATAAAATTTTGATCCTGTTGCTACTTCTTTTTGGAAGTACGCGTTTTAGCTTTTCTCAAATAACTTTTAATTACACAGGTGGTAGTCAAAACTACGTTGTTCCCGCTGGCGTTACTGTAATTTGTTTTACCGTAGAAGGTGGCCAAGGTATGGCCAATGTTGCTGGTAATTCTCTTGGTGGATTAGGCGGACGTGTTACTGGAAGTTTACCTGTGGTGGCAGGACAAGTTTTACAATTGAATGTAGGTAATGGTGGCGCTATTTCTCAACCAGGTGGTTTTAATGGAGGCGGAAATGGTGGAGTAGATAATTTTAATGCTGCTGAATTTCCAACACAATGTCTCACATCGTGGGGTGGTGGTGGTGGTGGTGCTTCAGATATTCGTGTTGCTCCTAATGCATTAGCAAATCGTGTTGCAGTTGGTGGCGGTGGTGGTGGAACTGGTGGAGACAGGATATTAAATTGTTCTCCTGGTTGCGGCGGTGGTGGCGGTGGCGGATATTTTGGTGGCGGTGGTGGTGGATTTTATGGTGGCTCTCCAGGTTTTGGCGGAACGCAAGTTGGCGGCGGTGCCGGTGGCCCTTCATGTTGTGGTTGTCCTTTGGCTCCTCAAGCAGGTGCAGCAGGTGTTGCTGGTGTTGGTGGCCAAGGTGGAAATTTGAGTGGTGGAAATTTGCAATTTGGTGGTGCACCCGGATGTGCCGGTGGTATTGGAGGTGCAGCAATTGGTGGGCAAGGTCCTAATTGCACTGGTGGTACTGGTTGCCCGAGTACTTGGGCAGGCGCTAGTGGTGCAGGAGGAAGTAACTTTTTTTCAGGAGCTATTATTGGTCCAACTTCAGTTGGTGGAGTTAAAGCAGGTAACGGTCGTATTATTTTAATTCCAAATTGTTGTACGCAACCAACCGTTGTTCCTATTGCAAATCCAAATCCAATTTGTGCAGGACAAACTGTAACATTAACTGCAACGGGTGCAGGTACGGGTGGAACTTATACATGGACTCCAGGTCCCGTTACAGGTTCTATGATCACAGTTACACCAGCAGTTTCCACAACGTATACAGTTTCGGGAACAAACACAATGAACTGTGTTGGAACATCAACAATTTTATTAACGGTAAGTCCTAGTCCAACTCCAATACCAAATAGTAATAGTCCGGTATGTACAGGTGGCAATATAAATCTTACAGTAAACGCTCATACTTCTTATACATGGACAGGACCAAGCGCATTCACCAGCAACTTACAAAATCCAACAATAACTAACGCTAGCACATTGCAAGCGGGAAGTTACACGGTTAAAGTAACTGGCGCAGGAGGTTGTACTGCACAAGCGGTAGTTGTTGTTATCGTTAATCCAACACCAACTATAAGCGTAGGAAATCCAGGACCATATTGCGCGGGTTCAACAATAAATCTTACTGTAACGGCAGCTTCAACTTATACGTGGACAGGCCCACTGGCATTTACAAGTAATTTACAAAATCCAACAATTGCTAATAGCACAACAAACATGGCAGGCCCATATGTTGTAACAGTTACTGCGGTTGGTGGATGTAAGAGTACAGGAACGGTTAACGTTGTTATAAATCCTGCACCAACTATAACTGCAACAAGTAATGGCCCAGTTTGTATTGGGCAACAACTAAATCTATTTGCAAATCCTGCTGCGAGTTCTTATACATGGACAGGACCAAACGTATTTGCAAGCAATGCACAAAACCCAACTATTCCAAATGCACAATTAGTGAATGGAGGTAATTACATTGTAACAGTAATGAATGCCGCTGGTTGTACAAACACTGCGGCAGTTGTTGTTGTTATAAATCCGCTTCCTATTGTTGCAGTAACAGGGGCAACTACATGCGTAGGATCTACATTTACATTAACAGCAATAACTGGTACTGCTTTTGCGTGGAGTGGACCGAATGCCTTTAATTCACCGGTTCAAAATCCTTCTTTTGCAAATGCACAAACAACTCACAGCGGAAATTACACCGTTATTGTAACAAGTGCACAAGGTTGCACCAATAGCGCTGTTGCAAACGTGTCTGTAATTGCAAATCCAACCGCTAATATTATTGGAACAAATACTTTATGCTCACAAAACTTTAATGCTTCTGTAAACACAACCACACTCACAGCTAGCGGTGGTGGTTCATTTGTTTGGACATTACCGCCGGGCTTTTCTGCATTGCCAAACTTAACTAGTAATCCAATCACATTAAATCCCCCTGTCACATCAACATCTTTAGTTGCAACAATGACAGTTGTAGCAACGGCGGGAAGTTGTACAAGCCAGGCTGTATATCAAGTAACGGTTTATCCAAATCCAACCATTACTGTCAATTCACCAAGTATGTGCGTTGGTACACAAGTAACACTCACTGCAAATAATGCAACAACCTACACATGGAGCCCGGCTACGGCGTTAACTGCAACAAGCGGGCCGGTAGTAATTGCTAATCCTGTTATCACAACCGTTTATAGTATAATTGGAAGTGGAATTGGCGGATGTAATAGTCAAACACAAAACTCAACTGTTACAGTTGTACCAAATCCAACCGTAACAATAAATCCAAATCCTGCATTGATCTGTTTAAACAGTTCAATAAATCTTACAGCGTCTGGTGCAACAAACTATACATGGAGCCCGAATATTGCCTTAACTACAACGCTAGGTCCAAATACAACAGCGAGTCCAACGGTAACAACAACATATACAATTATTGGATCGCAAGCAACATGTACAAACTTAGCAACCATTCAAGTTTCTGTAATAGGTTTACCGACTGTTGCGGTTATTGGAACAAACACTCTATGTTCGCAAAACTTTAATGGTTCACCAAATACAACCACACTAACGGCTGGTGGCGCAAGTACATATCAATGGAGTTTACCTCCAGGATTCTCAGCTTTACCAAACACAAGTAGTAATCCAATAACGGTAACACCACCTGTAACATCAACATCACTTGTTGCAACATTTACAGTTTTAGGAACAGCTGGATCTTGTACAAGTCAAGCGGTGTATCAAGTTACAGTTTATCCAAATCCAACAATTGCTGTAACAAGTGGTAGTATGTGTGCGGGAACACAAGTAACATTAACCGCAAGTAATGCAACAACTTACACTTGGACGCCAAGCGCAACATTAAATACACCAAACGGCCCAAGTGTAATTGCTAATCCGGCTGTAACAACTGTGTACACAATAATTGGAAGTAGTGTTGGTTGTAATAGTCAATCGCAAAATGCAACAGCAAGTGTTGTTCCAAATCCAACTGTAACGATCAATCCAAATCCTGCATTGATTTGTTTAGGAAGTTCGGTGAATTTAACAGCAACAGGAGCAACTAATTATACATGGAGCCCAAGTACAGCTTTAACTACAACAAATACTGCAAACACAACGGCGAGTCCAACAATAACAACAACATATTCAATTATTGGTTCACAAGCAACGTGTACAAATTTAGCAACAGTGCAAGTATCAGTTATTGGTTTACCAACCGTGAGTATAGCAGGAACAAATACCTTATGTTCTCAAAACTTTAATGGCTCGCCAAATACAACAACACTTACAGCAAGTGGCGCAGGAACCTATGTGTGGACCTTACCTGTAGGATTCTCAGGAAGTCCAAGCTTAAGTAGTAATCCATTAGTGATAAATCCTCCTGTAACATCGGTTCCAATTGTTGCAACGATGACAGTTTTGGGAACAGCAGGAACTTGTACAAGTCAAGCGGTTATCCAAATAACCGTAGTTCCAAATCCAACTATTGCCACAACAAGTGGAAGTATGTGCGTAGGAACAAGTGTGAACTTAACTGCAAGTAATGCTACAACCTATACTTGGACACCAAGCGCAACATTGAATACTTCAAATGGCCCAAACGTTATTGCTAGTCCTGCAGTAACAACGGTATATAGTATTATTGGAAGTAGTGTTGGATGTAACAGTCAAACACAAAATGCAACGGCTAACGTTGTGCCAAACCCAACTGTAACTATACTTCCAACTCCTGCGGTAATTTGTTTGAATCAAGCAATTAACCTTACTGCGAGTGGTGCAACTAATTATACATGGAGTCCGAATGTTGCTTTAACTACAACTAGTGGTCCAAATACAACAGCCAATCCAACTGTAACTACAGTTTATCAAGTTATTGGAGAAGCTGCAACGTGTACGCATGTTGCAAATATCACGGTGAGTGTTTTACCTCTTCCAACAATAACCATTGTTCCAAGCAGTCCAACATTGTGTATGAATAATTTTAACGGCTCTCCAAATACTGTTTCATTAACAGCAAACGGAGCTGCAAGTTATACATGGGGACCAATTATTGGTTTAACTACTAATACCTTGAATGGTTCAACGATCATTGGTACAGCTAACGGTAACAATATACCAACCGGAACAGTTATTGGAGCAAATGGAACTTGTACAAGTTCTGCAACATTTACATTAAGTGTTATTGATAATCCAATTATTGCAACAACAAGCGGAAGTATGTGCGCCGGAACAAGTGTATCACTTACTGCAGCCAATGCACAAACTTATACATGGACACTTAGTGCTACATTAAATACAGCCAATGGGCCTGTGGTAATTGCCAGTCCAACTATAACCACAGTTTATAGTATTATAGGAAGCAGTGTAGGTTGTCAAGGTCAAACTCAAAACGCTACAGCAATAGTAGTTGCAAATCCAACAGTAAGTATTGCGCCAACAACGCCAACTATTTGTTTTGGAGGTTCAATAAACTTAACCGCCAACGGTGCTAATAATTATACATGGAGTCCAAATACTGCAATTACTTCAACAGTTGGTAACGCGGTAACAGTAAATCCAACTGTAACTACGGTTTATTCAATAATAGGTGAAGCAGCCACATGTACAAACACCGCTGCGCAAACAGTAACGGTTGTTCCTTTACCAATTATCAATATTGGTTTAAGCAACGGAAGTATGTGTATGAACAACTTTAACGGTTCGGTTAATCAAATAAATGTTACTGCTAGTGGCGCCACAACTTATAACTGGATAGGATTTACAGGAATTGGTAATAATACAACTTCCGGACCAAATGTTATTGTAACAGCCATTCCAAATTCACCAGTAGGAACAGGAACAGTTGTTGGTACAGTAGGAACATGTACTAACGTAGCAAGCTTTACTGTAATTGCAATTCCAAACCCTGTAATTTCTGTAACATCGGCCAGTATGTGTTTGGGAACAAATGCAACCTTAAACGCAAGTGGTGCTACAACCTATGTTTGGTCACCGGCAAATACATTAAATCAATCTACCGGAAGTTCAGTAATTGCAAATCCAAATATTACAACTATTTACAGTGTAATAGGAACAAGTTTAAATTGTAATAGTACAACGCAAACAGGAACAGTAGATGTTGTGCCAAATCCTGTAATTGTTATTGCACCAGTTACACCAACTATTTGCGCGGGAGCTATGATAGGTTTAACTGCTTTTGGAGCTAATAATTATACTTGGAGCCCTGCGGTAAATATCAATACTGTGAATGGAAATTTTGTGATCGTTAATCCAACAGTTACAATGAATTATGTTGTAATTGGAGAAGCAGCAACATGTACATCAATTGCGATGCGACAAGTTTCGGTGATCGCGTTACCTGATCTACAAGCGGTTTCAAGTAAAACCAATATTTGCGTGGGCGATAAAGTAAATCTAATTGGTAACGGAGCTAATACATATACTTGGATGCCAACCACTGGATTAAGCAGTGGAAGTGGTAATTTAGTAGTTGCCACTCCAGCTAACAATATCACTTATACGCTTGTTGGAAGTAATGGTGTGTGTACTTCATCTGTTACACTCTCTATCGGCGTGTCCCCTCGTCCAATATTGAACTTAATGACCACAAACAAAAAAATATGTAATGGGGGAAGTGCCATGATCATTGTTTCCGGCTGTCAAGGTTATGTTTGGCATCCAACTTCTGATTCAACCATTCTTGCAAGCAACACTACAACAAATACTACAAGCATGGTTGTTACGCCAACGGCTAATATGAATTATACCATCACCGGATTTAATTCTTCGGGCCCATCGGCTTGTCCTTTTACAAAAGAGATCTTAGTGGAAGTTGTTCCTACAATAACACCTGGGGTAAGTTATAGCGCTGCAGTTTGTGAAGGCCAATCGGTTAAACTGCAAGCGGAAGGAAGTAATACATATCAATGGACACCCGGTGAAGGCATAAGTAATCCGTTCTCATCTACGCCTTATGTGAGCCCTAAAGCAACAACCATTTATACGGTTCGTGTATCGGATGGTGGATTTTGCGGACAAACTGCAACGGTATTAGTAAAAGTTAGTCCGCAACCTACAGTAAATGCAGGGCCAGACATGACCTACAACTCCGATGAGCAAATGTTCTTAAACGCAAAAGGAACCGGAACAATAACCTGGACGTTTGGAGATAATATTATTTGTAAAGTTTGCCCTAATTCTCAAATAACAGCAACGCGCAGCGGAGTTTATTATGCTACAACCACAAATGAATTTGGTTGTACCGCAACTGATGATGTTTGGATAGAGGTAACAAATGACTATCCTATTTTCATTCCAAATTCGTTCACTCCAAATTACGATGGACTAAATGATCTGTTCTTAGTTTATGGTGAAGGTATCATTAAGATAGAGATGAATATTTACGACAGGTGGCATAAAAAGATCTTCAGCTCTAACGATCAATTAACAGGCTGGGACGGAATGTATAGAGGAGAAATCGTGAAGAATGATTCGTACTTATACATTATAAATTACACAACATACGATAACAAGAAACGCTCAAAAACAGGATACGTGATCGTTGTTAGAGAAGACTATTAGTTTCAAACTCTTTAAATAAATAAAACCCTCTCAAATACGGAGAGGGTTTTTTTATGTGCAAAGAGCATCAATACCATTACTTTTTACTTACTTTTGCTTGAATGAAAACATCAATTGCTATTGTAGGGAGGATCGGCTGCTTTAATGCTGGCCGCTCAATTAGATGAGACAAAGTTTGATGTGACCATTTATGAAAGCAATTCGGCGCTTGGAAGAAAGTTTTTAGTGGCAGGAGATGGAGGATTTAATTTAACGCATTCCGAAGAGTTAGAAAAATTCATTTCACGGTATACACCAAGCGAGTTTTTTAAGAGCATTATTGCTTCCTTTTCAAATAATGATCTTCGCGAGTGGCTAAGAAAAATTGGGATAGAAACGTTTGTTGGAAGTAGCAAACGCGTTTTTCCTGTGGAAGGAATAAAACCAATTGATGTATTGAATGCCATTTTAGATGAATTCAAAAGAAAAAATGTTGTAATAAAAACAAATTTCAAGTGGAAGGGATTTGATGATACTGAAATTAAAGCTAACATCACCGTTTTTGCTTTGGGTGGATCAAGTTGGAAAGTTACAGGATCTGATGGCGCGTGGACAAAACATTTTTCAGAAAAAGGAATTGACATTATTCCATTCCAGGCTTCTAACTGTGCTTATGAAGTTAAATGGAAAGATGAGTTCATTTCTATTACAGAAGGAAGGTCGCTTAAAAATATTTATGTGAAATGTGATGCTAAAGAACGTAAAGGTGAATTAGTGATCACTAAATTTGGTTTGGAAGGCGGCGCCATTTATGCGTTGAGTCCTGAAATTAGGAAACACTTAAATAAAGAAGGTTTTGCCAAGGTATATTTGGATCTTAAGCCCTCACTTACGGTGGAGCAAATAAAAGATAAGTTTAGAGCAAGAGGAAACCGCACTATTAAAAAATTGCTGATCGACCGATTAAATTTTGATGATACGCAAATTGATCTTTTAAAAACACTTTTGAGCAAGGAGGAATTTACAAACTTGGAAGAGCTGGCGAAAAAAATAAAACAACTTCCAATTACGCTTGCATCTGCCGCGCCAATAGATGAAGCTATCTCAACTGTTGGGGGAATTGCATTGAGTGAGGTGGATGAGCATTTTCAATTAAAGAAACTCCCAAACACTTATTGCATTGGCGAAATGTTAGATTGGGATGCGCCAACAGGTGGTTATTTGTTGCAAGGCTGTTTTAGTATGGGATATTGTTTGGCACAGCATTTGAACGAGATTTAACTATCTTTAATTTTTAGCCACGGAGGCACGAAGACACAAAGTGGATCACGAGACGTAGCTAGACGTAGAAGAGCACGGAGCGGAGGATTTGCCTTCGGCAAATCTGATGTGATCGAAATTTCAATTTTTACTATACTGCCGCGTGAGCGATTGAAGCGGAAAGCCCTGCTTAGGACTTTGCATCCGCCGCGGCGGATGTTTGTTGGGCGAGGAGGCGACTTTAGAAGCTACCGGAGCCCTACAAACATCCGCCGCGGCGGATGCAAAGGACAAGCAGGCTTGTAGCGAAAAGCGCGACGGCGAGCGAACTTCCATCGTTTTTGGGGTAAGCTCGCCGGCACGCCCAACTAATTAAAATAAATTTGACATCTTAACGCATCGCAACTCCAGCAGGATCATAAACCAATTCTAAAGCTCCGCTAGTTTTAAAATCGGAAACTAAAGTGGAAATTTTATATTTACCCTTATTGTTTACCGCTATAGCCGCAGTGTTTGGCGGAATGCGCCCTGCATTAAGAGCATACATTACCAAAGTATTTGAGCCCGTTTTTAAATTCAAGATGATTTCTTTTTTCTCTTTTGTTACTTCTAAATTCTCTATCAATACTTCGCCATTCAAGTAAATGGAAATAATATCTCCGTCAACACGGTTCTTATCGTACACCTGAACTTTTACAATATTACTTTCCACATTTACGGTTTGTTGTACTTTGTATTTACGTCCGTTGCATTTACGTTTGTTAAACGATACAAATTTCTTTTCGGCAATTATTTCTGTAGCGGTATCAAGTGCTTCAACGATATCTTGTTTAATGATACTATCTTTTTTTAAATCATTGATGATCACAATATCTTCTCGGCGCGTTGTATCGCATACCGAATTTCCGAATTTGAAATTGTCAATGTTCACCCAGGTTTGAATTGTTCCTTCGGGCATTTGAACGGTTAAGTATTTTCCGCTGAGGGGTGCAATAAAACTACATTCGCGGCGTGTCCATACATTTTTTACGGCCGACTCTTTAAATGTGTAAACAGGTGTTCCTAATGTGCTATTACTTGTAGATAAACCTAATTGAATTGGATTTGCATTATAGCCTGAAGCGGCTCTGTCGTAAAATGAAACGGTATATTTTTTTCCTTGCGTTAAGGGTTGGGTTAATTCAATGGCTACAATATCTGTTCCGCCACCGGTTAAAGCAATGTACCAGTTCTTACTTTGCGCGCCGCTTCCACCGTAATCGCTCGATCTAATAATATCTACATCGCCGTACGACCCAAAAGCTGTTACGCCCGGCATCATGCCATTAAAAGCAGTGTTAGAAAGGTTTATTTCGTCGCGAGAGGCCTTATGGTTCTCAAAATCGCCATTTACAAAGCATTGGGCGCTTGTTGTATTTACAAGTAAGGCTAAAAATTGGAGTATTAAATAACGCATGGTGGTTGTTTTTAATTTAGATGCTAAAGCGGGTAGGATTCCATAAACGAAAGGGGAGGTCTTTTTAGAGGCAATTAACCATAGAGGCGCCTTTGGCGCTCATAGAGGTTTGCATAGAGGTTCACTGAGCTCGCGAACCGCCTAAATAAACACAGTTTTTCTCAGTGGTCCTCTATGTAGACCTCTATGCACTCTATGGTTTTTTATCCTGAGCTTGTCGAAGGACTGTCTCTAAAATTGATTTCACTCATTATTAACTACACTTGGCTGAACTCACACATGTATCTACCGTACCAAAAATGCCTTATACCATTTAATCCGTTTATGCAACCAATTATAAACTCATATATGTACTTTAAAAAGAACAGGCCAAAACCGTGTAACCATGCCGCATTTTTATAGTACAAATTAACAAGAACTAACAATTACTCATTTAAATCAAAGGTTATGAAACGCTATCCAAACACAACAGTTTTACTAAGCTATATGCTAGTGATCCTTTGCTCATGCTTCTCGTTAATGCTGGTATCCTTTAAACATAAATCGCAACGCTTATTTAAAGTACCGGTTATAATTAATAAAGGAAAAGATGCACCCATTTGTTTAGCACCAAATTTTATGATGAAGGCCGAACATTCCGTTGAACGCATAGAAAGATTTGGCGATACGCTTAACCTTAACACCGCACCAAAATGGGGTTTTGAAAAATGTGATGTAGCAAGTACGAAAGATGCTAATGCTTATTTTAAAGATGGCGGACTACGCATTATTGTAGATACACAAAGTGAAGTAGGGATGTGCGTTAGAAGTGGAATGCCTATGGTACAAGCATTACCGGTGTATATTGTAAACGAGGGCGCACACAACGCCGTAGAAATTGAATCGTACAACGGAAAATTAAACATGATCGTAGAAGCGCTTAGTACAAAAAATACCTGGGAGCCTATTGAATATCTTCCGCAAAATAGCAACAACCAAAAAAATTGCATGCTTAATTTACCTGCGCACTTTTACGCTTTTACAAAAAATATTCTTCACTGTGGCGATCACATTACCAAATGCCGTTTAAAATTAATGAGCGGAACTAATTCGTATTACTCAAATACGTTTATGATGGGAATTAATTATACCCAATTCGAAAAAATTTAGTATCACCATATCATCCAGTTGCCGTTTAAGCAGGGCAATGTATGTCGAACCTCCGTCCTAAAAAGCGGGGGTTTTGTTTTCCTTATTTTTTTAGCCACGGAGGCACCAAGACACGGAGAAAATACTTGACGTAGCTATATATAGTGCGAAAAAACTCCGCGTCTCCGTGGCAAAAACTATAGATACACTTTTGCCTGTTGGGTATTTTATTTAGCCACGGAGTCACCAAGACACGGAGAAAGTGCGAGACGTAGCTATTATACATAACAACAAAATAAAACTCCGTGCCTCCGCGTCTCCGTGGCAAAAAGAGCGTTAGAAGTTCACCGAATAAACATCACTTTTATTCCGTTGAATATTAAACACCTCAAAACCTCCATCTTGTGGAATGATCTCGCGAAGATCAAAGGCAGTACAACCTTTACTTAGGCCTTCAAAAATAAGTGTAAAGCCACGGCCATCGTTAAGCGTCCATGTAGGTGCTAATGAAATATTAAATGCGTGCACTAATTTTGCTTGACGAGTGCTGCCATGCTCAATTAAAAATGTACTTGGCCAAATACGGTAAGCCTCTGCACCTTCGGTGTTGCAGACGCAATGCACAATTGTTTGGCGCTCTTCGCTTTCTAAAGTTTTTACTTCTTCGGCAACAGCTACTTCTGTTATTTCTATTGGTTGTTCTTTGGTGATGGGCATGGGGTAAAGGTAGGGGTAAATTTATTCTTTAGAAGTGGAAATGTTGTGAGTTTTTTGGGCGTGCCCAGCGGACTTTTCCTCCTTTTTAAAGGAGGTGCCCGAAGGGCGGAGTATTATCCTCCTTTGAAAAAGGAGGTGTCACGGAGTGACGGAGGATTATATCAAGAGAATAATAATTTTTTGGGCGTGCCGGCGAGGCTCACCCCACATACGCTGGAAGTTCGCTCGCCGTCGGGCTTTTCGCTGCAATCTTTTGTTCGTTCCTCACAAAAGGATTTTCGCTACAATCCCTCACGCGTAGAACACATTCGTCTTCGAAATAAAGTTTTGTATTAGTAATTTGAGGGTGCTTCGAAATTTTTGAGGACGCAATTTGCGACCTGCAAATAGAATATAAACTAAAATCATATTTAGTTTATATTCAACAAATGAATATTAACTTTCTTAGCGTTATTTCTTTTTTATTTTTTTTGGCACTTTACCTTCATCAAGTTTTTTAGCATTACTTGAGCTCACAATTTTTTTACCGGTTTTTGCTTCAATTTGCTTTCGTGTATTGCCGGCAATTTCGCCACCTTCTTTTGCTACAACTTTATTTTCTTCCAGATCTTTTGGTTTCTTTCCTTTCGAAATTTCTTTGGTGGTGGCTTCGGCTAGCATATTAAGAACCAGTTCAAGGTTTGTCATATGATCACGCAAGCCTTCTTTTTTAAGGCCTTTGTGATTCTTATATTCTTTTACCGTTTTACCGCTCCAGGCTTGTGTAATTATATCAGTAAGTAAGGCAAACTCGAGCCCCTTTTTTACGCCTCGTTTTTCCCATTCATCGGTCAGTTCCTTTCTTACCTCAATACTTTTTAAGCGTTGATTAATCCACGCTTTACTATAGCCCTTTTGTAAATAGGTTTGCATAGCCCTGTCGAAACTTAACTCAGGGCTTTCTGTTTCTTCAATACGCTCATAACCTACTTTTGCTAGCCACTGTTTAAACGGCTCGGCCTTTGGGGAAGGGATGGACTGGATCAAACGTAATAATTGCTCTGTATCAGCAACGTCGGTAATATAAAACTTACCATCGTTGGATTGTAATTTCAGTTGTCCCAAATTATGGGACAACTCACTTCCCTCTGTCTTCAGCTTGGTTTTTAAGGCATTCCAGTATTTCCGTGGTCTAGGACTCCCTGTTAACGCTTCAATTACATCAATAACTGAAAAATACCATTTTTCTTCTTGCTCATTCCAGGCCGACCTTATCTTTTTATGCTCAAATAATTTTACTGCACTCATTTTTTGCTCCTTATATGTTAACGTAAAATTACAACAAAACCCAACAAACCCTTGCTACAATTCATAGCATTATTAAATTGTGTTGATCGAACTCTATCATAAAAACGATAAAGAAAATGAAGATAGAGAGAGGATAAAAAGAAATTTTAAGTGAGGTGGTTTCTTTTAATAATCCCTATTCCTCCAATCCTATACTCTTTCTTCGCTGTTGTAAATTATCAGGGTCTTCCGAAGGATAAAAGATCTCCTTCTTATCCTTATCGTAATACGATTGTGTGCCATACAATTGCTTTTGCCCTTTGGCAATGCGATGTTTATCGGCAAAGAAGGCAAATGATTTGGGACTCAATATTCCTTTATTTACTGCCGATTGAAGCAGATGGTAATGTTTTTCTTTGAGGGCCGTGGGTGCAAAGCTCAAGAGGTAAAATGGTGTGATATACGCTTCTCCGGCAACGGCGCTGGAAGGATAACCGTAAGTGCAAAGTATTTGATCAATTTGCGAAAAGGTGATGCTATCGGCCTGAGCATATGTTTGTTTGTACTCCGCTTTTTTTACGGGGTTATTACTGTGTTTACTAATGCTATCGAGCCAGCGGTTGCGATGATCATTAAATTCTACTTCCAAAGCATTTAAGGCAAACATCAACGAATCGTTCATTTGATTGTTTTTATCAACGTAAACCGAGCGCACATATTTGCCTTTGTTGTAATACTCATATTTTTCTAGCTCGCCCTTTTCGTTATACGAACTCCATTTGCCGTAATAGTAATAATGGATCTTATCACTCAGGTTATCTACACGGGCATTTCCTCTGGCTTTTACCACACCGTTAGCGTAATAAAAAGTTGCTTTTAGTTTTTTACCACGCGCAATTTCTTTTCTATCCAAAACACCTTTATTAGTATAGTAAAATGTTTTACCTACACTTCGCCCATTCCTAAATTTCCCTTCAAATGATTTGATCTTATGTTCATTATCCATATACACGATCCACTTGCCTGTACGTTGTCCGTGTTTGTTCATACGGTTCAAGTGCTTAGAACAACTGCTGAATACTATTATGGCAATAAGCCAAAGAGATAATGATCGCATCTGTATAAATATATGTCTTTTATATAAGATGATGAAGAGTTTTTTATATCTGGTTTTGTTTGGCTTGTGGGTGGAAGCGACTGAATTCTGAGCTCAGTGGAAGGGTTGTGGAGTATTTCTTCTTTTTTTTATCTTCATTCAAAACAATGAGATAAGTTAAGGATTCCGTTCAACTATAATTCCTGTTGTTTTGGAAAATGAAGATAGGGAGAGGATAGAGAGGAGGGTGAGTGATAAGATGGAAGGTTTGTTGCAATGGATTGCAGGTAAGCGAGAGTTACTTTACTCATCGCGAATAGCCCTGTTCTTATCAAAGAAAACTATCTTATATGCTCTAAATTTTACAGGCTTATCATTAAAAGTGCCAGGTGAAATTGAAAGTTTTTTCACATAATTGACCGCTTCAACATCACAGGCGTAGCAGGAGTCGTTTTCAATGTGCTGAATTTTTAAGTCGCTTAAGGTTGCATCTTCGTTAACAATAAATCGAACAGCTACTTTATAACTTTTATTTCTGTCGTAAAATTCTTTAGGATATTTTTTATTTTTTGATTCGAACCAATACAAATCTTTGTGATTCTTTGTAAAGTCAGGATTTTTAGTGCTAAATGTGTAAACATTTCCCAAACTATCTTCCATCTTATACATGGCAATTACCTTGCCTTGTTTGTTATGTACATAAACTCTCTCAAGGTTATTGTAATAATTGAAAAAACTGATTTCATAATACTCATAATTTTCTTTTCCTGCCGGTAAACGATCTTTGTCAATATAAGAGGTATCTGCTTTTCCACAATGCGTCCAATAGAGGTTTTCGACTTTTGCTTTTAATTTAAGTGAAGCTGCGAGATCGTTGCAATAACCTTCTTTATTACCTGCATTTATGCGACATAAAGCCCTGTTATAATAGGCTTCTTGGCTTGGTTGGGTTTTTATACTCCAAGTAAAAAGAGTGTCGGCTTTAGGGTAATTATGTAAATTAAACTCGACTACGCCAGCGTCAAAATATTTTACAGCACGTGGGTTTTGAGCGATAGTAAAATTAATTAGCAAGAAAAATATCACACTAAGTTTAGTATATCTATTTAATTTGGACATTGGTAAAATATAACTATTCTTGTGATATCTAATATTTGATTTGTTTGCATACAGATTTCTTCATCTCACCCCTTAAACTCATCCACCCATTTAGCCGTACTCATTTGCTTTAATATGCGTGGCACATCGCCAAACGAAGTTACTAAAGCGCCGCGGTTGCGGTCAACAAGGTCGGTTCTAAAATTATTGCCGGTTTGACAAATGTATTCGGCCATTTGTGCGCCAATTACTTTCATAAGGTCAAAACGGGTAACATCGGCCATGTCAATACTTCCCAGGGTTTCTTCGCCAAGGTCGTGAAGCCATTTGCTTTTGTATTTTTTTTCGTCGAGCGCGTCAATGTTTGGTAATTTTTTAATGGCAACAGGGTCCAACGTAATTTGAAATCGTCTAAAATCAACCAAGGTATTCATCATGGGCGATCTTAACATATCAATTTGCATGGCGCTGGCATCTTGTGGTGTTTGTGTCATCAACCAATTTAACCAAAAACTGAGGTCAACTCCTTTTGGGTTAATGGTATCATCGGGTTTTATAAATTGCCTTGCAATACCGGTACCAAAACTAAATAAGGTAAGTTCGCTCAGGCGGTAATTGCTTTGTTTGTCCTTAGGGCAACTGTAAGATACCGCTTCAATAAACGCTGCCAACGAAGGATTGTTGTACGTAGTTGTTCCGCCATCTACAAAACGCTCTAAAGGATAAAAATACGTGGGTGCACTCATGGTGGCTTCCATTACGGCGCGTAATAAAACATTTCGGTATGTTCCATGATAAGTACCATCTGCTTGTTTAAAGCAAGCAAAAAATGTTTCTTCAGCCGCGGCCATATCTTGCGCAGTAATTAAAAGATCAATATCGTGTTTGTGGCATGCTTGCTCCAATGTTTCATTTTTTACCGTTTCTTGTAAGAGTGTGCGGTATTGCTGTTTGCTAAATGCAGGAGGATTTACAAAACGATTTCCCAAACTGCGTTTATCAAATACTTTGGTAACTAAACTTTCGTACAAGGTTTCAATTTGATCGGCGTTATGGCCTGTGCAAATCAATCCTGCAATTATACCGCCGGTAGAAGTTCCTGCTACCATGTCAAATAATTGATGCAAGGGCATTTCGGCAATTTGCTCTAAGCGTTTTAAGAGTTGGATGGTTAATATGCCGCGCATACCTCCGCCATCCAAGCATAAAATAGCGCGATGGTTTGGGTTGATGTTTAATTTTTCGAACGCCTTTTTGCGTGCGGGGCTGAGTTGGGTGCCGTTTAATTTTGCCATGGGGTTTGTTTTATTTTTTTGCCACGGAGACGCGGAGGCACGGAGTTTTTTTTGTCGTAGTGCCTAAGCAGCTACGTCTAGTATTTTTCTCCGTGTCTTCGCGCCTCCGTGGATAATATTTTGTGTTAAGCATGATGAAGATAATTATTTACCTCTAAAAACAAAAGCGCTGTTAAATAAAAGCCGTAACTTAAAGCGTTAAAAGGGAATATACTCATATGCGGATTGGTTTAACTATACTTTTTATACTGCTCTTAAAGGTCTGTGAAGGTTACCCTTCGACTTCGCTCAGGGTGACGGGGCTTGGAGAGCCACTTTTGAAGGATTCGGTAAAAGCCGATACCTTATTAGCCTTGGCCAAATCGCAAATAGGTAAAAATTATTGTTACGCCGTTGCCGATCCCGAAAAGGGATTTGATTGCAGTGGCTTTGTGTATTTTGTATTTCATAGTTTTAAAATTGAAGTACCGCGCTCAAGTAAATTATACAAAAATTACGGCCAAAAAATCCCTCTCGATTCGGCCAGAGTAGGGGATGTAATTGTTTTTACAGGAACAAATGCTAAAAAACGTAGTCCCGGACATGTGGGAATTATTATTTCGTGTACGGATGGAGTGCCCACTTTTATTCATTCTTCTTCAGGCAAAAAAAAGGGAGTTATTATTTCTGATTTTAATGAATCGCCTTATTATAAGAAAAGGTTTATAAAGATCGTGCGCGTTGCAAAGGTATATCCATAATTTTAGCCACGGAGACGCGGAGGAACGGAGTTTTTGTTGTAATGTTTAAGTAGCTACGATAGTATTTTCTCCGTGTCTTGGTGCCTCCGTGGCCAAATAAAAAAAGACGCCGGAGGCGTCAAAAAGTTTAGGAACAAAAAAGGCTAGCCTTAGCTAACCTTCTCAATAATTTTGTAAGAAAAATCCATAAAGCTCAACAGATCCTCGCCAACATCGCGGAGGTCGTAATCGCTTTCGTCATACAACCAATCAATGTGCACAATGTTTCCAACTTTGTGTAAAACATTTAATTCCTTTAAGAGATCAAATAACATACGCTGCGAAGAAGTATTGATATAATTCAATTCAAAAAGAACTTTGGTAGTGCTATTTGGTTTTTTAGCGTAATCTCTTATCCAAAGAATAAGAGGTGTATAAAATTCGTGAGCGTTATCTAAAAACGAAGAGCCTTTTATTTCAAATGCACCGGTAGTGTGATCAAGTATCACAAGGGGCGAGTGCTTTGTTTCTTTTAAAATGAGCTTTTCCATAGGTATTATATCAAAGATAAGATAATTTGGTTAAAAAAAGTAGGCCGTTTATCTACAAATTGCCTTGGTTGAGCAAAAAATGCAAGGTATTGAGTAAAGGCTTTTACGTTTTAGTAATTAGATTGGAAAAATGTACCGAGGTTTAGCCAAGAGTATTAAATGTTATATTTTATTTATCTTAAATAGATGAATTTCAATAACTTAGATAGTGTTGTTTAGCCACGGAGACGCGGAGGCACGGAGTTTATTGTTGCATTATTAAGGTATCTACGTCTTGTATATCCTCCGCGTCTTGGTGCCTCCGTGGCTAAATAAAAAAAGACGCCGGAGGCGTCGTAAGTGCAGTAAGATAAATTCGCTTTATAAATTTTACTTAGCAGATAACCCTTGCAATTTCATATACTCAGGAAAATCAATCCCCTTTCTAAACTCCTTCGAATAAATATATTTTTTTATTTCGGCGGCCCATGCGCGGTGCGATAAACCTAAATGTAAGATGGAAGGGTCGAAAGGTTTACCGAAATGAATTTTTATGGTTTGTCCTTTTTGCTTGAACATTTCATCCGGTAAAAAGAGCATTTCAATATTGACTTTAATACCAATGAATTTTCTAAAATTAGCAAAGCGATAAAAGAATTTTGAATTCTCGCCTTCAATGAATGTTGGAACGATAAAACGTTTGTGATCGATGGCTTGTGTGACAAAACTTTTTTTCCAAGTAAGGTCAACTATTTTTCCTTTGATTTTTCGAGAAACCAATCCTGCCGGAAAAATTAATACGGCGTCGTTAGAATTCAAAATATCTTCCATGGAGCGCAACGAACTGGCAGAGGTGGACCCAACTTTATTTATTCCGGCAAAAACTCCTGTGTAATTTTTAAAAGATAGGAGCATATCATTTACAAAAAAACGAACATCAGTTCTAATTTCACCAACTTCTTTTATTAGAGCCATTCCGTCTAGCCCACCCAAAGGATGGTTCGAAGCCACAATAATACGTTCGTGCTTTGGAACATTTTGGGTATTTAATGAAACAGTTTTTGCACCAAGATAATCCAAGCCTTTTTTATTAAAATCCAACCCATTGGTGTCTTTTAACAATTCCATCGCAATGTTGATCTGTTGTTCGTGAAGTTTGCGCTTAAGCCAGCTAAGCACAAAACCGGGCATCCATTTTCTGAGCCCCGGCGCCTTCTCGCGCAATACTTTATCTACATCAATGAATTTTTTTTGCGGTGCACTCATTGTTTGAAGATCATTTTTTTGCAATGGTTAGTTCTAATGTTCTGATACGATCATTCAACTTTTGTAAGCTGCGGAATAAAACATAACTCCTGCGATAATCGCCAATAGCAAATGCCGGGGATCCTTGTACAATTTCTCCTTCTTTTTCGATGGTTGATCCCACGCCGCTTTGTCCTGCAATTTTTACACCATCAGCAATTGTAATGTGTCCTATAACACCTGCTTGTCCGCCCATCATCACATTTTTTCCAATTTTTGCAGAGCCCGCCACAAATGCACCACCGGCTAAAACAGTGTTCTCACCAATTTCTACATTGTGTGCAATTTGAATTAAATTATCAAGCTTTGCGCCTTTGCGAATAATGGTTGATCCCATCGTAGCGCGATCAATAGATGTATTAGATCCTATCTCCACATGATCTTCAATGATCACATTTCCTATTTGCGGAACTTTTTTATAATTATTTTCTGAATTTGGAGCAAAACCAAAACCATCACTTCCAATTACAGTACTGGCATGTATGGTGCAGTGATTTCCTATCACACAATCGTGGTATATTTTTACGCCCGAAAAGAATGTGCAATTATCACCAATGGTTGTCCCATCTCCAACAAACACGTGAGGATAAATTTTTACGTTATTCCCGATCTTTACATTCTCGCCAATGTATGCAAATGCGCCCACATAACAATCGCTTCCCATTTTTACACTTGCCGAAATAAAACTTGGTTGCTCAATGCCTTTTTTGTTTTGCTTGATCTCGTAATACATCTCCAACAATTTTGCAAAACTGCCGTAAGCATCTTCTACACGAATTAAAGTGCAAGTAGGTTTTACGGGTTTATCTAATTCAAAATTAGTATTGATAATAATCACCGATGCATCGGTGGTATAAGCAAAGTTTTTATAAAGCTTATTAGATAAAAAACATAAACTGCCGGCTTTGCCCTCTTCAATTTTTGCCAACGACGAAACTTTAACGTCGCCATTTCCTTCTACTTTGCCATTTAATAATCCGGCTATTTGATTTGCTGTAAATTCCATTTTCTTGCAGAATGTAAAAATACATTTTATATACTTTTACGCAAGAGTCTATGGCTTATTTATTTAACAGCACTTTTATAGCTTCTTTTATCTGTTGGTCCTCGCCTTTTATCATTGGGCTGTATTCGTTCATTACCTTGTTATCAGGCTCCAACTGGTTGTTCTCGTAGTATTTACCATCCATAGTAACTACGCCCACCTGTGGTATTCCAAATACTAAAGAAGGATCTTGCATGGTTTCCCACCAAACCGCTGTTCCTGTTCCCGGTACTGGCATGCCGATCAATTTACCAATTCCTAAAGTTTTATATACAACTGGGAACATATGTGCATCGGAGTAATTTCCTTCTCCCATCAATACACAAGACGTTTTTATCCATTTATTAGCAGGTTCTACACCAACTTTTCTTTCACGTGGAATAAAATTAATGTATTGTTTGCCCGATAAAAATGTTGCAAGATCATCATGCAACCAACCCCCGCCGTTAAATCGTGTATCAACAATAAGCGCTTTTTTATTTACATATTTTCCCATTACTTGGTCATAGAACTCGCGATAACTTTCGTCGTCCATTCCTTTCACGTGCATATAGCCAATTTGACCGTTAGATAATTTATCCGTCATTTCTTGCATCCGTTTGATCCAACGCAAGTAAAGTAAATTAGAAACCTGTCCATTTGAAAAAGGTTTAACAGTTTCCTCCCAGCGTTTTTTTGTGGTTTCGTCGTAAAGTGATAACAAAGTTGTTTTTCCAGCTAAGCGATTCAATAATTTATAGTGATTTGTTTCGGGTGTAAGTTCAACGCCATTTATTTTTCAATTATAGTTCCGGCTTTGATCTCAGTGCCATTAAGTACCAAAGGACCTTTTGCAATAACCTCTACTATTTTCAGTCCTGTACCTTTAAATGATTGATCAAAGAATGCGCCAAGATTTGCAGTTTCATCACCGCGCTTACCATTACCACGATAGCCTGCACCTGTGTGCGAAGCGTTTAATTCACCTAATAATTCACTCAGCATTTCAGCATAATCGCGATTGTTGTTAATGTAAGGCAAAAATGTTTGATAGTTTTGTTTGTAATAATTCCAATCGGTTTTTTGAAGATCGGTAACATAAAACTTCTTTACCACTTGGCGCCATACGTGTTCGTACATTTCTGCACGTTCGGCAGCTAAATTCATATTCATTTCGGCGTTAAATGAAATTTCTTTTTTCTCAGATTTTTCAATATTTACCTTGGTAAGTTTTCCGCCTGCAACAAAGAAAATATTTTTGGCGTCTTTATCAAACATCATTTCACCAACATCACCTGCATCCAGTTTTACAAACAATTTAGTTTCATTCTCTTTGAATTTAGTTTGCCAAAGATCAAATCCCCCTTCAAATTTTGTGATGTAAAATAATTTTTCTCCGTCAGGGCTTAATAATGCATCAGCCAATAAAGATGAATGAATAGTTAAGCGTGACTTTCTATCTTCCAATCCATCCATTTCAATTTTAACTGGTTTTGAAGTAACTTTTTTAGTGGTGTCTGATTTAGTTTTGTCCTTTTCTTTATCTTCTTTTTCTTTAAGTAATGTGTACTCTTCCTTTTTCATTACAAAACGTTCGTAACCAGATCTTGTGAAGAACAAGGCATAAATGTCAGATTGATTTCCATGACTCGCAATATTTTTCATTCCATGACGGCTCGAATTCCATATCATCGCTTTTCCATTCATTGCCCATTTAGCGCCGCCAGCATCAAAGCCTGATTGTGTAAGATCGATGATAGGATTTTTTCCTTCTGCATCAGCTAACCCAACCTCCTGGCGCCAGTTGCCGTCTTGTAAAAAATGAACAAGTAAATACTTACTATCAGGCGACCAATCAAATGATTGATCACCATCGGAATAAGAGTAATTTTTTTCAGCAGGTAAAATTGTTCTTATTTTTTTTGTTTTTAAGGTGAGAACTTTCACTGCTGTGCGATCTTCCAAATATGCTACTTCGTTTCCGTCGGGAGAGAATTTTGGTTGAAAAGCTTCCGTAGTGCCAACAACAAGCGGTTCTTCTTTTAAGATGGTAGAATTAAAGAAGAAATTTTCTTCTTTTCGAACAAGATCTGTTTTATAAATTCCCCAAATATTATTTCTTTCGGAAGCATAAATAATACTTTTTCCATCAGGACTAAAACTTGCACTGCGTTCTTGTCCGGGTGTATTTGTTATGCGCTTTGTTGTGCCGCCTTCAATAGAAGTTACAAATACTTCGCCTCTTGTAACAAATACTACTTCTTTTCCATTTGAAGAAACGTTCATTTCTGTTGCGCCAGTGGTGAAGTTCTCGATCTTCTCTGTAGGATAACGTTCGTCTGTTGAAATGCTAATACTAACTTTTTTAGCATCGGCACTTTCTGTTTGTGTATAGATCTCGCCGTTATAACCATAACATAAAACGCTGGTAGAAGCCATTGTAAGAAAACGCACGGGGTTTTTACTGAATTTGGTAACCTGAGTTTGTTTTGTTGGATCTGCTACATCCATTTTCCAAATATTGAACGAACCACTTTTTTCGCTTAAGAAAAAAATGTTTTTTTCATCTGAACTGAATACAGGATTTCTATCTTCTCCCTCAAACGTTGTGAGCTGAGTAAATTTTTCATCCTTTTTAGTGTACATCCAAATATCGCGAGTTACCGATGACGTGTGGTGCTTACGCCAGTCATTTTCATAACCTTTGCGATCATGAAAGATCATTTTATCCCCGTTCTTATTTATACGTGCATCATCTGCGCAAATAGAAAGCACTTGTGTTTCGCGGCCACCGGTAACGGGAACACTATATAATTCCGGTAAACGACCTGAAGGAAACTGTATGAATTTTGCATCATCAGTACGAATAGAAAGGAAAACAACATTCTTTCCGTCTTCTGTAAAGTAACTTGGAACATCATCAGTTGAATAATAGGTTAAGCGTTTGGCTTCTCCACCTTCGGCAGAGATCAAATAAATATCAAAACCACCATTACGGTCAGATGCAAATGCGATCCATTTTCCATCGGGCGACCAAATTGGCATAAAATCGTAGGCATCACTTACCGTAAGGGGCGAAGCATTTCCTCCTGCAGCATCTACTTTGTAAATATCACCTTTATAACAAAACACAATGTTCTTTCCATCGGGTGAAATACTTGGGTAACGCAACCAAAGCGGCGTATTTTTTTCGGAACTGAAGGAAAAACACAATAGGGCCAAAACATAAATTGGCGAAAGGAGGATTTTTTTCATATGCATGATATTAGCAGAACAAATATAGAAACTTAGGCTGTTTTAACAACAAAAAGATCATCTAAAATGATGATTGGTGAATATTCGTGGTTTTTGGCCACAAAGACATAAAGTTTGTTTGTGCCACGGAGACGCGAAGGCACGGAGAAAGAGAAAGACTTAGCTATGCGTTACAATATAAACTCCGTGTCTCCGTGGCTAAAATTGTTCTAAAGCGAAGGGTAAAAATCCTATATTTAGCATTCAATAAATTTAATGATGAGAGTATTTTTAATTTTTGCTTTAGGTTTAATAAGTCTTTTTGCAAGTTCGCAAATGAAGAACAAGACCTTTCAATACGACGCAGGTGCAACACCGCGTGATCACAGTTTGGATTTTGAACGCATGCGTTTGTATGTAGAGTTTGTTCCGGAAGAAGGTTAGATGGGATCACTTTTTTTCCATTAAAGCCCTTGAGTTGGAATAGTAAGGATAGTTTAGCAATTACTTACGAGGCTCATCCAAGGCGCGGTATTTATTTTATTGGCTGGAACGATAAAAATAATTTAAGCCGTAAACAAATTTGGACGCAAGGGCAAGGGATCGATAACCGTCATTGGTTTCCGTGTTACGATACACCCAATGACAAATTACTTACCGAAGTTTATGTAAAATTTAATAAGGATTATAAGGTTTTATCTAACGGAGTTAAAGCAGCTGAGAAAGAACAAAAGGACGGAACAAAGATCTGGCATTATAAAATGAGTCATCCGCATCCAACGTATTTGGTAATGTTAGGTATAGGAAAGTATGATGTCAAAGAAACTAAAGCAAAAAGTGGAGTGCCTTTGCGTCAGTGGTATTATCCGGAATGGAAAGATCGTTACGACTGGTGTTATAAATACAACGAAAGAATATTTGATTTTTTAGAAGCCGAGATTGCCGTGCCTTACGGTTGGGAATCGTATTCGCAAATTCCGGTACAGGATTTTATGTTTGGCGCTATGGAAAACACATCGGCAACTTTGTTTGGCGATTTTTTTGAAGTAGATGCGCGTGGTTATAATGATAGGAATTATGTTTCGGTAAATGCTCACGAATTAGCGCATCAATGGTTTGGTGATCTGGTAACTGCTAGAAGCGGAAACGGAACATGGTTGCAAGAAAGTTTTGCAACGCATTATAATATTTTAGCCGAGGGCGAATGTTTTGGTGCCGATCATTTTGATTGGGCAAGGCGTTATGCGCAAAATGCAGCCGTAAATACAGGTGATAAAAAGTCAATTTCACATTCGGAAACGCCAACATCTAATATTTATCAAAAAGGATCGCAGGTATTGCAAATGCTAAGATATGTGGCAGGCAACGAAGGATTCAGAAAAAGCATCAAGCGTTATTTGCTTGCTCATAAATATGCCAATGTGGATTCGGATGATCTTTTGAATGCATTTCAGGATGAATTAGGAATGCCATTGGATTGGTTTTGGGAAGAGTGGGTATTTAAAGGCGGAGAGCCTGTATATAGTGTAAGTTATGAAGATCAAACATTAGCAGGAAAACGTTTTACACAATTTGTAGTATCGCAAACACATATTGTAAATGATCTTACGGGATTATTTAAAATGCCATTTGTATTTGAAGTACATTATACGGATGGAAGTATGGATAGTAAAACGGAGTGGATAGAAAAGGAAAGTCATGTTGTAAAAGTGACAAATACCTCAGGTAAAAATATTGATTACGTTTTGTTTGATCCAAACAGTGAAATAATTAAAACGGTAGTATTCAATAAGCCATTTGAAATGTTGAAAGCGCAAAGTATCAAAGCACCAAAATTATTGGATAGATATGATGCTGTGTTTGCTATGAGAAATTTTCCGGCAGAACAAAAAAGAGCAGCGCTAATAGAAGCATTCCAAAAAAACACCTTTCATGGTATTCGCAGTGAAATTGTGATGCAATTATTAAATGACAAGAACGATCAAAGCGTACAACTGATAAAACAAGCTTTGCATGATAAAGATGTGCAAGTAAGAAAAAGTGTGATCGTAAATGTTGGGAACATTGAGCCATCATTACTCAGTGATTATGAAACCTTGCTTTTAGATTCATCCTACATCACTATTATGACAGGATTGGAGAAATTATGTTTTCAGTTTCCTCAAAATGCACAAAAATATTTAGATAAAACAAAGGATCTGGAAGGAACCAGTGGTAGAAATGTGCGTGTGAAGTGGTTGGAAATAGCTTATACAACTTCAAATGATAAGAAGCATATTGACCAATTAGTGAAGTACGCTTCAAACTCTTATGAATTTCTTACGCGAGGGAATGCTATGATGAGTTTGCGAAAGTTGAACTACTTTGATGAAGAAGCTTTATCAAATTGTTTGAACGCCGTTGTAAGTTCAAACGGAAGATTGGCCGCACCCGCTGCCGAAACCATTAAGTACTTTTTTGCGCAGCCTAAGTTCAAAAAAATGATCGTGGATGGACTTGCTAATAAGCAAATGAAGGATTGGGAGAGGGAGATCGTGATGAAGGTGTTGCAGTAGAAATTCTATTTAATATAATTGAATTTCTTTAAAAAGGGGATGAGCTGTTGGGAATAGGAAGTGCTATTATTACTTACTATAACAATGTTAAGTTCACTTGAGGGAACAAACATTACTTCCGTTCTGTAACCACCAATTTTTCCTTCGTATGAAATACTTGAGCTTTCGGTTTCTGGTATTTGACCAATGAACCAGCAATACGAATGAGGAGGGCGATGAGGCGAATACCAATTAAAGGGCACAAGTAATTCTTGTGATAGTTTTACATTATCACATTTTAAAAATAAACAGTATTGTAAGGCGTAAAGATATTTTCTTAGATCAACCACATTACTCCAAACTCCGCCGTTAACTGCAGTATACATTTTTGGAACCTCTCCTTGATCATGTTCAGAATACACACCGTTTATTTTTCTGTATCCGTGCGATCCGCTTACTTGTTCGTCTGGTTTGCCCGAAAATTTCGTGAACGTCATCCCTGCAGGCGCACAGATCTTTTGCTGAACGAATTCTTGCCACGATACCCCGCTTACTTTTTCTAAAATAATTACCAGCGCGCTAAATGCTTGGTCGGAATATAAAAAATTGTTTCCGGGTTCAAATGCAAGTGTGTTGGAGTACTTTACTAGGTCAAAGTTCTCTCCGTCTTTTATATTTAAAAAATGCACACTATCCATTTTTTGCAATGGAAGATCTTTGAGTCCGGAAGTGTGCGTTAACAAATGTCTGATCTTTATTTTTTTAGCGAAGTCCTTATTTTTGAAGTCGGGAATAAATTTTAAAATACTATCCTCTAAATTTAATTTCCCTTCTTGCTGCAAAATTAAAATGCCATAAGCAATGAATGTTTTTGAAAGTCCGCCAAGGTTCACGAGCGTGTAATCGTCAAATTGTTTTTTGGTTTCAATATCGGCAATTCCAAATTGTTTATAATACAGTATTTGATTACCCATCTGAACGTAAATATATCCGCCCGGATCGTTTTGATTGATGGATGAAAAGACCGAATCGAGTTTTACCTTTAAGGGATCTGTATAAAATTGGGAGTAGGATGTGCCAAAAAACAGAATGCACAGTAAGTTATAGAGGCCTTTTTTCATTTGACTTTAAAGATATTGAAATTATTGTTGCAATAGATGAGCTTAATGGGATCACTTATTGAATGACGGCTATTTACTTGCCAGATGTTTTTTTCTGCCAGTAATCGGTTATTTTTTCGATCTGAGGCTTGTCAAAATACAATTTATGATCGCCATTCTTCTTGTTTTCATATATCACAAATCCTTCGCCTTTTTCTTCTCCAAGAAAATATAGATTTACTTCCTCCCCATCTTTAAGCATGGTTTTAGGACCTGCAAATGTAACTACATGAAAGTTGATCTGGCAAAGCGCCCAATGGGCTATTATATTTTTATCTGGATCGCTAAGGGCTTCAATTAGTTTTACATTGGCAGATCTACCAATGCGCAATAATTTTTTAGCGGCCTTGTTTTCTACTTTAAAAGTGGCTTTGTGATCATGGTCTATAATAAAGTCTTTATTGCTTAAAGTTTTAATGCATTGATCTATTTTTTTGGATTGCGCTTGTACAACGTATGTACTTAAAAGCAGCAAAATTGTAATTATCTTTTTCATCTCTCTTTCAATTATCAAAAAGCTAACCAAAAAATACGTTTTGGCTATTTTTATATATTATACGAATTCTGCCTACCAAGGTTACCTTATAAATACTTAAATATCAATGCTTTAAATTGTGTTAAAAGATGTTCTTTCGCCTCGAAGAAAAGCTGTAAATTAGTAAGTAACGCATGAAAAAATTAGTTCTTCTTTCTATCATCGTCTTGAGTTTGCTAAAGGCTCAAACGCCTTACTTAGATTCATTAAAGAATATCTATCGTACGTCAAAGCACGACACGTTAAAAGGAAATGCGCTTCTTTCGTTGATCGCAAATGAGTTTGATGATAAGATCTGGCCTGGCTATAATAAAGAACTTGAAAAGATCGCGCTTCGAAATCTTACGCCTGGCTCAGAACCAAAGAACAGATTAGATTATGTTTACACGCTTTATTTGGCAAACGTTCATTCTAATTATGGTTTTTACGAGTATTACATTAATACCAACTCTGAAAAAGCGATGCAATGTTTTGATAAGTCGTTAGAATATAATAAGCTTATTAAAAATGAGGTTGGAGAGGCTGACATTTACAATTACATGAGTGTGGTCTTAAAGAATCAGGGCGACCTTAAAAAGTCGATGGAGTATAATTTCAAAGCGCTTGGTATTAAGGAAAAGTTGAATGATAAGCAGGGTATTGCGGCGGCGTGTGTAAATTTAGGAAAGATCTACTTTGAACAAAAGAATTTTAAGAAGGCAGAAGAAATGTACCGAAGGAGTTCGAGTTTGTACAAGGATGTGAAGAATGCCGATGGACATGCTAATACACTAAATAGCTTGGCACATTTATATTGTCAGATGGAAAAGTACGACAGTGCTTTGATCAATTACAAACAAGCTTACTTTATAGTTGAGAAGATAGGCGATAAGTATGCCATGAGCGGCGTGATGGTGAATATAGGTGAATTTTATTATCAATATGGTGATCCGGATTGCGATTCTTCTAAGCAAGATTGTAAGCCAACCAATTTAGCAAAGGCAAAAGAGTGTTTTGAAAGATCGCTAGCCATAGCCGAAGAGTATAAAAATGTTCAGGGCATTTGTGCCGCGAAGAATCACTTAGCAAGGCTAGCTTACAGATCGGGAAATTATAAGGAAGGGAAGATCTTGTCGCTAGATGCGCTTGAGTTGGCCCAGAAACTAAAATTTCCAGCGTACATAGGAAATTCTTCGGAGCTACTATATCTTATTGAACGAAAGGAAGGTAATTTTGAGAAAAGTTTAGAGTATTATCAGCAATATATTGTGATGCGTGATAGTGTGAGAAATACTGAGCATACCAAAGAATTGCTAAAGAAGGAATTGGAATATGATTATTTAAAAAAGAAGGAGATTGACAAAGCCAACAACGATAAGGAGTTGGCAATTTCGGAAGAGCGAGAGAATAAACAAAAATTGGTAAGTATTTTTGTTGGAATTGGATTGGTGCTAGTTTTGGTATTTGCTGTGATCATTTTTAATCGTTTGCGCCTAACAAATAAGCAAAAGAAGATCATTGAAGAGAAGAATTATGTGATCGAAGAGAAGCAAAAGGAAATATTAGATTCTATTCATTACGCAAAAAGGATCCAGGAAACCATTTTGGCACATAGGGATTTTATTAACGATAGTTTGCCTTCTAACTTTATTTATTACAAACCAAAGGACATTGTAAGTGGAGATTTTTATTGGGCCACAAAAAAAGGAGACAAATTTTATTTGGCAGTTTGTGATAGCACGGGCCATGGTGTTCCGGGGGCATTTATGAGTTTATTGAACATTGGTTTTTTGAATGAAGCGATCACCGAAAAAAATATACTTGAGCCAAATGAGATATTTAATTACGTGCGAGAGAGATTAGTAAATAGTATTAGTCGCGAAGGCCAGAAAGATGGATTTGATGGCGCTTTGTTGTGCATTGATACAAAAAACAAAAAGATAACATATACTGCTGCCAATGTAAATCCGGTGATCATTTCAGGTGCAGGTGTCACTGAATTGCCTTCCAATCGAATGCCTGTTGGTAAAGGCGAGATCAATAAACCTTTCGAGCTTCATTCAGTTGAGCTCAAGCAAGGCGAAACGCTTTATGTATATACAGATGGATTTGCCGATCAATTTGGAGGGCCAAAAGGAAAGAAATTCAAATACAAACAGCTTAATGAATTGTTAACACGCATATCAAAGGAACAAATGAAAGAACAGTTAGACACTTTAAATTTAGAATTTGAACAATGGCGTGGAGAACTAGAACAAGTCGATGACGTTTGCATCATAGGCCTTAGCCTATGATTTGCAAAGTCACGATTGAGACAAGCTTTGCTTCGTCTCTAATCGATGACGTTTGCATCATAGGCCTTAGCCTATGATTTGCAAAGTCACGATTGAGACAAGCTTTGCTTCGTCTCTAATCGATGACGTTTGCATCATAGGCCTTAGCCTATGATTTGCAAAGTCACGATTGAGACAAGCTTTGCTTCGTCTCTAATCGATGACGTTTGCGTAATTGGCATCCGTATGTAATAGCAGAGTTTTTCGACAGATCAGTCAATATTTTAGCTAGGCTTAAAGCGGATCTGTAAAGTTTATTTTGATAAATTTAATTAAAATGCTATTTTTACTTTGACGAATTCAACGTTTCGGTGTATGAAGAAACTTCTCACTTTTATTTTACTATTTTTTACGGCCTTAAACTCATTTGCCGCCAATAAAATTGATACTTATCTTGTAGGAAAGCTTGAATACAAGGACCTTGAGAGTAGTAGCAAATTGATCGATAGATTAATTGTAAATGCGTTTGGAGTTTCGAATGAGGATAACGATTACAAATTCAATATTAAAAAAGTAGATTGTTGGAATGAGGAAGTAGCTGAGTTTAGGTATTTCCCTGAGGTTGACCTAGCGAATCGATCGAAATTGAGCAAAGGTGTATTAGTCTCAGGTAAAAATTCAAGCGTAAAATTCCGAGTTACTATTAACAGTGAGAAGTCTTTTTTAACCGCAAGGATCCGTGAATATTTAGATGAAAATAGTTCATTTGAAATGGAACTTATTGTTGTTGGTGATGATAGGGTGTTTGTTACAGAAGCTGTAGATAAGGATGTTTATAACGAAATATTAAGAACTAAAACATTTGTAGATAAGGCCTTCAAGAATTTTTTTGGTGTGAATGTGATGAATATGAATTATCATATTGAAGTACTTAAAACCACTGCTTGCTTAATAAAGGATCTTCATAAATTAGATTGTACAGAAGCTTACGATATGAGTGCAGCAGATAGCGCTTATAATGCTTTCAGTAACAAAATAAGTGCCCGCGAATACAGCTCCAGTTTTATTTTATTTGATGTAACAGTAACCAAAGATAAATCGAGGCTTACACAAAAGGCCAATGATGTTATAATAAGGGATGCGGATAGATCGGAGCACATACGATTTTACTTTTGTATACCTAAGTATAACTTAAAACCGGGTTCGGGAAGATTTTTTGATATTGAAGGAAAAATCGTAACAAGCGACAAAAAACCTTTTGCAAACGTAAATGTTGAATTAAGGGACGCAACTAATAAGCTCGTGGCAACTCAAAAAACTGATAAGAACGGATATTTGAAGTTCGCAAAAGTTGATGAAGGTATGACCTATACGCTCTTTGTTGATAAAGCATATAAGGAAGAGGGTTTAAAGTTGACAACAAACGCCGATAAAACCGTGGGCCTATTTAAAAAGACTAAACTTGGTTTTGATTATAAATTATTAACTCCTGTGATCAATACATTAGAGGTAATTGAAGTTAAGGATCCTTCTGATGAACTTATGATCAAGATCAAGGCGAGGATAGTTTCGGTAAGCGATAAGATCAATCCGATAGCAGATCAGGTGGTAGAATTAAGGGATTTTCAGAATAAAGTATTGCAGACGAAAATGACCAACAAGGATGGAGACTTTGAGTTTAGTGATGTAAATATAAAAGAGATCTATTCGGTTGAATTATTTGAGTACAAAGAAAAATTCAAGAATGAGAAATTGTATATCTCTAATACAAAGAACGAATTGGTAGCTCGGATTAGTAAAGACGCAAATGGTAAATTTGCTTACAAAACAATTCCGGCCGATCTTATCTATCTTTCTGATATGAAAAGCGAGGATGTTTCGCTTACGGTTAAGCGGCAATTAAAATTAAGCGATAACAATCTCATCATCCGTGATTTTGTATATTATGAAGTAAGGTCAACGGTAATTTCTTCCCAAGCAAAGATCACTCTTGATAAGATCATTAAGATCGCCAATGAAAATAAAGAAAGTAAGATCGAGATCATTTCTCACACAGACGTTAGGGGAGAAGGCGGCGACAATTTGAAGTTATCTCAAAAAAGAAGTGAAGCTGTGTTAGAGTATTTTGTAAAGAGTGGAATTGACAAGGCGAGGTTGAATCCAATAGGAAAAGGCGAGTTGGAGCCATTGAATTCGTGTACCGACGGTGTTCCTTGCACCGAAGACGAATATAAAATGAACAGAAGAACGGAATTTAGGTTCTATAAATAGTCTTACTTCATAACGCGCTCAATATACTCACCTGTTTCAGTATCAATTTTTAATTTGTCGCCAATATTAACGAACATGGGTACCGAAATTTTTATTCCGCCTTCAACTTCTGCAGGCTTTACTAATTTTCCTTTATTGCCATCTTCTGTATAGGTTACGGTCAATTCAACATGTTTTGGAAGTTCACCATTCAGTGGTTTCTCGTTCTCGTCAAATCTTATTTTGAGGATCATCCCTTCTTGAAGAAATTGAATGGTATCGGCAAATATGATCTTTGGAATATGTATTTGCTCAAAAGTTTCTTGGTTCATGCAAACCAAAAATTCATTCTCAGAATAGATATATTGTAACTCATGCTCATCTACTCTTACTATATCAACCTTTTCGCCGGAGCGAAAGCGAACTTCACTTTGTTTGCCATTTTCAACGTTGCGACATTTGCACGAAAAAATAGTATTTCCTTTTCCAGGAGTAATATGGTCGTATTCTAATACTTTTAAAAGTACATTATCGTATCTAATAAAGCAGTTTTTTGAAAGATCTGAGGTGGTTGCCATTATGATTATTTTTTTTGTTGGGAAAGGTATGATGTTCTATCTTTTGTGGTGAAAATCATCATGCACTTACGTCTACAAATGGTAAGTGCACGATGATCAATAAAATGAGACTTTAGGCATTTTTGTATTGTCCTTTACTTTTTCGAATATTAACGGCAACTATTTTGTATTCCGGACAAAGCGCTTCTGTATCGTGCTCATCGCTGGTGATCACATTGAGCATTACTTCAGGGAAATGAAAAGTAGTGCTTAATACACCTGGCTTAACTTCATCGGTAACAAAAGCCTTAATATCCACTTTGCCGCGCATAGACTCCACACAAACCATATCGCCATCATTGATCAATAGTTTTTTAGAATCAGCCGGATTTATCATGATCACATCTTCGGTTAAAATATCAACGTTACCTGTTCTACGTGTCATTGTACCACAATTGTAGTGTTCAAGTGTTCTATTGGTAGTTAATGTGAAAGGATATTCTTTTCCATTTTTTTGTATTTCACTGGATTGTTCCCAATCGAAATAGTGAAATTTACCCTTACCGCGTTGAAAGGATTCAAGATGTAGTATTTCTGTATCGCTTCCGTCTTTTTTAACCGGCCATTGTTTTCCGGTAGTTCCAAGTTCATTCCATTTTACACCGGCAAAGAACGGCACAATTTGCGAGATCTCTTCAAGCATTGTATCGGGCTTGTATTCAGGTTGTGCGTAACCCATTTTATTCATTATCTCAACTAAGATCTGGCCGTCTGCTTTTGTTCCTTCAAGGGGTTCAACAACTTTTTGCACCTTTTGAATTCTTCTTTCGGCATTAGTATAGGTTCCACTCTTTTCTAAAAATGAAGCGCCCGGTAAAATAACATGGGCGTACTTAGCTGTTTCAGTAATGAATAATTCTTGCACCACCAATAGATCTAAATGTTCCATGGCAGCGATCACTTTATTTGTATTCGGATCGGTTTGAATTACATCTTCGCCCATTAACCAAAGTGCTTTTAATTTACCATCGATCGATGCATCAAACATCTCAGGGATCTTTAATCCTTTACCCATTGGAATTGGGGTTTTATAAAAATCCTGATAAACTTTATTCCAGGTTGCATCATAAGAATCCATATAACCGGCTCCTTGATGCGGTTGACAACCCATATCGGCAGCGCCTTGAACATTATTTTGCCCGCGTAATGGATTTACACCAACGCCTCTTCTGCCAATGTTACCTGTGATCATGGCAAGGTCAGAGATCAACATTACCGTAAACGAACCTTGGCTATGCTCTGTAACACCCAAGCCATGAAACGACATTGCATTTGGTGCTTTAGCATATGCTAACGAAGCTCTTCTTACAAGATCTTTGTTAACTCCGGTGATCTTTTCCAATTCATTTACATCCAATTTCAAAATTTGCGCTTTGAAATCTTCATAACCCTCAGTTCTATTATCTATAAATTCTTTTGCAGCCGCACCTTCAGTTATTATATAAAACAGCATCATGTTGAGTAATGCAACGTTTGTTCCTGGTTGTAATTGCAAATGATAGGTGGCGTATTTTGCCATTTCAGTTCTACGAGGGTCAATTACTATGGTAGTTTTCCCTTTCAACGCAAACTGTTTTAGCTTTGCACCGGTAACTGGATGTGCATCGGTTGGATTTGCCCCAATTACCATAATGCAATCTGTGTGTTTAATATCTTCAACAGAGTTTGTTGCTGCACCTGTGCCAAATGCACGTTGCATTCCTAATGCAGTTGGCGAATGACATACGCGTGCGCAACAATCAATATTGTTTGTACCAATAACAGCACGAATGAATTTTTGCATTAAATAATTTTCTTCGTTGGTACACCTTGCAGAGGATATCCCTGCAATAGAATCAGGGCCGTGTTCTTTTTTTATTGTGGTTAATTTATTTGCAATAAAGTCGTAGGCCTCATCCCAACTTGCAGGTTCTAATTTTCCATTCTTTCGAATAAGAGGTGTTTTAATTCTATCAGGATGGTTGTAAAACGAAAATGCAAAGCGACCTTTTAAACAAGTATGACCTTGGTTAACTTCAGCATCATAAGGAGCTTGAATTGATTTTACTTTATTGTTCACTACTGTAACTTCTAAATTACAGCCAACGCCGCAATAGGTACAAATGGTTCGCGTTTTTGTGTCTGCAACAACAGATTTTGACTCAAACACATCGGAAATTGCAGAGGTAGGGCAGGCTTGCGCACAAGCACCACAACTCACGCAATCAGAATTAAAAAACGATTCATTATTGCTCTTTATAATATGACTGTCAAAACCTCTGCCTGCCATACTTAAAACCAATTCACCTTGTACTTCATCGCACGCACGCACGCAACGGTAACAGTTAATGCATTTAGAGAAATCTGAGGTCATGTATGGATGACTCAGGTCTTTTTCCCTGTTTAAATGGTTTTTCCCTTCAGGATAGCGAATATCGCGCACGCCAACCTTTGCTGCTACAGTTTGTAATTCACAATTATTATTCACCTCACAGGTTAAACAATCTAATGGGTGATCAGTAAGTACTAATTCAATGATGTTCTTACGTAAGCGTTTGATCTTATCGTTATTTGTATAGATATAAGAATTAGGAATAACAGGTGTGTGACAAGATGCTTGTGCTTTTGCGGGGCCACCTTTTGCCAATGCTACATCTACGCTGCAAACACGGCACGATCCAAATGGATCAAGATTTGGCGCATCACAAAGTGTAGGAATTAATTCTTTTCCTAAATGTCTTCTCACAAAATTGAGAATGGTTTCGCCCGGATTTACCGGATAAGACTTATCATCAATGAAAGCTACTGACCCCATAATTTTTATTTTTTAAAATAAACTGATAATTCGTTTTCAAAATATTTCATCGCATTCTTGATAGGTAAAGGTAAACCACCACCAAGTGCGCATAGAGAACCTGTTTCTAAAGTTTCTAACAGATCATTCATTAAATTAATATCGATCTTATAATCTTCTTTTTGAACTTTCTCCATCATTTCGGCGCCGCGGGTTGAACCCAACCTGCAAGGAAAGCATTTGCCACAACTTTCATGAGCTGTGAACTTAAATAAGTGCTCTATATATTTCACTATAGGAAAATTTTGAGGAATACATACAATCGATGCATGTCCTAATAGAAAACCTTCTTTTGCAAACGAATCAAAATCAACGGTAAGGTTATTTATTTTCTCAACCGGTACCAATCCTCCAAGGGGACCACCAATATGCATAGCCTTTATGGGTTCACGAAACCCTCCGCCTAATTCATTCAGTACAACTGAGAGTGGAGTACCCATATCAACTTCATAGATGCCGGGATTATTGAAGGATCCATCTAATGAAACTAATTTTGTGCCTGATGAACGTGCGGTTCCAATGGCTGCAAATGCTTTACCGCCATTTTTAAAAATGAATGGAAGGTTTGCTAATGTCTCAACGTTATTTACTACTGTTGGTTTGTTGAATAAACCTTTTTGTGTAGGGTAGGGAGGGCGAACTCTTACTTCGGGTCTTTGTCCTTCAATTGATGAAAGTAATGCCGTTTCTTCTCCGCAGATATAAGCACCTTGTGCTTTGATAACTTTAAAATCAAAATTGAATCCTGATCCGTTAATGTTTTTTCCTAAAAGTTTTTCTTTTCTTAATTTTTCAATGCAATCAGAAATAATATCTACAGATTCAGGATACTCTCCTCTGATGTAAACCACACCGCAATCAGCACCGGCAATGTAACCGGCTATCATCATTCCCATCAATAAAGAATGAGGACGATTTTCCATGATATAGCGATCAGAATAAGCTCCAGGATCTCCTTCATCTGCATTGCACACAATAAATTTAGAATCTGAACGCTCATTTCTGCAAGCGTCCAGCTTAAATGTCATAGAGAATCCGGCACCACCTCTTCCTCGTACACCTGAATCTTTCAACTCAGAAATAAGTTGAGATGCGTCTTTACCAAGTAGCGATGTAAATATTTTATAATAGTCATTTATTGTGCCATATTCAGCGGTTAAAATACCTGCGCCTTTAGATGCTACTTTGTACTTTTCACCGGTAACTTTCTCTCCTGCTTTTATTTTTGTGATATTATCAATGTCTTTTCCTGAATAATTTTTTCCATCCAAATGAAAAGAGCTGTTTTCATGACAACGACCCAGGCAGCACATTTCACCAATTTCATTTGCGTTGTAATGTTTCTCTAGTTTAGCATGTACAGCATCTTGAGTTCCTTTGATCATGCAAACGCTACCATTACACACATAAACTTTTTTGCCTTTGTTCTCGGGCTTTAAAAAGTCATAAAACGAAACAGTTCCGTGTACTGTAGATTTGCCAACTAAAAAATCCTGGCGTAATTTTTCAAGAATTTCTGCATCAGGTGTGCCTTTTTCTGAAGCGGCAACACCTAGTTCTTCAAATAAATTCTTTGTAATGCCTTTACGGCCTAATAAGTGACTTAAGTTATTCGACATCGTTTTTAATTTTTATCTTATCAGTAACTAAATTGTTATTTACAATTGTGATCTGATGTGGATTTGAGTAAATAGTGAATTTATCATTGCGGCAAAAAGCCATTAAGGTGATGCCGGATTCTTGTGCATTATCAACAGCTAAAGTAGATGGAGCGGATACAGCTGCGATAAAAGGGATATTAGCTGATTTTGCCTTTTCAACAATTTCATAAGAGATCCTTCCGCTAACGGTAATACATTTTGCTTTTTCTATCAATTTATTATTGATAAGATACCCAACAACCTTATCAACTGCATTGTGTCTGCCAATATCTTCTTGAAGTGTGAGAAGTTGTCCATCTAAAGTGAATGCGCCGGCAGCGTGTGTGCCGCCTGATTTTTGAAAATTTACTTGCCCTGCATTTATTTGCTCAAACATTTTTGGTACTAGCTCGGCACTTAACTTAGCCGAATTATTTACTACTGTACAATGCATGTCGTCAAGAGTAGTTTTTCCACAAACTCCGCAAGAGGATGAAGATATCACATTTCGTGTGCCTGCAAAATCTTTTAAAATAAATTCATTCGGTATTTGAACATTAATGGATTCTATGAAACCTTCTTGGTTTTTTGTTATTACCTCAATAGTAGGCGTGTGAAGCAGATCTCTGAAGATGTTTTCAGTAAACAATAACCCTCGTGCAAGATCAAATTCATTACCCGGGGTTTGCATTGTTACAGTAAATGGAACATTGTTAACGGCTATGCTTAATGGTACTTCAATTGAAATAGGATCCTCTGTTTGCGAGAATTTTTTGCCATTAAAAACAACTCCGTTATAAAGTTTTATCTCCATTAAGAAAGCCCTGTGATGTTTCCGTTATTATCAATGTCCATTCCTTCAGATGCAGGAATAACTGGTAAACCAGGCATTCTCATCATATCGCCAACAATAGCAACTACAAATCCGGCACCGGCTGCTAATTCAAACTCGCGAATATTAATTTTGAATCCTGTTGGTCGTCCAACCCTTTTTTCATCATCCGAAAATGATTTTTGAGTTTTTGCCATACAAACAGGAAAGCCATTAACTCCTAGTTTAGCGTATTCTTTTAATTGAGTTTTTGCTTTTGGAGAATAAGTTACATCAACTGCGCCATATATTTCAGTAGCGATCGTTTTGATCTTATCTTCAATAGATAAATTCCAATCATAAAGTTGTTTGTAGTTATTCTTTTTGCTTTCGATCACTTCTACAACTGCTTTTGCAAGATCCATGGTTCCATTTCCGCCATCTCCCCATCCTTTAGAAATTACTGCTTTAACACCAAGGGTCGCACATTTTTCTATTACATAATTGATCTCTGCTTCCGAATCTGTGTAAAAATTATTCAAGGCAACTACTGCGGTGAATCCAAATTTTTTGCAATTCTCAATATGTTTTTCAAGATTCTCAAATCCCTTTTGAATATAGTCCATGTTTGGAGTATTGTATTCATCAGGTTTTGCACCACCATGGTGACGCAATGCTCTAATTGTAGCAACAATAACTAAGGCTTTTGGTTTTAATCCACCAACAGGGCATTTGATATCTAAAAATTTCTCTGCACCAAGATCTGCACCAAAACCTGCTTCTGTAACGACATAATCAGAAAGTGACATCCCCATTTTTGTAGCAACGATAGAGTTTGTTCCTTGTGCAATATTTGCAAATGGGCCACAGTGTACAATTGCAGGATTTCCTTCGAGCGTTTGAACAAGATTTGGTTTAATGGCATCTTTCAATAAAATTGCCATCGCACCTTCAGCTTTAAGTTCACGTGCAAATACAGGGCGTTTATCAAAGGTGTAACCAATAAAAATATTTCCAAGTCGTTTTTTTAGATCAGGAAAATCTTTTGAGAGACAAAGGATTGCCATAACTTCAGAAGCTGCGGTGATATTAAATCCTGTTTCACGAGGAATTCCATTTGCTGTTCCACCAAGACCAATCACGATATCTCTTAATGAACGATCGTTCATATCCATTACACGTTTCCACACAATGGTACGAGGATCAATATTTAAGTTGCCGGTTTTATTTTGAATGTTATTATCTATTAAGGCTGACAATAAATTATTAGCCTTTTCAATTGCCGAAAAATCGCCGGTGAAATGTAGGTTGATATCTACCATAGGGATCACTTGCGAATACCCACCGCCTGCTGCTCCACCTTTCATTCCAAATACAGGACCTAATGAAGGCTCTCTTAAAACTACCATTGCTTTTTTCCCAATTTTATTTAAACCATCAGTTAATCCTATCGACACTGTAGTTTTTCCTTCTCCCGCAGGTGTAGGATTTACCGCGGAAACAAGAATAAGATTACATTGTGATACCTTTTCTTCGTTGATCAAGGTAAGTGGTAATTTAGCTTTGTATTTTCCGTAATGCTCTAACTCTTCAAGATCGATGCCGATTTTTTTTGCGATGTTATTGATGTGATCAATTTTTGCACTTTGCGCGATCTCAAGGTCGGTTAATGGTTTTTTTGTTGTCATAATGGCTATTTATTTAAGATGAGTTTTTCGTGTCAATAATTCACCAAAATACTAAATTTCGTCTATAGATAGAAGTCTTTTTGATTATTTTTAATTAAAAAAAAACATGACAAACAAAATATCAGAGAATGGATGATAAATATGTATGATACTAGGTAAAATGAAGAATAAACGATGAATTTGGGGGTAAATTAATGCGTGTAGATCTATTTTGGAGGCTCCTTGATAGAATCTTGCCTTTTTTTCTTGTTTTTTTTGGCTCAATTTCACAACTACCCGCAAAATACTCTTATTAAAAAGCCTAAAAAACTCAACTTTTCGAATGAATTGTAGTTGATAACAAATAATTAGTAGAGTTGTTTGAAGCCTTTTATTTTAATTAGCTTATTTAATATGAAAATTCGGTGATTTTGCCAATTAGTCGCAGTGTAAAAATTCATGCAGTGTTGGATGAATTAATATGATATCTTTGATCAAAACTATTTGTATGAAAAAAGTGTTTATTTCCTCGCTACTTTTATTATCTCTCTTTGTTAATTCTCAAACAACCTATACTTATACCGGTAAGCCGCGTTTTCAAATATTAGCAAAACGTAGCAATACAGTTTTAGGGGTGATAAATGTTGAGTTGTTTCCTAACATTGCACCAAAGCATACACGAAATTTTGACAGCTTGGTTAGCACGCAATTTTATGATACAACAGCTTTTCACCGAGTAATCCCAGGCTTTATGATTCAAGGTGGCGGCCCTAATTCGCGCCATGGTGCAATTTCTACATGGGGTCAAAGTCAGCCCGGGCAACCTACTGTAAATGCTGAATTTTCAAAGGCCAAGCATTTAAGGGGTATATTATCCGCAGCAAGAAGTTCAAATATTAATAGTGCTACTTCGCAATTTTTTATTTGTCAAGCGGCCGCTCTGCATCTTGATAATAATTATTCTATTTATGGGAGAGTAACTTCAGGAATTAATTTTGTTGATACGATCGCTAATGCACCAAGAGACGCCAATGATAATCCTTTAGTTAAAATTGAAATGTTTGTTACTTATATTGGCTCGAATGATTCCGTTCCAAATCCTCCTGCGTTGCTAACACCAACAAACGGGCTAACAGATGTAGATACCTTATTTCAGTTACAGTTAAAGTGGTTGGCACAGCCGGATGGTATCTTATATAATGTTCAATATTCTCAGGACTCAACATTTACTACACCTTCAACTTACACAGCAGTTACTGCTAATTTGTATCATGTTATTCCATCGGGTTTGCCAAGCAATACTAAGTACTTTTGGCGTATACGTACTAATAATGGCGGACATTTCAGTGCGTACTCACCTGTTTGGAATTTCAAAACAGCTGCGCCTATAAGCGATGTAAGTATAAAAACGAATGTAAATAGCGAATCAATTTCTGTTCTTTATCCAAATCCAAGCAATGGAAAATTTAATTTAAAGCAAATTGAAAAAGGAAGTGTCATCGAAGTGACTGATGTTACAGGAAAATTAGTTTTTCAAACAATAGCAAAAGATAGCTCAGTAGTAATAGACCTTAGTGGAAAAGAGGTTGGAGTTTATGAGCTCTCAATTAAAAATGGTAAGAGTACTATCAACAAAAAACTGATCATTGCAAAGTAGAATTAACTAAAGATAATTCTAATTTATTTTCGGTCTTTTAAAAAAAACCTAAACGAGTAAATATTTAAGTTATGCAAATACTCATTATCCTTAATGAAAAACCCACAACAAACGAAAAAGCATATAATGCTTTGAGAATTGCCGCGCAATTTCAGAAAGATGACGTAAATAATAAAATCGTTATCTATTTACTTGCTGATGGTGTTATGTGCGCACTTACAAAAGTACCGGGCCCGGGAGGCGTTTTAAACGTTGAGCAAATGATGGAAGGTATTATAGAAAAAGGCGGCATCGTAAAAATGTGTACTTCCTGCGGCGAGAGTCGTGGATTAAAAGAGAAAACACTAATTACAGGTGTTGAATGGACAAATCTAAAAACTCTTACCGACTGGATATTGCACAGCGATAAAATTCTAAACTTTTAATTAGTGAGATTATTGCTAAAACTAAACCCTTACGCCAATAATGGTAACATCATCCACTTGTTCCAAATTCCCAACCCAATCTTTAAAAGTTGTTTCAAGAATTAATTTTTGTTCCTGCATTGGTAAATGAGCTATTTTTGATAATAAGTCACGCAAATTCTTACTCATGAATTTTTTACCTAGATGACCACCAAACTGATCCGGGAAACAATGTGTTAATGTGTAAATCCCCCCATTTTGTAACTCAATTTCTTGATGCGTAATGAAATATTTTCGTTGTCACACTTCTCAACCGACATTTTATCAGGATCAACTTTGATGATCTCATTGTTTCTAATTACCCAAATAGGATTATTTGCTGCTGTACATTTTAATTTTGTTTTTTTTTCTTATTAAATGTGATCAATGAGGCATCCATACCATCTTTTTTTTGATGGTTATGGTATTTCTTATTAATCGACAAAGGGAATGATTGAGATCAACTGCGAGTATTGATGAAAATCATTCTTCATTCACAATTCTTTGCTTATTTTCGCTGTTTATATGGAAGAAAAAGTATCCGGTCTTGCTCATCGCACACTCTTTTTAAACACAACTGCTTTTGTTATCTGCTTTGCGGCTTGGATGCTAAACGGAGTTCTAGTAACTTTTCTGGTAGATAAAGGGATTTTTAATTGGGGCCCTATTGAGGTGGGTTGGTTATTGGGGATACCCGTTCTTACAGGATCATTATTTCGATTGCCAATGGGCATTCTTACTGATAAATTTGGAGGGAAGTGGGTATTCGGATTATTACTAATGTTTTGTTCAGTACCAATGTATTTGCTAAGTTACGCTGATGATTTTTTGTCCTTTGCCATACTTAGTTTTTTCACTGGTATTGTTGGGTCAGGCTTTGCTGTTGGGGTGGCATACACTTCGGTGTGGTATCCGAAAAAATGGCAAGGAACAGCACTTGGAATTGTAGGTGCCGGTAACGCAGGAGCCGCGATAACTACCATGTTTGCGCCTGCATTACTGAATAAATTTACGGGCGACGGAACTGCGGTAGATCAGTGGAAACTTCTACCTCAAATTTATGCATTCGTGCTTTTGGGAATGTCGATCGTATATTTGCTTTTTGCAAAGAATAAAAGGCCTGAAGGGCACAAGACGCTCATCCAGTTAATTAAACCTATTAAAAATGTAAGGGTTTGGCGCTTTGGACTGTATTATTTCTTAGTGTTTGGCTGTTTTGTAGCTTTCTCGCAGTGGTTGGTGCCTTATTTTGTGAATGTTTATGGCGTTTCACTTGTTACAGCCGGTTTTTTTGCCTCATTATTTAGTTTTCCTTCGGGCGTTATTCGAGTATTGGGCGGATGGCTATCTGACAAATGGGGAGCAAGGAAAGTTATGTATTGGGTTCTTGGTTCTTCACTTTGTATTTCTTTCTTTCTTATCATACCCAGAATGGAATTGATCACGCCGGGCGCCGGAATAATGGCATCGGCGGGAGGAGAAGTAAGGTCAGTTTCTGATACCAGTATTCAAGTTGGTGATAAAGTTTACGCGATTCAGGCAAAAGTCTCAGGCAAAGAAACGTTTGATCGATCCGGGATATTTCCGCAAAAAGAGATGTGGCATGAGGTAGTTGTAAAACAAGGACAAGTGGTTGAGAAAAAACAACTTTTAGCCAAGGCTAGCACCTGCATATTTTTTCAAGCAAATATTTGGGTGTTTGCAATTCTGGTAACAATAATTGGCGCCATATGGGGAATAGGAAAGGCTGCAGTGTATAAACATATTCCCGAGTATTTTCCGGAAGAAGTTGGAATGGTAGGAGGCTTAGTTGGTGTAATTGGTGGAATGGGTGGATTTTTGTTCCCTATTCTTTTTGGATATCTTTTGCAGTACACAGGCTTTTGGACAAGCAGTTGGATTTTGATGTGGATTCTTTCCGGTGTTTGTTTGATTTGGATGCATCGGGTTATTACTCGTATGATGAATAGAGAAGCTCCACATCTTGCAGGTCATCTTGAACCATTACCAAAAAATAACAAATAAGCCGCATTCACCTGGTGTAATTGTGGATCGGTATTTTTTATCCGAAGGTTCACATAAACAAGTGAAATATTATCCGCATTAAATTGCGAATTTGAGATTGGTGGAGCCCACGATTTTTTTCGAACTATTTTGTGAGGGATTTAGATGTTTTAAGTGGTTTAAGGCTTTATATACTCGAGAGCGCAACTCTATAATATGAAATGTTTTCTCATGTATAGTATTTATACATGAGAAACGTATCAGGTATAAAGTTTAGACAAAAATGGACATGAGATCACTATATGTCCATATTCTGTAAAATAATGGACATATAGCTTGTTTTTGTTCAAATTTGGACATAAATTTGCTATATGTTCATTTCTAATCAAATAATGGACATATTAAAAGAATGAAGAAATTCGATAGAAATATACCCTATAATGATCTGCCTGACTTGCCGCCATCCGATAGTATATTTGATAAAGACATATTATTTAAATGGGGCATTGCTTCTAGAGCCTTAGCTGAGCTAAATAGAAATATTATGCGGATGCCAAATCCAACCATGTTGGTTAATACGATTACCTTGCAAGAAGCACAAACATCAACAGCTATAGAAAACATTTTCACTACCGATGATGAGTTATATAAGGCAGTTTCTGATACAGCAAGAGAAGACGCCTCTGATAATGCGACAAAAGAGGTATTACGTTATCGTGAAGCGTTATGGAAGGGTTATAATACAATAAAAACAAAAAGCAAACTCGAGCAAACAACCATCATCAAAGTATTTCAGCAAATTAAAAATACACGCCAGGGAATTCGACCCCCTCAATCGCAAGTAGTTATTAAAAGAGGTCAAAGTGAAATTAAGCCTGGTGAAATTATTTACACACCTCCTCGCGGAGCAGGAATAGTAGAGAAAAAAATTAGGAATTTAATTGAGTTTTTAAATGATCACAAAAAGTATCCGGTCGATCCATTGCTAAAGATGATCATTGCGCATTATCAATTTGAAGCCATTCACCCATTTACAGATGGTAACGGGCGTACAGGAAGGGTTTTGAATTTGTTATACTTGGTTCAACAAGAATTATTATCTCATCCTGTTTTGTTTTTAAGCAAGTATATATTAAACCATAAGGACGACTACTATGCAAATCTTGCGGGAGTAACAACACGCCAGGCTTGGAAGCCGTGGTTGAGTTATATGTTAACAGCTGTTGAGATCACAGCTAAGGAAACAAATCAAACAATTGATGAGATATTGAATCAAATGAATGCTACGCATTTGCATGCAAAAACGAAATTGAAGTGGTATAGTCTAGAATTGAATCAACTTTTATTTTCACAACCCTATATAAAACCTAAAAAAATTGGAGAATTGCTTAACGTAAGAAGTAGAACTACACTTACAAAATACATGCATGAATTAACTGATATTGGAATTGTGTCACCACATCAAGAAGGGAAAGAAGTTTTCTATATCAATAACGATCTCATTCGCATATTGAAATCGTAAGATTATTTGAAATGAAAAATCGCAAATCCGCAATAAATTGCGAATTTGCGATTGGTGGACCCGGAGAGATTCGAACTCTCGTCCAAATAAGGAAAAAATAAGCTTTCTACACGTTTAGAACTAATTTAGTTTTCGATCGAAGCCAGGTAATAATTCAAACCAAGCTTCAACTTAGCTACTAATATTGTTTTAGTTAATAGCATTACCAAAACAAACTACACATTTATGATGCATGATCCAAGGCGCAGAGCAGTTTAGCTCCCTGGGATGCAAAGGTTGGTTAATCTTAGATTAAGCAGCCATAGCGTAAGAATTCTCTTCGCCGAATAAAAATTTGAAAGTTCAGTTTTAAGAGCTCGTCTTACAACGCTCTACATGCTTACTTATCTAATGCGCTTACTGTCAAAACCGGTCGGACCCATTTGAGTTATGAATTAAAAGTGATGAATAATGAACGATACACAGCACTTGCAAAACAAAACTCCTCAAAGAACTTAATAACAAAGGTACAAAATTAAAAGAGCTAAATCGAGCTTTTTACTATATTTAACTTCATAAAACTCTTCTATTATGAAAAAGCTGATATCTCTGTGTTTGCTTGTTGCAGCAACAAGTTTAACCGCTCAAACTGTAAAATCAAAAGCGCTTAAATTAAAATATACCGCACCCGAAGGATGGAATCCTTCAGAATTTGGAGGCAAAACATCTTGGGATGAATCAGGAAATAATCTATGCAAATGTTCAGGTGTGATGTTCACTAAGCAACATAAAGATGGGAAAATGATCGTATTGGTGTATCCGAGCACAATCAGTGGATTGGACTCTTCTAAACACGATATGGCAGGAATATTAAAATTTGTAGATGTAGAAAAGTACGATAAAACCAAGAACAAGAATTTTTCGTTCGAAAAAAAGAAGTCATATTTTATGGATACAAAAACAAGCAGCAAGTCTTACGAAGTAATTAAATACAAAACAAAGATCGAAGATCATTACTATCTTATTTATACTTGGCAAGAAAGTATGAATGTAATGAGCCCTAATACCGAGAAAGATCTTTTTGAAGTGGTGAATGCTATAGAGCCACTTTAAAGTTCATAAATGTGCAGTATTTTTAAAAGGAACATATATTTAATTATGTCTCACTCACGTTGGATGGTGCTGATCATTCTGATCTTTCCTCAGTTTTTATTTCCTCAACAAAAGAAAAGTTCAATTGATAGCTTGATCGCTATTGCAAACAATATTAGTCAAAATGATCCTGCTCGTGCCGAACGATTTTGTGATTCTTTGATCAATACCGTTTTTAGAAAAAGTGCTGGCGAAGGATTATATCTGATGTTAGCTCAGAAGGCCAAGATCATTGAGCAGCAAGGAAGATTTAATGACGCCATAAAACTTAATCTTGAAGCGCTTGCCATGAATGATATAGGTATTTCGGTAGATCAAAGGGGTGGTGTAACAAATAATGTAGGTAGATTATTTTACCAAATGGGTGTTTACAATAAGGCTCTTGATTATCATTTTAAGGCATTAAAGATATTCGAATTCTTAAAGGACAGCACTGCAATGGCGCAAGGTTATAATAATATTGGGAATGTTTATGCCGAACAACATAATTATGAGAATTCTATAAAGTACTATAAAAGATCTTTGGGAATTTGCCAAAATATAAAGAATGATTTTGGTGTAGCTCTATCTCTTCTTAATATGGGCGCACTCCATGCCGATAAAGGTAAATATGCTTTAGCTCAAGAGTGTTATGACAAATGTTTGCCATTAGCAAAAAAAATACAGAATGATGAGATCGAAATGGCGTGTAAGGTAAATTTAGCCGTAGTAGAAACCAATATTGGTAAACTTGAAATAGCTGAACAACTTTATCGAGAAGCTATGACTTACTACAAGAGCAAAGGAGACGAGTTTACAGTCATATTTGCTTATGTGGGACTAGGAGAAGTTGCTCAAAAGCGGAAGAAATATGATGAAGCAATGGGTTATTTTAATGCAGCATTAAAATTGTCAGAAAAAACGGGAAGTTTAGATGAGATAAGAAATGCTTATGATTTTATTTCTCAAACTTACGAATTGAAAGGGGATTATAGGAACAGTTTAGTTAACTATAAGCTCTTTTCGAAGATAAAAGATAGTTTAGTGAACATTGAACAAACAAGAGAATCTACACGCAAGGAAGTAGGTTATGATTTTGAAAAGATCGCCTACGCGGATAGTATTAAACGTACAGAAGAAGGTCGAATAAAAGACCTGAAGAATGAGACAATACGCTTAAATCACGAAAAAGAATTAAGCAGTCAAAGAAGTATTATTATAATAACCATTGTTGTTATTTTTCTTATGGGGGTAGTAACTTTCATACTAGTAAAAAGTAACAAGCAAAAGCAAAAGGATAACATGATCATCCTATCCCAAAAAGCGGAAGTTGAAAGGCAAAAGGCGGAAGTGCAGAATCAAAAAGAAGTTGTTGAGTTAAAAAATCACGTTATTGAAGAAAAGCAACGGGAGATAATTGACAGTATTAATTATGCGGAGCGTATTCAGCGCAGTTTTATTGCTACAAAAGAGATATTAGATGAAAATTTGCGAGAGTACTTTGTGTTTTTTAAACCAAAGGATATAGTAAGTGGAGATTTTTACTGGGCAAGTAAGTTGACCAATGGAAATTTTGCGTTGGCTACAGCTGACAGCACAGGGCACGGGGTTCCGGGCGCCATTATGAGTTTGCTTAACGTTACAAGTTTGGAAAAAGCAATTGAAACGCAAGTGCAACCTTCTCGCATTTTAGATTACACACGAAAAACAATAATCGAACGTTTAAAAAAGGATGGAACTGTTGAAGGTGGTAAAGATGGTATGGATGTTAGCCTAACAGTATACGATTTTAAGAAAAATAAATTAACTGTTGCTTGCGCTAATAACCCGGTTTGGATCGCCAGAGGAGCGGAAATGATAGAAATAAAACCCGATAAAATTCCAGTTGGGAAGCACGACAGGGATTCAGTACCGTTCTCGCAGCAAGAAATTGACTTGCAAGCTAACGATGTTGTTTATACACTTACCGATGGATTTCCAGATCAATTTGGAGGATTAAGAGGAAAAAAGTTCATGAGCAAAAACTTAAAGGAATTACTTACTTCAAATGCTCATCTGCCAATGGAAGAACAGAAGGCTATACTCGAATTTACGTTTAAAAGCTGGGTAGGAGATCTAGAGCAGGTTGATGATGTAACCCTCATTGGCGTTAGAATTTAATAACATTACCTACTTCTTTTTTATCAATTCCATTACCTTTTCCATTTCAAGATCTTTCTTGTAAAAAATATCTTTAAATGTGTAATTTGTTTCGTGATCAGGAATTATTCCGTGGCCTGTGTTACCCTTAGTGTACACATCATGCAATAGTCTGAAGGTTGGAACTCTTACTTTTGTTTTTGTGTTAGGCAATTTATAGTAGGCAGTTATCACCGCATTACAGCCTTCAATGGTTCCGCCGGTTTCTCTTCCAATAAATGTAGCGCGCCCGGTTTCTTTTAAATAAGCGCCAACCAAACAGCTAGCGCTAAAACTTCCACCATTGGTTAATACATATACTTTGTTGTTATAATGATATTTTTTACTTGGCTTTACTTTCATTGTAAAAAAAGTAGTGTCGCCACTTCTTCTTTGTTTACTGTATAGTTTAAAGTACAAGCGTGTTATTCTAAATACCGCGTTGCCTTTTGTGTATTTTTTAAATGGATATTTTCTGATGGTAGTATACGAGGTTTGTTTTACCGGCTCATTCAAAAGATATTTCAATAATAGCGTACTATTGGTTAAACTTCCACCACCATTATACCTCAGGTCAATGATCAAATTCTCAGTTTTATTCTTTTGTAATTGCTTAAATATCTTTCGGTATGCCTTTGTGTATTTTCTTTGAGAGAATGCCTGAATATTCAAATGCATGGTTTTTTTATCTTCATCCATATAGCGGTACCGCATCTTGGCTCGCTTATATTTTGTGAATAAGGTATCATCTTTTTTTCTCCACGAAAAATCAGGGATATTTATCGCGTTAAAGGCAGCGCTTTTTAAAACCTGCGTTTTTCCATTACGCACATACTCATACTGTATAGTATCAGGATAATTAAGCAGTGTAAGATAGTACGAGCTATAACCCATTTGGCCATATAGTTTTTTGCTTTCATTGATATATCCGTCTATAGTGATCAAACTTTGTGCAAATCTGTAAAATGAATCGGCCGGAACGCCATTTATTTTTGTGATCAAAGTTCCCGGTTTTAAAAGAGTATCCAGTTTTCTATTAAGCCCACCAAGTACGTAAACTTTATCATCAATTGGTACCAGATAATATCTTGGGAAATTGAACTTTGTTTTTTTAAGTGTTTTTAAATAGTTTTTGGAATACATTATATCCGTATGCCCACAATGTAAACGCTCAACCACTAATTTTGTTTTAATACGAAATTGTTTTTCGGTTAAGCTGTCGGTAAGTGAATTGATATGATCATTAAAAAGTTTATCGTAATACGCACGCGATTCGTAAATCCCAACCACAGGATGTATTCGCATGATGGCATCTCTCATAACGATAGCATCTTGCTTTAATTGATCGGGACCGTATTTTTTAGTAAGTAAACTTTGCGTTTGAGCATTTACCAAATTAAAACCCAACACTATAAATATTAAGCCGGATTTTAAAAGACGAGACAACATAAATGCTATATTTGTATAATAGAATAAAGATATGCAAAAATTAAAGATCGGCGTTTTAAGAGAGGAAAAAAGTCCACCGGATAAGCGCGTACCACTTACCCCACTTATTTGTTCGGAATTAACACGAATATATTCAAATATCGACATTGTTGTGCAGCCCAGTAAGATCCGCTGTTACAGCGATGAAGAGTACACCGCTTTTGGTGTTACCTTACAGGAAGACCTTTCGGATTGCGATGTGTTAATGGGTGTTAAAGAAGTTCCGGCCGAAAAACTTATTCCTCATAAGAAGTATTTTTTCTTTTCGCATACTATCAAAAAGCAACCGCATAACAAAAAGTTGATGAAGGCCTTGATCGAAAAGAAGATCCAAATGATAGATTATGAAACTTTAACCGATAAGCATAATAATCGCATCATCGGTTTTGGAAGATATGCCGGAGTGGTTGGTGCTTATAACGGAATTTTGGGTTACGGATTAAAATACGATCTGTTTCGTTTAAAACCGGCGCATTTGTGCAGAGATAGGGCAGAGATGGAAGAAGAATTAAAACGCGTTAAATTACCAAACATAAAAATTGCACTTACCGGTGGCGGTCGCGTTGCAAATGGCGTGATTGAAACGTTAAGCGCTTTGCGTATTCGTAAAGTTACTGCCGATGAATTTTTAACCATGACATTCAGGGAGCCTGTATATTGTCAGTTAAATCCGCGCGATTATGTTGAACGGCCTAATGATCATAATTTTGATCTTAATGATTTCTTTAAACATCCTGAGCATTTTGTCTCTAAATTCGCAGCTTTTACCAAAGTAACGGATCTATATTTGTCATCTCATTATTGGGATCCACGGTCTCCAAAAATGTTTGGGGAGGCAGATATGCAACAGCCTGATTTCAGAATGAGTGTTATTGCAGATATTACATGCGACGTAGATGGTAGTGTTCCAACAACTATTCGTTCAAGTACAATTACTCAACCTTTCTACGGTTATAATATCAAGCAGCATAAAGAAGATCTACCCTTTAATAAGGATACCATTTGCATCATGGCCGTAGATAATTTGCCTTGCGAATTGCCTCGCGATGCCAGCGACGATTTTGGAAAGGATCTTACCGAGCGTGTATTACCTTATTTGTTTGAAAAAGATGAAGATCGCGTGATCGTTCGCGCTTCTATTTGCAAAGATGGTAAGCTTACTGAACCTTTTAGTTATTTGAAGGATTACGCTAACTAAAAACCTGAAGTTAAGTGGATGTAAAATCCACCTTGGTTTTGTTTATTGAAGCTGTATTCTAATCTAAATACCATATCGTAATAGGTAATAAGATCAAGGCCTATTCCATAGCCATGTTGCCAGGAGTTTGCCAAAGTATTTGTTTGCTTGTAAAAATTGTCCTGTACATAGGCACCGTCGTAAAAAACATTTAAGTAAGCATAAAAGGGAATTGTACTAAAAGGCTTCAATTTCTTTAGCATTCCAATTTCGTGATATTTTGGTTTTATTAATTGGAAGCGAAAACTATTTTTCAATAAAAAATAATCTTGCCCATCTATCACATTGTATTCGTATCCTCTAATGTAATTAGCGTAACCTAAGGCTTGATTGAACGCAAATGGTAATTGCTCTGCATTTACATAACGTGCTTTTAATTGGTTGGCAAAATTGAAACGTTTGCCAATAGGGAAGTAGTTCTTTAATGTAAAGTAACCTTGTGCTGTGTTCAATTTTGAATCATCGCTAATGTCAAAACCATCTTTTATAAGCGCCCCTTCTAACATTGTTCCGCGTAGAGGATATATTTTATTATCACGGTCATCAAATGTAAATTTGTATTGTATGCCAACATACTCCGCTAATTTTGAGCCTTTAAAGAAGTATGATGGGTTTTCGCCTCTAACACTGTCAGAAATATTAATATGATAATAATACATATCAAAGGAATGTTGCAAAAATAAATGCGGACGATAAAAGACACCAGCTTTAGCGCTTCTTTCACTACGTAAGTGATATTTTTGGCTCACTATAAATTGCTGTTCATTGTTTTGGGTGATGTAATGGAGTTTATTGTATTCGGTGTATAAAAATTGTCCATAGGCCCCAACACTTTGTTTTTTATCTAAATAGGGTAAGCGGTAATTAAAACCAAATTGATCGGAGTAACCGGTTTTTGCAATAATGATCAAGCGATCTTTAACGCCGGTAAAATTTTCCAATGCTAGCGCAACACCATAGTTTAGTCGTTGCGGATCCTTTGTAATCCACCAAGCGTTCAAATTGCGATCCAAAAAATCAACAAAGGGTATTGGCCAAATATACCAGCGCTCTTTTACTTTTACAGTGTAATCGATCGTTTTGTACTCATCATTTACTTTGCAAATGATCGAATCGTAAATAAAAAGATACGTATTAAAAATATTGAATTCGCTGCGTTGGTTAATGGCCGGAAGATCTTTTAAAGTAAGTGTATCACCACTTTTTTTCACTAATTCTCTAAGAATTATCTTGTCTTTGGTTTTTTTATTTCCTGAAATGGAAATGCTCCCGATCTTATACTGAAGGCTGCTATCAGTTTGTGCGTGAACTGAAAATAAAAAAAAACTTAAAACGAGAGTCGCTTTATATATTGAGGAAATGCAGGAACTCATTTAATTTATCCTTCAATCCCGTTTCAAAATCGCCTTGATGGAAAGTGGCTTTTACAGTGTAATTGTAGCGATTAAAAGTTTGTAAGATGCGTGTCATATCTTCCTTATTCACTTTTATGGTCACTTCCAATTTAACGCTATCAGGAACAGAAGAAACATGTAAGCTTAGTATCTTAGCATCATTTCCTTCAATGATATTTCCTATTTGTGTAACCGAATAATCATTTTGATTCATTTCAAGTACAATAACTCCACCCGGATTTTGAATGGCGGTCATATTACTTAAATTTTGAACAATGCCTTTTAATGTAATGCAACCTTTGTACATTTCTTTATCGTCCAATACAGGAACTAAAGTAAGGTTAAGACTGTTCATCAATTTCACAAGATCATACGTGTGCTGATAATGATGAATAATAGGCTTCATCAAAGGAACTTTAATTTCTTTAATGGTTTGCTCGGGATGCTCGTAATCCATTAGGTCATTCTCGCTTACAATTCCTAACAATTGTCTATCCTGTACAACCGCCAAATGCGAAACTTTAAATTGTTCCATCCAATCTAAAGCAAGCTCAACTGTATCACTTGTTTTTAGTGGAGGAATTTCATCAGTTATTAATTCGGATACTAACATATAATTTGCTCAAATTTAGCAATAAAATTAGTAGTTTTACATCAATTTACGAGGCATGACCAAACTTAGTGTTAATATCAATAAAATTGCCACGTTGCGCAATGCACGTGGTGGTAACACGCCCGATCTTTTTGCTTGCGCTTTGGATATTGAGCGCTTTGGAGCCCAAGGTATTACAGTACATCCGCGTCCTGATGAACGTCATATTCGTTACGCAGATGTTCATGAACTTTCGAAGATCTTAAAAACAGAATTCAATATTGAAGGAAATCCTAAAGAACAAAAATTTGTTGACCTAGTTTTAAAAGCAAAACCTGCCCAAGTAACTTTAGTTCCTGATTCAGGATCACAAATAACTTCCGATCATGGATGGGATACAATTGCAAATAAAGATTATTTGAAAGAGATCATTTTAGTATTCAAGTCAAACAATATCCGAACATCCATTTTTGTTAACGCGGATCTAAAAATGATCGAAGGCGCAAAAGAAACCGGAACAGATAGAATTGAATTATACACCGAAAGTTATGCTGCTAACTATTCTAAAAATAAAGAAAAAGCTATAAAACCATTTGTGCAAGCCGCTACACTTGCCGCGAAATTACAAATAGGAGTTAATGCCGGGCATGATCTGAGTTTGCAAAATCTTCAGTTCTTCAAGCAACAAGTTTCTAATTTATTGGAAGTGTCAATTGGTCACGCATTAATTAGCGACTCGTTGTATTTAGGTTTAGAGAATACAGTTCAAATGTATTTGCGTCAATTAAAATGAAATTAGCTTTCAGAGAATACGGAGAGGGAACTCCATTGATCATACTCCACGGTTTGTTTGGGCAAAGTGATAATTGGAATACGTTGGCAAAGCAATTTTCTGAAAAAGGATTTAAGGTTTATACTTTAGATCTTCGTAATCATGGATTATCACCACACAGCAAGGATTGGAATTATAGTTTAATGGCTGAAGATGTAAAACGTTTTATAGATGATCATGCCTTGAAAAATTTTATTTTGATGGGGCATAGTATGGGCGGAAAAGTAGCAATGTTCTTCGAAAGTATGTTTCCAAATGTGGTTTCAAAAATAATTGTATGTGATATTGCTGCGAGAAAATATCCTCCACATCATGGCGAGGTTTTACATGCGCTAAATGCTGTTGATTTTAGTATTGTAAAAACAAGAAAGGAAGCAGAAGCAGAAATGAATAAACATATTGATGATTTTGGAACCAAGCAATTTCTATTAAAGAACATTTATTGGAAGGATACAACAAATAACATCATGGATTGGCGCTTCAACTTGGAGGTGATAAGCGAAAATTATGACCATATACGAGAAACTGTACCATTCTATAAAAGTTCGGCGCCTTGTTTGGTAATAAAAGGAAGTCGATCTAACTACATCACTTCCGAAGATCAGTCGGATTTTAGCAAACGGTACTCCCATATACAATTTGAGAGCATTGAAGGAGCCGGACATTGGCTTCATGCAGAGAAACCAAAGGAATTCTTTGATATAGTGATGGGTTTTTTGGCCTGATGGTTCGTCTATAAATTATGGCAATTCATAGAAATTCTTAGGAATTAACAATTGATTTTTGCAACTTCAATCTCGTGCAAAAATTTATACTCGTAAAATTATCGCGCTACTATTGGTTCAATTACAATGTAATTAGCGACCTCCCTTTTAAAGTCTTATACATTTTTGTTCTAGGCTTTATCTATTTTATCTCCAAATAACTCATCTTATTCATTGCCACCAATTATTATTACCTTTGGCGGGTGTATAGTAAAATTGTATTAAATAAAGATAAGGAGCATTCGCTTCAACGTTTTCACCCTTGGATATTTTCGGGAGCAATTAAAGTAAAGGAAGCTAATTTAAAGGATGGGGCTTTAGTGGAGGTTTATTCTTCTACAAATAAATTCTTAGGCATTGGTTATTATGCCAACGGAAGTATTGCCGTTCGAATCATTTCATTTGAGCAAGTTGCTATTGATGAAACTTTTTGGATCAACAAGATCAGTAAAGCTTACGAATACCGTAAACAAATTGGTATAGTTAACGAAAATACAAATGTATACCGTTTATTTTTTGGTGAAGGCGATGGCGTTCCTGCTTTGATCATCGATAATTATAACGGACATGTAGTTATTCAATCGCACAATATTGGAGTGCATTTACAACGCGAGAACATTGTTGCGGCAATTAAAAAAGTTTTAGGGTCTGATCTTAAAACTATTTACGATAAGAGTTCTGAAACTATTTCAGGTAAGAACAATCATAGCGATGTAAAGAATGAGTTTCTTTTTGGTGATTCAGAAAATACGATCGTAAAAGAAAACGGAGTTCAGTTCTTAGTAGATTGGACCAAGGGACAAAAAACAGGATTTTTTATTGATCAACGTGATAATAGAAAATTATTAAGTGAATATTCTAAGGGAAAATCAGTATTGAATATATTTTCATACACAGGAGGTTTTTCGGTTTACGCAGCCTTGGCTGGTGCAAAAGAAGTTCATTCGGTGGATGTTAGCGCCCCGGCGATAGAGATCGGAAATAAGAATATTGAATTGAATGGAGCTAAAAATCACACCTCTTTTGTTGAAGACACGTTTGATTTTTTCAAAGACAAAAAAGATATGTACGATGTGATCGTTTTGGATCCTCCCGCATTTGCAAAAAGTAGGGATGCAAAACATCAGGCCATTAACGGATACAAACGCTTAAATGCATTAGCCATGAAGCTCATTAAAAAAGGCGGCATCATTTTTACATTTAGCTGCAGTGGAGTGGTAGATAAATATTTGTTCTATAATACCATCACAGCCGCGGCAATTGAAAGCAAACGGAATATTCGCGTATTACATTATTTAAATCAACCTGCCGATCATCCGGTAACGCCGTATTTCCCTGAGGGTGAATACTTAAAAGGCATGGTTTTATGGGTGGAGTAAAGGTTTTGCTTACTCGCTTCTAATCATTAAATTTGTTTCAAATAACCCTTCACATGATAAAGGACTGGACCAAAGAAGAAATACTTGAAGTTTACAACACCCCTTTAATGGAGCTTATTTATCGCGCTTCAGAAGTGCATAAAAAGCATCACAAAGTTGGCGAAGTTCAGGTAAGTTCATTGCTTTCTATTAAAACCGGTGGTTGTCCCGAAGATTGTTCGTATTGTCCGCAAGCCGCGCGTTACCATACCGAAGTTAAAGTTCAAAAACTAATGAGTGTTGACGAAATCAATGTTGCGGCTGATAACGCAAAATCAGGTGGCGCAAGTCGCATGTGTTTAGGTGCAGCATGGAGAGAAGTTCGCGATAACAAAGATTTTGATAAAGTGTTGGATATGGTAAAAACCATTAACAGCAAAGGCATGGAAGTTTGTGCAACTCTGGGCATGGTTACTGAAGAGCAAGCAAAAAAATTAGCCGAAGCAGGATTGTATGCCTACAATCACAATTTAGATACATCAGAAGAAAATTATAACAACATTATTTCTACCCGCACTTACGATGATCGTTTAAACACCTTAAAAAATGTTCGCAAAGCGGGACTAACTGTTTGTTCAGGTGGAATTATTGGTATGGGAGAAACAGCGCAAGATAGAGTAGGGATGTTGTACACATTGAGTTTATTACGTCCATTACCCGAAAGCGTTCCCATCAATGCCTTAGTTGCTGTTGAAGGAACTCCATTAGAAGATCAACCACCCGTTCCAATTTGGGATATGGTGCGTATGATAGCAACCGCCCGAATTGTTATTCCAACAACTGCTGTGCGTTTAAGTGCAGGTCGCATGAGCATGAGCATGGAAGGTCAAGCCTTATGTTTTATGGCTGGCGCTAATTCAATATTTGCGGGCGATAAATTATTAACTACTCCAAACCCACGTTATAATCAGGATATGCAAATGTTTGAGATCTTAGGATTGAAACCAAAAAAGGCTTATGCTGATGTGCGAATTGAAGAATCTGTTAATCCGTAATGGGTAAAGATCCGGCAAACATCCAGAATGCACTAAAATTAAGGCAGGAAAATAAACTGCTTCGAACACTTTCTAAGAACTTTTCAGGAACAGATTTTATTAGCAATGATTATTTAGGATTTTCCAAACTTGGTCTGTTAGCAAAGAATAGTTCTAACGCATCGGGTTCAGGCGGTTCGCGTTTAATAAGCGGTAATTCAGATTTTATTGAAGAGACAGAAAAAAAGATCGCCACATTTCATAAAGGAGAAAGCGCTTTGATATTTAATTCCGGTTATGATGCCAATGTGGGATTATTTTCTTGCGTTCCTCAGAAGAATGATGTAGTGATCATGGATGAATTGATCCACGCCTCTATTTATGATGGCGTGCGATTGAGCTATGCTAAACATTATAAATTCAAACATAATAATGTAGATGATCTAAAAGATCTGCTGCATAGGCATCATACAAGTTTTGAGAATGTGTTTGTGGCTGTAGAAAGTGTTTACTCTATGGATGGTGATGAAGCGCCATTGAAAGAGATAATTGAGTTAAAGGAACAATATAAAAATGTTTTTTTAATTGTAGACGAGGCACATGCCATTGGTGTTTTTGGAAAGGGGTTGTGTGCAGGTGTAGAGGATAAATGTTTTGCAAGAGTATACACTTACGGAAAAGCAATGGGTTGTCATGGCGCTGCTATAGTTGGAAGTAATGAATTAAGAAATTATTTGATCAATTTTGCGCGATCATTTATTTATACGACGGCTTTGCCCGATCATGCTATCGCAAATATCTCAATAGCTTACGATCTTTTAAAAGAAAACAAACAGCAACCATTGCTTCGTGCAAATATCGATCACTTCCTCGAAAAGGTAAAGGAGATCCCTTCGTTCATTAAAAGCAGAAGCGCTATTCAATGCATGGTTTTAAATAGCAATGAAAAAGCTACAGAAATAGAGGATAAATTAAAAAAGAAGAATATTTTAAGTAAAGCGGTTAAAAGTCCTACCGTAAAGGAGGGTAGTGAGCGTATCCGTTTTTGTTTACATGCTTACAATACAAAAAAAGAAATTGATACATTAGTAAAGATCTTAAAAGGGTAATGAAACGGTATTTTATAACAGGAATTGATACCAATGTTGGTAAAACGGTTGTATCGGCAATTTTGGTCGAAGCTTTGCAGGCCGATTACTGGAAACCTATTCAGTGTGGGATAACTGATGGAATGGATGTGAATGAAGTGCGAAAACTTATTTCAAATTCAAAAACACAAGTACATTCTGAAGCGTATGTGTTTGCAGCTCCTGTTTCCCCTCATTTGGCTGCTGCTATAGAAAGTAAGAAAATTGAAATGAAGAGCATCGTTCTTCCGTCTACAACAAATAACTTAATTATTGAGGGAGCAGGAGGGATGATGGTTCCGTTAAGTAAGAATAATTATGTGATCCAACTCGCCAGAGAATTAGATGCTGAAGTTATTTTGGTGGTGAGAAATTATATTGGTTGTATCAATCATTCTTTATTGTCGATCGATTATTTATTGCGAAACAAATACAAAATAAAAGGGATGATCTTAAATGGGAATTTTGATCCTTTGGTGGAGCAAGTGATCACAACGTATTCCGATATCCCTGTTTTAGCAAAATTTCCGGAGCAAGGAGCTATTGATAAAGTTAAGATCAGTGAATTGGCTTCATTAGTAAAAAAGGAATTATTCATATGAATTGGAGCGAAAGGGATAAAAAACACATTTGGCATCCGTTCACTCATTTAAAAACGGCTGTTGATCCAATTCGCATTACAAAAGCAGAAGGACTTTATTTATACGACGATAAGGGCAGCAAGATAATGGACGCCATTTCGAGTTGGTGGGTAAATTTACACGGACACTCACATCCATACATCTCCAAAAAAGTAAGTGAGCAGTTATTTTCGTTCGAACATATTCCTTTTGCCGATTTTACGCATCAACCGGCCATTGAATTAGCCGAGCGTTTATTAGGACATCTACCAAATAACCAATCTAAGATATTTTATTCTGATAATGGCTCAACAGCGGTAGAAGTGGCATTAAAAATGACGCTTCAGTATTGGCATAATAAAGGCGAACCAAAAAACACATTCATAGCTTTAGAAAACGCTTATCACGGCGATACATTTGGCGGCATGAGTGTTGGTGCCCGCAATGTATTTAATAGCGCCTTTGAGAATCAATTATTCAATGTGGCGCATATTCCAATTCCCACAAAAGAGAACTTAGAACAAATAAAGGAAGTGATCGGTCAATGGAAAGAGAATCATTCTATTGCCGGATTTATTTTTGAACCATTAGTTCAAGGCGCTGCAGGAATGATGATGTACGATGGAGAAACTTTAGATGAATTGATCGCTTTTTGTAAGCAAAACGAAATTATTACTATTGCCGATGAAGTAATGACAGGTTTTGGAAGAACAGGAAAGTTTTTCGCGACCGATCATTTAAATAATAAACCTGATATCATTGGCTTGTCAAAGGGATTAACAGGTGGCTATTTGCCATTGGGAGTTACTTCTTGCGCGCAATTTATTTATGATGCGTATATAAGTGATGATAAGACAAAAACTTTTTTTCATGGCCATAGTTATACAGCAAACGCTACAGCTTGCGCGGCAGCATTAGCAAGTTTAGATCTAATGGAAAAAAGGGAAACTTTAGATCAGATCCAAATGATAGAAAAAGAACATTTAAGTTTTTTAAAGGAGATAAAGGATCATAAAGCTTGCAAGGATATAAGAGTAAAAGGAACCATCTTAGCTATTGAATTAAAAACTGAAGGTGAAACACATTATTTGAATACTATTTCAGAAAAAATCAATTCATACTTTTTGAATAAAGGAATTTTATTGAGGCCGTTAGGAAATGTATTTTATGTTTTACCGCCCTATTGCATTACCAAAGATGAATTGCAATACATTTATAAAAACATCAAGGAGTTTTTGAACCTCTGATCCATTTATCAATTTGCCAGGTAAGCAAACCGCTGCCAATGCCAATGATCATTCCTCCTAAAACATCGCTAGGGTAGTGAACACCCAATCGCATGCGCGAATAACCAACCAATCCGGCATACGCATAGGCGGGAACTGCAAATTGCCATTTTTTTGTACTTAAAGTTAACGCTGTAGCAGTTGCAAATGCGGCGGTGGTATGTCCGCTCGGAAATGAAAGTGGGCCAACATGTGTTTTTTGTGTAATATCGTTTGGGTGTGTAACAAACGGACGATCGCGCTTGATAGCAGCTTTTAATCCATAACTTAGTCCATTAGCAAAACTTATTGCAATAGCACTTTTGTAACCATTACGCATCATTTCATGATCTTTATTAAAGTAGCCATAAGCCCAAATACCACCAACGGTTAAGGGCATTGCAGGATATACTGAAAATGAAACACCTTCCATAGTTTTATCCCATATAGGCATGTTTGGTTTGTTACAACTTTTTAAAAAGCGAACTTCTGCGTTTTGCGAGAACGAGTTAAGAGTAATAAGAAATGCAAAAAGAAGGTTAAGATTTCTCATCGGGCTTTTTTTCGGTTTGTTTTTTATTTTTCTTTATTTTCTGCAAGTACTTTTTGTAAAGTTCATCCCAAGTATCAAATTCTTCTCTAAAGAAGAAACCAAGCCCCTGTGTATAAGGTCCGCCCGAGGTTGTTTGTTGTGTCATATCGTTAGTGCGGTTAAAGCCTTTTAATTTGTAACGCCCATCTTTACTTAATTTATATTCTACGTTCACGTCACCAATAATATTCTTACTTGATCCGGTGCTAGATCCTGCGCCAAAATTTCCATCCACGGTAAGCTTATCATCCAAAAAATTTCGGTTCACATTAACTAGAACTTCATCTGAGTTGTTTTGACTTCCGGGCCTGTAATTAACTCCTACTTGTAGATCCTTATCAAAATTTCCAACTAAACCATCCAAAACACCATTTACACGGCTGCTTAGTAATTCACTACCGGTTGAAGCTGCTGCATTACCTGCTGTTACGCCTCCTCCGCTTGTTCCATAAATTACAGGAGGAATAAAACTCCTAAACAAAAGGAAAGAAAATACTTGCCTGTTGAGTTCAGCTTCATCGGCTAAAACACTGCTTATTTGCGATCGCACATTATCTGAAATGGTTGGAAATTCTAGCTCAAACGAAATTTCAGGCTTCATCAAGGTATGTTTCATAATTAATTTACACGCTGCAGGTGTGCGACTTTTATACTGTTGGGCGGCAGTAGGATCTGATATGAATGGTGCGATTGAAGCGCGCTGACGGTAACTCGCGGTAATGTCAATATCTCCGTTGTAGGGATTACCACTCCAAATAATAGTACTTCCCGGATCAATATCAAATTTTTTGCTGATCACATTTTGCAAACTAAAATTATAGTCCCCACCATTCATTATATAATCGCCATACATTTCAAATTTACCAAGTGTATTTATCTTCATTTTAATATCACCATTTCCATAAACGTTTATGGCATCGCCCGATATCTTGTCAAAAATGATCTGTGTTGTTGCTTCAGGCGTTGCAACAATATTCAGGTCAAGATTAAATCCTGTAAGGTCATGCTTCACTTCGCGTTTTACAGTATCCTTCTTTACAAATTTTATGAAATCATTTTCGGCTATCTCGGTTGGACCATCTAACGGCAAAATAAATTTGGAGTTCTTTTTAGTGGTTGCCTTTACCTCCATGTGTATGTCGTTCATAAATCCATACAATCCAACATTTCCTGTGCAATAAACTCGACCATAAAAATCCTTATTCTCGCGCTCGGTGGTATTTAGTGCCAACATGTTCTTGAACGAGATATCATAATCGAGCTGCATTTTTTTGAAATTGCTATGGAATAAGTTGCCGTTAATGGTTCCTTGTGGCACCGTTTTAAGTTTCACATTTCTGAGTTGATCGTTAGGGTCAATTTGATCCATTAAAATGTCGCTAAAACGGATCTGATCGGGCATGATTTCTATTTTTCCGTTCATTTTGTAAGTTACATTGGTGTAATCAATTTTGATCTCGCTATCGGTCAATTTCAATTCTCCATCTATCAATACTTTATCGGCGTTACCATGGATCTTTCCACCGCCAAATACAACTCCTTTTTTAACTGTTAAAATTCCTGCCATTAATGGATTAATAAGTCTTAGGTTAAGCGGATTAGCACTAAAATTAAGATCAATGGTCTCTTCACGTTTATCAAAATAATAATTTCCTTTAAATGATAGATTTTTCATAACGCCAAATCCAATACCCAAACCTAACGTGGTATATCCATCCATTTGCAAGCGTTGCTCTTGTGTGATGTAATCCGTTTGCACATGCATCTGACCAATAAGATTGTCGTTGAATTTAAATTTAGTAAGATCGATTATACTATTTAGCGTAACATGTTTGTCAACATTTTGCAATTTGATCCTCGAATCAAGTTCGCCATTTAGCTTCAAGCCAAATTGTTCTAAGAACGGATTAAATTGGTCTAATACAAGATCGGTTGTAACAAAATTTAAAGAGTCAGACTTTTTGTTTGACAACGTACCGTTTATGGCAATACTCTGCTCTAAATTCTCAAATTTTAAAGGATTAATAGTGATATTTCCGGCACTGTCAATTATTGTTGGATTAGTGGTGGTGAGTTTCCATGTGCTATCCCTTACTTTAACATTCAATTCATTGTATTTGAATAAAGCTTTATTATCAGCAAACGAAACCGTGCCGTTGAATTTACCGGAGTTATTTGGTATTTTTTTATCATTCCATTCTAAGTTGTATTTTGTGTCAAGATCTTTGGATACAAAATACATGAAGTAATTATTCAAACGTAAACTATCGGCTAATTGAATGTAAGATCCTTTAAATACCAAATTGATCTTTTTATTCTTTGAATACGATTCAATGGCATTGTCTTTGAATTTAATGCCCGCTGCTTCTATTAAACTCGACTTTAAGTTAAAGTTGATAAGATTGTTGCCTGCGTCAAAATCTCCAACAACAATAGTAGCCGGACTAATCATTAAGCTTGGAACAAACAATTCTTTGATCACATCAAACTTCTTTACAGTTATTTTATATTTAAAGGCGTCTTTATAGATGATTTTTCCGGTATTCTTTTTTACAAAGGTTGGATAGTAATCGTGAAGAGTTTGTTTAAAAGCTAAAGGCAGGTCGGAAATATTGAAACGCCCATCAACATCTACATTAAAATAATTGGAAGTAAGTTTTATGCTCTTGTCAATTGTTTCTTGCTGAAGCAGTAGGTCAAATGTGCTGATCTTATATGTTTTTATGCTATCCTTATAAAGTGTATTGTCAAAGTTGATATTCCCAGTTAGGTTATTTACATTATCACCTTTTAAATTGATCAAGATCTGTGTAGAGAACTCTGCAGGAGCCTTGCTAAAATTCAATTTTTTTAAATTCAATTTGTTTACCGTTGAGATAAAATCCATTTGCGGCACTTTATTGGCGAAGTTGATGTTACCGTTAAAGTCAAAATCGGCATTGGGATCTGTACTTACTAAAACACCATTAAAACTTTTGTTGATGAATGTTCCATCAACTTTAATAGTATTGTATTCGTAGCCGTTAAAGTTTAAAGTTTTTATACCGCCCTGCATGGATGCGTTTATTTTTGCAATGTTCACACCTTTGCCCTTTAGTTTAAGATCTGAATTGAGGTTGTAAAGCCCCTTTGTTCCTGTCAATGAACCAATATTAAAATTAAGCGTTTTAATTTTTCCATGATACTCGAGGTCGTCAGGTTTTTTACCGGTTTTGATCCCAATATCTGCCACTATGGACCCTAAAGCTGTACGAACATTGCCGTATACATTAAAATCATTTATCAATCCGTCGAACTTGCCATTATAGTTTACAATTCCTAAGTTTTTAATTTGAATAGGGATCTCTAACTTTTTATTTTCTTTAAAGGGATAATTAGGAATTTGTATTAGATCAACATAGGAAGTGGATAATTTTTTTGTATCAAAGTGCAAATAACTATTATTAAAATCAGGCAAACCTACAATTGTAAGATCTCCAATAAATTCGGTGTTTGCTTTTAATTTTAATTTGAAATCCATTAAGCTTAGGTCGGCAACTGTGCCTTTTACTTTTCCCGAAAGTTTAACCGTATCATTCAATCCTGCAAGTTCTTCGGTAAAGGATGCCACATCTTTTAAATGCACTTTTGTTTTTGGTTTCAAAAGTACATCCATATCAACCTTATTTAAAAAATCATTATACGCTTCCCAATTATCATGTTTAAATCTTACATGCCCTCGTATTACGGTACCGGGAGTTACAATATCCAGATGATCCATATAAACGCCTTTTTCGCTTATTTTTAAGTTGCTTGATAGGTTAGTGAGTGCAAATCCACTTTGCTCATTGAATCTTAAATTAGATAGCGCAACAAAAATAGTGTCTTTTTGAAATTGGATCTGCGAGAATTTTCCGGAAACATTGTTCGCTCTTAAATTATTAAAATTAATTGCCTCTGTGATCTTTGTGTCTTTGTTATTATTCTTGAACATAAAATTCACATTATTAAGAGTTAGATCGTTGAATTTTACATCCCAAGGAACAGAACTTGTGTCTTTTTCTTTTTTACCGGTGTCAAAATAATCCACAATGAACTGAAAGTTCATAATGCTATCATTTTTCGGAATAGATAATTTCGCGGTTGTGTTTGATAGCGTTACATTTTTAATATTTATTTTTTGATCAGAGAAATTGAACGAGTTCAATTCAACAAATATTCTCCCGCCACTTATGAGTGTGTCTTTATGAAGATCTTCCATGTAGACACCTTTTAGCTCCGCCGTTTTAAAGAAATGAAGTTCAACGGCATCAATTTTCACAACCGTTTTTAATTCATCTTCCAAATAATGCGATGCTTTTTGCGCCAACCAGGTTTGAAAGGAAGGGCTTTGCACCAAGAAGAATAGGGAGGTAACCATAACCACCACAACTATTGTAAGCCACATAAGGCTTTTTAGTATTATTCTTGTAACTTTACGCATTGCAACGACCCACTAATTTACGGAAAATTAGCACCCTGAAAACCGAAAAAATGCAAAATAGTAACAGTATCATATTGGCAATTGAAAGTAGCTGCGATGATACGTCCTGCGCAATATTGAAGGGTAATGTTGTTTTAAGCAATTTCACCGCAAATCAAAAAATTCACGAGCAATATGGCGGAGTTGTGCCCGAATTGGCCAGCCGCGATCATCAAAAGAACATTGTGCCGGTGGTTCACGAAGCCCTAAAAAAAGCCAATATGACTTTGTCGCAAGTAAATGCAATTGCTGTAACGCGCGGTCCTGGTTTAATGGGAAGTTTGTTGGTGGGTTTGAATTTCGCAAAATCACTGTCGCTTTCTCTGAATATTCCTTTAATTGAGGTTGATCATATGCAAGCGCACGTTTTGGCGCATTTTATTGTGGATGCCGAACAAAAAATACCACCTTTTCCTTTTGTATGTTTAACCGTAAGTGGAGGGCATACACAAATAATAAAAGTAACCGATCATTTAAAGTTTGAATTGCTAGGTCAAACAATTGATGATGCCGTTGGAGAAGCATTTGATAAAGCTGCCAAAGTGCTTGGTTTGCCTTATCCGGGCGGACCAATGATAGATAAATTTGCACAAAACGGAGATGCGCATCGGTTTAAATTCTCAGATACAAAAATGCAAGGATATGATTTTAGTTTTAGCGGAATAAAAACATCGTTCCTCTATTTTATCCAAAAGGAAACCGCAAAGGAACCTGACTTTATAAAGAACAACATAAGTGATATTTGCGCTTCATATCAATACCATTTGATCCAAATACTTCTTAAAAAAAGTAAATTATTGTTGGATGAAGCAGACATCAAACACTTTGCCATTTCGGGAGGTGTTTCGGCAAATTCGGAGCTAAGAAAGCAAGTAAAAGCACTCGAACAGCATGGAATTGAAACCTATATTCCTAAATTTGAGTATTGTACCGATAATGCCGCAATGATAGGAATAGTGGGCTTCTACAAGCTTTTGCGTCAGGAATTTTCTTCTCTGGCGATCTCACCTTTAACGCGCCAAACATTTTAGGGATCAAACTTTTTGTTGTACTTTTGCGCCCTTATGATCTCGGTAAACTCAGTAACTGTATCCTTTGGGGGCTTTAATTTATTCGATAATATTTCTTTTTTGATCAATTCAAAAGACAGGATCGGTCTTGCCGGAAAAAATGGTGCCGGAAAAAGTACCATGCTTAAATTAATTGCCGGCGAAGAAAATCCAACTAAAGGAGATATATCAACGCCACGTGATATAACCATTGGGTATTTGCCTCAAGATATGATCCATCAACATGGAAGAACCGTATTTGAGGAAACCGAAACAGCTTTTGCCGAGATACAAAAGCTCGAAGTAAAGTTAGAGAACATCAATCATCAATTAGAAACACGTACCGATTACGAAAGTGAATCTTACATGCGTTTAATTGAGGAGCAAACCGACATTTATACTCGCCTTGACATGATAGGCGCAGGAAGTAAAAATGAAGAGATAGAAAAAATATTGAAAGGGCTTGGATTTGCGCGTAAGGATTTTGATAGACAAACAGCCGAGTTTAGTGGAGGATGGCGTATGCGTATTGAATTAGCCAAGATCCTTTTACAAAAACCACACATTTTATTATTGGATGAGCCTACCAATCACTTGGATATTGAAGCCATTATTTGGTTGGAGGAGTTCATGGAAACGTTCTCAGGCGCTGTGATGCTGATAAGCCATGATAAAACATTTTTAGATAACGTAACACAACGAACTATTGAGATCGTAAATGGAAAAACATACGATTATAAAACAAATTATTCACGTTACCTTGAGTTAAGACAAGAGCGTATTGAACAACAAGAAAATGCTGCTAAGAATCAACAAAAGATCATCAATCAAACAGAAGTATTAATAGATAAATATAGAGCAAAAGCAAGTAAAGCTTCCTTCGCTCAATCCTTGATCAAAAAATTAGATCGCATGGAAAAGGTAGAAGTGGATGACTTAGACACTTCGGTGATGCGTTTTCGTTTTCCTCAACCTGCACATAGCGGTAAAATTGTGTTAACAGTAGAAGATGCCGGAAAAAAATACGGCGATAAGCGCATTTTTTCTGACGCAAGATTTATCATTACAAAAGGAGAAAAAATTGGATTGGTAGGACGTAATGGTGAAGGAAAAAGTACCATGATGAAAATGATCGCTAAAAAAGTAGATCATGAAGGCACTGTTCAGTTAGGACATAGTGTACTACCTGGATATTTTGAGCAAGATCAGGAAGAAAAACTCGACCCAAAGAAAACAGTTTTTGAAACAATTGATGAATTAGCGGTTGGTGAAGTGCGCAAACAAGTAAGAGGTTTATTAGGTTCATTTTTATTTGGTGGCGAGGATATTGATAAAAAAGTTCAGGTATTAAGTGGAGGAGAGCGTGGGCGTTTGGCTTTATGTAAATTATTGCTAGAGCCATACAATTTATTATTGATGGATGAGCCTACCAATCACTTAGATATTAGAAGTAAGGAAGTATTAAAATCTGCGATCCAAGATTACGAAGGAACTGTGATCATGGTAAGTCACGATCGTGATTTTATGAAAGGTATTTGCCATCGTTTATTTGAATTTAGAGATGGACACGTGCGCGAGCATTTATGCGATATTGAGGAATTTATGCAATTGCGTAAAGTGGAGCGTTTAAATGAATTGGATCTTGATAAAAAAGCAAACAAACAAGAAGCATTGGGTAGCGTTCAGCAAAAAGTGGCAGAACAAAAACCGGTAGTTGATAAAACAAATGATGCTGAAAAGAAACAATTGCTCAGCAAGCTCAAAAAAACGGAAGAGGCCATTGAAAAATTAGAACTCGAGATAAAACTAGCTGATGAAAAATTAGCTGACCAAGCTAATTACGAGAAGTTGATGAACGATCAGGTGTTTTTTTACCAATTACTCAAAGCTAAAGCTTCAACTGGAGGACGAATTAACAAAATGGGAAGAAGTTTCCAGTTTGTTAAATTCGTAATATCAAATGCAACTTATACCTTTGAGTAGCGTATAAAGTGTAAAGTATGAGTATCAAAAAACACATTCCTAATGCTATTACCTGTTGCAACCTCCTATGTGGTTGCATTGCTATTATTCAGGTATTTGAAGGTAATCTTGTATTGGCCGCGTATTTAGTGGGTTTGGCAGCTATTTTTGATTTTTTAGATGGGTTTGCTGCACGTGCGCTTAAAGTAACATCTGTTATTGGAAAAGATCTGGATAGTTTGGCAGATATGGTAACGTTTGGTGCTGTTCCGGGTTTTGTGATGCATAAAATGTTAGAGATAGGGTATTTGGTAAATCACCGAGATTACGATCTTATTGTGCAAAACCAATGGCTCACATACATTCCAATTCTTATTCCAATTTTTTCGGCAATTCGTTTAGCTAAATTCAATAACGATACACGGCAAACTGATTCATTCATTGGTGTTCCAACACCAGCAAATGCTATTTTAATCTGTTCAATTCCATTAATAGTTAATTGGGATACACATTTTGATCTCAAACATTGCGAGGTTATACACTTCCTAATTCATCCGTATGCGTTGATATTCATCTCTGTTTTAATGTCAATTTTAATGGTAGTTGAATTGCCACTTTTTTCTTTAAAGTTCAAGAGTTTTGGCTGGAAAGGAAACGAGATCCGTTATATTTTCATTGCTTTAAGCATTCTTGGTCTTATTCTTTTCCAATTCCTTGGATTGGGTATAGCCATTGTTCTGTACGTTGGCCTTTCCATGGTAAACAATCTGTTTTTCAAGCCTAAAACCGCCTAAAGTTTCCCGCAGATTTCACAGATCACGCAGATTCTTCTGGGAATTAAAGATCTGCGAAAATCAGCGAAATCTGCGGGAGATATCAACCAATTCCCCTAATTATAAACAACCCTCAAAAGCTTGTTTTTATATTGCGTTTAACTTGTTAATTTAGCGCTTCTATTATAAGAAATCATGGCAAAATTTGTAGCAAATATTGATGTAATGCCTCTAAAAGCATTATTAGATCCACAAGGTAAAGCGGTTACCGGCTCAATGAAAAACTTAGGACTTCCTGAAATTGAGAACGTTCGTATTGGTAAACATATTACCTTGGAAATTGAAGCAGCTTCAAAAGACGCAGCGAATATTAAAGTGGATGAAGCGTGTAAAAAACTACTCTGCAACCAGATCATGGAAGGGTATGAATTCTCTATTAGCGAGGTGAAATAAATTTTTGTTATTGGCCTTAATTAGTTTACATTTGAAATTCTAAAATTTAAAAAAATCAGTATGGGATATCTATTTACCTCAGAGTCTGTGTCGGAAGGACACCCCGATAAAGTAGCCGATCAAATTTCGGATGCTTTGATCGACAATTTTTTAGCGTTCGATCCACAAAGTAAAGTGGCTTGCGAAACGTTAGTTACAACAGGTCAAGTAGTGTTGGCAGGTGAAGTAAAATCAAAAGCATATTTAGATGTTCAGGAAATTGCACGCGAAGTAATTCGTAAAATAGGATACACAAAATCAGAGTATATGTTCGAAGCAAACTCGTGCGGTATCTTATCTGCAATTCACGAGCAATCTGCTGATATCAATCAAGGTGTTGATCGTAAGAAAAAAGAAGAGCAAGGTGCAGGTGACCAAGGTATGATGTTTGGTTATGCAACTAACGAAACTGCTAACTACATGCCTTTGGCTTTAGATTTAGCTCATGGAATTTTGTTAGAACTTGCAGCATTACGCAGAGAAAATAAAGAAATTAAATATTTACGTCCTGATGCAAAATCACAAGTTACGTTAGAGTACGATGATAATAACAAGCCGGTTCGTATTGATGCCATTGTTGTTTCTACACAACATGATGATTTTGACGGTGAGCAAAAAATGTTAGCGAAGATCAAAAAGGATATCATCAGCATTTTAATCCCACGCGTAAAAAAGAAATATCCTAAATACGCTCATTTATTCAACAACAAAATCAACTACCATATTAACCCAACCGGTAAATTCGTAATTGGTGGTCCACACGGAGATACAGGTTTAACAGGTCGTAAAATTATTGTTGATACTTACGGAGGAAAAGGTGCTCACGGTGGTGGTGCATTCTCTGGAAAAGATCCAAGTAAAGTTGACCGTTCGGCAGCATATGCCACTCGTCACATTGCAAAAAACTTAGTGGCTGCAGGCGTTTGTTCTGAAGTATTAGTTCAGGTTTCTTACGCTATCGGTGTTGCACAACCAATGGGTATTTTTATTGATACTTATGGAACTGCAAAAGTAAAAATGACAGATGGTGAGATCGCTAAGATCGTTTCAAAGGTTTTTGATATGCGTCCTTACTTTATTGAGCAACGTTTTAAATTGCGTACTCCAATGTACAGCGAAACTGCTGCTTACGGACACATGGGTCGCAAAAACGAAACAGTTACCAAAACATTCAAATCACCTGATGGAAAACAAAAACAATGAAAGTTGAATTGTTTACTTGGAGAAAGGATTGTGCCGGCAAAAGTAAACCGGGGGTTAAAACCACAAAAGGGGAAAAAAAAGTTTTAAAGGCTTCCAAATAGGGAGGGTTTTTGTTTTTTTTAAATTTGGGGGTGGGAAAAAAAAAAAAAATTTTCCGCTGGGAATTTTACCGGTAATGGGTACCATAAAATTTTTTTTTTTTTAAAATTGGGGGGGGTTTTTTTTTTTTTTTTGATTTTGCAGATAACAACTATATTCAATTTAAGTTCACCTGTGATGGTGAGAACTTAAGTCCTGGTTTGGTTTTAGACAATATTCCTGAAGGAACAAAATCCTTGGCACTTATTATGGATGACACCGATTCGCCCAACGGTGAATTTGTGCATTGGGTAATGTGGAATATGCCTGTAAAGTCAAAGATCGTGCAAAATAAGGCTGAAGGAATTGTAGGGAAGAATACGCAAGGTAAGAACATGTACTATGGACCTTGTCCGCCAAACGGAATGCATACGTATCATTTTAAGGTTTATGCGTTAAACTCTTTACTTGAATTACCGGCGAGTTCCGGAAAAGCGGAGTTGTTGAAAGCAATAGAGGGACATATTATTGAGCTAGCAGTGTTAAAGGGAAGGTATTCAAGAAAGAGCGAGCCTGTAGGAAAGTAAATTTAAGGTGATGATAAGAAACGTATTAATAGTTCTGTTGTTTACCACATTGTTTGCGGCATGTAGTAATGTTGATGATAAACTGATAGAGCAGGATTTTAAGAAGAAATGCGCCGACTGCAAAGTAGTAGAAATTTACAAAGAAGAATGTCAGGACGGATCGATCTTAGCGTGCTATCTTGTAAAGATCAACTTTACGCAAGGTAGCGATTCGGTAAAAAGCGTGATGTGCCAATACATTAAGGGAGATAATGGAGAATGGCATTTAGTGGAGTAGAGAATAGGTGAAGATGAAATAAGACTATTTCAAACACTTTAAGAGTATTTACTCAAAGCAACATGGCAATGCCAGGTCAAAAGAGTAGTTAATCCTTAACGATAATTAGATTGAGAGTAAAAAACGGATCGTTCTTTACTGAAGTAAAATTAAACCTTGCGTACGTTTACTGCGCTTGGGCCTTTTTGACCATCTTTTACTTCAAATTCAACTTTGTCACCTTCTGTGATCTTGTCAGTTAGGTCATTAGCGTGAACGAATACTTCTGCTCCTGAATCTGCTTTAATAAAACCAAAACCTTTGGCGTTATTGAAAAATTTTACGGTACCTGTTTGCATACAATTATTTATTTGACACTAAATTACAGTTAATTTTCAAGGGAGCCAAATATTCAGGTCTTTTGGCAATTTTACCTCATTTAAGGCGCTACCCTATGGGATATTAGAGGCAGCTATTTCTTCTTCACCTTCTTCTCGGCGCCTTTTACCTCTTTCCAGCCTGTAATATCGCGTATGACAACAGAAGCACAGGTTAACCCAAAAACGGCGGGTAAGTAAGAAATTGTTCCGTAAGCCGATTTTTTGAATTTACTTCCATCGGTATGCATAATAGAGAATTTGGCAGGAAGCTCGGTACTATAAACGCATTTTACGCCTTTATAGATATTCATATAGCGTAAGCGTTTACGGATATACTGCGCCAAAGGACAAATATTGGTATCCTTAATATCCGCTATCTGTAATTTTAAAGGATCCATTTTTCCACCAGCTCCCATGCTCGAAATAATTTTATTATTATTCCAATAAGCGCTCGATATCAAATATAATTTAGGCGAGATACTATCAATGGCATCGATGATATATGTAAATTTTTGTTTCAAGAACTCCTTCATATCATCCGGCGTTTGAAATTTATTGATCACATTTATTTTGCAATCCGGATTAATGGCTATCAAACGTTCGTACATCAGGTCGGCCTTGCTTTGTCCGTGAGTGTTAGCCAAGGCTTGTATTTGTCGGTTTCTGTTGGTTGGATCCACTGTATCCCCATCAATTATGGTCATGGTTCCAACTCCTGCCCTGCAAATGGCCTCCGCTGCATAGCCACCAACACCACCTAATCCAACGATCAATACATGAGCGCTCAACAACTTCTCAATTCCTTTATCTTTCACCAATAATTTGGTGCGCTCCATCCATGCTGTATCCATCATTTATTTTTGATTGGCCATTTTTGGCGCAAAATTAAACACGCTTTTAAAATTTTCTTCTATTTGTAATTGAACGATCTCATCATTCACTCCTAGTAATTCACCGGCTTTTAAATACACATATTTTATAGAAAGATCTTTATCATCAGTTTCTAAAAAAAAGCGCTTTCTTCCAATTGTTTTGATCGCCTTAGCTGCGTTGCTTTCATAACCCAATAGATCTTTACCAAAAGAAAAATAATAACCTTCATTGTTAAGTACTCTGGCTATATTATCGTTATTGTTAAAGCCGTGTATAATAACCGGCACTTGATTATTGTTATGATTTAAACAATTAATGAGTTCGTTAAACGCTTTTACACAATGAATGATCAGAGGTTTTTTTAATCTGTTGGCAATTTTTACATGCTCAACAAATACTTTTTCCTGTAATTCAAAATCAACTTTGCTTACTTTATCCAAACCGCATTCACCTATGGCTAAACATCCTTTTTCATGAGCTATCTCACGTAAATGTTCAAGATCATCTTTGTAATTCCCGTCAATGTGCCATGGATGCAAACCATACGAATAATATTTTACACGGTCGTTTCTTTCAAGAAAGAGATTCACCAATTCAAGATGCGCGTCAAAAATTTGAGAATGTGTATGGATGTTGATAAACACGGTTAAAAATAAAAGTTTTACCTTTAAAATTGAAGAGACAATATTAGTAATTTAGAATCGATTTTTATACCGAAATGTCTGCAAATTATAACAAACTCACGTCAATAACTATCAGTGCTCTAAAAAGTATTGTTGGCGAAGCTAATTTTCACACAGGAGGAGAGAAGTTGGAGAAGTACGCTTCAGACGAAACAGAAGATCTTGTTTATCTTCCTGAAGTTGCTGTTTGTCCGCAAACCGTTGAGCAAATATCGCAAATAGCAAAATTGTGTAATGACAACCGAATTCCTTTAACTACACGCGGAGCCGGAACCGGTTTAAGCGGCGGCGCTTTACCTGTAAAAGGTGGCGTGGTTTTAAGTATGGAAAAATTCAACAAGATCTTGAATATTGACACTCGCAATATGCAAGCTACGGTTGAGCCTGGCGTGATCAATTATGTGTTTCAGGAAGAAGTAAAAGCATTAGAATTATTTTATCCTCCCGATCCTGCAAGTTGGGGAAGTTGTAGTTTGGGTGGCAATATTGCGCATAGTAGTGGCGGACCAAAAGCCGTTAAGTATGGAACAACGCGTGATTATGTTTTGAATTTAGAAGTTGTGCTTGCAAATGGAGATGTGATGTGGACAGGTGCGAATACCTTAAAATATTCTACTGGATATAACCTCACGCATTTGATGATCGGTAGCGAAGGAACATTGGGAATTGTAACAAAGATCGTTTTTAAATTAATTCCACTACCTAAACATGATCTATTGATGTTAGTTCCGTTTTCTTCAGCTGAAAAGGCATGCGAAGCGGTTGGCGCAGTATTTCGCGAGGGAATTATCCCAAGTGCTATGGAATTTATGGAGCGTGACGCAATTGAATGGAGTGCAAAGTATAGCGGCGAATTGAATTTTGAAATTAAACCTGAATGGCAAGCGTTATTGTTGATAGAGGTTGATGGAAATAATATGGATGTGTTGATGAGTGATTGTGAAAAGATATCGGATATCATGCAAGTTCACGGAAGTGATGAAGTATTGTTTGCCGATGGAGCCGAGCAAAAAAATGCATTGTGGAAGATCAGAAGAAAAGTAGGGGAGGCTGTAAAAAGTAATTCGGTTTACAAAGAAGAAGATACAGTTGTGCCGCGTGCGGAGTTACCTGCCTTATTAAAAGGTGTTAAGGAAATTGGCGCTAAATATGGCTTTAAAAGTGTTTGCTATGGCCACGCTGGTGATGGGAATTTGCATGTGAATATCATAAAGGGTGATTTGAGCGATAAAATTTGGGACGATGATCTTCCAAAAGGAATTACTGAAATATTTGAACTTTGCAAAAAATTAGGCGGCACTATTAGCGGCGAACATGGCATCGGCATGGTGCAGCAAAAATATATGCCCATTATTTTTCCTGAACATCAATTGCAACTCATGCGCAATATCAAAAAGGTGTTCGATTCAAATCAAATTCTAAATCCTGGCAAGGTTTTTAATTGACGCCTCTGGCTTCATAGTGATTTGTAGCCACGAATTGCACGAATTCCCACTAATCGAAACGTGCTAATTTATTTCACTAATCTGTGTGTAATACTTAAACACAGGTTACGCGCAGATTAGTGTAATTCGTGGCTTTTCTTAAGGTTAAAAAAGGTTATTCGGTAACTAAAGCCCCTAAATTCATTATATCTTTGTATTTCTCCCGATAGCTATCGGGATTCAATTATTTTCGTTAAGTTTAAAGAATAAACTATGTTTCGTTTAGCACTCTTCATATCTTTCATTTTCTCTACATTTTTGGGCGCGCAAAGTAGTTTAAAGTATCCCGCGTTATTGTGGCGCATCTCGGGCAATGGCTTAAAAAAAGATAGTTATCTGTACGGAACCATGCATGTGAGTAATCGCGTTGCTTACCATTTATCCGATCAGTTTTTTGATGCCATTAAGAGTGTAGATGTAGTTGGTTTGGAAACAAATCCGGCTGAATGGTTAGTGAACATGGAACTAACTGGCGAATTAAGTAGAGCAAGCGGCGTTTCGTTATACAATCCTTACGGGGGAAATTTTTATAAGAATGTTTTTGGGATGCGCTTTCCTGATAAACAAGTTTATAAATCGTTGTTGAGTTTTGATCCGGAGATCATTAATGGTTTATTATACCGTCATAGTAACAGTCAGGAAAACTTTGAGGAGAATACATACATCGATCTTTTTATTTTTCAGGCAGCTGCTAAACTCAATAAAAAAATTGTGAGTTTGGAAGATTTTGTAAAGGCCGAGATCCAATCAAAACTGGCATCTATTCCGGATGCTGAATTTTACCCTGACGACGCAAAAGGAGACGATTACGGATCATATGGGGGCAATGGCGGAAAAATAGAAGATGCTTACCGTGATGGAAATCTTGATGCAGTAGATAGTTTAACCAAGTTATTTGAAACAAAAAATATGCAGCAGTATTTGTTGCATAATCGCAATGTGTTCTTTGTTCAACGAATAGATTCAATTTTAAAGTCGGGTAGTGCCTTGTTTAGCGGTGTTGGCGCAGCCCATTTGCCTGGCAGTAAAGGTGTGATCGAAATGCTTCGTAGACTTAATTACAAAGTAGAACCTATAACTCCTCGTCAAACAAAAAAAGCCGTAAAGGAGCAGGATGCCATTGATCAGATCTTAAAACCAGTATCGTTCGAGAAAAATTACGCAGCTGATTCTCTTTATTCTATTCAAGTTCCCGGAAAGCTTACACCGATCATGAATTATGATAATATCAAATATTATATCAATGCAGATATGGTTAATGGTAATTTTTACAATGTGGCGCGTTTAAAAACTAATTCTACTTTAAATAATTACACAACTTTAAAAATGACGAACATGCTTGATAGTTTATTCTTCGAGAATATTCCGGGAAAGATCATCAGCAAGAAGGATATAGAGAATAATGGCATAAAAGGTTTTGATATCATCAATAAAACACGAAGAGGCGATCTTCAACGGTATCATATTTTTATTACTGATCTTGAGATCATATTATTTAAATTGGGTGGTAAAGGTGAGTTTGTAAATTCATCTGCGGGCAAGCAATTCTTTAGTTCAATTAAATTCGAACCAAAATTTGCAAGTACCATTGTTTACCAACCACCAACCAAAGGTTTTAAAGTAAAAGTTCCGAGCGAACACAGTTATAGTCGAAACGATTATGTAGGTGTAGCAGGTTTGGTTGAAGATCTGAGTGCTTATGATAAAAAAGAAGGAAATTTCTTTGGTGTTAAGCATGCCATATTCAACGATTTTTATTATTTAGAGGAAGACAGTTTTGAATTGAACCGCTTGGCATCTTACGCCCTTCAAAATTTTAAATTCACTAAAGATATAAAGACCGAGCTGAAGAAGGAACAAGGTTTTCCTTGCATGTATCTAACCGCAAGCAATACTAACGGTAAAAAATTCTGTGGTAAGATATTCATCAAAGGCGTTCATTATTATTTGGTTTATAGCATAAGCGATGGTAAAGTGGATCTGAGCAATGATTTTTTTAAGTCGTTCGAATTAACGGACTTCAATTATTTGAATGAGATAAAAGAGATAAAGGATAATGACCTGCATTTCACTACAAAAGATGAAACATCAAATACACCAAGCAGTAGATTCAATGAACAATTCGCGAAAGCATATGCGCAGGTCAAAGATTCGTTAAAAACAAAAAAGATCAAAGCTGATGATTTTGATTACGTGTCGCAAACAAAAAATTATTATTCACCATCGAGTCATGAATACGTAGAGATCTTTTATGAAAAATATAACGACTACGACTATAGAAATAAAAAGGAATTGATAGAAAAGGTAAAAAAAAATTTGGGAGAAGTATTAACCATGAACATAAGAACCATTTCTCAAAAAGAAGAGAATGGTGTTTTAACCTATGAGTTTTACATGAAGGATACAGCCACTGTAAGAGCGATTAAGGCCAAAGTATTTGTAAAAGGTGGAACGGTTTACCAGGTAAAGGCACCTTGTGATACGGTGTATGGATTAAAGGGATGGGCGGCTGAATTTTATGATTCCTTTAAGTTAAAGGATACGGTTATTGGCAAAGATCTTTTTAAGAATAAGTTCAAGGAATTATTAAGCGACCTTGTGAGTGCGGATACAGCGGTTCAACGCAAAGCCTTGTTCTCTTTAAGTAATTCTGTTAGCTTAGAAAAGGAATATCTGGAAGATTATCTTCAATTTATCCAAAGTGAGAAGATCAATAAACTCAATACGGAAGCAAAAGCCCAATTATTTGTAAGTGGTGGCGTTTTTGAAAGTGAAAAGATGATCCCTGTTTTCTCAAAACTTTATGCACAGTATGCAGACAGCGCTTATTTGCAGATCTGTTTATTGAAGGGATTAGCATTTTATAAGAACAAGAACGCATTCAAAACTGTTGGCGAGCTTTTAATTAAAGAAACACCTTTAGTTGGTGATGAAAGCGTGGTTGGAAATGTATTTAAAGTAATGCAAGATTCGTTAGAGCTTTGCAATACCTTGTTTCCTTCGGTGTTGGCTATTACAAGAAACGAGGAATATCATACACCGGTTTATAAATTGCTGAGCTTGCTTGTGAAAAAGAAGATCGTTACAGGGCAGCAAATTGCTTTGAGCAAAGCAGATATTTTGCAAGATGCTAATGCCGAACTGAAACGCTACAACGCCACTTCACAAGGAAAGGGTAAAACAAATTCGTATGGAGGTAATAATCCAAACTTGGAAGAAATGATAAGTATGGTGAAAGAGAACTTAGAGACCTTAACTACAAACTCCATTGTAAAAAACACTAAGTATAAAGATGTACTGAACTTAAATGAACAACCATTGCTTGTAAATTTTGCACATATTCTTATGCCGTTTTACAAAACAGATGAAAAGGCAAAGCAATTAATTGATAAAGTAGCCAAAATAAAGAACGATCAGATTATGATGCCGATGTTTGTGTTGCTAAAGAAGAATAGCATCACTTTAAATGATACACTTGCAAATTACTATGCCAAAAATCCAAACACACGCACGTATTTTTACAGTGAATTAGAACGTGATAATTTAACTTCTGTATTTCCAAAGGAGTATGCAAGTGAATTACAATTGGTAGAATCGGTTCTAAAAGCATACGGTTTGGTAAATACATATTCGGCGTATGATTCCGATAAACAAAAAGACAGTTTAATATTTCATAAAGAGATAAAAGCAAGTAATAAATACGAAAAAGGAACAGTTTATATTTTTAAAACACCAAAGAACAAACTAGGATTGAATAAATGGTCGGTGGCCTTTGTTCCTACTTTAAATGATAATAAATTAAATACCGATGTTATTGTATTACGTTCGAATGAACTTTACAACGAAACATTAACGGAAAAGGAAATAGAGAACGAGATATTGGATGAATTCTCAGGTATTTACCGAGGTAGAATAGTTTCAAATCGCTCAAATTATTACGATTACGAATGAGTTTAGGTATTTTATATTTATTTCCGGGTCCTTTAAGCGAAACCGAAATTGAGATCGTGTTACCAAAGCACAATATTGATCTTATTAAAACTATAAAGCACTTTATTGCGGAAGATGCAAAAACTGCTCGACGATTTTTAAAACTCTGCGCGTATCCAAATATTCAAGATGCAGAAATTGCTTTGCTAAATGAGCATACAGAAAGCAATACGGTGGGATCGTTATTGGAGCCGCTGCTCAAAGGACATAATGTTGGATTAATGAGCGATGCGGGTTGTCCGGGCATTGCCGATCCCGGGGCTGAGGTTGTTAAGTTGGCTCACAAAAAAGGAATTAGGGTTTTACCTTGGGTTGGCCCGAGTTCAATTGTGCTTACCATCATGGCCAGTGGTTTTAACGGGCAAAATTTTGCTTTCAATGGCTACTTACCAATTGAAAAAGATAAGCGTGTGAAGCGCATCAAAGAGTTAGAGTTATTTGCTGTGAAGCATAAGCAAGCACAGTATTTTATTGAAACGCCATATCGCAACACGCAGCTATTTGCCGATCTTTTAGCAAGTTTGAATCCATCTACCCAGTTATGCTTGGGTATCAACTTAACAGATGCAGCGCAACAGGTGATCACCAAGTCGGTTTCGGAGTGGAAAAACATAAAGGCCCCCGAAATTCATAAGATACCCGCGGTTTTCGGCATCTATTTTTAAGAACCCTTTGTTTAAAACATATTTTCTAACTCAAAGCCAGAGCTTAGCCTTTCCCTACCTTGCATACAATGAGCTTGCTGAGTACGATACGGTCAAAACACAATTTGATCTTGAAATTGCTTTTGGTAGTGGTAGTTTCTTTTATTTTTACTATTCTACTTCCCGGACATAAGGTTAATTTTCATAATGTAGATGAGTTTGATGCCGTTTGGCCGTATAAAGATCTTGTGTTGGATGAAGATCTGTTCATCAAAAAAACAAATGATCAAATAAAAGAAGAGCAAGATAAAGCAAGTAATAATGCATCTCTTGTTTTTAACCTGAATACAGATGAGAAAGAAGAAAAATTGCAAGAGCTTCTAAAAAGCGATGCAAAATTATATTCGCAATTAGCGCCTTTTTTAGATTCTATTTACAAGATCGGTGTGGTGCAAGCAAACGAAGCTGCAGTTGGTAAAACAATACTTCTTCAAGAGAACGGCGTGGGCAAATTTATTCCGTACAATGATCTGTATACGATAAGTGCTGCATCAGAAACACTTGTAAGGTTGGCAAAGGAAAATGAGGCAGCTATTCCTTCGTTAGTAAATCTAAATGATCTTTTGGCTATTACTATATATTTTGACGCACCAAAAACAGAAGCGTACAAAAATTCGATCGCAGAAGCTGTTTCAATTTATAAAGCAGCGTATTCTAAGGGAGATAAGTTGGTAGAGCAGGGCGAGCAATTAACCAATGAGAAGCGTGAATTGATTTCAGATTTTTTTAGGTCAAAAAAAGCGGATGATGAGATCTCATATATCACTTTCATTGGAAGATGGGGATTAATGTTTGTTCTTGCCATTACATTGCTCATGTATCTTTTCTTTTTTAGAAAAAGTATTTTCGGACAGAATTTGCAAATCGCATTTTTGTATTTGTGTTTATTAACAGCATTCGTTGCTAATTATCTTTTTTATAAATACGGTTTAATGCTTTCGGCTTTACCTTTTATTTTAACACCAATTATCGTTCGTGCATTTTTTGATAGTCGTACTGCTTTGTTCACGCATCTGATATCGATACTATGTTGTAGTTTTTTTATGGCCGATGTGATGGAATTCATCCTCATGCAATTGGTTACAGGTATCGGTATTTTATTCTCGGTATCTGAAATGCGTAAACGACAGCAGATATTGAATGCTGCCATCATTGCCATTGTTTTTTATTTCTTGATCTTTGTGTTTTACCATTTGGGTTTTGGTACCAAAGAACTTACTACTAAGTTCAGCGCATATCTTCCGTATTTGATCAGTGGAAGTTTGGTTTTGTTGGCCACACCTTTGATATTTATCATCGAACGTTTGTTTGGTTTTATTTCTGATTTTAAATTATTGGAGTTATGCGATCTTAATCAACCGCTATTGCGTGATCTGTCGCAAAAAATCCCTGGTACGTTCCAGCACTCGTTACAAGTTGCAAACTTGGCCGAAGAAGCAATTTATTTTATTGGCGGAAATACGTTATTGGTGAGAGCCGGTGCCATGTATCACGACGTAGGGAAAATACATAACCCAAGTTATTTTACCGAGAACTTGGGAAATAATGTGAGCCCCCACATTGAGATGCAACCAAAAGAAAGTGCGCGCATCATCATTGATCATGTGATAGAAGGAATTCAATTGGCCAAAAAATACAAATTGCCTGAGCAGATAATCGATTTTATAAGAACACATCACGGTACTACGACTGTTGGTTTTTTTCTCAACATGCATAAAAAGGAGCAAGACAAGGTAAATATCAATGAAGATGATTTTAGATATCCCGGCCCGATACCTTTTAGTAAAGAAACAGCGGTATTGATGTTAGCCGATGGCGTTGAAGCAGCATCGCGAAGTTTAAAAAAGCACGATGCTTTAACCATTAACGATCTTGTTGATCAGATCATTGATTATAAGATCAATCAAAATCAGTTGATCAATGCTGATATTACCTTCAAGGATATTACGCTTATTAAAAAGATATTTAAAAAAACGATTGATGACCATTTACCATGCACGCATCGAATACCCCGTATAAATGAACGTATTTAAATACTTGATTTACAGTAATTTATATATAGTTTTTATTTAATATCTTTGTGTAATATGAAAAGAATATTTCTTTTATTTATTGGTGCTCTTTTGATCTTTAGTTCATGTAAAGTTTTCAGGTCGAATATCATGTTACGCACCTCAACTGATTACAATTACGATAAGTTGATTGACTCGTTAAGTAGAGCTGATTATAAATTGGCCGCTAATGATGTTTTGAGTTTTAGAGTGTACACGAACGAGGGTTTTAAAATGGTTGATATGGCAACCGCGCAAACAAATATTAATTTTATCCCAACTATTGATGCACGTATTGAAACAGATGGCACTTCGCGTTTACCGTTAGTTGGAGTAGTTCCTCTCGTTGGTTTAACGGTAGTTGAAGCTGAAAAAATATTAGAAGAGAAGTACTCTGTTTTCTATAAAAAACCTTATATCAATTTAAAGATCACTAACAAACGCGTGATTGTTTTCCCTGGGAGGCCAGGCGATGCCAAAGTTCTTTCGATATCAAATAATAATACAACCATCATGGAGGCTTTAGCTCTTGCGGGTGGTATTTCTGAGGACGGAAAGGCGTACAAAGTAAAATTGATTCGAAATACACCAGGTATGGCGCCCAAGGTTTACTTAATGGACCTTTCAAAAATTGAAGGTTTGGCCGCTGGTAACACACAGGTTCAGGCGTATGATCTCATTTATGTTGAACCGCGTTATCGCCCAATTCGTACACTTTCTAATGAGGTTGCACCGGTGTTAACTCTTTTAACAACGTTCCTTATTCTTTACTCAATCCTAACCCGTTAATGTCGTATCACGTTGGTTTAAATAAAAATGATTTTGTAAAAGATGCAGAAGCAAAACTAAACTCTGCACTCGATTTAAGTTTACTTATACATTTAGTAAGAAAATTTAAATGGCTGTTTATAGGTTTGTTCATTGTAAGCGGCTCTTTGGCTTTCTTGTATTTGAGGTATAGTCAGCCTGTTTATGAATCAAGAGTATTACTACAGATCAATGATAATAAAACCGATCAGGTTTTGCGTTTGGAAGGAATTGGAGAGAGTGAGAATATTTTGGCAGAGGCCATCGAACAGATCCATTCCAAGGTGTTTTTAAAACGTATAGTTGAAAAACTCGATCTTAGCTTGACCTATTTTAGTGAAGGTACATTTAAAAACTTCGAACTTTATCTTTCATCGCCGTTTCTTGCGCAGGTCAATCTTAAAGACCCTGCATTGAAAGGTCAAAAAATTTATGTTGAGCTTAACGAGCAATTAAGTGGAGGTGTTATAAAATACGGCACTACGTCAAAAAAATTCAAAACTAACGAGTGGTTACGCACGGCGGAGTTCGACATTAATATTTTTCTAAATTCTAAGCTAAGTACTGAGATTATAAAAAAGACAATTGCTAATAACAAGGCCCTTTACATGCTCATAAGGGATGTGGATGCTGTAACTGCCGAGTTACAAGGAAAGCTTGAGGTAAAGGTGGTGAATGAATTGGCGAAAACCATACTCATAAAAGTAAAAGATATCAATCCACAAAAAGTTACCGATGTGGTGAATAATTTGTCGATAGAATTTTTGAGTTATGATGTAGAACGCAAAAGTGAGAGTTCGCTAAATATATTGAGTTTTATTGATAAACAATTAGGTTTGGTGTACGATGATCTTAGAGATACCGAAAAGGATCTGAAGGTTTTCAAGCAAGATAAGAATATTGAGAATAATTCTCAAAAAATAAATTCCGACATTTTAAGAGCTTCGAGTATTGAAGAGCAACTCCTCAAAGTAGAGATGGAAGAGAAGATCATTGATGAGGTTCAAGCAAATATCAATAAGAACAAGAATATTGATATTTATAATCTTATTTCGATCATATCGGGCACCGATTACGAGAATATGGTAAAGGATGTGATCCAAAGCATTCAAAAATTGCTTTCTGCAAAGGAGGATCTTTTGTATATGGTAACGCCGAATTCTGAGAACATAAAACAAATAAATTACCAGCTCGAGATCCAAAAGAAATTATTATTGGAAAGCTTAGATGCGGTAAAATTGCGCTATAAGACAAAGTACAAAAGCTTACTTGAAAAATCTTCCGACTATAAGAACAAATTGGGTTCTTCACCCGAAGATGATGTTGAACTTTCGCGATTGAATAGATTATACACCATTAATGAGAAATACTATACTATGTTGTTGGAAAAGAAAACGGAGTTTTCTATTTCTAAAGCTGGATATGTAACTAAGAATATAATATTAGAAAAAGCCATTGGCGTAGGCGGAAAGGTCTTTCCAAGCTCAAGAGATACCGTTATTATTACTTTTATCCTTACGGTCCTTATCATATTTATCATTTTGATCATTGTTTATTTCTCGCATAATAAGATCTATGCGATTCACGATGTAATGAAATTTGCCAATCAAGGCGTTTCTCTTATTGGCGTTGTACCAAAGTACGAAAGTCAGATCCCGGTCTCGCAACTCATTGTAGATAAAAATCCAAAATCTATTATTTCGGAGGCGTTCAGAACTATACGTACAAATCTCTCATTCATTGATAATACTCCCGGAAGTAAGCTTATTTCAATTAGCTCAACTATAAGCGGTGAGGGCAAAACATTTATTGCAATTAATATTGCGGGTATTTTTGCGTTCACCGGAAAAAAAGTAGTGCTGATAGATCTGGATATGCGAAAACCAAAGATCCATAAAGGTTTTGGCGTAAAGAATGATGTTGGAATGAGCAATCTTTTAACTGGTGAATATAAGATCGAAGATTGTTTCAATGATAGTTCACTTGAGAATTTGAAATTCATCACGGCAGGACCAACACCTCCAAATCCCTCGGAACTTATTTTAAGTGATGCATTGAATAAAGTTATTATTGAATTACAAAAACAATTTGATTATGTAGTAATTGATAATGCCCCTGTAGGTTTAGTAACTGACGGTATTGAAACTTTGCGCAAATCTGATTATCCGATCTATGTTTTAAGAGCCGAGTATTCTGATAAACATTTTATTCAAAATCTTGTTCGCTTAAAGACTGAAAATCAGATCACGCGAATAACCGCTGTACTAAATGATGTGGATATGAGTCGCAAACACTACGGATATAATTATGGGTATACTTATGGTTATGGTTATGGAACCGGATATTATACCGATGATGCGGAATCAAAAAAGAAAAAGAAAAAAAGAAACTAAATGGAAGTTACTGAGACATTTATTAAAGGATTATTTGTTATTAAACCTCGTGTTTTTGAAGATGCACGTGGTTATTTTTTTGAAAGTTATAATAATGCCGCTTTCGAAAAGGCCGGTTTGAATTTAAACTTTGTTCAAGATAATCAATCGCTTTCGCAAAAGGGAGTTTTACGAGGATTGCATTTTCAAAATCCACCTTTTGCCCAAGGAAAACTGGTGCGCGTGATCACAGGTTCTGTGTACGATGTTGCAGTAGACATAAGAAAAGGTTCACCAACCTATGGAAAATATTTTGGATTAGAATTAACCGAAGCCAATAAATGGATGATGTACATTCCTCCAGGATTTGCGCACGGATTTCTTACCCTCGAGGACGATACTGTGTTCTCATACAAATGCACTAATTATTACAACAAAGCTTCCGAAGATTGTGTGTTATGGAACGATCCGGAGATTGGCATCAATTGGGATCTTAAAGCGGAACCATTATTATCAGATAAGGATAAAGAAGGAAAGAAAATCAAAGATCTTATTTCACAATTCTAAATGTCCTCCGTTTCAAATACGCATCTTACACTAATTTCTTTAGTTTTCTTTAGTTTCGTAGTCTCTCTTCTTATAAATTACATTTTACTTAAGTTTGCTCGAACTTTAGGAATAAGAACACGTGCTAATGCCGAAATACGTTGGGATCCGCAACACAAACCTTCACTGGGAGGAATTTCATTCTACCTGTGTTTTCTTTTCTCTTTTATTTTTTTGGCGCTTATAAATCCTGATTTCAATACCATAAGGTGGACTGTTTTCGGTTTTTTACTGGCCTGTTCGTTGGCTTTTTTAATGGGATTGGCCGATGATGCGTTCAATACTCAACCTTTATTAAAACTAGTCACCCAAATCATTTGCTCACTTATTTTAGTTTACTCGGGAATTCATATTCGCTTGTTCGAGAACTTACTTCTGAATTACGGCTTAACCGTTTTCTGGATCATTGGAATGATGAACTCCTTTAATCTATTAGATAATATGGATGGTATCACAGGAATCATTACGGTGGTAATATCGGGTTTATTTATAGCTGTATCTGTGTCGTTAAAGAGCACTAATTCTTACATAACAATTTTTAGTATTTGTCTACTTGGATCAGTTGTTGGTTTTTTAGTTTATAATTTTCATCCATCAAAAATGTATATGGGCGATTCGGGCAGTCAGTTCATTGGATTTTTTCTGGCCGCTATTGGTATAGAGGTATGTTGGAATAATGGCTTGCCGTTCGGATTGTATCATGGCGAATTAGAGAATATCACACTTGTACTTTTAGTATTTCTTTTACCTATTGTTGATACTACAACGGTTTTTGTTAATCGTATTGCGCGAGGAAATTCACCGTTCATTGGTGGTAAAGATCATACCACACATCACCTGTTCTTTAGAGGCATCACCGAAAAAAGAATTGCAATGCTATACCTCCTGATCTCAGTAATAGCCTGTTTTCTAGCGTATAACCTCATTTTTAGTTTCACTTATAACTTGTTGTATCTTGCGCTTATTTTTATTGTAATTGTATTTTTGTTTTTGTATCTTAATACTATTATAAAGAAAAGAACTTGAGTTTTTTTATGAAATAAAGAATAATACTCTCAAGATCGTATTATTCCTCGCGATCTTCTTGATCTTCTATTTTCTAGAGATCACCTTCTTAAAAAGTCCCAACCGAAGTGATGTGGCCTATGAGAATAATAATTTCAAAGTATTTGGTCTTAACATCCCATCTAACCTTAGATTTTGTGATGAGCCTATTCCTGTAGATAATTATGAAATAAGAACTAACCTCGAAGGTGAATTTTTTACCAATAAATACTGGAAAAACAACTCTGCTATTCTCTTCAATAAAGTGGCAAAATGGTTCCCTTATATTGAACCTATTTTAAAGCAAGAAGGCGTTCCCGATGATATTAAATACATTGCCGTTATCGAAAGTCACCTTTCTAATCAGATTTCTCCTGCGGGAGCCGTTGGTTTTTGGCAATTGATGCCTTCGGCTGCTCGAAGTTATGGACTCATTGTAAACGATGAAGTTGATGAACGCCTCGATGTAGAAAAATCAACACACGCTGCCTGTAAATTTTTTAAGGACGCTCATAAACGCTTTAATAACTGGACGCTTTCTGCCGCAGCCTATAATTTAGGAATGGGTGGAATTGAGCGCGCGCTGAAGACACAAAAAACCAACAACTATTACGATCTTTTACTTAACCAGCAAACTGGGGAGTTTGTATACAGGCTCATGGCCTACAAAACACTTTTATCAAGCCCCACTCACTTTGGAATTAAGCGCAGCAAAATTAATTATTATTCTAAAATTCCGGTAAAGGTTGTTAACGTTGATTCGAGTATTACGGATCTGACATATTTAGCAAAATATTTAAAATGCAATAAAACCCAGATAAAATTATTGAATCCATGGCTTGTAAAAGGCACGCTTCATAATCCGGATGGACAGGTTTACAAATTCAAGATCCCAAAGAATTTGAAAAAGGATTATTCTATGTATTACCTCGATCTTATCTCTGAAGATGGTTATATGTACGATAGAGAAGAGCCTGAATCTATTGAGTTGCCAAAAGCCGATTCGGTGGCACCAAAGAGTAATTAATAAAAACTTGAAGTACTCCCCCTTTTTTTTAACCACGAAAGGCACAAAAAATATTCACGAAAGACACGAAATATATTTTGTGCTTTTCGTGTAAATCCCGATAGCTATCGGGATTCGTGCTTTTCGTGGTTAAGAAACCCTATTTCTTGTCATAATTTAAAGATTTTATCACATAAAGATTCTGTAAATTTGTGTTGATATTTTTGATATGCCAAAACCGGAATTTGAAACAGAATTAAGAGAAGAAGAGGAATTGTTCGATGATGAAGTGATCGAGGTGATAGGCGCGCGCGCTAATAATTTAAAAGATCTTTCATTAACTATTCCACGAAATAAATTGGTTTGCATTACCGGTTTAAGCGGAAGTGGAAAGTCATCATTGGCATTTGATACCATTTATGCGGAAGGACAAAGACGTTATATTGAAAGTTTTTCTTCTTATGCTCGCCAATTTTTAGGAACACTCGAAAGACCAGATGTAGATAAGATCACGGGATTGAGTCCTGTAATTTCCATTGAGCAAAAAACCGTAAATAAAAATCCTCGCTCAACGGTTGGAACCATCACCGAGATCTACGATTTTATTCGTTTATTATTTGCCCGCGCCGGAGAAGGTTATTCGTATGTTACCGGCGAAAAAATGGTGAGGTATAGCGACGATCAAATTGTTGATCTTATTTTAGAAGAGTATAAAGCTAAACATATTTTATTATTAGCGCCTATTGTAAAAGGCCGCAAAGGCCATTACCGCGAATTATTTGAAGATGTTCGAAAAAAGGGATTCACAAAAATTCGAGTAGATGGAGTGGTAATGGATATTGTATCCAAAATGCAGGTAGATCGTTACAAAATTCATGATATTGAATTGGTGATCGATCGCTTGGAAATTACAAAAGATATTCGCGCACGCTTGTATCAATCTTTACAAACTGCCATGAAACAAGGTAAAGGAACTATTATGGTTCAAGAAGCTGATCTTTCTGAAAAAAAGAAAGCAACTAAAACATCAAAACCCCTTGTTTCAAAAGTGCGTTTTTTTAGTCGTTCTTTAATGTGTCCTAGTTCAGGAATTTCATACGACGAACCTGCTCCAAATTCTTTTTCATTTAATTCACCATATGGTGCTTGTTCAAAGTGCAATGGTTTAGGTGAAGTTTCGGAGATCGACATTAAAAAAATTGTCCCAAACGCCAAACTCTCTATTAAAAAAGGAGCTATTGCACCTATTGGTCCGTTTAAAAAGAATTGGATCTTCACGCAAATGGAGGCTATAGGCAAACGTTTTGATTTTGATCTCGACATGCCCTTTGAAGAATTATCGGAAGAAGCAGTTGGTGTTTTATTATATGGAACAGAAGAATTGATCCATGTTGTTACTGATACCGGTGAATATAATTCAACCTTTGAAGGCATAGCAAATTTTATTTCCAAACAGGCCGATGAGGATGATAGTCCTGCCATTTCACGTTGGGTAGAGGGTTTTACCAATAAAGTAAAATGTACGCAGTGCGATGGAACACGATTAAAAAAGGAAGCACTTTATTTTAAGATCGCCGATAAAAATATTGCTGAGCTTTCTAACATGGACATTGTTTTTTTAGCAGAGTGGTTTGGGGATGTAGAAAAGAAATTGGGTAAGCAGCAAAACGTTATTGCCAAAGAGGTTTTAAAAGAAATTAGAGTGCGAATAGGTTTTTTATTAGAAGTTGGTTTAAGTTACGTAACACTTAACCGTTCTTCGCGAAGTTTGAGTGGAGGAGAAGCACAACGTATTCGCTTAGCAACGCAAATTGGATCACAATTAGTAGGCGTGTTATATATTTTGGATGAACCAAGTATTGGTTTGCATCAACGTGATAATGCGCGATTGATAACGGCACTCAAAAATTTACGCGATATTGGTAATTCTATCATTGTTGTTGAGCACGATAAGGACATGATCGTTGAAAGCGATTATGTGATCGATATTGGCCCGGGCGCCGGAGTTCACGGAGGAAGATTAGTGGCAGCTGCTACACCAAAAGATATGCTTAAGCTAAATACAATTACCGCGCAATACATTAATGGTAAAAAGGAAATAGCTATTCCAAAGCAACGTCGCAAAGGCAATGGCAAAAAAATAAGTTTAAAAAATGCTACAGGAAATAATTTAAAAAATGTTTCGTTAGATATTCCTCTTGGTAATTTTGTAGTTGTAACGGGTGTTAGTGGAAGCGGAAAAAGCACATTGATCAATGAAACTTTGTATCCAATTCTCTCAGCTCATTTTTATAATTCAGAAAAGAAACCCCTTCCTTATAAATCAATTACCGGAATTGATAATATTGATAAGATAATTGATATCGATCAAAGTCCGATCGGAAGAACTCCGCGTAGTAATCCAGCTACATACACAAAAGTATTTGATGAGATCCGACGTTTGTTTGCCGAAATTCCGGAAGCAAAAATTAGAGGCTATCAGCCCGGACGTTTTTCGTTCAATGTAAAAGGGGGCCGATGTGAAGCTTGCGGTGGTGCCGGAATAAAAACTATTGAGATGAATTTCTTACCTAACGTTTATGTGAATTGTGATGATTGTAATTCAAAACGTTATAATCGCGAAACTTTAGAAGTACGTTATAAAGGAAAATCGATCAGTGATGTATTGAACATGACCATCGAACAGTCCTGCGAATTTTTCCAACATATTCCGTCTATCTTCCGCCATTTAAAAACATTAAATGATGTTGGTTTAGGATATATTACGTTAGGGCAACAAGCCACAACCTTAAGTGGAGGAGAAGCGCAGCGTGTAAAATTGGCCACCGAATTAAGTAAAAAAGATACCGGAAACACCTTTTATATCTTGGATGAACCAACAACCGGTTTGCACTTTGAGGACATTCGCATTTTATTAGATGTATTGAATCGTTTGGTTGAAAGTGGTAATACGGTTTTAGTGATTGAACATAACATGGACATCATAAAAATGGCCGATTGGATCGTGGATCTTGGGCCTGAGGGCGGAAAAAATGGTGGGCAAATATTATTTCAAGGAACCCCTGAACAGTTCATCAAAGAAAAAAATAACAGTACTGCATTCTATTTAAAAAAGGAGTTCACGGCTCCTAAATCGTAATAATCCACAAAAGATACTCCGGTTTTGTTGATATCTAGGCCTGAAACCCGCGCCAAAAGCCGTTTTTTTATGCTTTCTTGCAAGTTACAAACCATTTTTGTATTTTTATTAGATTGAAGAGACTTGTACTAATATTAACATTCTTGTTTTTTACAGGCCTGATTACGGAGGTTTATTCGCAATCGGGAGGAAGAAAGCGCGAACATCGTAACCAACGCAGAGGCAGTTCTAAATTTAGAAATGGCAAAAGTGCGGGTAATGCCGATGCTTTTGCAAGAGGCGGAAAACGAGGTAAAAGTCGTAAAACCGGTGCTTGGGTGTATAGGCCAACGCCTAGCTCTAAAAAAATGAATAAAGAGCAACGTTTCATTTTTACGCGCTATAGAACCAAGGGTAAAAAACAAAGAGATGGTATCCTTACAAAGCAAAATAGCGACCGATCGCACAGAAGGGTAAGAGGAAATAAAGTATTTCACAAACGTAAATTCTAAACAACATAGATCCCCCATTAATTGGGGGATTTTTTTTGCATCCTATTAGGTTCACTGAATTGTTTGTAGATTTAGTGCCTTTCGTGTAAAAATTTCGTGCCTTTCGTGGTTAAAAGCCTCTTCAAAAATCTTACTTTTACTCTTTTAAATTATGAATGTATTAATATTAGGATCTGGTGGACGTGAACATGCATTCGCGTGGAAAATAGCTCAAAGTAAACGCCTTGAGAATTTATATATAGCGCCCGGAAATGCAGGAACTGCTTTGTGCGGAACCAACGTAAATATTGGCGTGAATGATTTTGAAGGGATCAAAAAATTGGTTTGGGAAAAAGGTATCGATCTTGTTTTGGTTGGCCCCGAAGATCCATTAGTAAATGGCATTCACGATTTCTTTTTAAATGATGAGGTTTTAAAAGATGTTGCAGTAATTGGCCCTAAAAAAGATGGCGCTTTAATAGAAGGAAGTAAAGATTTTAGTAAACGCTTAATGGAGAAGTATAAAATTCCAACTGCGCGTTATAAAAGTTTTACCAAAGCAAATTTAGAAGAAGGCTACAAATTTTTGGAGACCCTTAAAGCACCTTATGTATTAAAAGCAGATGGCTTAGCTGCAGGCAAAGGCGTTTTGATATTAAGCGAAATTGCTGAAGCAAAATTAGAGCTTAAGAATATGTTGATGGATGCCAAATTTGGTAATGCAAGCGCAACAGTTGTGATAGAAGAATTTTTACATGGCATTGAATTATCGGTTTTTGTTTTAACCGATGGAAAGAGTTACAAAATATTGCCTGCCGCAAAAGACTATAAACGTATTGGCGAAGGAGATACAGGATTAAATACCGGTGGTATGGGCGCTGTAAGTCCCGTGCCATTTGCAGATGCTGCTTTTATTAAAAAGGTGGAAGAGAAAGTTGTTATACCAACTATTAATGGACTAAGAAGTGAGGGAATTGATTACCGAGGCTTTGTTTTTGTTGGATTGATGAATTGCAATGGTGAACCTTATGTGATCGAATACAATTGCCGCATGGGTGATCCGGAAACGGAAGTTGTAATTCCACGCATTAAATCTGATCTGTTAGATCTATTAGAAGGTGTTGCAAAACAAAATTTGCACGAAAAGAGCTTTGATGTGATCAACGAAATTGCCACTACAGTTGTATTAGTTAGCGGAGGATATCCCGAAGATTACGAAAAAGGAAAGCTGGTAAAAGGATTAGACGCCATAAAGGAATCTCAAGTGTTTCACTCAGGAACGCAATTAAAAGGTGAAGATGTACTAACAAACGGTGGGCGCGTGTTTGCTGTTACTTCGTTCAGTAATAATATAAAAGGAGCAGTTGACAAAAGCATGAAAGCTGCTCAGCAAGTTCAATACGACGGTAAATATTATCGTAAAGATATTGGCCTTGACCTTATCAATTGGACCTCATAAACTTCCTTCGGGCTTGTAAACGAGTTTTATTTGAGGGAAAAATTCGGTTTCTAATTCTTTAAAGAATTCCCTGTAATATTGCCCTTCTTTTTTTAGTGCTCGAATAAATTCGTAGAAAACTTGTTTTTCCATAACGCAATTACAAAGGTTCTTGCTGCAAAGTTCAATTAAGATCAATAGCTGACCGCAAGAAGCATTCACAGGAATAGATTTAATAGTAAGTTGTTTGATCTCGTTGCTTAGATCGTAAATACTGTAAACTGCTTTTTTTATCAAATCGCAACTCAAGGTATAATTACCAAGCTTAATAAAACTAGTTGTTTCCATGATGTGTGTTTTACATGGTAAAGTTCGCGCGATCATAAGGATAAATAAAACGGTAATATGAAGCGGAGTTTATGAAAACGATGCTAATTACTTCAATGGTCATGGAAGTGTCATAGCAACTTTAATTTTAGTAATTATTACTTCTTCAGTAATTTTTGATTGCATTAAATGCAAGAAAACATTCCTCAAAGAGAGCAACGATAAAATAATTTAACATGTTTTAAAAATCGCGATCTTTTTATTTTGCAGCTGGAGCATTTACTTCTCGGTACGAAAGAATGAATTTGCTTAATTTTTCCTTTTGAATATCGGTAAGTTTTGCTTTGGGCGACATATCATCGATCTCATGCTTCCATTTTTTTTCACTGAATTTTGTGATCGTAAAATTTTTATGACACTCTGTACATTGATTCTTGTAAATGGCTTGTCCTTCTTTTAATTCATCTAAGGTTGTTGAAGGCCATGTTTTTTGCGCAACTGTAAGTTCTTTTTCGCTTGGTTCGGTTGTAACTACACTCTTTGTGGTTTTACATTGAACTAAAACAATAAGAGATACAAATAAAAGTACATGTTTCATAGGAGATTATTTTTTTGGTTTTAAAAATGCATTTAATGATTCCCAATAGTCTTTGTTGTCAGGATTGTTTTTCCAAAGTGCTCGAGAACCGTGTTTACCTTCTTTAGTGGGTTGAAAAAAGGTGATGTTCTTTTTGTCAAGTCCTTTGAATAATTTTTCAGTTTCAGTGATCTCTTCTTTTGAACAGGTGATCCAAACAGGAATGTCTAATTTTTTTATACTCTCACGAATGATAGTGGTATCTTTAAAATATTCACCCGGACTAAATGATACAACCGCTTCTACTTTGTCTTTTTCCGCGGCTGCTACTTTTAATACCAATGCAGATGAGTAAGAGCTTCCCATGAGCGTTATTTTTTTTCCGTACTTTCCAAATAGATATTGCACCGCAGCTATGATATCAGTTTCTGCATCTTCATAGTCACAAGGAAGTCCCATGTTTTTGGCATGCTCAGCTGTTTTATTCACATCATCATTTACTCTATCGCCCGAGCGTTGATCAATAGCAAGGCAGGTATATCCAAGTTTATTGAATTTGGGAGCTGTTTCTATATATTCTCCTTTACTATAACGCGCTTGGTGGCAAAGTATCATCATTTTAGTTTCGGCCGCATCGCTATAATAAAATTTGGCGTGTACCAATACGCCATCCGGGGTTGGAAAGATCTCGTCTTTTTGTGCTTTTAAAATAAAGCTTAACAATAAAAGTGAACTCAAAAAAAATGTTCTCATAATTTTAAATTTTAATTCCAATTACTAGCACGTCATCCATTAGAGACGAAAGCGAAGCTTTGTCTCAATCGTGACTTCTAAATTATAGGCGTATGCCTATAATTAGAACGTCATCGACCTGTTCGTGACTTCCTTTCCACTTCACAAAAACTTCTTCTATGTTCTGCCTTACTTCCGAACTTTTTGCCGTAGAGTAGTGTGCGATCTGTTCTTTAAATGATCTACTTTTCAATTTCTTTCCATCAGGGCCGCCAAATTGATCGGCGTATCCATCGGTAAATAATATAAGCAGATCATCTTTTTTGAATTTGAACGTATGTTGCGTGAATGGTTGCGGTTTATACTGTTTTCCTACTGGCTGACTATCGCCTTTTATTTCGTTGAGTATTCCGTTACTCAATATCCATAATGGATTATTGGCTCCTGAAAAAGTTCCTTCATTTTTTTCAAAATCCAAAAGCGCCAAAGCAATATCCATTCCATCTTTTACATCGTTCTCTTCTAACCTAAATGATTGTTGAATGATCTCTGTGGTTTTATCAAGTATTTTCGAAGGGTCCGATAGTTTAAACTCTTCTACACATCGGTTCAAGGCGTTCAAACATACAATGCTTACTAAAGCGCCCGGAACTCCATGTCCTGTGCAATCGGCCGCGGCAACTAGTAATTTATTTTTTTCTTTCAATTGATACACCCAATAAAAATCTCCTGCAACAATATCTTTCGGATTATAATAAATGAACGAATTTGGAAGCAACGATTGAAAATATTCAGGAGAGGGAATAGCGGCATCTTGTAAACGTTTAGCGTAATTAATTGAATCAATTATTTCTTTATTTTTTTCTTCAACAAGATGTTTTTGTATCTCCACCTCTTTTTTCTTTTCAAAGATTACGGCACTTATCTTTTTTGTAGCCCTTAAGTTCCTGAATACAAGAAAAACAACAATGATCAAAGATATAACTGCAAATATGGCGAAGTAGGATACGGTTTTCTGTTGGTTGAGTTTGATCACGCTCACCCTTTTTTCTTCCAGAAGTTTTAAACTGTCGGCAACCAGGATCTTAGCAAATTCATATTGCATTTGCTGTTGAACTATTTTCTTTGCGCTCTCTTCATTCATCAAACTATCCCTTATCTTGATGTGATTGGTATAGTGCAGTAAGGCTTTTGAAGGGTTGTTCATTTCCCTGTAAACGTCAGATAATACCTTTGAAGCATCACGCTCAAGTTCAAGTCCACCTGTTTTTTGTGCGATCGCTAAACTTTTAACTAGTAATTGCTCCGCATTTTTATTGTCGGAAAGAAGTAAATAGTAAATACCGCCTATACGAGCCATGATGTTGGCGGCTCCAACTTGTTCACCTGCTGATTCATAAATATCGAGTGCTTTTTTATAATAAGACAATGCTGAATCGGCAATTTTTGTAGAAGTGTAAAGATCACCCATGTTTTGGTAAGCAATAACAATGCCTCCCACCTCTCCTGTTTGCAGCCACCTTCCCAAACTTTCATATTTGTAAGCATAAACCTTTTTCATGCGTTCCGCATGGGAAATGTGCAATGTTTTTAGATCAGCGGATGAAAGATCGAGGTATGAATTGCCCACATTCATTAAACTCCCTGCAATGCCTCTTGGAATTTGAAGCTTTTTGTTCATCTCGAGAGCTTTCATTTGGTAATCCAAGCTTTGTAGTGGTTTTTTTAAATTTGAATAAATATTACCGATGTTCGAAAGGCAGGCAGCTATTCCTTGATCATTTTTTACTTCTTCGTTAAGTTTTAAACTTTTTAATTGGTATTCAAGGGCTTTAGGGTATTGTGACATGTAGTTGTAAATGGTGCCGAGATTTCCGTATGACCTTGCCATTCCTCCAATATCATTATTTTTCTTTCTTATTTTAAGCGCTTCCTGCGTTTGAATTAAGGCTTCACTTGTATTTCCTTCCATTAAATAAATATATCCAATGATATGATAACAATTAGCAATTCCTTTATCCCACTTTTTTTCTTTTGCTATTGTTAGTGCTTCCGAGCAATATTCTTTGGCTAACTTTGTATTTGAGTACATGGTCTCCTGAGAAAGCTTAAGGCCCCATTTCACATGGTTAGTATCTTTTGGTGTTGTTTTAAATAATGGCAATAATGAATCGATGAGTGGTTTGGGTTGCCCATCCATGACCTGTATCAATAATACTGCAATTATGAACAAAAAAAATCTTATTGACCTCATTAGATCTTTTATATTAAATTTTAATTCCTACAACTAGCACGTCATCCATTAGAGACGAAAGCGAAGCTTTGTCTCAATCGTGACTTCTAAATTATATGCGTATGCCTATAATTAGAACGTCATCGACCTGTTCGTGACTTCCTTTCCACTTCACAAAAACTTCTTCTATGTTTTGTCTTACTTCCGAGCTTTTTGCCCTAGAGTAGTGTGCGATCTGTTCTTTAAACGCTTTACTTTTTAATTTCTTACCATTAGCACCGCCAAATTGATCGGCGTATCCATCGGTAAATAATACAAGTAGATCATCTTTTTTGAACTTGAATGCGTGCTGTGTAAAAGGTTTTGGCTTATGTTGTTTTCCAACAGGCTGACTATCTCCTTTTATTTCGTTAAGCGTACCGTTACTCAAGATCCATAATGGATTATTGGCACCCGCAAAGGTTCCTTCGTTTTTTTCAAGATCAAGAAGTGCTAAACCAATATCCATGCCATCCTTTACATCGTTTTCTTCTTGCCTAAAAGATTGTTGAATGATCTCAGTTGTTTTATCAAGTATCTGTGCCGGCTCTTTTAATCCAAACTCTTCAACGCAACGGTTCAATGCATTTAAACAAACAATGCTCACTAATGCACCCGGAACACCGTGCCCTGTGCAATCTGCAGCCGCTACCAATAATTTATTCTTTCCTTTTAATTGATGGATCCAGTAAAAATCGCCAGCTACGATGTCTTTTGGATTATAATAAATAAAGGAATCGGGAAGTAAAGAACGGAAATACTCCGGAGACGGGATCGCCGCATCTTGCAAACGTTTAGCGTAATTAATAGAGTCAATGATCTCCTTATTCTTATCTTCAATAATATGTTTTTGCTTTTCGGTAAGTTGCCTGGCCTTGTTTATTTTTTGGCGTGAAATGAATACCAATACGATCATCCCTAATAAAAGTATAGAACCAATGATCATCAAATTGATGGTGGTTGATTTTTTCGAGATCACTTCTTCGCGTAGAACCGCTTCGTTCTTAAGACTATTATTTTCTGTTTCCTTAAGATCAGTTTCATACTTCATTGCAAGGTCTTCGGCTACTTGTTTATTCTCCGCACTTAGGATGGTGTCTTTTAAAGCAATATGTATTTGGTAATATTTTACCGCTGAATCATTTTTACCCAAATTAGAGAACGTCTTTGCCAAACCGTCTGAAGCGTTCATTTGATTATATGTATCATTATTATTAATACTTTCGCTGAAGGCGATCATCATGTATTTAAGGGCCTTTTGAGCGTGCTTTTTATCCTTTGTAATATCAAAAAGAGTGCTATATCCCCCGGCGTAGTTTGCATAAAAAGTATACACCTCTGGTAATTCTATCTTTTCACCAATAGCTATAGCAAGCTCGTAGTTACTGATGCTTTTATGGATATATTCAGGTTTGCTGTTGATTTGATAAATTTCGTGATATGCGCTCCCAATGTTATTGTAGTTATTAGCGACACCGGCAGAATCATTTAGCTTTAAACGACACTCTAAAGATATTTTATAAAGATCAATGGCTTTGATCATAGTGAGTGTATCTTTATTAAGCTGCCCGATATGAAAATAGGTTACGCCTTGGTTATTTAATACAGTTCCCTTTGTAACCAAATCATTTGGATCAACATACTTTATCGCTTCTTTGTAATTTTCTAAGGCTCGTTCAAGATCTATCTTTGATTTTTTTATAATGCCCGCTTGTGAATACGTATTAGCAATGCTGTTGGAAGAATTAAACATGCCATTCTTGTGATTGAATTTTTTGGCGATACTAATGGCTTCCAATAGATATTTAATAGATTTATCAAAGTTCGAAAGATAGCGATAGTTAATGCCGATATCTTGGCAAGCCTTTAAGTGCGTTGAAGGATAAAGAACAAGTCTTGGATCATTATAAACGTCTAAAAGGGAATCGCCGAACTGCTTAAAGTTTCCAAGGCTTTTAATAATTTGGCATTTTTCAAGCCTTACCTTCATGTAAAACTGTTCGTTTTTAAGTTCGGTCGCGAGATCTAATGCTTTTTTAGAGTAGAGCATGGCGCTGTCGAAACTTCTTTTCTTGATCTTGCTCGCGATAGAAAGGTAATTTTTAATCCCGCTTGTATCTTTCTTAAATGTACTTTCCTTTTCCAGAAGCGAGTCTAATTTGCTTTTTTTTTGGGAAAACGAATTCTCAGCTAAGAAGAGAATGAAATATGAAAGAAGGATATATCTCACATTATTTGCTTAAGTATAAATTACGTTCGCTATAAATGTTCTGGAAATATTCGTCGTTTAGATCATCAATAAAGTAAATAGCCTCACCAGTTGATTTCATCTCAGGACCTAATTCTTTTTGTACCTCAGGGAATTTCTCGTAGCTGAATACCGGTATTTTTATTGCATAACCCTTTTTCTTCGGCGCAAATTTAAAATCCTTCACCTTGGCTCCTAACATCACTTTGGTTGCGTAATTTACGTAAGGCTCATCGTATGCTTTGGCAATAAAAGGAACAGTACGACTAGCGCGAGGATTAGCTTCAATGATATAAACTATTCCATCTTTCACCGCGAACTGAATATTGATCAAGCCAACTGTTTTTAAGGCAACAGCTATGGTGCGTGTGTGCTTATCAATTTGTTTAAGCACATCTTCGCTTAAGTCGAATGTAGGAAGTACAGCGTAACTATCTCCACTGTGAATTCCTGCAGGTTCAATATGCTCCATAATGCCAATGATGTAAACATCTTTACCATCGCAAATAGCATCGGCTTCGGCTTCAATAGCACCTTCTAAAAAGTGATCCAATAAAACTTTATTATCCGGAAGATCATTCAATAACTTCACAACGTGTTGTTCTAATTCCTCTTCGTTGATCACGATCTTCATGCTTTGTCCGCCTAATACGTAACTTGGACGAACCAACAACGGAAAACCTAATTCTTTTGAAAGTGTGATAGCTTCTTCACTATCTTGGATCACTCCAAACTTTGGATAGGGAATTTTATTTTCTTTTAAGAGTGTAGAAAAACTTCCACGATCTTCGGCAAGATCTAACGATTTGAAATCGGTACCAATTATTTTTATACCGTAACGATCTAATTTCTCGGCAAGCTTTAAAGCCGTTTGTCCGCCCAATTGCACAATTACACCTTCCGGTTTTTCATGCTGAATGATATCGTAAATATGTTCCCAGAATACCGGCTCAAAATATAATTTATCTGCTGTAGAAAAATCAGTTGAAACTGTTTCAGGATTACAATTGATCATGATGGTCTCATAACCTAATTCTTTAGCTGCTAAAACACCATGCACACAACTGTAATCAAATTCAATTCCTTGTCCAATACGGTTAGGACCACTTCCTAAGATCACTACTTTTTTCTTTTCGCTGCGAACGCTTTCGTTCTCATCTTCAAAGGTAGAGTAGTAGTAAGGTGTTTTTGCTTCAAATTCGGCTGCGCAAGTATCTACTAATTTGTACACACGCTTAATGCCCATTTCGTTGCGTTTATTGTAAACTGCACTTTCCAAACAATCTAATAAATGTGCAATTTGTCTATCGGCATAACCTTTTTGTTTTGCTTCGTACAACAGATCTTTTGAAAGGGTTTCAATTTTGTAATTTGAAATTTCATTCTCTAACGCGATCATTTCTTCGATCTGAGTTAAGAACCACATATCAACTCTGGTGAGTTTTTGTATGGTTTTGATAGAGATCCCCAATTTCATGGCATCGTAGATCATGAACAAACGATTCCAACTTGGTTTTTCAAGCGCATTTAGTAATTCAGCTTGATTTGTAATTTCTTTCCCATCAGCACCTAAACCATTTCGTTTTATCTCTAAACTCTGACACGCTTTTTGTAAAGCCTCTTGGAAACTACGCCCAATAGCCATTACCTCACCAACCGATTTCATTTGGAAACCTAATTCGCGATTACAACCTTTAAATTTATCAAAGTTCCAACGAGGAATTTTTACAATCACGTAATCTAAAGTTGGTTCAAAGTAAGCGGAAGTTTGTTTAGTAATTTGATTGATCAATTCGTCCAAATGGTATCCAATTGCCAATTTACTAGCAATACGTGCAATTGGATAACCTGTTGCTTTACTTGCTAATGCTGATGAACGAGAAACACGTGGATTAATTTCGATTGCAATAATATCTTCTTTATCATCATTACTTACAGCAAACTGCACATTACAACCTCCGGCAAAATTTCCAATACTGCGCATCATCATAATGGCCATGGTACGCATTTTTTGGTAGGTTGTATCGCTTAAGGTCATCGCTGGCGCAACAGTAATGCTATCGCCTGTGTGAACTCCCATAGGATCAAAATTCTCTATCGAACAAATGATGGCAACGTTATCGTTCTTATCACGCAACAATTCTAATTCGTATTCTTTCCAACCTAAAACTGCTTTATCAATTAATACTTCGTGAATTGGGGAAGTTTGCAAACCGCGATTTAATAGAGAATCAAATTGTTCTTTTTCGTACACTACCGAGCCGCCACTTCCTCCTAATGTAAAAGAAGGACGAATAACCAAAGGAAAACCAAATTCCTGTGCAATGGATTTTCCTTCTAAAAATGATTTGGCAATTTTACTTGGCGCCATTGGCACTCCAATTTCTTCCATGCGCATACGAAACAAGTCGCGATCTTCGGTAACTTTGATAGCTTGTGTATCCACACCGATCATGCGCACATTATGTTTTTTCCAAATGCCAAGGTCTTCGCATTTCATTGCGAAGTTCAAAGCAGTTTGTCCGCCCATGGTTGGAAGCACCGCGTCAATTTTGCGCTCGCCTAATATTTGAATAATGGATTTTACATCCAAAGGCAAAAGATAAATATGATCGGCTGTAACTTTATCCGTCATGATGGTAGCCGGATTACTATTGATCAACGTAACTTCTACGCCTTCTTCGCGTAAACTTTTTGCGGCTTGTGAACCGGCGTAATCAAATTCGCAAGCTTGACCAATAATAATGGGACCTGAACCGATAATTAGTACTGATTTTAGGGATGTATCTTTGGGCATAGTAAAAAATGTCTTAAAAATGGTGATTTACCAATGAGATAAACCGTGTAAAGATAAGGTTAAGAGGGGGTTTTAAAAAAGAAGATATTGACAAGGTAGTAACAACGCGGGAGAGAGCTTTTAGAGGCATTTAACCACACGGTTTTTAGAGGCAATTAACCACGGAGGCGCACGGAGGTCTCATGGAGGTTCATGGAGTAGAGGTTTATGGAGAATTTTTTGAAATTGCTATAAAAGCTGGCAATCACTCTTTGTTTTGGTTATAATTTTGATCCATGACAGAAGATGAATTAACAGCACGAATCATTGGAAATGCAATGGAAGTGCACAGCACTTTGGGGCCAGGACTGCTAGAAAGTTCTTATAAAGAATGTCTTTTTTATAACCTCATGGAGGAAGGTTTTGAAGTTGAAAAGGAGAAAGCAATGCCTTTGGTATTTAAGCAGGTAAAGCTCGATTGCGGTTATAGGATAGATCTGCTCGTAAATAATAGAATTGTTATAGAACTAAAAAGTGTGGAAGCAATAAATGATGTTCATATCGCTCAGACTTTAACCTATATGAAACTGGGAAATTTTCATCGCGGCCTACTAATTAATTTTAATGTAAAAAGACTAAAATATGGAATTAAGAGCTTGGTTAATGGATATGAGCCCTCCGTGTAATCCATTCTCCGTGTAACTCTATGAGACCTCTATGCTCCTCCGTGGTTAAAAAGGAGGGGTTTATTTCACCTTAAAATCAACCAATTCCTTCACAAAATACCTCTGAAACGGAAACTTAATATAACTCACTATATATTCAAATTCATCCGTTCCTTTTTCTTTGATCAGTTTTATTAACTGCGCTTTATCTTTTGCATTTATCTTCTCCAGATCCAAACAAAAAGCCACATATAAACTCAATTTATCAAAACCGACTTTTTCTTCTTTTTTTAATTTAGAGTAAACCAATCCCAGTTTTATTTTTAAAATTTGTTTTGCTTTTTCTTCGGCAGCTTTTCGTTCGCCCTTAAATTGTTGGGCAATAACGTTCGTTATAAAATAGCTGATCTGCGAAGGAGAAATCCCTGGTTTGTCGGTTCCAAAATTTACACCAAGAGTTGATTGTGTAAATTGTTTTAAAATATCAATGGATGAACGATAACCTTTAATGCTTGTTATTTTTTGATGTTCTGTTTCAGAGAGCGCATTTAATTTTTGATCCACCGGCCTAAATCCAAAGCGGTGGTAGAACCAAAAGGCTCCCGACTTTAATCCTTCGGGATTATTTTTACCAAATTGATAAGGCTCCACTTCAAATTGTTCGGCGCCAAAAGCCTGGCGGTAGGTGCGAAGTAATTGAGCAAACACAAAAGCCGATTCGCCACCGCGGAAGGCTTCAAAAATATTTATGCCAATCAATGAACGTTTTCCAAACAACCAAGCTCCACCGTAACTCATGGGATAACCGTTTTTAAACATCATAAAACCAATATAACTTTCCATGGGCAAGCGCCATTGGGCATCGATGCTGAAAAGAGCAATGCTTAAACCGTGTTCTAAGTCAAAAACTTTTATCCCTGCAGGCGAAGAATAGGTAATGGGATCAGTTTCGCGGTGAAGTAGGGCTAAAGCAATTCGAGAAGCAGATAAAACTTCTTCTTTTTGCGCTGTACTTAATTTTTTTTCTTTAGGAAGTTTGGAATGGATGAGTTGGGCCTCATTGAATTTTTTTAAGATACCGTTTGAATGAAAATAGCGCGATGAAATACTCACACTTCCAAAACTTCTTGAGAATTTAGGACCAGAAGGTGTAATTTTGGTATATAATTTAGTGCTCTCAAACAATTGTTCTTTAAGTTGATCTTCCAAAGGCAATTCATTTACCTTTGTTACATACCATTTTAAAATATCTTTTTTCTTTTTAAAGCCACTTGCTTTTTCCAGCCATTTGAGTTTTGTCAACTTTTCATCACTGATCATCTCAAATTCCATCTCGTTCATGCTGTATTTAAGTAATTCCTTAGGATGAAGGCCTTCCTCATCAAAAGAATGTAACGAAACGTCACTTGTGAAACTATTCACCAACCACAACATGATCTTTAAACTAAAACTACTCTGCGTTTGGGTAAAAGCAATACCGCTACTGCTTAAACTATCTTTTTTCACATCGCTCAATTCTAAAACCGCATCGCACAAACGGTTCATTTCTTCCATGGCCGCATCAAATACTTCTTTATTCTCTGCATAACCGCACAAAAACAAAAGTGTATCGTGGTAGTGAAGAATTTCTTTTGACTTTTGAATTTTTTCCTTGGAGCATTTTTCAAGTAATTCCAATTTCTGTTTAGTCCCTTCAGGACTATAATCGCTGATCACTTTGGTAAGAGATTCAAAAGGGGAGGGTTTAATGGAGGTTTGCATCAAGACCAAAGGTAAGCAAATAATGGGATCATTGATTTTTATTAGTTTTCAGACGGAAAACTATTGATCTAATAGTGTGCAGGGTGTTAATATGAAGCGAGAGCCTCATTCAGTTTTTGTTCTGTATCATCATCAATGCATTTACCTAGCTCTAAAGCTTCGAGTTGTTGTACATTCCATTCTTGCTCAAAATGAGTTGTGACAAAAAGCATCGGCGTTTTATTTTCTATGCCGTGATATATTGTGCCATTTCCTCCATGGGAAATCAACAAGTTGCAAAATGGTAAAATGGTTTCAAGGGCAATAAAATCTTTTGAAATAACATGTTCCCCACTGATGCTTTTTCTTGTATCTCCTGCGGTGAGAATATTGTAATCTGAATATTTTTGAGATGATAGAAACTGTAATTTATTCCAATTCCCAGAGCTTCCCATACAAACGCAAATTGTTTTTTTACCATTATTAAGTATGGAAATGAGTTCTGATTCCTCATTATTAGTTTTATACATCAAAGGACCAATGATCTTATAATGCTTTGGCAAGTTGTTTTGAGGAAATAGATATTCATGATCGCAAATCAAATTTTGATCGCCTTCCATTTCATTTATATAACTACTTACATGTTTTAGTTTGTATTTGCGTCGTAATTTCTTAAATGGTTGATGAACTATTCTAAAGGAGATCGCCTCTGCAAATTTTATTATGCGGTTGGAGACTGAAGGTGGTAATTTAGATAGATGCTTGTGGCCGGGATGTGTTTTAGATAAGGCACGAACGTTTTTATAGTATTTGCTCATGTATCCGTTCATTAAGGAAGTATATGGAACTCCAGTATATTCAGCGGCCATTTTTAATGTAGGAGATGTATCTCCAATGACAAGATCGGGTTTTAAGTTTTGTATCACTTCTACCTGTGATAAAAAAATGCGTTGTATGTCTTTATGATTAAGCCATGAGAAATCAAATTTTTCGGCGCATTGCATTACTTTTTGAGGATCGAAATCTTCAACATGAAAAGTTTCATAACCTTCTTTTTTAATAAATGACCCATAAGAAAGCGAACTAGAGAAAAGAATCTCGCTATTGGGATACTGTTTGGCTAAAACTACACATCGCAGTTGGTGCGACATGAGATCAAAGGGAAAAAAGAGGATCCTTTGTTTATGAACCTTTTTGTAAGTTTCGCTCATACAGCCAAGTGTTTAATAATAACAAGAGCATTCCGTAAAATACGTCCTCAAAAGGGATCGTAAAAAGTCGCACATTCATATTTTCGGTATTGTTATACCACACAATTGGCTCATCTATCCATGAGCCGGTTAAAATTCCATTAACAATAAAAAATGGGAGAAGAATAATGAGATAACTAAAGTAAAAAAGAGACAGCCATTTTGCTTTTTCTATGAAAAACAAGTAGATGATAAGGCTACATAAGGAGAGTAAGGTAACCACTGTATAAAGTTTTGTAACAAAACAATACCTGTAATAGATAGACTGATGATAAGAAAAATGGATACGTATAATGAGTTTATTTTTATTTTCTTAAAAAATAGTTTGAAGCAGTGGTAAGTAAATAAGCTTGCATATGGCACACAAATGAAAAAAAGAACTTCTTCTATAGGAAGATTTAGAATTTTAAGACCGCAAATATAGTTTTCGTTAAAACCCCACACACCAATTTTTGTGTAAAGCATATCCCAGGCAATAAAAAGTATGGTAACCAATATGTTTGCCGGCCAAAATGCCTTCCATGTTTTGTGAAAATTTAGTTTGGTATGAAAACTAAAAATAAAAGGTGCCAAAATGGTAGCAACATCAATAATTAAGTAAGTGAACTTATTGTTCATTCTTTTTAACCTCCTTAAAATATTTGATAGGGGCCCAAAGCATCCCAAAGCATTCACCATTCTCTGGCCCTAAGTGCTTATGATGGATCTTGTGCGCTTTTCTTATAGCTCTAAAGTAAAGTGAATTTGCGTTACGCAATACTTTTAATCGCTGATGGATAAAAAGATCATGAATAAAGAAGTAGGCTGCTCCATAAAGGGTGATCCCAATTCCTATCCAAAAGGGAAAACTGAAATTCTCAAAACCTATTATAAAGCAAATAATTGCTGGGAGGGCAAAAATCACAAAAAAATAATCATTCTTTTCGAAAGTCCTGTGGTCGTGTGGCTCGTGATGATCTCTATGTAAATTCCAAAGCAATCCATGCATAATATATTTATGCGCTAGCCAAGCAACGGCTTCCATCCCGATAAATGCAGTTGCTATTGTAAAAATATTTAGTAGCCAGTTCATTAGTTAAAGTTATAAATTAACATTGTATTAAAATAAATTTCTTTCTTCTATGCTGCAATATTTAGGATTATTCATGTAATTTTTAATACGATCCTTAAGGTCACCGTCTTTTAGCATCGAATATCCATATAAGATCACAGCTTTATCTTCTTTGGTTTTACTGCTATAGGCTAAGAAGCTAGGGGCATTGGTTTGAACGCAATAACGAAGAAATCTGAGTTCGATATTTGTAGGTTCTTTTACTATTGCATTATCTAAAAGATCCTTTCCTTTCAAAAAGAAACTAAGTTTGTTATAAGGATTCCATGAATAATTAGCTTTTATCATGTATGACATGCCTTTATAACCGACAAGTAAATTTGGGCTAATGCTTGGTGATGTTTTTAGGTGATCATAAAATTTTTCCGCTTCATCCTTATCTTCAGAAGCTTTATAATAAAGATTACGAACTTTGATGATGTCATTGTCACCGCCAAATATGTTTAGTGGAATGAATATAGCTAATATTATCTTTAAAAAAATCCTCATAACATTCTAAGGCTGTGTTTAAAATATGAACGCGCAAGTAAACCCACCTTTTGGTAGTTAGAAATTCGTATTCTTTCCAACATGATCTTACATGAAGGAATCCCTTTGATCTTTGTAAAAAGAGCGTAGTAGTAAACATAGGCAACATACACACCAAATCTGGAGGTTGTGGGTAGTTGTTTAATACCTTCTAAGGCCGCTCTAAAATCTGCTTCTATGTCCAATTCAATTTCTGCTTTTTCTTTCGCCGTTAAACGAGCAATATCAACATTTGGAAAGTATATACGGCCTAGTGTTTTATAATCGTCCTTTAGATCGCGTAAGAAATTGATCTTTTGGAAGGCAGAACCTAATTTCATAGCAGAGGGTTTTAATTTTTGATATGAATCTTCATCTCCATTTGTAAATACACGCAAGCACATCAAGCCAACTACCTCTGCCGATCCTAAAATGTAATTCTTGTATGAATCTTCGGAATGGAATTGTTGTGTAAGATCCATTTCCATGCTATCTAAAAAGCAATCGATCAATTCTATTTCGATCTTATATTGCTTCACCACTTTTTGAAAGCTATTAAGAACGGGGTTCAAGCTTAAACCTCTATCAATGGCTTTATAAGTTTCTTGCCTAAATTCATCAAATAGTAAGCGTTTATCATAATCATGAAATGAATCTACTATTTCATCGGCAAAGCGAACAAAGCCATAGATATTATAAATAGGTTCATGAATGCTTTTTTTTAGGCAATGAATACCAAGGGAAAAACTAGTGCTATAAGTTCTGGTAGTGAGTTTGCTTGTAGCATATGATACTTCATCAAACAAGTGCTTCATGGTTGGTCTTTTTTAAATAGTTAATGGTTTGTTGTGCAGATATCTTTCCTGAAATAAGCGCAGGCGGCACTCCAGGTCCTGGAACCGTTAGTTGCCCTGCGTAAAAGAGGTTCTTTAAATGTTTATTGCGAATAGAAGGTTTAAATACCGCAGTTTGAGATAAGGTATTTGCCAGGCCATAGGCATTACCTTTAAATGCGTTGTAATCGGTAACAAAATCGTTAACGCAGTAGCGTTTTTTGTAAATCACATGAGCGTTAATACTATCATCACACTCCTTCTCTAAACGTTCCATTACTTTTGTATAATAACTTTCTCTCAGTTCATTTGTGTCATTTAAGCCGGGAGCAATTGGAATAAGGATAAACAGATTTTCCATGCCTATTGGGGCAACGCTCTCGTCTGTTTTTGAAGGGCAGCATACATAAAACAAAGGATCGCTTGGCCATTGTGGTTCGTCGTAGATCTCAAATGAGTGTTTTTCAAAATCGCGATCAAAAAATAGATTATGATGAATAAGTTTTTTTATTTTTTTAGAAACGCCAACGTAAAATATAAGGCATGAAGGAGCAAGCGTTTTTTTATCCCAATAACCGGTCTTGTAATTCCTAAATTCAGGATCAAGTAATTTTTGTTCAATATGATGGTAATCTCCTGTGGCTAATAGAGCATCGCACGCAAACTCGCCTTGGCTTGTGTTAACACTACTGACTAATTTATGTGTGGCATTGATCTTATTTACCTCGCAGTTTGTTATTATATCCACGCCCATTTCCATAGCTAGCTGCTGCATACCTTCAGTTATTTTTCGCATCCCACCCATGGGGTAAAATGTTCCTAGCTCCAAGGCGGCGTAATTCATTAAACTATAAAGGGCAGGTATGTTTTTTGGCCTTGCTCCTAAAAAAAGCACGGGAAATTCCATAATGGCAACCAATCTTTCATCTTTAAAAAAACTTCTAACGTAGTTTTTGATCGACCTGAACATATGCGATTTAATTGCCCCATTAATAACTTCATAATTGGCAAACTCTAACCATGAAAGAGCAGGCTTGTATGCCAGTTTTTGCATTCCCACACGGTATTTAAATTCACCTTCTTTTAAAAATGTAGTGAGCTTATCACCGCTTCCCTTTTCTATACTTTCAAAAAGTTCAAGAAGTTCTTCTTTATTATCAGGTATTTGTATCACTTCTCCCTTTCCAAAAAATATCTGGAAGCCCGGATCAAGTTTTTTTAGATCATAGTAATCGGAAGTTGTTTTGCCAAAGTTATTGAAGAAGGTTTCAAACGCATCAGGCATCCAGTACCAGCTAGGGCCCATGTCAAACATAAAGCCGTTCTCTTCAAAGGCACGAGCTCTTCCGCCTATGTGAGCATTTTTTTCTAACACTGTAACGGTATTTCCTTGCTTGGCTAAATATGCCGCAGCCGCTAATCCGGAGAACCCACTACCTATGATATTAATTTTAGACATTTATTTTGTTTAACTTATATGCAAAAATATTAAACAAAACTGAAACTACCAAATGGATCTATCTACTAAAATGTTAATAATAGTTGAAATGGGGGGAGTGAATGGTATTGAAATTAGCTACTTACAGGTTTTTCACTAGCTCTGAAGGGGAGCTAAGAAGGGTGATGTTTTTTATCTTTTTAACAAGTTGATCTAAAGGATAGCTTCCTGCAACCATTAATTTTATGCCCGGATGTTTTTTTGAAATGAATAATAGATCAGAAACGATCTGCTCGGGTTTGTGGCGAGCAATGTAGAGCGTTAGAAGATGTGTGGGTTTTACATTTTTAATTACATCAAGCAAATTGTTGGCAGGAACATTTTGCCCAAGGTAAACGGTTTTGTAACCATGCGTTCGGATGATATAATCTGAAAATAACAGCCCTGTTTCGTGCCACTCTTCATTTGGAAGGAAAAGAACGAAGCTCTTTGAACGTTTGGTTGGCGCCGGTAATCCGTCAATGGCAGTAATTAATTTTCGGCGAATGATAGCACTTGCAAAATGTTCTTGTACGGGCATGGCTTCTTCCATCGACCACATTAATCCTGTTTTGTGTAAAAATGGATAGAATACTTTGAGCATAGCTTGATACATTCCAAATCGAATAACTGCTGAAGAAAATGTTTTTTCAAATGCAGTCTCATCAAACGCAAGCATCGCGGCGGTAAGCTCATTTATAAAACCTGTGCAAATAGCATCTTCGCTCACAACATGTTGTAATTCCTGGATCCTTGAATTGATCTCTTTATCAGAAAATTCCGAGATCTTCGAGATCTTTATTCCTTGCGCTAATAGAGTAGACACCTTCAAAAGCTTGCGTGCCTGATCATCGTCGTAATATCTTATATTGGTGGATGTACGATGAGGCTCTATTAAATTATAGCGTTTCTCCCAAATACGAATAGTATGCGCTTTAATTCCGGTTAACCTTTCAAGGTCGGCTATTTGGTATGAGTTCAATGAGTAATGTTTTTCAATATTAAATAATAATGATCTTCTAATGGCAATAAGTTATCATCAGTTTTTGTATTCTTAGTTAAGAACATAGATACTATAATTAAGAATGCTTGCAAAGCTTACCCAAATTAAATACGGAATTTGAAGCAGCGCTGCTGTTTTATGGATCTTGTAAAAGCTAATGATCATGGCTAGTATCGTTAGCCACATACATATGATCTCTATAAATGCCCATCCTGTTTGGTGTAAATTAAAAAATATATAGCTCCAACATAAATTAATTGCAAACTGAATTACAAATAGCGTTATAGAAATAGTTCGTATGCGGTTAGATCTTTTTCCAATAATGATTGAGAGTGAGATCCCCATTAATATGTATAGAGCACTCCATACCGGACCAAAAATAAAATTAGGAGGATTAAAGCTTGGTTTTTGCAACTGACTATACCAATTTGCAATTTCAGATGTAGTAGACATGCCTGATAGAAAACCCATTAAAATAATGGGAACGCTACAAGCTATTCCGCGAACTAGAGCGTTTGTGTTGGTGGCGCGTATGTTGGTTGTATCAGTCATTCATGTAATTAATTTGGAAATAACTCTTCTAATTTCTTTTTTCTATACTCAAATATGCGTTCGAGTTTTTTGGCAATGAATAATTTGTTGAGCAATCGGCCAATAGCACCCATTGGAATTTTGTAATGAATATCGTCTTGCATTTCAATGCCATTGGGCGTTTGTTTTATGCTATGTTGATGATGCCAAAAAGTGTAAGGACCAAAACGTTGTTCGTCAACAAAATATTCTTCGGTTTTTACGTGCGTTATTTCGGTTACCCAATGCATCTTTAAACCAAGCAAAGGACTTACTTGGTATTCGATGATCTGCCCCGGATGAATTTTTTTATCCTTTAAGTTACTTAACGTTTTAAAATTCATTTCGGGTGGCGTTATAGTTGCCAAATTAGCGGGATCACTAATAAAATTCCAAAGTTCAGTTATAGTACTTTTTATCAATTGCTTTTTATGGAGACTATGAAGCATGGTATTGGTGCAAATTATATGTTTAACTAATTATTGGTAAAGTTAAACAAATAATTTGACTTAAAAGGGATATTTTTATTTGAATTTCCCCGTTTCATTATTAAAGTGATACATGAGCCAAGATGCATCAACCAATACCTGTGCGCATTAGGTATTAACGGTTACGCATCTTGCATTCAATTTTTAATTTTTGTTTCTGAATTTTTTACGAGGATCTTTTTTTGTGCAAAAGAACTGGTACACAATGATCTCTTTACCATTTACTTCATAAATTAAAACATATGGAAATGGCTTAGTGGATCTTGTTCTGTAAACCTTATATTTGATTTGGAAACCTACCGGATTTAACTTGATACTTTTTAGCGCCTCGTCAATAGCTTCTAAAAGCTTAATTCCTAAACCGATCTGAGTTTTTTCATAGTATTCAAAAGCCTCTGTGATCTCTATATTCACAGGCTCTTTTATCACTAAAATATATTTCATTTTTTATGCTTTGAAAGGACTTGCTTTTTTATTTCTTCAAAGCTGTAAGACTTAGATTTTCCCGACAAATGTAATTTCCGGCGTTTATCCAATTCCTTGATCATATCATCGTTGAATTCGATCTTATTTTCTGAGGCCTTTGCCTGTGCTTCAAGCAATGTATAAACTGCCATTAATATCTTATCATCTGTGATATCAATGTATTCGTGAATCTTCTTTTTTAAGGCGGTACTCGTCATAAGGTTCTTTGTTAATACGAATTTAGGTAAAAATATCTAAAAAAGCAATTACATATGCAGCTACGGTCGTGGGTCATACTCTCCTAGCTCCTGCATCATTTTCCGCAAAATCTACGATACATCGCAGTATTGCATTCAGAAAAAGCGGAAAAAAGTTTATATTTGAGTATGTTAAAGGTTGGAACACGGGTTCGATTCCCGTACGGGCTACAAAAATCCACTATTTGGATTGACTTAAAACCCTGATTATTAAATAGTCAGGGTGGTTAAAGAAATACTAGTTAAAGATTTTGGAATAAAGGACGCGCGAATAAAAACACAACCAGGAGTAGTTGGAACATCTGATCAAGCGAGAGAAGTTAAAATGGAAGTGAAATGACAACAACCTTAAGTCTTTATCAATAAATATTCAAAGTATGAGATTTGTTTTAGTTTTTTCGATCATATTAGTATCCTCGCTAATTGAGCAGGCGCAACACCACTGAAAAAACATACAAGTATGATGAGAGACCTTTTAAGCAAAACTTTGATTTTTGTTTAGTAAATGTACAAAATTTGAGCTTAAAAACAAAGTGGCGTTGCGCTTAAAGATCCATCACTTAGGGCAACAAAAAAGCCAGGTGTTAAACTGGCTTTTTGAATTAGTGCTTGCTTTCTTATCTATGATCGGTTGACTTTATTAAGCAAGGATTACAAATCCGCACGAGCGGTATAATTATTCGCCTACGAAGTTTCACCACTTTTTAAAACAAGTACAATTTTTTATTTGAATCTCATTCAATTTCTTTAGAATATCTTCCCTTATTAAAACTACATCGCCAGGAATTGCAATAATCCCATATATTGGCGAAAAAAAGAATTCGAAACTATGACTAGATTCGAATCCAACAGGTTCGAAATACAATCTATAAGATTTAATTTCTCCAAAGTAACATTTTTTACCCCAAACAATTTTATACTTTCTGCCACTGATATAAAAAAAACTTCTAACTCTCTTAGCTTTGTCAAAAAAAACCTCCCAACTTCCATGATTCTTAAAAAACCACTTCGATTTAACCAGTTTGAATGTATCAGTCGTGAATAAGGATCTCTTTCTTGTAAACTGTGGGTCATCAAAGAATGAACTATCAGGCAAGAAGACCCTCTTTGACTCAAACTCAAAATCCCTTCCATAATAACCACTTTTTATGCTATCCGACAAATATTGCTTGAAGACTCTGAATGTGTAAACAACCTGATTTTGACTAAATGAATATTCAGTTAACAGAACAAGCAATAAAAATACTCCAAAACACTTAACTCTCATTTTTATCAAAATTAATTATTTATCCTATTTCTTTTGATTTGGTGCCTTTTCGTACTTGAGCTTTTCTTTGTGGGTTTCGTATTTTTTAAATTCCTCTTGCATTGAAAGGCCACTCTTCGTTGATTTATCTTTAATCATATCATCAAAAGCTGTGCTATTTTCAATTCCTGTCCATGAAAGATTCTCCAAATCTTCATCGGAGTAACCGAGCTTGTTTTCATCACTATATTCTTTCAATCCTGTAAATGTTTGTCTTTGTATAGATGAATAATTCTCATGTGAGTCTCCTTTCGCCTTTGGGTCATCTTGATTTAAAGCTTTAAGATAGGCATGACCAGCTTCATGTAATAGAGTTTGAACATCAAAAATTTCTGAAGTAGCTCTATCTTCCATTCCAGCATCATTAGGGATTCCTAAATAGTAAGAATTTCCAATAACACCAACAACGACCGATTTACCTGGACCATCTTTAGAAACTTCAAAATCAGTCATTGCATAGCGAGTACTTCCAACTTTTTGATCATCAACACCTAATTTGAAATCAAAAGCGTGTTCCGGATTATCATAATCAAGTAGAAAATCATTATAAACAGAATTGCTACTTTTAAGCTTTAAAAAAGTCTTGTATAAATAGGATTTTTGAAAGTTTGGTAAGGGAATTACTTCCAATCCATCCATATCCACGAAGAATAATGGATTGTTTGCACAGAAGTTGTATGGACTGACTTCTGGATACTTTCTTTGCAATCGGTCCAAACTCAACCACCTACCTAATCTCGAATCATAGATCCTAGAACCATAATCCAAACTATTTCCACTTCCCTTCACCTCGTCATCTTTTTCTTTGCCGTTGAAGCTGTATTTGTACAAATTGTTTGATATACAATAGCCGCTGAAAAAGCCGATGGTGGGAGTATTTGAACGTAGATTTATGAATACAAGATACGGAAAATAAGAAACCCAAAAGGTAATTTTTCCGGGAAATGGTTCTTTGCTAATTGTGGAAATGGAGAACTATCTTTATAACCGGACTAATTAGTCTTATATTTTATGATCTTTTTATTACTGAAGTCGTACTTAATATTAAAATAATCATCATGCCCATCGTCCATTTCAGTCCAATACTCTAACAAATATTTCTGGAAATGTTTATGGAACGCAATATTAATATAAATTGTGCCTGAATCTTTATAAACTAAGTACTGCCTGAAATATTCATTATAGTATACCTTTATCTTGTAAGTGCTTTTTTCATGATTTATTACATAATTAGAAATAAGGCTATCCAAACCAATAACTCTCTCTTTGTCGATTATAACCTTCTCAAAGTGGTTTAAATAAATCGATGAATCAGCTTCATAGAATATCTTACCTATAATTTTATTATTATAACAAATCACTCTATCATCCTTACAGAGTGATTTTGTTTTATTGTTACGTATTGCCTTGCATCCAGTTAAATTATGCAATACAATGAATAGAGCAATTGTTCTCCAAATAAAAAAGTTCATCTATTTCTTTTTTACAGTTTTTTTAAGATTTTCTTTAAAATCTTTTTCAATCTCTTCATTAATCTTATCAGCTTCCTTTTGCCCAGTAAAATGCTTTACTCCCTTGCCAATTTCTACCTCTTCGCCACTATGATTTTCTGCCTGCGGTTCTCCTAATGCCTTTGCTACCTTGTTAACTTCTTTAATAGTTACTTCTTCTTCTGGCCCTTCATATTTGTCATTAGGATCAATAGGCATTTTTTTGCGCTCATCATACGTTCGGCCATCATAAGATTTTTTGCCAAAAATTTTATGATACTTATGTGCTAATTCATGATATAGGCCCATAGCGGGTGAGTAGGAGACACCTCTTGTTAGTTTTGTATTGTTTTCATCATATGTGGTTAAAAATGTCTCAGCGTCAGGATTCCAATTCAGGTCATGATATGTTTTACCGGTTTTTTGATCATGGTGCGATCCTGTTGACGAGCTGTTATTGAACTCTCCTACATGAATTCTAACAATGTTTTTCTTATCGGCCTTAAGTTCTCCGATTCTATTCACTTGAGCTTTTACTTCTCCGGAGTTCAAATATTTTAATGCTGCATAAGCTTGTCTTACTTCCTTTGGCTTAAAAAAGTTAAAGGCGCCAATTCTGTATTCTTTATCGCCTACTACCACTACAATTCTCTTACCATCTGGATCTACCGCAATTATTGGGCTATTTCCAACAAAGCAATACGGTGAAAACGATACGTAATTAGTTGCGAATGGATCTACACTTAACCATTTTCCTAAACGCGGGTCGTAAATCCTCGCGCCATAATCGTAGCTATTCCCACCACCTTTTACTTCATCATCCTTCTCTTGTCCATTGAAGCTGTATCTATACTTATCACTATTAAACACCCTTCCTTCCATCGCTTCACCAAATGCATAATAATCCGTTGCAGTAAGTATCTGTGGTATGTAATGTTTTATATTACCTACATTACTTGCATCCTCGATTGGTATCTTTCTGTCGCTTACCACACTTATCACGTTTCCTAAATGATTACTCATTTCAAAGGTCTTACTACCAACAATACGCTCGTATACCTGATTGCTATATGAGGCAAGCAGCTCAAGCGTATGTTGATCAATGGCACATCGGCTGCTTCCATAAACATCACGCTCTAATAATTTATAACTCATCGCAAAGATAGGCGTAGATGAAGGGCAGTTAGTGCATATGTCTTTATGTTCGTATGTTCCCATCACATTCCCTTGCGCGTCGCGTACATAATATGTGCTACTCATCCAAGCTGAACCTGCATACACATGCTTAGCGATCCTGTTTCCCATTGCATCATAATCAAACTTAAGACTTTTCTTTAAAGGATCGGAATTATTAACTTCTTTTATCTTGCCATAAACACTCCATTTAATACTGCTGATCTTTTCAAATCCGTCATAGATCAAATTACCAATATCATCATAGCGATAATTATTATAATCACTTCCTGCAGCAGCAGGACTAGTGACGAGGTCCCGCCCAGATTCGAACTTTTTCTATTTTCCATCTATGTACTTATATATCACCATTCTCTCCGCTTTTTCTGAATGCTAATCTACGATACATCGTAGGTTTTTGCAAATGGGGGGCTTATTTGTTAATAAGCCTGGTTTTGTAAACTTTAGGTTTAATTGTCCTGCAACCTGTACATTGTATGCATTTAGAGCATTTATTATTTTTTACCCTTTTTGAAATAGCGCTTTTTATCCTCTTGCGAACATCAAAATCAAGGGGCATATTAAAATATACTTCAAAAGGCGTTCGCGGCCTATGTTTATAATGAGGCCTTACTTTATTATAATCTTCAACCACCCATTTTAAATACGTATGCAAAGCTCTTATGCTTTCAAACTTTCGGTTCTTTAAATAACGGCCTTTAATGGTTCGGTGAACGGCCTCAACGGGCGAGTTAGAAAAACGAATGTCTTTAAGTGCCCTGATCTTAGTTATTTTATGCTTGCTTAATTTACTTATAAAGGCATCTATGTATTGGTTATGGTTTTCTTTTCCGCCATCGGTTACTAAAAAACTATGTTTTTGATCGGGATGTGTTGCAATTACTTTTAAAGCATTACTTAATGATCTTCGTACAATTTCAAAATTATTGGATTGCGAAACATGAAATCCCAATATCATTTTAGAATAATTATCCATCACAAAACTAATGGCCACTTGTTTGCCATCTATTAAAGGATAAAATGTTGTATCTACATGTAAATATTCGTTTGGTGCAGTTGAAATGATGCCAATAGTTTTGTGTTGTTTTTTGGTTAGTTTTTTCTTTATGCCCCACATACGCGCGTATTTGTACCAACTATATAAACTTGCCACGAGTTGTTTTTTTCGTAAGGCATTGGCTTGTATAGAACAAATTGGCCAATGGTTGGTTTCATGATCAAGAAGCAAGCTTTTTATTTTTTCAATTTCTTTAAGTTCTAATTGTTGTGGATGTCTCTTGGTGCATAATTGTGTATACGAATCAAAACATTCAAAGCGTGCTTCTAATACCCATTGGTAATACAAAGGTTTTGAAAGCCCAATTAATTTTAAAGTGCGATCGATGCCAAACTGATCTTTTAAATAGCTGATGGCCGTAAGTATTTTAAATTGCGCTTCTTTGTTATTGTTAGAGGATTTAACCAGAGGCAAAATAATATGCGAAAGCGTTATCCATGAGCGCGCAATGCTGTGCAACAGTTTTTTTTGTTGCAGTACTTTTAATTTTACTTCGGCACCCGTAAAGGCTTCGGTAAAAAAATACCTAAACTCGTGTCCCAAATAACTTGTGCTATCGGTTTTTCGCCAACTGCAAATGGTGGAGTAAGGAATTTGTTTTCTAAAAGAGTGGGGAAGAAGGTCTTCTTTGCCCATGAGGTATAAAAATACCACCGATGAATCGTATTTGTTTTTCATTTTTGGCAGCAAAGGTCAAGAGGATTTTTTAAAGATACACCTATGCGAACGCATAGTTTTTTTGGAGGTGTTCTTTTAAAAAAGAACCAAAACAAATTCTTCGTTACCTTTTTCTTGATAAAAACACTTCGACAAGCTCAGTATAAAATCCACCAAAAAATCAAGGCGCTTCGTCCCGATAGCTATCGGGACTCCGCACGGGCTACGCTCATAGCGCGAAGCGCCTGGCTCGCGCACGCGTCTCCGGATGAAGATTTGTATTCAAAGGAAGATTGTGCTTCGAAAAGAGTTTGGAATTTGTTGTTTAACTGGAATGATTATGTTGGACGGGACTCCCGATAGCTATCGGGATTGTCCCGCGGGGAAATAATTCAGTGATTTCCCTCCCCCGTCATTTGCTCCGCAAATGCCACCCTACTTCGACAAGCTCAGTACGGGCTCTCAAGAGGGGGATGGGGTCACGCGAGATTCCGAACATCGTGCTTAGGCAGTAACGCTCTTTGCGCACGCCGAAGGCGCTTTGCCTTCTTAATTAAACACAGTTGAGTTTATTTTTAAAAACTTTGTGAGCTTTGCGTCTTTGCGGTTAAAAATTGGGCGGTTAGTTATCTTGATTTTGAATTCCTCCTCCGTCACGGCTTGCGCCGCGCCACCTCCTCAAAGAGGAGGATGGCCCCCCAAAACCCAAAAACAAAAAAGGCAGCCTCAGCTGCCTTTATCTTTATATCATATACCCAAACCTATATGGGGCTATATGAATTAAGCTTTTTTATACCAAATGAAGAACCGGTTTAAAATAGGACGTTGTTTTTGGGCGTCGAAATAAAATTTTTTCGACCCGATCTTCAAACGCATTTTAAATAGTGTTCTCAATTTTTTTAATATATTTACAAGTACCATGTTTTGTTTCCTTTCCGGCCCCGATCATCTTGTGATCCTGCTCTGTTGTAAAATTAAATAATAAAAGAATCGCTTATATTAAATTACCTAAACCAAAAGGTTAATTAAATAATTCAAAAGCACGCTTTACATTGTGTACGCTAAAACAAACGCCAGGGTTACAGTTTTAGGCCTTAATTTGCCCCACTGGCGCGGTTAAGCGAGGTTTTGATTATTTTAGTACATTTAACTTATGTTTTCTAAATGGATATTAAAGGTATTTTGTGTTTACGTTCTGTTTATCCCAACTTGTATGCAGGCTCAAGATAAGATCAAGATCAAAAAGGAGGAGCCCGGTGAAGTAAGAGATACGGTTCCTCAAAAACGAACTTTTCCGAGCCGTTTGAATTTTGATGTATTATATGGCCAAAGAGGGTATAAGAGTCCTTTTGATAAGGGTTTAAACAGACTTGATAAATTTGACGTGAACACGCCTCCACGACTTGTTGGTTTTGGTTTTTCCGATTATGCCTTTCATTATGGCCCCAGAGGTTATGTTCTTTTTCAGATGTATTTTATGGGCAGTATAAAAAGAGCGCTTACACCAAATGATAGTTTAGATTCAAAAATAACGGGCTTTTCGTACAACTTTGGTTTGGGGAGGAAATTGATACGCAGAAGCGGTAGATTTAATGTGCGTATTTACCTGGGATTTAATACAGGCAGTACAAAAATTGAATCAGCCGGAGGCACTTATAAAAACGCATTCTTCTCGCCAAAACTAAGCATTCAGCCAAAATTTTGGCTTACTAAAAGAATAGCGTTTGCAACAATTTTTGAATATGAGCACGATGTTTCTAAAACGCAATGGAAAATAAGGAATGGCAATATTAATTTCAGTAATTTTAACCAAAGCGGCGCATTTGTTTTGCTGAGCTTAGGTTATTCGCTTGTTCCCTGATAATGAATGTGAATACCATCTCTAAACGATATAAATTAACATTAAATTAACCAAAAAGGTAAAATAATTACCAAAATGGTAATTATTTATATATCTTTGTAGAGGAATGAACGTATACAATAAGAGTTCTATAATCGAATTTTATAAGAAACACGCTGATTCTAAAATACCGCTCGAGATCTGGTTTGAGGAAGTTACTTCTAAAAAATGGAAAACTCCTAATCAGATAAAGCAGGATTATGGCGGAAGTGTTAGTGTTTTAAAGAACAGTAGAGTTGTTTTTGATATAAAGGGAAATGATTATCGCTTAGTGGCCGCAATAAATTATGAGAATGGGTGGTTGTTCATTAAATTCATTGGAACGCACGTGGCGTATGATGATATTGACGCTAATTCAATAGATGTTTTTAAACCGAAGAAGAGAAAGACAATAAATAAGAAGAAAAAATGACAATAGAAGTAATAAAAACGAAACAGCAGCATCAAAAAGCGTTACAGCGTTTTGAAGAGATATTTTTAGCTAAGGCAAACACCAAGGAAGGTAAAGAAGCTCAATTGCTAGCTCTTGTGATAAAAGATTATGAGGATAAACACTATATAATTGAAACGCCTGATCCGGTTGAGGCAATTAAGTACCGTATGGAGCAAATGCATTTGTCAAAAAAAGAATTGGGAGAGATACTCGGGTATACAAGTCGAGTAAGTGAAATATTAAATAGAAAAAGAAAGCTTACGCTCGAAATGGTTCGTAATCTACACGAAAAATTAAATATTCCTTTGGCATCTCTTATCCAGGCTTATTAAATGAAGCGTAACCTAGTAAAGCTATCAATTCTAAGTATACTTCTTTCTTCCTGCTCCGAAGAAAAGATCGATACGATCCCCGAACAAAAATTCGATTTTTGTAAGAGCATTCATCGCGATGGGTCAACCTCGCTTTCAAAAGAACTGGAGTCTTTAAAAGATTCAATGACTGCTAAAACCGGCGTGTACGTTTTAGAGGATGGTGGCAGTGCCATGATTGCCCGCGCTTGGTTGAGCGAATACGCCGAAAAAACAATTGATATACAGTATTTTATTTTCTCTACAGATAATGTGGGATTAATTGCCTGCGATTATTTAGTGCGCGCCGCCGATAGAGGTGTAAAAGTGCGCATTTTAGTAGATGATATTATGGTGGAAGCAGGCATTCATGATATTTTAACCATGGATTCGCATGAGAATATTGATATTAGAATTTATAATCCCGGAGCTAACCTTGGAAAAAGTATTTTGCAAAAACTTACTAAACTAAAAGATGATTTTAAAGGTTTTAATCAGCGCATGCATAATAAAACATTTACGGTGGATGGTAAAGTGGTAATTACCGGCGGAAGAAATATTGCCGATGAATATTTTGATTACGATCATGATTATAATTTTAGAGATAGAGATATTATGTTGCTTGGAAAAGGTGTTCAAAATGTTTCAACATCCTTTGAGCAATTTTGGAATGATACGTTAAGCGTACCCGTAAATACCTTAGTAAAAGAAGAGGATATTAATCTTACCAATCCTTCGCGTTATGATCGTTTGCATCAATATGCTTGCAATCCCGAAAATTTCTGGCCACAGGTTCGCGAACGGATTCAAAATTTACCTCAAGCATTTAAAAATATTCAAGCATCGGGTGATCTTGTGTGGATGGATAATGTAAGTTTTGTATCAGATGCTCCCGGAAAGAACAGAGAGAATTTAGGAACGGGCGGAATAACCACCGATACACTCATGAAATTATTAATGAGCGCTAAAACAAGTATTGATATTCAATCACCGTATTTAATTACAACAAAAGTAGGACAAAGTTTAATGCGTAATGCGGTAAAGCGTGGTGTGAAAGTTCGTATTCTTACAAATAGTCTTTGTTCAACAGATAATATGGAGGCTTTTGGTGCTTATCAAGAATGTAGAACTGAACTTTTAAAAACCGGCATTCGCATTTTTGAATTTAAACCTGATGCTGTTTGCCGTTTTAAAATGATGACGGGCGCTTTGCAAAAGGAATTAAAATTCAAACCCATTTTTGGATTGCATGCCAAATCAATGGTAATTGATGGAGAAACTACAGTTGTAGGAACTTTTAATTTGGATCCCAGAAGCGCGTATTATAATACCGAGTGTGTTACCATTGTTCGCAATAAAAAAATTGCAACAAGTGTTTTAAATGAAATGGAAGAGGAATTAAAACCCGAGAACGCTTGGGAAACTACGCTTAAATTCAACCCCGATTCTTTTGCAGGAGATAAGCAGAAGAAAACATGGAAGGGGAAGATATTGCCGAAGGCGATCTTGTAAGGTTTTAGAGGCAGTCCTTTGAGAAGCTTAAGATGACAAAACCGCAATGGTCGCAATGTGGTATCTAGTCATAGCGACCATTGCGAAACCATTGCGGTTAAATATTTATGGCTGATCATTGTTCAACGATTCGTTATGAGCAGCGTGTTTTGCATTTTCGCGATCAATAATAGCAGCATCGCGAATGTTCTTTTGCACGGCAACTGCAGCAAATAATGCTAAAGTAAAACTCATGCCGTAAAAACCTTTTTCACTACGATCGAGTTCGGCATTCCACAAACCTATTACCAGTAAAAGCAAAGAGAGGATGGTTGAGAACCAGCTGACCCCGTAATAAATATTAGTTACAGGTATTCCTTCCATTTGATCTCGCACGGCTTTTTGAACCGATACGGCCGAGAAGAGCCCGTACATTAAAACAGTAAAGTAATATCCCTTTTCGTTAAGGAACATGTTGTGAGTATTCCAAAGTCCGGTACAAAAGGAGACAACTCCCGCAATTAAAGCTACCCATGAGGCGCCAATAAATGCATTTGATGGTTTTTGATTCATAGTTTAGTTTTTTATCTGCCGTAGTTTTAACGGAGGCATGATTATGAAACAAAAGTACCGGTGTTGGACGAGGTGATTTTTGACAAATGTCAAAAAGCGAAGTTCTTAACTAATTTTTACAATTCGGCGCGAATGCGGCTCAATGTTTCTTGTGTGATTCCCAAGTAAGTAGCTATTTGTCCTAACGATGCACGTTGCAGCAGACTAGGGTTCTTTGAAAGTAAATTTTGATAGCGTTCTTTGGCCGATCTAAATTGAATATTCAAAAAACGTTCTTCGAGTTTAATATAATAGTTCTCGGTAATGATTCTTCCAATGCGTTCGGTCTCCGGAAATTTCTTGTAAAGATCCTGCAGATCGGCGTGGCTAATTTGAATAAGCTGGCAATCTTCCAAAGCTTCAATTGTTTCGGGCGAAGGTTCGTTGGTAATAAAAGAGTAGAACGAAGTTGCAAATTCTTCTTGCTGAGCGAACCAATTGGTTATTTCTTTTCCCTCATCATAATAGTAACCACGCACTAAACCCTTTTGAATAAAAAATAAATTACGGCAACGTTCTTTATGGTTTACCAGAATAGTATTTTTAGAAACGTTTATTTCTTTGGCGATAGAATTGATCTCACCTTCCAATGTTTTAGAGATAGAAATGATCTGTGATAAATGTTGAAGTAAAAGCACAAGTTTTATTTGTTTGGCCTTACATTTATTTTTACGCTGTTCGCTTTAGTTCCACTGCTTCTTCCACCGCCGCCCCAGGTTGTTCCGCTTGAACGGCAAGTTCTGCTGCTTCGCGTACAGTCGTTATCAGAATTATCATCATCAATAATAAATGTAAATCCTACTTTTAAAATGAACATATCTTTAGGCGTATTTATTTTTTGAGCAATAATGTTTCCATTATCAACACGGGCGCGTGCAATATCAGTTATTTCTCCAAACTTATTAGAGCTTGTTATCATTAATCCTGTATTGAATCTTACATTTGGACTTAGATAAACCAAAAAACCTGCGGCACCACCATAGCAAAACTGATTACTCTTGGTTAAATTATCTGATGTTGATTCTTCATACTCTTCCTGTTTTTCAAGAGGTGTAATGCTCATTCCTGATCCAAAATAACGGTACCCTGCAAAAACATCTACATAAGGTGTGAATTTTTTAGAGTAGGGTGTTGAAAAACGCGCCGTGAAATTTAAGCCCATGTTGTTTTGCGACAAGCGTACTTTAGCATCGCCAAGTTGAGGCGCACTTAAGGGAAGTGTGCCTAAATGTTTACGATCTAATTCGGCAAAATAAAAATCACCACCAACACGTAAATGAATTGGTAAGTATGGATTGATCATTCCTATTTTTTTACCAGGTGTAAATACGCCAAAGCCCATGCCCCAACCGCATTGTTTTAAGGGCACTGTTGCATATGCGTCTAAAGACCAGTATTTATCCGCAAAATTAGTTGCAGGCAATTTTACCGGTGTAATTGTATTACTTGTTTGCGAAAATGAAAGCGTGCTTAGAAGAGTAAAGCAAGCAATAAAGTTTTTTAAGGTTGATTTCATAGTTAGTGTTTTTACCTCTTCAAAATTATGAAATTGCAAGGGCTTTGTACACGAAATTTTATAAGTGGTAGGGCTAAAAGGGTTAAGTGGAAGGTGTTTTTGTGAACGAATGTTAAAAGGGTGTTTTTAGAGGCAGAAAGCGCGGATGTCAGTTCTCGATACGATTTTGCAAGAGGCAGGCAAAAATCTCCCGATAGCTATCGGGACGAACTGACAGGGATTAGGCCTTGTCATTTCGAGTAAAAAAATGCGCCTCTTTTCATTTTTTTGTATCGAGAAATGAATTTTAGTTTTTTACCTCTATAGGCTAAGATACTCCACCAACTTCTTCACAGCAATTCCTCTATGCGAAATGCTATTCTTTGTTTCAAAATCTAACTCGGCAAATGTAGATCGGTATCCTTGTGGAATAAATAATGGATCATAACCAAAGCCATCTTTTCCGCGGGGCTCGTAAGCCATTGCCCCCTTAATGATACCCTCAAATTGTTGGTAGGAATTTTTATTTATAAACGCGATCACGGTTTTAAATTGTGCATTACGTTTGGTTTGCAGTTTTAATTCCGTTAGGAGTTTTTTATTATTGGCCTCATCGTTTTTTGGTTCACCTGCATACCTTGCTGAGTAAACTCCCGGCGCCCAATTCAAAGCTTCCACTTCTAGGCCGCTATCATCTGCAAATACGGCATCAATTTTTATTTCCGAAGGATGTTCTTTAAGATAATTCCAGATAAATTCCGCTTTTAGTTTTGCATTGCCTTCAATGGTAGCAGCAGTTTCTGCGATCTCTTCTGTAAAATTAATATCGCTTAAACCTAATAACTTAATATGAGCCGGCATTAAAGCCTGAACTTCTTTGATTTTATTTTTATTGGATGAGGCGAAAAGAAGATTCATTTTTCTTAGTGTCCTTCGTGTAAAAACTTAGTGTCCTTCGTGGTTTCTGTCTCTTTTTTAACCACGAAGGTCACAAAGAAGGACGAAGTTCACGATGAGGTTTATTTCCTTAACTCAAAATTCTGCCCCAAATACACCTTACGTACTTGTTCATCATTAGCCAACTCTTCGGCAGTACCACTTTTAATAACGCTTCCTGAGTACAATAAATAGGCTCTATCGGTAATGCTCAATGTTTCGTGTACATTATGATCGGTAATTAAAATACCTATATTTTTTTCTTTTAATTTTCTTACAACGCCTTGGATATCTTCAACAGCAATTGGGTCAACACCTGCAAAGGGCTCATCCAACAGAATAAATTTTGGATCTGTTGCTAATGCCCTTGCAATTTCAGTTCTTCTGCGCTCGCCACCGCTTAATTGATCACCCAGATTTTTACGCACATGCTGCAAACCAAATTCATCCAGTAAGCTTTCTACTTTTAGTTCTTGTTCTTTTTTGGTGAGTTTTGTCATTTCTAAAACAGCACGCAAATTATCTTCAATGCTTAACTTTCTAAATACCGATGCTTCTTGCGGTAAATAACCAACGCCCAATTGAGCGCGTTTATACATGGGTTCTTTGGTAATATCCAGATCGTTCAAAAAGATCTTTCCGCTATTTGGCCTGATCATTCCTACGATCATATAAAAGGAAGTAGTTTTTCCGGCACCGTTTGGTCCAAGTAAACCAACGATCTCTCCTTGCTCAACTTGCACGCTTACATTGTTGGCAACCGTTCTGCTTCTATATTTTTTAACCAGGTTTTCTGAGCGTAGGATCATTGTATAAACTTCGTAAAAATTATTCTATTCAAACTCTAAAAATTGTTATAAGGTGAACTGGAAGGTAAATTTAACCCCAAAATTATTGATAGACTTCGTATCTCTATAGGTTAAACGCCATAAAGCATCTACCCTAAACACTTTTAAAATATTCTCTACACCTGCACTCGCCTCTACATAGGGTGTTTTGTCAAGTGTTTTGAGCGTGTAAGGGAAAATGAGTACGGTTTTATTCTTACTCTCCACACTTCCGTACACACCTTTAAGGGTAACTACTTCTCGTAATTTAGCTTTTCTTAGTAATGGAAATTTATTAAAAAATAAACCATCAAAGTGGTGATAAATTCCTACAGCAACAAATTGATCGCTGGCAAATTCATAGTAACGCATCATGTTATAAGCTTGCTCATCGTATATCAATGTTTCATTACCTCCATGTAATTCCATAAGTGGATATGGAACGGTACCAAATATCTTTCCGCCTTCTAATGAAAAATCGGTATAACCAATGATAGGCGTGATACGAATACGATCGGTTAAACGCAAAGAGAGTTTGTGATAATCGTATTCGCCTTTAAATGCATTACGTAAACTTTTTGAGTAATTTAGTTGTATCACAGGCCAAGTTGTTCCAATGGATAAGCGGGTGAATCCTTCACCAACATATTTTTCTTTCCATGCAAATCGTACATTAAAACGCGCTTCAGTATTATGTATGCTCTCTACAGGACCAATAGATCCATCGCGTTGATAACCTAAATATACTTGACTACCTATGGGGATAAATTGCCTTCCAACGATCGTAGCGCGCGTGATCAATCCCTGGAACCACTCGCGTTCGTACCATGCTTCGGCAAAATTTACACGCGTTAAACTTGTAAGAGGTGATGATCTGAATAAAGATGCCAAAACGTTATCTTGTGTATAACCATTGGTGCTTTGTCCTAAAATTTCATTATCACTTTTGTAACGCATCCCTATAAGTTGGCGCGATGGTTTTTTTGTAACGAAGGATTTAAATCCTAAAGAATATTTCCATTTCTCATCTTTCAAACCATAGGCTACATAGCCTGCTAGTTCATACCATTTACTGAACAGATCGCTGGTTCGTCCGCCAAAACGTAAACGTAAGCCTTCCAATTTATTATACGATACAAGATTAGTGTAGGGTCCAATCTCAAAATTATTGAACTTTTTATATCCCGCCACGGCTACATAAAAGATATCAACCCAAGTTTTGTAAACGGGTAATGATTGAATGGTGTCGATCATTTTAAAGATCTTTAATTCGCGCACCGACAAACTATCATGTCGGTTATTGGCCCAAAATTCATCACTACGTTTAGTGGCGCTATCTTCAATAGCAATAGCATCGCTAAACTCATAAAATTTATCTGTTTTGGGTTCATCAATTACAATATCCCGATAAGAAGTTGTTTTTCGTCCGTAAAAACCAATAGAATTTTTTGTTGGTGCAAAATCAATTACCAACCTATCTTTTTTCATGATCCAGGTGCTATCAGTATAGGTATATTCCTGAATTACGGCAGCTGTATTGATAAAGTTAAGATTCGCATCCTTTGGCAAACTCATTTCCAAACGTTTGATACCCCAAGTGGTATCGGCTATCCAAATATTTCCGGCAAATGATAATTCTTGTACACGTTTTGGTTTAAATCTAATATGGTATACATAATGATTGTCTTGAAACAAACTATCCACCATGTAGAATTTATAATAGAATAACGCATTTTCCCCAATAGGACTCGGAATTTGTTTATTGAAGGCAACCACGTTATTATTATACACGTTAATCTTTTGATACATATCGCCTAATACTTGAGAAACACTGGCGTTTTCCATACCGGTGATCTTGCTAGCTTTGATCACTTCTTTTTTTCGTTCCGGATTACTCTTATAATAAAAGTCAGATAGGCTTTCAACAATAAAAAAGGGAAGTGACGGTTTTTCGCCGCTATTAGTGCTATCTACATTATCAAATACAAATTGTATAGGCTTGAATATTTTTTTCTCGCGCATTTCTTTTGGAATACGCGTAAGATCAAACTCCAATTTATTATAGGTTTCGTACTGGTACGACTTTAAGTTAGCGGGATTATTCTCTTCTTTATTTTTATTTGCGTTACGAATGATACGATGTGCAGGATTTTCTCCCATGGTTACTACAACTTCATCCAACGAAACACCACCATCTTCTACCATGGGCATGTTTATCTCTTGTACTTTTAAACTCTTATTTATTTTCCGCGCACAACGTTTATATCCTATATAACTTGAAATAAGTGAATCGCCCAAAACATTGGCTTTGATCACAAAATTTCCATCAAAGTCACTTGAGTTTCCGGTTTTGGTTCCTTTAATAATTACAGGAACAAAGGGTAAAGCTTCTTTAGTAGTGGCAACGTAGATCTTACCCTTAATGGTATACTCCTGGCTATAAAGCGAATGAAGAGAATTGAGAAAAACAAAAAGTAATAGTAAAAACTTTTTTACCCACATAAGTTATAAAAATACGAATAAGTGCTTTATTAGCAAACTCCAAAGAAGGCTTATTTTGCTAAATTTGTAATAATGTATCATTGGCTTAAAATATATGATAGCTTTGAGGCCTTGGAGAACAATGTTTTAGCGGATAAAACAGAAGTGTTAGTATTAAAAGGGGAGCGCGTTTGTATAGCAAAAGGGAAGGGTGCGTTTTATGCGGTTCAAGAAAAATGCCCTCATAATGGAGCTTCTTTGCAACAAGGTTTTTGCACCGGCGAGGGAGAAATTGTTTGTCCGGTACACCGTTATAAATTCGATCTTAAGACCGGAAAAGCAACAGCCGGGGGCAGTTTTGCATTAAAAACGTATCCGTTGGAAATTAGAGAGAATGGCGTGTTTGTAGGAATTAAAGTTAAGTGGTGGGAAATGTAATGGCTGTAAAAAAAATAAAAAATATAATTTTCGATCTGGGTGGTGTGATCATTAATTTGGATACGGCGGCTACTATAAAGGGATTTGTTAATCTGGGGATAAATGATTTTGAGAATATTTACAGTCAATTAGCACAAACTAATTTGTTCGATCAGTTTGATAAGGGTTTAATAACCGAAAATTATTTTTTTAATAGTATCAAAAATCAATTCGATCTTAAAAAGCCTTTGCACGATCTTGAAAAAGCCTGGAATGCCATGTTGCTTGATTTTCCAAAGCAAAGGTTAGACGCTCTAAAAAAGTACAAGGAAAGTCACCGTACATTTTTATTGAGTAACACCAACGAAACACATATTCGCGAATTTCATAGAACGTTGCATCAAAGTTACGGGATGCGTAATCTGAACCAATTTTTCGAAAAGGTTTATTTTTCGTGTAGAGTAAATATGCGCAAACCTGATAAAGAGATCTTTGAATTGGTTTTAAAACAAAATCATTTAGATCCTGCCGAAACTCTTTTTATTGATGATACCATGCAGCATGTAGAAGGTGCGAAAAGGGCAGGGCTTCATGCTTCGTTAGTAAAAAAGGATGAAGAGTTTGAGGAGGTTTTGAAAAAGCTACTTTGAAATATTCTTTAATTGCTCTTCCAACAAAGTGATCCCCTCTTCAAAACTATGAGGATCGTATCCAAGATCATTTTTAGCTTTATCAATAATAAATCCTGTATTTGGCGGACGTTTTGCAGGTTGTTTAATGTCAGCGCTTTTACTTGGTTTAATAAGCGACTTGTCCAATTTGTAATAATCCGCAACACGATTTGCTAATTCTAAAATACTCATATAATCTTTTCCGCTAATATTATAGATGCCTGTGGCACCTTTATCGGCAATTAAAATGCAACCGTCGGCCAGGTCTTCGGCAAGAGTAGGCGTACGAAACTGATCGTCTACCACATTGATCACCTTTTTTTGTTCTAAATTCCCTTTTACCCAAAGTACAATATTACTGCGACTCATATTGTCAACTATTCCGTAAACTAAAACAGTGCGAGCCATAGCCCATTTTAATTTGCTAGCCGTAACAATGTTTTCTGCCATTAATTTTGTTTCGGCATAATAACTTAATGGATTTGGTTTTTCGCTTTCGTCGAGGGGACCATGTGTACCATCAAAAATAAAATCGGTGCTTAAATGAATATAATGTGGTTTGTAATTTGGGTCTTTTGCCATCAAACCTTCTAAAGCTTTTACCTGATATTCTACAGAGTTCGCATTCATTGCCAAAGCGCCTTCACGATCTGTTTCGCAAGCGTCAACATTGGTCATAGCTGCGGTATTGATGATCACATCCGGTAAATATTTGGCAAGCACCGTTTCCACTTGAGCTTTGTTAGTTATATCCATCGATTCATAGATGTAACCATCCGTTTTTACCAAACGATTTTCTCCTCGCGCTGTTGCAATTAATTTGTAGTTGGGATTGTTGCAAAGCTTGTAAACTAATTTTTGCCCTAACAAACCATTAGAACCGGTTATCAAAATTTTCCTCATGTCAATCTTTTTTTAAATGAAGGCTAGCGCTTTTTTCTAATTGCTTGAACCATTCTTTACCATATTTGCGAATAAGCGGACCTTTTAGAAATTTATATATTGGTACATCCAGTTTTTCGCCACACTTACAAGCGGGCGCACATACATTCCATTTGCTGTAGTTTACGGCGTCGTATGTTTTGTATTTGCTAATTCTAATTGGATACAAATGACAGCTAATAGGTTTTTGCCAATCGATCTTTTTTTCCAGCCAGGCTTTTTCAATGGCGCACTTGGCAATTTTATTTTCATCAAAGTATACAAAAGCACATTCGGCTCCGGCACTCACTAATGTGGTGGTGTAATCTCCATCGCTATCAATAACGTAAGTTCCTTTTTTCTCTACCGCTTTAATTCCTTTGGGGACCATATAAGGTTTTACTTTGGTATAGATCTTATCAAGCACTGCTAATTCATCTTTATCTAACGGAGCGCCGCTATCACCGGCTACGCAACACGCGCCTTTGCAAGCGTTAAGGTCGCACAAAAATTTTTTTTCGAGAATATCCTCCGAAATAAGCGTATTGTCTATTGCAATCATTTATCTGCAAATATACTGTAGATTTTGGTTTGTAATAGAAATCCTACAGTTATTTGTGGTTTCATTAAAGTACCTGTAAAATTAGTGTAAAATTACTTTATGGCCATGTTTTGAGCCATAAATCCTCCTAAATGTTTCTCAAGGAGTAAACGGTACTTCACACCCGCTTTAAATGAAATAAAAAATTCACCGAATAATTTTTTATGTTCGCTTCCTTTAGGAAGTATAAAACTGAAAGTTTCTTTTGTTTGATCTAGACTTTTTTGAACCTTAAGGAATTTGTTCGGATACTTTTTGAGATACATCCAAAAATCAATAGCATCTACATAACCAAAATAAAGAACGTTCTTTGCAATACTATTGAGAATTTCGATATCAGTATTCAAAAAACTTACTTTGAGATCATTTATATATAATTTTTTTATTTCAGCTACGCAACTATTAAGATTTGTTTTGTCAATGGTAAGCGCGGTCATATTTCCGAGCGCTCTTGTTATTTCAGTAGAATTCTTAGCTTTTACATCGGGAGCGTTGCCATTTGTAATACAAAAAGAAACGTTCTTAAGGAATGGCGCTGAGTATTCTACATCGGTTGTTTTTTCAAAGCCTGTGATGCAAGCCGCAAGCCCAATGCTTTTAGCGTCCTTTTTAATATCGTTAACTAGCGAAGTGTAATCGTCCTTTAACTTGTAATCAATAGTTACATCTTTTTTCTTAACCGACTTTAACCACAAAACATATTCGTTCATGATCTCGATCTCTAAGCCTTTTGGCCCGGTAGAATCTTTGATCGCAAATGGAGCGTGAGAAATATAATTGATAGTAATGATTGATGATTGCGAATAAATGCAATTAAACACGAGTGTTAGGAATAGGATAATGGAGGATCTCATTTCAAGAAGTAAAAGTTCAAAAAAAGAAGGTCCATTTTATCTAAACTGAACAGGTTTATCATCAAGGCATTGTTAATTAAGTTGTTATTATGTGTTAACCGAAGTTGTTTTGGTAGACTTTTGGTGAGGCATATTTTTTTTAAAAATCACCAAAAGGCTTGTTCTGCTTGAACAGTAGGCACTCTAAACTTTTGTTATTTATTTGTATATATACCATATTTATGGTAATTTTGTGTAGAATTTAGAATTAATCTAAATAATGAATATTTCTTATATGTCTAATTATCAATTACTTGTAAAATGATAACAGTTTCAGAAGAGGCTAGGCAATATGCTTTAGAGCTTATTAAAAATGATAACAAACCGGCGGATAGCTTTATCCGTGTGGGAGTAGAAGGTGGCGGTTGCAGCGGCCTTTCTTATAAACTGGAGTTTGATAATGTACTTAAAGAAGGCGATCAAATTTTTGAAGACAAGGGTATTAAAATTGCAGTTGATCGTAAGAGCTTTTTATACCTTGTTGGAACAGAATTGCAATACAGTGGTGGTTTGAACGGTAAAGGTTTTGTTTTTAGTAATCCGAATGCATCTCGCACCTGTGGTTGCGGAGAGTCGTTCTCAGTTTAAATTAAAAAGTCAAAAGGAGAAAGTCAAAAGACAAAATCGATAACTCAACAAAGTATATATTTTTGGCTTTTGCATTTGAACTTTTGACTTAAAGAAGTTATGGCAAACGAAATATTAGACGATCATATTCAAAACGAATACAAATGGGGCTTCACTACCGATATTGAATCGGAAACATTTGCAAAAGGCCTCAACGAAACGGTTATTCGTGCACTTTCCAAAAAGAAGAACGAGCCACAATGGTTGCTTGATATTCGGTTAAAGGCATTTGCGCAATGGCTTACAATGCCTGAGCCAAACAATTGGGCGCATGTTCCATATCCAAAAATTAATTTTCAAGATATCAGTTATTATTCTGCGCCAAAAGTAAAGCCCGAATTAAAAAGTTTAGATGAAGTCGATCCTGAACTTTTAAAAACATTTGAAAAATTAGGTATTTCCCTGGAAGAACAAAAACGTTTAAGCGGTGTTCAATCTAATATTGCTGTTGACGCGGTGTTTGATAGTGTATCTGTAAAAACTACATTCAGAGAAACACTTGCTGAAAAGGGCGTGATCTTTTGTTCGTTCAGCGAAGCAGTTCAAGAACATCCTGAACTTATAAAAAAATACATGGGCATGGTGGTGCCTTTTGCTGATAATTATTACGCGGCGTTAAATACAGCAGTATTTAGCGATGGATCTTTCTGTTATATTCCAAAAGGAGTGCGCTGTCCAATGGAATTATCAACTTATTTTAGAATTAACTCTAGTGGCACAGGTCAGTTTGAGCGTACACTTATTGTGGCCGATGAAGGAAGCTTTGTAAGTTATTTAGAAGGTTGTACTGCGCCGCAACGCGACGAAAACCAATTGCACGCGGCTGTGGTAGAAATTATAGCGCACAAAGGTGCAGAAGTAAAATATTCAACCGTGCAAAATTGGTATCCCGGGGATAAGGACGGTAAAGGCGGTATTTTTAATTTTGTAACTAAACGAGGAATTTGTTTAGACGAAAATTCAAAAATTAGTTGGACACAAGTGGAAACAGGTTCAGCAATTACATGGAAGTATCCTTCAGTAATACTAAAGGGCGATAATTCAGTAGGAGAATTTTATTCGGTGGCTGTTACAAACAATAAACAGGAAGCAGATACAGGAACAAAAATGATCCATATCGGTAAGAATACACGCAGTACTATTATTTCAAAAGGAATTTCGGCCGGCTTTAGTAATAATAGTTACCGTGGATTAGTTCAAATTCGTAAGGGCGCAAAGAACGCGCGAAATTTTTCGCAGTGTGATAGTTTATTGATGGGAGATACTTGTGGTGCTCATACATTTCCTTATATAGAAATAAAAGATAAATCTGCCATTGTTGAACATGAAGCAACAACAAGTAAGATCGGAGAGGATCAATTGTTTTATTGCAAGCAGCGTGGAATTGATACCGAAAAGGCGGTTGCATTAATTGTGAATGGTTATTGTAAAGAAGTATTAAATAAATTACCAATGGAATTTGCGGTTGAGGCTCAAAAGCTTCTCGCGATAAGTCTTGAGGGTAGTGTAGGATAAAATAAATTCAAAATAAGTAGTATGATATCAATAAAAAATTTGCACGCTTCTATAAATGGCAAAGAAATATTAAAAGGAATTAATCTTGAGGTGAAAGCCGGAGAAATTCACGCCATCATGGGACCAAACGGTTCAGGAAAATCAACTTTGTCGAGTGTTTTAGCAGGAAGAGAAGATTATGACGTAACCGAAGGTGAAGTTATTTTTAATGGAAAGAATTTGTTAGATATGAGCGCAGAAGATAGAGCGCGTGAAGGATTATTTTTAGCATTTCAATACCCAATTGAAATTCCGGGTGTAAGTAATATCAATTTCTTAAAAACGGCGATCAATGAGATCCGCGCTTATAATGGTAAAGAAGCCATGGAGGCAAAAGATTTTTTAGCTCTAGTAAAAGAAAAACAAAAATTAGTGGAGCTCGACGCAAAACTAACTGGTCGTAGCGTTAACGAAGGATTTAGCGGTGGTGAAAAAAAACGTAATGAGATTTTCCAAATGGCAATTTTAGAACCTAAGCTTGCTATTCTTGATGAAACTGATAGCGGCTTGGATATTGATGCTTTGCGTATTGTAGCCAATGGTGTAAATAAATTGCATTCAAAAAATAATGCATTCATCGTTATAACACACTATCAACGTTTGTTAGATCATATAGTTCCTGATTTTGTACATATTTTATATAATGGGCAAATTGTGAAGAGTGGAACAAAGGAACTCGCATTGGAACTTGAAGCAAAGGGATATGATGACATCAAACATCAATTTGAAAAGTTGCAAGGATAATTTATGATAGCGGAGAGATCTATAACTACTCAAAAAATTATTGAGGCAATTAGTGCCAAAGCCAACAAAGTTGGTTTTGTGAAAGATGCTGAACTAACAGAAGCTTTACAGTACTTAGAAACCAAAGGAATTCCAACTAATAAGCACGAAGATTATAAATACTGCAATATGGACACGGTATTTAAAAAGGAATTCAAAAGCATCACGCAAGAATTCAACGAGATAAAAAATGCAGATGTTAAACCGTATAAATTAGAGGAAGCAATTAATCTAGTTGTCGCCAATGGGAATTATAACGAAAACTTGAGCGATAAGATCGTTGTAAGTGGTATTACTGTAAATTGTATGAGCGATCTAAGCGGAAAGAATTCTCCAATCGGAAGCTTAGCTAAGTCAAACTCTGATGCGTTTATAGCTTTAAGCAATGCCTTTAGTGGAAATGGAATTTATTTGCAAATTCACAAGGACAATGTGATCCCAATGCCAATCAATATTATTTATATCAACTCGGTAAAAACTGAGTCGTTAATTTTTCCTCGTAGTTTTATTCATATTCAGTCTAATGCCGAGGTAACTATTACCGAACGTTTTGTAAATGTTGGAAAAAAAGTATTCTCAAATTTTTTAAGTGAGAAAGTAGTTGAGGAGAATGCTAAGTTAACATCCTATTCTATTCAGGAAGAAGGCTCGGTAAGTTTTTCGGTAAATACAAATCAAGTAAACTTGGTCGTTATTCAATTTATGATAACACAACTATTACTTTAAGCGGACAGTTAGTAAGAAATAATCACAATGTTGTGATCGGCGAGAGAATTCTCATGCGTATTTGAACGGATTATTTTTACAGAAGGGAACGCAGTTAGTCGATAATCATACATTAATGGATCATCAGGTTCCTAATTGCGAGACCAATGAATTGTACAAAGGAGTGATCAAAGGAAAAAGTACCGGTGTATTTAACGGTAAAATATACGTTCGCAAAGACGCTCAAAAAACGAATGCTTATCAAAGCAGTAAAAATATTTTATTGAGTGACGACGCAACAATTAATACCAAGCCGCAATTAGAGATCTATGCCAATGATGTAAAATGTTCGCATGGAACCAGCACCGGCAAAGTAGATGAAAATGCTCTATTTTATTTAAAAGCACGTGGAATTGGTGACGAGAGCGCCCGTAAATTATTATTAGCAGCTTTTGCCAATGAAGTTGTAGATAAAATTCAAATTGAGAGTTTAAGAAAGCATTTAGAGACCGAATTGAATAAGCTGTATTAGTGATCGATAGTAAACATATCAGGGAGCAATTTCCTATTTTAAACAAGCGTATCAATAACAACTCACTTGTTTATTTTGATAATGGAGCCACTACTCAAAAGCCAAAAGTGGTCATCGATTCTGTTGTAAAATATTATTCTGAGCAGAACGCCAACATTCATCGTGGCGTTCATACATTAAGTAGAGAGGCAACTGAATTATTTGAAAGCGCCCGACAAACTGTTTCTTCATTCATTAATTCTAAAACCGAAGAGATCATTTTCACGTCAGGCACAACTGATTCAATAAACATTGTTGCAAATGGACTAGATATTCCAAAGGGATCTGAGATCATTGTATCACAAATGGAACATCATAGCAATATTTTGCCATGGCAATTGTGGTGTGAACGTAACAATGGAAAGCTCAAGGTCATTCCTATCAATAGGGATGGCACACTTCAAATTAAAAAACTTGAGAGCTTAATAACACATAATACAGCGGTGGTAGCATTAACTCATGTGTCAAATACATTAGGTGTTATAAACCCTGTTAATGAAATAATTCAAAAAGTAAAAGCTATAGATCAGCGTATTTTGGTTTTGATCGATGGCGCACAATCTGTTCCGCACATGAGTATTGATGTGAAAAACATGGATTGTGATTTTTTTGTGTTTAGTGGGCATAAAATGTACGCGCCTACCGGATGTGGTGTACTCTACGTGAAAAAAGGTTTAATGGATCAGCTTAAGCTTTCAAAAACCGGTGGAGGAACTATTAAAACTGTTAGTTTCGAAAGAACTGAGTATGTAAATGGTCCGTTACGTTTCGAAGCAGGTACCCCTAACATTGAGGCTGTTGTTGGTTTAGCGAAGGCGTGTGAGTTTATGAATTCGATAGGCGTAAATAATATTTCAGAGCATGAGCATTCGTTATTAGTGTATGCACAAAATGAACTAAGAGCGATAGAAGGAGTGGAAATTTACGCAGATCATTCAAATAAAGCTGCCGTGATCTCATTTAATGTTAAAGGTCAACATCCATTTGATGTGGGTACTTTATTAGATAAATATGGAGTTGCTATAAGAACAGATCATCATTGCACGCAGCCATTAATGAATTATTACGGAATTCAAGGTACCATTCGCGCTTCTTTCGCGATCTATAATGTTAAAGAAGAAATAGATATATTTATTGAGGCTTTAAAAAAAGGGATAAAACTTCTGAGCTAGATGAGTATAGAGGAAATAGAGAATGAGATAATCCAGGAATTTGAGATCTTTGGAGATGATTGGGAGGGAAAATACGAGCACTTAATAGATCTTGGAAAGTCATTACCAATAATCAACCAAGAAAATAAAACAGAGGAAAATATTATTAAAGGTTGTCAGAGTAGGGTATGGTTAAATTCAGCGATCAAAAACGGAAAGATATTTTTTACTGCAGACAGCGATGCCATTATCACAAAAGGAATGGTGGCTTTAATGATAAGGGTGTTTAACGGACAAAGCGCAAAAGATATTGTGGAAGCGAAGTTAGAGTTTATAAATAAAATTGGATTAAAGGAACATTTATCTCCAACTAGAGCAAACGGTTTATTAAGCATGGTGAATAGAATGAAATTGGATGCAATTAAATTAAGTCAATAGAATTAAGTCAAATTATGGCAGCTATTATAGTTACAAAAGATACTGAATTAATGCAGCGCGTGATCGAGGAGATCAAGACGTGTTTTGACCCTGAGATCCCTGTGGATGTTTGGGAAATGGGTTTAATTTACGAACTGCATTTAGATGATGATAATAATCTAAAGATCGTGATGACCTTAACATCGCCTAACTGTCCGGCTGCCGAAAGTTTGCCGGCTGAGGTGGAAAATAAATGCAGTTTAATTCCCGGAATTAAATCAACCGAACTTGTTTTAACATTTGAGCCTATTTGGGAAAAAGACATGATGAGTGAAGTGGCTCAATTGGAATTAGGTTTTATGTAATAAGTAAACATTGGAGGAAATAGAAAATAAGGTAGCGAATAGCGGTATCATAACAATTGATCCTGAGGAGTTTTATACTCCGGGAGAACGTGTAGTATATGATATCAAACCAATGTTATTCCAAGAGATCATATTAAAAGAGAAAGATTTTAGGGAGGAAATAAAAAATACGGATTGGAGTAAATATAAAAATAAGCTAGTGGCTATTATTTGTACCGCTGATGCTGTTATTCCAACTTGGGCCTATATGCTACTTACGTTGGCCATGGAGCCTTACGCAAAAAAGATGGTATTTGGCGATATTGCCATTCTAGAAAACGAACTATTTAGCGAAAAACTAGCTGCTTTGAATTTGCAACAATATAAAGATGCTCGAATTGTTATAAAGGGGTGTGGTGAAAAAAACATTCCTACTAATGTTTATGTAAAATTAACAGCGATGCTAAAACCCATAGCTAAAAGCATCATGTACGGCGAGCCATGTAGCACAGTCCCTCTTTTTAAAGCACCAAAGAATTAAAAAATTCAATAAAATAAACTTACCTTAGGCCCCGATGGAAATTCAAGTTTTAAAATCCAAATTACACTGTGTTACAATTACACAAGCTGAGTTAGACTATATTGGAAGTGTAACAATTGATGAAGATCTGATGGAGGCCGCCAATTTAATTGAGAATGAACAAGTGCATGTTCTTGATAAAAATAATGGCGAACGTTTTATTACCTATGTTTTAAAAGGTCAAAGAGGAAGTGGAACCATTTGTTTGAATGGTCCCGCGGCATTAAAAGTTAAGGTTGGTGACGTGATCCTTATTATTTCTTACGCTATGATGGATTTTGAGAAAGCAAAAACATTCAAACCATGGATCGTTTTTCCTGATACAGCAACTAACAAGCTAAAAAAATAGCCTTGAAGAAATCAGCCAAATCAATAGTACAGTTTGTTCTTCTACTTTCATTTGGTATTTTAATGATCTGGCTTTCTTTAAAGTCGGTAGCTCCTTATAAAAATGATGTGATTAATGCTTTTAAGGGAGCAAATTATGTTTGGGTCATCATTTCACTTATTATTTCAATGTTCAGTCATTTTTTGCGAGCGTACCGTTGGAATTATCTTTTAAATCCTTTAGGACATAAAGTTGGCTTACTCAATTCTAATTGTTATGTGTTTGTGTGCTATTTCGCGAATTATGGAATTCCGCGAATGGGCGAGATTTCGCGTTGTACGCTAGCTGCAAAGTATGACAAAGTTCCATTTGAAGTTGCTTTAGGAACAGTTATAACCGAGCGTATTGTTGATACATTGGTTTTTGTCGTCATTTCTGTTCTTACTTTGTTTTTGCAGTTTTCCAACTTGATAGGAATGGCTAACAAATATATTTTTGATCCTGCCGCAGAAAAATTTAATGACCTCTCTCAAAACCCTGTTAAACTCACTATCATAATTGCCATTGTTGTTATTCTTGTAGGTGGTTTTCTTTTCTTTAGAAAAAGAATGGCCAATTTATTTAAAGGAAAATTTGGCAATATCATTAAAGGGTTTGGCGAAGGAATAGGGTCTGTTCGTAAAATGGAAAAACCATTTATGTTCGTTCTTCTAAGCTTTCTTATATGGGCTTCTTATTTTTACTCTCTTTACTTTTGTTTTTTGGCCTTAAAGGGCACTGAAGGTTTAGGTCAAAGTGAAGCATTAACATTATTGTTGTTCGGAACTTTTGCTGTGATCTTCTCACCCGGTGGTTTAGGAGTTTACCCTGTTATTTTTCAGGCAATTTTAGTAAGTACCTATGCTATTGATGAAGTTTCGGCCTTTGCTTTACCATGGTTAAGCTGGGGCAGTCAGTTTGTTTTACTTGTAGTTCTTGGTGTTATTTCATTAATTGTATTACCCATTATAAATCGTAATAAAGATGTCGTTTCATAATTTACTAGAAAAAAAATTGATCCCCGTTGAAGAGATCACTCGTTTTGTAAATTCGAGAAAATTAAATGGACGCCGTATCGTTTTTACAAATGGCTGTTTTGATATTTTACATCCCGGTCATGTTGATTATTTAACGCAAGCTCGTGATCTGGGGGATATCCTTGTTTTAGGATTGAATTCTGATGATTCTGTAAAACGTTTGAACAAAGGGCCGGAGCGCCCAATAAATACACAGGAAGCCCGTGCAAGAGTTTTGGCAGGCCTTGGGTGTGTTGACGCTATTGTGTATTTCAACGAGGATACTCCCTTAGAGCTCATCAAAAAAGTTCAACCGGATTTTTTAGTGAAAGGAGGCGATTGGAAAGTGGAGCAGATAGTAGGCTATGATGTTGTAATGGCAAATGGCGGAAAGGTGTTAACTATACCATTTCTAGAAGGTTTTTCAACTACAGGGCTTGTAAATAAACTGAAAGCTTAACAGTTAAAAGCATAAACTCAAGATCTTTTCGTTAGCTCCTTAAAAACATCTTCCATTTTCTGTTCTTCTTTATTGAGTGTTAATACCCCAATATTATTTTGAACTGCAACATTAAACACGTCTTTACGAATATCTTTTTCTTCGCTTGCAATAATACGATAAGAATTGCCTTCTAACTTTTTTACTTGTTGAACGCCTGTAATTTTCTCCAGTAATTTTATGTCAATTGCCCCGTCAAATTCAACCTGAATGATCTGGTTTGCTTTTTGTTGTTTTAAATTTTGTGTGCTATCATTCGCAACTATCTCTCCGTGATTGATAATTATCACCCGATCGCAAACTGCCTCTACCTCTTGCATGATATGGGTACTCAACATCACCGTTTTCTCTTTCCCTAATTTTTTAATTAACCCTCGAATTTCTTCCAATTGATTTGGATCTAAACCTGTGGTTGGTTCGTCCATTATTAAAACCTTAGGATCATGGATCATCGCTTGAGCAAGCCCTACACGCTGACGGTACCCTTTACTTAATGCTCCGATCTTTTTATTCTGTTCAATCTGTAAACCGGTAAGGTCAATCATTTCCTTCACGCGCTTTTCGATATTTTGAACTTTATATAAGCCACCAACAAAGGCAAGGAATTCTTTTACGTACATATCCAAATACAATGGATTATGTTCAGGCAAATACCCAATATGTTTGCGCACTTCTAAACTTTGGTCGTGGATGTCAAAACCGCAAACTTTCACTTTTCCATCAGTAGGAGGAATATAACATGTGATGATCTTCATCATAGTACTTTTACCGGCACCGTTGGGACCTAAAAAACCCACGATCTCATTTTCATTCACTGTGAATGAAACGCTATTGAGAGCTTTTTGAGCTTTGTAAAGCTTGGTTATATTTTCTACAATGATGGACATTATTGAACGTAAAAATAGTAAAAGCACGTAATTAACACGAAGTTTTCTCGAGGAATTTTCTAACAGATTTAAGCAAAAGATCAACCGATATGGCTTTTTGAGTAGCATTGGATAAGTGCAAAACGAGTTCTGTTTCTTCATCTTGAACCAAATAGGGATCCTAACTTTTAGCTATGGCTTGTATGACTTCCCCACCTTCGGCATCATGATACTTTTTTACGGCCTATTTAAGATATTTAATTGAGAAGCCTCTAAAGTAGTCTGCCTGATATTAATCATTTTTAGTTTAGACCTACTATACGTTATTTGCATGATAAACCAAACACTATGCCCATATATCAAAAACAAGGGATCATCCCGCACAAGAGACATATCGTTTTTAGAAGTAAAAAGGGTGAACTCTATCATGAAGAGCTTTTTGGAACCGAAGGGTTTTCAAGTACATCATCATTACTTTATCATATAAATCCACCAACTATGGTAAAAGAATTAGGCAAGCCGCATTCGGTAAGGCCTGAGGCTGCCATAGAGGATAATTTGAAAGCGCTTAGCTTTTTGGGTTATGATGTAGAGCCTGAAAGTGATTATTTAAAAAGTCGCAAAGTATTTTTCTTTAATGATGATATGCAAATAGGAATGGCAGCTCCAACTAACAGCATGAGCAGCTATTTTTTTAAGAATGCAGATTCGGATGAAATGCTTTTTATACACAAGGGTAGTGGGCGTTGTAAAACCATGTACGGCACTGTTGATTTTGAATATGGAGATTATGTGGTGATACCGCGCGGTACAGTATATAAACTTGAATTTGACACCACAGAAAATAAGATCCTATTCATCGAATCTCATAGCCCAATTCGTACGCCAAAACGTTACCGAAACGAATTTGGACAGCTATTGGAACATTCACCTTTTTGCGAACGTGATTTTAAATTGCCATACAATTTTGAAACACATGATGAGCACGGTGATTTTAAGATCATGATCAAAAAACGCGGGCTAATTTATCCTTATGTGTACGAAACGCATCCATTTGACCTTGTTGGTTGGGATGGATATAGTTATCCGTATGCATTTTCTATTTTTAATTTTGAACCGATCACCGGTCGTATTCATATGCCTCCGCCAATTCATCAACAGTTTGAAGGAAGAAATTTTGTTATCTGTTCGTTTGTGCCTCGCTTGTATGATTATCATCCGGAGGCAATTCCTGCGCCATATCATCATAGTAATATTGATGCGGATGAGTTATTATATTATGTAGATGGTGATTTTATGAGTAGAAATAACATCAAACACGGGCAATTTACTTTACATCCTGGAGGGATCCCACATGGCCCACATCCGGGAGCTATCGAAAGAAGTATTGGTAAAAAAGAAACGAAGGAATTAGCTGTCATGATAGATCCTTTTAATCCATTAAAAGTAACGGTTGATGCCATGAAGTATGAAGTGAATGATTATTATAAATCATGGATGACAAAGCCGGTATTAAATCAATAAATATAAAGTTATGATAGAGAACGATCTTACTAATGTAAAGAACTACAATTATTCAGGAGAAAAGATCTTTGACAAAGCACAAGATTTTTTGCCTATTAACGGCACTGACTATGTTGAATTATACGTAGGTAACGCAAAGCAATCAGCACATTTTTATAAGACAGCCTTTGGGTTTCATGAACTTGCTTATGCCGGTTTAGAAACAGGATCGCGCGATCGCGTTTCGTATGTATTGGTTCAGGATAAGATCCGTTTGATCCTCACTAGTCCATTTGATCCAAATAGCGAGATCTCTCACCATCTTCGTATGCATGGAGACGGTGTAAAGGTAATTGCTTTATGGGTAGACGATGCGCGAAAAGCATTTGAAGAAACAACTAAGCGAGGCGCAAAGGTTTTTATGCAACCTACAGTTACAAGCGATGAATTTGGCGAAATTGTAAGAGCAGGAATTCATACGTATGGTGAAACAGTTCACGTTTTTGTTGAACGGAAAAACTACAAAGGTGTTTTCATGCCGGGTTATGTGAAATGGGAAACTGAGTATCATCCAACATCTACCGGATTAAAGTTCATTGATCATATGGTAGGTAATGTTGAATTAGGATCGATGAATACGTGGTCTAAGTTTTATGAGGACGTAATGGGATTTGCAAATCTGATTACATTCGATGATAAGGATATTTCAACTGAGTATACAGCTCTAATGAGCAAGGTAATGACGAACGGAAACGGAAGAATAAAATTCCCAATAAACGAACCAGCCAAAGGAAAAAAGAAATCTCAGGTGGAAGAATATTTGGATTTTTACCACGGTCCTGGCTGTCAGCACATAGCCGTTGCTACCGATGATATTGTATTCACTATTTCCGAGATGCGTAAACGTGGTGTGGAATTTTTATATGTTCCGGGATCATATTATGATACAGTAAAAGATCGTGTAGGTATAATTGAGGAGGATATGGAAGTGCTAAAAAAATGGGGTATAATGGTTGATCGTGATGAGGATGGATATTTACTTCAGATTTTTACCAAACCTGTAGAAGATAGACCGACTTTATTTTTCGAGATCATCCAGCGCAAAGGAGCTAAGTCTTTTGGTAAAGGAAATTTTCAAGCTCTTTTCGAATCGATAGAGGCAGAACAAGCTAGAAGAGGAACATTGTAGTGCGAATTAAAACTGGAATAATACATGATATTTTTCATGTATTCCCCATGTATTGGTCAGCTTAAAACATGTTCACCATCTGTAATTTTGTACGACTATGATCAAAGCATTAGTGCAAAAAACCACCTGTTATCATTGCGGTAAGGGTTGCGAACAGGGAGTAATTCCCCGGGCTGCTTAATGGTTTATATGGCGGTAACAGGCTCCTTGTTAGGAGAAGCGGTTTTTCATTCAATGCTATTTATGACTATCTTTGGTGTAGGTACTATTCCGTTTATGTTTAGTGTAAGTTACATAAGTCAATTTAACTCTACAAAGGCACGTAACACAATTAAAAAAGTTCAGCCTTTTGTTATTGCTATTATGGCTCTGCTAATTATCCTTAGAGGTTTAAATTTAGGGATCGATCATTTGAGCCCAAAATTAACCCAAGCGGTTGGTGCTAATCATATTTGCAAACAACCAGTAAAATGTTGCCCAAAAAAATAAAAACATGTCAATAGATCTTGTTACAAAATATAATATTCCTGCGCCCCGTTATACAAGTTATCCTACTGTACCGTATTGGGATGATAATGTTTCCGATGAATCCTGGATCAAACATATTAAAGAGGCATTTAAGAGATACAATGAGGATGGAATAAGTATTTATATTCACTTACCATACTGCGAGAGTTTGTGTACTTATTGCGCGTGCAACACACGGATTACGGTTAATCATAATGTTGAAAAGCCATATTTAGAAGCCTTGCTAAAAGAATGGCAATTATATCTTGCGCAATTTGAAGCAAGGCCAAAGATAAAAGAGATTCATCTGGGTGGAGGAACCCCAACCTTTTTTTCCCCACATAATTTAAATCACCTAATTTCTTCAATACTGAATACTTGTGATTTGCATGAACAACATGATCTAAGTTTTGAAGGGCATCCTTCAAATACAACAACAGCGCATTTGCAAACGCTGTACGACCTAGGATTTAGACGTGTAAGTTTTGGAGTGCAAGATTTTGACGATAAAGTGCAGCACACGATCAACCGATACCAAACGTTTGAAGAAGTAAGTAATGTAGTGAACGCAGCAAGAACAATAGGTTATACTTCCGTTAATGTTGATCTTGTTTATGGTTTGCCATATCAAACAGTTGAATCGGTAAAAGAAACAGTAAAAAAGATTATCGAACTAAAGCCTGAACGAATTGCGTTTTATAGTTACGCTCATGTGCCTTGGTTAAAACCGGGTCAAAGAAAGTACACCGAAAAAGATCTGCCGGTAGATTCAGAAAAAAGGAAGTTGTATGATACCGGAAAAAATTTATTTATTGAGGCTGCTTATATGGATATTGGTATGGACCATTTTTCATTACCCGGTGATGATCTTTTGAATGCATATAATAACGGTACTCTTCATCGTAATTTTATGGGGTATACAACAAATAATACTAAACTACTTATAGGATTAGGATGCTCATCCATTAGTGATACTTGGACCGCTTTTTCTCAGAATATTAAAACAGTGGAAGAGTATAGACAAATGGTAGACGCCGGCAAATTCCCTTTACAAAAGGGTCATATTCTAACAGAGGGAGATCTTAATATTAGAAGGCATATTTTAAATTTGATGTGTAAACACCAGAGTGATTTTAGTAAAAGTAGTAGTGATCAGAAAATATTAAACGAGAACACACCACGTTTAACCGAACTAATAAATGATGGTTTAATAATTGTAAATGATCAAAAAGTAATTTTAACTGAATTAGGTAAATTATTCATTCGAAATATCTGTTTGGCGTTTGATGAGCGATACTGGAGTAAAGCTAAAAAGGACAATATGTTTAGCACAACGGCATAGCTGTTGTTTAACCTAACTCTTCCATCTCTTTCTTGAGATCATACTGCAGGTCCTCATGCATTTTTGAGATTAGCGTATTTAGTTTTTTTAATTGGGTGTTATATAGATTTACCAATACCTTATTTTTATGGTATGGAATTCCGGAATTTTTCATCTGGCGTAAAAAATAAATGATCAATTCAGCTTCTTTTTCTTTTGAGCCAGTATATTTGGCATAGCGCCCAATTATTCTTAAGATCTTGCGTAAACTTTTCTTTACAAGATATAAATTGGTTTGTGTGATCTCTGTAAAAAAATCATCTACTTCTTTTTTTGCAACTGCAATAAACGTTTCCGGATCATGTGCCTCAAATAAAAGATAATCCATATACGCTTTATTATCTCTTTTGTATTTACCAAGTGCAAGGCATAATTCTGCTAATTCTTCTTTTGAAAGTTCTTTTAGTTCTTTTTTAATATCGCTTATCGAGCGTACTTGCATTAGAATCTTTTTAATGGCGTAAGTAAGTGCTCTAATCCGTTCAGTTTAATTTCATACATGGTTTCCAATAATACCCCAATTTTCCCTTTAGGAAATCCATTGCGGTTGAACCATTCCAAATAACTGACAGGAAGATCACATAGTAATTTCCCTTCGTATTTTCCAAAGGGCATTTCTTTACGCACTAGGTCGAGTAGGTATGATGATTCAATGGCTTTCATAATAATTTTACTTTATATTTTTCCGCCATTTTTTGCAATTGTTCACCATTTACATTATGGATATTACCTGTATTGTGATAATTCTCAACAGTAACAACATGTAATTGGTAACTATATTTTTTGGCTAGTTTAAAATACGGTTCCATTTCCCAGTCCAACGTAAATGTATTATCTATAAATACTTTTAACGAACTCTTCTTCAATATTTCCTCTGTACGCTGTTCACAGGCTTTATAAGCTTTGTGATTCTCATCAAATTTAAAATTGTATTCTCCTTTTTCGTTTGTAAAATAATCGTCTATTGAAAACACAGGATATTTGCCACCTTCGCTTAACTGTTTAGCAAGCGTGCTTTTCCCTGCACCGGGTAAACCTCTTAACAATATAATCGCTTTTTCGATGCATTTAAATTACAAATAATTTTTTGCTTAAGCCATTATTAGTAAATTTAAATATGTTTAAGAAACTTCTGTTTATTGTATTTTTCCCATCTTATGTTCTGGCACAGAATTTCGAATTTCCTGCCGTGCCTAACAATTATGTAACCGACGAGGCTCAAATCCTAGAACCCAATGAAGAAGGCAGGCTCAATTCAATTTTAAGAAATTTTGAGGATAGTACTTCTATACAGTTATTTGTATATACATCTCCGGCTTTAAATGGATTTGTGATGGCTGATGTATGCCAGGAAATATTTCACAAATGGAAGATCGGTCATAAAAACACACACAACGGAGTGCTTATTGGCATATTTTTAAATGATCACGCATTCAGGATCCATACCGGTTATGGAATGGAAGGCGTGTTACCTGATCTTCTAACAAAAAGGATCCAGGATGAATCAATGCGACCTCATTTTAAGAAAAATGATTATTACGCAGGTATAGAAGCGGGCATAGATCAAATACAATATTACAGTAAACATGAGTTTAAAGCGGAGTTGGAAAAAGCATCTGTCAATTGGGAAGGTATTCTGTATGGCTATTTATTCAATATACTCATGTTTAGTATTTTTCTGTATTTTTTATTAAGAAAGAAGCAAGAAAAGAAAAGATCGCAGACAGTAAAGACGATTTTAATAATTGTTAGTTTCGTTTTGGTATTGATACCGTGTATTGGTTCTATTTTACTTGGGTTTATGCTTGTGTTTCTTATTAAGGTAAAGGGAAGTTCTGGTTCTTATACTTCGTCTGGAGATTCTACTTGGTTCAGCTTCTCTTCTTCTTCAGATTCTTCATATGATTCCGGATCAAGTTTTGATGGTGGAGGTGGTGGAGATTCTGGCGGCGGCGGAAGTGATAGTAGTTGGTAATACCTGGAATAAAGACGAGAAATGTTAAAAATGACAATAAATGTCAAGAAATAAAATAATATTGATATATTTGACTTATAATGTCAAAAATTGGAAATATTCTTAAGGAGGCAAGAGTTCAAAGAAAGCTTAGTGGGGTTGATGCGTCAAAATCCTTAGGCATTGACGCATCTCTTTTAACTAGGATAGAAAATGGTTCGCGAAGGGCTACCAAAGATCAGATTCGGGATATGTCTAAGCTTTACAAAATAAATGTAAAAACGCTTCAGATAGAATGGCTTTCCGAAAAACTTCAGAGCCTACTTGAAGGGGAGGAGTATGCTTTTGAAGCCTTGCAAGTAGCCGAAAGCGAAATAGAATACAGAAGGTCCAACTTTGGAAATGAGGAGATAATAGCCAGAATAAATAAACTTAAAAAGCAATTAGATGGTTTAAGGCCAATTTCAAAAGCTCAATTATCTAACCTGCGAAATTACTTTAAAGTAAAATATACCTATGATAGTAATCGAATAGAAGGTAATACACTTACACTCCAAGAAACCGCGCTTGTTGTTGATAAAGGAATTACAATAGGTGGCAGATCTGTTCAAGAGCATTTAGAGGCAATCAATCATTCTGAGGCAGTTGAATTTATTTTAGATCTTGTTCAAAACCGAGTTGGATTAACAGAGTACGTGTTAAAGCAATTGCATGGCTTGGTATTAAGAGGCATAGATAAAGATAATGCCGGCAAATATAGAAGTGTAAATGTAATGATCAGTGGGAGTACTCATAAACCACCTCAGCCATTTATGTTACAAAAACTCATGGAAGATTACTTTTATTTTTATGAGCATAATAAAGCAAGTATGCATCCTGTGATCCTAGCTGCCGAAATGCACGAGCGTTTAGTTACTATTCATCCTTTTATTGACGGTAACGGTCGTACCTCAAGGTTGGTAATGAATTTAGTATTATTGCAATTTGGCTATCCTATTACTAATATTAGTAGCGAGCGCGCAAATCGTCTTAAATACTATAGCTCACTTGAAGCAGCACAAGTTGAAAATAACAAAGTAGTTTTCTATAATTTTGTTAGTAATTCTGTTCATCAATCTTTATCCGAGTACCTCGAGCTCGTAAAATAAAAAACCCTCTCAGTTTTGAGAGGGTTTTTAGTTTTATAGAGTTTTATTTCTCTGTTACACCTTCCGGTTTTGGTAACAAAGCTTTTCTGCTCAATTTTATTTTTTTGGTCTTAGGATCATCACCAACGTATTTCACTTGAATAACATCCCCTTCTTTAATTACACCTTCTAAGGTATCAATACGTTTCCAATCGTACTCACTGATGTGTAATAGACCATCTTTACCAGGCATAATTTCAACAAACGCACCGTATGGCATGATCGTTTTTACTTTTGCTTCGTAAATTTCGCCTACTTCCGGAACAGCTACTATTTGTCTGATCCTTGTTTTTGCAGCTTCTACGCTTTCTTTGTTCTCTCCAAAGATCTCAACCACACCGGTTTTGTCAACTTCTGTAATTACAATAGTTGCTCCCGTTGAACGTTGCATTTCTTGGATCACTTTTCCGCTTGGCCCTATTACAGCTCCAATAAATTCTCCAGGAATAACGATCTTCTCGAAACGAGGTGCGTGTGATTTATAATCTTCACGAGGCGCATCAATTGCTTTCAACATCTCATTCATAATATGTAAACGTCCATCACGCGCTTGTTTCATGGCCTGAGCCATTACTTCATATGGTAAACCATTTACTTTTAAGTCCATTTGAACTGCAGTGATACCGTCTTTTGTACCGCACACTTTAAAATCCATGTCTCCTAAATGATCTTCATCTCCTAAGATATCAGATAAAATAGCATAGTTTCCTTTTTCATCGGTTATCAAACCCATTGCAATACCTGCAACGGGTTTTGAAATTTTTATACCTGCATCCATTAATGCTAATGTACCGGCACAAACGGTTGCCATGCTCGACGAACCATTACTTTCTAAAATATCACTTACAATACGAATGGTATAACCAGAATCAGTTGGTACTACTTTTTTAAGCGCGCGTAATGCTAAATTACCATGTCCAACTTCTCTACGGCCAACACCACGATTTGGTTTTGCTTCACCTGTACTAAATCCTGGGAAGTTGTAATGCAACATAAATGTTTCTTCACCTTGATTAAAAGCACCATCAATTCTTAATTTATCTAATGGCGTTCCTAAAGTTACGGTAGTTAACGATTGTGTTTCACCACGTGTAAATACTGCGCTTCCGTGTGGCGAAGGTAAATAACCAACTTCTGCCCAAATAGGACGGATATCTGTTGTTTTTCTTCCATCCAAACGTACTTTTTCGTCAATTGCCAAACGGCGAACAGCAACGTATTCTACTTCATGATAGTATTTATTGATCAAACCTTCTTTTACTTTCAACTCTTCAGCAGAATATTGTTTTTTGAATTCTTCTAAAGGTGCTTTGAAGTTTGCTTTACGATTAGTTTTATTTGGATCTAATTTTTTAGCCGCCGCGTAAACTGCATCGTAAGTTTCTTTCATCACTTTTGCTTTCAGGTCAGCATCATTTGTTTCGTGATTGTATTCACGCTTTGGTTTTAAACCTGCTTTAACTGCAAATGCACTGATCTCTTTTATTTGGATCTTGATAGCTTCGTGAGCAAATTTAATTGCTTCCAACATTTCGTCTTCACTAACTTCTTTCATTTCACCTTCTACCATAGCAATGTCGTTTGCGTTACCCGCTACGATCATTTCCAAAGTATTACCAACCATTTGTGTTTTCGTTGGATTGATTACTAATTTACCATCAACCTTTGCAACGCGCACTTCACTTACCGGGCCATTAAATGGAATATCACTTACTGCAATTGCTGCAGAAGCTGCTAATCCTACTAAGGCATCCGGCATATTTTCTCTATCCGTTGATATCAATGATAACATCAATTGTGTATCCGAGTGATAATCATCCGGGAATTGTGGACGCAATGCGCGGTCAACAATACGTGATATTAATACTTCGTAATCTGATAATTTTGCTTCGCGTTTAAAAAATCCGCCGGGGAAACGTCCTGCCGACGCAAATTTTTCTTGATAATCAACTGTAAGCGGTAAAAAATCAACGCCTTCTTTTGCGTCTTTATTACTTACAATGGTTGCAAGTATCATGGTATTACCCAATTTTACTACTACTGCGCCATCCGCTTGTTTTGCTAATTTTCCTGTTTCTAATGTTACCATCCGGCCATCGCCAAGATCGAAACTGTGTGTGATTCCTGTTTGTGACATATTTGTTTTTGTTTTAGGCGAACCCCTTGTTCGCCGGGTTTATATTTATTTTAAATGTTCTAATAAAAAAGGCAATCCGATTATTCAGATTGCCCCCTTTTCAATAAATACATCTGTAAATTATTTACGGATGTCTAATGTTTTGATGATACCACGGTAACGTGTAAGATCATTCTTTTTCAAATAATCTAATAACGCTCTGCGCTTACCAACTAAGTTCAACAAAGCACGTTGTGTGCCAAAATCTTTTTTGTTGTTCTTTAAATGTCCTGTTAAATGATCGATACGGTGGGTGAATAAAGCAACTTGCGCTTCAGCACTTCCAGTATTCTTTTCAGTTCCTGCGTACTTTTTAAAAATGTCTTTTTTTACTTGCGATGTCAAATACATGTTCTGTCTGTTTTAATTTCGGACAGCAAATATAGTGAATTTTAGCTATTGCCACAATAAAAACACTCAAAAACGACCCTGTTTTTGAGGGTTTTAGGGCTAATCGGGTAAATTATCTACTTTTGGGTATGATATTAAAGGGAATCCTCTATATAGTGCTGATCTTGTTTAGCGCGGTTTTGTTGGTCGTTTCGTTAATAATGACGGCTCTAAAATTCAATACCAACGGAAAACAAGCCCTTAGATGGCTTATAGGATTTGGAGTGAGTTTGTTGGTGCTTGTTTTTGCAATATTAATGCTTGCAAGAGGCGTTGCCGGAAAAGCAAAGGAATTCGTAGGTAATATTGAGGAGTTTGGAAAGGAACAATCGGAGCGTATGGATTCATTGAATAATTTATACACCAATTCTAAGGATTCATTATTGGAGTCTGCTTCGGTAAATTATTTAATGACCCTTGAGCCTGATAGCATAGGGGGAAGAGTGCCAGAGCAATTTTACAGTTATTTAGGATTTAGAGATTATTACCGTTTACCTATCGTTTGGCCTTATTCGTTGCACTGCATGGATTCGTTAGGGGATGCCACTTTATATAATGAAGCTAATGTTCAACAATTTGATGTGAATGATAATGGTGAATTGTCTTGCGATGTAAATGGTATTATGACATTTGCTTTTACAAAAGAGCATTTGATAGGAATGAAAGTGAAAATTGAGAACAAACCTAAGAAGGTTTATTTTGCCTACGACTTTAAGAACAAAAGCGAAAAGATATTTAAGAATGAGCAAGAACTCTTGAATTACGCAAGGGGAAAAGGATTTGACGAAAGTACGGAATTGAAAAGTTGTAAGGATTATTACAATGGATTTTGATCAGGAATTATTCTTCCGGCACCATCTTTTGTGTAGATCAATGTATCAACATTGTTGCGCTGTCTGATATAGTCCTTGTAAACCTCGCTTAGATCTGTTCGTTGTTTAAGAACATCATCAAAGTTACCGTTAACTGTCATTAGCATTTCGCAAGATTCACGAATACCATGATCGCCGCCGTGATTGACACTGATATAATCTACAAGATTATTTTTAACGCAATACTCGGTAAATAATGTAGTAGCTTGTTTTCCTATCATTATGCGTAAACCACACACTTTTGCAATAGAAAGATCCAATACATCATCAAAAAAGTAAACTACTTCTTCGGGTTTAATGCCTTTGTGATCGCATATATAATTCAAGGCATCTATTTTGTGTGCAATTTTATAGAATGATAAACTAAAATGCTCGCGTGTTGCAAAAAATTGAGCGCTCTCGTTTTTTTCACCGCTAATTATTGCTGTAAAAGGAAGGTGTTTTGTTTTTAAGAAATGCGAGAAACGTAAAAGATTTGTGCCCATGCTATCAACTTCACTAAAACCGCTGCCTGCCTGGCCGGTTTTAAATCCATTGTTGAACACACCGTCCCAATCAAAAATAAAAGCTTTGGCTTTACTTAAGCGTTTTTCAATGTCAGAGGCGCTGTTAACGAATTTACCTATGAATTTATCTGACATTTGATATGTTTTACGATTTCAGATCCTGAATATCCAGCATACCAACCGGCTTTCCGCCATTGGTAACTACAATGGTATCCACATTTGTTTTCTTGAACAACGCATTAGCCTCGTTCAATAATACATCTCCGTCAATAGTAATTGGATCGCGGAACTCAAGATCGCTTAATTTTTTTCCTAATACATCACGACCTTTATCCTGGATCAATTTACGTAACGAACCATCGGTAAATACACCCTTAATACTACCATCCGCTTTTGTAACGGTAATTGCTCCGTATCCAAATTCTGTCATTTTTACAATGGCATCAGTAATATTTGTACCCTCTGGAACTAAAGGATTAATGCCTTTTATAGCTTCTTTTACCTTTACCATCATTAAACGTGTATCGGTAATGAACTGATCGGTTCCAACGGTTGTAAAATTATTTTCGGTAAGCTGTTTCATTACTTTTAATGGAACAGTAATTGTGTGAACTCCAATATTGATCGCATTACGAACATGCTCAACATTACGAACCGATGAGAACATGATCTTAGTATCGTATCCGTAAATTTCTACCGCGTCAACACATTGCTCAACTAAAGTTAAAGCATCATGTCCTTGATCTTGTAAACGTCCCACAAGCGGACAAACATAAGTTGCGCCGGCTTGCATGGCCATGTAGGCTTGTTGTAAAGTGTACACCAAATGTACATTTACTAAAAGACCTTTATTACGCAACATTTTACACGCGCGAACTCCTTCTAATGAAACGGGAATTTTAAAAACAGTTTTATTTTTATCTAAACCCAAAGCCAATTGACGTTCGGCTTCTGCTAAAATTTCTTCGGCAGTATTTCCTAAAGCTTCGATCTGTAGGACAGGAACTATTTTACTAAGTTTTACAATGGTACCATCAATATCGGTAATACCTTCTTTTTGCATGAAGGTTGGGGTAGTGGTTAATCCATTTAAAAAGCCAAGCTTAAAGCCTTCTTCAATTTCTTTAAGATTTGCTGAGTCTAAGTATAATTCCATAAGGTGTTTTATTAAAGTGTAAAGAAACGAAATAAAATTCAAATTGGCTAAAACAAAAACAGGTATAACTAAGGGAATAACTCACAAATATTTAGAGGCAGAAACCGCAAAGATGCCTTTGGCATTTCGCAAAGGAGGCGCAAAGGTCGCTAAGATTTATCACCATTACTTACGAGAAGGCAAAGACCTGCGTCCCGATAGTTATCGGGATCGCAAAGTCCTGTAGATAGAATTATTAAGCGTAATACTCTTTGCGCAAGCGAAGCTACTTTGCCTTCTTAATTTTTTCGGCGGTTAGTTGGTCTTTGCGTAAAATTTTGCGTAGTTCGAAGAACGCTTTGCGGTTTCTGCCTCTTAAGCATCATAAAAAAACAGGTAAGTTTTTTACACTTGCCTGTTCTCAATTTATTTCAGAAATACTTTTATTCAATAATGATCACTAAGTATTTAGAAACACTCCAAAACTCTTCAGCATTGGTAATTTCTATCTTTTCAACGGTTTTTTCGCCAATTAACTTGTACGAACCGCTAGGGTGTGCTGTAATGATCTTAGCTTTTTTAGCACCAATATTAATACTGGTAACTTCGTCAATATTTACTTTAGTAAAGTATTCCTTATTAAAATCTTCTTTTAGTTTGTTTGTTTTACCAAGACCAATAAAACCACCCTCTTTAGTGATGATATTCTTAGTTTTTAATTCTTTACTTGTTCCAAATGCATAATAAGCTGTTTTAATTACTACGGTTTTAGCATCGCTTTCGTCAAGTATCTCTTTGTAATCTGTATTTAGTGTTGACAATTCAATATTTAAACTCTCTATCTTGTTCTTTAGATCCGTGATCTCCTCATCCTTTAGAGCCATTGATGCTTGCAAATTCTCGATCATGGTTTGCATACCTTCTAACTTAAGGTTGCTGGCCTTTAATTTTCTGCTCAATGAATTGATTCGCGATTTGTTTCTGCCCATTAAATCATAGATCGCCTGAATGTCTTCCTTTATTTGTCCTTCCTTGCTTTTAACATCACCTGTGCCCGAGCTTTGAGTGACGATCTTTTCTTTCTCTTTGATCGTATTTAAATTATCCTGAATCTCATTAAATGTTGAGATGAATTCCTGAAGCGCAATTTCTTTTTCGTTTAATTTTCCGCTTAAGCCACTATTAACTTCCGCTAAACTATCGGCTAATGGATTTATCTCTTTTTCACCATCATTACCGCATGAAGTAAAAAAAGCAGAGCTTCCTACTAACGCAACGGCGATGATCAATAATCCTATCTTTTTCATATGAATGTATTTTTTTGTTTATTCGGTTTGTATACAAAAGTAACCCATTTTAAAATAAAAAAAGCGCAAAAAATGCGCTTTTTATAGTGAGCTTAAATTACTTAGCAAAATTCGTTGTAAACCATTTTTAAATGTTCAGCAATCATTGCTGCCGTTCTTCCTTCAATATTATGACGTTCAACCATATGCACTAATTCTCCGTTCTTAAAAAGAGCAATGCTAGGGCTACTTGGCGGGTATGGCGCAAAATGTTGGCGAGCTGCATTTACGGCATCTATATCAAATCCTGCAAATACGGTTGTAAGTTTTGTTGGTAGCTTGGCATTAGCTAAACTCATTTTTACTCCCGGGCGACAAGCGCCTGCTGCGCAACCGCAAACTGAATTAACTACCATTAATACAGTTCCTTGTTGCTTAATGGCGTTTTCTACCGCTTCTGATGTTAATAGATCTTCAAAACCCGAGCCTGTTAATTCGGCTTTCATTGGTTTTACTATAGCTTCTGGATACATATCTTTAAATTTTTGTCAAAGTTACATATAAAACATCCAAATGTTTCGATTTATTTTTCAACGGAATGTTAATTTATCCCTATAATTTGCCGTACAAAATATTATTCATTTTTAGATAAGTGTGAATTATTATATTTACACAACCCGAAAATAAATTGGGATTAAATTTAACGACATGAGATCTATAAAATTCACGGGTCTAGTAGCCCTTTGTTTGGCCAATTTGGCCTTTGCGCAAAAAAAGAATCTACCAAGCGATATGGTTACTAATGCAAAACCAAAGTTTGTAGAAGAGGTTAAAAAAGTGGGTAACGAAATTGTTATTCCATATAAGCGATACGAATTACCAAACGGTATGCAGATTGTTATTCATGAAGATCACAGCGATCCAATTGTGTATGTTGACGTAACTTACCACGTTGGTAGTGCACGCGAACAACAAGGTCGCAGCGGTTTTGCGCACTTTTTTGAACATATGATGTTTCAAGGCTCGAAGAATGTAGGCGATGAACAACATTTTAAAATTATTACCGAAGCAGGTGGTACACTTAATGGAACCACCAATACCGATCGCACCAATTATTTTGAGGTTGTACCAAGCAATCAATTCGAAAAATGCTCTGGTTAGAATCGGATCGTATGGGTTTTTTATTGGATTCGGTAACACAAAAGAAGTTTGAAGTACAACGTGCTACAGTAAAAAATGAGCGCGGACAACGTTACGACAATGCACCTTATGGTTTAGTGAACGAAAAAATTGCTGAAGCATTATATCCAAAAGGACACCCCTACAGTTGGTCAACCATTGGATATTTGGATGATCTTGATCGCGTAGATGTAAGCGACCTTAAACGTTTTTACATGCGTTGGTATGGTCCAAACAATGCTGTATTAACCGTTGCCGGAGACGTAACCGTTGAAAAAGTATTAGAGCTAGCAACAAAATATTTCGGAAGCATTCCTCGTGGCCCTGCAGTGAAACTACAAACTGTGGCGCCTGTTGTTCTAACCGAAAATCGTTATATTTCTTATGAGGATAATGTGAAGTTGCCAATGTTACGTATTGCTTATCCTTCGGTAAAAACAAATACAAAAGAAGATATTGCTTTAGATGCTTTGGCAAATGTTTTATCTGGATCTCAAGGATCACCTTTTTATAAAGCATTCATCGAAACTAAAAAAGCAGTAGGTGCCAATGCATTTCCAATTTCGCGTGAGTTAACCGGACAATTTGAATTTATGATACGCGCTAACCCGGGAACAGCTTTAGCCGATATGGAAAAAGAAGTTTACAACGTATTAAAGGATTGGGAAAAGAAAGGTGTAACAGATGACGATATGAGCAAATATAAAATGGGTTACAAGTCAAGCATCATCGGCCAAATTACAACAGTGCAAGGTAAAGGAGCTCAATTAGCAGCAAACCATACGTTAGCAGGAAATACAAACTTTATAGTAAAGGAAATGGCTATGGTAAACGCGCTTACAAAAGCGGATGTTATGGCTGCCTATAATAAATACATTAAAGGAAAGAAAGCAGTTATTTTAAGTTGCGTACCAAAAGGAAAGCCAGAGCTGGTAGCAGCGAAGGATAATTGGAAAATGTACCAGCGTACAGTTGAACCTGAAAGTGCAGAGTATAAAAACTTAAGTTATACAGAACCTAAAGATGCTTTCAGTCGTGCCGTAATGCCAAAGGCAACTCAAGCAATGCCTGTGCCTGTGCCTGAATTTTATACAACTCAATTTACGAATGGAATAAAAGTAATTGGGTTACAAAATAGCGAGATCCCAAAAGTGAATATCCTTATTAGCATTCAAAACGGACACCGTTACGAACCATTTGAAAAAACAGGTTTGGCTTCATTGCTTACTTCTGTTTGGGGACAAAGCACTATGAAAACTACTGCTGAAGAAGTGGAAAATAAATTAGACCGTATTGAAGTAGCATCAGCATAAATGCAGGTGAAGATGAGATAAACTGTTCGATAGAATGTTTCAAAGAGAATGTAGCTGCAACAATGGCTATTGTAAAGGAAAGTTTATTTGAACCAAAATTTGATAAAACTGAATTTGATCTGGAGAAGAAGATGCAAGGCGATCGTATTATTCAGTCACAAATGTCGGCGGCTGGTTTAGCAGATAATCTCTTTAAAAAATTATTGTTTGGAAAGAGCAGTGTGGTCGGAGTTCCGGTAAATGGAACAACCAATAGCTTGAACGGTATAACGCTTGAGGATGTAAAAGCCTATTACGATCAAAGTATGAATAGCAGCTTGATCTCTGTTTCTATTTCCGGAGATATTACAAAAGACGAAATGATGAAGCAGATGTCCTTTATGAATGATATTAAAGATAAAGGAGCTAAAAAATACGAAGAGCTGGCTAAGCCATCTATTGAAAAAACAAAAATCTACTTCTGCGATAAAAAAGGCGCAGCGCAAAGTGAGATAAGAGCAGGATATGTAGCTTTTTCGTATGATCCATATGGAGAATATTATAAAAGCCAGATCATGAACTATTCGTTTGGATCGGCATTCAATAGCCGTTTAAATTATTATATGCGTGAAGTAAAAGGTTGGACCTATGGATGTAGAACAGGATTTAGCGGATCAAAATTTGCAGGTCCATTCGGCTTCTCAGGAGGATTTAAAGCCAACACCACTGATAGTACTCTTGCAGATTTTATGAAAGAGACCATTAAATTTCGCGATGGTGGTATCACTGATGAAGAATTAAGTTTTACAAAAAATGCATTAACACAATCAGATGCTTTACGTTATGAAGCGCCGATGCAAAAACTATTTTTCGTGAAACGCATTATGGATTATAATTTGGAGAAGGATTATGTGAGTAAACAAATGACCATTTTGAATAACATCACCAAAGAAGAAATAAATGGCCTGGCCAAGAAGAATTTGCCTGCCGATAAGTTGGTTATTTTTGTTTTAGGCGATAAAGCCACAAATCTTGAAAAAGTGAAAAAACTGGGTTATGATGTGATAGAAATTGATAATGAAGGAAATGAGGTAAAATAACCCTCAAAGTCCTCATTAATAGAATAAAAACCCTGAAAACTGGATTTTCAGGGTTTTTTGTTAATTTCTTTAGACAGAAAGGCCTGTTTTCCTCAAAAAAGTTTGTTGGGGTAAAAAAAACTCGTTACATTTGCAGCCCTTATTTTTGGGAAAAACGCTTAAAAAATTGAATAAAAGTGGACGCATTAAGTTATAAAACCAAGTATCAAACCAAATCAACTGCTAAAAAGGAGTGGATTTTGGTTGACGCAGAGAATGAAGTAGTTGGACGTTTGGCTACGAAAATAGCCATGATCATCCGTGGTAAACACAAAACCAACTATACACCCCATATGGATGGTGGTGATAACGTTATCATTATCAATGCAGAGAAAGTAAGATTTACCGGTAAAAAAGCTACTGATAAAGAATACAAGCGCTATACAGGGTATCCGGGAGGTCAGCGTATTGCTACCCCTAAGACCTTATTAATTAAGAATCCAACCGAGATCTTAGCACATGCTATTCATGGTATGTTGCCAAAAGGCCGTTTGGGTCGTAATTTAAATACCAACGTTCGTATTTTTGTAGGAACGGAGCATGGTATGGAAGCACAACAACCAAAAAAGATCGATCTAAGTAAAATCAAATAAGAATGGAAGTAATCAATACATCAGGACGTAGAAAAACATCAGTTGCCCGTATCTATATGACCAAGGGCAGTGGAAACATTGAGGTGAATGGCAGAGACTATAAAACCTATTTTTCTACCCCAACTTTACAATATTATGTAACACAATCATTTAATGTTTCAAAAACAGCAAATGAGTATGATGTTAAAGTAAATGTAGCAGGTGGTGGTATCACAGGCCAAGCACAAGCTATTCGTTTAGCAATTGCTAAAGCACTGGTTGAGATCAATCCGGAATACAAAAAAGATCTTCGTGCAGAAGGATTAGTTACTCGCGACCCACGTATGGTTGAGCGTAAGAAATTCGGTCAGAAAAAAGCACGTGCTCGCTTCCAATTCAGTAAACGTTAATCAATTAATCATAGAGGAAAATTACAGATGTCAACAAGAACAACATTTAACGCGTTATTAGAAGCAGGTGCACATTTTGGTCACTTAAAACGTAAATGGAACCCGGCAATGGCTCCTTATATCTATGCCGAAAAAAATGGTATCCACATCATTGATCTTAATAAAACCGTTGCAAAAGTTGACGAAGCTGCAAATGCTTTGAAACAAATTGCACGTTCAGGTAAAAAAATATTATTTGTTGCTACAAAAAAACAAGCAAAAGATATCGTAGCAAGCAAAGTGAAAGAAGTAAATATGCCTTATGTTACTGAGCGTTGGCCAGGTGGTATGTTAACTAATTTCAGTACAATTCGTAAGTCAGTTCGTCGTATGGCGCAAATTGATAAAATGAACACGGATGGTACCTATGCAAACATTTCAAAACGTGAGCGTTTACAGTTTTCACGTGAGAGAGCTAAATTGGAAATTCAATTCGGTTCTATTACTGATCTTTCGCGTTTACCGGCTGCATTGTTCATTGTAGATATCACTAAAGAACATATCGCAGTTGCTGAAGCAAAACGTTTGAACATCCCAACATTTGCAATAGTTGATACAAACTCAAACCCTAATCAGGTTGATTATGCTATCCCTGCAAATGATGACGCTTCAACTTCTATCGCTTTCATCATTGATTTGATGTGCGAAGCTGTTAAAGAAGGTTTATCTGATCGTAAAGCTGATAAAGAAGCTAGCGCTGAAGAAAAAGACACTAAGGAATCAAGTGCAATGGAAGCAGAAGAATTGGCAGAAGGTTCACGCATCAAAGGTTTTGAAAAAACTGAAGATGAAGAAAAGAGTGGTGGAGCTAAAAAACCTCGCAAGAGAGTGAGCGCTAAAAAATAATTAAATCATTAATCATATAAAGCGGTCATTCTGGAAACAGTTTGACCGTTTTTTTAAACCCAAGAACAAACAAACTTCATTAAAAAAACAAAATGAATATGGCAATTACAGCAGCAGACGTAAATAAACTACGTCAACAAACAGGAGCAGGAATGATGGATTGCAAAAAAGCGTTAGAAGAAACAAATGGCGATTTTGAAGCAGCAGTAGATTATCTTCGTAAAAAAGGTGCAAAGGTGGCAGCTAATCGTGCCGACCGTGATGCAAAAGAAGGTGTGGTATTAGCAAAAACTACAGCGGATAACAAACGTGGTGTTGTTGTGAGCGTAAATTGCGAAACAGATTTCGTTGCAAAGAATTCTGATTTTATTGCATTTGCTGATCAAATAACAAAAATAGCTTTAGAAAAAAATCCGGCAGATATTGATGCGTTAAAAGCATTATCGTACGATAACAATATTACAATTGGCGATAAATTCATGGAGCAAGTTGGTAAAATTGGCGAGAAGATCGACGTTGGTTACTACCAATCGGGTTCAGCTGAATTTGTTACAGCTTATATTCATCCGGGCAATCGTTTAGCTGTTGTTGTTGGATTCAACAAACTAGTTCATAATGAAGTTGCAAAAAATATTGCAATGCAAGCAGCAGCAATGGCACCGGTTGCTATTGATAAAGGTGATGTTGATCAAAAAACATTAGACAGAGAATTAGATATTGCTCGTGAGCAGATCCGTGCTGAAGGTAAACCTGAAGATATGGTTGAGAAAATTGCTCAAGGTAAATTAAATAAGTTCTATAAAGACAGTACTTTATTGAACCAAGAATATTTTATCGACAACAAAGTAACTGTTCGTCAGTTCCTTCAAAGTGTTGACAAAGACCTTACTATTTCAGCATTTAAGCGTTACTCTTTATCTATCAATTTTAATTTAAATCCCGACTTTTAAGTCGGGATTTTTTGAAGCCAAGCCTCGAGACACCAAAAAAATAAATTATTAAAGTTTAAAAACTATGAAATATAAAAGAATTCTCTTAAAACTTAGCGGTGAAGCCTTGATGGGAAAAAAAGGTTTTGGCATTGATCAAGATCGTTTGCAGGAATATGCTAAAGAGATCAAATCTATTGTTGAAGCCGGTTGTGAAATTGCAATAGTAATTGGTGGTGGTAATATTTTCCGTGGAATACAAGCCGAAAAAGGTGGTATGGACCGTGTGCAAGGTGATTACATGGGAATGCTTGCTACTGTTATTAATACAATGGCCATTGCAATCTGCATTAGAAGAATTGGGAGTTGATACACGTTTACAAAGTGCTATTAAAATGGAACAAATTTGCGAGCCATTTATTAGAAGAAAAGCAGTGCGTCATTTAGAAAAAGGCCGCGTGGTTATTTTTGGTGCAGGCACCGGAAACCCTTATTTTACAACCGATACAGCGGCAACATTGCGTGCTATTGAAATTGAAGCCGATGTTATTTTAAAAGGAACACGTGTAGATGGAATTTATACCGCCGATCCTGAGAAAGATAAAACTGCAACAAAGTACGAAACTATTAAGTTTGATGAGGTATACAGCAAGGGGCTAGAAGTAATGGACATGACCGCATTTACGCTTTGTAAAGAGAATAATTTACCCATCATTGTGTTTGATATGAATAAGAATAAATGGGAAATTTAAAGAGTGTGGCGCCACTAAAAAGGGGGGGGAAAAAGGAACCCCGGGGGAAGAAAATAAGGAAACCGGGAAGGCCAAGGCAAACCCCGGGGGGCCGCGCCCGGGGTTAACGGGGGACGAACAAGGCGCCGCCCCCCCCCCCCCCCGCCCTTATCTATATGTGCTCAAACATTTGATGCGGATTACAAAAAGCTATATGCCCGTTTAGAAAAAGGGGAGGATCTTAAAGTGAGTGATTTTCAAAAGCTCATGGACCAGTATCCAAAAGATCTGCAAAATTTTCCGGATGAAAGTGCTGAATTGTATTATTACAAAGCAGGTTATTTGTACGCTGAAGGAAAAACCGATGAAGCTATTCAACATTATAATGGCGCTTTTAATTATGCTTTACGAGCTAAGGATACCTTATTTAAATATTATGTGATATTAGAGTTTGCAAGGATCACCTTCAATACAAAAGCTTACGATAAGTCGGAAGAATATTACCGATATGCCTTGCCCGGAATGGCAGTTGTTTACGGCGCAAGCGATAAACGGTATACGAAGATCTATTACGAATATATTAGGTTACTGATCAATTTGGGAAGGTTAAAGGAAGCTAAGCCGTTATTAGATGCGCTGAAATATTATTACGAAACGCTTAACATGTACGATGACCCAACTTATCTTGATGTGATCGCGAACATAGCTTATATTTTAGAGACCAATGGCGATTATAAAGAAGCACTCGTCAAATATAAATATCTCATTGATGAAGATAGATTATTAAAACAGGGCGATACTCTGCAGTATGTTACTATCATTTCAAATATGGCCGAAGTGTATCGCGAAATGGGATCTTATGACGAGGCTCTAAGTTATTTGCAAAGCGCCAAGCGTTTTATGAAGAAGTATAAAATAGTGCAGGTGGAGCAGTCGGGGTTTATTGAAAATTATTTGGGATTACTTTATAAAACATTAAATGATTACAAGAACGCTGAAAAGAGTTTTGATAACGCCTTAAAAATTTATAAAGAGGCAGTGATGGAAAATACGGAAGCGTATTGCACAGCGCTTAGTAATAAAGGCGACCTGATGCGTTTGTTGGGCCGAAAAGATGAAGGCTTGAAACTGATGAAGATCTCTTTGGAAACAAGAGAAAAGTATTTTGGAAAGATCTCGGAGAGTTATGCGAACGCCCTTACCAATTATGGTTTGATAGCTTATGAATACGAAGAGATAAAAATAGCACAAGGATATTTTGAAGAAGCGCTTAATATCTATGAACAAACAGTTTCTAAAACGCATCAGAGTTATGCCAATTGTTTGAATAATTTATCGAGCTGTTATGTGCAAACGGGCGATTATAAAAAGGCTGAACAATATAAATTTGAAGCCATCAAGATCATTGAGAATACATTAGGGAAGGAGCATTTTAAATACATTTCGTATGCGATGGGCGCTGCGGATATTCTTTACCTCACGAAGAATTTTCCAAAAGCAATTCAATTACTTACCGAAGCAAAAACGCTGGCTAAGAAAAAATTTGGAGTGAATCATGATCTGTATATACGCTCTCTTATAAATTTAGGATGTATAAAGTATTTGGCCGGAAAGTATGAAGAAGGTGTTATAGATCTGGAAGAAGCCATTGATCTTAAACTTAAAAATTTGAACGAATTTTTTTATACCATGAATAGAGAGGATCAAGTAGTTTATTTGGAAGAGATCCAAGGAGAAATGGTGCAATATGGCAATTGTCTTTTTGGCTATTCGTATAAATCGCCAAAAGCAAACTTGGGACCGCATTACGAAAAGTATTTTGATTATAACCTCATGATAAAATCGTTGTTGAATAAGAACACAACTGAGTTTCAACGTGAGTTGGCATTGAGTACCAACGAAGGTGTAAAGTCCAATTATAAAACATGGATGGCTTTAAAAAATAGTTTAAATGAATTGTACCGTTCTGATTTTACTATGGCCGAGCAAGATTCTTTGCATTCGATAATCAATAGTTTGGAAACTAAATTGCGACAAGCCATTAACTATAAGCAACCCGAAAAAAGTAATTTTAAGAGTTTGAAAAGTATATTAAAACCGGGCGAAGCTATTGTTGATATTTCGTGGTTCTATCATTCGTTTACCGATACAACAGGGGCAACGCAATATGCAGCCCTGATCACAAAAAACAATTCGGCTTATCCTGAATGTGTTCTAATGTCGAGTGATAAATTAGATGAACAAACAACGGTACAAGATTATAATGACCGGATGGATAAAGAGGTGTTGGATACAATTTCTTACGATCTGTTCTTTAGTAAACTGCGACCTTCTTTAAAGGATATTTCTAAATTATATATTTCTACCAAGGGAGATTACAGCCGAATTAATTTTCAAACCTTGTATGATGTGAAAAGTAGAAATTATCTCATCGATCAAATGGACATTGTGTATATGCCCGATCTGAGTGCTTTAAAGAACCAAGAGCTCAATTCTAATAATACAAAAGAAGCGCAACTTTTTGGAAACCCCGATTTTAATTACGACTTCCGAAAAAAGATTCCGGTAAAACCAAAATCAAAGGAACAACCCTTATTGGCAAAACGCTTTGGCTTAACTGCCATCTCTGATCTTCCGGGTACAGAAACCGAATTGAACGAGATAGAAAAATTAATGATCTTGAATGGTTGGAAATTTGGATCGTATACCCGCGAAAAGGCGAGCGAAGAAAATTTAAGAAAAGTAAATTCACCAAAAATATTGCACATTGCCACGCACGGTTATTTTTTAAAGGATGTTGAAACTGATGATGATAAATTTTTGGGATACAATGCAAATGCGTTCAAACAATTAGCAGATGTGCGATCAGGATTAATTTTGGCAGGTGCCGCTATCAATACTGGCGATTCGGTAAAAGTAAATGCGGATAAAGATGGCTTGCTTACATCGCGCGAAGCTTCTTTGTTAAACCTTAGTAACACCGATGTAGTAATTCTTTCGGCTTGCCAAACGGGACTAGGAGTTGAAACGCTCAACATGGGCGTGATAGGCTTGCAACAAGCCTTTAGCAATGCAGGCGCCAAAAATTTGATTTTAAGTTTGTGGCCGGTTGATGATAATGCCACGCAATTATTAATGGTAAAATTTTATGAGTACTGGCTGAAAGATGCCAGTAATCAAAACATTTCTTCGGCGTTTAAAAAAGCGCAATTGGATGTAAAGCAAAAATTTCCGCATCCGTATTATTGGGGGGCTTTTGTACTTCTAAAGAACTAGTGTGCTCCTTCTGGGTTCCATCCCCTCTTGAGGGGGTGGCATCCCGACCGAAGCGTCGGGAGACGGGGGAGGGAAAGTTTGTGAATTAGGGCTAAATAAATGAGGCTTTACGATGAGATAGAGATTAGAATTAACACGTATTGGTTGTATTCTAGTTAACTTTTTTAACCCCCTTTCCAACTTCATAATACAAATGTTGCACTCCAAATTGAAGTGCTCCGCTACCTTTACCTTAGGTAAATAAAAAAGCTAGGGTATTGGCCTTGCTTTTAGTCTATTTATTCGATGATGGAGTATCAATGCGCTATTTTTTCAATAACTAAAGTATCCTTAACCGGAAGATCATTAAGAAGCACTAATGTAATCTCGTTATTAATGATTGACTTTATTTTATAGTGTGAAATATTAATACTTAAAATTGAATCCTTAGAAATACTCCATTCATCATTGTAAATAACATCATCATTTGAATCCTCAATCTTTTTAAATTCGCTATTTGATTTAATTAGCGCATAAACTTTGTGATTTTTGTAGAACTTGTAGAAAAAATAAGGAAATATCTTACTGCTGGATTTACTAAATCCATTAGATGTTTGTTTATTAACTTGATAAAGTGATGAGTCGCCATCACAAAGAAACTCTTCCAAATTTACGATTTTCGTCTTCTGTTCACAAGACAAAAGTGCCACAAGGATTACTATTGATAACTTAGTTTTTATCATTTCACTTCTTCTCATCCTTCTTGTCATCTTTAGAGAATTTTTTTGCCATTTCTTTAACAGGTTTTGCGACAACTTCCCATTTAACTATTGACTGACCTGCTGCATTCGTATCGCTTTTTCCTTCTTTCACAAGAGTCCAACCAGTTTTTTTCGACAGTTTATTAAACTCCGAAACTATTTGTTCAGCTTCCTGTGGTAAAGTTGCCAAGTAATCTGTAATATACATTCCTGCGGCGGCATATTGACTTCCTGCATATTCGTATTGCGTTTCATTTGTTGGAGTTTTATATTTTGCATCTTGGAATTGCATTAAATACACTTTTGCATGCTCAAATCCATCATTACCAAACCCTGAAGTTTTATGGGCTTTTTCATGAGTAAACATGCTTTTTAGATTCTCATAATCATCCATCAATGGACTAATTCCTCCTTTAGAGTTCACGTAAGCTCTATCTTGTTCTGGATTATAATACCCCGCGACTCCTGAAGAAGGAGATCTGAAAGTTCCAACTCCTCCTTTGATTCCAACTGCATTTGAGTAATGCTGTACTACTCTATTTCGCACAATTTTGTGCGCCTTGTCATTTGCCTCGTATTGAGATAGGCTTACATACCCTTTATCTGAACTGATCAAAATTGCTGTCCCCTTTTTTGTCGAGTGTGAGAACGAGCCATCTTTATTAAAATAATCATCATCACCATGAGGGTCCATCATGATAATGGGATTATTGCTAAAAGTACAATAATCACTCAGCCAAGGTTTCCTGACTACATCAGTATTCCATCTTCTTCCTAAGCGAGGATCATACTGCCAGTGCGTAGCAGTATAACTATTTCCGTTCCCAGAAACTTCATCATCCTTCTCTTGTCCATTGAAGCTGTATCTATAACTATTCCCTTTCATATCACTATTTTCCGCTTTTTCTGAATGCTAATCTACGTTACATCGGAGGTTTTTACAAGGAGCTCCATGATGTGATTGAATATCCAGCCCACAGACGTCAACTAATTCAATTTCAAGCTCAAAATATGTTAAAATAAATCTCAAAATGCTTGTTTTTAAGCTTTAAATTCCATAAATTTGAGCTACAAATGAATCATGGCTAAAATAAAGCTCAAAATAAACGTTTTAATTGATCGTATAAAACAGCATCCCGGACTCTCATCAAAAGAGCTATTTGAAGAAGTAAATGCTGCTCACATTACAAGTTACGCAACCGTAAAGCGGATGCTTCAACACTTAATTGAGAAGGATTTTGTTACAACTACAGGAATTGGTAAGGCAACAACCTATCATATCAGTAAGTCGTATGATGTAATCCATGAAGTAAATATAGAAACGTATTTTAAAAAAGAGCTCGACGAAAGAAAAGTAAGAAAGAGTTTTAATCATGAGCTTATAACTGAAACCCTGAATAAGATCTCTATTTTTTCGGAGGAAGAATTACAACACTTAAATGATTTGCATAATGCATTCAAAAAAAAGATCGCGACGCTTTCAAAAAAAGAATATAAAACCGAGCTCGAACGTTTGGCAATAGATCTAAGTTGGAAATCATCACAAATAGAATTACATCGCCTATTAATAAAAGAACTTGGCGTAGAAAATAATATTCGAAAGAGAACGGTTGGCATCTCAGGAACAAATTATAAACCATTGGATAATGAGTTTCAAATACGAGAGGCTATGGAAGAATTGTGCGGTTTGGTTAACCTCAAAAAAAATGTTTTCGAAAAGGCCTTATTAGTGTTGGTGCTCATCTCATACATTCAACCTTTTGGCGATGGCAATAAGCGCACCGCGAGAATAATTAGTAATGCTATTTTGATGAATCATAAATATTGTCCGCTTTCATTTAGAACAGTTGATTCACTGGATTACAAAAAAGCAATGCTTATTTTTTACGAGCAAAATAATTTGAGTGCGGTTAAGCAAATATTTATTTCGCAGTTTAAATTTGCGGTGGAGACTTATTTTTGATCTTTTTCAGTAATCCCCCCTCACGGAGGGGGTGGGGTCACAGGAGGCGTTCTTTTAAAAAAGAACCAAAAACAAATTCTTCGTTACTTTTTTCTTGATAAAAAAGTAACCAAAAAATCAAGGCGCTTCGATTCTCCGCACGGGCAACGCTCTTAGCGCGAAGCGCCTGGCTCGCGCACGCGTCTTCGGATGAAGATTTGTATTCAAAGGAAAATTGTGCTTCGAAAAGTGTTTGGAAAAATTTCCCTCCCCCGTCATTTGCTCCGCAAATGCCACCCCCTCGTTGAGGAGGATGGGACCCACGAGGCCGAACGCATTTCGCTTAGGCAGTAACGCTCTTTGCGCACGCCGGAGGCGCTTTGCCTGCTTAATTAAACACAGTTGGGATTTTGAAAAAAAACTTTGTGTCTTAGCGCCTTTGCGGTAAAAAATTAAGCGGTTAGTAAATGGATTTTAATTTTCCTCCTCCGTCATGGCTTGCGCCGTGCCACCCCCTCAAGAGGGGGATGGGACTAACTACTCAAAATAATCCTTCATGCGCTCAAAGAAACTCTTTTGATTTTTTGCAGGATTTGGTTTGAAATTTTTGGAGTCGCGTAATTGTTCGATCATCTTTTTTTCATCAGATGATAGGGTAGAAGGTGTGTACACGCTGATCTCTACCATGAGGTCGCCTTTGTAATACGAATTTACATCGGGCAATCCTTTTCCTTTTAAGCGTAAAACTTTTCCGCTTTGAGTTCCGGGATCAATTTTTATTTTGGCTTTGCCTTCTACTAATGGAATGTCAACCGATGTTCCTAAAATAGCATCAGGCATGCTTACATGTAAATTATAAACTAAATGTTGGCCTTCGCGTTTTAATTCCGGATGTTCTTCTTCTTCAATTAAAACAATAAGGTCGCCGTTAATTCCGCCACGCACTGCTGCATTTCCTTTTCCACTTACATTTAATTGCATTCCTTCGGCAACACCGGCAGGAATATTCAATGAAATGGTTTCTTCGCCTCTTACAACGCCTTCGCCATGGCAGGTATTACATTTGTCTTTTATTAATTTTCCTTCACCGTGGCAAGAATTACACGTGGTTTGTGTTTGCATGGCGCCCAACATGGTTTGTTGAACTTTTGTAACTACACCAGAACCATTACACATGCGGCAGGTATCGTAAGCAGTTCCTTTTGCACCGCTACCACTACATGTATTACATGCAACTTGTTTATTTACTTTGATTTTTTTCTCAACGCCATTTGCAATTTCGGTAAGATTCATTTTTACCTTTACGCGCAAATTACTTCCGCGATTTACTCTTCTTCCACCGCGCGATCCTCCGCCACCAAAGCCACCAAATGATCCTCCAAAAATATCACCGAACTGACTGAAAATATCATCCATGTTCATGCCACCGCCGCCAAAACCGCCACCGCCGCCACTTGCAGCGCCACCAACTCCTGCATGCCCATACTGATCGTAACGCTGACGTTTTTCTTTGGTACTTAAAACTTCGTATGCTTCTGCCGCTTCTTTAAATTTTTCTTCAGCACTTTTATCATTCGGATTTTTATCGGGATGATATTTAATAGCAAGCTTCCGATAAGCTTTTTTTATCTCATCCTCGCTCGCATTTTTTGCAATACCTAATATTTCGTAAAAATCTCTTTTTCCCATTTTCTTAACTTCCTACTACTACTTTTGCAAAACGAATTACTTTATCTCCCAGTTTGTATCCTTTTTCAAGTTCATCCACTACTTTTCCTTTTAACTCATCGCTTGGAGCTGGAATATGCGTGATCGCTTCCATAATGTCCGCATCAAACACTTCGCCTTTGCAATCAAAAGAGGTTAATCCTTTTTGTTGTGTTGTATTTTTTAATTTGTTATATATCAAATGCACGCCGTCTTTTATAGCCTTTACATCGGTAACATTTTCGTTGGCTTTTATGGCCCTTTCAAAGTCGTCAATTACCGGTAAAATGGCCTTTAAAACTTCTTCATTAGCGGTTTTAAGATAATCTACCTTTTCCTTGTGGGTACGCTTTCTAAAGTTGTCAAACTCCGAATACAGCCTCAAATATTTATCATTTAAGTCTGCTAATTTAGAGGCAGTATCTTCCCCCTGCTTTTCCTCTGTTTTAGCTGAATTTTCGTCAGTTTTTTCCTCGTTTTGGTTCAAATTGTCAGTTTGATCCAATCCCGAATCATCATTAACCTCGGGGTTATTGTCTAAATTATCATTATTCTCCATGGTACAGTCTTTATTAGAACATCTAAAAACCTCATAGACTTCGTTACGTTCATTTTTCAAAATCCTCATTTACAAGGGTAAACTACGGTTTTGTAAAATGAACAAGCCTCGTCTATGATGTCTTTAAATGTTCTATCATGTTTGTAAGGTAATAACAATAATGCTGCCAGAGAGGGTTTTAGGCTAAATTGTCAGTCTTTATACACCTTAAATTCAACCCTCTGATTTTTCATATGCTGCTCATCTGGGCAGCCTTGAGGGTTTTTACATTGGAATAAGGGTTGCGAATTACCTTTAGCTGCCACAATGATATGGCTTAAAGGAATACCTTTTTTAAGTAGAAAAGCTTTTACGGCGTTAGCATGTTTTTGTGAGAGAGCCAATGCAGTTTTTGCATCCAATTTTGTGCTGGCATGGCCAGTAACATCCACAAATAAACCATCATTCTTTTTAAGCATCTCAATAATACCTTTTAATTCAAATTCATCTTTTGGAGTGAGTTCGGCCCCTGCATTTTTAAACAGTAAATGTTTGTTCACGTCAATTTGATCGATCTTTCCTTCCAATGGAGCATCCTCACTTGGATCTAATATTTTTATATTGGCTTTTGATGGAACATAAAATACAAATCCATTATCCGAATTTTTTGATTCAACGATACGCTCTCCTTTTTCATTAAAAATGGCTAAGGGATCAGACGACATGATGTTTGCACCGTTATCCATCTTCAAAATAAAATCCTGATTTAATTTTATCTCACTAAATAAAAATTTCCCTTCGCCATCGGTCATTCCTCTTTCAATGGAATCTCCGTAAGCGTTGAACAAATATAATTTAGCGAATTTAAATACATCGTTACTATTCGAAGAGTAAGCAATTTTTCCTACTACATCACTTTTTACAGGCTGAAAATTCTTTTTATCATCTAAGATCTCTTCAATGATGGTGATCTTTGGATTGATGGCAATTACAACACCTTTTTCATCAACAATAATATCGGTTGGTAAACTTGTGATGCCGTATTTTTTGCATAATTCATCGTTATAACCGCGCACGGCAATACCGTTTGTAACATTCACTAAGCTGTCTTTTGTTACAGCTTCATTCCATGCCGTTTTATCACTTTGCACAGCAATTTCTAAAACTACAAATCCTTCGGCACCTTTGTACATGGCATTTTTATAACGTTTGGCCAGGCGATCAAACGGTTTGTTATAGAACATCGACTTTTCTACGCTTGTACTATAAAAATGTAATAGAACAATTCGTCCCATATAAGGCATTGTAAAACCTTGCATCGAATTTTTTGGCATGTTCAATACAAACGACTGGGCCCTATCACCAATTTTAATAGTGGGCTCTTGCGCTATAAGCACAAAGCAAAATAAGATCAACAATATGATGCTTCCTCTTTTCAATTGATCACGTATTTTTGTAAAGTGTTTCTCAAACTTTCGCCCGTTAAATTCATGGCTACAATAATTCCTTCGCCATTCACTAAGTAATTACTAGGAATGCTTAAGATCTTATAGCTAATTGCAGGATCGCTACTCCATCCTTTCAAGTCGCACACATGTGTATTCCAAAGCAAACTATCTTTTTTTATGGCGGCTTCCCATAGGTCTTTTCTATAATCCAATGAAACACCAAGCACAGTAAACCCTGCGCCGCCTTTTTTAAATTTTTTATTTTTATAACTCATGTATGTCTTCACAATATTTGGGTTCTCTTTTCGGCACGGACCACACCAGCTTGCCCAAAAATCTATCAATACCATTTTACCTTTTAATGCAGATAAAGTGATAACAGAATCTTTTGCATCCTTGCCTGTGATCTCAGGTGCTTTATTTCCTAAGTTCAATCCAATGGGTACTTGCGGTTCGGTAGTGCTTGCAGTAACTGTTATATCTTCTTTAGCGCTTTTACAATTTAAAAGTGTAAAGCAAAATAAAATCAGTATGATGCTTACACTTCTCAAGCCTGTTTTCGAATAATTTGCGCGCCTATAGCATTCAGTCGCGTATCAATATTTTGGTAACCGCGGTCAATTTGATTAATGTTGAAAATGGTACTCTTTCCCTTGGCGCTCATGGCTGCAATTAATAATGCAACACCGGCGCGAATATCAGGACTCGCCATTTGAATTCCGCGTAATTGAACTTTTCTGTCTAAGCCCATTACGGTTGCGCGATGAGGATCGCACAAAATAATTTTTGCGCCCATGTCAATGAGTTTATCTACAAAGAATAAACGGCTCTCGAACATTTTTTGATGTATGAGTACATTGCCACGCGCTTGAATTGCTGTTACTAAGGCAATACTAATTAGGTCGGGAGTAAAGCCCGGCCAAATAGCATCGCTGATGGTCATAATTGAGCCATCAATAAAACTTTCTAATTCGTAATGTTCTTGTTCCGGAATAAAAATATCATCGCCACGGCGTTCCATTTGAATTCCTAATCTTCCAAATATAGTTGGGATGATGCCAAGATTATCGTAGCTAACATCCTTAATAGTAATTTCTGATTGCGTTAATGCCGCCATTCCAATAAATGATCCTATCTCGATCATATCGGGTAACAAACGGTGTGTAGTTCCTTTTAATTCTTTTACGCCTTCAATAGTAAGTAAGTTCGAACCAATACCACTTATTTTTGCGCCCATGCGATTCAGCATTTTGCAAAGTTGTTGCAAGTATGGTTCACACGCAGCGTTGTAAATGGTTGTAATTCCTTCGGCCATACTAGCGGCCATTACAATATTTGCTGTTCCTGTTACCGATGCTTCATCCAATAACATGTAAGCACCACGCAGATCTTTTCCTTCTACGCGAAATATCTCATTCTCATTATCGTAATTGAATTTTGCACCTAAAGCTTCAAAGCCCATGAAGTGTGTGTCCACTCTTCTTCTTCCAATTTTATCGCCGCCCGGTTTTGGCATATAGGCTTTTCCAAAGCGTGTTAACATGGGACCAACGATCATCATGCTTCCACGTAATCCGCCGCCTTTCTTTTTAAATTCGGGAGAAACCAAATAATCTACATTTACATTATCGGCTTGAAACGTAAATTCTTCATGACCGGTGCTTTCAATTTTCACACCAAGGTCTCTTAAAAGATCGATCAATTTATTGATGTCAACAATGTTGGGAACATTGCTTATCACAACTTTTTCTTTCGTAAGCAATACAGCGCATAAAATTTGTAGTGCTTCGTTCTTAGCGCCCTGTGGGATAATATTTCCTTTTAACTTATTACCTCCGTGAACTTCGAATAGTGCCATATACTGCTAGTATTTTCTTTTGTGTTTATGATGTCCGCCACCTTTGTGTTTGTTGTTCTTGTGGCCACTGTGTCCGTGAAAATGTTTTTTAACCGGACCTCTTAATTCCTGATGAGAACTTAATACGGTATTAGGATCCATTTTTAAAGCACCTTCTGATAATTCACCAAGGTTTTTAAAAACAACATCATCCGTAATTGAATCTTTATTCCAGTTGAGGTATGATTTTTTAAGATGATTGGCAATTTGCCTGGTTAATTCTGCTCTTTCGGGACCTTCAGGTAAAACTTTGGCCTTTTTAATGATCTCTTCTATGGTTTTGCCATAGTGCTTATAGCGGATCTTTCCTCCGGGGTATTTAAGCACTTTAGGCTTGGTAATAAATGTCTCTGGCGTTGGTTTTGGATAGGGGCTATCCACATCAATTTTAAAATTAGAAATGATGAATAAATGATCCCATAATTTATGGTTAAAATCGGCAATATCCCTCAAATAAGGATTTAACTGACCCATAACCTGAATAATGGCCCTGGCACAAATATTGCGTTCGTCCCTGTCCTTGATAGAGATACAGTGATCGATCATATTTTGAATGTTTCTGCCGTACTCGGGAATGATGAGCTTCTCCAGCTGTGTATTGTAGTCCATGGCTTGCTTGATAAGCATTAAAGATAAGGAAAAAAGCCGTTAATATTACCTTAATAATTATTTTAATTAAAAGCCTCTTGTTAGTAGCTAAAATCCATTATATTTATGTAAAATTTTTGAAAAATGAATGCAACATTCGACCTAAAAACAGCGATATCAAATATTGCCACTCGTTGGAAATACAAGTGTGATGAAGTTAATCCGGGCGTGTTTCGCGTGGATGTAGCCATAAAAATGAAGGATGGAAGTTTCCGTTACCAATTTGTTTGGGTATGGATCATTGCCGGACGTCATTTTGGAAAAGATGTGGTTTATATGAATAGCCGTTGTGGAGAGTACAACGCTAATTTGAACCATTATAAGCTCCTAAAAGAGGGTGGTTACGGAACTTATGCCTCGGTAACAATTACTACCGATAAGCGTAAGGATGGGACCGATTGCGAGAGTGTTATTGTGCAGGCCGTTCAGCCGGTTGAGCATACAAGTGAAGCCATTTTAAATGAGGCACTTTATGATGTGGCTTATAACGCCGACATTATTGAAGAAAGCTATTTTGGCGGAGACAATAACTAAGCATAAGAATAAAGTAATAAGTATAAGAATGGGGCCAAGATCTGTGATTTTGGCCTTGTTTTGTGTATGGTTTTATAGTAGATTTTTATACCAAATGCAGATATATTTTAGTTCAAAGTTGCGAAGTTATTTTTTGCTTAAACGATGAAAAAAGATCCTTGCGTAGCAAGGTCTACGGAAGGATTTTTTGAAGAAGTGTAAGCGAAAAAGAACAAGCAGATTGACCTAAAATATATCGGCTTTTGGTATCGAAAAAATAGGTATATTCGTGAACTCTAAAACAGAACTCTATGGCAGTATTAGTAAATAAAAATTCAAAGGTAATTGTACAAGGTTTTACAGGCGGTGAAGGCACTTTTCATGCTACCGCTATGATAGAATATGGTACAAATGTGGTTGGTGGTGTTACCCCTGGTAAAGGTGGTACAAAACACTTAGATAAACCTGTTTTTAATACGGTTGCCGAAGCTGTAAAAGTTGCTGGAGCTGATGTTTCTATTATTTTTGTGCCTGCGGCCTTTGCTGCAGACGCTATCATGGAAGCTGCGGATGCAGGAATTAAAGTAATTGTTTGTATTACCGAAGGAATTCCAGTAAAGGATATGATCTACGCTAAAGAGTACATCAAAACAAAAGGATGTCGCTTGGTTGGCCCAAATTGTCCTGGTGTTATTAGCGCGGGCGAAGCAAAAGTTGGCATCATGCCGGGCTTTGTTTTCAAAAAAGGAAAAATTGGTATCGTTTCAAAAAGCGGAACCTTAACATATGAAGCAGCCGATCAAATTGCGAAAGCAGGATTAGGTGTAAGTACCGCAATTGGAATTGGTGGAGATCCTATCATTGGAACTTCTACAAAAGATGCAGTTGAAATGTTGATGAATGATCCTGATACAGAAGCGATCGTTATGATCGGTGAAATTGGTGGAAATTACGAAGCAGAGGCAGCACGTTGGGTAAGAGCAAACGGAAATAAAAAACCGGTTGTTGGTTTTATTGCCGGACAAACAGCACCAAAAGGAAGAACGATGGGACATGCAGGAGCAATTGTTGGTGGTAAAGATGATACAGCCCAAGCTAAAATGGCAATTTTACGTGAGAACGGAATCACCGTTTGCGAAAGTCCTGCCGAGATTGGTAAAACAATGGCTAAGGTTTTAAAAGGAGAAAAAGTTGCGTAAGGCAAATCAGATAGTATTTAAAATCAAGTTGAGCAGCTTTTTTTTTGAACAGGGTTCCATGCCACGATATTCACAGATTAGGAACCGCAGATTTATTTTTTCAATATTTAATCTGTGAAAAAAAATCTGTGAGAATCAGTGAAATCGGTGGCATAAAGGCTTACTATTATCAAGAAATAATTAGGGAAATCTTGAAAGAATTATAATTTTGGAATCATGAAACTATACAGTGTAAACGCAGGTTATTTTAAATTAGATGGTGGCGCCATGTTTGGCGTAGTGCCAAAAAGTATTTGGAATAAATTAAATCCGGCCGATGAATATAATATGTGCAATTGGGCCACACGTTGTTTATTAATTGAAGACGGCAAGCGATTGATATTGGTAGATAATGGAATGGGGGATAAGCAAGACGCGAAATTTTTTGGTTATTATTTTTTGAATGGTGATGATACCTTGCAAAGGTCGTTAGCAAAGCATGGTTTTAGTTTTGATGATGTAACCGATGTTGTGTTAACGCATTTGCATTTTGATCATTGCGGTGGAAGTATCAAATGGAGCGATGATAAAACTAAGTTAGTTCCCGCATTTAAAAATGCAAAGTATTACGTGAACGAAAAACATTGGAATTGGGCTGTAAATCCAAACGCAAGAGAGAAAGCCAGTTTTTTAAAAGAAAATATTTTACCGATCCAAGAAAGCGGACAGTTGAATTTTATTACCGAGAGTAGTAAAATAATTGATGCCATGAGTTTTGTTGAGGTGAACGGACATACCGAAGCCATGATGCTCCCAAAAATAAATTACAACGGACAAACCATTTTATACATGGCCGATCTAATTCCGAGTGTGGCGCACTTGCCCTTGCCCTATATTATGGGATATGATGTAAGACCATTGGAAACATTAAAAGAAAAAACGTCTATTTTGGCTGAAGCCGCTAAAAATAATTGGTTGCTATTTTTTGAACACGATAACTCCGTTGAATTAATTTCTTTAGAACAAACGGAAAAGGGTGTGAGAAGAAAAGAAGAGTTGAAGGTTTCAGATATTTAATGGCTGTCACCCTGAGCCTTTCGACTTCGCTCAAGATAAACTCCGTCGAAGGGCTATCTGATTGTTCTTTTAAAAAAGAACCAAAACTTTAGTGCTTACTTTTTGTCTTGAAACAAAAAGTAACAAAAAATTCAAGGAAATTCGATTCTTCGCACTAGCTCCGCGCCTAGCACGAATTTCCTGGCCAGCGCACGCGTCTTCGAAATTAAGATTGAGCGAATATTAACATGGATGTTCCAAAAGTGGAATCGAAGGATGGTAACTACTCCTTCACAAATTTCTTAACACCAATTATTCTTCCGGCATCAAGCACATTAAAAATATAAACGCCTTGTGTTAATTCGGAAACGTTGAGTGAATTATTTTTGTTTCCAGAAAGTTCTCCCTTTTTGATTTGTTTTCCTGCAAGATCGGTGATGTTGTAGATGTATGTTTTGGTTTCTGAAGAAGTTAAGTTGATAGTTATTTCTGTGAAGGTGGGGTTGGGGTAGAGTTCGATGTTATTTATATTATTTGAGTTTTTATTGATTTGTGTAGGGCCGCAGACAAATGGAGAAGCCCACCCGCAGAACATTGAGCTTGGAATAGAAAATGCGATATGTGTGCTAGAAAAATAGTGATTCACTGGCATGGAACCATCCCAGTTAGAGTTCCTCGTTACACTAATACCTACCATTAAAGTCGATGTACTTACGGCATACGCACTAGCTCTTAAATAAGTCGATAAATGGTGGAAATAGGCTTTGTCTTTAACAGCTGCAAGCACACCCGTAGCTCCTGTAATATTAAAACCGCCGGGTTCAGCATTTAATACGCCATCACAAACTCTCAAAGCCCTCAGTTTTACATTGGGATATTCGTTCCATTTACATGAATTGGTTGTTATTAAAGTATCCGATTCTGCCCATGAGTAAACAATATAATCTCCATTATATGATCGTGAAGTTTGAATGCGCATTCCTGAACTTACAGGTACAGGCTGGCTATTGTTAGCCCAAGGATTATTTGTAAAACCTGGTAGTGATGGAATATTAGCGGGGCATTCTGTATCTGCTGAATCAATGATCCTGCATTGCCAAGAGTTGGTGCCATCTCCAGTGAAATCTAAAATGTATGGCCTTCTAGAATTTGTATGCGGCCATGAATAGGTTTCACCAGCATTCAAATATTGATGAACATAAGTTAATGAGTCGTTGTGACTTTTAGCTGTTCCTTTAACTGTACCAACAATGTGGAGCTTCCATTCACAATCGATATTAATGTCTATTCCTTCTGAAGGATCAAAGCAAGGAACCTTAACGCTTGTATTTGTACTTACACCATCCAATGAGTTTTTAATATAGTTTATGGTTGAATTTGATGTGCTATTAAAATCAATACCATTTATGAGAATCCATGTAGCCCCACCATTGGTGGTTTTGTAAATGATAGGTTGCCATCCAATATTTGACCCATTTGCACCCGCCCTTGCTCCAATCATTACTATATAACCTACGATTCCATCTGTATTAAAGGCCATGTATGGTTGATAGAATAATGATTTTGATCCATCGCTTCTAACAACAGCAGGAGGAATGATAGAGTCGCAAGTCCAAATCATAGTTCCTGAATTAAAAGTGCCTTTTGTGATCATAGCACCGCGCAATCCTTTTGTTTGATCGTTTGTTGCGTTCACATCATTATAAATAGGACCAATTGTTCTAACTGCATCGTCACTCGAATTAAATGAAAAGCTTGGAAGATCATGTTTGGTCATGCTTGGCGAAGTAGAAGATGAGAAAGGATTTGTGTTCGAAAAAAATTGAGTATCGATTCCCGGAGTGTTAGTACCAGCAGTGCCAATAAGTTTACTTGCACGAAAACTTCCTGATATTGTTGTACCACTTTTTGTAGAGCCGCTTGCAACTAACCATGCATTTGCCACACTATAATTTACTGCAGAAGGGTTCCAAATAGCTCCCACAACTTCCCTGGCAATATTTAAGGTATTGGTCCAAAGACACGTACTATCCCAACTTGCTAAACTATTTGTTGTGGCATTATTTTTTCCCACATAACCAACAATAGTTCCTTCATTTCCATTGGATACAGGATTGTAACTCGGGCTTTTGAGAGTAATAAATGAATATGCACTTACGATTGGATGGTATTGAAGTGTTTTACTATTACTATACAAATTCCCAAAATATTATAAGAGCCGGTTATCCTATAAAAAACATTGTTTAGAATAGGTTGATTTGTTTTTTGCAGATCTAGGGACGGTAATTGTGTTTGTGGTTTTGTTACCGAAAAAGTTTTAGCTGAATTAGCATACAATTCAGGCTGAAACATGGCTTTTAGTTTGTCGTCCATGTTTAGCACTCCGCTTGGTTTTCCGTTTTGCGAAAAACAAATGGTGCTTGCCAGTAAAAAATAAAACAGAGTAAATTTTATCTTCATAAATTAAATTTAGAAAATAAAATCATTAATTCCAATGATATGTCCTGTTAAAAAAGAGTTTATAATGAAGCGCTAAATAAGTGGCATGTTTTGCGGAATAAGTGGTCGAAATATTTTGTTGAAAAACTGAGTAGGATAAGTGAACGACTTTTACGGATTAGAGGCAGAAACCGCAGAGATGCTTCGCATTCACGCAAAGGAGAAGCAAAGAACGCTAAGTTTTATCACTATTACTTAAAGAAGGCAGTTCGACAAGCTCACTGTAAACGCCGACCTTCGGTTGCGGGAAGGAAGTCGATAGTACGGCTCGCGCTTTGCGTAAGCATAGCTTCTTTGCCTTCTTAATTTTTTATGCAGAAAGTTGATTCTTTGCGAACTTTGCGAAAATCTTTGCTAAGGCCGAAGGCCACTTTGCGGTTTCTGCCTCTTAAAACACTAAACATTTATCCCAATAACCAACAGATCATCCAGCTGCTCGCGATTTCCTTTCCAAACAGTAAAAAAATCATTTAGGGTTTTCATTTGCTCGTCGGCGGTTTTTGCTTTCACTGAAACTAGCAGATCTTTAAATCGTTTGGTAGTTAATTTTTTATTGCTTTCACTTCCAAATTGATCGGCGTAACCATCGGTGGTAATAATTAAGGTATCGCCTTTATTTACGTTGATGATATGTTCTTCAAACACTTGTTCGTTGCTGGTAAAACCACCCACGGCTTGTTTGGTTGCTTTTATTTCTTCAACGCTACTCAAGTCGTTCTTTAAAATATATAATGGTCTGTTAGCTCCCGCATAAGCAACTTTTGCATTGCCGTTCTTATCACGTTCAATTCTCAAAATGGCCGCGTCCATTCCATCTTTATTACCGCTTGTATTATTTTGATTTAGCGAACGTTTTACATTGATGTTTAATTCGTGTAAGATCTCACCGGGATTAACGGTTTTAGCCAAGGCCTTATCTAAATTCTCTTTTCCTATCAAACTCATAAAAGCGCCCGGAACGCCATGTCCTGTGCAATCCACACAAGCTACTAAAAATCCTTTTGGTGTTTCGCTGGCCCAATAAAAATCGCCACTTACAATATCTTTTGGTTTGTAAATAATAAAATAGCTTTCCAGATTTTTGTCCAACATATCTTTTGAGGCCAATAAACTTTGTTGAATAAGTTTCGCGTAATTGATGCTATCTGTTATCTCTTTATTTTTTTCTTCTATCACATGATTTTTTGCTACAAGAACTTTGGCATTACGTTTGTTTTGCTTGTAACTGCGATACACAACAATAATGGCTATCAAAGCCATCAGTAATGCAATTCCTGATGCAACGATCAAGATCTTTTGTTTGGAGTTTTGTTCGGTCTTAGTTTTTATTTGCTCTTGTTGTATTAATATTTCTGCATCTTTCTTTTCCGATTGATAAGTAACTTCTAATTCACTTAATGTTTGATTCATTTCTTGTTTGTAGAGTGAATCTTTCATTTCTACGTAATCCCCAAAATCCTCCGCCGATTGTTTGTAATCCTGCATGAGTTTGGCATTCTTGGCTCTTCCAATAATACCATTCAAGTAAAAGTCATTATTGCCGCTCTGTTTAGCCAGTTCAATTCCCTTATTAAAATACGGCACGGCTTCTTTATTACGCTTAAGATGTTTTAATGCATTTCCAATATTGATATTGCTCCCGGCTATTCCTCTTGCATTTTTTGTTAGTTCCCTTATTTTTAAAGCTTTTATGAGATATTCAAGGGCAAGTTCATTTTTCTTGTCTTTTTTATAGGATAGACCTATATCATTGTAAGCGCTTGCAATTCCTGAACTATCTTTTAATTCAATACTTAGATCGAGACTGATTCTGTGATGTATAAGGGAACTATCGATAAGTGTTTCGTCTTTAAAAATATTCCCTAAAAAACATGGCAACCGGCTATCATTTTTTTATCTTTTACTATTTCGTTTAATTTTAAGGATGTATAAAAATGATCAATGGCAGATCTGCTATTTTTAAGTTCATAAAAACTTTTCCCCATTTCCATGTGAATTTTTGCAACTTTAGGAAGATCTTTATTCTTTTCAAAAAGTTGAAGTGATTTGAATAGGGTAATTAGAGCTTCGTTGAATTCTCGCATTGAATTTTGCAAAGTTCCCATTTTGAACAAGGCATTGGCTTTGTCCTTTTCTGACTTCATGCTTACAGAAAAACTATCAAGCACGTGAATGATCTTTTTTTGCGAAGACTTTCGCATTTTTTTGGAAAAGCTCTTATAAAAAAGATCCAGCTTCTTTTCGTTATCCTGAATAGTAGGCAACAACCTTATCAATGAATCAATGTTTTGTGATCTCAATGAAATTGAAGCAATAAGAAAGATAAATAAAGCTAGTTTTTTCATTAATCGGCCTGCAAGAACGGGTACTTGTAATCAGTAGGCGGTACCATCGTTTCTTTTATTGTTCTTGGACTAACCCAACGCAATAAATTAATTTTTGCACCGGCTTTATCGTTTGTTCCGCTTCCACGAGCTCCTCCAAATGGTTGTTGACCAACTACAGCTCCCGTACATTTATCGTTAATGTAAAAATTACCTGCTGCGTTGCTTAATTTTTTTGTTGCAAGTTCGATCGCATAACGATCTTGTGCAACAATGGCACCCGTTAAAGCATAAATAGAAGTTGAATCTACTAATTCTAAGGCTTCTTCAAATTTATCGCCATCGTAAACGTGTAAAGTTAAAACCGGACCAAATAATTCCTCACACATGGTTACATACTTCGGATCTTTGGCAACTATTATGGTTGGTTCAATAAAATATCCTTTGCTCTTATCGTAATTTCCACCGGCAATTATTTCCACATTAGGATCTTTTTTGGCAGCATCAATATACTTTGCCAATTTATCAAAACTCTTTTCGTCAATTACAGCGTTAATGAAGTTTGTGAAATCTTCCGTTGGCCCCATTTTCATACTCTTAAGATCGGCGAGTACTAATTTTTTTGTTTGCTCCCAAATATTAGAAGGTACATACGCACGCGAAGCTGCTGAACATTTTTGTCCTTGATATTCAAACGCACCTCGTGATAATGCTACTGATAATGCATTAACATCTGCACTTTTGTGCGCCATGATAAAATCTTTTCCACCTGTTTCGCCAACAATGCGTGGATACGATCGGTATTTGTGAATATTGTTGCCAATAGTTTGCCAAATACCTTGAAATACTTCTGTACTTCCAGTAAAATGTATTCCTGCAAAATCGCGATGATTAAAAATTACATCCGCTGCTTCAGGACCACTTGGATAAATTAAATTGATCACACCATCCGGTACTCCTGCTTTCTTGAAAATTTCCATTAATACGTTAGCACTGTATACCTGCGTATTACTTGGCTTCCAAACAACCACATTTCCCATTAAGGCACATGAGGTTGGTAAATTTCCGGCAATAGCAGTAAAATTAAATGGCGTTAAAGCATAGACAAAGCCTTCAAGCGGACGCCATTCTAAACGATTCCACACACCGGGAGATGAAATTGGTTGATCGGCATAAATTTCTGTCATGTACGACACATTGAATCTTAAAAAATCAATGATCTCACATGCGCTGTCAATTTCGGCTTGGTAAGCATTTTTGCTTTGCCCTAACATAGTGGCTGCGTTTAATTTTGCGCGGTATGGTCCCGCAATTAATTCGGCAGCTTTTAAAAATATACTAGCGCGATGTTCCCAACTTAATGCTTGCCATTTTGGTTTTGCGGCCAATGCAGCATCTATTGCTTGAGTAACATGTGTTTTATCACTTTTATGAAAATGCCCTAACGTATGTTTATGATCGTGCGGTGGAGCAATGCGAACTTTATTTCCGCTTTGTACTTCTTTACCGCCAATATACATTGGGATATCAATTTCTTTGCTACGCAATTCTTTTAGCATAGCTTGTAATTCTTTTCTTTCAGGGCTTCCCGCTGCGTACTGTTTTACCGGTTCGTTATGTGGAACGGGTACTTTATAAATTCCTTTAGGCATATTGGATGTAATTTTGTAATTTTAAAAGAGTATCAAATTTACCTGTAATTGCTATAAACTACAAGTAAAAATGTAAATTATTAACCATTTGATAATTACCTGAATTGAAAGGAATTACAAGGATAATTAGAGCGTTTTTTTTGCTAATTACTTTAGTTGGCGAAGCGCAGCATAATGGTTCCGATGTTATGTTGGAAAACGATAAAAGGAGTTTTCATTATACTTACGACAATGATCTTTTTGCGGGTAGCGATCGTTATTATACACAAGGATCGATCGCTGAAATTAGACATCCTGCCCTTAGTAAGTGGCCGCTGTCAAAATTATTACATAGAATTGCAGGTGGTAATGACATGACGTACTGCTTATCTTTCAGACAAGATGTTTTTACTCCGAAAAGTATCAGAAATAAAACGCTTGATTCAACCGATAGGCCATATGCAGGAACATTTTTCTTTTCTCAAAAAGTGATCTCAAATTGGTTTTGGTCTAAGCTTACTAAAAGTGTTGATATTGGGTGCATTGGTCCGGCTGCGCTTGGCGAAGAAATGCAAAAATTTATACATAAGCACACTGGTAACCAGGAGCCTATTGGTTGGGAAAATCAGGTATCGAATAGTTTCGCCGTTAATTTGAATATATGGCTCGAGCAAGGTTTGTACTTATCGAAATGGTTCGACCTTGTTATGGAAGCAGGAGGAAAAGGGGGCATTACCAATGTGAATGGAGCTGCAGGATTGATGATCCGTGCCGGAAAAAAAGCAGAGTATTTTCCAGGACTCACTATGCCTTCTCAACAAAAATGGGAATGTTATGCCACCGTAAACGGAACAGGAAGTTATGTGTTTCATAATGCAGTATTGCAGGGCGTTCCTTGGAAGAATAGTATCTATGTTCTTACGAGAGATAGATTAGTACGTTTTGTTTACAAATTGGATGCTGGCCTTACATTCTCGGTAAAAGATGTGAGTCTTACCTACACACAGTCATTTCTAACACCCGAATTCAAAGGAGGTTGGCATCATTCGTGGGGCGGTTGTAATATTGTGTATCGCTTTTAAGAAACATATCTGTTAAAATAGTAATTTTACATTATCAATCGCCTTCGGATATATTATAGTTCTGTAATTGCTGTAGTTATACTATTCTCACTGGTTTGTTTTGTCAATTTAAAAGACATTAAATTTGATTACGATTTTGAAGCGTTTTTTCCTAATGAGGACAAAGAATTAGAATTGTACAATAACTACCGAAAGACCTTTGGTTTTGATAATGAATTTGTACTGATCTGTTTTGAGAACAAGAAAGGTATCTTTCAAAAAGATTTTTTGCAAAAGGTAGATAAATTCACACAAGAGCTTGCCGAGATACAAAACGTTGAACGCGTAAATTCTCCTACCAATTTAAAAAGTATTGCCTGGGGTGGATTGGTACCAATTCAAAAACGCGTAATGCATTTTGAGGATCCTGAATTGTACAAAGAGGATAGCATTGAGATCTACAACACGCCACATTTAATTGGATCCTTTTTCCCTACAAATGCAAAATCCTTAAGTATTTTTGCAAAAACAACGAATCTTTTAAGTAAAAACAAAAGCGATACCCTTGCCATAGCCATTGAGAAAGCCATTTACAAATGTGATTTTGACGAGGTGCATTTTGTTGGAAGAGTTTTTGGTCAGAAAGTATACTTAGAGAATTTACAAAAGGAATTTGTGATTTTTATGTTACTTTCATTTGTGGTGGTCATCATTTTTCTTTGGTTCTCTTTTAGGAGTTTATATGGCGTAGTGGTGCCGGTAGTAATTGTTCTGGTTTCTATTTTATGGACGCTTGGCATCATGAAATTTACCGGTAAATCCATTGATATTATGACCGTGATGTTGCCAACCATGATGTTTGTGGCCGGCATGAGTGATGTGGTTCATTTTTTTACCAAGTATTTTGAAGAGGTCGCAAAGGGAACCCCAAAAGCGCAGATCTATCCACTTATTTTAAAGGAAGTAGGTTTCCCAACATTTCTAACGCTTGTAACAACGGTTGTGGGGTTTTTGTCATTGCTCTTTTCAAGCATAACTCCTGTTAGAGATTTTGGTATTTATACATCTATTGGTGTTGTTGTTGCTTTTATTTTGAGTTATACTTTTTTACCGGCATTACTTTATTTCTTCACCCCAAAAAAACTGGTTACAGTTCACGGAACCAATAACAGAACAACCAATGTGATGCGAAACGGTTTGTTTTGGATCTTTAGAAATCAAAAGACAATTTTGGTGATCACAGCAGTGGTTATGGTTCTTTCGGTGATAGGAATGTTCAAAATAAAAGTGAATAATATTTTACTGGAGGATCTGAGCGATAAAATAAAAATAAAACGCGATTTCAATTTCTTTGATGAGAATTATAGCGGGGTTAGACCTTTTGAAGTGCAGATAACACTAAAAGATAAAACCAAAAAAGTTTGGGATAGAGATGTGCTGTTGGAAATAAATAAGGTGGATGAGTTCATTAAAAAGGAATATGGCGCTGGATTTATTTTATCATTGCCTCAAATTGTAAAAAGTATTCATCGCAGTATGGGTGATAGTTATTCTATGCCAAATGATACAGATTACGTGGCTATTAAAGAAGCGATCGTTGATAATAAAAAGAATCGCGATCTAAAGCAGTTGATAAATGCCGATGGTGATCAAACCAAAATAAGCGCTAAAACCCCTGACATGGGAAGTAGTTTGATAGCAGAACACAATAAAAATCTCTTCGTGTTCATCGAAAAAAATGTAAATAAAAATTTACTTGAATTCAACATAACGGGTACCGCACATTTAATGGATAGAAATAATGAATACATGGTAAGTAATATGACGCAAGGCTTTGCTTTTTCGGTGATCGTTATTGCTTTTCTTACTTTTTTCCTGCATCGCAGTTGGCGAATGGTATTGGTTTTTGTGTTGCCAAATTTAATTCCGCTAGTTATTATTGCTGGATTGATGGGTTATATGGGCATCGAATTAAAAGCAGCAACTTCATTAGTATTTAGCATTGCCTTTGGAATAGCCACCGATGATACTATTCATTTTATTTCGCGTTTAAAAATTGAATTAGGCTATGGTAAAAGTTTAATATACGCTTTTAAACGAACGTATTTTGAAACCGGCAAGCCAATTATTCTCACCACTTTTATTTTATTGGGAGGCTTTATGACCTTAATGACCAGTAATTTTCAAAGCACCTATTATTTTGGTTTTTGATCTGCATAACAATTATTGTGGCGGTGTTGGCAGATATATTTTTATTACCCGTTTTATTATTCTTAATTTACCGTAAAACAAAGCTTAAAGAATAAATGGAATTCGAGATCGTAAATACCAAGGATGGTTCAAAAAGTGTGTTCAGCAAAGTGTTTGATGCTGCGTATCACTCTTGGTATGGCGCAGTAACCGAAAACAAATATATTTTTATTGAGAATGGTTTGGTGTATAAGCACATGCAAGGCTTGGAAACTATTAAAGTTTTGGAGATCGGTTATGGCACAGGATTAAATGCGATACTCACCGGCATTTATGCGGTTGACAATAATGTGGAAGTGATCTATTCGGGCGTGGATAAATACGAGTGCCCGCGTGAAATTTTGGACGAACTAAACTATGCCGCTTTTTTTGATGCAAAGTATATTGATCTTATTAAACACATTAATAATGTTCAGTACGATACTGCCATAAAACTTCATGAAAAATTTACGCTCATTAAATCGCTTGCTTCTTTAAAGGATACGGCTTTGAGACAGAATTACGACGTAATTTATTTTGATGCATTTTCTCCGCGTCAGGTGCCTTATATGTGGACGCTTGAAGTTTTTAAAGAAATGTATAAAGCGTTAAAGCCCGGAGGGGTATTGGTAACATCTTGCACACAAAGTCAGTTTAAACGTGATCTTAAAGCAGCAGGTTTTGAAGTGGAAGAAATACCTGAAGCAACAGGGAAGAGGGAGATGACCAGAGGAACTAAAAAGTTTGAATGACGAGGTACGAATCTTGATTTGCACATAGATTCGTCATTCGTACTTCGTAAATCGTACTTCAACCAACAGTAATTTTTCCTATATTGCCTTTATGAATCGTTTTAACGTTCGAGTGTACGGAATATTGATACAAGACAGTAAAGTTCTTGTAAGCGACGAATATATTAAAGGAAATCATATCACAAAATTTCCGGGAGGAGGACTAGAATTTGGCGAAGGAACCATTGATTGCGTAAAACGTGAATTTATGGAGGAGTTAAACTTAGCCATTGAAGTGGAATCACATTTTTATACTACCGATTTTTTTGTAGCCTCTGCGTTTGCTCCCAATAATCAAGTAATAAGTATTTATTACAAGGTATATCCTGTAAAACCAATTAAAGAATTGTTTAGTTCTAAAGTACATGACTATAAAAAAGCCGAAGGCGCGCAATCGTTTAGATGGATCCCTTTAAATAAATTGAGTAGTGATGATCTCACGCTTATTATTGATAAGCGAGTGGTGGAAATGATCTTGGATTAACCCTTAGGTTTTTCTTTCAAACTTAAAAGCCATTTGTAAGCTTCATCTTTATCGGTAAAAAATTCCTGAGGAAATCCTTTTTTTCCGAGCTCGTGTAAGTATTTGAAAAGTGCAGCTTTAATGAAATTAGAAACAACAACAGCTCTTGCCAAAGTATGATGTGCAGAGTTCTCAAGCTTAGCTCTTTCTTTCGCTTTTCGGTCCATGCTCCAGTTGGCTCTTCCATCAAACAATTTAAGTACAGGCTTACCTCCTGTTAAATGACGTAAAACTAAATTGAAATCTAACACATCGTATTCATCAACCTTTCCGCAATTTTTCATAGTAATGATAACAATATCATTTTTATCAATATGAATACTGGCAGTGCGGGTTTCTGTGATATTATTCTGGGTCATTTAATAGGTATAAGTACAAGAATCTGCAAAGTAACGCTGTTAGAAGGGATTTATGATGAAGCCCCAATAAGTGGTGGTGTTTTACGGATAAGTGGTTGGTTTTATGCTACAAGTGTATGCCTAAGACTTCTGAAGATAAAGCTTCTCTCCCTTGTGCAATTTATTTATGGCAGCAGCCATGCGCTCAATTTTGGTTTCTTCTTTTTTGGCCGAGTAGATCCAATCTAAATATTGTTTTTGTTCGGCATCGCTTAAGGTATAATAAAATTTTAGGGCCTTTGGTTCCTCTTTTAAACACAAGGTAAACTCTTCAGGAATTTCGAGCGGGGTATTGTCTTCGTATAAGGTTACATGAATAGTATCGCCTTCCTTTTTTTTAATGATCTTTCTTATTGCTGCTTTAATTGGTAAAAAGAGGGTGCCGGCTTTCATTGGCATGAGGTTGTACTTTTCCAATTGGTAATTATCAATAGTTCCACGTACCCTTACAAAACCAAACTTCCGTTTTTTATTGGCGGGGACACCACTAACCACCACGTAGCACCAACCGCCTTTGCCAGGGTATTTTTGAATGATCACCTTTTTATTAAAAACAGCTTTTGCCACAGGTTAAAATTAAGCAATAATTAATTTACGTAGGCGTTATTTATATATGAAAGATCTTTTATTTATTACTGTTTTGATAGCAATAACAACTTCCTGCCAAAAGAAAGAAGCCGATTGTTACGATGCTGATCTTAAGAAGCAATACGAAACTATCAATTGCATACAAGATTGCCCGGGTGTAATTGGCTGTGATGGTAAAAAGTATTGCAACGAGTGCATTGCTAATTCGCATGGGATAAGGGTGAAGTAAGATCAATGTCCAAGTACTCATAAAACGCTGCCAGATATAAGGTGGTCTATGAAGTTTCCATTGCAAATCGTATATTTGAGTTATGAGTCGGATATTCACTCTTCTTTATCTCATAACTTGTTTTCAAGTTTTAGGCTCTCAAGGGCCAAGCATCGCTTTCAAAGAAAATAAGGGACAAGTAAGCGATCAATTCTCTAAACCAAGACCCGATGTTTTATTTACAGGTAGCGCAGGTGACCTAGATTTTCATTTACGAAAGAACGGGATCTCGTATCAATTGTATCGCGTTGATACGTGGAAGAAAGAAAATAAGCAAATGGAGCACTTAAAAAAAGGTCTGGACAAAGTACCTGATCAAGTAACTGTTTACCGTTTAGATATGAATTGGGTTAATTCAAATTTAAATGCTTTCGTTCTTAAAGAAAATGCAGTTGAAGGTTATGACAACTATTATAATGAAGTTTGTCCTAATGGAATTACCGGAGTAAGGAGTTATAAAAAAGTTTGTTATAAGAATTTATACAAGGGTATTGATCTGAAGTGGTACGAGAAGAAAGGAAATTTAAAATACGACTATATTGTTGCTCCGGGAATTGATCACAAGCAAATTCAATTAGAAATAAAAGGTGCAGAAAGCATTTCAATTAGTAAGAGTGGAGGATTGATCATTAAAACTCCATTGGGAACTTTAGAAGAAAAAGCGCCATACGTAACTCAAGATGGAAAAGTTTTAAAAGCTAAATGGATCATCAATAAAAACGTAGTGTCGTTTGATATCATTGGAGTTGATGCTGCAAAACCATTAATAATTGATCCACTGGTGCGTTTATGGGGAACATATTTTGGAGGGAATGGTCGCGATTATATTTTTGATATAACACCCGATCTTGCAGGAGATATTTATTTTACCGGAGAAACATTATCTCAAACGAATCTAGCAACAGTAGGCGCCCATCAAACAGTTTACGGAGGAGGAAATGCAGTTAATTGGGGAGATGCTTTCCTTTCTAAATTTACTTCTACAGGCGCAAGAGTATGGACCACTTATTACGGTGGTTCGGAAGTAGACGCAGCATATGGATGTGATGTAGATGTTTCCGGTAATAGGATTGTTATGGTTGGAGTTACTGAATCAACACTTTCAGGAGTTATTGCTACAGCGGGCGCATATCAAACTATAAATGCGGGTACGGGTTCACAATGGTGGGGAGATGGTTTTGTTGCTATGTTTGATGCTAATGGTTTGAGGCAGTGGGGAACATATTATGGAGGACCCAACGGTGATTGGTTAGGGGAAGTTTGTTTTGATAAAGCCACTAATGATATTTATGTTTGTGGGTCTACTGAATCTACTGTAGGAATTGCAAGTTCAGGTGCCCATCAATCTAATTATAATGGGGGATATGATGATGCCTTTGTAGTTAAATTTAATAGTGGAGGAACAACACGCATATGGGCCACGTATTATGGTGGTTCAGATCATGACTATTTTAATTCGTGTAAAACCGATAATAATGGTAATGTATATTTAACTGGTGCTTCTTCCTCAACAAATAATATTTCAACCCCCGGTAGCCATCAGTCTTTCTTTGCAGGAGGTTCGCCAACCGCAACTTATGGGGATGGGATCTTTGTGAAGTTGAATTCTTCGGGAGTACGACAGTGGGGAACTTATTACGGAGATGTGAGTGATGATTGGATATACAATTGTGTTATTAATTCTTCCGGAGATATTTATTTTGCCGGCACAACAACCTCGTCGCTTACAGCCAATACCATCGCTACGCCAGGAGCGCACCAAAGTACATATGGTGGTGGAAGTAACGATGCTTTTCTCGCAAAATTTGATGCGGCCGGTGTGCGTCAATGGTGTACTTTTTATGGTGGTTCAGGAATTGAGAATAATAACTATTGTGGCATTGATCCTTCGGGGAATATTTATCTTACCGGAATAACAAATTCTAATGGAACAAATATTATTGCCACTCCTTGTGCGTACCAGCAAAACCTAGCAGCGGGATTGGCCGACGTTTACCTTGCTAAATTCGAGCCATCAGGCAAAAGACTTTGGGGAACATATTATGGAGGATTTGGTTTGGATGATGGAGCGCTTTGTAACTGCGACGCTTTTGGAAATGTTTATTTAATAGGGTATGCAACAGCAAGCAGTGCTTCTGTTATGACAAGTCCCGGAGCTTTTCAAACGGTATTTATGGGAGGAGGAACAGATGCGTTTATTGCAAAGTTTGATGGTTGTATTCCTGTAGCGCCACCGAATACTACAAACCCTACGCTCCTAAATATCTGCAAGGGCGATTCAACTTTTTTAAGTATAAACAGTAGTTTTTGCTCTATTTCGTGGTTTGATGTTCCGCAAGGTGGAATAATATTGGATAATGATTCTCTTTTTGAAACACCAAATCTAAATGCTAATACCACGTATTATGTTAGCGAAGGAAGTTGTGGTACAGATACGATCAGAACGGCTATTACCGTTATTGTAAATTCACCAACTGTAACGTTAAATACTTCCGGTGTTGTTCTATGTCACGCGTCAACCGTTGCCTTAATTGCATCAGGAGCGGATTATTATTCATGGTTACCTGAGAGTATGGTGAGTTGCGCAACCTGCTCAGATCCTATTGTGTCACCACTTCAAACAACTGAGTATTGTGTTATTGGCACAGACACTAATGCTTGCTCAAGTAAAACCTGCGTTTCCATTGAAGTAGATCTTACAGGCGATCATAATTTTTCTTTGCCTAACGCTTTTACACCAAATGGCGATGGAATAAATGATAGTTTCTGCTTAAAAGGCTGGGATGCATGTAATGCGGAATTTGAAATACTGATCTACGATCGCTGGGGTGAAAAAGTTTTTGAATCGAGCGACCCTGATTTTTGCTGGAACGGTGTTTACAAAGGTGAATTATTAAGCTCTGATGTATTTATTTATAATGTTGTTGCAAAATACAAGGATGATACTGAGGTTAAGAAAAAAGGGAATATAACTTTGATACGATGAGAAAAAGGAATTATATATTTGGTTTTGTTTTTGCAGCAACTTTTGTTTCTGCGCAGGATCTTCATTTCTCTCAATTTAATGAAACACCGGCACTGGTAAACCCTGCACTTACAGGAGCAGATGGCCCTTTAAAAATTGCGCTGATCAATAAGGATCAATGGAAAAGTGTAACAACGGCATTTAGAACATATGGTGCTACTTTTGAAACGCGAATTACGTTAAGCGGAAAAGCCGACAAAGGAAGATCAACCGTTTCTAAACAAAAGGTATTTAATGGAATTAATGCTGGGCTTTCTTTCTTCTCTGATAAAACCGGTGACGGAGCTTTAACCACAAATAAGATAAATTTATCTATCTCAACATTTCTAGCGCTTAATAAAAATAATTTTATTTCGGTGGGTATTCAAAACAGCTATATTCAACGTAAGGTAAATGCAGGAAATTTTATTTTCCCTGATCAGTACAATGGTTCCATTTATGATCCGAGTTTAAAGTCGAGCGAAAGTTTTGCCACACAGAGTTATTTTTACATGGATGCCGCTGCCGGAGTTTTATGGTCATATGATCATAATCAAAAGAATTTTGATGTGGCTAATCAATTTCGTTCGCATATTGGTTTTTCGGTATATCATCTCACCAAGGCAAAAGATCAGTTTTTGTTTCCCGGCGCAGATAGTTATTTAAGATACGTAGTCCATGGTGATCTTGTGAAGAGTTTGGGCAAATCTAATTTAGCAATCGCTCCTTCGTTCCTTTTACAGTTTCAAGGACCATCTACTGAAATTTTGATAGGAACTTTACTAAAACATTCATTCAAGGGAAATTCAAAGTATACAGGTAAAAATAGAAGAAACTCATTTGGTTATGGTTTGTTTTACAGAAACAAGGATGCTGTTGTAGTTTCTGCCGTTGTTGAATTAGCCGAGCAATATACTGTTGTTTTTGGGTACGATGTAAACATCTCAGGTTTAAGATCCGCGTCATCATACCGCGGTGGATTTGAAGTTGGATTAAAATATACAAGGGCTAAACCTACATTGTATCAGAAGAAATAAATGCAATGTTATGCATTTTAAGCACTAAAATCACATCTTAATGATCTTCCCGTCTTCCATTTCAATGATGCGGTGAGTGCGTTGGGCAAATTCGTTATCGTGTGTAACTATAAGTAATGATTGATTGAAGCTGTGTGCTAGTTCTTGAAATATTTCAAAAACGATCTCGCTATTTTTTTTATCCAGATTTCCTGTGGGCTCATCGCCCATGATCACTAAAGGGTCGTTGATGAGTGCTCGTGCAATGGCTACTCTTTGTTTTTGACCACCCGATAATTGATTTGGTTTTTTGAGCGCTTCATTTTCTATTCCTAATATTTTAAGTTTTTCATAGGCTCTATGTTCTATTTCTTTCTTAGAATATTTATTTAGTTTCAAACCTGGAAGCATTACGTTTTTTAATACAGAAAATTCATTCAGTAAATAATGGAACTGAAACACAAAACCTATTTTCTCATTTCTTACAAGTGCTAATTCTTCTTCTTTTTTATTCCGCATGCTCACATTGTCAATTAGTAGATCTCCCTCATAATCGGTATCCATGGTTGAAAGGATATAGAGTAGGGTAGATTTACCACAACCCGATTTTCCAATAACAGAAACAAACTCGCCTTTATTTATAGAAAAACTAACCTCATTCAATACTTGTACAGTAATTGGATCATGAAAGTATTTCGAAATATGTTTTGCTTCCAGTATTTTCTCGCTCATACTATTTTCCTCTAATAATAATTACCGGATCTATTTTACTGGCTTTACGTGCTGGCAAGTATCCCGCAAAGTAAGTTGTGATAATTGAAAAAGCAGTGGCAATGGCGTAGAATTTTGGATTATAATCAATGGGATAAGTTTTAATAGTAGGAAGCGCTGCAGTGTTGAAAGGTATTTGATCGATCAATGCAGATAAGCCCAATCCAAAAAGCAATCCTAGTAAACCACCAAAGATCCCAATAGTTAAAGCTATTCCAATAAAAATACGATTAACATCTTTACCCGAAAATCCAGTAGCTTTTAAAATGGCAATGGAATCCATTTTTTCGTAGATCATCATGTTTAAGATATTATAAATTCCAAAGCCGGCTACTATTAAAAGGGTGATACCTACAGCGTATGAAATAAGCGATCGTACAAAACTTCCGGTTTCAAATTGCGAATTGGCGGTTTGCACATCTATGGCTTCCAGATCAAATACTTGAGCGTATTCTTTAGCTATTGCAGGCGCTAACATCATATCATGTAATTTTATTTGCACATCGGTAATGTATGTTCCGGTTTCACCTAATAATTTTTGTACTGTATTCATCGACGCATAGCTTTGTACTTTATCAAGGTCTTGTATGCCCGATTGAAAAAAACCAACAACTTTTAATTGAACACGTTCGCCCTTGCTTGTAGTTATCTGAATAATATCGCCAACGTTGGCTAGCATTTTTTCGGCAGCAGCTTTCCCTAAAACAATGCTGTTTGGTACATTTTTAAGATCTAAATAATTCCCGGCCACTACATAATCTTGAAATAGAAATAATTTATTTTCAGCCTCAACATCTATACCACTAATAGATCCTAACATGTCTATCACTCCAACATTGTAAAATATTTGCGCCGTTACTTTTGGTGCCACACCTTTTACTCTTTCATCATGTTTAAGAGCATTCATTACGGCACCAACATTATAAATTTCTAAACGTTCGTTCTTTGGTTTTACTGAACTTATAAAATTATGATCTTTACCATACGAACTAGAAATATCGATGGGGAGGGTTTTAGACGGAAGTATCTCGTTGTATAAACGAATGTGTGGCGTGCGATTAATAATAAGGCTATCGAGCATGTAGTTCAATCCCGACATAAAACTGAGCAAGGCAATGAACATGGTAATGCTAAATGTTACACCAATGGCTGCAATAAGAGTTTGTCTCCAGCGTGCCAGTAACAATGAACGTGATACATCTGCTATTAATTTGTACCTCATTCAGTAGGTTTAATTATCTCATCATTAGCTGATAAACCTGAGAGGATCTCAATTTTTTTGTAATCCTTTAATCCGGTTTTAACAAGAACTTTATCGCCATTTGCTTTTATGATCATCGAATCGCCTATCAAATAGTTTCTTGGTACAAGCAATGCCTTTTCTTTTGTTTGCAAAACAATATTGGCTTCAAAAGTAATGTTTGGATAAAGCACTTCGGGTTTTTGTATAAATTCGGCCTCCACCAAAAAAGTTTTGCTGCGCTCATTCATTAGCGGATCGATCTTTGTAACTTTTGCCTCAAATACTCTTCCTTTGTAACTATCAAGTGTAATTAGTACTGGCAAGCCTTTTTTTATTTTAAGAATGTCAAATTCGTCAACTTGCATTTCTAAAACAAAATTACTTGCATCACCAATTACAGCAAGCGGTGTTTGCAATCCAACAATTTCGCCTTTCGACTTTGGTAAACTATAAATTATCCCATCAATTTCACTACGCAAAGTAAAATCACCCTCCAGTTTTGAGGAGATCATTAAATTCTTTTTTGATTGTTGCGAGTTAAATTCAATCTGGCGTTTTAGATCATCATATCTTACTAACGAAGAATAATAAGCGTTTTTAGAGTTTTGATAGGCTAATTCGCGATTCTCTAATTCTACTTTAGTACCTATTTGATCTTGCCATAGATTTTTTTGACGAAAGTAAAGCGCCGAATCATTCTTCATTTTATTTCGTGAAAGATCGATCAATTGTTTTACCTCATTCAGTTTTCCTTGATTGGCATTTACATCGGCAAACTGCGCTGCCAATTCAGCGTTTTCTTTATTTAGTTTTTGTGTTTCATTTGAGATGGATAGAATAGGGTCGCCCTTTTTTACGCTATCACCTTCCGTAACAAATATATTTTCAATGATGCCGTTAACGATGGCAAAAGCCTGGTATTGATTTTTACTTTTGGCAATGCCCGATGCGTAAATAGATTCAGAAATTGATTCTTCCGTTGGTTTGGTTCTTTCTACTTTGTCTTTACAAGCAAAAAGGAAGAGAAAAGGGATGATAAATAGTTTTTTCATTGCGTAGTAAAAGTAGTGATTTGATAAGGGAAAAAGATGACGAAGTTCAGTATAATACATGATCGAGATCGTGTAAATTAACTATAAAAAAACCCCGATCTCTCGGGGTTTTAATTTTATCCTAAATATTGTTGCAGTAATTTACTTCTGCTGCTATGTCTTAATCTGCGAATAGCTTTCTCCTTTATTTGGCGAACACGTTCGCGGGTAAGATCAAATTTATCACCGATCTCTTCCAAAGTTAATCCATGGTTCAATCCAATTCCGAAGAATAATTTTACCACGTCTCTTTCTCTTTCAGTTAAAGTACTTAATGCTCTATCAATTTCTTTACTTAACGATTCGTTCATCAAACCAATATCCGCTTTTGGCGAATCGTGATTGATTAATACATCTAATAAGCTGCTTTCTTCACCATTAGCAAAAGGCGCATCCATACTAACATGGCGTCCGCTTACTTTCATGGTATCGCTTACTTTGTCAATTGGTAAGTCAAGCATATCTGCTAATTCTTCAGGGCTTGGCTCACGCTCAAACTGCTGCTCTAATTTGCTATAAGCTTTATTGATCTTATTTAATGAACCTACTTGATTCAAAGGTAAACGTACAATACGGCTTTGCTCAGCTAAAGCTTGTAAAATACTTTGACGGATCCACCAAACTGCATATGAAATGAATTTGAAACCGCGGGTCTCGTCGAAACGTTTTGCCGCTTTAATTAAACCTAAATTTCCTTCGTTGATCAAATCGGGTAGACTTAAACCTTGATTTTGATATTGCTTTGCTACCGATACTACGAAACGAAGATTAGCACGGGTTAATTTTTCTAACGCTCGTTGGTCACCATCTTTGATCTTTTTTGCTAAAATTACTTCTTCTTCGGCGGTGATCAATTCTTCACGGCCAATTTCCTGAAGGTATTTATCTAAAGAGGCACTTTCACGGTTAGTAATCGATTTGGTAATTTTGAGTTGTCTCATTCTTACGGTTGTGTTGTTTATCCACCGAAGCTCTTCGTTCGCCGTAGTTTAAACGGAGGCGAATAGCAAAGGTGGGTTGTGTTAAAAAACAAAATTAATAAAAAAAATAACTTGGCATAATCTAAATTAGACCAAAGCCAATAGTATAACGAACAATCACCTAAAAAGTTTCAGAAAATGGGCTGGGATTCCAGTAATTATACAAATTTTTCGCCTTTATTAACTTTTACGTCGTTAACAAAGTTGCGAATTTGTTGTTCATCTGCTTTTTTGCAGATCATGAGGATATTGTCGCTTTCCACTACTATATAGTCTTCTAGCCCTTGTAGTACAACTAATTTATCTTTAGGTACATGTACAATGCAATTTTTACTATCGTAAACCATTACATTTTTACCAATAACGGCGTTCTGTTTTTTGTCTTTTTCAATGTGCCCGTAAATGCTGCCCCAAGTTCCCAGGTCGCTCCATCCAATAATGCTCGAACGCACATAAACATTGCTGGCTTTTTCCATCACGCTGTAATCAATTGAAATATTTTTACAGGTATTATAAGCGCGTGTAATAAAGTCTTTTTCTTTAGGCGTATTGTATACGTTATTTCCTTCTTTGAATACATTGGCCAATTCCGGATCATGCGTTTCAACGGCTTTTAAAATGCTTTTAGTGCTCCATATAAAAATGCCCGAATTCCATAAAAAGTCGCCACTTTCTACAAAAAATTTAGCCATATCATGATCGGGTTTTTCAGTAAACGTTTTTACTTTATAAATACGTTTATCCTTTTCGTCTTTATCGCTTTCTTTAAACTGTATGTATCCATAACCGGTATCAGGCCTGGTAGGTTTTATACCTAAGGTAACCAAGCAATCTTCATTTGAGGCTTTTTTAATACAAGCCTTCATGGCCTTTACATAAGTATCTTCTTTTTTAATAAGATGATCACTCGGTGCTACAATTGTTACAGCGTTAGGATTTAATTTATGGATCTTATAAGAAGCGTAAATGATGCAAGGCGCCGTATTTTTACGAGCGGGCTCGCACAATATATTTGCTTTGGGGAGCTTTGGCAATTGTTCTTTAACAAGTTTCTCGTACGAGATGCTGGTTACCACAAATATGTTTTCCGGTGGACAGATCTTTAAAAGCCTTTTAAACGTTTGTTGGATCAATGTTTCTCCAGCCCCTAATACGTCTAAAAACTGTTTAGGGTGCTGAGTGGTGCTCATTGGCCAAAAACGGGTACCAACACCGCCGGCCATGATTATAGCGTAATTATTGCTCATTTAGGGACCGTAAAAGTACGAAAATTGTGGATAAGTTGTAGTAAATTAGTTATATTAAAGTTTATTACCTATCTTTGCGGTCTGTTCAATAAAAGTTTATCGGCGAGTTCTAGTCGGCCATTGTGCGTTAACTGCGGTAAATTTTTTGGTAAGCAGTTAATTATAAACAAAAATCTACAAAATGACATTTAAAGAGCTTGGGCTCAATGATGCCCTAATGAAAGCTATTGAGGATCTTGGATTTGAAAATCCAACTCCAATTCAGCTACAAACTATTCCATTATTAACAGGTAAGCAAACCGATGTGGTTGCCCTTGCCCAAACCGGTACCGGTAAAACGGCGGCTTTTGGATTACCTATTTTAAACACAATTGACACTACAAGTCGCGATACGCAGGCTTTAGTATTAGCGCCTACCCGTGAATTATGCGTGCAAATTTCAAATGATATTAAGAAATATGCAAAGTATATGAAAGGCTTAAGCGTTGCTACCGTTTATGGTGGTGCAAGTATTGTAAATCAAATGCGCGATATTAAGCAAGGAACGCAAATTATTGTTGCAACTCCGGGTCGTTTGGTTGATCTTATTGAGCGCAGAGCCGTAAAATTACAAACCATTAAAACGGTTGTATTAGATGAGGCTGATGAAATGTTGAACATGGGTTTTAAAGATAGCTTAGATGTTATTTTAGAACAAACTCCGGAAGGAAAAAGCACTTGGTTGTTTAGTGCAACCATGCCGCGTGAAGTAGAGCGTATTTCTAAGAATTACATGAGTAATCCGGTTGAGGTTAGTTCCGGAAAACGTAATGAAGGTGCTGCAAATATTAGTCACGTTTATTATCAAGTAAATTCTCGCGATCGTTATTTAGCATTAAAGCGTATTGCCGATTTTTATCCTGAGATATTTGGTATTGTTTTTTGCCGTACAAAAGCAGAAACACAAGAGGTGGCAGATGCTTTGATAAAAGACGGTTACAGTGCCGATGCTTTACACGGTGATCTTTCGCAAGGTCAACGTGACTTAGTAATGAAACGTTTCCGTAACCGTACTTTGCAAATGTTGGTTGCTACCGACGTTGCAGCGCGCGGTATTGATGTGGATTCGGTTACGCACGTAATTAATTATAATTTACCTGAGGATATTGAAAGTTATACGCACCGTACCGGAAGAACTGCTCGTGCAGGAAAATCGGGTATGGCAATTGCTATTATTACAGGAAGAGATTCGGGAAGAATTAAAGACATTGAGCGCATCATTAACAAAAAGTTTGAGCGTGGTGTTTTACCTGATGGTTTCCAAGTAACCGAAAAACAATTATTCCACTTAGTGAAGAAATTGCATGATGTGGAGGTAAAAGACGAGGAGATCGAAAAATATCTTCCAAAAGTTTATGAAGAATTAAAAGATCTTTCAAAAGAAGAGATCATCAAGCGTTTTGTTAGCGAAGAGTTTAACCGCTTTTTTGCATACTATCAAAATGCAAGTGACCTTGGTTCGGGTGGAGGAGAAGGTGGAGGTAATTCTAAAACATCACGATTCTTTATGAACTTAGGTAGTTTAGATGGCTTTAATCGTAATAGCTTAAAGGATTTCTTAGCTGAAATTTCAAAGGTTCATCCTCGTATGTTATTTAATGTAGATGTAAAAGGCAGTTTCTCTTTCTTTGAAACAGAAAGTAAATATGTTGATACATTCCTTGCAGTAAATAAAGAGAATATTGAATTCAACAACCGTAAAGTTTCTATCGAAGCAAGCGCTAAACGTATGCACGATGGTGGTGGAGATGGTGAACGCAGAAGTGGCGGCGGTGGCGGCTACAAAGGTAAAAGCGGCGGTGGATTTGATCGTGAGCGTAAAAGCGGCGGTGGAAGCGGTTATGGTGGAAGCAAAGGTAAATTTGGCGGACATCGTGAACGTAAGAGCGAAGGAGGAAGCGGAGATCGCAAACGTTCGTTTGGCAGATCTGACTCTAACGGAAGTGAGAAACGCACTTTTGGAAAGAGTGAATTCAAAAAGAGATATTAATTAATGTTTGGCCGAAAAGTTCATTTTCTTCTTTATGCTTGAAAAAAAACTCTCATTTACTAATGTAAACTCCGAATTTTTTTTCTATGCAAGCCTCGAAACTGAACTTTTCCATCCAAACATTTAGAAAAAACTATAAATTTAAAAAACCATTTCGAAAGAAATGGCTTTTTTTGTTGGATAGCCCCGATAGGGGCGACATCTCGGTAAACAGAATGCACGTTTCGTTCTAAAGCCCCGTTAGGGGCGACATGTCGGTTCTTTTAAACCAATTCTTTAAATACAAAACGCTCGTTATATTCGATCTCAAATTCTTTTAAGAAAGATTCATATTCCATTTTAAATGAAATTTTTTCTCGTTTATCCATTTTGAAGAATTGCTTTTGATCTCTCGTAATAATTCAGAAATAGATTGTGCGGGCCTCAAGCCGATCAAAATATGTATGTGATCGGGCATTCCATTTATGCATATCATCTTATGCCCATTATTCTGAATGATCTTTGTAATGTATTTATATAGCTCATTCTTCCAAGGAGATCTTATTGCCCCTTCTCTGTATTTTACTGCAAAAACTATTTGCAGATGGATTTGTGTATAGGTATTTGTCATATTATAGACAAATGTAATCTCGCAAATAAAAATTGATTGCTACAATTTATAGATTTTTTGAAATTTGTTTATATGTCGCCAATAGCGGGGCTTTTTGCATGATAGAATTATTGTTTAACCGATATGTCGCCCCTAGCGGGGCTATGAAATCCCCGCTATTTAATTTCTACCGAAATGTCGTCCCTACGGGACTTTGAACCCTCTGCTATTAGAAACACCTAAAGATGTGTCGTCCTCTAACGGGACTTTTACTTGCAGCCCCTTTAGGGGCGACATAATTACGCAATAAAAAAACCCGTCACAAAATGTTGTGACGGGTTTTAAAATTTGATATTAAATATTACTTAGCTTCTTCGGCCTTAAATATTCCGAGCTTTTCTAATTGCTCTAGGTAAATACGTTTTCCTTTGTAATAAGCAGTCACAAAGGCGTCTTTTGCCCGGCGTTAACTGCTTTTTTATTCAGATCCCAGGCCTCTCTTAATGTTTTAAATGAAGGACCAACCGTGATAAGCGTTACCTTGCCGTTAGCATCCAACGTTTTAGCAATATCTCCTAAGCCCTTCAAGTGTTTGTAGGTATAATTTTTAGGATATTTAAATGCTGCTACTTGTACTTTAAACTCTAAACCTTCTGAAGTAACCTCACCATATTTACCTGCGAAGTTTTTGATATTGGTTAGTTTTTTGTTAGTTGTAACAAACGTATCTTTCGGTAACGAATCAACCTTTACAATAGGAGTTGTGTCTTTTGGAATATCAAATCTGATATCTAAAAGTTTTTCGGTGAATTTCTCAAGCTGTGACGCGTCGATCTCAAATTCTTGATCTTTGAATTCTTTGTAAGAGAATTTCAATTTGTATTTCTGCCCTGCCGGTAATGTAGTAAGGTAATTACCATTAACGGTATTTGATTTAGCATTTCGATAAATTTTGTTATCTAAACTAGTTATCTCAACAACAAAGCCGGCTTCTATTGGTTTACCTTCAGAAGTAACCTTTCCTTTAACTAAATATACTTTAAGTTTATTAGATGGAAAATTTGTTTCAACCATGTAAATATCTTTCAATCCTAATCCGCCATCTTTTCCGCTGCTGTAATAACCACGAGTTCCGTTTGCTGCAACTACAAAATAAATATCATCATCGGGTGAATTGATCGGGTAACCAACGTTCTCAACATGTTTGAACGAGGAGTCCATTTCCATATTGGTCATAAATACGTCAAAGCCACCGCTACTTCTTGTTCCGTTAGAACTATAAAATAAAGTTAATCCATCGGGGTGAATGAACGGTGCATCTTCGTCGTACTTTGAGTTAATTGAATCACCAAGATTCACAACATTTCCCCAAGTAGAATCGGCCTTTAAGGTGGCGCGCCAAATATCCTTTCCGCCAAAACCTCCAACGCGTTCACTAGAAAAATACATTACCTTACCATCAGCAGAAACAGTACAGTGACCATCCCAAGCAAACGTATTCACTTCTCCTTTAACTTTAACAGGAGCGGTAAAATCTTCTCCTATCAGTGAACTTTCATAAATGTCTCCATGATCATCTCCATTATCTCTAAAAACATACAACGTATTTCCTTCAGGGCTTAAAGATATGGCCGCATCATTTATTCCGGTATTGATATTCTCTAGTGGTTTTGGCCCTCTAAAAACATCATTGGTTTTAAACGTGATATACGCATCTTCCATATAAACTCCTATGGTACTAATTTCACCAAATGCATTTACACGGCCACCTTTACTTTTAACACCGGCATATGTGTAAACGAGCATCGACTCATCGGTGCTGATAACCGGCACATATTCCTCTTCGGTAGAATTGATAGAATCGCCAAGGTTTGTGATCTTGGCACCGGTTGGCGCTGAATGATATCTTTTAGCGTTCTCAATATATTTTTTTGTTAATTGAGCTTCTTCTATTTCTTCGGGTTTTAATTTTTTCTGAGCAAGATAAGCGTTCACAAACTGAAGTGCTTCATCAAATTTATAATTCAAGTGATTAGCTTTGGCAAGATCAAGCTCGATGTTAAGGATCTTTTTATTTTTATCGTAGGCTTGGGTAAGGAAGTTTAATGCATCGGGATGTTTATCGGGACGGTAAAGCGAAGTTTTACCATACATGTACATAATGAAATCCTCGTTAGGGTGGTTTTTGTTACACACCTCATAAATAGGAAGCGCCATTTTATATAGCTTGTCTTCGTAAAGCAAAAATGCGTTCTCAAACGAATCGCGCTCGGTCTTTCTCCATTTATTGGTTTTTGTAACCTGTGAAGAGATGTAAGTAAAACTTACAATTAAGAAGAAAAGGGTTAGTAAATGTCTTTTCATATGATTTTAAATTTGTTTTTTATATGTCATATGGAATTCGCCTTTGGCTCATTTCATATTTTCATAATTAATTTAGGTCTAGCCTAATAAGATAGGTTATCTAAACCACACAAATATAACTTTTTTTATTTAGAAAGCAATTAAGTACCAAGTATTTAGTGAACAGTGGGCTGTTTACGAACTTAACTCAAAAAGTAGGCAAAAGTTAAAATTGGCCTAGAATTATCAAAAACGGCCCTTATTTGGTAAGTAAGACGAATTTCAGTCCGTGGAACCCATTGATATTTGAAATTGAGTACCCCTTATGAATAAAATATTCATAGATCTCTTTATTAGTCGTTTCGTTATCGAAACCTTGGAATAGCATGATGTCATTTTCGTAGTGAATGGGTAATTGTTTAAAGTCATTTAAATCGCGAGCTGTAAAGATATTCTTGTTTTGAAGATTGAAATCTCCATTCTTGTCCATTTTTAAATATTGCTGTCGATCATAATAGTACGTAAATAGACCAAATAGATCTTTTGTATGAATAATTACTGATCTGTTTCTTTGATTTAAATTTACATAGTTAGCAACTGATTTAAAATCAAAATCCTTTTTGTAAGTAATTTTTAAATTATAAGAGCCAAAGACCGAGATCAAAATAACTAAGACATAACCGCTGTTTAAATAAGTGGTAGAAATCGATAAGAATATTAAGCTGAACATTACCGAATAAAGGATGTATCTATCAACAAAAAGTGGGATAAAGAGGCCTATGATGAAGTGAATAATAGGAACGGCAATTGAAAGCAACCACAGAAATTGAATCAATCTTTTTTTACTCGCAATTGCATTCCAATATCTATATATGATGAAACATAAATAGCCAACAAGAAGGATGTAAAAAAAGTAATGGAAATACATTTTTGTGATAAAGTCGGTTAGATCGGTAAACTCTGCTTTCTTTAGCCAAGCCCTGCTGGTGGCATTAGGGCTCGTTCCAAGAATCAGTTGAAATTGCCCTTTGGTAAATCTCAAAAAAGCTAAAGCCAAAGAAAATAGTGCTGAAATTGAAAACCATTTTAAAGCCGAACGTTCAAAAAGAATAACAATAATGGCCTGTAAAAGCGGAATATAAAAAGTAATGTAATGCGTATATATTAATAAAAAGTTTAGAAGCCCAAGTACTAATGCCTTTTTAATTGTTGGCGAATCTAAAGAATTCTTGAAACTTATTAGTGTAAGGCAAGCTAGCAAAAGAATTAGACAATAACTTCTTGCTTCTTGAGAATAATAAAATATAATAGGATGTGAACTAAAAAGAATGATGAAAGCAAAGGAAGATTTCTTGGAAAAATTTTTCCTGATAAAGAGAGCAGAGATTAGTAATGTTACTGAACAAAGAAGGGCACTAAAGGATCGTAATGCAAACTCTGAGACCCCAAACAATTTAGCCCAGATCCAAAGGCAATAATGATAAAACGGAGGATTTGAATCCCATTCCGCTTCGTGTTTAATGTGTCCGAAATCAAGAAGTGTGTCTTTCACTGAAATGCTTTCGTCATAACTAAATGGAGCCAGATCGATCTTATAAAGTCTTAGTATAAGATTGGCAGCGAATGCAATAAAAACGAATAACTTAAAGTTGAAATCCGATAATTTAATCATGGGCGATGTTAGCAATAAATTTCAATTTTTTAGATCGCGCCCCTTGTTTTAGAATTGCGAAATAGATCCCGGATTTTTGTATTTGTGGGTCAAAGGAAGCGTTATTTGTGTTACCTTCTTTAATTAATTGCCCCGTGACGTTATAAATAGAAATTGTTGTTTCTTCTAATGTAGAATTATGGAAATAGAGTTTATTCTTGTAATAATAGAATTCTATTTCATAAGAAGTGTTTGTGTTCTCCTTTATTCCAACAATACTTTGTGCCCCATAAATTGTACTATCTAATTTTATAAGGTATACATCTTCCAAGATGGCATCATAACTTTTGCAAGAACCTGTAAGTATATAGCCATTGTCAGAACACATTTCGATATTGAAGATCTCATCATCATCAAAATCCCCATAAGTTGTTGCTGCTAGATATGTGAAGTCAGGTAGCGTTTTGAATGGTTGGCAATTAAACTTATATAGAGGTTGGTTGACCTTTCTAACCATGCAAAACTCATTCTGGTTTTTCGTGTTACAAATGGTTGAGAATTTATCCTCATTTGTAGCGCCATTTGTATAGCTAATCGACCCGAGGAATGCGCCACTCAGGTCTGTTCTTACAAGATAAGAAGTGTATTTTCCGGTCATAGCCAATGATGTATCTAGGGCTCCCGCGAAAACCAACTGATTATTCTTATCCTGCATGAAGTCATAGCATTTTTCATTGGTGCTAAAAGACGTTACTGCCTTTGAAAGAATCGAATCTCCATTCAGATTTACTTTGAACAACCAAAAGTCATTGCTTATTCCATCAAGCGTTCTTGTGCCGCAAAGAGAAATAAATCCATCTGTTGTAGAAATTATTGATGTAAAAATATCATCGTGAGAGTCGCCATACTTTTTTTCCCAAATAATGGATCCGTTATTTGGATTTATTTTTGAAATGTAACCATCTTTTTTTCCGTACTTAGAGTTGAAGGTGTATCCACAAATCAAAATATTGCCATCTGGAGCAATAATGATGTCATTCCCAAAATCCCAATCTAGTCCTCCAAAACTTTGTTGCCAAATAATAGTTCCGTTCTTATCGGTTCTTACTAAATAAACATCGTAGCCACCATTACCAATGGATCCGGTATAACCGGTAAAAATAAAACCACTGTCAATAGGGTTAACAACTACAGCTTTAGCTACATCGGCCATAACGCCACCATAGGTTTTATCCCAAACTTTTTGCCCCATGCTATCAACCAAAATAAGATAAGCATCAGTTGCACCATAACCAAAACTGCTTGTTGATCCTGCAACAATATAATGGCGTTTGTAAGTTTCTTTAACGCCGTAACCAATGTCAATACCGGCGCCTCCAAATCTATTATACCATTTAGAAGGTGGCTGAGCGTTTACATTTAAACCCAACACAACTAGCAATATGAATAATCCTCTTTTCATTTTTACTTAAACCTTTTGGCAACGCTAAAGAAAACACCTTGTCCATATGCAATTTTTGGAACAATAAATCCTTGTAAACTATTGCTCCCTAATTTAAAGAACAAATGTTTACCGGTATAATTAATACAAGCACCATAATTAAAACGGGCATAACCACCATAACCAAAATGCCCTATGAATTTGAATTTTTTGTATTGGTATTCAGGTTCTGCAAAAAAGTAAGGTTTGTAATTGGCATTAAAAATATATCTAAAACCTGTGTTCACTACAAAATTCATTTTCCCAAAATAGATCTTATTAATTAATACCAAATTGGTTGGGATATTGATATTGAAATTTTCTTTTCGTCCATTCACTAGGTTTTGTAAAATGGTATCTTGATTGATCTTATTTAAGGTTGAATCCTTCAGGTCAAGAATGTTCTCTATTTGATAACCTTTAAATGTGATCACCGAATCGCTGCTGTATTGAACACTTTTGTTTTGCCAATGAATGAATCCGATATTATTCGCGTTTACTAAAAGAACGCTTTTCTTCCCAACTTTACTTTTGTAAGGCGTTTCAAAAAATATGTCAACATTGGCCCCAATCCCATTAAAGCCAAATAAATTCCGGTTGCTGGTATCACTCACGGCTAAATTAAAATTCGAATTCATTTGTATGCTGCTTGCATCGGCAGCTGTGTATAAGGAGGCATTGGCACCGGTTTTAAAATAAAATAATTGCTCTCCCTTTAAGAACGAAACAGAACAACCTATTTTTGCAACCGAATCTACATGGTGAATGATGGCACCAAATTTTACTTCCTGAAAACGGAGTGCGTTAACGCTGATGTGAGAAATATCGGCAGTTTGTCCTAAAAAACGCTTGTTGCCATAAAACATCAAACGGTAAAAATCCGAATTAAATGAGGCGTTCAGCACTTCCTGATTCTTGAATCCTACAATAAAATCAAACTTATTATTGCCTTTAATAAAAGCGGTAGTGCCGTAATTTAAATTAATGCCAAAATTATTTTTCTCCTTTAATTTTTTGTCCGAAGCATCTTTCATTTCAGTGCTTATATATCCGCCCCAGATCAATTTGTTCATCATGTCGTTCTTTATGGCATTACTTCCTGCTTCGTAATCCACATTTAAAGCAATGCCTCTTCCCATAGAACTGTAATTAATGAACTCAGTATTATACTGGGCCTTACCATTAAATACGGTTAGAATTATCAAAAGGTTGAAAGAATATTTAATTATTTGCTTCAATTATTTCCGTTTTACTTTATAATTAACATCAATAATAATATCAATATCTATCTCGTAAGTGTCTTTTAAACTTATTTCGGGTGGTTGTGGTGTAGGCATAACCAACTTGGCTTTGAGTTTTATATTCTTACTCTTTTTGATATTCTGCAATTTGGCATTGTCGAACGGGATATATAAACGCTGATAACTTGAAGCGATCACAACATGTTGCGTATTTGTGATCCCTTTTGCGATCACATTGTTCCCGGGAACAAATAATGAATCTATCACCACATTTTGATCATTCACCAAATAGGCCTGAAGAATGGCATCAAATGGATATCCATTTTTAGCATTGATAATGAAGTTCCCATAATTCACGTTATCTAACTGCTTAAGATTGGTGAAATCTATGGGCGAAACAGTTTGCAGTAAAAAATTATCCGCTACAAACTTCATGGGAATATTGATATCAGCCAAAACTTTTATACCTGTATTGAAATATGCAAAATCATTAAAGCCTGATGTATTTCCTAAAGGATTTAAATTGATATTGCCCGAGTAGGTTAGTTTATCAGGTAAATTAGAAATGAAAGGAAGGATATTACTATTATTCTTGTTAAGTGAAATAAGTTTAATAGTTGGGTTTACCATATTATTAGCTTCAAAAGCTCTATTAATATTGATCGCCGAAAGTTGTTGTGTGCTTAAGGTTATAGAACTTTGATTGATGGTATTCAGCGATTTTATATTGGAAAGAGCACCACTAAATTCTGCACCAAATTCGTTGATGATCCTAAAATCCAAAGTAGCATCGCTCAACATAAAATTAGTGGCATTAAAATTCTTGAAAATATCCAATCGTGCCGTATCAATATTTACCGGCACACTTTGCATTCCAAAATAACCTTTGGCGTATTGAGGAATTATTTCTGTATAACTTAATTCAATTTTTGCTCCAGTTCCGGGGTTTGCCACAACGGCATTTGCAATAGGACTTAAGCTTACAGTATAACTTTGTGTAATGGTATTGTAATTTGCAGTACCGCCTGCTGTAAGATCAATATCGTAGCCATCCAATGGATATGTTTTTATAAGCGAATTATTTCCCGGTGGAATTGTTTCTGAAATGATCAATGGTTGTCCGTATTTTTTTACGCCGGGTAAAATGTACAAAAAATTTAAAGGTTCACTAATAGTGTTGCTATACTTGATCTTTAAATTACCTGTGCGAATGATGCCATATTTTAAAGCGATCCCATCTCCCAAACTAAAGGTTAATGGAGTAGGCGGCAAAATGTTCATGCTTTGGCCCGGACTTAACGTAAGCGTAATTGGAGTAGTGAATGTATTTACAATAGTAGTATCAGGTAATTTTAAAAGCGAATCAACTTTTATATAAGCCACTTCACGATTAACATTCAAATTCAAAATGCCATTAGCGGAGGTAGTGAACAAACTATCCGTTAAAAAATGTCGAATGTTAAGTTTACTGGAAACAACAGGCCCGGTAATATCTACATCCCAATTAGCCACTGTTTCTTTTCTACACGAGAAAAGAGCTAAAATGGCCAGAGAGAGCAATATAAGGACAGATTTTAGACGCACTTTTCAAATATAACTAAATATATGGCCTCTAAACGCTAAATTTTAGACAAATAATTATACAAAACCAATGAGTTTTTTGATTAAATTTGAGCCTCTTAATTATGAAACTGAATACCCGGTTTTTTGCCTCTTGGATACTTGGATCCATCCTTATGTATGCTCTTTTTTACATGTGGCATGGTGTATTTCTTAACGATTTCAAAAAGATCAACTTTCCTTTTACTTGGCTTATCATTTTTACCAGCGTTGCTTACATCACCATTTCGTTTGTACTTTATGCGGTTTACGAATCAAAACCAATGAAGAACGTTTATAATTTCTTTGTAAGAGGAGTTTTATCTGGTGCGTTAGTTGGTTTTATTATTTTTATTGTTTCTATAGTTGTTACCATCTCAATTTCGCGCAATCTTAGTGCTGAACATTTAATGCTCGATTGCATTTGGCAAATGGTTGAGCAAACTATTGGCGGTGTTCTACTTGCCGTGGTTAAGGTTTTTGTTGTGGATCATCGCCACGAAGAGGCTTAACAGCACTACGTTTAACAAATCGCCGAACTCTTCAATAATACTCCCTAATTTATTTGTTTTTTAAAAAAAAATGTAGTTATTTGTTGGATAACATTTAATTTGTATGGTTACTACCCTCGACATATCTATTGAAAAAACAACTAAATCAAGAGTTGGAGAATATGATGTAAACGACGTTCCTTTTGGAAAGTGTTTTAGCGATCATATGTTTGTTGCTGAATATGCCGATGGGAAATGGCAACAAGCCTATATAAAACCTTATCAAGATATCCCTATGAGTTATGCCATGAGTGCTTTGCATTACGGGCAGGCTATTTTTGAAGGAATGAAGGCTTACAAAAATGAAAAAGGTGAAGTTTCTTTATTTCGCCCAGATGCAAATTTTAGGCGCTTAAATAAAAGCGCCATACGTATGGCAATGCCGGAAGTGCCTGAAGATATTTTCATGAACGGTATTTTTGAATTGTTGCGTTTGGATTCGGCTTGGGTACCTTCTAGCGAAACGGGAAGTTTGTATATCCGCCCATTTCTTATAGCTACCGACGAAGCTATTGGTGTAAAGGCTAGTGAAACCTATAAATTCATTATAATTACTTGCCCGGCAGGTAAATACTATACTGAACCTATTAAAGTATTAGTGGAAACAAATTATATCCGCGCTGTAAAAGGTGGAATTGGATTTGTAAAAGCGGCAGGTAATTACGGAAGAAGTTTATATCCAACAAAACTAGCGCAGCAAAAAGGATACCAACAAGTAATTTGGACCGATAGCGAAACACATCAATATGTAGAAGAGAGTGGAACAATGAATTTAATGTTTGTTATTGGTGATACAGTTGTTACTCCGGGATTAAGTGATACAATTTTATCTGGGATTACACGAGATAGCGTTTTAACCCTTGCGCGCGATTGGGGATTACGCGTTGAAGAACGCAAGATCAGTATTTTCGAAATTATTGAAGCACATGAAAAAGGAATTTTGAAAGAAGCCTTTGGTTGTGGAACAGCGGCAACCATTGCTCAAATTGTAGGCATTGGTTACAATGGGAAAGATTATCCTTTACCTTCTGTAGAATCACGAAAATTTTCGCCTAAGGTTGATGAAACGCTTCGCAATATTCGTAAGGGTAGAGAAAAGGATCAACATCAGTGGATGGTGAAGGTGCCTTAGATAAAATATTCAAGAGCATGATGCGGATCAACGCAGAAGAAATAAAAAATCCCTCACAATTTGTGGGGGATTTTTGTTTTTATTTTGTTTGCGGGACATTTTGTTGCGCAAACAAATGCATGTTAGAACGGCACAAACGTTAACCCGATAGTAAAGTTCAAACGTTGCGTAGGATATCTCTCCCAGCGGTTATAACGTTGGTTGGCAATATTGTTTGCCTTTACAAAGAAACTCAACATTTTGCTGTAACGATATTCTGCTTCCAAATTCACATCTACTAATCCGTTGATCTGTTTTGGTTGCAACGATGTTGTAACATCAACAACTTGTGTTTGCACCCATTGTTTTCCGATCACAAAAATATCTCCTCGCACAATGATCTTGCTTTTTAAATTATAGATAGCTGATAAGGTAAGATCGTAATCTGGTTTATGATACGCACGCGTTAAGTTCTTTGTTTTGTAGATATAATAATTTCCGGTAGCAATAAAATGCATCTTCTCGCGTAACTGATATTTTAAAGCGCCGCTTACATTCATTACCGATGCATTATCGTATAAAATATTAAAATGATTATATAAAGTATTTGCTCCACTATAATCTATAGTATAAAAATGCAAGCTGTCCATTTGACTATAACTTCCTTTTACATCATAGCTTGTATTGCTACTTAAATTTCCTTTTAGTCCTAAAAATAAATTATACTTATTATTTGTGTTGGTATAACTAAGCGTGGTATCAGCAAATGGATTTTCGCCGGTAAGCGATCTCATGCTGTTCTTTATCAATCCGCCCGTTGCACCTGCATAAGGTATTACCATGCTTTCGTATACATCGTATTCCACATTTAACTGTGGATATCCATAAAAACGAGTTTTACCTTTGAAATTGTCCAATGTTCCTTTTAAACCTAAAATAGCTTTCCATTTTTTGCCTTGTGCCTCAAACGCAGGGGCTACAGAGATGATAAGGTCGTTTAATGTATCGTTACTCTGTTTATGATTATAGAAATTAGTGCTAAGGTCAATATTTAGTTTTTCTTTATTGATGAATTTTACCAGATTGGCGTTTGCACAAATATTATTCTCAGCTTCTTGATTAAGATTTTGCAAATTGTAAAACGATAAACCGATGATGTGATTCATATGCGTACTGTCGGTATAATGACTTTGCAATAGCAATTTAGGTTCAATTAATTGATATCGTTGTTTGGTATAATCGTTCTTAAGGGTGTTTTTATTGGCATTGTATCCATAGTAATGTACAACGTTTCGCGAATAATTCAAGTCACCGTTAAGGGTATGTTTTTTGTAGAATTTTTTTCCGTAAACAGTTGCTATATTATCGCTAAATCCTCCAAAACCTGTTGAATCTAGAGTGGAAGAGCTTGAGAAATGTTTAATGCGCGCTCCGTAGGCCATATCGCGTGAGCGTATATTGCTCACAAAAAATTCGCCGTACGGACTATTATAAAGCGGACCATAACCTACTTTAATAAGCGAGTGGTATAGTTTAGCAAGCGGCTCATTCTGCATTTTAGCAGATTCGATCTTCTGCACTTCATATTTAGGAAATAATGGATTGCTTGCTATACCGTATTTAATATTGGTAATACGTTTTACGGTGTCTTTTATATCTGGTTGATCGTTTACTTTATTCGATTCTTTTATTTCGGGTTTAAACGTGCTAAGCGCGTTAAACGTATTATTATTCACATTGGTTTGCGCCAATGAAATAGCAACCTGGATCAGGATCAGGAGAATGACCAACACCCAGGTCACAATTTTTTTAACCCTAATTCTTTGGGTTTCCTCGGCCTCAGCCGTTTTGTAAATTAATTCTGGATCCATTTATGTTTATTTAGGTTGTTCTGGTTGTTCATTTTGTTTTTTACTAGGGTCGTTCTCGTTCAAATCAGGATTGCTACCATCACCTTTAAATTCGATCTTCATTTCTTCCGAACTCCTTTGCTTAGCTTCTTCTTCTTTTTTAGCTTGTTTTGCTTTTAAGGCTTCTAGTTTTGCAATGGCTTCATCCAAATAAATTTGTTTTGGTTTGCCATCAATAATGGTCTCTAAAATTACTTGCGCATCGGCATCATCACCTTTAGCGATGTAAGTGTCTGCTAAAAGCAGCATACCTTTATTATTCCAATCATCATTGCTGTATTCGTAACCTATCAATTTATTCACCGTTTTTTCTACTTCTTTATAATCTTGTTTTTTGAAATAGATCATCGACATATAATAGTAAGCCTCAGCACCACTAATGTTCTTTGAGGTCTTGCTCATAGCTTTAAATTCGATCAAAGCATCATCTAAACGATTGGTTTCGTACAAACATTTTGCTTTAATGTATTTTATCTCGGTTGTTTGTTGTGGATAAACTTTCTCAAAGGTTAAGATCTCGTTACAGGCGGCTAAAGATGTATCAAATTTATTAAGGTAAAACGCGCAACGCATACTTCCAAAGCGCGCGTTGGTTTTGTTAAGCGGACTCTCAGCAATATCTTTCAGCTGCATGAACTGTGGAAGTGATGCCGTATAATTTTTTGCCTTGTAATTAATATAAGAAGCCTTAGCTAAGGAAGTTTCGGTATATAAATTTCTTGTTTTCGATAAAATATAATTATAAGCAGGTAAAGCTTTTTCAAACATATTTTTGTTGTAGGCAGTTTCCGCGTAATTAAATTGAGCTTCTAAAGTGTATTTTCCTTCAGGGAAACGTGTAATATAAGCGGCCCATTTGTCAAAAGCGGCATCTATGTTCTTTTCGTCGTATTGCGCAGTTTTAGCTGTTTCGTAAGTAGCAGCTTCCACCTGATTTACATTTAAAGGATTGCCAAGATCAGCAAAATACTTTTCCATGGCATCTATTTGCCCTTTGGCTTTGAAAATAGTTTTGATTTGTTCTAATACATTTTTTGCTTCCTCACTTTTAGAGTCGGCTTTTACAAATTTGTCAAAATACTCAAAGGCTTTATCATCCTCTTTTCGTCCGAAATAAATATTACCAAGCTTGGCGTAACAATTTTGAGTTGAACTTGATTTAGGATAGTTGTTCAGGATCTTTGTATAATATAAAATGGCATTCTCTTCATCTTTTAAATTCTCGTAGTATGTGTCTGCCATTTCATTCAATACTTTGCCAGTGTAAACTGATCCGGGATATTTTGTTTCAATTGTTTTTAGATCTGCAATTTTCTCTTTATATTTCTTTAATAAACCCTGACATAAAGCTTTTTGATAAATAGCGTAATCAACATCCAGCTTATTTAAATTAATAGCTTCTGCGTAAAGATCTGCAGCTTGCGGAAACGTATTATTCATGAAATAACAATCGGCAGCTCTTAAACTGGCATCTGCTTTTTTATTCATGTCGATCAAGTTTTTCGATAATAAATATTTTCTAAAAGCAATATTTGCTTCCGTATAATCGCCTTTTTCTTTACGCTGAAAGTGAGCGTAACCTATATTGTAGTTTGCAAGATCATATTCCGGCAAAGAAATGGAGCCTTCCATCACTAAGAATTTTTTCCAAGCATCAATGGCAGTGGTATAATCCTTACGCATATAGGATATCTCACCCATCCAATATTGATTCAACGCATTTAAAACAAGATCGGTGTTTTGCGCTTGTGATTTTTTAAATTGTTTCTCGGCTTCGTCAAACTTATCGTTATTAAATGCGTCAACCCCTTTAAAGTAAATGAGCTTTTGATACGTGTATTTTAAAATAGGATCAATGGTTCCCATGCTTTCGATACTCTTAATGGCTAGATCGTAATTACGAGTGGTAGAGTAAACATTGATAAGGAACGTATAGCACTCGTCTTTACGCGGAGACGATGGATATTCTTTTAAATACTTACTGAATGCTTTTACTGCTTCGTTATACGGACTAAAATCTAGTTCGTAGCTTATTTTTGCGAAACTGAATAAGGCATCTTCTTCAATTTTTTGATCGAAGCTTAATTGATAAGCACTGTAAAACGCATTCTTGGCTTTTAATTTATCGCCTTGTTTCATATAGCAATCGGCCATATGATACCAGGCACTTTGCGAAATAGAATCTTTTGGTGTAGTTGCTTTCTCAAATTGTTTAATGGCGTTAGGACAATCATTTGTTTTATAATAACAATATCCTAAAGCGTAATTTCCTTGAGGATTAAGATCGGAAGCCAGGTTAGTTTTTTTAAGATAAACGAGCGCATCGCTGTATTTCTTCAAATTATAATAGCTTTCGCCTATCATGCGATTGATCTCATCAGCTTTTTGAATATTAGCGCTATCATTTAATAATTGCGGAGCAGTTTGTGTAACCGTTTCATATTTCCCTTGTATAAAATAGATCTGCGTGATGTAATAAGGAACAACACTTCCAAAAGTTTCGTTGTTCACCAGCTTATTGAAGCCTTGTAAAGCAGTTCCGTAATTTTTCTCAGTATAAGAAATGTGCGAAAAATAATAGATCGCAGGGTTCATGTATTTGTTATCCTTATCTTTTATTTCGGCCAGATCAGTTTTTGCTTTCTCTGTATTTCCTTCCATCAAATAGCTGTACCCGCGCTTGAATTGCATTTCTGCAAGGTCTTCCTTATTTAATTTCGAACCTTCGGTCTTTTCTAAGTATTCAATTGTTTCTTTGTATTTCTTCTTTCTAAAATTCGATTTACCCAAGTAAAACCATGCTAAATTCTTTTTTAAACTCTCAGGATGTTTTTCAATGAATTGCTTCATGCGCCACTCACCATCTTTATGAAAAAGTTCAACGCCACAAGCAGCGGCGTAAAATTGAGCATCGGTCTTTAAAACAGAAGAAGTAGATTTTAGAATATATTCATCAAAATTTTTTTGAGCACTGGTATATTGTTTTTTGTCAAACAATTCAAGACCTGTTTTGTAAAGCTCATCTTTATCTAAAAAGATCGCCGTTTTTTGTGCGCTAACACCTCCAACCAGTAAAAAAAGCAAAGCGATCAGAAAATTTCTGTTCAAAAGCATGTATATGGGTTTAATTAGATAAAATTTATCCCAATAAATGTAGTTGGCTTAAGTTTATAGTAAGTGTAGTAATGATGTTGATTATTAACGGTAACGTGTTGATATAGTTACAGCTTGGTTGGTGAATTAAACTTGCTTTTATGGTAATTTTAGAATTTGGAGAACAAATGTCGATTTTAGTAAAATTTGAGAATGCTACTCTTATGCAAGAGGAAAGGCCGGTGGTTTCGGGTGTTACCGTAGAGGTGAGCAAGGGAGAATTTGTTTATTTATTAGGCAAAACAGGTAGCGGTAAAAGTAGTTTCTTAAAGACTATTTATGCTGACCTTCCATTAGGCATGGGATCGGCAACTGTAGCGGGTTACGACTTAAACACCATCAAGCCAAAAGATATACCGTATTTACGTAGAAAATTAGGAATTGTGTTCCAAGATTTTCAGTTATTGTCTGATAGAACTGTGGGTGATAATTTAAAATTTGTGATGAAAGCAACGGGATGGGAAGATGGATCAAAGATCAATGCGCGCATCAAAGAAGTGTTAAATAAAGTTGGTTTGGAGAGTAAAGAGGGAAGTATGCCTCACGAATTATCGGGTGGAGAGCAGCAAAGAGTGAGTATTGCCCGAGCTTTGGTGAACGATCCGGAGATCATTTTGGCCGACGAGCCAACCGGAAACTTAGATCCGGAGACCTCCGAAGAGATCTTAAGATTATTGAAAGGTATTGCCGAAAGTGGCAGAGCCGTATTGTTTGCTACACATGATATGATGGTTTACAATAAATTCAAGAGTCGCACGCTTATGTTCGAAGGCGGAAAAGTGAATCAGTCCAATTAATTGAGATATTTAGTAGTATTTTTTGTTTGCCTGGCAGTTTCATGCTCAAGAGGCGATCGTGAGAAGGAATCACAAGATTATTTTAAGAAAGAAATTGATAGCCGAATGGCAAAGCTCAAAGAATTGAAATTTGCTGATTCATTGCAAGTGGACATTTTGGAAGTGCATACTGAAGTTGATCGCTTTTTATTACTTTCAAAAGATATTGAGAATTTAGACGTGTCGATCAATTTGTCGAGAAAATATTTTGACGAACTCTCTCAAAAATTCAACTTTAAACGCACTGATTTTACCGATATCAATAAAACCATGACCCTTGAAGAAATTGCCAATGCCTTAAAGGGTAATGAGCTTAATTTCTATAATCAGGTATTGTTTAAGTATAAAGGGGCTGAAGGGGCTATGTTTACTGCTCAGTAGGGTAAAATTGCCTTTCGTAAAATAGCAGGTTTATGCCTTAAATTATTTAAAAAAATCCCACCTATTTTCTTATTTTTACATTCTCAATTTTAAACCTTGGTTTTTGCCAGTATAACCTTTTTAATTTATGTGTTGCCGCTGTTCTTGCTGGCCTATCACATTGTACCTCATAAGTACAAAAATGGTTTTATTTTGGCTTTTAGTATTTTCTTTTATTCGTGGGGCGGACCAAAATTCATTTTCGCCATTTTAGCTACAACTTTTATCGATTTCTTTTTGGTGAATGCTATGCACAATGCAAAAAAGAAAGGCGATAAAAAGAAATTTTTAATTCTTTCCCTATCTATTAATCTAGGTTTATTATTCTATTTCAAATACTGCAATTTCTTTGTAGATAATTTTAATTCGGTACTTGGATTAGATATTCATTTCGCAAAAATTATTTTACCAATTGGAATTTCGTTCTATACATTCGAAAGTTTAACCTATGTAGTGGATGTTTATCGCGGCATTCACAAACCTTTGAAGAGCTTTTGGCATTACCAAACCTATATTTTATTATTTCCAAAGTTAATTGCCGGCCCAATTGTACGTTACCACGATATTGCCGACCAAATCACAAATCGCGAAAAAAATTACACGCCCGAAGCAAAACTCAGCGGTTTTTTGATCTTTAGTATTGGTCTCGCTAAAAAAGTGATCATCGCCAATACATTAGGCATGCAAGCCGATGCTGTTTTTAATTTACCGGTTGCACAATTAGATACCGCCGCCGCTTGGGTCGGAGCAATTGCCTACACATTTCAAATTTATTTTGATTTTAGCGGTTATAGCGATATGGCTATTGGTCTTTGCAAAATTATGGGCTTTAGAATTCCTGAGAATTTTAATAATCCTTATATCTCCACAAGCATTACCGATTTTTGGCGTCGTTGGCACATTACCTTGGGCGCATGGATGAAAAATTATTTATACATCCCACTTGGAGGAAATAAAGGAAGTAACACAAAATTGTATCGTAATCTCTTTATTGTTTTTCTACTTTCGGGTTTATGGCATGGCGCCAGTTGGAATTTTGTATTGTGGGGCGCTTATCATGGATTGTTTCTTGTGCTAGAACGTTTGTTCCTTGGAAATGTATTTGAGAAGTTGGGTAAATTCATTTCAATACCACTAACATTTATGATCGTTGTTACCGGTTGGGTTTTATTCCGCAATGATGATCTTTCATACGCGTTCTCAGTAATAAAACAAATGTACAGTTTCAATTTTATGGACGGTAAATTTGCAATGAACAATGATTTTATGGCTATGGCAGTTATTGCCTTACTTATTTCGTGGTTTGCTATCACCAACAAAACATTGGCCATGCAACAAAGTCTTTACGGAGAAAAATTTAGCAACAATGGCAAATGGATGGTAGTGCTTTCGAGTATAGTGTTGTTTTATGTGTCGTTGAGTTATATATCTGCTTTGAATTTTAATCCCTTTATTTATTTCAGATTTTAGTGAGTAATAAAAAAACATATTCGGTTCATGGGGTAGTGATCTTATTCGCTCTATTCATGCCAATGCTGGCTTCTTATTACAAACAAGCAACTAGGATCTCGCCCGATGAGGATCTAACATATAATAAACCAAACTTAGCTGGCTTAGTGATCTCTGATGAAAAACCAAAACTTACATCTACAAGTTGGTTCGATGGAGGTTATCAGGAGGTAATGGATGATTATAATAACGATCATTGGGCATTTAAAGAAATTTCTGTTCGTTTGAACAATCAATTGTATTATTCCTGTTTCAATCAATTGCGCGTAAAAGGTTTTGTGAGTGGTAAGGAAGGTTATGTGTTTAGTGAAGATTATATTTTCTCGGCGTACGGTGATGATGAGGTGAACGAGAATAAGGTAATTTCATTAATGCAAAAAGCAAAAGTGATACAAGATACACTAAAGAAAAAAGGAATTGATCTGATGTTTGTATACGCGCCGGGTAAAGGCGAATACTGTAGCGAATTTATTGAAGACAAATACAAGCATTCCGTTAATCAAACCAATCACGATCTGTATGCAAAATATGGAAAGCAATATGGTATAAATCAATTAGATCTTTACGACTTGTTCAATAGACTGAAACCAGTTACGCCTTATCCCTTGTTCCCAAAATTTGGTCACCACTGGAGTTATTACGGAGAATGTTTGGCTATGGATACCATTATTAAATACATGGAGAAATTGCACAAATGCGATATGCCCGATCTTCGCATTGGTACTATTGAAGTGGTAGATACGGCAAGGAGTAGAGATGCCGATGTGTTGAAGGGAATGAATTTGTATAGAAATCCGGAACAAAACATGAAGTTGGCGTATCCTCAAATTGGTTGGGAAAATGATTCGTTAAAGAATACAACTCGCGTATTAACTTTGTCGGATAGTTATTGGTATGGCCCTGTTTACATGGGCATTTTAAATGGCGCTTTTGCAGGCGGACAATTTTGGTATTATTATAACAAAGTAATTCCGTCGCCAATACCGGGAGAGAAAGTAGAAGTTTGGCAATTAGATCTTAAGCAAAGCATTGAAAGTAATCAAGTGGTTATGTTGTTGTATTCAGATGGAAATTTATCGGCATTCGGAAATAGTTTCATTAATGATGCTTACGAGATGTATACTTCTCCAAAAACTTATTATGCACGAAAAGAAAAACAAGATCAGATTCAAAATTTCGCAAAGCAAATTCGTGAAACGCCTTTGCTGTTAAAGAAGGCAACTCAAAAAAGTAGTGATCAACAAATTCCATTGGACAGCGCTATTAAAGTGGATGCAATGAAAATGGCGGGGATGATAAAATAATAAAAATGAAGAAACTAATAATTGGATTTACCTTTTTGTCGCTTTTAGTAAAGGCTGATGAAGGTATGTGGATGCCACAGTTAATTGAGGCGATGAATTTTAAGGACATGAAAAAGAATGGCTTTAAATTAACTGCACAGCAAATATACAGCATTAACAAAGCGAGCATGAAAGACGCAGTAGCAATTTTTGGTGGTGGATGTACCGCTGAAGCTATTTCGGATAAAGGATTGATATTAACTAATCATCATTGTGGTTATAGCTCTGTTGCCGGATTAAGTTCGGTTGATAAAGATTATTTAAAGAATGGTTATTGGGCTAAGGACGCAAACGAAGAGTTGTGGTGCAAAGGATTAACAGTAACCTTCATTAAAAAAATTGAAGATGTTACAAAGCAAGTGCTGACCGTTATCAAACCATCGTATTCGGAATTTCAAAAAGATTCTGCTATTCGCGCTACAATGCAGCAAATAGAAAAAAAGGCTATAGAAAAAACACATTATTCAGCTTTTGTTCGTCCGTTTTACTATGGTAACGAGTATTATTTATTTGTTACCGAAGTTTTTAAAGATGTGCGTTTGGTTGGTGTTCCTCCTGAGAATATTGGAAAATTTGGTGGCGAAACCGATAATTGGGTATGGCCTCGTCATAATCCTGATTTTAGCATGTTTAGAATTTATGCCAATAAAGAGAACAAGCCTGCAGATTATAACGCTGATAATGTTCCTTACAAGCCTTTGTATTCATTCCCCATTTCACTAAAAGGATACGAAAAAGGTGATTTTACAATGGTATATGGTTTCCCAGGAAGAACACAAGAATATCTCACGTCGTTTGCCGTTGAATTATTGATCAATGAGCAGGATCCTCGCCGTGTTTCGTTACGCGAAAAACGTTTGGCGATTTATGAAAAGGATATGAAGAAGAATGACACGCTTCGTTTGATGTATGCTGATAGATACGCGGGAATTGCTAATGCGTATAAAAAATGGTCGGGCGAGATGCAAGGTTTGGTGATCAACGACGCTATCAATAAAAAGAAGAAATTTGAGATAGATCTTATACAATCGTTGAATGCTGATGCCACAAAACAAAATAAATGCAAGCAAATACTAGCCGATTTTAAGAAAGTTTATGTGGAGTATGCCCCATTAAGTAAACAAGTAGACTATTACAGCGAATGTTTAATGGGAATAGACGCCATTCGTTACATTACTAATTACCATGCATTATTTGCAGAGCTAAAGAAGAAACAGTCCGGTAAGGAAAATAAATTCGATCAGATGTATGCCGATCTTAAAAAAACCATTCCATTCAGAAATTTCAATAAAGAGACAGATAAAAAATTGTGTATTGCCATGTTAAAGGAATACGAACTCTATATTGATAAGGAAAGCAGACCGATTTATTTGGACTCGTTGTATAAGGTCTATAATAACGATACTGAGAAGATAACAGAGTTCTTGTACAGTAACTCAAGTTTTATTGATAATACAAAAGCGGCTGCAATGCTAGGCGACTTTGAAAAAAGTTATTCGCTTTACGAACGCGACCCTTTTTATAAACTTACTTTGGCTATTAATACTTATTATCAAAAAGGCGTTTTTCCTCAGTATAATTATGATGAGTTGCAACTATTGGAATTACAAAAAGAGTATATGCAAATGCAAAAGGATAATGTAAAGACCAAGAAGTTTTATCCGGATGCAAACGGAACTTTACGCGTGGCCTATGGGAAAGTAGATGATTACAAACCAAAAGATGGCGTAACATATTTACATTATACAACTATTGATGGAATGGTGGACAAGAATAGTACAGGAAATCCTGATTACGAAGTGATGCCACGTTTGATAGAGCTGTATAATAAAAAAGATTACGGAATGTATGCCGACAAAAACGGGAAATTACGAGTTTCTTTTATTGCAAGTAATCATACAACCGGAGGAAATAGTGGAAGCCCTGTTTTAAATGCAAAAGGCGAATTGATAGGAACAAATTACGATCGCAACTGGGAAGGAACTATGAGCGACGTGATGTACGATGTGAATCGTTGCCGAAATATTGTTTTAGATGTTCGTTTTACCCTTTGGATAGTGGATAAATACGCAGGCGCAGGTTATCTCTTAAATGAGATGAAGATCATCAAATGATCTAATTCATGTACTGAGTGTAAGAGATGTAGGGGATGGGGATTATCTTTGAGTTGGTAGTTAGTTTTGTAAGATCGCCCAAATACATGCCGTAACATCCAAAATTCCATTGTATATTCTCATTGCGGATCCATTTTATGCTTACTCCTGTCAAATTCAAATTAACTGACCCTCTCGGATTTGAGAAAGCCTGTGGGAATAAAAAATTCTCAATGTTCAGGGCCGCGTGTTTGGCAAAACGATTTGCGTAGGCAAAGTTCAAGTAATAAACAGGTGTATAATCAAGTTTTTGTGTGGGAGTATTTACTTGATCAAAATCTTTAATTGCGAGTGCCCCAGCGCCAATAGTAAAATTAGTATTGTTGTCTCCTTTAGTTATTCTGGCACCTGCGCCCAAAATGGGAACAGAATATACTTCAATGTTGTTATCTGTTGGAAGAGCCCATAAGTATACGTTGGCGCCGAAGTAAAGATCTTTTGAGATCTCGTAGGAACATTTTACGCCAACAGAAGAGGGTAGAAATAAAAGCACGTTCATAGATATACTCCAATTTTCGCTGAACGCGTAATTGACATTCTCAATAAAATAATGACAAGTAGCATTTACAGCCCCACTTTCATAGGGCAGAGCATTTTCTGACAGCATATAATAATTAGAGTAATAATCATCATCAAAGCGCCCGATGTTGTTTTTTACTTTAGAGTTAATAGGTTTTATTTCTTTTATATCGCTTTTGTACAAACGATGTTTCAAATTGCTTCGTTTATCAAGTAATACAAAACCCAGTTTTGTTTCCTCAACAACTTCACCTCTGTATTCCGAGCCGTACACCGTTGTTATTTGGTAATAACTTCCCAACTCAAATTGAGGAGTATATGCAACTAATGTATCCTGCGCTCTGCTGTTAATGGAACAAAGGATGCTAACAACAAAGAAAATATATCGAAATCTTTTAGACATGCAGGAACTGTTCAATCAAATTTAGTGAAAATTTACTATTAAATGGACGAAGCGCAAACGTAAGCGGTGCTCCATGCGTTTTGAAAGTTAAAACCTCCTGTAATCCCATCGATATTTAACACTTCGCCACAAAAATATAGATCTTTAACAAGCTTGCTCTGCATGGTTTTAAAGTCTATTTCTTTCAGGTCAATCCCTCCGGCAGTTACAAATTCTTCTTTAAAAGTGGTCTTGCCTTCCATTTTGTAAACGTCTCTGTAAATGGTCTCGCTAAGTTTATTTAATTGTTGTTTTGAAATGTTCGACCAGCTTGTTTCTGATAGAACGCCTGCTTTATTCAATAAAAATTCCCATAAACGTTTTGGTAATTGAAAAAGCGGAGTTTTTATTATGATCGACCGTGCTGAATTTATTTTTTGCTGATTTAATTCTTCAAGGATCTCATTTAACTTTAAATTTCCTGTCCAATTGATAAGGATATTGTTCTTGTAATCTGTTTCAAAAAAATATGGCGCTGCAAAAGCCGAAAGTTTTAAAACGGCCGGCCCGCTTAGCCCCCAGTGGGTTACCAAAACCGGACCGGTATAATTGAATTTGGTTTTTTCAATAGTAACAGTGGCGTTTTGCACTGCAACACCTTGCAGTTCTTTCTTGATATTCTCTGAAGGGAGATTGATGGTAAATAAACTTGGAATAGGAGAGATGATGTTATGGCCAAGTTCTTTTAAGATCTTATAACCTTCTATTTTATTATTTCCGCCCATGCTGCAAATAAGTACATCCGCTTCAAAATTTCCTTTACTTGTTTTCATTTCAAAACTTTCTTCTTTGTTGATCTTTTGAACTTCGCATTGAATGATTATTTCTATACTAAGTTTTTTAGCAAGATCTAAAAAGCAATTGGCTATTGTTTCGCTTTTATTACTTGCAGGAAACATTCTTCCATCTGCTTCTACTTTTAATTCTATATTCTGTTCTTTGAACCAGTTGATGGTGTCTTGCACAGCAAAACGACTAAAAACTTGCATCAATTCCTTTTCACCGCGAGGATAATTTTTTACCAGTTGTTTATTATCAAAACAATGATTGGTTACATTGCATCGTCCACCTCCCGAAACAAGAACTTTTGAAAGAAGTTTGTTGGTTTTCTCAAGTATCTTTACTTCAAATGCAGGATTTAAAAGCTTGCAATTGATTGCTGCAAAAAATCCGGCAGCCCCTCCGCCAATAACAATTATGCGTTTTGTTTTAATAACTTTTATTTAATTGAAACATTATATCTTTTAAATTCGCCTACAAATCTAACAAAATGCGCTTTATTCTATTGTTTTTATTGTTTTGTAATCTAATTCACTCGCAAACCAAAACAGTTTTGAATGATTTTTCTTTCACTTTGCACGAAGATCTTGTAAATAAAGTTCTTTTGGCTATTGGCACAGTTTCGAGCACAAATGAGTATGAAGTAATGTTCATCAAAGGAAAATACCATTGGAAAATGGTAAATCCAAAGATCTTGATCAGGCCCGATAGTTCGTATTTTACATGCGATGCATTTGTGGATGCTGGCCCAATTAATTACAGTACTACCGTAAATGGCGACGTGAAGATAGCGTATGATAAGCCCAATGATAAGATCTCGATAAAGATAACGAGAGCTATTTTTGAATTATACACGGTTATTTTAGATAAAAAAGTGCACATTAAGGATATTCACTTAGAAGAAAAATTCAAGGATCCTTTTTTGTTTGACGGTCCAAAGTCTTACGGAACTTCGGTGGATGTAACCTTACCCGATAGCGCTAAAAAAACCATTTATATTCAACCAAATGAATGTGTGCTAAATATAAAATGGAGAGAAGTTTGCGCTATTTGCGAGGTTACTGTAAGTGATAAGCCTCTTAAACCACAGACACCGATAACGCCTCCAAAGTCATCTACAACCTATAAATCCACACCGGAATCTAAAATTTCCGCTACCGTTCAGCCCAAGCCAAAAGCTACTGAAACTAAAACGGTTACACCTCAAAAAAAATAGTTATTTTTACAGGTAATGTTCAATATTTTCAAGTTATTCTGGTCGTATAATTTGCCTAGATGGTCTATTTTGATCATCGATACAATAATTTGTGCTTTTTCGTTAACGCTTGCTGTATTACTCCGTTTTAATTTCGATGATATTCCTGCGGTTGATAAAAGTAATTTACCACTGGACTATGCTGTAGTTCTTATTATTCGTTTCATTACTTTTTTCATCTCAAAAACATACAAAGGGGTTGTGCGATACACAAGTTCAAAAGATGCCGGACGAATTTTTACCATCGTTATTATAGGAAGTGTTTTGGTTTTTATTACTAACCTCGCTTATTATTTCTTTGGAAGCAAAACGTATTTTATTCCAAACTCCATTATTATTATTGATGCGCTTTGCACCTTGTTTTTAATGATCAGTTCGCGTTTGGCAGTGAAAGCTTTATTTCTGGAAACAAAAAACCCTACGAGCGAACGCATGAACGTTGTTATTTTTGGTGCAGGTGAAGCAGGAATTATAACAAAACGAACTTTAGACCGAGATGCAGCAATTAAATACCGTGTGGTGGCTTTTGTTGATGATGATGAAAAGAAAAAGGGGAGAAGTTTGGAAGGAGCTTTTATTTATACCACAGATAAATTAGGACAACTTATTAAGGAGAATAATGCTGAGATAGTGATCATTAGTATTCAAAACTTGAGCGCGGCAAAAAAGAATGAGATAACTGATATCTGTTTGAATCATAATACACGCGTTCTCAATGTTCCTCCTCCAACCAAATGGATCAATGGTGAATTAAGCTTCAATCAATTAAAGACAATAAACATTGAGGATCTTTTAGAACGTGAACCAATTAAATTGGATGCTGATCTTATCAACGACCAGATAAAAGGAAAAGTAATAATGATCACCGGTGCTGCAGGTTCTATAGGAAGTGAATTGGCAAGACAGTGCATGAAATTTGACCCGTCAAAAATTTATTTGCTCGATCAAGCTGAATCACCTTTGCATGAATTAGATCTTGAATTTAATGATAAATACAAAAAAGGAAGTTACGAAGTAGCCCTTGCTGATGTACGAAATGCCGAGCGTATGCAAAAAGCTTTTGAAACATTTAAACCAAACATTGTTTTTCACGCAGCTGCATACAAGCATGTGCCGTTAATGGAAAATAATCCTTCTGAATCTGTTTTTACAAATGTTTTAGGAACAAAAGTATGTGCCGATCTTTCTGTTGAACATAAAGTTGAGAAGTTTGTTTTTGTAAGCACCGATAAAGCTGTGAACCCAACTAATGTGATGGGAGCCAGCAAGCGTATTGCCGAAATTTATATTCAAAGCTTAGGAAAAAAGAGTAAAACCCGTTTTATTACTACGCGTTTTGGAAATGTATTAGGGTCTAACGGTTCGGTTATTCCAAGATTCAAACGTCAGATCGAAAAAGGCGGGCCGGTAACTATTACACATCCGGATATCACTCGTTATTTTATGACGATCCCTGAAGCTTGTCAATTAGTTTTAGAAGCCGGTTGTATGGGGAAGGGTGGAGAAATATTTGTGTTCGACATGGGTAAGTCGGTAAAAATAATTGATCTTGCTCGCAAAATGATAAAACTTTCCGGTTTACAAGAAGGAAAAGATATTAAGATCGAATTTACAGGATTACGTCCCGGCGAAAAATTGTTCGAGGAATTATTAGCTGATAAAGAAACCACTTTACCAACTCATCATAGTCAGATATTAATTGGTAAAGTTCGCGAGTACGAATATCAGGAAGTGAACCAAACAATTGAGAACATCATAAAATTATTTAATACACAAAACAATGAACTTATTGTTCAGCACATGAAAAACATTGTTCCTGAATACAAAAGCAGTAATTCTGTTTTTGAAAAACTCGATAAAAAATAATGCAACTAAAAAAACTATATTTTCTTCTATTCATTTCTTTAGGATCATTTTCCTTTTCGCAAACGGTTAAAAAAGTTCCTTCATCAAAACCAAAGTTGGTTGTTGGTATTGTGGTTGACCAAATGCGTAACGATTATATTTATCGCTATTGGGATAGATATGGTAATGGAGGATTTAAGAAGTTAGTGAATAGTGGTTATTATTTGCGTAACGCGCATTATAATTATGTGCCAACAATTACAGGTCCTGGGCATGCGAGTATTTTTACGGGAACAACACCAAGAGTGCATGGAATCATTGCAAACGATTGGTATGATAAAGCAAGTGATAGAGAATTGTATTGCGTAAAAGATGAGAATGTAAAACCTGTTGGAACAGATGTTAAGTCACGTAAAAGATCGCCGGTACATTTATTGAGCACTACTATCGGCGATGAGCTAAAATTGAGTAGCAATGGCAAGTCAAAAGTATTTGGTATTGCTTTAAAAGACCGAAGTGCTATTTTCCCCGCAGGTCATGCTGCCGACGCTGCGTTTTGGTACGATGATTCAACGGGATATTTTATTTCTTCTACTTGGTATGTGACAGAATTACCGGCATGGTTGAACGAATTTAATGCAAAGCAATTGCCAAAATCATATTTGCAAAAAGGATGGAATACTTTGAAGCCAATAGATACCTATTCTAATTCAATAGCGGATAATAATAAGTATGAAAAAGCTGCGAATAAAAAGGACAGCCCAACTTTTCCATATGAGTACGCCAATTATTTAGTTCCGGGAAAATATGGCATGGTAAAGGAAACGCCTTATGGAAATACCATTACAAAGGACATGGCTATTGCTTGTTTAAAGAATGAGAAATTGGGTAAAGATGAATTTACAGATCTGTTGACCATCAGTTTTTCTAGTCCTGATATTATTGGACACGAATACGGTCCGCGTTCGGTTGAAATAGAAGATGTGTATTTACGTTTGGATCTGGAGATAGAAGAATTAATAAAAACTTTAGATGCTGAAGTTGGTGCAAGTAATTATGTGCTATTCTTAACTGCGGATCATGGTGTGGCTGAAGTGCCAAATTACTTGAAGGATAATAAAATTCCTGCAGATTATTTTGATGAAAAAAAATTAGATAAGCAATTAAAGGAGTATTTTTTAAAGACCTTTAATGATGAGAAAATATTAATAGGCTGCTTTAACCAACAAGTGTTTTTGGATGAAGACCGCTTAGATAAGATCAATAAGCAATATGTTGAACAGAAATTATGTGATTATTTGGTAACAGTGGATGCGATCGCGGAAGCATATCCATCATCAGCACTGAAAAATGGAAGTTTTGACGGCCGCGACGCAAAGGCATTGATCCAAAACGGATATAATCATCAGCGCAGTGGTAATGTGGCATTCGAGTTAAAGCCAGGATGGATGGATCACGCGAAAACCGGAACCACGCATGGCGCTTCATACTCATATGATACACATGTACCTGTTATTTTTTACGGAAACGGAATTGAAAAGGGAAGTTCGTTGAATTATTATAAAATCACTCAAATTGCGCCAACTATTTCCGACCTCATTAAAATAAATTATCCAAACGGTTGCACCGATGATCCAATAGAAAAGGCTCTTAGCAAATAAAATTATGTATCAACAGTTCAAAGCATCATTTAGTAAAATTGTAGTTGTAGCTGCCCTTGGTTATTTTGTAGATATCTATGATCTGGTTTTGTTTGGCATGGAACGTGTGGCAAGTTTAACCGATATTTTAAGGGACACGTATACTGATCCTGCTGAACTAAAAAAACAAGTAACAGATGTAGGTGCCAGTTTATTAAGTTTGCAAATGATAGGAATGTTAGTGGGAGGTTTGTTTTGGGGTATATTAGGAGATAAAAAAGGAAGACTAACGGTTTTATTTGGAAGTATCATCACATATTCTATTGCTAATATTGCCAATGGTTTTGTTACCGATACATTTTGGTATGGCATTTTACGTTTTGTTTCGGGTTTTGGTTTAGCAGGTGAATTAGGCGCAGGAATTACTTTGGTAAGCGAGACCATGAAAAAGGAAGATCGTGGTATAGGAACAACCATTGTAGCTTCTATTGGTTTGTTTGGTGCTGTTGTTGCTGGATTAACTACAATTGCTATTGATAATTGGCGCGTGAGTTATTTCTTAGGTGGTGGAATGGGTTTGTTGTTATTATTTCTTCGCATAGGGATCTTTGAAAGTGGAATGTTTGATCAGGTAAAGCAGGATAAAGCCGTAAAAAAGGGGAATTTCTTTTATCTCTTCTCTCACCCAAAATTATTATTTAAGTATTTGAATATTATTTTAATTGCCATACCGGTTTGGTTTGTGATGTATTTCTTAGTTCAGTTTGCACCGGAAATGTCGAGTGCCCTCGGTTTAGTGGATGGACCAAAAGACGGGAAGATCCCTATTATGGTAGCTTACATCGGAATTACCATTGGTGATGTAGTAAGCGGTATCATGAGTCAGAAAATGCGATCACGAAAAAAAGTACTCTTTATTTTTATCACGCTAACTTTATTATTTAGCATCATTTATTATCTCTTTGCCAGTGTTTCTGTGTTAGTTTTTTACTCTATAGTTTTTTGCATTGGTTTTGGAACAGGATATTGGGCCGTGTTTATGAGCGGTGCTTCCGAGTTATTTGGAACTAATATTCGTTCAACAGTTACAACCACAGCACCAAATTTTGTTCGAGGATCGGTTACCTTAATGACATTAACCAATGCTTCTATGAAACCTTCTATTGGAGTTGTCAATTCGTCATTAATTATTGGTGGCATTGTATTTGTATTAGCCTATTGGGCATGTTATAGGTTAGAAGAAACCTTTGCAAAAGATTTAAATTATACCGAATGAAACCAACCGTTATAATAGGTGCGTCATCTAATCCCGAACGCTATAGTTATAAAGCAACTAAGAGTTTAAAAGCGCACGGTCATAAAGTTTATCCCGTTGGAGTAAAACAAGGTGATATAGAAGGAGAGAAGATCCTTACCAACAAACCGGTTCCTGGTGATGTGGATACTGTTACAATGTATCTTTCGGCTAAAAATCAAAAGGATTGGTACGAGTATATATTGTCTTTAAAACCCAAAAGAATTATTTTCAATCCGGGTGCTGAAAACCCTGAGCTAGTTGAAAAGGCCAAAACGCTGGGTGTAGAAAGCATTGAGGCCTGTACTTTGGTAATGCTTTCAATTGGGAATTATTAATGAAATGGATCGCAAAAACATTTGATGAATTAAGCGTGCATGAATTGTACGGCATTTTGCAATTGCGTGCTAAAGTATTTGTGGTGGAACAGAATTGTGCGTATCAAGATCTAGACAACACAGATAAAAAAGCTTGGCATTTATTTGGAACAGAAAACGAAAGCATTATGGCTTATGCACGCTTGATCCCTCAAGGTGTTAATTATCCGGAAGCAAGTATTGGAAGAGTTGTTGTTGATCCTTCATTAAGAGGAAAAAACATTGGAAAGGAATTAATGAAGCTGGCAATAACAAAATGCGAAGAGTTGTTTGCAACAAAACAGATCACCATCTCAGCGCAATGTTATCTTAAAAAATTTTACAGCGAATGTGGGTTTAAGGAAGTAGGGGAGGAGTATATGGAAGATAATATCCCACATATAAAAATGAAAAAATAAGCAATGTTAAGAATCGCAATTATAGGCTGTGGCAATATGGGTTTAACCTATGCCAAGGCATTTTTAAAGGACAATATAGTTTCTCAAAAGGATCTTTTGCTAATTGAGAAAAATGCGGAAATGAAAGAAAGATTAAGGCCTTTTGGAAATGTGTCGAATAAAATTGACGAGCGCATCAAGAGCTTTGATATTATTATTTTAGCCACTAAGCCTCAAGATTCAAAGGCCATTTATGCTGATCTTAAAAAGTATATTATGCCATCTCATCTTCTTATTTCTATTATGGCTGGTATCACAATTCAAACGCTGCAGGATAATTTAGGTCACAAGGCAATAGTTCGTGCCATGCCAAATACACCAGCGCAATTAGGAATGGGCATCACCGGATTTACCGCAAGTAAAGAAACCAATATAAAAGATGTGTTGAAAGCAGACAATCTTTTAAATAGCACAGGCAAAACAATTTTTTTTGATGATGAAAGCAAATTAGACGCAGTTACAGCTTTAAGCGGAAGTGGTCCGGCTTATTTTTATTTTATCGCTAGTGCTATGATCGAAGCTGGAAAGCAAATGGGAATTGATGAGCATATCGCATCATTATTAGTAAAACAAACCATGAATGGCGCTTTTCATTTAATGAATACCTCTGAAAATAATTTGGATGATCTTATTCAGTCAGTAGCATCAAAAGGTGGAACAACTGAGGCTGCGCTTACTATTTTTAAAGATCAAAAATTAAAAGAGGCACTTGTGAATGGAATTATTGCTGCTGAAAAACGAGCGAAAGAATTTTCTAAGTCCTAACTCTCATTCTCATAATACAACTTATAATACTTCATTCCTTTTCCTTCATCATACCCGCGCTCAACAAAATCATGTCGGCCGTGAATGTATAAATGAAAATTCTTATCTAGTTTTACAACGCTCTTCATGTATTTAGCGTTCTTTTTTACAGCTGTGTTAGAAACGTCAAACTCATCTATGGCTTGAAGATCATTTTTGTCATTGTAATTGTATCGGTATTCGCTAAAAGCAGAAATTAAACTTGGCTCAACAAGTACTTCTTTTTCAAAATCCTTCACATTAAAACGGTCTTTTTCCTTAAAATAACTTGCGCTTTTATTCAACATCATCATTTGATCTTGCTTGGTCACATTATTTTGTTCAGTTAAGATCTCTTCACAAAAACCTCTAGAGGTATCCATAAAATTCTTTGTAAAATAGTAACCATTTTCTTTTAATTTGGCCCCCAAAAAATCTTCTTCCCAATACAAAGCGCACTCTGCATTGCGATTATTATTATCAATGATACTTAATTTGTAACCTTTTTCTTTTTCTGTATTAAATATGATAGCGCCTTTGTCTAATTTGTAAATATCAATGCCATCATCGCATTCCAAGTCAAAACTGTTTAAATGCTGGTAAACTTTTAAATAGGTTTCTTTGTTCTCGGTTTTAAAATAGCCAATAGCGTCGCATAATTCACCATCTACCATTGCGTCCCTAAAATAACAAACGTAAAATTCACCACCCTTAATTTTCGGATGTGTGCTTTGATCGTGAAGGTATTTCGCAAGCTTTTTACTGACAGATAGAAAGTTTTTTTGTGAACTAAAAAGGTCCTCACTCATATTGGCAACGCTTTTTAAACTCACATCCGCTTTCTCTCTAAACTTGTGGTAAATATCAGTTTTGAAAGGGTTTAAAAAATAACGCAAGAGTGTTTCCTTTACAAAGTCATCTTTAAATGAGATAACATCCTCGCTTAATGTTAGTTCTTCTCCAAGGCCTTTATTGCCTACATAATGTATGGCAAAATGTGTAAGTTCGGAACGTGTAAAATCTATCATAGAAAAAGTATTTGCGCTAAAGTATACTTATTCTCTAATATTCCTTTAACAAAATTTAAACATGCAAAAATTGTTACAATCGGGCATATTTGGTGTCTAAATAATAGCAATAGTGCCTCAAAGTGATTAAATTTGTGTAACATGCGAACTATACTAAATTCAATAAAAAAGAAGTTCATCATCATACCCTTAGTTCTGGGTATTACCTCTTTTACCGTTTTCAATTACGTTTTCAATAAAAATGAACTTATTCTGGATATACTTTTGGGAGGGTTATCTCAACTACACTATAGTCCGGTAAAACTTGACGATTCATTTAGTGAAAAGGTTTTTGATCTTTACATAAAGCGTACCGATGCCAGTAAAAAATTCTTTTTGCAAGAGGATATTGATCTGCTAAGCAAATACAAACGATCACTTGATGATCAATTGAAAAATCAAAATCACGATTTCTATAAGATCTCTGTTGATCTTATCACCAAACGGATCAAAGAAAAGGAAAGTTGGTATAAAGAGTATTTGTCGCAACCATTAGATTATACATCCGAAGAGTCTTACGAATCGGATTATGAGAAAACAAAATTTGCCAAAACTCCTGAAGAATTAAAAAAGGAATGGCAAAAAATGTTGAAGTATCAGGTTTTGATGCGTTTGGACGAATCATTGAACAGACAAGAAACTGCGATCGAAAAAAAGGACACATCGTACAAAGTAAAGCCGTTTGATTCTTTGGAAGTAGATGCGCGACGTAAAGTGATCAAGGCAAATAATAATTTATTCAAGTACTACAATAAGCTTACACCAAAAGATCGTTTTGCGCTATATGCAAATGCAATAACCGGCATTTACGATCCCCACACCGAATATTTTGCTCCAAAAGAAAAAAAGAAATTTGATCAAGCTATGAGCGGTCAGTTTGAAGGTATTGGAGCACGTTTAATGCGTACCGAAATGGGGCAGTTAAAGGTGAGCGAGATCATTATCGGAACACCGAGTTATAAGCAAGGTGAATTAAAACAAAATGACGAGATCCAGAAAGTAGCACAAGGTGAAGGTAAGCCGGTGGATATTTCGGAAATGGAGATGGATGATGCGATTGAATTAATTAAAGGAAAGAAAGGAACTGAAGTTAGATTAACAGTAAAAAAGCCTGACGGCTCTATCAAAGTAATCCCTATTATTCGCGACGTGATAGATATGGAAGATGTGCTTGCAAAAAGTGCGGTCTTGAACAATAAATCTAAAATAGGATACATTTATTTACCAACGTTTTATACCGACTTTACAGGCACTGGTTCAGGTACACATCGTTGCGCAAAAGATATGCGCGAAGAGATAGAAAAACTGAAAAGAGTAGGAGTGAAATCTATTATTATTGACCTTCGTGATAATGGCGGCGGTTCATTGCAGGAGGTTGTTGTGATGGCGGGATTATTTTTTCCAAAAGGTCCGGTAGTTCAGGTAAAAAACAGAGACGGGCATATAAAAATAATGGAAGATTATAATCAGGATGTAGCTTGGGATGGACCTTTAGCAATTATGGTTAATCATGGAAGTGCTAGTGCTAGCGAAATTTTGGCTGCTGCCTTACAAGATTACAAACGCGCGGTGATCATCGGAACGCCAACATTTGGTAAAGGTACAGTTCAATCGTTCTTGAATTTGGATGGATATTTAATGCCGCAATTTGATACCATTAAGCCAATAGGAGAAGTAAAAGTAACGCAACAAAAATTCTATCGAGTGAGTGGCGGATCAACACAATTAAAAGGGGTAACGCCTAATATCATGTTGCCGGATATTTACGCATTCATTGATCGTGGTGAAAGAGAATTGGAGTATCCAATGCCTTGGGATGAGATCAGTAAGGCAAGTTATTCTGAATTCGCAAACATCAATTACGACAAGTTGGCAAAGAATAGTGCTTCACGTATGAAAAAGAATGAGCAATTCAAGGCTGTAGAAGAGCGTTCTAAAGAGTTTAAATCAAGAAAAGACGAATCGATCGTAAACTTGAAATTAGAAAAATTCAGGGCTGAACAAAAATATTGGCGAGAGCAAAATAAAAAATACGAAGAGATCAAAAAAGACATTAAGGATTTTAGTGCAAATCCGCTTGAAGAAGATATTTCTAAATTAAAAACTAAGGGCGACACTTCCCACATTGGCATCGCAAATCGCTGGTCAAAGAATGTTGCAAAGGATATTTATATTTATGAAGCAAGTAATATCCTTAACGAGATAAAATAGATCATCTTGTAGATCATTTGAAATTTTGGGCGCTTTTCAAAGCGCCCATTTTATTTCTTTAATATCGAAATAATGTTCTTTGTTTGTGTGATCGGTAAGTGCCAAAAGCCCCTTTTCGTTAATGCCTTTTACAGTAAATTCTTTTTCTTGACCATTGATGATGAAGGTTTGCAGTTCATCTTTCTTATAAAAATGGGTATAATAGTTCTTTAAAAGTGCATCAAATTGTTGTGCTTTTAACTTCAAATAGTAATTCTCCAAATGTTTGCTCAATGCTTTTAAAATATCATTAACGTTGCTTGGTTTTGAGCCAAGCAATTTTAGCGAAGTAACGTTCTCTACCCCCTTAAAATCCTCCTGACCAATATTTATCCCTATTCCAACAATAGTGGTGTTTGCAATAGTATTATTCAAAAAATTCTCGTTGAGTATTCCGGCTATTTTTTTTGAATTTACTAGGATGTCATTAGGCCATTTTATTTTTATGTCAAATTGGCTACTGTCCAGTATTTCAGCCATTAAGTCATGCACGGCCAGTGCAGAAATGATGTACATGTAATACAACTTATCAATACTTAAAAATGTTGGTTTTAATACGTACGAAACCGCTAGGTTAAGCCCTGGACCGCTTATCCAGCTGTTGCCGCGCTGACCTCTCCCTTTTGTTTGATTTGTGCTGTATATTACGGCGCCTTCGGTAAGGTTAACGTTCTTTAACAGCGCTATGGCATAGGAATTGGTACTCTCTACTTCAGGTAGAAAAATAGCATCTTGCCCAACAAATAATGTTCCCATTAAGCCAAAAGATTAAATTTGTTCTTTAATGTAAACGTAATAAAAATTAAGATACTCTAAGGTACCGTCGGATAAATTTATGGCTAAGAAAAAAGCAAAACCTGTAAAAAAAGCTGCAAAGAAGGCAGCTCCAAAAAAAGCCCCTAGGAAAAAAGTCACCTCTCTTGCAAAAGGAAAGGCAAAGAAACCTGTAGCAAAAAGATCTACTTCATCAAAAGGAAAAAAAGTTCTTGTTAAAACAAAAGCATCTGATAAGGAAAAGGATGAGAAGAAAGCAAATGCTATTGTAAATTCAGAAAAAAAGAAGATCGCAAAAAAGCGAGTTAAAGTTACAACCTCTAAAGAAACAAATGGTTTGTTGGATTCTATTATTGATGGAATGCAAGAAAGGAAAGCAAAGAACATCACCGTACTTGATCTTCAAAATATTGAAAATAGGATCGCGGATTTTTTTGTGATATGTGATGCAGATAGTGGAACACACGTAAATGCGATAGCGGATAGTGTTGAAGAAATAGTGTTGAAAAAAACCGGCGAAAGACCTTATCATTCAGAAGGACAACAAAACGGCGAGTGGATACTTATAGATTATATAAATATTGTAGCGCACGTATTCTTAAAAGAAACACGAGAGTATTACAATATAGAAGGATTGTGGGGAGATGCAGAGATCAGAACAATTAATTAAAACTGAAAATGAGTAACGAACAAAATAAAGAAGAACAAAAGGATCCGAATCATAAACTTTCGAACGAAGAAGAGCGTAAGAAACAATTCGAACGTATGAAAGAAAAATTTGGCAAGCAAAATTCACCATTTGGTGGACAAGGAAATAAAGGCGGTAATAATTTTTACTGGATCTACGGTGTAGTAATTGTGGTTTTACTTTTTATCACCTTCTACGGAACCGGATTTAGTCCACGTATAAAAGAAATTCCTTTACCTGTGTTTGAGCAAGAGATGCTTGCAAAAGGCGATGTTGTGGATATTAATATCGTAAACAAAAGCATTGCAAAGATCTCTATCAATCCTGATAGTTTAGCAACTTGTGATAGATACAAAGATAAAAGCACCGGAAAATCAATTTTCCCTGATAAAACGTTTCATGGTCCGCATTTTACTGTAAGCGTTCCGTCGGTAGACAATTTTCTATTACGTGTAGAGAAAATTCAAAACGATGCAGGGATCCAAAAAGAAAAGCAAGTGTATGCTCGTAGCTCAGAAGAATCTAGTTGGAGCGAAAGTATTTCTTGGATCTTACCAATTGTGATCATGATCGCTCTGTGGGTATTTATGATGCGCAGAATGGGCGGAGGCGGAGGCAGTGGTGGCCCGGGCCAAATATTTTCCATCGGAAAATCGCGCGCAGTTTTATTTGACAAGGATACAAATGTGAACATTACATTTAATGATGTTGCAGGATTGGATGGCGCAAAATTAGAGGTGATGGAGATTGTTGATTTTTTAAAGAATCCAAAAAAATATACTGATCTCGGTGCAAAGATCCCTAAGGGCGCATTACTCGTTGGTCCTCCGGGAACCGGTAAAACTCTCTTGGCAAAAGCAGTTGCCGGTGAAGCTAAAGTTCCATTCTTTTCTTTGTCAGGTTCTGATTTTGTGGAAATGTTTGTTGGAGTTGGTGCATCGCGTGTGCGTGATCTTTTCCGCAACGCAAAAGAAAAAGCACCGTGTATCATTTTTATTGATGAGATAGATGCTATTGGTCGTGCACGCGGAAAAAGCATTTCAGCAGGTTCAAATGATGAGAGGGAGAATACTTTAAATCAATTATTGACCGAGATGGATGGTTTTGGAACCAACAGCGGCGTAATTATTTTAGCAGCAACAAACAGGGCAGATATTTTAGATAGAGCCTTAATGCGTGCGGGCCGTTTTGATAGACAGATCTACGTTGATATGCCTGATTTGAATGAACGTAAGGAAATATTCAAAGTGCATTTGAAAAAAATTAAAATTGATGAAAGTGTTGATGTAGAATTTTTAGCGCGTCAAACTCCCGGATTTAGTGGAGCTGATATAGCTAATATTTGTAACGAAGCCGCATTGATAGCGGCACGCAGTAATAAAAAACAAGTTGGTAAACAAGATTTCTTAGATGCAGTTGATCGCATCATTGCAGGTTTAGAAAAGAAAAATAAGATCATCACCAAACACGAAAAACGTGTGATAGCTTATCACGAGGCTGGTCATGCTACTGTTAGTTGGATGTTAGAATATGCAAGTCCTTTGGTAAAAGTTACCATTGTTCCTCGCGGAAGAAGTTTAGGGGCTGCGTGGTATTTACCTGAAGAGCGTCAAATTACAACTGCCGATCAGATCATGGATGAAATGTGCGCAGCATTAGGTGGTAGGGCAGCGGAAGAGATCGTTTTTGGTAAAGTAAGCACCGGAGCTTTGAGTGATCTTGAAAAGATAACCAAGCAAGCGTACGCTAGTATTATTTATTATGGATTGAACGATAAGATCGGTAACATCAGTTATTATGATAGTAGTGGGCAAAGCGAATACAACTTCAATAAGCCGTATAGCGAGCAAACATCTAAGGTAATTGATGAGGAGGTTAAAAAGATGGTAGATATAGCCTACGCTCGCACTAAACAAATACTGGCAACCAATAAGGATAAGCTTACAACCCTAGCCGAAAAACTGTTAGAAAAAGAGGTTATTTTTAAGGAAGATCTAGAAGAGATATTCGGTAAGCGTCCGTTCGAAAAGGAGGAAGAGTTGTTTAAAAAACCCGAGATCAAGATAGAAAGTACGAGCGAAACCGACCAAAAGTTGGGTTAAAAAAACCGCTACATTCCCCGTTTTTAAAGGGAAATTCAGATTATAAGATCTGAATTTCCCTTTTTTTAATTTTCAGTAATACCCTGTGTTCTTTTGCCAGCAAGGATTACGCTTAATATTTTAAGCACCTTTTTAACTGATTTTAAATTTTAAGAGCGCAATTTCAGCAATTTTTCTAACGAATAATTTGCATCGTTTATCCTTGATTTTGAGGCCCTAGCCCTGTTCATAACTTGTTAATTGGGTGAATGAGCCTTGTAAATGAGGGAAAAGCACCAGCTAGTTAGCAGTTTTTTAACAATTTTTTCTATTTGCCATTAACTTAGTATGGACTAAACTAGGCTCTTATTAAAAATAATATAAAACACAAAGCATGAAAAAATTAATTACAGCAAAACTAATGATCCTGATATTGTTGGGATTCAGTCAATCATTGGTTGCACAGTTTCAAATTCAAACTGCTGCAGCGCAAAGTATTAATCTGAATAAACCATACTACATGTATGTGTTTCCGTCGGATTCATTAAGTGGATTTAATGAGACTGCTACACAGCAAGACGCATTGAACCGTAAATGTTTTGGTAATGAATTCCATATGTTTTTATATGCCGAAAAAAGAAGGTATATCAATACTAAGTACTCTTTAACTCCTGTTGTGTCCAACCCCACCAGTAGTTCAACAAGTGCAAAAGGTGGCCCAACAAGTAATAATCAAATAAATGCGGCGCCATGTGTAAACGAAGGTTTCGAATCATCACTCCCAACAACTCTAAGTACGGCAGCAGCAGCAATTGGTAATACATTAACCGGTTGGCAAGTTACAAATGGTAACACAATGCAAACGCCTTATAACAACTGTACTGCTACCAATAATGCGCCAAATCCTGGTTGTAACTTTGCTTGGGTGCGTGCTACGCCATGGGTTACTCCTGCAGCAACTAGCTTAGGAACAATAGGTGCATCACCATTAGGCGGAACTAATGTATTACAAATGAATGATAACCTGGCAGGTGGTAAAGCTGTTAGGATTCAACAAACTTTTCCTGTGACTGCATCAAATTGTTTATTTCAATTAGCTTACAGAGCTGCTTTATTGTCTGGTCACGCATGTTGTGAGAATCCATATATTAAAGTTAAGGTTGTAAATTGTTTCAATGCTATTTTACCTTGTCCTCAAGTTGACGTACAGCCTCCGGGACCAAGTTGCGCTTCGGTTACTGCAACAGGATGGCAAACGAACTCATCAACATGGGTTACTTATACTCCAAACTGGATGATCAAATCATTAGACCTAACTCCTTATCTTAACTCTTGTGTAACTATTATTATTGAAGTTGGTGATTGTCCTTACGGTGGTCACTGGGGAACTGCTTATATTGATACACAATGTTTACCGATGAATACTACCGTAAATAATATTCAATTCTCGGCGGCACAACCAATTTCTTATGTAGCTTCTTGTGGTCCAAGTACAGCTACAATGACTGCGCCTACAGGTCTAGGTCCTTACATTTGGAAGGGCCCTGCAACAAGCACAATTGTTAATAACCCAAATCAAACTATTTTCACAACAGTACCGGGTAACTATACTTTAATCATGACACCTCCGGGATCTTGTGCACCTATAACAAAGACCATCAACTTGCAATTTGGAACTTTCCCAACACCTGGGTTTAACGTAAGTAATAACTGTACTACCTATACAATTACAAATACGGGTAGTCCCGCGCCTTCTATACAAACTTATACCATTCTTCCGAGTGGGCCGGTCAGTTTCTCTACTACAAATAATACGAGTGTCGTCAATTTAGCACCGAATACTACATATACTATTTATCAAACGGTAACTAATCCGCAAAACTGTCCGGCAACCGCCTCCATGGTGATAACCACACCAAACGGACCAAGTCCTGCGTTTAGTACACCTACGGCAATTTGTATAACGTCGGCCGCAACATTTAGCGCGCTTGTAAGTACAGGTTCACATACGTATTCATTTAATTCATTCACTACTAATCCTGCTCCGATCTTTACTAATCCTGCAGGCCCGGTTACATTCCCCGCATCTGCAACTTATACAATTACGCATACAATTAATACTGCTGGTTGTATTGCTTCAACAAGTTCTGTGATCGTAGTTAATTCTGTTCCATTAGCTACATTAAACGCAGTAGCGCCTGGATGTGTAGGAGCTAGTGCAACCTTAAATGCAATTGGTGGTCCGGGTCAACTTACATGGACAGGTCCACTCGCATATTCCGCGCCTGGTCCAACCGCAACCGTTCCAAGTTTTGGCCCTACCAAAGCCGGGGTTTATACTTTAACTGCAAACAACTTTGGTTGTATAAGTACGTTTACTGTACAGCTTACTTCGCCTGTAGGACCTACCGTAAGTGTTACTAATAATGGTCCTATTTGTGCTGGTCAGCCTTTAGTATTAACAGCAAGTTGGCCATCTTCAATTACTCCAAGTTGGTATTATTGGTATACCTATATCCCAACTCCATATTATTATAGCTATGGTAATTACAATGTGGCTCAATATACAATTACTGCAACCACATCTTTAAATGCAGTGCCTCATGTGTTTTGGATCCAGTTACAGGCCGGTTGTCCTTCAGTTACTTTCGCAACAAACGTTTCTGTAATAACAGTAACAACGCCTATTGCAAGTAATACAGGCCCGTATTGCCCTGGTGCTACAATACAATTGAACTCAAATATATTTAGCGCTACTTCATATACTTGGAAGGGACCTAATTCATACTCGCAAACTGTAGTTCAAAATCCAACGATCCCATTTGCAAGTTCAATACATAATGGTAATTATACAATTACTGTTGGTGCGGGAGCTTGTACAAAAACTGCAGTAACAACTGTTTCTGTGCATCCGATTCCAAACGCCGTTGCCGGTAGTAATAATCCGGTTTGTGCAGGTACAAACATAAATTTAACGTCGAATGCCGCCGCGAGTTATACTTGGACTGGTCCAAACGCGTTTACTTCAAATGCGCAAAACCCCGTCATTCCAAATTCTACAACGGCAATGACTGGAACGTATACATTAAAGATAACAACAGCGCAAGGTTGTACAGCTGTTACTACGGTGACGGTCGGTGTATTAACACCTACTACATCCGCTGCCAATACCGGACCGTATTGTGCCGGTGCCACGGTCTCGCTCACAGCGCCTGCAGCAACTTCTTACACTTGGACAGGACCTAATGCGTTTACTTCAAATGCCCAGAATCCAACTATACCAAGTGCTCAGCCTATAGCATCTGGAAACTATACTATCATTGCATCAATTGGTTCTTGTACAGCTTCGGCTACTACTTCAGTAACTGTAAATGCATTGCCACTACCTCTTCCTACTAATACTGGTCCATATTGTGCAAACCAAACCATTCAATTAAATGTGAACGCATACAATTCATATACTTGGACAGGACCTAATACATTTAACTCTAACGCTCAAAATCCTAGTGTTTTAACAGCGTCTCTTATAAATGCAGGGCCGTATGTAGTTACTGTAACTGACGCCAATGGTTGTGTTAATTCTGCCACTACTACTGTAGTTGTGAATCCACTTCCTGTAGTTGGTGTTAACAGTCCTACTGCTTGCGTAGGCGGAACATTATCATTAACAGCTAGTGGTGGAACGGCATATGCATGGGTTGGTCCAAATGGATTTACCTCTGCATTACAGAATCCTGATATTACAAATGCTCAAATTGTCAACGCCGGTAATTATACTGTAACTGCTACTTCTGCTTTTGGTTGTATTAACACTGCTGTATTAACTGCTTCAGTTAGTCCTTTACCTGTAGTAAGTATAGCTGGTACAAATACATTATGTTCTCAAAACTTTAATGGTTCGCCAAATCAAGTAACCATTAATGGTAACGGAGCAAACAGTTATATATTCACTTTACCTCCGGGCTTTATAGGGTCTCCAAGTTTAACTGCACCTACATTTACATTATTCCCTCCAGTAACTGCTGTTCAAGCAGTAGCTCAACTTTCAGTTGTTGGTACTGGTCCGTTAGGTTGTACAAATACTGCAGTATATGATGTAACAGTAGTTCCTAACCCAACTGTAGTTCCTGCACCTGCAACAACAAGTGTTTGTCAGGGTGTTCCGGCTAACTTAACTGTAAGCGGTGCGCAGAGTTATACATGGTCGCCAAGCGCAAGTTTAAATACTTCAAACGGTCCAAGTGTTGTTTCAACTGCTACAATTACTACAGTTTATAACATTATAGGTAGCCAAGACGGTTGTAATAGTGCAACTGAATCTGCTACGGTACTTGTAGTTCCTAATCCAACAGTAGTTATTGTTCCTGGAACGCCTTCAATTTGTATCGGAGAATCGATTACGTTGACTGCTTCAGGGGCTACAACATATTCGTGGGATCCAGGTACAAATTTAAATACAACAACAGGTGCTGTTGTAATTGCGAATCCATCAGTTAATATGACCTATTCTGTATTTGGTTCACAAGCAACTTGTACTCACGTAACTGCTGTAACGGTAACCGTTCGTACTTTACCAATAATAACAGTTGGTGTAAGCAGTCCTACTATGTGTATGAATAACTTTAACGGTTCTCCAAACTCAGTAGTATTTACTGCGGCTGGAGCAAATACATATACATGGGGTGGTTTCACAGGTATGACGCCTAACCAAACTAATGGTTCGTCTATTATTGCAACATCAATACTTCAATCAGCACTTGCTACAGGAACTGTTCAAGGTTTTGATGGGTATTGCTACAATACTACATCTTATAGCGCAGTAGCTATACCGAATCCAACAATAGCAGTTACTTCGAATAGCATGTGTTTTGGCGCAACTGCAGATATTAGTGCAAGTGGCGCTTCAACTTATACTTGGTCGCCTAACTTTAATATCAGCAGCACAACAGGTTCAACGATCACTACATTCCCTCCAACCAACCAAGTTTATAATGCGTTTGGTAATGTGGCTGGCTGTAATAGTCCATCAGAATCTGGTACAATAACAGTACAAGCTCTTCCGGTACTTGTTGTTGCTCCTGTAACACCAACTATTTGCGAAGGTCAGTCAATTGGTTTAACTGCTTTTGGCGCAACAAACTATACTTGGACCCCTGCTAGCTCTTTGAGTACTGCTAACGGTAACTTTGTAATAGCATCTCCAAATGTAACAACTAACTATACTGTAATTGGTGAGGCTGCAACTTGTACTTCTAGTACTATTCGTCAAGTAGGAGTAACTCCTTTACCAATTGTAACTGCTACTTCTGAGAAAACAGTACTTTGTAGGGGACAAAAAACTACCATCAACGCAAATGGTTCGGGAACTTATACTTGGAATCCTCACTTTGGAATGATACCGGCTGAATTCAATTCTAACTTCGTAACGGTTAGTCCAACAGTTTCTACAACATATACGATCTACGGACAAAATGGACCATGCTTTAATCACTATGTATTCCCTGTCATAGTTAAGGAATATCCATTCCTTAATTTATCTACTAATGTTCAGAAAGTGTGTTATGGTAAGAGCACTAGTATCTTTGCAATGGGCGCTGAGACATACTCTTGGGCACCTAATGTGGATATTGAACACTTAACCTATAACATGGTTAAAGTAACTCCTTCTGTTTCTACAAATTATACCGTAATGGGAATCAATGGTTCCGGATCTGTAGCTTGTATGATGACCAAGGAAATACTTATTGATGTAGTGCCTACCATTACTGCGAGCGCAACAAGATCAGTTGGTGTTTGTAGAGGATCATCAGTTAAGTTAAGTTCTGGTGGTAGTAGTCAATTTGTTTGGACTCCAACTGATGGCTTAAGCAACCCTTTAAATTCGCAACCTTATGCAAGTCCAATTGTAACTACTGTCTATACAGTTATGGTTTCTGATGGTGGCTTCTGTACTCAAAATGCAACATGTATGGTTGTAGTATATGATACGCCTACCGTTAATGCGGGTGAAGACTTCTCAATGAATGTTGATGACCCAATGTATTTGAATGCAAAAGGCTCTGGTACTCTTAAGTGGGTGTTGGGTGACGGCGTTCTTTGTCATGATTGTCCTAACTCTCAGATCATACCACAAAACAGTGGTTGCTACCAAATTCAAGCAACCGGTGAAAATGGATGTTATGCAATTGATGAGGTGTGTATTGAAGTAACTAAGGATTGGAGTGTTTATATTCCTAATGTATTCACACCTAACTTCGACGGATTGAATGACGCCTTCTTAGTATACGGTGTTGGAATATCTGAGATAGAAGTAACTATCTTCGATCGTTGGGGAGAGCAGATCTATCACGATTCTGAACAAACTAAAGGTTGGGATGGTAGTGTTAGAGACTCAGAAGGTAAGCAAGATGTTTATCAGTATTTAGTTTCTTTCAAAGCAATCGACGGCAAGAAACATACTAAAACCGGTCACGTAACATTGTTGAAGTAAGTTCTCGATACGAAGGCTGAAAAAGCGTTCTACTCGAACTGACATAAAATTAAAAGGCCCCGACAATAAATGTCGGGGCCTTTTTTATTACGGCTTTCTTTTAATAATGACATCGGGCACTGTCATGTTTTGGCCGTTGATACTCACTTTAATATTCTCAATAAAAACTCGTTTGTTAACTGGGGTTGAAGCAATGATCCGTTTTGCTTCAGGTGTTAATGTGGCATTAGTTATTTTTGTTTCTTGCAAAGCACCATTTTTATCGTAACCCACAATAGTTGCTTCTTTAATAAGTGTTGTGGTTGGAAATTCGAAACCAACACAAACAGCACCTAAGGAAGAAAGTGTTGAGAGCTCATTTAATTTCATTTCTAAACTTGAAAGCACTGGTTTGCCATTTATTTTCGCAACAGGCGGAGGAATGTTCTTTACTCTAAATGCTTTTGCTGGCCCTTGCTGTTTTAATCCTTGTGGTGTTCTTGCCGAAACTGTCATCATACATGTGCCGGTTGTGGATGCGCTAATTATAAATTTTCCTGCACCATTCGATCTTAGCTTAGCCCCACAGCCGGAAACATTCACTACAAGATCAGTGGGAGCAAAACCCGCAGCCGACGCACTAATGGGATTATCTACGCCAATGTATATCACATTCATATTGTCTGCGCCAACTGCACTAAACGGCGCGGCAACCATGTACGATGATTCAAAAGGATAGTATTCGAATTTTCCATAAGAGTTTTTATACTGTATAACGCCATCAAATTTTTGTTCACCAGTGTTAGAGCCCAAGGCCTCATATTTTCCAATGCCATCTGCAACGGTGATCGAAGAGCCCGGCATAGTGAGTTTTTTTGTAGCATCATCATATTTAGCCCCCATCAAAACTGTCATTCTATCTGGAGTTAATTGTGTGCTTGAGGCAGAAAGTAAAATGTCTGCTTTGAACGTTTCTCCGCTTAGTACATACGAACTTGGCGCTAATACTTTAGCTTGTAATTTATTTGCTTTAAATAAATGTTTGTTAGATGACGCAGCAAATACTCTGAATAATTCCGATTCTACATTTTTAAGGTCGGTTTTCATTTTATCAAAATTGGTGATCACCGCAGCCGTTGGGATATTATAAAAATTATCAAGCTCCCAGTTCATTTTTAGATCATCTTCAATGGCATTGCGATCAACGGGAACAATGGTCTTCGTTTTTTCTTTTAAACTCATGGCATCCGCTTCATCTAATTTACCGTCCTTAGAAAGATCGCTTATCATTTTATTGAGATCATTGCTTAAGCCATTCAGCTTTTGTCTTAGGTCAAAAGCAGAGTAGGGTTCTTTCTTTAAATTAGTTTCATCATCACCAATAAATAAATAGGTTGGTGTATCAAAATCATCCAATTTATTCATGAACCGCAATTGTGCGGTGTCGGGCTTAGTTGTTTTTTGTGTGGAAATGATCAGCGCATATTTCATGCTGTCAATGTAATGAATGGTTCGCTCGATCTTTATTCGCGACTCAACGCACTTTTCATAATACGGTTTAGCTTCTACGTTTCCTGCTTCTACATAGGTTTTAAATGCTTGTTCGATCTGCTTATTGTTTTCTGCTATGATGGAATTCGATTTAGCAATGCCTTCATCAACTGTGATGAAGCCTTTTAATACCTGATCGGAAACATTGAGCGCCAATAACGCCGTTAGCACGAGATACATCATGCTGATCATTTTTTGCCTTGGGGTTTCTTTAGTTGATGACATAGTGTTGTGTTTTTATACTCAACATAACCTTGGCCAACAAAATTAGATACGGAAATTTTGCGCAATTATTTTTACGACAAATGTGTTTGAAATTAATTTAGAGAAAACAATGTAACAAAATAAAATAGTGAACTTATAGGGATAAGAAGCCCTACTGTTTTTATGTTCTGAAATTAAAAGGAATTAATTAAGGATAAGCTCAGGTAAACCAACCGGAGCAGTATCATAAAATGCTAACTCGTGAATTCTTACCGTTACAAATTTCATGATAGGGAATGAGCGAATGATGGAGTTGATCTCTGCCATATCCTTTCCTTCCATAAAACCCCAAAGATTTCTACGATCCATGTCTAATGAATAATTAAGGATCACACGTTTTTCTAGAAGCTCGTTCACCACTACGCGTTGTGCCGGAATAACATCCCACATTTCGCTATTGAAATGCTCAGGGAGCGTAAAGTGGATCATAAAAACGTCTTTCATTGAAATAGGGCTTGTTTTTCAAAGATAAGCCAAAATTCCTTCGGTTTTTTGACAAAATTAGGGCTTAACATATGCCCCTGCGTAGTAAGGGGTTAATCTTCCAACACCCTTTAGATCGGCCGGAAATTTAGAGGCGTCGCTTGGTGTGTTAGAAGCGGTAAGGGGCCCGGCGAGGCTACTTGAACGAATGGTAAAATCATACTTATCTGTATCCTCATATTCGCACGCTGCGTTGATCTTATTGGCATCAAATTTTGTAGCATCACTTGTACTCATGGTTGTTTTTAAAACACAGCCGCTAAAAAAATATTTTGGTGGAAATGTGGCATCTTGTTTAATATCTAAACTGATCTCGCTATTTAATTTCCCATCAATAATGCAATTACCAAAATAACAGGTATCTAATGGCAATACTTGTGCGCTCGAATAATTATTTATGCTCAAGGTAGGTAAACCTCGGGCATCTTCCTTTCCCCAAAAATTTGCAAAGGTGCAATGAATGAATTTATAATTTCCGCCAAACGCTAAATTTACGCTATGCTCTTGGCAATTGCCTATTACATTATTTCCACCGTAAATATTAAATGCAAAACCATACAAACCCCATTTACTCATGTTTTGAATGGTGGTATTTGTAATGCGCAAACGTTTTGGTTCATTAAAATTGCTCCCTAACAATTCTGCTTGCACACCAATGTATCCATTTTTAATAATGGCATGATCAATTTCATTGTTCACGCTTCCCTCATTTATCCAAATGCGATCCCATTGTCCGGGCTCATCTGAGTATTCAGGATCTCTCCGCGCTTGCGTAAACAAAACTTCATTTCCTAAAGCCCCCTTAACTTTTAATTGCCCATATCTATAAACCCATAATCCGGCTTTATTATTAAAATATAATCTTACGCCAGCATTGATGGTTAATTTTTGTGCGCTATCTACAACTAACCATCCGTAAATAACGTGTGGCTTATCATTGTTCCAAGTTGTATCTACATTTGGATTGCTACTGATCAACGAATACGGTAAATAAGTTCCGTTGGAAAATTTAATAGCATTATTTGGGTGATGATAATACGCATCTTGTCCCCAAGCTTCCAAAATAACCTGCTGAAAATTCTCGTTCACTGTAAAATTAATGGCATCAGAAATAATTAATGGAGAGCTTGCATTGGTTGGATTGACGTTTACTTGAATAAAAATATAAATACTATCATGCGCCGCAATTTCAACATCGGTAAAACTGGTTCCTTTTGCGCCATCTACGTTAATAATGAATTGCGAGCCATTACCTTTTAAAAGGGAGATGTTACTGATTTTAATGCGTTGACTGTTATTATTGATCACCCTAATATTTCGGGTACTCGAACCAACGGTTGTAAAAACGGTATCAAAAAGTACCGAATCGGCCGAAAAAGCCAGTTTATCAGATGAGCTAGTGCTTATTTTATCCTTTTTGCAAGAGGTGAACTCAAAGCCTAGGCAAATAAGGACTATAGAAAGGGTTAAATATTGAACAAAGCGAATCAATCCGGCAAATTTAGGATAAAAACGTGGAAATACCGGAATTAGTGTGGGATTTAAAGCTGATCCTTGATCTTGAGCAATTGTGCCTTAATATTAAGCAAACGCTCTATAACCTGCTGTTTTACCTCTTCCTGGCTAGATTTATCGAACTTCTTTAGTTGTTCTTTAGCGCCCTGGAGGGTATAGCCTTTACTTTTAACAAGGTCAACAATTTTGTAAAGACTTTCAATATCCTTACGGGTAAATAAACGGTTACCTTTTTTGTTTTTGGTAGGCTTTAAATTGAACTCCTTTTCGTAAAAACGAATAGTACTGGCATTGATATCGAAAAGTTGAGAAACCTCACTAATAGTGTAGTAAAGCTTTTCTGTTTCTTCTTGTGATTGCACTGACATGGGAATAAAAATATAGGATTAATTGAGAATCCATATAAATAGTTATTAACAATTTACGCTCATTTAATTAAACTCTTTTGACAGGTAGAATATATCGTAAAGGTGGGTTTTTTTAATACTTTATGTGATTATATTTGTAGGATGGTTTCCTTTAATAATACCCAAATAGCCTTTAAAGCCAAGACTGATGCGGAGTTGAAAAGATCGTACTGGTTATTCAAATTAATAGGCAATCCTATGCTTGTTAAATTTGGGGCAAAAGTAACGCCTTTGGCCCTTAATATGGGTTTTAAGGGACTTATAAAAAACACCATTTTTAAGCAGTTTGTGGGGGGTGAGGATATTAACGATTGCGAGAGAAGCATTCAGGAGCTAGGGAAATTTAACATTGGGACTATATTAGATTATAGCGTAGAGGGTAAAGAAAGCGAAGCAGATTTTGAACATTGTTTAAAGGAGACACTCGATGCTATTAAAAAAGCAAAAGATCACACCCATATTCCGTTTTGCGTATTCAAAGTTACCGGCTTAGCGCGTTTTGAATTATTAAGAAAAGTAACTGAGAAGGAAACATTAAGTGCAGAAGAAAAAGTTGAATGGGAAAAAGTAAGACAGCGTGTACAAACAATTTGTAAAGCTGCTGCGGATGGAGATCAACCTATTTTTATTGATGCGGAAGAAAGTTGGATCCAAATAGCCATTGATGACTTGGCAAATGAGAACATGGCAGCTATCAATAAAACAAAAGTGATCGTTTACAATACCTATCAAATGTATAGGCATGATCGTTTGCAATATTTAAAAGATTCGTTGACTGAAGCAAAACAAAAAGGATATAAGGTTGGAGCAAAATTAGTACGTGGCGCTTACATGGAAAAAGAACGTGAGCGTGCTAAGGAAAAAAATTACACTTCACCCATTCAAAAGGATAAAGAAACCAGTGATGCTGATTACGATAATGCAGTTGCATTTTGTGTTGAGAACATTGACAACATGGCATTATGTGCCGGAACTCATAACGAAGCCAGTAGTTTAAAATTAGCGGAGTTGATGGATGCAAAAAAAGTTGAGCATAATGATAAGCGCATTTATTTTTCGCAATTGCTTGGCATGAGCGATCACATCAGCTTTAATTTAGCGCAAAGTAATTTTAATGTAGCAAAATATGTGCCTTATGGTCCGGTTAAGGAAGTGCTGCCATATTTGATACGCCGTGCGCAAGAAAATACAAGTGTAAAAGGACAAACAGGACGCGAGCTTGGACTGATCATGAAAGAAAAACAAAGACGATCAAATTTGAAATAATGAATTTTTTAGCAGTATTTATTGGTGGAGGTCTTGGGAGTGTTGTAAGATATCTTCTGGGTTTGGCATTTCAACGCTCTACAATATCATTACCTATCGCCACTTTGATCGCAAATATAATTGCTTGTTTGATCTTTGCCGTGGCACTTAAATATTTTTCGGTAAAATTAGAATCACCTTCCTTCAAATTATTTTTACTTACGGGAATTTGCGGGGGATTAAGCACCTTCTCTACATTCAGTTATGAAACTGCCACATTAATGAAACAGGGAAATACAACTTGGGCAATTGTAAATATCGCTATTAGTATTGCTTTATGCATTGGCATGTTTTTTCTTTTCAATCCAAAGACTGCTGATTAATGAATCTTTCCAAAAGAAAAGATATTGTTTTTATTATTCTCGCCGGATTTTTTATTACCAATGCAATTGTAGCAGAGTTAATAGGAGGAAAGTTGGTGCAATTCTTTGGATTATTTACTCAAAGCATTGGTATTATTTTATGGCCCGTTGTTTTTTTGTTAACGGATATCATTAATGAGTATTACGGAAAAAGCGGCGTAAGAAAACTCACGTACATTACAGTTGGTTTAATTATTTACACTTACATTCTTATTACCATTGGCATCAATATGCAGGCCACAAATTTTAGTCCCGTGCCCGATGATGCTTTTAAAACAGTTTTCGGACAAAGTCAATGGATCATTATTGGAAGTATTGTGGCCTTTTTATTTTCGCAATTAATTGATGTGTATTTCTTTTGGGTGTTTCGTAGACTTACAAAAGGAAAAATGATCTGGTTGCGCGCCACAGCGAGTACAGTTATTAGTCAATTTTTTGACACGTTCATTGTACAATTTATTGCTTTTGTGTTGCCGGGTAATTGGGCTTTTGAAGAGTATCTTAAAAACGCGAGCATGGGTTATGTATTTAAATTACTAGTTGCCTTAGCATTGATACCGGTAATTTATTTTTTACACGGGGTAATTCATAAATACATTAAAACGGCGGAAGAAGAGGGAGTTAAAAACTAAACATCTTCTTTGTCAATTCCACTAAGCGGTTGCTATAGCCCCACTCATTATCGTACCAGGCAATTACTTTTACTAAATTATTTACCACACTTGTAAATTCAGCATCAAATAAGGTGCTGTGAGGATTTCCAATAACATCCACACCAACAATTGGATCTTCGGTGTATTCTAAAATACCTTTTAAATAGGTTTCAGAAGCTTTTTTAAACGCGGCATTTATTTCTTCGGCGCTTGGAATTGTTTCTAAAACAGCAGTGATATCCGTTAACGAACCATCAGGAACAGGAACACGCATACCGCAACCTCCAATTTTTCCATCGAGTTCAGGAAATATTTTTGTGATAGCTTTTGCTGCACCTGTTGAGGTTGGAATAATGCTCATGGCTGCTGCTCTTGCTCTTCTTAAGTCTTTATGCGGAGCATCATGAATGCGCTGATCGTTTGTGTAAGAGTGAACGGTTGTTATAAACGCGTCTTCAATACCAAATTGCTGTAATACTTTTAGCATGGGCGCTGCGCAATTGGTTGTACAACTGGCGTTAGAAACGATCACATCATCTTTGGTTAAAATATGATCGTTCACTCCAAGTACAATTGATTTTGTTGAATCATCTTTTGCAGGAGCAGAGATGATCACTTTTTTTGCGCCCGCGGTAATGTGTTTTCTTGCGCCTGCTTCGTCGGTAAAAAATCCTGTTGATTCTATTACCAGATCAATATTCATTTGTTTCCAAGGTAAAGTGGCCGGATCTTTAGAAGCGGTGATCGTGATCTTCTTCCCATTTACCTCAATAAAATCTTTTCCTGCTTTAACAGTTCCATCAAAAGCGCGGTGAACCGAATCGTATTTTAATAAATGTGCCAATGTTTCGGCATCGGTAATATCGTTGATGGCAACAATTTCAATGTTTGGATCTTTAATGGCATTGCGTAAGTAAACGCGACCAATGCGGCCAAAACCATTTATAGTTACTCTTATCTTTGTCATTCGTTCAGTATTTTAAGTTCATCTAATTTAAAAAGACTTGTTTTAAAGTATTTGCCTTTTATTTTGATATTCACATTATCATTTCCAAGATACGTAATGTCTTCGGCGTTTATTATTTTTTCTTTTTTAGTGTGAAGGTCGTAAATGATATAATATTCATACGGTTCAAAAACGCGATGGATCACAAAATTCTTGCTTGCATTATCAATGTGGCGGTTAAAAGTTTGTACTTTTTTTCCGGTAATATCCAACACATCGTCACTGCCATTTAATTTTATTTGAGCAGTACAGCAAATAAAAAGCGTATCAAATGGATTTGATTTAATGTGCGTGTATTCCATTGGCACAACCTGTTTTTCGTCTTTATCAATTACCCCATTAAAATACGAAGCGCCCAATGTTTTATTCTCTACAATAAAATGATGTTTAATCGAAGAAGGAATGATCTCGTCGTAACCGGCAAATGTTATTTGTTTTAATTGTTTATCTACCACATATTTTTTATCGCGAGCGCTCACAACTACATAGTCTTTGTATTGCGTATAATAATCAAACGCTTTTTTATGAAGTGCGAAATAGTTGACGGTGTCATTTTTTACTTTTAATACCAAACTTTCATTCTTATCATTCACATACTTGCAAACCATGATCATATTGTTCGTTTTAATGAACTTGTTGGCTGGTTTTTGCGTTTTTACACAGGCCATGCAAATTTTCTTGGTAGAATCAAACGGAAGGATGGTGTCGTAAATGGGAGGAGAAAGCTCAACACCGTCTTTGGCGAAACCAAATTTATTGTTTTTTTTAAATGTAGAGAGTTGAGCAAAACTAGCTGCGCTTAAAAAAATAAAGATGAATATGGATAAGGCTCTTTTCAAACTAACTCATTAAATAAACGGCACCACCAATACTATTTGCGTTTGCTCCTGTAACTGTTTTCAAGGTATTTGTTTTATGATGCAATCGTAAATATCCTAAGAATGCAAAAATGATAGCTTCCTTAAAGTTAACGATTGTTTTAGTGGGAATAACAACTTTACATTTGGTTTTTTGTTTAATTAACGCGATCAAATGGCTATTAAACGTCCCTCCACCTGTAACAAGAACTGTTTGGAGATTATTGACATTTATAATATACGCTATTTGTTGGGCAATGTGCTCAGTAAAGGTTGCTAAAAGATCGTTAGTTGTTGTTTTGATCCTCAAAAAAGGCAAGAATTGTTTTTCAAAGTCTTCAAATCCTAATGTCCTGCTTCCTTTTATTTTGTAATAAGGCAAGGCATTTAGTTTTTTAAGGAGATCTTTATTCACTTTTCCGCTTGCTGCAAATTTACCGTTTGTATCAAATGCTTTTCCTTTTTTCTCCGCTAAAAAATTTAAGATCATATTGCAAATGCAAATATCAAAAGCAATACGCTCTCCTTTTTTATCAAACGAAATATTTGCAATTCCTCCAAGATTCAAACACGAATCGTACTTAGAGAATAATAATTTATCGCCAATAGGAACCAAAGGCGCACCTTGTCCTTTTAAAGCAACATCTAAACTACGCAGATCGCAAACGGTTGTTGTTTTTGTTGCCGCTGCAATGCTCGCGCCGCAACCAATTTGTGTGGTGTATCCTAATTTTGGCTGGTGGAAAATAGTATGTCCGTGCGAAGAGATCGCATCAGCTTTAAATTTATTTGCGTTAAGGAATTTATTTACACTTTCTCCCAAATAGCTTCCAAATTCCTGATTCAATTTTACAAAGTCAACCGCTTTTGAGAAATACGCTTTTTTGAAGCTTGTTTTTTAAAGCCGCCGAATAAGGGATGGTTTGAGCTGCCAAAATCTTGAATTTATAGCCCTTATTTGCCTTTTTAAAGCGGCAAAGCGCAATATCCAAACCGTCAAGGGATGTGCCGCTCATGAGGCCTGCAACGGTGTGTATTTGCTTGGTTTTTGTCAATTAATTATTATATAAAATTGCTTGTAAAATGACCGCTATATTTGTACTTCAAGCAATTTGCTTTGTCTGTTTAGCGCGGGCGGGTTTCTCTCTGAAAAATCTGCCCTCGCACAAAATACGCTATAATATTTTCATCACCTCAAACCCAAATAGCTTCTTGTAAATTTAGTAAAAACTTTAAAACAACGACCTATGCATTTTGATTTAAGTGAAGAGCATTTAATGATTCAGAAAGCAGCAAGAGAATTTGCGCAGAATGAATTAAAACCGGGGGTTTTTGGGCATGATGGTTGATCCTAAGTACGGTGGAGGCGGTATGGATGCCATTTCATACGTATTGGCCATGGAGGAAATATCTAAAGTGGATGCAAGTTGCAGCGTTGTTATGAGTGTAAATAACTCACTGGTGTGTTGGGGACTTGAAAAATATGGTACGGAAGAGCAAAAACAAAAATATTTAGTGCGTTTAGCAAAGGGCGAGATCATTGGCGCATTTTGTTTAAGCGAGCCTGAGGCAGGAAGTGATGCCACATCGCAACGTACAACCGGAATTGACGCTGGAGATCATTATGTAGTTAATGGAACTAAGAACTGGATCACCAATGGAAATAGCGCGTCAGTTTATTTAGTAATGGTGCAAACAAATAAAGAGGCAGGGCATAAAGGAATTAATTGTTTGATCATTGAAAAAGGAACGCCTGGTTTTGTAATAGGACCAAAAGAGAATAAAATGGGTATCCGTGCCAGCGATACGCATTCATTAATGTTTGAAAATGTAAAAGTTCCAAAAGCAAATCGCATTGGCGAAGAAGGTTTTGGATTTAAGTTCGCCATGAAAGTATTGAGCGGCGGACGTATTGGAATTGCCTCTCAAGCATTAGGAATTGCAAGTGGCGCTTATGAATTAGCATTGCAATATTCTAAAGAAAGAAAAGCCTTCGGAAAGGAAATTAGCAAGCACCAAATAATTCAATTTAAATTAGCCGATATGGCTACGCGTATTGAAGCATCACGTTTATTAATTTACCGTTCGGCTTGGTTAAAAGACCAACATTTGAATTTTGACAAAGAAAGTGCCATGGCTAAAGTGTTTGCCAGCGAAACTGCTATGTGGGTTACTACGGAAGCTGTTCAGGTACACGGCGGATATGGTTATGTGAAAGAGTATCATGTTGAGCGTTTAATGCGCGATGCAAAAATTACGCAGATCTACGAAGGCACAAGTGAAGTGCAGCGAATTGTTATTTCAAGGCAAGTTTTAGCTTCGTAATAAAAAAGTAAACACAAAAAAGCCTCAGAGATCTCTGAGGCTTTTTGTTCATGTCATTTCTCGATACGATTTTTGCAAGAGGCAGGCAAAATCACCTGAAATGACAAAGCTTACGAAATCGATTTGGATGTAAGTTCGAGTAGGACGAGGAACGAGTCCGTATCGAGAACTTTTTTCACCGATGTCAGTTCGAGTAGTCTCGGCTTAGCCGAGACGTAACGAGAACTATTTCTTCATCTTACTCTTAAATATCTTTTCGAATTTCTCAACCTTAGGTTGGATCACATATTTGCAATACTGCTCTTGTCCATTTTGGTTAAAGTAATTTTGATGGTAATCTTCGGCCTTGTAAAATTCTTTTGCAGGGCTAATTTCAGTTACAATAGGATTTGGATAAGCTCCTGATGCGTTTATTTCAGTTTTGTATTTTTCTGCTAATTTTTTTTGTTCTTCATTATGGTAAAAAACAACCGAACGGTATTGAGTTCCATGATCATTGCCTTGGTAATTCAATGTTGTTGGATCGTGAGTTTTCCAAAACACTTCTAATAATTCATCAAAGCTTAATTTACTTTTATCGTAAGTTATGCGCGCAACTTCCGCATGTCCGGTGGTGCCGTTGCAAACTTCACGGTAAGCCGGATTTTTAACTGTACCACCACTATAACCGCTTTCTACAGTTAATACGCCTTCTAAACGCTGAAAAACGGCTTCTACGCACCAAAAACATCCGGCACCTAAGGTGGCAGTATCAATATTAGCGCCAGAACCTGTAATAGGTTTTACACTTTCGTTTTTTGTCTCCATGTTCTTTGTATCGCTTTGATTGTTTTGTGCACAAGCACTTATAAAAAAGACAGCTGAAATAAATGTTGTAGCTATTTTCAGATTTTTTGCCAATGTGTTCATACGCTAATTTACGATGTAAAATTCAAAATATTCTTCTAAAAAAAAGATCCCGTTGTTTATCGGGATCTTTTTCACAAACTTTAAGAGTTCTATTCTTTTTTCTGAGGAGGCTCTTCGCCTTCCATTCTCATTTTATCAGGGGGATTTTTCTTATCCTTTTTAGGCTTACCACCTTTTTCACGGCCGGTAACATCAAAATGTTTTTTAAGCTTATCGTTCTTTGTTATCTTATAAGTTCCATCTAGATCCCACTCAAGTTGAATTAAAGATATCATCACCGTTTGATTGGATTCATCTGTAGCACTTGCTTCAATTTGTAAATAGCGCACTTCAGTATCAGTTGAATCGGTAAAGATCGAATCTTTCTCTATTCTATACTTGATCCACTTATAACCAAATTTCTCATTTAATAATTCACTGAACAGTTTCCCGTTCTTAAATTCCATTACGTCTTTCAGTAATTTCTTTTGAGCAACACCATCCTTTATCTCGGCTAAACTCATGTTAAAAACACGTTTATTTAGCGGGTCTTTTTCTTTAGTTTGAGCTAAACCGAAAAAAGAAATAGATGTCAATAAAATGGTGAAGTAAAATTTAGAAAGGGGCTTAAAACTCATCATACAAATTTGTTTTCTACTTGCTAATATAGTAATATATTTACAAATAGAAACTACCTATTTAGTTAAAATAAATTAACATGCAACCACTGGCGGAGAGGCTCAGGCCACAGGCTTTGAGCGATTATGTAGGGCAAAAAAAGATCATTGGAGAGGGCACCGCGCTCAGGAATGCGATAAAGAACAAACTTTTGCCGTCGATCATATTGTGGGGACCGCCGGGCGTTGGAAAGACCTCCTTGGCCTTTATTATTGCCAATGAATTAAAGCGACCATTCTACAGTTTAAGTGCCATTAATAGTGGGGTAAAAGACGTGCGCGAAGTAATTGAAAAAGCTTCTGATAAAAACATTTTCAATACCGAAAAACCAATTTTATTCATTGATGAGATTCATCGCTTTAGTAAATCGCAACAAGATTCATTATTATCAGCTGTTGAAAAAGGTGTTGTTACTTTAATTGGTGCTACTACCGAAAATCCTTCGTTTGAAGTTATACCCGCACTACTGTCGCGTTCGCAAATTTATGTTTTAGAGCATTTGAGTGAGAGTGAACTTGTGGGAATTTTACAGCATGCTATTAGTGGGGACGCTATTTTAAAAACAAAGCAAATAGAGTTAAAAGAAACAGATGCGCTCATAAGAGTGAGTGGAGGAGACGCTCGTAAATTATTGAATGCGCTTGAGATAGTGGTAAACTCAAGCGATAAAAGTTCTGTAGTTATAACAAATGAATTGGTATTAGAAACCATTCAGCAAAATTTAGCATTATACGACAAAAGCGGCGAGCAACATTATGATATTATTTCTGCTTTTATAAAATCCATGCGCGGAAGTGATCCCAATGCTGCTTTGTATTATTTAGCACGCATGCTCAAAGGCGGAGAGGATATTTCCTTTATCGCAAGAAGAATGATCATTTTGGCAAGCGAAGATATTGGTAATGCAAATCCAAATGCATTGCTCATGGCAAAAACCTGTTTTGATGCGATCAATATTATTGGAATGCCCGAGGCAAGAATTATTTTGAGTCAATGTGTTGTGTATTTAGCAACATCGGCAAAAAGTAATGCCAGTTATATGGCTATTGCTGCTACGACATTGTAGATAAACAAGGTGATCTTCCTGTGCCTTTACATTTACGCAATGCGCCAACCAAATTAATGAAGGATCTTAACTATGGAAAGGAATATCAATATGCGCATAGTTTCGAAAATAATTTTGTTGACCTAGAATATTTACCTAATGAAATAAAAGGCTCGCAACTCTACGATCCGGGAAAAAATCCTCGCGAAGAAGAACAGAGAAAATATTTAAGAAGTATTTGGAAAGAGAAGTATGGGTACTAATTATTTCTAGTTCGAAGTTCCTGGTTCTGTGTGTATAAAACGAAGTCTTTTTAAGTGCTATTAATTTTAGTTCGATACACACAGAACCAGAAACTAGAAATAGGATGGTTTACCATCCTAATATCCAAGCAAAGATCAACGGCGCAACAATCGTTGCATCACTTTCTACAATGAATTTCGGCGTATTGATATCTAATTTTCCCCAAGTAATCTTTTCATTTGGTACAGCTCCTGAATATGAACCGTAAGAGGTTGTTGAATCAGAGATCTGACAGAAATAACTCCAAAAAGGAACATCATGCATTTCCATATCTTGGTATAACATTGGTACAACGCAAATAGGAAAATCACCGGCAATACCTCCTCCAATTTGAAAAAAGCCAACGCCTTTACCGCCACTGTTTTTTGTATACCAATCGGCCAGCCAAGCCATATATTCAATTCCACTTTTCATGGTGCTTGCTTTTATTTCGCCTTTGATAACGTAAGAAGCAAAAATATTTCCCATAGTACTATCTTCCCAGCCTGGAACAACAATAGGTAAATTCTTTTCCGCCGCGGCTAACATCCAACTATCTTTTGGGTCGATTTCGTAATATTGTTTTAATTCCCCACTTAATAATATTTTATACATGTATTCATGCGGAAAATAACGCTCTCCTGCAGTATCAGCATCTTTCCAAATTTTATGAATGTGTTTTTGTAAACGACGAAACGCTTCTTCTTCCGGAATGCAAGTATCTGTTACGCGGTTATAGTGATTCTCTAAAAGATCCCATTCATCTTGAGGCGAAAGATCGCGGTAATTTGGAACGCGCTTGTAATGACTGTGAGCCACCAAATTCATAATGTCTTCTTCCAAATTTGCGCCTGTGCAAGAAATAATATCAATTTTACCTTTACGGATCATTTCGGCTAACGATTTTCCAAGCTCAGCGGTACTCATTGCGCCGGCTAATGTTACCATCATTTTTCCACCTTCGGTTAAATGCGTTTCGTAGCCTTTGGCCGCATCAACCAAGGCAGCAGAGTTAAAATGTTTGTAATGATGATTTACAAAGTTTGAAATTGGGCCTTTACCGGCTATAGTGTTTGTTGACATATCTCTTAAAAATTAATGGCCAAAAGTAAGAATTTACTATTAAAAAGAGTCCTTTTTCTGTTAACAAAATATAAAGCCTTTATTAGCTCTTTTTCTGAAGATTTTTAGCCTAAATTTGTGCTATAAATGATCCAAAAAATCAGTCAGTATCTATCGCTTATCAAATTCAGTCACACTGTTTTTGCTTTGCCCTTTGCTTTTATTGGATTTTTTTTGGCTATTCATAGCGGACAAGCTACTTTCTCTATTCAAAAGCTGGTAATGGTAGTTTTGTGTATGGTTTTTGCCCGAAGCGCGGCCATGGGTTTTAATAGATATATTGATAGAAAGTTCGACGCAAAAAATCCTCGCACTGCTATTCGTGAAATTCCGGCGGGAGTAATTAGCGCTAATGCTGCGTTGGCTTTTGTGATCGTTTGCAGTATCTCTTTTGTTGTGTGCACGTATTTTATAAATGAGGTCTGTTTGTATTTGAGTCCTGTTGCTTTATTAGTTGTTTTAGGATATAGTTATACCAAACGTTTTACGCCTTTATGCCATTTGATCTTAGGCTTAGGTTTAAGTTTAGCACCAATTGGCGCCTATTTATCGTTAACAGCACAATTTGCTTTTGTGCCTGTATTGTTTAGCGTATTAGTTTTTTTATGGGTGAGCGGATTTGACATTATGTTTGCATTGCAGGACGAAGATTTTGATCGAGGTCAAGGTTTAAGATCAATTCCGGTTTTGCTTGGAACAAAAAATGCCTTGCGTTTATCTGAAGCATTGCATGCAATTGCGGCAATTGTGGTAATGGCCTGTTTTTATTTTGGAGGCTTTCATTGGTTATTTGCAATTGGGGCTGCTATTTTTATAGGATTATTGATTTACCAACACAGTATTGTAAAACCAAGCGATCTAAGTAGAGTTAATTTAGCATTTGGTACAGTTAACGGAATTGCCAGTGTGGTGTTCTGCATTTTTGCATGTGCTGATATGTATTTTTTGTAGATGAAAGAGTTATTGGCAAAGTTACGCTCTATATTAACTCGCAAACGTGTGATGTGGGTTTTTATCGTGCTAGCATTCTTTGTTTTATTTTGCAATAAACATATCGAAACAAAAACACAACCATTTCTTTACAACAACATCAACATCTTGCCAAAGGTAAGAGTGGCACTGGTTTTGGGCACATCTAGCAAACGCGCGAATGGCGATGATAATATGTATTTCAACAACCGAATTAAAGCCGCATATGATCTGTATTATTATGGACGAATTCAAAAAATGATTTTGAGTGGTGATAATTCAAAAGATTACTACAACGAACCAAAAGTTATGCGGAAGGCTTTAATGGATATGGGTGTTCCTGATTCAGTTATTGTTTTAGATTATGCAGGCTTAAGAACGTTTGATAGTATGGTCCGCGCAAAGAAATTTTTGGTTTGGACACCGTTATGGTGGTGTCGCAACGATTTCATAATGAGCGCGCCGTTTTTATTGGACGAGAGAACGGTATTATTGCATACGGATATAATGCCAGCAATGTGATCTATCAAAATCAGATGAAGGTAAAAGTGCGCGAATTTTTCGCTAAGGTAAAATGCTTTTTAGATGTGTACATTTTGGCAACCAAACCAAAACATCTTGGTGAGAAGATAAAGGTTTAGATTGCGGCGTGAAACCCCTCAGGGGCCATGTTCGATAGAATGGAGTTCTTTAAAATGTTTGTCCCTCAGGACCTAAATTCAAAAAGGGCTCCAGATGGAGCCAAACATTTTTCAATTCGAACATACAAAGGATACCCTGCCCTGGAGGAAGCTCTACATTTGGTTTCTGCCAAGATCAAATAAACTTACACTTTCTACTAGCAAATGCGCACATACGTAAAAGTATAAGTCCGTGTTTAAAGCGTGAGATATTTGTTTCGCCATAAGTACGCTCACGATAGCGAATAGGGACTTCCACAATTTTTAAATTCAATTTGTGCGCGCCAAATAAAAGATCAAAATCTCCAAAAGGATCAAACTCACCAAAGTATTTTCTGTTTTTTGTAAGCTTAATATAGTCGGTTCTAAACATTACTTTAGTTCCGCATAAGGTATCTTTAAAACGTTGTTCCAATAACCACGTAAATGCCCAACTAAAAAAGTGATTGCCCAAATAATTCAAAAAGCGCATAGCTTCCTTATCCATTGGGTAAACTAGGCGAGTCCCATTAATAAAATCGCCTTTTCCACTGGCAATAGCATCGTAAAATTTAGGGATATCTTCTGGCGGAACAGTAAGATCGGCATCTAAGATCATTAAAATATCTCCCGTCGCAATTTTATATCCTTCGCGCACAGCATCTGCTTTTCCTTTTCCTTTTTGTTGACCAATTTTTATATCGTGAGTAGAAGCGTATTTTTTTTGGATCTCCTGAATTTTTGTCCAGGTATCATCCGTGCTATTTCCTTCAATAAAAATGATCTCTACATGTTTGCCAAATTTAGGCAAGCGTAAAACTGCATTCTCAATATTACCACTTTCGTTACGGGCCGGAATTACAACGGTTGTTGAATATTTGGTGTTGTACTTTGCGTTATCAATTTCCGGTAATGGTTTTGCAAAACTGTAAATATTAAAACTAAAGAAACGGAAGAAAGGAAATTTCGCGAAATATTTATTGAGTAGGAAGGATAGAATAGGAACGTAAAGTGGAAATATCAATCGCTTTGTATTACGATATACATCAAACCCCGAAACAAATAATAAATTATTGATATCGCGCGTGCTTAACCAATTTTGCCAAGGCGTGCGTTGTTTTAATCCAATTAGCTCTGCAAATTTTATAACCGGCTCCCAAAATGAGTTGTAATACTGAACAATGATCTTCGTATTGGGATGACAGCATTTTTTTATTTGTTCAAATACATTTTGAATATCATCAACAAATCCAATGAGGTTGCTTATAAGAATAAGATCGTAAGTTTGGTTGAGTTGAATGTTATTTGCATCCATCAATACAAACTCTATGTCTTTAGCGCCATGTTTTTCTTTGGCCCAGTTTATGTACTCTTCGCTAAAATCTATACCTGTTTTTTTGGCGCCGGTAATGCTTGCTAAAAGATCGCCACTTCCGCAGCCAACTTCTAATACGGAAGCATCTTCATGGGCATAATACGCGCAATAATCGCTTATTTCTTTCCAATAATACCTGCTAACCACGCGTTTTTTGCGCTTTTGGGCGATCGAATTAAAATAGTCTCTGTATTTATTTTTACTAGGGCTTTCCATTATTCCGATGTAAAAATAAGGAATTAATATATATTTGTACCCTTATATTTACCTATGTTCAAAAGCTGGCTCCCCATAACGCGTATCAAGATCTTTGGGGCTAAGATATTGTATCAAATTACTACCTTATTTGTTGGTAAAAAACGCCGTGTAATTGACCGTGATAGGGTTAAATACGAGGTTGATCTGGCAGAAGGAATAGAGCTTTCTTTGTTCTTATTCGGCAAATTCCAAAGTCATATCACAAATAACTCCTTCTTAAAAATAAAGGAGGATTTTACCATCATTGATATTGGAGCCAATGTAGGTTTAATGACCATGCAATTTGCAAAATTGGTTCCTAAAGGAAGTGTGTATTCATTTGAACCAACATTTTATGCTTTAGAGCGATTGAAAAGGAATTTGGATCTGAATCCTGAATTAGCAAAACGTGTAACAGTAATTAATTCTTTTGTTTCAGAAAAGAGCGACGCTAATCCAAATATTGTGGCCTATAGCAGTTGGAAAGTAAATGGCGAAAGAGGCGAGAGTGATCATCCTGTGCATTTAGGAACTCCAAAAAGTTCGGAAGGTGTTCCATCCATTAGTTTAAATGATTTTGTAGAGAAGCAAGAGATCAAAAAAATTGATTTTATTAAGATCGATACGGATGGCCACGAATATGAAGTGTTTAAAGGTGCTGATAAAGCCATTGCCAAATATAAACCGGTCATTATTTTTGAAATTGGTTTGTATGTGATGGATGAAAAGAAAATTGATTTTGATTTCTATTTTAATTACTTCAAAAATTTGAATTACCGCTTGGTGGATACAAAAACGGAGAAGGAAGTTGATCTTACTAATTACACAAAGTATATTCCAAGGAATGGAAGTACAGATCTTATAGCACTTCCAAAGTAATTACTTCTTCTCAATAAGAACATTAAAACTAAACTCAAAAGGTTTATCATTATTCTCAACAATATAATTTCTATCAAGTAAAGAAATTTTACCTTCATCAATGAGTTTGAATTGGTAATTAAGTCTGTCAAAGAAGTCGTAAAACTCAATGGCACTTGTGCCTGCACGTTTAAATCCGTGCGGCCAGTATTCGGCAATTATTTTTAGGTTGTTTTGCTTGCTTAATAGACTTTGCATGCCTTTAAATGCTGTGAGCTCAAAGCCTTGTATGTCAATTTTAATTAGATCGATCTTTTCAATATCCTTCCCCAACATTCCATCAATACTCTTGGCATTTATCTCTTCTACCGAATCGTAATTATTTACCGGGTAAGTGCGATGATCAACATTCAATAATTTTGACTTGTAAACTTTGATTACCTCTTCTTTATCAGAAACAGCCAAATTAAAAAGCTTAATGTTTGCAATTCCGTTTGTGTTCTTTACTAAGTAATTGTAATTGGTCTTATCCGGTTCAAAGCAATGTACTTTACCCTTTTCGCTAACTAAATTGGAAATGATCTTTGCGTAAAAGCCAATATTAGCTCCAATGTCCAATACATGATCGCCGGGTTTTATCAATTGTTTTAGTAATTCAATTTCGTGAAGGTCATTCTTATTCTTAAAGCGCGTATAGGTAAAATTATAAAGTGGAAAGCAATTCTTATAAAGCCAGTTGCCTATTTTTATTTTAGTATAATTAAAATCCACGCTTAGTACCTTATCTCGTATAATGAAGCTTCTTCAGTTTCGCCAATGGTTTTTACCAAGCGTAATTTCTCAGGATATTTTTGAGCAATGGGAGCAGCAATGTTATGCAAGGTGTTGATGATATCCCCTGTGTTTTTTGTTGGGTCTATTCTTAAGCTTGCCAAAAGGATATGCGTTACTTTATTGCGTTTAAAAATGGCTAATGCGCTATCCGGATTGGATTGATTGGTTTCTTTATCTTTTGCAAATACTGAATAAATAGGGAAGAAGTGTTTTCCTTTTCCGTATACAAAACTCATGGGTGCTTTACGCGCTGCTATCAAACTGCTTTCGGGTAAACTATCGGCACACCATGCGCTGATCTTTAAATAATTTTGCCAATCAGGTGTATAGCCGTAATAAATATCACCCTTTAAATTTTTTGTAACAATTGGAATATTTTTTACGCCTCGTGTAAAACTTGAGATGAGCATGGAGCTTGTGATCAAAATCAAAAAGCCAATAAACACGCGCTGGTTAAAATTATCTTTCTTAAAGAATTCATATAACCCATAACTTATTCCTAAAAGCAGTGCAGGCATATGTACCAAAACAAAACGCGGTTGATCCCAACGTGCCTGAAGTACAAAAAATGTACCGAAACAAATTGTCCCTGCAAATAGAAGTAAAAATGTAATTAGACTTTGTTTATTTTTAATGGCTTTGTATAAACCAAAAAAAGTGAAGAAGAGTACGATCAGTGCGAAGAAAATGATCTTGCCATCCATTTTAGCAACCATCTCTCCATTTTGCTCTACAAATTCACGGCCCGCGTATTGCTCGTCCATAAAACCAAGGATCTGGTAAAAGCGTTTGCCTAAATACAATCCTATATTATCTGTAAACCTTCCAAAAAATCCTGCAAGATCTTCTTGTCCTTGTGTGGCATCATAAGGGTCTTTATTCAATAAAATGCTCATTTGAGATTTGTACTGTATAGCCGAATCCCCCCAAACCCATCCTTTAATAAGTTCGTATAAGAATTTGAATAAGCCGAAAGATGCCATGGCAATCACCATTTTTTTATACTCTTTTCTAAAGAAGTAAAAAACTGCAATGGCTGCAATACCAAAAATAAGAATGTTCTTAGCGAGCGTAAGTAACATCATTAATAAACCCAACACAAGCCACCTTTTATAATCTACTTTGATATTGTCGCTAATGGGGTTCTCTCCAAAATTATATTTGCAAAAGAAAAAGAAGAAAGTTGCTTGCATCAACATATAAAATGCTTCGGAAAAGGTTTGACTAGAGTAGTAAAGCACTAAATGATTGATACAAATGAACGTGAAAACAAAATACTTTAGAATCTCGGGAACTCTTTTATCAAGGGCTTTGTAATATAGTATGGCCCCAATAACAAAAAATAAAAGTGAGAAGATTTTAAAGACGATAAGATTTGTTCCGAAAGCCAACGTTAATAGAGCCAAGAACATTGGATACATCGGCGCATTGGACGTGTAATAGTAATTTGGAAACTCATGAACGTATTTATAGCCGGCTTCAATGTATAACGAATCATCATGAGCCTCGCTAACACGAGCATTGAAAGTGATAAGTGCTAAAACTATTCCGCTGAATAAAATAACAAAGAAGGTGCGTTTATGACTTAAACCCGCGCTTAGTTTATCGTATATTGAAGCAGAACTTGCTTTTTTAGGTACAGTTTTTTGTGCTTTTGCCATATTCTTTTGCCAAAATTAGCAGATAAAAATACAATTAATTCTCGTCTTCTTTATCTTTTGGTTCTTCTTCTTCTTTTCTATTGTTTCTTAAGAAGTTATTCTTGCTTTCAGGATTAGCGATGCTGAATTGAAAAGATGGGCCTTTTTCAACAGATTGCTTTCTCTTACTCGATTTCAGTTCTTTGATAGTTTCATTAAATTCTTTATTCGAACTGATCACTTTCATATTCCCATTAACAAATTCAAAGTAATACCAAGTGTTAGGGTCCGGTTCAAGATAAATAAAGATCCTATCTTTTCTATTCTTTGTTTTATCTACCCTTATAATTCCGGTAAATTCGCGATTAATCTCGTTCTTTAAAATATTTCCTAAACCAATTGGCCCTTTTGTAATAAAGTAACCATTACCGTTTTTCTCATTGATCTTATAGGTTAAATTCAATTTATTAAAGAAGAAAGTTTTTTCCAATTCATCAGGAAAACGGCGAATACTTCCATCCAAATTTAATTCCGTGATAAGGTTATCTGCTCTATCTTTTCCAACCAATTCGGCTAAACCTTTCGTGAAGAATTCTGAGCCAAAGTCTGTTGCAGGTGCGCTATTTGCGTAAACCTGAAGGTCCTTTGCCATTGCTTTTAGGGCTTTGTTGTCAAAGAAAAAATTGACCGTCATCATTAAATTGATATCAATGGAGTCATTCAAAAAATGCGTAGCGTTACCAACATTGTTTAATTGAACTTGTCCGAGCTCTGTTCCCAATTCAAATTTTCCTTCACCGTGCATCGAACAATTCTCAGTGCTTAAACTCAAATAATTGCCCGGTAAACTTTGTTCTACCAATTTTTCTTTATTTGAGATACGGTATTCTTTAGATTCTGGATCAAATGTTAAGAAGCCATCTGCACTTACGATCTCTTTATCGTTACGTCCGTTACGTGGCGATAAAAATCCTGAATATACAGCGGTTGTATCTAAGGAATACATAATGGCATTTACAACAGGTCTTCCGTTCATGTCCACTGAATTTTTAGGTATCGGGATCAAGATATCTTTTGGATTGATCTCACCGTTGAATTTTAAATAGGCCTTCTTTATTTTTTTACAACCATGTACTATCTGAGTTCCTCCGTCGAAAAACAAGTATTGATTACTCGCTTCCAAACGAACGTTACCTGCAAAACTAAAGTAATCATTGAATTTGAATTTATCTTTTTCAGCGATCTTTCCTGTGGCAATGGTTTGAAAGATCGTATCTGGTTGTATTTTATCAAATTTAATATTGAAGGCGTTGTCGTTCTCGTCCAAGTATTGGTAATCACCTTTTGCTAAATAATTCTTTTTACCATAAATATTGGCAGTAACATTTCTGATGTTATGATACTTAGTAACTGTATTAGCCATGATCCTTGCTTTTTTCAAAGTATCGATCACCGCATTCTTGAATATCGTTACCTCACCGTTGTCAGGATAGATTCTCGCATCTGCAACATTGATAAAAGGTACATTTTTACAATTGATAATGTATTTACGTGTATTATATTTTGCCGAGGGTGCAAAGAAGAATAGTGAATCCTGTTTTGGATGAACGCTTATGAATTTAGGACCATCTAAGTCGAGGGCATTCTCTACGTTCTCATCCAATTTTTTCTTATCATCACCTAATTCAATATCCTCGCTGTCCATGAACCATTTAAAACGATCCATATAGGCGATGTATTGATTTTTATTGAATTGAACGTAAGAGCCTTCACCATTGGTAACGAATAATCCTTCACGTTTATCAAAGTCGATAGTTGAATTTACATTCACGGTGGAGAATGTAAAACCTTCTTCGCCGGTAGCCTTTAAGTGGAAATCGGCCGTATCGGCAAAGAATTTACGTTTGATAAATAACATATTTCCCGATTGTAGATCTGCCTTGTCAAAATCAATTCGCCCATTTCCTGTAAGTGCTTTGGTTGTTAAGTCATACCTACCGGTGAATTTTGCTTTTTCTTTGTAAGTTATAAAAGGAGTTTTTAAACTATGAGCTTGCAATAGTCCTTTATACGGTTTGTAATGGATGTACACAGTGTCGCCATGTGACACCGGAAATTCTGATGGATTGTCCTGTTCTTTTATGTCAAATGTTTGTGAAATGGCATTAGTGGAATCAGGAAAGAACATAAAATCATTAGAGTGAGAGAGTGAAGGGCCAAATTTTAGATCACCTGTTCCTCTTAAGCCTTTATCACTCAAACGGATCTCCGCATCGTAATTTGCCTTGCCTCCATACATGCTTAACCCACCCTCCGGTGTTTTGCGAATAAAACCTAAAGAGTAATCTTTTTGTAAGGCAAGCGTCTCTCTAAATGTTGGGAAAATTCCCGCTGAAGAAAAGAGCCCATCAAACTTCAAACTCTCATTTCTAAAATCGTCCAAGCTATCCAGCGTAAATGGATCAAGTTTGAAATAAAAATTTTCGCGTTCGTAAACACTTTTAAAAGTGGAGCGCTTATCATAGTAGGTATAACTCTCCTTAAAACTTTGAAATTGAGGAAAGGTTGGTGCTTTTCCCCAGCCGCTTTTATTGCGTGGGCCGTCGATCCTCAATTCACCATTACCATTTTCAATAACTGTTCTTACACGTTTAAAATTATAGTTTCCATTAACATCAGGTTCATTTGAAACAACAAATATTCGAATAGAATCAATGGTATTCATTTTGATCTTGAATTTTTCATAATCAAACAAAAAATCTTTACCAAAAAACTCTAGTTTCCCGGAGGATGTTAATCCGCTAAATTCAAAATTTCTATTCTTCTTTAATACAACTTCGCCGCTCTTTGGAAATACAAACACTTTTTGTGTATCACTTAACAAGATCGATTTAACGCCATGTAGTTTAAGATCATAATTGTTATTTAAAAGATTTAGAGTGCCGTTGTCTTTGCCTTGGTTAACAGAGTGAAACGTTATAATGTCGTAATCCTTTTTATGCTTGTTATAAGCTATGTAATCATACAGACGAGGTTTTATTTTTATCATGTCCGTTTCAGGATTATAATCAACCAGTCCAAAGATGGCAACTTTGTATATTATTGGGCGAAGATCTACCGCTAAATATTTCATATACTTGGCAAGATCTACAACTGTAAAGACCGAATCTTTTGTCTTTTCTTTATATTCATTGATCTTCTGAAGTATGCTAGATTGATCGTTTCCTCTTATATTATCATATCTGCTCTTTGCAAAAAAGTTAGCCGACTCAAAAAATGCTTCTCCCTGAAAATTATTGGGTAGAAAATTGAAATTCACCATTGGTTCATCAACTTCCCATGTTAGCTGCTCAAAATGCATATCGAGCATGTGAAATGAATTGGTGAAAGGAGTTTTTTGTAAACCATCATCTGAACGTAACATAGTTATTTTACGTTTATCAACTTGATATGTAAAACTCAAGCCGGGATGCGTGATCGAATCTTTATCCAAAATGAATTTCACATAGGCAGGATTGGCAACTATTCTCTCTTTGCTCATTCCGAATGATCTTGAACTGATCTCCAGAAATTTTGCTCCATTTCGTCTGAAAATGATCTTTGCAGGACTTGCCGCTGTTCCTGAGCCAACAAACTTTGGTCCACGCATTCCAAATCCACCATCGTAATCTACATCAGGATAAATATTCTTAACAACTAAGCGCTTGCTGTACGAATCAAAACGAGGATAATTGAGCTCACCGTTTTCTGTAATAATGCGATCAGAGAACTTCCCTAGCTGTGGTTTTTCAAAATATTGCTTTCCTACAAACGTTGCCGAATCACTTGAGTAATTCCCCGCCTTACAGTCAATTTCGAATCGTTTTACAGTGGCAAACACACCCGCATCAAGTCCACAACGGGTCCAACTTATCTTTCCGCCCTTGCAATAAAAACGGCCGGTATTATGATAATAAACCCCACTTACCTCTTCAATCGCAATACTATCTCCACGTGGATTTAATCCTATTAAAGTTACATCTTTAAATACTACTTTGGGCACCGAGTCGTATTCAAAAGTATAATTCGGTTCGTAGGTATAGTAAATGTAAGAAGGGGATTTATAAAGTATGTTACCTTTGAAAGCATTTTCGCCGAGTGTGAAATAATCCTGAATATTTTTGTTCACTTTGCTATTCATCATTTTTTTAGCGCACTTCATGTATTTTTCAAAATTCTCAAGTGGCTGTTTGCTTTCAATGAAATTGTAAATGATGTTATAATAACTTAAAAAGAAGGGGTTTGGCTTTAAACGTTTTGCAGCCATTAAGTTCGAGGTCTCTATGATCGTCTCTTTCCAGTATCCGGCAAGTTCATTGTTCTCCCATTTTGAAATAAAATCTTTCAGATAGTTTTCGGCCTCAATACGACTACCTGTATTATCAATAAAATAAATACTAAGATCTGAAATGTATTTAGCGGTATCGCTCGAAAAGTAATCTTTTTTTTGAGCAAACCCCAAAAATGAGATAAAACAAAATAGTACAAGAAATTTCTTACGCATATGTATCCTTAGTTTAATTCGTATTCTAAATTAGCGATCTTGTTGAGCTCTATCATCAATTCGTTATTGATAGAGATCTTGCTTTTTTTACTGTAAAGCTTTACGTTCATATTCTCTTTTTTATCTTCCACATAAAACTCCACGCCGCATTTACCCTGTGAGCTACTAAGAACTTGTTCTAAATGAGCAATAAATTCATTATTTAGAGCTTCAAGATCAAACTTAAGTTTTAAAGTGCTAAAAGCATTGTCTTTTACATTTTCTAGCAACTCGATCTTTTGGATCTTCAATTCCAAACTTCCCGGTTGATTATAACGTTCTTGTACTCGTGCCTTAACGTAAACAAAAAGATTCGGCACCATAAATTTATTGTACTCCACATAATCCTTCGAAAAAAGCATTACTTCTAAAGTGCCATTATAATCCTCTAAAATTATCTTACCAAACGCATTGCCTGTTTTACTGGTGCGATGTTCAAAATTGGTGACGATGCCACCAAACGTTATCTCTTTATTCTTAAATGGTTCTAATCCTGTTTTTAATTGCGAACAATTAGCATTGCAATGATGTTTTAAGATCAATTGATACGGATCGAGTGGGTGACCTGAAATAAAAAACCCTACCACTTCTTTTTCCTTACTTAATTTTGTAAGTACATTCCATGGCTCTACATTTGGTAATTGTGGTTCACTTATTTCAATTTCATCCTCACCACCAAATAAGGAAGCTTGAGATGTATCACTTCCTGTATTTGTTTGATTGCAATATCTGATCATTAATTCTGTTAGAGAAATTCCCGGCGCATTTTCTTCTTTAAAGAACATGGCACGATGAATGCCATCAAAATTATCGAAACCTCCTGCTAAGGCTAAATTCTCAATGGATTTTTTATTGATGGTCTTACTATCCAAACGTTGCGCTAAGTCAAACACACTGGTAAATTTTCCGTTAGTATCTCTTTCATGCACTAAAGCGGTGATCACATTTTCTCCAACACCTTTTATGCTTGCCATTCCAAAACGAATATCGCCGCTTGGAATTACACTAAACTTACCATACCCTTCATTCACATCAGGCCCAAGAACTTTTATTCCCATGCGTTTGCATTCTTCCATAAAGAAAGTGATCTTATCAATAGAGCCTGAATGGTTTAATACAGAGGCCATGAATTCGCTAGGGTAATGCGCTTTTAAAAACGCAGTTTGCATTGCTAAATAAGCGTAACAAGTAGAGTGTGATTTATTGAATGCGTAACTTGCAAATGCTTCCCAATCTTTCCAAACCTTTTCGGCAACAACAGGATCATGCCCGTTTGTTTTAACGCCCTCCAAAAATTTGCTCTTCATTTTATCAAGAACATCTTTTTGTTTTTTACCCATAGCCTTGCGCAATGTATCCGCATCACCCTTAGTAAAATTGGCTAATTTTTGAGATAAACGCATTACCTGCTCTTGGTAAACTGTAATCCCGTAGGTCTCTTTCAAAAACTCATCCATCCCTTCAAGATCATAAGTGATCTTTTCGCGGCCATGTTTACGTGCAATATAATTTGGTATGTACGCGATCGGGCCTGGGCGATAAAGCGCGTTCATTGCAATTAGATCATTAAAACTATCGGGTTTAAGATCTTTTAAATGCTTTTGCATTCCCGGACTTTCAAACTGAAATATACCGTTAGTTTCACCACGTTGAAATAATTCTAAAGCTGTTTGATCATTCAGATCAATGGCGTCAATGTCAATTTCAATGTTGTGGCGAAGTTTAATGAATCTTAAAGCATCTTTGATGATCGTCAACGTTCGTAAGCCAAGGAAGTCCATTTTTAAAAGCCCTGCACTCTCCGCAACCGAGTTATCAAATTGCGTAAGGAGCATGTTACTATCCTTAGATTTTGTAACCGGAACAAATTTAGTAAGTTCATCAGGTGTAATGATCACGCCGCACGCATGTACGCCAGTGTTTCGCACACAACCTTCTAGTTCGTAAGCTTGTTTTAAAATATTGGCTTCCGGTGTATTCCCTTCTGATAATTTTCTAAATATGTTTGACTGATCAACAACTTCTCTTCGATCTTTGATCTTTTCTAAATATTTTGCATCGATCCCGCCTGGCTTTAAAAGTGATTTCAGATCCGCTTCCAAACTTTCAGGGAATGATTTCGCTAATTTATCCGCTTCAGGCAATGGTAAATTTAAAACACGTGCCGTATCTCTTATCGCACTTTTTCCACCCATTGTTCCGTAAGTGATAATTTGTGCTACTTGATTCTCTCCGTATTTCTTGATCACATAATCAATTACTTTATCGCGGCCTTCATCATCAAAATCAATATCTATATCGGGCATGCTAATACGATCAGGATTTAAAAAACGCTCAAAGAGCAGATCGTACTTGATAGGATCCACATTTGTAATTCCTAAACAGAACGCCACAGCAGAACCCGCAGCACTTCCACGGCCCGGACCAACACTAACTCCTAATCGTCTTGCTTCTGTGGTAAAATCAGAAACGATCAAAAAGTATCCCGGAAAGCCCATGCGTTCCATTACACTTAATTCAAAATCAATTCGCTCCTTGGTTTCGGGGCTCATGTTTGGATATTTCTTCTCTGCGCCTTTATACGTTAGATGTTTCAAGTAAGCATTCTCTCCGCGATTTCCTTTTCCTTCATCAGTTGGATCTGCATCACGCGCGTCTAAAAACTCTTCAGGAATTTTAAATTTAGGTAACAATACATCACGTCCAAGTTTGAATGATTCAATTTTTGAAACGATCTCACTCGTACATTCTAAAGCTTCAGGAAGATCTGCAAACGCTTTTGCCATTTCCTGAGGTGATTTAAAATAGAATTCATCATTAGGGAAGAACAATCTTCCAAGACGTGGATTATTCTTTAATTCTTTTAGATCGGCATCGCTGCTAAAATTCAATCCTTCTTTTACACTTATTAAAATATCGCGTGAGTAGGCACTTTTTTTATCGAGATAGTAATTGTTGTTAGCTGCAAAGTATTTTACATTGTGTTTTTTGGCTAAGCGCATCAAAACCTCATTCACGTGGTTCTCATCTGGTAAATTGTGGCGATTAAGTTCTACATAAAAATCTTCGCCAAATTGCTCCTTGTACCAAACAAAAGCTTCTTCGGCTTGTTCTTCACCAACGTTTAATATCAACGAAGGAATTTCTCCTTGCAATGAACCTGTAAAACAAATAAGATCAGATTTGTATTGCAATAAAATAGTTTTATCAATACGAGGAACGTAATACATTCCTTCAGTAAATCCAATGGAACTTAATTTAGAAAGATTCTCATAACCCTTTTTACTTTTTGCAAGAAATGGAATTGAATAACCGTTATCTTGTTTGCTTTTGTCATTATGGTCTTTTGTTATAAAGAGTTCGCAACCTATCAAACATTTAATTTCACTCTTCTTTGCTCCCGGCTTTTCTCCTTTTTCAATGGCTTCGTTATGCGCCTTTATAGATTTGTTTTGTTTCTCAACAGTTTGCCAAAACAAAAATGTAGCATACATGTTTCCATGATCGGTGAGTGCCACTGCAGGCATATTGTAATCTGCAACTTTTTTTACAAGATCACCAATATCAGTTACGGCTTGAAGAACGGAATATTGTGAGTGGTTATGAAGATGAGAGAATGTAGTTGCCAGTTCTAAGTTGGCAGTTGACAGTTCGTTGCTGCCCACTGCCGACTGTTTACTGCTTGCTGTATTCTTATCTCTCCACTTCTGTTCAAGTTTAGAAAGTTCGGTAAGATCCGGTGCTTTGTAAGTTAGTACTCCAACTTTTTGATCGTCGATCTCTCTTACTTTAATGATCTTTCGTTTGATGATCTCGAAAAACACTTTGGCTGTTGCCGCAACGTCAAATGCAGCATTGTGAGCTTCTGCAAATTTATCGTTGAATAATTTTGAATATAATTCGGTTAAAGTTGGCCACTTAAATTTACCACCTCTTCCTCCGGGAATTGCGCAAAATGCAGTTGTTTCGTCGCTCTTTGTATCTATTGTTTGTTTACCTTCAAAGATATTTGGTAAGCCACATCGCAAAAATTCAGCACCAATGATATTGATGTCGAATTCAATATTGTGCCCGCACAGATAACTCGTTTGATTAATTACTTCGGCAAATTGTAATAAAATGGTTTTTAGATCTTGCCCTTCTTCATTTGCTCTTTCATTGGTGATACCATGAATTTGAACCGCGTTAAAAGGAATAGTATAACCTTCAGGTTTTATGATAATGGAATCATGATGTAAAAGCGCACCACTATCATCGTGCAATTGCCATGCAATTTGAACCATGCGTGGCCAATTATCCAGATCGCTTATGGGAGCATTATAATTTCGTGGTAAACCGGTGGTTTCGGTATCAAATATTAAGAACATAAGGGTTTAAACTTGAGGAATAAATTTAATGCTTTTGATGCTAATCTCTAAGTTATGTTGAAAACAAATAAAAACCAATAGCGACGTGGCTTTCAGGGGATATTTATAAACAATTTTTAACTATTTAGTGTTTGACCGAAAAGTTCATTTTCTTCGTTATGCTTGCTTAATAAATTAGTCATTTACTTCCGTAAACTCCTAATTTATTATTCTTCGCATGCCTCGAAACTGAGCTTTTCCATTCAAACACTGAGTTTCTTTTAGTCACTACTTTAGTAAGGTATAGGTTTGCGCTGCATAGTCCTTGTTGCACGAATTAAAATGCCACCATTCTGTATTGATCGGAGTGAAGCCTCCCTTTTTCATCACAGCCCTTAATAGAACCCGATTTTTATAAGCGGTATCACTCAGTTGTTTGTTCTTTAAAAAACGCATTTCGTGAAGTGGTGCAGCAATTTGTCCAAAGTGATCAATGATAGTTCCCATGTCCAACAATTCATTTTTACTCATGTCTTTTATGGTTACGTCAACAGCCGCGCCGTAATTGTGTAACGAAATGTCCCAGGGAGTTGCCACATAATTGAATTTAATATTTGGTTCCATCTTTAAGCTATCCCAAATTAATTTTTGTATGTGATGTGGACGCGCAGCATCAAAAATGATAAGTGACAATGAACAGTTTAATTCCTTTAAATATTTCTGCGCATTGCAAAACTTTGCGGCAATATCCCTTGGTAAAAAGGCAATGGAAAGGCTATCGTATATCTTGTAATGCAAAAAATTGCAAGTGTCGTTGTAGATCAGTTTTACCTGAATAGTTGAATCCATTTCCTGAATATTCACCAATCCATTTTCCATCATATATGTCTCCATTGCCGAGAAATGTTTTTCAAGCTTATGCTCAACAGATTTTTCAACTTTTACAGAAAGAGGTTGTTTCTTAATAACCACAGGTTCCTCAATAGATTTATCAGGATCACAGCCCACAAGGAAAAAAAGTAGAAAATATGGTAGTATTTTGTTCAAACAGAATCCAAAATTAACCTTATTTTTGGTAAAAATTCATCAATGCCTTCATTTGATATAGCCAGTAAACTCGACGGTCAGTTATTAGATAACGCAATTAACGTGGCGCGAAAGGATATTTTGAACCGTTGGGATTTTAAAGATAGTAAAAGCACTATTGAGCTGAATAAAAAAGACCTGGTGATAAATGTCTCTACCGAAAATGACATGCGTTTAACAGCTATTATCGACGCAATTCACTCGCGAATGATAAAGCAAGGTTTAGACCCTAGAGGATTGGATGAAAGTAAAGAGCATTACCCAAGTGGACCGCTGATCAAAAAAGACATTAAAGTTCGTCAGGGAATTGACAAGGAAGCGTCAAAGAAAATTATCGCGGATATTAAATCTAGTAAATTAAAAGTTACATCTCAAACAATGGATGAGATCATTCGTGTTAGCAGTAAAAGTATAAATGATCTTCAGGCGGTTATTGCTTTGTGCAGAAAAGGAAATTACGATGTTCCATTACAGTTTATAAACATGAAGTAGTATGATCATCAGAAGCAAAGCACCATTACGATTAGGATTAGCAGGCGGAGGCACAGATGTAAGCCCGTATTCAGAATTATTTGGAGGAGCTATTTTAAACGCAACTATAAATTTGTACGCGTATTCAACAATTGAACCTTTGGATAACGGCAAGATCGAATTTGTGATCGATGGCACTGATCAAAAAATAAGTTTTGATTCAGTAAGTGAATTACCCATAACTAAAGAGTTTGAATTATTTATCGGGGTTTATAATCGTGTAGTAAAACAATTTAAAACCGGACCTTTATCTTTTCGTTTAACTTCTTACATCGAAGCGCCGCAAGGCTCCGGATTAGGAACCTCGTCAACCCTTGTGGTATCAATGCTTGGCGCGTTTGTGGAATGGTTCAAATTGCCGCTGGGGCAATATGATATTGCACATTTAGCTTACGAAATTGAGCGCATTGATCTTGGAATGTCGGGCGGAAAGCAAGATCAATATGCAGCAACGTTTGGCGGATTTAATTACATGGAATTTTTTGGCGATGATAAAGTGATCGTCAATCCTTTGCAGTTAAAATCTGAGGTACTGAATGAGCTGGAAATGAATTTGCTTTTATATTTTACGGATACGCAACGTTTATCTGCAAAAATAATCAACGAGCAGGTAAAAAATGTGAACGAGAAGAATGAGAAAAGCGTTGAGGCCATGCATAATTTAAAAGAGCAAGCTCATCAAATGAAAGACGGATTACTAAAGGGAGAATTAGATAAAATAGGGGAGGTGTTGCGTTTTGGTTGGCACAATAAAAAATTAATGGCCACAAGCATTTCTAACGACCTTATCGATAGGATCTATGAAACAGCCATAAAAAATGGTGCAACCGGAGGAAAGATCTCAGGCGCGGGTGGCGGAGGCTTTATGTTCTTTTATTGCCCCGGAAATACAAAAATAAAAGTAGCAAAAGCAATTGAAGCGCTTGGCGGAAAAATGCATTCGTTTCATTTTACAAGTGATGGATTAAAAACATGGACAATATAATTATGAGCAACGTTATTACAAAAACCGATTTTAATTTTAAAGGACAAACCGCTGTTTACAAAGGTAAAGTGCGTGATGTTTACACCATCAATAGCAAAATTTTGGTAATGGTGGCCAGTGATCGCATTAGCGCGTTTGATGTAGTGTTGCCTAAAGGTATTCCTTACAAAGGACAAGTTTTAAATCAATTGGCTGAATATTTCTTGAATGCAACAAAAGATGTAGTGCCTAATTGGTTGCTTGCAACGCCACACCCTTCAGTAAGCGTTGGTAAAATGTGCCAACCATTTAAAGTGGAAATGGTAATTCGCGGTTATGTGGCCGGACATGCTGCAAGAACTTACACAAGTGGAATACGAACTCTGTGCGGTGTAAAATTGCCTGAAGGATTAAAGGAGAATGATAAATTTCCTGAACCTATCATCACGCCAACCACAAAAGCAAGTGAAGGCCACGATGAGGATATTAGCAAAGAAGAAATAATCAAACAAGGAATTGTAAGTAAAGAACATTACGAACAATTAGAGAAATATACGAGAGCTTTGTATGCTCGCGGACAAGAAATGGCCAATAAAATGGGATTGATATTAGTAGATACTAAATATGAATTTGGTTTATACGATGGAAGGATCTGTTTAATGGACGAAATCCATACACCTGATTCATCACGTTATTTTTATTTAGAAGGCTATGAAGAGCGTCAGAAAAAAGGTGAAGAACAAAAACAATTGAGCAAGGAATTTGTTCGTCGTTGGTTGATCGAAAATGGTTTTCAAGGAAAAGACGGACAAAAAATACCTGAGATGAGCGATGCTTGGATCAATGAGATCAGCGAGCGTTATATTGAGCTTTTTGAAAAAGTTACAGGTAAAAAATTCGTGAAGAACAACGAATTTAGTATGGCTGAAATTGAGGCGAAGGTAAATTCTGCTTTGGAAAAGCTGTAAACTACTTCTTCTCCCACATCAATTTTCCTTTGATCATCGTAGTGGATACCGAAGAAATATTCTCAATATTTTCCAGAGGATTTTTCTCAAGCAAAATTAAGGTAGCATCTTTTCCGCTTTCAACTGTCCCCCATTTTTTCGATTCATTAAAGAAATTTGCAGCATTCAAAGTGGAGATCTTTAGAATATCATAATTCGAAATTCCCGCATCTCTATACAATTTCATCTCTTCCAACATGGCGTAACCCGGCACATTAAACAAACAATTGTCAGGACTCAATAACACATTTACATCCGCTTTTACCATGCGGCGAAGTATAGGATGAAAGGCATCAATTTCCATTTTGGCTCGTTTTGTTTGTTTTAAATAAATAGGCACAGCTGATTTTTTAAATTGCCCCATGTAACCAATATAATTCCTCTTCCAGGTATTGGCTAAAGCTGTATCAATGATATTCATTCCATTTCTGCTCATGTTCTGGTCGATCGAGTATTGAAAACCTACGATCTGACTAAATGATTCCGTTGGACAAAAGGAAACGTTATTCGCCTTCATTTCCGCAAGCAGTTTATCAAAATTAGCAGTGTCGGCATTAAATGCATCCATAATGGGCGAGAGGTGTTCAATAGATCTAAATCCAAGTTTCATACTTGTTCTAACATCTTTGTATACGTGCCCGGCAATTACAATTTTATTGCTTTTTATAACTTTGGAAACTTCCGCCATTGTTTTATCATTTAAGCCATTTAAATATTTTACAAAATCGTATTTGTTGTTTTTTATTTCTGCAACAAACGCTTTCAATCGTTTTTTGTTAAGCAAACTATCTATCTCAGGTAGAGGATTTGAAATATACAATTTAGGAGCCTTGATCCATCCTTTTGCAATGCTATCGCGATGCGCAGGGTGAAATTTTTCTCCGCGCATACTGCGTAAAACTGTAACACCGGTTTGTAAATAGTAATCGTACGCTTGTTGTTTGGTTAGAGGTTCGCTGCCATCCGGTAAATGCACATGCATATCGGCAAGGCCGGGCATCATGTATTTATCGGACCCTTTTATGAGCTTATAGCCGGGTGTTGCAGCGGCTTTGTGAGCTTCAATTTTTTCTATGATCCCATCTTTAATGTAAACATCTTGATGTTCCAAAACGGTATTAGTACTAATTGGAATAACATGAACATCGCTAATAACAAATGTGTTTTGCGCGAAACTTGCCGTTGAAAAAAGCGCAAGTAAAATTGAATTGATCCTTTTCATTAGGTTAAAAATAGTAAAATGAATTCTCAAAAAATGAATTTTAGGATTTTTTGTCAAGATTTTCAAGGTCATTAATGTCCTTAGGCCTTCCAGATGCTTTTTTATTCTTGATAAGATCAGATAGATGTATCATTTTGGTTTTGATACCCTCAAATTCAACTGCTATTGCATTTTTATTTACTTCAGCAAAAGTTAATCCACTTATTTCCTTTAGTATTTCTATAGAAACCGGTGATCTTCCAAATGAAAAAACATCAATCTCTGAATTATTTAAAAAATTCGTTTCAGTCATATCAAAAGTTGGCATTCGAAATAGCGAAAAAGCCTTTGTTAGTTTTTGGTAGTTTTCCAAACTGACTTCAACGAAAACGTCGAGGTCGCCAGTAGTTCTTGGATAGCCATAGTATATCACTGAGTATCCCCCAACTAACACATACTCAACTTTCGCGGTATTGAGAGCCAAGATGAATTCTTGAAAATCTTCATTTAAAATATTTCCCATTATCTGTAACTAAAAATGGTTTTGTCCATCCTTGGGGGATTTATAATTGGATGATCATATGCTACACTATTAAGATAATTGAAGACATCAAATATTTCCTCAAGAGAATATTCCTTATAATGTTCAATTTCCTTTTTAGCAGTTTTAAAATTGTAGGTAGAAGAATATGTTCTGTCTAGTTTTAGCATTCCGTAATTTAAAGGTAGCTAATTTCTAGAAAATAAAAAAACCGCTAAGTTTTCACTAGCGGTTTTTATTCTATAAAATTCGAATTATCTTTTCTTTTTCTTAGCTGCTTTTTTTGGAGCGGCCTTTTTAACCGGTGCTTTAACAACTTTTTTAGCAACCGTTTTTTTTGCTGCTACCTTGGCAGGAGCTTTTTTTGCTACCGCTTTTCCGCCTGACGGACGGGCAGGTTTTACAGTTTTTGCTGCAGCAACTGGTTTAGCCACTACCTTAGCTTTTTTACCTTTTCCTTTTTTAGTTGGCTTACTTCCAAACTTCTTCGAAGCATTGATTACTGCTTCTTCATAAGCTTCTTGTCCGCCAATAATAGTTACAATATCATCAAAAGTTAATTTGGCAGGCTCTTTATCCTTCGGGATCTTAAAGAATTCTTTTCCTAAAACAATACATGGTCCCCATCGGCCGTGTAATACTTTTAAGGCTGCATTTTCAGGATAGGTGCGAATTATTTTCGCAGCATCCTTTTCACGTTTTGCCGTAATTAATTCAATTAATTTATCTGCTTCAACTGTGTATGGATCATTATCTTTTCCTAAAGAAGTAAATGCATTATCGTGCACAACGTAAGGGCCAAATCTTCCAATACCAACTTTCATTTCCTTCCCTTCATATTCTCCAACAATGCGAGGCATTTTAAATAGCAATAAAGCATCATCTAATGTGATGGTTTCCATGCGCTGATCTTTACGAAGCGCTGCAAATTTTGCTTTCTCTCCAGTAGCTTCGTTGGTCTCGCCAATTTGTGCCAGTGGACCAAAACGTCCAATACGTACAATTAGTTTTTTACCACTCACGGGATCTTTTCCTAATTCTCTTTCGCCACTTGCGCGTTCGCTGCTATCAATTGTACTTTCAACCGTTTTATGAAAAGGTTTGTAAAAATCCTTCAACATTTTTTGCCAGCTTATTTTTCCTTCGGCAATTTCGTCAAACTCTTCTTCAACTTTGGCTGTAAAATGAAAATCTAAGATCTCAGGGAAATGTTGCAATAAAAAATCGTTCACTACCATTCCAATATCGGTTGGTAATAATTTACTTTTATCTGCACCAGTAGTTTCTGTTTTTGTTTCTTTTTTAATTGTATTGGCTTTAAAATTCAATACCGTATAACTACGTAATTGCCCTTGTAGATCGGCTTTTTCAACATAATTACGTTTTTGAACTGTACTAATGGTTAGTGCATAAGTACTCGGCCTTCCAATTCCTAATTCCTCTAATTTTTTTACTAAACTTGCTTCTGTGTAACGCGGTGGATGATGTGTGAAACGTTCCATCGCGATTATCTCAGATAGATTTAGTTTATCTCCTTGTTTGATCGGAGGTAACATTGATGAATTTTCTTCTTCATCTTCATCGTCCGAACTTTCAATGTATACTTTTAAGAAACCATCAAATTTCAACACTTCACCTTTTGCAGTAAATTGTTCTGTTGTTGTATTGATGCCAATTTTTGCAGTTGTTCTTTCTAATTCTGCATCTGCCATTTGACTGGCAATGGTGCGTTTCCAAATGAGTTCGTACAAACGTTGCTCATTTCGTTCACCTTCAATTTCGCTTACATTAATATATGTAGGACGAATTGCTTCGTGAGCTTCTTGCGCGCCTTTTGATTTTGTTTTATACGTACGTTGGAAATGATATTTAGCACCCCAGTTTTTTGTGATCGCTTCGCGAGCCTGTGTTAATGCGGTTTCCGATAAATTCACGCTATCCGTACGCATATAGGTAATTTTTCCTGTTTCGTACAAACGTTGCGCTACAACCATTGTTTGCGAAACACTAAATCCTAATTTTCGCGCAGCTTCTTGTTGTAAAGTAGATGTTGTAAATGGCGCAGATGGTGTGCGTTTTGCAGGTTTTGTTTCTAACGAATTAATGTTGTAGATCGCATTTTTACACTTTTCTAAAAATGCTTGCGCTTCTGCTTCCGTTTTAAATTGCTGATCAAGATCTGCCTTTAAAGTAGATTTATCTACCTGAAATTGCGCTGTAACTTTAAAATGATTTGTGCTTTTGAAATTCTGAACTTCTCTTTCGCGTTCTACAATTAAGCGAACTGCAACAGATTGAACGCGTCCGGCCGATAAACTCGGACGAACTTTACGCCATAATATAGGTGATAATTCAAAACCTACTAGCCTGTCTAAAATTCTGCGCGCTTGTTGAGCATTTACTAAATTCACATCAATTTCACGTGGGTTTTTTATTGCTTGTTCAATTGCTGGTTTAGTGATCTCGTGAAAAACAATACGCTTTGTTTTCTTTTTATCTAATCCAAGCGATTCAAATAAATGCCAGCTAATTGCTTCTCCTTCGCGGTCCTCATCGGATGCGAGCCATACCATATCGGCACTTTTACTCAGCTTTCTTAATTCGGCAATTACCTTTTCTTTCTCTGGTTGTACTTCGTAAGTAGGTTCAAAATTGTTCTCTATATCAACTCCATAGCCCTTTTTCACAAGGTCTCTCACGTGCCCAAAACTCGACCTAACCGTGAAGCCTTTCCCTAAAAATCCCTCTATAGTTTTAGCTTTTGCGGGTGACTCAACGATAACTAAATTTTTACTCATTTGATTAATAGTGCTGTAAAAAAAATTTTCGCAAAGGAATAAAATTTAAAAGACAATATCCAAAATTTTAGGTCAATCGTTGAAATCAAGGCATAAAAAGCCCAAAAAAGAGTTAAATTCTGTCATTTTGTCATTAAATTGAGTAAATTTGTGGTCCCGAATAATTTTTAATGGAACTAGAAAACAAAATAATTGACGAATCGAAGCAAGGTGAGGCGCTTTTGGTTAAAAAACCAGAGGTTTCAAACGGCAAAAAGCTGTTTTTAGAGAGCTATGGTTGCCAGATGAACTTTGCCGACAGCGAAATTGTTGCTTCTATATTAATAGATAAAGGATATACTACTACTAAGGATTTTGAAGAGGCTGATCTTATTTTTGTGAATACGTGCGCTATTCGTGATGCAGCTGAAGCCCGTGTGCGCAATCGTTTGAATGATTTTAAAAGAGTGAAGTTGAAAAATCCAAAAGCCCTTGTTGGCGTTTTGGGATGTATGGCCGAGCGCTTAAAAACGCAATTTTTAGAGGAAGAAAAACTGGTGGATATTGTGGTTGGTCCTGATGCGTATCGCGATCTACCTAATTTAATTGAAGAAGCAGAAGATGGCCGCAAAGCCATAAACGTTATATTAAGCAAAGAAGAAACTTACGCTGATCTTACTCCTGTAAGGCTTACCAGCAATGGTGTTTCGGCATTTATAAGCATTACGCGCGGTTGCGATAACATGTGCAGTTTTTGCGTGGTTCCTTTTACAAGAGGTAGAGAAAGAAGTCGCGATCCTGAAAGCATTGTAAAAGAAGCTAAAGAAGCTTTTGCTGCTGGCTATAGAGAAGTTACTTTATTAGGACAAAATGTTGATTCGTATTTGTGGGCAGGTGGAGGATTAAAAAAAGAGACATTAACTGAGGAACAAAAAGGCAATGCCGCAAACTTTGCACAATTATTGGAGAAGGTAGCTTTAGTTGATCCTGATCTACGCGTGCGATTTTCAACATCGCATCCAAAAGATATGACGGACGATGTGCTTTATATGATGGCGAAACACGAGAACATTTGTAATAATATTCATTTACCGGTGCAAAGCGGAAGCTCAAAAGTATTGGAGATGATGAACCGTGGTTATACTCGCGAATGGTATAAGGAAAGAATTGCTGCGATAAGAAAAATTATTCCTGATTGTGGAATTAGTACAGATATCATTTCCGGTTTTTGCGCAGAAACAGAAGAAGAACATAAGGAAACCTTGAGTTTGATGGAAGAAGTTCATTACGATTTTGCATTTATGTTCATGTACAGTGAACGTCCGAAAACTTTAGCTGAACGCAAATATGCTGATGATGTTCCTGAAGAAGTAAAGCGTAAACGATTAAGTGAAATAGTGGATCTGCAACGTTTACACAGCGGTATTAGAACAAAACAAGGACTAAATAAAATTTATAGAGTATTAATTGAAGGGGTCTCAAAAAAATCGGAAGACATGTTGATGGGAAGAAATTCTCAGAATTCAGTGGTTGTTTTTCCAAGGGGGGATCATAAAAAAGGAGAGTATGTAAATGTATTGGTTGATCAATGCACAAGCAGCACGCTCATTGGAAAGGTAGTTTAAGATGAATATAGCAGACATAAAAAATAAATTCTCGATCATTGGGCATAACACGCTTTTAGAAAGAGCTATCGAAATTGCTTTGCAAGCCGCGCCAACTGATCTCAACGTTCTGATCAACGGTGAAAGCGGAACTGGTAAAGAAGTTTTTCCACAAATAATTCATCAGTTCAGTACTCGTAAACATGGTCCTTACATTGCGGTAAACTGTGGCGCAATTCCTGAAGGAACTATTGACAGCGAATTGTTTGGTCACGAAAAAGGCGCATTTACTGGAGCATTGGAAGCACGAAAAGGATATTTTGAAGTAGCGAATGGTGGAACAATATTTTTAGATGAAGTAGGGGAGTTGCCACTTTCAACACAAGCGCGATTGTTGCGTGTTTTGGAAACAGGCGAATTTATTAAAGTAGGAAGCAGCAAAGTTCAAAAAACAGATGTTCGTGTTGTAGCGGCCACCAATATTAATTTTTATCAAGCTATTGAGCGAGAAAAATTCCGTGTAGATCTTTATTATCGTTTAAATACATTGCCAATTTTTTTACCACCATTGCGCGAGCGTAAAGAGGACATACATTTATTATTTAGAAAATTCTCGAACGACTGCTCTACTAAATACCGTATGCCTGTAGTTAAACTTACCGGCGATGCCGAGCAAGTGTTGACCAATTATTTTTGGCCCGGAAATATCAGGCAGCTAAAAAATATTACTGAACAAATTTGCATCATCGAAAAAAATAGAGAGGTGAATGCAGAAACCCTTTTAAAATACTTACCACAATACAGTTCTAATAATGTACCCGTACTTTTGCGTAACGATAGTACTTCAGGTGGTTCGGCATTAAATGGCGATTTTAAAGAACGCGACCTTTTTTATAAAATTATTGTTGATCTTAAAAAGAAGTGAATGATCTTAAATCGGTTGTACACGACATTATTGTTAACTCGGGCGGAAGTGTAAATGTTTTGCCTAAAGACGATGTGGTCTATCATAACGATGATTTGAATAATGGATCAAACGGAACCATTACTATTCATAAGCCCGTGGTTCAAAATGCAAATACGGGTCAAACGATTGAGGTAGAAGAAACCCTTTCATTACAGGACAAGGAAAAAGATATGATCAAGAAAGCCTTGCGTAAACACAAAGGAAAACGTAAATACGCGGCAAAAGAATTAGGCATCAGCGAAAGAACTTTGTACAGAAAAATAAACGAATACAATATCGTAGAATAAAAAATGAGCACGTTTAAAATGAGATCCTTAGCTGTATTAATGATAGCAACTTTTATTGCTTTATCGTCATGCAAGCCACGTATTTCATTAAGCGGTGCTTCAATTCCTGCTGAGGCCAAAACGGTTTCTGTGGCTTTTTTTACAAATAATTCGTCCTTGGCCCCGCCAAGTTTATCACAGATCTTCACCGAGAAATTACGCGATGTTGTTTCGCAGCAAACCAATTTAGCATTGATGAAGCAAAATGGTGATCTTTCCTTTGAAGGGTCCATTGTAGATTACAACGTAGCGCCGGTAGCTATTCAAGCAAGCGATAAAGCAGGTTCAAATCGTTTAACTATTGTTGTAAGTGTAAAGTATTTCAATAAATTTGATGAGACAAAGAACTTCGATCAAGCATTTTCTCGCTTTGCCGATTATCCGAGTGATGCGAGTTTATCGTCAAAGGAATCGGAGCTGATGCAAGAAATAAATAGGCAACTAACAGAAGATATTTTTAATAAAGCGTTCAATAACTGGTAATCTGAACTCAAGAAAATTATATTCATACTTAAAAGATCCCTCACAATTAGTGAATGTGAATTTGCCGGAGTTAGAAAAACTCACTCAGGAATTCCCTTATTTTCAAACCGCGCATTTGTTGTATGCCATCTCTTCAAAACGAAATGATGCATCGGCTTTTCAACGCTCCATTAAAAAAACAGCCATTGTTGCGGTAAGCAGAAATCATTTGTATGAATTATTGTACGCCAACAAACCCGTTGAGATCAAAGAAGAAGTAAAGCCCGTAAAAGTTGAATCTGATGTGGTTATTTTAGAATTACCTGAGGATAAAAAGACCAAAGAAGTTGTTGTTGAAGAGAAAAAAATTGAAACAAAGAAGATCGATATCAACGAACAGGTTGAAAGAGAAATTCAAAAAGATGTTGTAGAAGCATTTGTAGAAAAAGAGATCCTACACACAAATACAGCGCACAAAAAGGACATTCCAATGCCTGTGGGAGCTAATTTTGCGCAATGGATAAAATACATTAAGCAAAAGAATGAAGGTGATGTTGATGAAACTCAAGTAGGCGAGGAGAAGCAGGAAAGCAAGAAAATAACTGTTCAGGACCAACAAAAAAAGGCCAAACAAAAGCAGCTAATTGATAAAATAATTGATACAAACCCTACCTCAATAAAGTTAAATAAAGACACTAAATTCTTTGTGGCCGACCAAAAAGCTAAAGAGAGTTTGCTTGAAAATGAGGAGCTTGTAACCGAGACCCTGGCCAAGATATATGCCCTTCAGGGAAATGTTAATAAGGCCATTCGGTCCTACCAGATCTTAAGTTTGAAATATCCAAATAAAAGTGCTTACTTTGCATCCCTTATTGAAGAATTAAGGAAAGATAAATAAAAACAAAAAATCATGATCTGGTCAATTTTAATAGTAATAGTTTGTGTACTGCTTATTTTAGTAGTATTGATACAAAATTCAAAAGGTGGAGGTATCCAAAGTCAGTTTGGTGCTGCTAACCAAATTATGGGCGTTAAACGCGGAACAGAGGTTATCGAAAAGTTAACCTGGGGTTTAGCTATCGGTTTATTCTTTTTAAGCATTGTTTTGGCTCCAAAAAATACCGGAACCTCAGCTGTTTCTGAAGAAGATTCAATGTCGAAAGTAAAAAATCGTGCATCAACTGCTGCACCATTACCTCAAAATCAACAGCAGTCAAATCAACAAATGCCTAAATAGCCATAATAAATTAAAAACTTTCAAAGAGCCCCGACCGCAAATGTCGGGGTTTTTTATTTCCCATCTTTTGTGGATAAATGTGGCGGTAAACATTTTCATTCAAATGGAAATCACTTAAATTTACACGCAACAGATGCAAGTATTTAAATTTGGTGGCGCTTCGGTTAAAGATGCCGAAGCAGTTATAAATGTTGGAAGCATTTTAAAAAAACATGCGCAACAACCTACGGTAGTGGTGGTTTCGGCCATGGGAAAAGTAACCAACAAATTAGAAGAGTTGGTAAAAGCCTATTTTTTTAAAACGCCAAATGTGATGGAGGTTTTTGAAGAAGTGAAAAAATATCACTTCGATATTTTAAAAAAATTAATTCCAAATTCGTCAGACCCCATTTATAACGATCTTGAAAATGTGTTCCTGGAAATGCTTTGGGCCATTGAAGAATCACCTGCGTTTACTTTCAATCATCATTACGATCAGATCGTTTCTCTGGGAGAAGTACTCTCTACAAAAATTGTTTCGGCCTTTCTCAACCAAGCCGGAATTTCAAATCAATGGATGGATGCGCGAGGTATTATTCAAACAGATAATACCTACCGAGAAGGAAAAGTAGATTATGAGTTGAGCGAAAAAATAGTGAAGGATCAATTGCAACCTGTACTCGAAAGAAATAAAATTGTTGTAACGCAAGGCTTCATTGGAGGAACTTCTGAAAATTACACAACCACTTTGGGAAGAGAAGGGAGTGATTACACGGCTTCATTGCTCGCTTATTTTTTGAACGCCGAAAAAGTGATCATTTGGAAAGATGTTCCTGGAGTTTTGAACGCCGATCCAAAATATTTTAAGAACACGCAAAAAATAAAAGAACTCACGTATCATGATGCAATAGAACTCACGTATTTCGGTGCATCAGTTATACATCCAAAAACAATAAAGCCCTTACAAAATAAGGGAATTCCGCTTTTTGTAAGATCATTTTTAAAACCCGAAGAAGAGGGAACTGTGATCAAGGAATCTGATCAACGTCTGAATGTAACGAGCTATATTTTCAAAACAGATCAGATGCTAATTTCTATTCAGCCAAAAGATTTTAGTTTCATTGCAGAAGATAATCTCAGCAATATCTTCGCCATATTTTCTAAGCATGGCGTTAAGGTGAATATGATGCAAAATTCTGCTATTAGCTTTAGCGTTTGTGTAGATGAGGATGATTTCAAGATCAAACCACTCATTGCTGAATTGCAAGATCAATTTAAGGTACTTTACAACACAAATGTGCAGCTCATGACCATCAGAAATTACGACAACGATATCGTAAGCAAGCTTTCTGAAAATAAAGTGGTTTTGATGGAGCAAAAAAGTCGTAATACCCACCAGATGGTTATTAAATCGGAGTAGGGGCTAATTCCGTCTAATTTAGCGTTTTAAATGTTAAAATTTTAACAAAATACTTCGTCTATTATTTGTTTTTTAATATACTTTAGCTAATTTAGCACCCTAGGTACATTGAGTGAAAGTGTACTATCAATTATTTAATGAAAAAAATATGAGAAAATTACTTACCAAAGTTACTCTTCTGTTAGTAGGCTTTTCGGGCGTTGTGGTTGCACAACAAGATCCTCAGTTTACACAGTTCATGAACAATAAACTGATGTACAACGCGGGATACGCTGGTAATTCAGGGAACATTTGCGGGGTATTGCACTTCCGTCAACAATGGACAAGTTTTCCTGGCGCACCGCAATCTTTTGCTTTAACTGCAGATATGCGTTTACCTGAAACTCCACTTGGTGTTGGTTTGAACGTGATGATGGATAAGATCGGACCTATTCAAACTTTATTCCTTCGTATTCCTGTTGCTTACAACATGAATCTTATGGGAGGAACTTTAGGTTTTGGATTAGACCTTGGTATGCTACAAAAACAAGTTAGTGAGACCTGGATTCCACCGGATGTAGGTTCAATTGATAATTCGATCCCGGGTAGTTATGGTGATGGAACAAATGTTTATGGAACAAATGTTGACTTAAATAAAACCACTTATGACGTTGGTTTTGGCGCGTTTTATTCTATTCCTCGTAAGATCTATGTTGGTATATCTTCAACTCACTTACCTGCTCAATTATTAAAAACAGCTGATGATAGCGTTAAATACAAAGTAACCCGTCACTACTATATTCAAGCTGGTTATCATTTGGCTTTAGACCCAAGAAATGAGATCATACCTAATATTATGGTTCGTTCTGACGTAAATGCCACAGTAATAGACGCTAACGTAACTTATATGTGGGACCAAAAAGTTATTGCCGGTATAACTTACCGTCATACGGATGCTGTTGCCCCAATGATTGGTTATCAGCACTTTACCCCAAAGGGAATGTCTATTAAAGGTGTATATTCTTACGACTATACGCTTTCAAAAATTAAAGGCTATTCTGGTGGTACTCACGAGATTACAGTAGGGGTTTGCTATCCTCTAACAAAGAAAAAAATGGCAAGTTATGGCGACGAGAGATTTTTGAACTAATTTAACTCAAAACGAAACCTTTTTAACTATCGACCGTTAAAGCCACTTACTGCTAACACCAATTGTTAATAACTCTTTAACATCCTGAGTTTGTAACCTTTGAAAAAAGCAGTGTTATAAAAAGAAAGTATATGAAAAGACTACTGATATTAGCTTCGTTTATGGCCGTGATTGTTGGCTGTAACACTCACAGTGCTGAATTGGTTGGCGTAGTAGGCCGTGAAAAATGGTATCAACCAGATCCGTTTGGAACGCTTTATATCCCAATGGGATCGTACCATATGGGTCCTGACGATGAGGAAGCTCCAATGGCTCACACTACTAAATCAAAAATGGTATCGGTGCAAGCCTTTTACATTGATGATTCTGAGATCTCAAACAACGAGTACCGTCAATTCGTGTACTGGGTTCGCGACTCTATAGCCCGTAAATTATTGGCTTATGGTTCTAACGGAGAAGCTGAAGAATTTCAAATCTCTCAAGATGATTATTTGGCGGCATGGCCTATATTTAAAGGTGATAATAACCTACAAGATCCATATATCAACTGGGACAAGAAAATAAACTGGGAAAGTGGCGATGATGATTATCGTGCCGATCTTCAACCAATGTATTTGCCGGAAGGAGAGCGTTTCTACAACCGTAAAGAAATAGATACTCGTAAATTAAACTACGAATACTATCGTATCGATATCAAATTAGCAGCTTCTAAAACTAACCGTTTCCGTGCTAATAAATCAGCCGACGTACAAGATGCGGCGCATGATTATAAAAAGGCGGATTACATGAACGGTGTTCACTTAAATGACGGTCAAAATGGTGCACCGGGTGGAGTTTCTACTCAGGTAGCTGATCCGGCAAGAGATAGCAAAACATTAGGTACTTATAATGTAAAAGATCAAGAGTCAATTGGTGCAGGTAACTACCGTGAGCGCGTAAGAAATGGTGTTGACCGTTCGGTTTTCATTATTAAAGACGTAATTAATGTTTATCCTGATACTTTAGCTTGGGTACATGATTATACATACTCATTCAATGAGCCTTTAACTAATATGTATTTCTGGCATCCGGCTTATGATGATTATCCGGTGGTAGGTGTAACTTGGAAACAAGTTCGTGCTTTCTCAATTTGGAGATCATTATTATTGAATAACTTCTTAATGGGAACTGGTCAATCTATCGTTAACGATTTCCGTTTACCAACTGAATCAGAGTGGGAATATGCTGCTCGCGGTGGCCTGGATAAATCTCCTTACCCTTGGGGTGGTCCTTATATCCGTAACTCACGTGGTTGTTTCTTAGGTAACTTTAAACCGATGCGTGGTTCTTATATAGATGACGGTGGATTCCACTCAGTGTATATTTATTCTTATAACCCTAACGATTACGGTTTATATTGTATGGCTGGTAACGTATCAGAGTGGACAAGCAATGCTTACGATGAGTCGGCTTACGATTTCCAACATGATCTTAACCCTGATTATGTATATGAAGCGCAAGAGAAAGACGCAAACGTATTGAAAAGAAAAGTTATTCGTGGTGGTAGCTGGAAAGATGTAGGTTATTATCTGCAAACAAGTACACGTACTTACGAATATCAAGATACTGCTAAATGTTACCTAGGTTTCCGAAATGTAATGACTTATTTAGGTCGTGCTAAAGGAGATGAAATCTAGTTGAAGATTTTAAACACAAAGAACAAACACAAATAACTAACAAATCTAATCACTAACAAACACAAAACACATCACTATGAGTAAATTAGGAAAAGTACAAGGCTTTAAGAGGTACTTACACTTGGCTTCTTGTTTCGGCGCTTCTATTGTAATCATTGGAGCTTTATTTAAGATTATGCACTGGCCTGGAGCTTCCATAGCCCTTATTGGCGGACTTGGTACTGAGGCTGTATTATTTTGTTTATTCGGAATAGATATTCCACACGAAGAGGTTGACTGGACTTTAGCTTATCCTGAATTAGCAGGTATGGGTCATGAAGAACCAGAAACTCACAACGGTTTACCTGTTTCTCAACAATTAGATAAAATGTTGGAAGAAGCTAAGATCGGTCCGGATTTGATCGAGAGCTTAGGTGCTGGTATGAAAACTTTAAGCGATTCAGCAAGTAAAATTGGTGATATCTCTGACGCTCATTCTGCAACAAGTGAATATGTTTCTAACGTAAAAAGTGCTTCAGCTAGCGTTTCTACTTTAGCTGATACATATAAAAGTGCTGCTAAATCAATGGAAGATCTTGCCAACTCAAACGATGCAGGTTATTCAATTGGAGAGTCTTTAAATAAAGTTTCTAAGAATCTTTCTGCTTTAAATGCAACTTACGAATTGCAATTACAAGGAAGCAAGGATCATTTAGATGCAACTAATAAATTCTATGACGGATTGCACGATCTAATGAAGAATCTTCACGATTCAGTGGAAGATACTCGTAAGTATCGTCAAGAAATGTCATCATTGTCTGGTAACTTAACTGCCTTGAATACAATTTATGGCAACATGTTAAGTGCAATGAATTACAACAAGTAATTATTTTGTAATAGCCCCGTAGCCATTTAGTGTTGCGGGATTATTACGTTTATAAAAGAAATTAATTTTTAACTTTTAAAGAAACTATAACAAAATGGGCGGAGGCAAAGAAACCCCTAGGCAGAAGATGATCGGGATGATGTACCTGGTACTAACGGCTCTTCTGGCTATGAATGTATCAAAACAAATTTTGAAAGGTTACGTTACTGTGAACGAGAGTATGGAGAAAAGTAAGAAGAACCTTACCGCTAATAATAAGCGAGTAATGGAAGCTTTTCAAAACACTATTAACGGTAACCCGGCTGCAAAGCCATATTACGATAAAGCTCAAGAAGCTCAAACAAAGATCGACGAGGTAGTTAAGTATATCGAGAATCTAAAGAAGGTAGTATATGAAGAAACTGAAAAGTTGGGTGGTGGAGACACTATGCAATTAAGGTTTGCTGCTAAAATGGATGACTATGACATGCCAACTCACGTGCTTATTGGAAGTGATGCAGCTACCCCTGAGAATAAACCAAATTCAGCTTTAGAGCTTCGCGGAAAGTTAGACGCCTTAATGAATGGTTTAATTAGTCAGTTGGATGGAATGCAGGCTGACAAGAAGACCAAGTTTTTACCAGAGATCTACGCTAACTTAAAAAAGAAGTTCACTGACATGAAACCTCATGATAGTGGTGCAGAAGAAGATGGTATTAAAATGACATGGCACGTAGAGAATTTCTATCACTTACCTGAAGCTGCTGTTATTACAAACTTAAATAAAATGCAAGCTGACTTGAAGAACTTAGAAGCTGAAATTTTAGGTGAGTATAGTGCTGCTAGTGGTAAATTAGCTATCAAATTCGATAAGTTAAATGCAAAAGTTATTGCTCCTTCTTCTTATATCCAAGCTGGTCAGCCGTATAAAGCTGATATCTTCTTAGCAGCTTCTTCAAGTGCTATGACTGCTGATATGATGCAAGTATTGCTTGGTGCTGACTCTGCTACAGGTGCAGGCGGAACTCCGGTTCCTATTGCTGATGGTATGGGTAAATTAGAGCAAGGAACTAGCGGACAAGGTGAACAGAATTACAAAGGTATCATCAAGTTCAAAAAACCTGATGGATCTTTTGATAACTATCCTTTCTCAGGCTCTTACATGGTAGCTGCGCCAAGTGCCGCGGTTGCTTTGGATAAAATGAACGTATTCTATATTGGTGTTCCAAATCCTATCAGTGTTTCTGCTGGTGGTGTTGCTCCAACAGATTTACAAGTATCGGCATCAGGTGGAATTAAACTTGGTTCTGGTGGCGGTGGTGGTAAATATGTGGTAACAGCTAGTACACCTGGTACTGTAACCATTAACGTTTCTGCTAAAACTAAAGACGGTACAAAACCACAAGGTTCGTTCAAATTCCGTGTTAAGAAAATTCCAGATCCGGTTGCAAAAGTGGGTGGTAAATCAGGTAACGTAGACATGAAGAAGATCGAATTATCATCTATTGGTGGTGTTGTTGCCGACCTTCCAGGTTTCGATTTTGATGCTAAATTCGTTGTAACATCTTTTGAGTTAACAGCCGTTGTAAAAGGGGTGCTGAAGTCAGAGGCATGTTCAGGAAACAGTCTTTCGGGTGGTGCTCGTCAGATATTAGCAACTGCCGGTGTAGGTAGTAAGATATTTATTGAGAACGTTAAAGCAAAAGGTCCTGATGGATCTATAAGGAACATTCCTGGCGTTACCATTAAAGTAAAATAAAACAATTATGAAACGTAACATTTTAGTAGTATTGGCTCTCCTTGTTTTCGGACAGGTGTTTTCTCAGGGGCCAACCATTTTTAATCCTGGTGATTATAAAGATGGTATTTACGATAAAGAAAATGCTATTAATAGGAAGTTCATTCCTTACACTCACCTTCGTGAAGGTGATGTTACGTGGGAAAAGCGCGTTTGGCGTGATGTTGACATGCGTGAGAAGATCAATCATCAGTTATATTACCCAATTGAGACCTTAGCAAGCAGGATCTCTTTATTCCAGGTGTTATCTAAGTATATCTTAAAAGGTGAATTGTTGGCGTTTAATGATGAGGAATTTGTTTCTCCATTAGAATTGTCTCAGATCCGCGATAAGATAAAGAAATGCGACTCGTTAGATGAAAGTAACGTGGATGCTGAAGGTAATGAGATCATCACTAAAGTATTTAAGTGTGATTCAACTTCTATCTTCCGTAATATTCGTTTATATCGTTTAAAAGAAGATTGGTTCTTTGATAAGCAAAAATCTGTATTGGAAGTTCGTATCTTAGGAATGGGCGTATTTACTTATGACGAAGATAAAGAAGCTGTAAAGGAGCAATTCTGGGTGTATTTCCCTGCTTGTCGTCCTTTATTTGCTAAACATGAAGTATTTAATCCAAAGAATGATAGCGAAAGACGTACGTTTGAAGATATCTTCTGGAAGAGACAATTTGCTAGTACCATAACTAAAGAAACCAATGCTTACGATCGTTCTATTATACAGTATTCAAGAGGTATTGACGCCCTTTTAGAAAGCGATCGCATCAAAGGAGATATCTTTAGATGGGAACATGACCTATGGCATTTCTAAGTATTTAAAATATTAAAACCCTCAAGTAAGCTTGAGGGTTTTTTATTTACAGATGTTCCGTTGCTTATCAGACTTCTTGTTGATATGAAGGCGCTATAAAAGGCCATAGGCATTTCCTTGAGCAGTAAATTCTATCCGAACAACATGTTCGTTAAGGGGCTTTGAATGGCGTTGAAATTAATCCATATCAATGTTCAGACTCCGAGTCCATATAATCAATATGTTATATCGACCTCCAAACACACTCCATTAGAATTGGCATTGGTTAGCAAAAAAAATCCCGAAGCAATACTCCTGAATCGTTTATCTTTTTTAAAGAAGAATTACTGGGTTAATTTATTACGCAAAGAGTAGATCTTTTCGCTGATCGATTTGTATTTTGCAGCGGTCATGTCTTCAGGTTTTTTTACATTATTGATCTCCTTGTGTATTGCTCTAAATTCTGAGTTCATGTCTTGGGCTTCTTTTTTGTCCTTATGATCATCCATCACAGTAACCAAATTACCAAGATGAAAACGCTGCTCCCAAAGATGTTTACGGCCCTTAGCCTTCACAGCTTCATCCACTGCTTTATCAGTAATCTTACAAGCTAAATACAGACTTTCTAACCATCCGCCAGAAAAAACTGTAGAGGCCGTATACAAGCGCTCGTTGGTACGTAAATAACTATCACTTTTAATTAAGATCTCATCTAATATTTGAAGCAACGAATCTTTGCTGCCTAAATTTTGTTCTGCTCTTTTTCCTATCATTTGATCCACCGCGCCTTTTAATCCTAAAGCATCAGATGTTATCAAAACAGTTTTCATATATTTCAAAACATCTTCGCCACGCTCATTAACAATAGCATAACACATATCAATATTGTAGATCCCAAGATTAACTGCTTTTTGAAATTCAGAACTGTAGTTCTTTCCTTTTTTAGGATCGTTCATTAATTCACGATCGTAATCAATTCCCCATTTTGAAAGCTCATCAATACTAGCAGCCGGTGAAGGTATATTAGCTAAAGCAAAATCGAATTTAAATTTCGAAACATCATCAACTGTAACAGGAGTAGTATCTTTTGCAACTTCCTCAATATGTTCTGAAGCACTTTTATCTTCAACAGGAGTTTCGCCACCGCATGATGACAATAAAATGATGCTTAAAGAAGCTAAGGCTAGTGGTTTAAAATTTCTCATACTTATAGAGGGTTTTAACTTCAACAAATATATTACTTTTGTTCAGAAATACGTCTAATTCACAACAAAATTCGATGTTTAGCAATAAAAGCTTCAAAACTCCCGGAATACATCAGAATTGATGATGGGCCATTATTCCCTGGGCTTACACGCAGTTGTTGATTGCAGGCCTATCTTGAAGGTGCCTACTCATTAGGTTTAATTGAAAATCATTGATTGATCAATTTTTCGTGCCAACTATCAGCGTATTGGTTCCCTCAACTTTGTTGAATAATTGAATAGAATTGGAGGTGCGCAAATAATTAAGTAGATCCGACATTTGTTTTTCGCTGTTCTCGTTAAAAATACAAGCGTTAAAAATAAAGTACCCATTTTTATTAATAAGCTGTAATGCGTTGTTCCAAAATTGAGTTGTATAAAAGTCACTTGGTACAATAGCGTCGATATAAATGTCAACTATTAGGAGGTCGCTTTTTTTAGCGTTATTTTTTACATACTCAGTTGCATCAGTATGTATGGTCTCTAAATTTGCATCTAACATAAGTTCAAATTCATTCATGGCAATATCAATGATTGTCTTGTCGATCTCAACTGCTGTAATTTTACCGGTAAATCCAAAATCATTTCTAAGAGTGTGGATAACACTACCACCCCCAAGGCCGAGTAAAAGAACGTCGTTAACCTTAGTGAACTCTATTTTTTCTAAGCCGAATTTTAAGATGCGTTGTAAGGAGCCGTAAGAATAATTGGCGTTGGAGTTATCCAATATTTTTCTACCACTACTATACGTTAACTCCACTATCCCGTTTTTTTCTGTTCTAATTTTTGTGGTAATAGGGTAAAAATAACTTAACAGCTTGGTAATAATATCAAATCTCATTATTAAAGCATGAATTTCACTAAAATTAAAATATCCTCCCAACATAAGGAAGGGAGGATATTTTTATAATAAATGTTTTATAATTGTGCTTGTAACTTAGCGGCTAATGCTGCTTTTGCGGCAACACCAACTTGTTTGTCTACAACTTGTCCGTTTTTAAAATACAAAAGAGTAGGGATGTTGCGAATACCGTATTTAGCGCTGATCTCGGAGTTGTGATCAACATTTACTTTACCTATAACTGCTTTACCATCGTATTCTTTTGCCAGTTCTTCAACTACAGGGCCAACCATGCGGCAAGGACCGCACCATTCTGCCCAAAAATCTATTAATACCGGTTTATCGCTTTTTAAAACTAATTCGTCAAAATTCGCGTCTGTGATTTCTAATGCCATACTATTTTATTTTTTATAAGGTTTGTCTTTCAATAATCGTTCCATTCAAAGTTAAGGTCTTTATGTCATAAAACCATGACAATTACTCCTGTTTTTGAGCATTAATTAACAGTATTTTTCTTTTTGTACTCAAAAAATAGACTCAAGCCAATGCTTAAGAATAAAATGGCAGAGCCTGCCATTGCAATGCTGTTACCGGTTTCGTAGGTCTTTGGTTCGAACTTAAATTCTACTTTATGTTTCCCTGCGGGTACGATCATAGCGCGTAATACATAATTACCACAAGCGTGTGGTTTTAATTGCCCGTCAACATAGGCATTCCATCCAAACGGATAATAGATCTCAGAGAATACAGCCATTTGCTCAGCGCTAGTTTCGCTTTCGTAAGTTAAATGATTTGGTTCGTAAGAAGTAAGTTTAATACTTCCTTGACCATCATAGGTTTCTTTGAAAGGAACTTCCGCTTTAAATTTTTCTTGCACAACCAATTCGCGCTTGGTATTTGTTTTATAAAGTTCTTTTATCTCATCATCCGAACTTGCAACAGCTTTTACATTCTTCACAAACCATGCATTACCATTTGTTTTTGAATTTGTGAATGGAGAAGGTCCACTTTCGCCACCGGGAAGAATGAAATATTTTGTGTTCAACATATTTATCACGTTCAATTTAGAAAGTAATTCATCCATTAAGCTATCGTTACCTAAAGCTTTATTGGCGCCAGCGTAAAATGTACTTATCTCTTTTGATACATGAAAATCTACTAACTCCTGATATTTTTTAAGTTTAGCACCATGATAACCACCAATAGATTGATGATAATACGAGGTGGAAGCATCATTGAATGTATTCACCGTTAAGTTCAACACACGGTTATTAAACCCTTTATCTTCCAAAATGATATCGTCGGCCTGTGACTTTTGTGCTACATCTTGTTTGTTTTGATTTTTTGGAACAAAGGAGCTTGCATCAATGTAGCGAATATCAACGGTCCAAAGATCAATTAAAATAAAAATGCCCAATGCAGCAAGTAAGATCTCGCGTTTGATCTTATTTGTATAGAATAAATAGATAAATGCAGCTGCCATTAAAATAAAAATGAACGAACGTAGTGCGTCTGCTTTAAATATGGCCTCGCGTGCTTTTTCAAGTTCAGGCATCATTTGTGCCACATAGGGCTTTACCTGCGATTCAGGGTTTCCGCCTTTAGTAAACTCTTGAACTAGTAAAGCTTCTTCGTTTGTTCCGCTAAATGTATTGAACATCGAAGGCGCAACATAACATAGCAAACAAAATCCGCCGATAACTATTGTAGAAATGAAAAAAAGTTTTTTTAGTTCAATGCCGTTCTTTGCAAAACGTAAACTGATCTTATCGCTCCAGTTTTTATGTTTTAGCAATTCGTTAACGGCTAAAATAGCCATGAGTGGAATGGTAAGTTCTGCAACGATCAAGATCATACTTACCGCGCGGAATTTATTATATCCCGGAACATGATCCATAAAAAAATCGCTGAGCCATTTGTAATTACTTCCCCAGCTTAATGCAACGGTTAGTAATGTGGCAAAGAACAAAGGCCATTTTAAGTTACTCTTCACCACAAACATTCCTAAAAATGCAAGGAAAATAACAATTGCTCCAATGTAAACCGGTCCGCTTGTAAAAGGTTGTTCGCCAAAGTAAGAATACATAGAACCAACTTGTTCTTTAAATTCCGGATCTACTTTTTTCAATGCGTTAGCATCCACTTTTTTAATGGAGCTACTTGGCCCACCTTTAAAATCGGGAATTAAAAACGTAAATGTTTCGCCAATTCCATAACTCCATTGTGTGGCATAATCTTTATCTAAACCGGAAGTAATATTGTTAGCGTTCTTTTGTAATTTTTCATTTATGGTAAGATCTGTTCTTCCGCGCGTACTCATTTTGCCATATTCATTTGTACACATTAAATTTCCGGCATTTGGTAATACACCAACAAGTGATGCAGCGATAAGAACAGCAGTTGCTATTGCAAATGCTTTTATGCCATTAGAGCGCAAAGCCGCGATGCCATATCCAAGCCAAACAAAACCAATTAAAATATAACCATAGTAAGAGATCTGAACATGATTAGCATTTAATTCCATTGCAGTAAAAAGCGCTGTAAGAGCAAAACCCAACCAAATGCGCCCATTGAATAATAAAATAATTCCGCCAAGTAATGCCGGTAAATAACCTAATGCATTTGCTTTGGAATTATGACCTGCTTCAATAATAATTAAAAAGTAGCTGCTCAGTCCGTATGCTAAAGCACCAACAATGGCAAGCCATGGATCAACCTTTAAACAAAGCAATAAAATAAAGAACCCGAGAAAATACAAGAACATGTATCCTGAAGGATGTGGTAAAAATAATTTAAAGGCAGCATCTAATTTATTTACCCAATTACCTGGGTAAAGTGTAGAAATTTGATACGCCGGCATTCCACCAAACATGGAGTTGGTCCATAATGGTTCTGCATCATGTTTTTCGCGGTAATCAACAATTTCTTTGCTCATTCCCTTGTGGCGATCAATATCACCTTGTTTTAATTCTTTACCACTTAAAAGAGGTTTAAAAAAGAACAGTGTTAGTGCTGCGAATAAAACAACACCGGCGATGTAAGGCATTAATTTTTTTAGATCTAATTTCATATGTATTTGAATTGTGTTTTATGTTGATCAAAGCTCAACGTATAAAATGGGCTGTTTATGATGTAAGTTGTGTTAACAAGCGTTAATGAATTAAGGTTTTGTTCCGAATACTTTTCGCAAAAGATCAGTTACACGAGCCGCAGGGTCCTTACGTATTTTCGCTTCTTCATCAGATATCAAAAGCATTAATCCATTTATAGCTTTAATGGTAACATACTCTTCCAGATCCGGATTTTGTTTTTTTACCCCCGGGATCTTATTGTATTTTGTAACTAACGGATTCCAATAGCTCGTAACTTTTACTTTGGCAATAGCATCTTTCACCACCGGTTTAAATTTTATTTTCAAAGGTGAATACGTATTTTCTCTTAAAAAATGTGTAGCTGCAGTATCATTCCCTTTTAAAATAGCAAAACCATCGCTCACACTCATATTGGTAATCGCATCAATAAAAATGGTCGCAGCTCCTTTGGCAGCTTCTTCAGCGGCACGATTTAAGCTTGTTTCAAACTCAGCGATCTTTTTTTGCATCCCCAAACTGGTAAGCTTTGTTTTCATTTCTGCGGCTTCTTGTGGCCAGGGAATAAAAATGCGCGGATTTTTATAATAGCCATCTAATTTACTGGCCATAGAAGATGAACTATTTGTTCCAATACTCAAGGCTTCTTTTAAACCTTTAATAACCTCTTCGTTGGTAAGCGCTGGCGGTGAAGTTGGTGTAACAACACTATTTACTTTTTTAGCTAAAGAATCTTTTTTATTCTTTAATTTATCTAACATGGATTGACCTTGAGCCCCAAAGCAAAAGCTTATGAGTGCAATAATTGCCAGCGATTTTTTCATCATTTACTAATTTATACAAAAATAAACTGTTTTTTATTAAATAATTGATTTATACTTGTTTTTTATAAATCATGAAGGCCGAGATATTAACCATAGGGGATGAGATCTTGATTGGGCAAGTAACCAATACGAATACGGTATGGATTGCTCAACAATTGAATCTTATTGGAATTAAGGTTGTTCACATGGCTACCGTGAGCGATGATCGCGAGGAGATATTGAAAGGCCTTGAAAATGCTTCTCAAAGAGCAGATATGGTTTTTATTACAGGAGGTTTGGGTCCCACAAAGGATGATATCACAAAAAAGACATTTACTCAGTATTTTGGAGTAGAATTAGTGCTTGATGAAGCAATTTTAGTAGATGTAAGTTCATTTTTTATAAAGCGCGGCAGAGAAGTGAGTCAGTTGAATAAAGATCAAGCGTTAATACCAAAAGGTTGTAGACCTATAAGAAACAAAAGCGGAACAGCCCCCGGAATGTGGATGCAAAAAAATAATGTGCATTTTATTTCTAGGCCAGGAGTGCTTTATGAAATGAAGGAAATGATGATCGCTGAGATCCTTCCGGCAATAAAGGCAGAATTTAAATTGCCACATATTTATCATAAAACAATTTTAACTCAGGGAATCGGAGAGAGTACTTTAGCAGAATTGATAGAAAAGTGGGAAGATGGATTAGCAGCAAGTAATATTAAGTTAGCTTATTTGCCACAGCCTGGTATGGTGCGATTACGACTATCTACAAGTGGAGATAACGAGAAGAAAATAAGGGAAACTGTAGAACGTGAAATTGAAAAAGTAATTCCGATGATTAAAGACCATGTCTTTGGATTCGAGAATTATGGCGAAGAAATGCCTACCATTGAAAAAATAACCTCTGATCTTTTAAAGGAAAGAAAACAAACGCTTGCCATTGCCGAGAGTTGTACGGGCGGATATGTTTCTTCGTTGTTTACGGCGATTGCTGGAAGTTCGGATATATTTAAAGGGGGTATTGTTCCTTATACCAACGATGCAAAACACGAACTTTTAAATGTAGACAAAACTATTTTTGAAAAACATGGTGCTGTAAGTAAGGAATGTGTGTTAGCCCTTGCAGAAAATGTTCGCGCAAAATTAAAGTCTGATTTTTCTATTTCCATTAGTGGAATTGCCGGCCCCGGTGGAGGAACGCCCGATAAACCCGTTGGTTTTGTTTGGATCGCTGTGAGTGATGGTAAAAAAACATTGGCAAAATCATTTCAGTTTGGAGATGACCGTAATCGCAATATTGTGATGACAGCAAACGCGGCAGTAAGTTTTTTAAGGAAGTTTGTGCTTAAGAGTATATAATAGGTCGCTCCTACGGAGCTCTATTCTTAAATTTTAGCGGTTTGTTAATAATAGTCGGCTCCTATGGAGCCGTAACTGTTTTAGTGAAAACATTGATCCTTTGTCCCGTAGGGACAAACTATTATTAGAAAACAAAGAAGAGAGGTACAAAGCTCCGTAGGACCGACCTATTAGAAACAATTAATTGTATTAAAGAATGTTTCTGCCTCTAAATTGAGTGCTCCACCTGAATTACCTTCCCTTCAATAGCCAGCGCGCAATTGTCAAATACCTCTTTGGCTTCTACTACAAACTGATCTAAATTTCCGTAACGTGCAGAGAAATGCCCAAGCAATAATTTTTTGGCGCTCGAAAGCTTTGCAATGTTAGCCGCTTGTTTTGCTGTAGAGTGAAACGTTATTTTAGCACGATCGATCTTGTCATCTAAAAATGTGCTTTCGTGATATAACAGATCAGCATCTTTAATGAATTGTATTAATGTTTCATCGTAAATGGTATCGCTGCAATAGGCGTAGGTTCTTGGTTTTGGAGGATCGAGCGTAACTGCTTTATTCAAAACTTTTTCGCCTTTATCATTTGTTACATCAAAACCATCCCTTAATAAATGAATGTCGGCCGTAGATACCCCGTGTTTCTCCAATAAGAATTTATCAATTTTTCGTTGGTATGGTTTTTCTTTAAATAAAAAGCCTGTACAATAAATGCGATGTTTTAAAGGGAAAGAATATACTTGCACTTTATCATCTTCAAATAGTAATTCTTGCTTTTTATTATCGGTAAAATGCCATTTAACCGGATAACTTAATTTTGTTTCGGATACTTCATGGATCACATCCAATACTTGTTTCAATTCTTTTGGCGCGTAAATGGTAAGTTCTTGCTGCCTTCCCAAAAGATGCATGCTGCTTAAGTAGCCGGGCAATCCAAAAAAATGATCGCCATGTAAATGACTAATAAAAATATGATCTATTTTTTGAAAACGGGCTTTGAATCTTCGTAGTTGAATTTGCGTTGCTTCGCCACAGTCAATTAAAAAATGACGCTCAGCTATGTTCAATAGCTGCGAGGTTTGATTTCTTTCGGCTGTGGGACTAGCGGAACTGCATCCTAAAATAAGTAATTCAAAGGCCTGTGAACTCATTAATTAGAGGCAATGATCATTCGTTTGGTTTCTGAATAATTTTTGTAGCTGATGGTATAAAAATAAATTCCGGTATTTAATTTTGAACCATCAAATTCATAGGCATTCTCACCAAATTTTGTTTTGATGTTATCTGTAAATACTGTTTTACCCAATACATCACGAACTTTGATATCCATCGAGCTTTGATCCTTTACATTGAATTTAATGATCGTCTTTCCAGTAAATGGATTTGGAACATTTGTAAGTTCAAGCGACTTTGAATTTATAACTTCATTAACACCTGCTAATGGACTTATAGTAATGATGTAATAGCCCAGTATTGTAGTATTTAATTTTGTGCCACCATTTATATTTGGAGATGAGGCACATGTTCCAACTGTAAAAGTAGCGTAAGTGTCGGTTTGTAATCTAAGAGTGTATGTTCCCGCAGTGGTAGGTGTTCCGTAGATGCTTGCACAATTATTAGCATTGCCGGGGAATTTTAATGATATGGCACCACTAATAGTTCCATTAGCTACAGCAGCAGTAGATGAGCCAAAGAATAATCCCGGAGGAAGATTATAATTAGCCACGTTTGTTGGTGTTGAAAGTACAACGCGATTAAAGCAAAACTTTAAAGACTGAATTGTATCTAAAGGAACTTTTACAGTGATATTTTGAATATAAGGTTGGCCAACTGTTCCCGAAATAAAATTGGTAAGGCTATCAGGATAAACGCCATCCTTAGGGCCTGCAATAAACGTAGGGTTAAGTGAACATGTTGGAACTTGCGCTTTGCTAATTTGCGTAAATGCGCTTAGTATAAGTAAAAAGTAAAGTTTTTTCATGTTATTTAATTTTTACTAAAATAATAAAATACGGTTGAACAGAATTAACAAAAAGAGAGAAGTATTGAACAGTTATAAAGGTTTCGTTTGGATAGGCCTCATAAAGTAGTTCGTTTAATTTGGGCGCCTTTTCGGGCTTTCACTTCAAGCCCCGCGGTCTTTTGCTGTGGCGCTAAAGCTGCGGTGGCTTCCGTTGGTCGCCTCCTCGCTTAAGCGCCACAATGCAAAATTCTCGCGGGGGCTTTTCGTTCTATCCCGGGCGCAGCGTTCCGAATGAACTCACAGTAAAGTTTGAGATTTTTTTAGAGTTTTTAGGTTAAACCAATTACTCAATAATAAAAGAGAGCGTTTCTGTCTTTTCAGCCTCAGTTATTCTTGCAAAATAGTTGCCTTGAACTAATTTCAGGTCTATTTTATTAGAACTACTGTTTGAATTTGCCGAGTAGATAACCTTGCCCGTTATATCCATGATCTCAATTTTTCGCTGACCAGGTTTATCAAATTCAATGGTAAATTTACCTGTATTAGGATTTGGGAAGAGTTTGATGCCATTTTTTAGAATTTGCTCTTGCGAAACAGAAGTGATTGTAGAAAGTTTGAATTTATTAATGAATAACTGATTGCTAGTTGTATTCCGTTTGTCTGTCCAACTTGTATAAACGATCGTGTCGTTCAATACGCAGCCTAAAAAGTCAACGCCATCAATGGGAATTTGTAAAGGCCCATCGGTTTGAGAGATCTGAAAATTACTACTGAATGAATTTCCGCCATCGCCCGAATAAGAACCCCATATTTTGTAAGGTTGATTTTGCGCACCGCTATTTGCTCTTCTATCGCGCCATGTAGCGGCGTATTTTCCTGTAGTAGAAAAATTAGCCCATAACATATCTTGATTGTTGCCATTATTTAGCGCATCTGAACTTACGCGAGTTGGAATATTCCAGTTTACACCGCCATTGTTAGAGTTAGTAGAATAAATATCATAATCGGCATTTGATTTATCTACATAAGAGAAAATTAGATTAGTTGAATTGGTTGGATTTGCATCTAATTTATAACTGTATTGCAATAGTGTATCGTTTGTGATGCTTGTGCCAACTCCAGTTAAAATAACACTATTTGTCAAAGAACTTCCTCCATCGGTTGAAAGCGCATAAATAAAACGAGGAAATAATGATTGCGCAGGATTGTACGACAAATATGCAATATATAATCTTCCATCTTTTGAAACCGTTGGAACTCCCATGGCTTGAACCGAAGGACCTAATGGAATTGTATTATCTACTAATAAAGGTGTGCCCCAAGTTGTACCGCCATCAGTGGAGCGCGTTAAATACACATGGTGAGGTAATGGATCGGCTTTATAGCTCATAGTAGCCATATATAAATAACCATTATAAGGCCCGCCGCTATTATCAATGGTTAACCATGGTCTGTCAAATATCAAGTCAGGACTATCATTGTAATCAACAACCTTACTCAAAGGCCCCCATGCAGTTCCTCCGTTAGTTGATTTGGTTACAAATACTGCTGCGCTATCTTTTGCATTATTAGAATCAATAAAGCCCAAATATAAAGTACCATCATTTTTAAATACAAGAGTGGGGTCGGCCGAAGTCCAATATGGTTTATTATGAGGAATATTAACCGGTGTGCTCCAAGTTAAACCACCATTTGTTGAAGAGCTTGTTGCGATCATTACACTTGCAGGTGTTGGAAAGAAAATATATTTCATCCAAGCTACTACCAAATGATTGGGATCAGTGGGATCAATGGCCAATGATTCTTCTCCATTCCATGTGGAGTTTGGATTGATTGGAATATCGGCAATTTGTGCGTTAGAGTTTAAGCCGCTACTTAAAGCAACTATTAAAAATAAATGGCGAATGTTGGTAAATGAAAAAGTCATATTTAAAGATATTAAATAGGACCGAATAAAAGAAGAAAGGTTTAAGTGGATGAAATAATTTATTTTGTAGTTAAACAAAAATCGAAGCTATTCTACCAAACTCAAGCGTTTACTGTATTTTTTTCCTAAACTTGAATTCATATGAAGCATATAGATTCCTTTGGCATAATGGCTTAGATCTATTTCAGTAGTTTTAAAATCAGGGTTTGAATAAACAGTTATACCCTTCATGTCAATAATTGTAATATTTAATACCTCGTTTTGATCTATTTTGTTTGTTACAACTTTAAATATACCTGTGCTTGGGTTTGGTAATACTTCAAAACGTTTAATGTTTTCAAACAAGGTATTATCGATATTATTAACTTGATTTAAATTGTGTATAAGTGTTTCTTCATGTGTTTCATCAATGTTTTGTCCTGGTAATATTTCTGGATAATATGTGTCATCGGTCTCATTTACAATTGGATACTTATCGGCATCAGATAGTTCGGGATATTCCATGTAATGTATAGGTATTTCAGTATTCATTTCGTCACTTTCGTAATCGCTATTGTATACTTCCTCGCCAATATTTCCCTGACGCATTCCATTTGTGTAATCGCTTTGTCCACAAATATAACGTAGTATATAGGCATGAAAATCTGCCCCTGCCTTTACTTCAAAGCCTGGAGAGTTGGTTGCAGGATTTTCAGGTAGTAATGTTATCTCTTTGCCGGCTCTATATTCAATTTTTGAAGGAACCGTATTGTTTGGGGCGACTGGGGAGTTAGTTGCGTAAATTTGAGCATTTGATTTTAGGTTTTGAAATACTTTTACATTCATAGGAATGCCATAAGGTGGAGTTGCATCGACGCCAAGTACTAAGCTCCCAATCTTCCATGGCCAAGTAGCTCGATCATGATTATCCATTAAATTATAGGCATTTTTATATTCACCAGTTGTGTTGCTATTTTGATCATCTTTTTGATTAAGGTGTTCATAATACAAATTATGCAGGAGCATGTAATCTACTCCTGGATAATTACCTGCGAAAGCACCGAGTTGAGGCACGTTTCCGATACAATTATTAGTTTGAGGGCAACCTGCACTCCGTCGGGCAGGATGTTCCATTCGATCTGTCGCCGACCACTCACAACCTGCGTGTTGACAAAAGTTGAAGTTAAAAGGGCCCTTGCAATTTGCTTGATTTAATGGAGTTTCATAAACACCATTTTGCTTTGTGAAAACACCAGTTTGATGTAAAACTTTTCTTGCCAAATCTGCCCATTCTAGATCCCAAGCTGCGGTATTTTGTTGCATTTTTAGCCAAATGGGGACAGCGCCAGGATATTCATTGCTGGACGCCTGACTATAGGCTAGAAAAACAGCAAGATCCTCTCCACCAATACCAGATTGATTAAAGTTATTGGCTAAAAAATTATTAACAAATGCAGGTACAGCAATTCCACTAGAAAGTGCAACATAACTTGAGGCATTTGCTATTGATAATACATCTGAATTTGCCGTGCAAGGATAAAATAACCATGGGAAATTATTATTTATATGGCATATTGTGTTAACTGTAGGGTATGAAAAGAACAAGGGGCTTCCTAAGTTTTGTGTATTACTGCCGTCTGGATATTCTGTTGTCCAATTACTAGCAGGATTTCCAAAGGTGTTACCTCTTAAGTAAGGATGGCAGCGATTTGTAATATTTCTTACTTCTTTCTTAATGCTAGTTTCACCATCGGCAAATGAGTGTGTTACGTTGTTTTCATCTACGTAAGCCAGATTATCCGGTAAATACTTTACAATAAACATAAATGCGAAAAACATGCTATAGTATTTATCGTGTGGTATACTTAATGTTGTCTTTGGATGAAATTTGTGAACATTGTTAACGAAGCCGTTATAATTACTAAAGTGTTTTGATGTTGATAAGGAATCAATCTGGGACAACCCTGAGTAGCTTATTGTATTTGGATCAGGATTAATGTTATTGTATTCTTTATATCCATAGTTAAAGTGCAAAAAATTCTCAGGATTATCTCCAAATCTGAAATAATCTTCAGGCATATCTCCCCTTAACATAAAGCCATTTCGGTCGTTAGAGTAACGGCTTACATGATCAGATGAAAATGTGCTTGTGACCCAGAATTGATCAGCCTCTTCGTCTAATCTGTTATAAGTTTCAACTATTTCATATATTTCTTTAATTGTTTCTTTTGTGTCCTGATTATTTCTGCTTAGTATTTTATATTCCAACGCCAGAGCAGCTAAATACATGTTTATTTGATCTATCTGATCAGGTCCAACATTGCCATATCTGTTGAATTGTGTGCCTTCATTTCTTTGGGGAAAGGAAACGCAATCTCCTTGGTCAATTCCCATCTTAACAAAATCATTGATAAACCTGGCCCTATAGAACCAGTAACGTCTATGATTTAAATCATGTTGTGAGAACAGTGAAGTTAAACTAAATACTAAATAGGTGAGAAGTATAAATTTATTTTTTGGATAATTCATTTTATTATTGACTGAATATTATTTTATACTTATTTTTCAAATTCTCATTCGTTATGATAAGTTCATCCTTCTTTAGTCTTTTAATTTTCCATAACGAACTAGTAAAAAAGCCCTCTGGTAAGAGAAGATTGCGGGTGCAAATCGTATTACTTCCAACTACCTTACACTGAAGGGAATCTAAATGATTTGGAAAAGGTTTAGTGATGGTTATCTCTTTATAAACATTATCAATTGCTCCAACATAATTACAAAGAAAAGTTTCAGCTGTATATGTAAATCCTTCTTTATTGTCAAGTTTAAAAGTTATATAATTCTCATAAAAATCAGGTATTTGATTGGCTCCAAGTATTAGTAGAGTCGAATCTATTCCGTTTACCTCATATAATTTTAATTTCCATGTTTTAGTAGCTCCGTCTTTTCTATTCCCAAAAAGATGTTTTCTGGTTTGTTTTACAAAACCACCTTCATCATACTTCTTGCAATCACTTATTAGGAAAAGAATGCAGGTAAGAATAATATATTTAAAAATACTTTTCATTTAATTAATTCTTTCAAAGCGCCATTCATGGGTGGTTTGATAAGGGTTTTGTGTTTGGATCGTTAAATCAGTATAAGACCAAGACATTAGACCGCTTTTATTTACATTAAAGGTTCGTGTGTACAAATTAGGAAAGGAAAATGGGGTAATACTTGTAACTGGGAATAACGGATAGTTTTGAAAGTTAACGGAAATACAGATTGCGCTATCTGTTACATTTGTATATGTATTGGAATTTGAAACTACCATGTACGTGGAGCTTGGAACTATGGGCAATTTAATAACAACATTAAATATCAAGCTTTCGTTATTATCGTATGGAATAAGGTGCCACAAACTATCTGAAGGATTTAAATAACTATATGCTTTGATATCCCAATCATCTGTTCTTTGAATTCTGTATCGCTTCCCCAATAAACTATTAATAGTAGTATCACCAAGGACTGTCATTGTAACTTGAGATGTTCCGGCAATTATTGAAACCGTACTATTAGACTGGGTAATGGTGTGATTAATAACAGTAAGCTTATATATTTTTGATTGCCCAGTAATTTCAATTATAGAATCAACCATCAAATTAGTTGCGTTACAAGGAACAGCATTATTAGTAGGAGCCGGACTAGGCTCATTTTTACTCTCCTTTTTACATGAAAAAGTAAGAAGGAATAAAAGCGTAAGCAATAATATGTTTTTGAACCAAATGCGCATTATTTTTTAAGTTGTTTCTTAAGGTCTTCATTTTCTTTTTTCAGTTCTTTTAATTGCTTATCCATTTCTATCAAATACAGATAGATCTCTTCAATTTTTTCCATTTGCAATCCTTGCATTTCCCCTAAGTTCAAGCCACACTCTTCATTTTTTAATTCTTTCGCACTTGGAATGTTTGGTAGATGATGATTTTTGTCAATGTAAGACTCAACTGTTGCTAGGCTTAATAAATTATGATTTTTATTGAATACATAATCCGGCCAAGGATTTTGTATACTCACTTTAATTTCTCGCGCGCCAACTTTTCCATTTACAGCTAACATATATACTGAGCTTGTTGGGTTCGTATTGAACTCTTGGCCAATTCGTGTTCTTCCGTCTGCATATACGGTGAACATAGATTGATTTTGAGCGTTATTTGTATAAATGAGTTTATTAGTAATGTTGCTATTAGTAGTGAATTTTATACCACTATTACTACTGGCAGTAAATATATTTAGTTGAGTAGTAGGGTCAGCAATAGAAGAAAGTGGAAATCCTAATTGTCCTGTAATGGCATGAAATCTACCATCTCCCCAAACTACAAAGTTTTCTACATGTGTTACTGAATTAATGTGACTATAGGCTTTTCTCGAAGCATTATTGGTTTTTACTAATATACCATCACCACTCCATCCATCAACATTAAAACGAGCTGGAAGTGCACCGGTTCCAACTCCAACATGGCCATTATCGCCAATAAAAAACAGGTTATTGAATGAATTAGGGCTTAGAGCGGGTTTCCAGAAATTTAAACCACCTATTGTTGTAGTAGCTGTGGTGTACTCTAGTCCCCAATCTCCAAGTGGATAGGTGCCGCCATCAAAAATAATCTGAGGCCCACCGTACAGGCTCGTACCTTGAAGCCTAATAGGCCCATTATTAAATTTGTACTCCGGGCTTCCTGAATTACTTGGAATATTGGTGCCAAAAGTAACCGAACCATCTGGTTTGATATATTGTGTTTGCACATTATTTGATTTTAAAACAAAATCAGTAGCATCACATGTTCCAATATTGTGCTGAAGAACGTTTGGAATGATTTGATTTAGTAAATTATTTCCCCCTAATGTCCATGCCGGTGCATTGGGATAACAATAATAATTGGCAGGTGGCTGTGGAGCTTTAAACAAATTACCCTGTGCATCCGCAAAGATCTGCGAATTCCCAACACTAGAAAATCCGGAAATATTAATTGGGCCATTAAAAATGGATGAACCATTTGTGATCAATGAGCCCAAAGTTGCAGTTGAAGACAATGGAGCATTTATATTACCACTCAAATTTAAATTACCCTGAATATCTACGTCTTGTCCAGAGATAATACCCCCATTGGCATGTATTGTATCTTGAACATGCATGCAATTTGCATCTAATCTTGTGCTGGAAGTTAATGTTCCAGAGATCTGAGCATTTGTTGCAGTAAATGTTGTTTGACCAAAAGTGCTTAAACTTGTTACAATAATTAGAACAACTAGTTTTAGTTTAGTTTTCATATGAATGATTTGATATATCAATAATATATAAAAAAAGTAAAAAAAGCAAGTAAATTGGACCTTTTGGGCGTTAAAAAACCCGTTACAACTGCTTGTAACGGGTTCTATAAAACTCTAATTAACTCTACTTCGCATAGCTCGTAGCCCTTGTTTCCCTTATCACAGTAACTTTTACCTGACCAGGGTAGGTCATTTCGGTTTGGATCTTTTGACTGATCTCAAATGCTAATTGTTCTGCGCGCGCATCAGTAACTTTTTCGCTAGATACAATTACACGTAATTCTCTTCCGGCTTGGATAGCGTAAGTTTTATCAACGCCTTCGTAACCTAAAGCTGTAGCCTCAAGATCTTTTAAACGTTTAATGTATTGTTCGGCAACTTCACGGCGAGCACCCGGGCGAGCACCGCTAATAGCATCACACACCTGAATAATTGGTGCGTATAAAGTGTTCATTTCAATTTCGTCGTGGTGAGCTCCAATGGCATTACATACTTCAGGTTTTTCTTTGTATTGCTCTGCCAACTTCATACCCAACAACGCGTGAGGTAATTCAGGATCTGTATCCGGAACTTTTCCAATATCGTGTAATAAACCTGCGCGTTTTGCAACTTTAGGATTCAATCCCATTTCGCTGGCCATGATGCCGCAAAGGTTTGCAACTTCGCGACTGTGTTGTAATAAGTTTTGTCCGTACGATGAACGGTATTTCATACGACCTACCATTCTTATTAATTCAGGATGTAAACCATGAATTCCAAGATCGATACAGGTACGTTTTCCTGTTTCAATAATTTCTTCCTCCAACATCTTACGCGTTTTCTCAACTACCTCTTCAATACGAGCGGGGTGAATACGCCCATCAGAAACTAATTGATGTAAAGCCAAACGGCAGATCTCTCTTCTAATAGAATCAAAACAACTTAATGTAATTGCATCCGGTGTATCATCTACAATGATCTCAACGCCTGTGGCTGCTTCCAGTGCACGAATATTTCTTCCTTCACGTCCAATAATGCGTCCTTTTGTTTCATCACCTTCAATATGAAATACCGAAATAGAATTCTCAATAGCAGTTTCAGTTGCTACGCGTTGAATGGTTTGAATAATGATCTTTTTTGCCTCTTTATTAGCGTTGATCTTTGCTTCATCCATGGTGTCTTTAATGAAACTCATGGCCTGAGTTTTCGCTTCTGCTTTAATGCTTTCTACCAATTGTAATTTGGCTTCATCGGCACGCAAGCCACTCACTTTTTCAAGCATTTCTACTTGTTTGCGGTGACCCTTTTCAACTTCTTCTAATTTACTTTTGTAAACATCAATTTGGTTCGCTAATTGGAGCTTAGCATTTTCAAGCTCTTTATCTTTACGATTAGCGTCCTCTAATTTTTTTACAAGATCATTTTCCTTTTGCTTAGCGCGATTTTCGGCAACGTTCAACTGATTGGTTCTTTCCTGAACACTTTTATCGTGCTCCGATTTTAATTGTAAGAACTTTTCTTTTGCCTGAAGGATCTTTTCTTGTTTGGTAGCTTCGGCTTTCACTTCTGCCTCCTTGATCAAATTCTCTTTTTCATTTTTAGCACCCGAATTTAGCTTACTGTTCGCCATCAAAAATCCTACTATCACTCCTAAAAGTAGTCCGCCGCCTATGAATATGATGGTTAATGTTTCCATTGTTATGTTAATTTATCCGCCTTAACTTACGCTAAGTAGGGTTGTGTTAAAAAAAACGCACAAAGACCTAATGGTATAGACCTTTGTGCGTGAATGTATTGTAAAATATAAAACTTACTCTTCTATATTCTTGATCTTGTCCCTATGCTCTTCAAGTATTTGTTCAACATCAGTAAGCATTGTTCTTAAATTGCTTAATTCTACTTCAGAGTTTTTAGCGTCTTTATAATATTGAGAAACAAGTTGCAGGGCAACCATCGCTAAAACATCCTTTTTATCTTTAATCGCGAAATTTCTTTCAAATTCCGAGATCTTGGTATTTATAATAGTAACAACCTCTCTCAATTTCCCCTCATCAGCAGAACTGATCTTAACCGGATAAGTTGCACCGGCTATTTCTACGTTTATACTAACTTCGCTCATTAATTGAGGCGTTAAACTAAGCACTTAATAACGCAATGCATTTGTCTATTTCACGCACTAAATCGTTTATTTGTTTTTTCATTTGGGAGCTTTCGCTTGGTCCATCTGAATTTTTAGCTAATATAACATTCTTTCGGTGACTATTCAAACTTGATACATCAATAGACTGACTATCAACCTGTTGTGATATTCCAGAGATCACGTCGTTCATTTTTAGCAACTGAGAGGCCATCTCTTCCTTATCTGTTAAAAGCTTTAAGCGCTCATCATTCAATTCATCAATTTGCTTGAACAATTTATCAATGAATGCATCTTCTTGACTAGAATTTACATTCGACTTAAGATCATCAATTTGTTTTTGATATGATGTTACCTTACTGTTAAGCTCAATGGTTGATTCGTTAAGTTCAGTAATGGTAGTTTTTAAAACGTTGATCTCATCTAATAATGTGTTCTTCTCGTTACTTAATGTTTCTAAACTATCTTGTAAGCCATGAACTAATTCTGAACTTTGGCCCGACTCAGATAACTGAGAAGTTAACGAAGTAATTTCCGATTTCAATTTAGAGATCTCAGCGCTTAATGCCGAATTGTTTGCCGATATATTTGTGATCTCGAAATTCTTATTGTTCAATGTTTCTTTTAGATCATCCACTTTACCGGTAAATGTTGTAGTGCTTTCTTCTAATTCTGTTTTAACTAATGCCAACTCAGCTTCCAAAGCTTCTACTTTATCTTGTGCAGCATCAATTTCATGAATAAGATTTGAATTTTCTGCTACTAATTTGTCGAATTCGATCTGTTGATCTGCATTTTTACTCTCCCATTCAGAAGAGAATGACGACTTAGCTTCGTCCAGCTCATTTTCCTTAGCAGCAAGTAATGCGCTTAGCTCAGAAATTTGCGAAGACAAGTCGCCATTCTTATTTAATAGCTCGTTAAATTCTTCCGTTTTTGAATTTAATAATTGTTCTGTCTCACTTTGCTGGTTATTTGTTCTCTCAATAACAGATGCCAGATTAGTGATCTCAGCATTCAACACTTCAATTTGCGCATCAAGCTTACTTACTTGTTCTGATTGAGATAAGGTATTGTTTTGTTTATAGGTCTCAAATTCTACCGAAAGCGTATTCCAATTATTGATGCCTTCTTCTATTTGAGCTTTGAACGATTCAATTTCTGAATTAAGGTTTGATATAGTTGTATCACGTTCTTCAACATTACCTAAAAGTGTTTTAATGCTTTCGCGACTTTCATCAGCATCTAATTGACTCTTGGTTAATTCATCAGCCAGTTTAGAGTTTTGACTAGTTGAATGTAATACAGTATTAGATAATTTTTCTTCGTACGATGCTTGAAGTTCAGCAATTTGAGTCTCGTGACTTGAAATTAAGCTTTGCTCCTTTTGAGTGAACTCATTTGTTAACGCTGTAATGCGTGCTTCGTATGTAGAAGTAAGTTCAGATACAGTAGTAGTTAATTTAGAATTCCAATCTTCAATAGTTGAATCGAAACTTGATTTGAACTGTTGCTCGCTATTATTTAATTGTGATTGAAGTTCTTCTATTCTTTGATTGTAACTTGTAACTAAAGTACTTCTTTCTTCTTCGAACTCTAACTTTAAGCTGTTCACTTCGTTACGGTGTTCTTGTTCAGTGAATTCTTGTTTCTGACGAGCGCTGTCTTCCAAGTTAGAAATGGTGGTCTCGTAAGTATACTTTAAGCTATTTATTTGTACTTCATTCTCAGAAGCAGTAGAGCTAATTTGTGATTCGAAATGATTTCTTAGTTCAGATAAAGCTGATTCATATTCAGAACGAATGGCGTTAATGGTTTCTTCATGCGAACTTAACATGCTCAGTTCTTTATCAGCAAAGGATGAAGTAACTTCATTCAATCTGTTTTCAAATTCATCCTTTAATCCTAATTCTTTATAATGAGCTCCTGTTCTTAGATCGGTAATTTGAGTTTCAAAACTTTGTTTAACGTGAGCTAGTTCATTATAAGCTTCTTCTTTTACGCCTTCAATTTGAGTTTCGTAACGAGCGGCGATAGTATCTAATTCAGCTTTTAATGAATTTATCTCTTCAAAGCGAGCATCGATCTCAGCTTGCTTCTCTACAAGTTGATCTTTAATGTTGGCACGCAACTCTTTAAACGAAGTTATTTCACTTTTATATAAAGTATTGTCGCGCTCCATAACGGTTAACTTGGTGTTAAGCACGTCGATGTTCACGCCTAAACGTTTACAGTCTTCATCCCTAAGGATAAGTTGATTTCTGTAATCGCTTAACGAGCGTTTTAACTCGTTAAATTCTTTGCGCAATGTTACGTCGCTGTCAAGTACCTGTTGTAATTCTGATTTGATGTCGTTGAAACTCATTATTTCACGTTTTTGATTTGGAATAAAAGTAGAGATTCAATTAACTGTAAATGAATTGCTAAGAAACTATGATTACACAAACGCTTGTTAATTACCCAATACGTTATGAGCATTGGATTGTTAATAGCAGAAGTGCTATTTAAAAGAGAATTTTGCTGTTTTTTCGGGACAGCTGATCTTGCTGTTTTGCTCGCCGGCAGCGGTTTCTATGCGAATGATGTTAGTTTGTTTATCGAAGCTGTCGTACAACAATGTATTTTCAATATCGAGTGTTTTAAGAGATTTTACTTTTTTATATTCGATATAAATCCAGGTAACATCCTTCTCAATTTCAAAACCAATATAATCGAACGCGGCGTTTTTTCCATTAACCTTTATGATCAAATGAGCTTGCAAATACTTGTTTATGAGTTTATTTATCTCTTCTTTATTGGAGCCATTGATGAGGTCGACCGTTTTTCCATTTAGTTTTTTTAATGAAGCTTCAAAGTCGTTGGTGAACAGCTTTACGCTTGTTTCTAAAGTATTACTTTTTGAATTCAACTTAAAGTGCGTAACGCCAAGGTAAAACGGATGTGCAGCGCATAAAATGAATGCGAGCGAAATTATAACTACACTATTTACTACCTTTATCACCACGTAAAGATAATGCAAAACTTCTGGTTATGGTTTAGTACAGGTTTAGAGCATATCACCGACTTAGGTGGGTACGACCATATTTTGTTTGTAACACTGTTAAGTATCAGCTATACTTTTTCTTCCTGGAAAAAATTGTTGGTGATGATCACGGCGTTTACTTTAGGCCACTCTATTTCGTTGGCACTGAGTGTAATTGGTAACTTGAACATCAATACAGCTTTAATTGAATTTTTGATCGCATTCAGCATTTTTATAACGGCTGTTTATCATTTAAGATTGAAAGAGAACAGTAATGCAAAGTGGGTTTATGTGATCGTTGTTCTTTTTGGATTGATCCACGGCACAGGTTTTTCTTATTTGTTAAAGGCCATGTTGGGAAAGGAAGAAGCGATTGCAGGACCATTACTCTATTTTAATTTGGGCTTAGAAGCCGGACAGCTCTTTATAGTACTGGCAGTTTTGAGTTTGAATCTGGCGATGAGTTATGTAAAAGCGATTCCGTTTAGAGTTTATAAAATTGTTGTGGTAAGTTTGATAGGGGTAATTGCATTAAAAATGTGCGTGGAGAGGATCACATCTCTATGATCATTGCTTTTTTCCTGCGAAACGCCAATACGTGAAATCAGTTTTACTTTTATCGTAGTTACCGACTTGTCTGAATTCATTCAAAATCAATGAATCATTACGAATTATAATGGTATACTTATTACACCATTTATTAAATTGAAAACTATAGGAAGGACCGGTACCATTTGCACGTATTTGATAGTGGGACCCGTTTATTGATATTACGGAGTCAGTCGACATTGTAACACAAGCAATTTCCACAGTAGGACTAGGTGCCGAACATTTGAGTACGTTTTTTAAATGATTTGTTTCAAAAAGAACGGTGTCAATTGGACTCATTCCGAATCCGCTTGTCCAAGTTTGTGTAGTCAAAGAGTAAACTCCAACATAATCTCCCAAAAAAGGTAAACGGTATTCAACAAAGGGAACTGGAACTGGCGTAGCCATAATGGGAGCAGATATAACTTCTTTCTTGTCTTTATTGCAAGCAATAAACAGTAAGCAAGATAATAGGATAAGTATGTTATAATTTGCTTTCAATAAAGTAAATATACAAAAAACAGGTAAATTAACCAAGAGAAAGCTTAAATAAGTTCTCACTTTATAACTTTTAAGTTGACCTCATTCAAATTTATTGTTTCATTGAATTCGTTGTAAGCCAGAATTCGGGTTATTTTTATTACAAGATCAATGTCTGAAGTTTGATTTGTCAGTCTATCAATCATTTCTTTCGGTAATAGTTCGTTTTTTCCTTCGTAGATCGATACCACACTATCTCCAGTTATTACCGCTTCATAAGAATAGATCTTTAATTTGAATTTATTATTGGCTATCACCAATTTTTTATCGGCAAGTATTTTTGATAGTTGAACTATGCCGGTATCTATACACGCTAAAGTTACTTTAGCCATTGGCTCTGCTTTTTTTATTTTGATCTTGGTGGTTTGGGCGAAGTTATTTGTTGCCAAAAACAGAAAACAAGATATAAGGACTAATTTTTTCATTTTGAAATTTCTGCATCACCAACGTAAACGCCGTCTTTATAAACTGCTATTCTTGTGAGAATACCGTTCTCATCGTAAATATAGGCTTTGCCATTAATAAAGCGATTATCTTTAAATTCACCTTCTTTTGTTTTTTGTTTGTTCTTATTATAAAGGGTATGGGGGCCGCAAAGATTTATAGCAGCAATCCATGGTGGACCACAACCTATTATGCTTTCCCTTTTTGTGGTATCACCTTGTGTTCTTCCTTTTGAATCGAATAAGAACTCATTTTCAATTTCCCCATTTTCCTTATATAATGTATATACACCCACCCATTTATTAATTTTCCAAGTCCCTTCTTCCTTTAAATTACCATTTTCATAGAACATTTTAGCGTACCCATCAGGCCTACCATTCGCAAAAGTTAATGTGTTTTTAAAGTTCCCATTGCAAAAGTATTCTTTCCAGACCCCATTTTTTTTATTGTTTACGTAACTACCCTCTTCGATTTTTTGTTCAGGTTTATAACATGTTGTGTTCTGTTTGTCTTTGCCGTAAATTATCCAATAACCTTGTCTTCTCTCAAAATCATCCAATCTATTAAGTGTATCACCACTTTGACCGAATAAAATAGAGAAAGCAAAAGTGGTGTAGAGACAAATATTTATAACACAAAATCTCATTTACAGGTTACTTACCTAAATTTACAAAATTCCCTTTTGATTTCCACCAACGGCAAATTTTTAGTACCGGATTTTAGATATATCCCCTTATTTTTAGGCTCAATTTCTTATAAAAATCATTAATTTAAGGCCTTCAATTATATCTATGAAATTAAAATTACTTTTTATCCTTTTACTGTTTTCGGGTATTATCTTTTCCCAAAACATTCAAAATAATCCAAAGTCAAATCACGCCAATAAATTTGAGCAACTAGGAACCATTCTTCCAACACCGAACGAATATCGTACAGCCTCAGGAGCGCCGGGAGCAAAATATTGGCAGCAAAAAGCCGATTATGATATTGATGTTACGTTGGACGAAAAGAATTTGAAAGTGTATGGTACAGAGTGGATCACTTATACAAATAATTCGCCGGATGTATTAACGTATTTGTGGTTGCAGTTAGACGAAAACCAACACGACCCAACAAACGACATGAATTATATGGAAGAAGGCAGTATTGGAAACAATACCGTAACTACCGAAGATTTTGTAAGGAGTTTAGACAGAAAAAGTGAACTGCAAGGATTAGGTGATAAAATTGAAGAGGTAACCGATGAATTAGGAAAGCCTCTAAAATATACCATCAATCAAACCATGATGCGTATTGATCTTAAAAAACCATTAGCATCAAAAGGTAAAGTAAAATTTAAAGTAAAGTGGAATTATAAAATGTGTAACCGATTAACTGTTGGTGGTCGCGGTGGCTACGAATATTTTCCGGACGATGGAAATCATTTATTCACTATGACGCAATGGTTCCCGCGCATGTGTGTGTACAGCGATTTTCACGGTTGGCAAAATAAACAATTTACCGGTAGAGGTGAATTTGCATTAGCCTTTGGAAATTATAAAGTAAAAATGACAGTGCCGGCGGATCATTTGGTGTGTAGCACAGGCGAATGCCAAAATTATCAGCAAATATTATCTCCTGCGCAATTTGCACGTTGGCAAAAAGCACAAACTGCTACCGAACCGATTGAGATAGGTTTATTAGCAGATGCAGAAGCTGCAGAAAAAAATAAAGCAACCGGAACTAAAACATGGATCTTTAAAGCAGATAGCGTTCGCGATTTTGCTTGGGGAAGCTCGCGTAAATTTATTTGGGATGCTATGCCCGCAAAATGCGAAGGAAAACGTGTAATGTGTATGAGTTTTTATCCTAAAGAGGCTTATGGTTTGTACAGAAAGTATTCAACCAAAGTTGTGGCGCACACTATTAAAACGTATTCAAAGTTCACTATTCCATATCCATATCCTGTTGCTCAAAGTATTGAAGCATCAAACGGAATGGAATATCCAATGATCTGTTTTAATTTTGGAAGAACAGAAAAAGATGGAACATACACTGAAGGAACAAAAAACGGAATGATCCTTGTAATTATTCACGAAGTAGGGCACAACTTTTTCCCGATGATCATTAATAGCGATGAGCGCCAATGGACCTGGATGGATGAAGGCTTGAATACATTCGTACAATTTTTAACCGAGCAAGAGTTTGATGCTAATTATCCTTCGCAACGCGGAGCGGCGTATAAAATTTGTGACTATATGCGTTTACCAAAAAACATGTTGGAGCCTATTATGACCAATAGTGAAAATATTTACAATTTTGGCGCAAATGCTTATGCTAAACCTGCAACCGCTTTAAATATTTTACGTGAAACCATAATGGGTCGCGAATTATTTGATTACGCGTTCAAAGAATATGCACGTCGCTGGGCATTTAAACATCCTGAGCCGGCAGATCTTTTTAGAACAATGGAGGATGCGAGCGGGGTTGACTTGGATTGGTATTGGAGAGGTTGGTTTTATGATACAGATCCTGTAGACATTAGTATTGATACCGTAAAAGCATTTAAGATCACTGCAGGAAAAACTGTCCCGGTAAAAATGGATACGATGTATAATTATCCTCCGTACAAAGATCCATTTGTAAATATATCGCAGATCAGAAATAAAGAGCAAGGAATTAAGTCCTTGGTAGATATTGATACAACACTACGAGATTTTTATTCGCATTATAAATATCCAACCGAAGTTGTAAAGGAAGTAAAAGATAGATATGATAATTATGATGAAATGCCCGACACGGCATTTGCAAAATTTGAAGGATCTTATGTGTATGATATTAAATTTTCGAACAAGGGTGGATTGGTAATGCCAATTATTATTCAATGGATCTATACCGATGGTTCAAAAGAAGTTGAACGCATGAATGTTGGTTTATGGCGTAAGAATGAAAATGAAGTTCGAAAAGTATTTTTGAAGAATAAAAAAGTTGCGGCTATACAATTAGATCCTATGAGAGAAACGGCCGATATTAACGAAAAGAATAATACCTGGAATATAAAGGCAGAGCCAGCCAAATTTGAGGTGTTCAAAGCAAAATCGGTAAAGAGAAGGAGAAATAACCCAAGCAAAGGAGAAAATCCAATGCAAAAAGCGAAACAAAAATAGGGCGCCTAATCCATTTTGTTTAATTTTGAGGCATGAATTTCTGGAAACGTTTAAGATTTTACGGCATTGGTTTTGGAATAGGCCTTTTGATAGTTTATGCCATGTTTGGTAATCGCAGTTGCGCCAGTCCCGGCCAAGTAAAAATGCGTGAGTTATCATTTCAGTATTTTCGTTTAAGCGATAAAGCTCGTTGCAAAATGAATTGTTTGAAGCTTAACGAACATCTTCTAAAAATAAAATTGCGTCATTTTGAAATTAATTACGATAAAAGTGATGTACATAAAATTCCGTGCGGCAGTTATTTTATTGAAGAGCAAAAGGAACATGCGGGCGAGTACAATTTTAATTTAGTGATCTACGATTGCGACAGCGTTAGTGAAATTAACGATATCAATATTTTGAAAGCGCCGCAAACCTGTACATGTCAATAATGCCTTTATATAGCGACGAACATTTTATGCTTGAGGCTTTAAAAGAGGCACAAAAAGCATTTGATGCAGATGAAGTTCCCGTTGGCGTTGTAGTAGTAGCAAATAACAAGATCATTGGAAGAGCGCATAATTTAACCGAGCGTTTAAACGATGTAACAGCGCATGCCGAAATGCAAGCTATTACAAGCGCTGCAAATTCTTTAGGCGGGAAATATTTAACGGATTGTACAATTTATGTAACGCTCGAGCCATGTGTGATGTGCGCCGGAGCTCTTGCGTGGAGCCAGGTAAGTAAATTGGTTATTGGAGCACCTGATACAAAAAAGGGTTTTGGTTTATTAGAGCAAAATGTTCTGCATCCTAAAACCGAAATTGTAAAGGGCGTATTAGAGCAAGAGTGTAGCGAATTGTTAAAGGAATTCTTCCGTAAAAAACGTTAATTCAACCCTTATTTCCCGCAGATTTAGCTGATAAACGCAGATCTGCACTCGGATCTGCGAAAATCCGCGTAATCTGCGGGAGATAGAAGCTAAAATTTGGTACTGTTTTTGCTTAAAATTCATTAACTTTATTAAAATTATTTTAGGATGAAAAAATTAGCCATATGCGCCATGATCCTTTTTGGATCTTTAGCAGTAAACGCAAATTCAGGAAATGACGTTATTATTGTAAAAGAAATACCGGCAAAAACTATCTGCATTAAAAATGGTATGGCTAATGATGTTAATACGTTTTTTAGTAATGCTACCAGCCTGTTCTTTGAAGTTTACAAGCCTGGCACAAAAGCTGATCTTGTTGCGATGATCGATAAATTAAAAGCCGTTGATGGGGTTGAGAACGCAAGTGCAGGAACAATTAACGGAGATTATTATGCGATCACACTTACATTAAAAACAAAAAAAGATAAAGCTTGGTTCGCAAAAGCATTTGCGGCTGCAGGATTGGAGTATATCAAAATAAATAATAACGAGATCGTTGAGGTTGCTAAGCTATAATTGATTCGTATTATTTTCGCTGAACCAATGTGTCACCCCTAAAGGGGTTTTGTTTTCCATTTAATATTTTTCTACCAAGATGTCGTCCCTACGGGACTGAACAATCGGTATTTGAAAATAGTCTTGTAGGGACGAAATGTTGTACATGTGGTTTGTTTGCGGGATGAAACATATCACCCCTCAATGCAGCCCGCGGGGCGGGATGTTTCATCCCGTAAATGAATGTATTCTATATTTGTATGAATTGCTACATAGTCCCGTAGGGACGACATGTTGGTAGAAACATAAATCCAATAAACAAAAAAGCCCCTTTAGGGGCGACATATTTTAAACAATAATTTTTTTAATGATCTAAGAAGGATTCAAATTAGCGGTCCAGATAGAGATCGTTTTCCCTGTTTTTTTATTGAAGATCAATGTTTTTTCATCTTGTGAAACATACACACGTGCGTGTTCTTCTTTTTCTTCGGTAGGAAATGTTATTTGTGTTACGTCCGATCCATCTTGTTTCATTTTAAAGATACAACGCGAACCATTTTTTGCTGTAGAGTAGTAGATCCAATCTCCGGTTTTATTATACATGGGCCAGCCGTCTTGAATGTCGGGTGTGTTTGTAAGATTCTCGCTTTGGTGTGTGGTAACATTCAACACAAAAACATCATCTGTTTTCTCACCCATTTTTGAGTACACGATCTTTTTCATATCGGGAGAATAACGCGCAAACAATTCATCTTCTTTTGTATAGGTAATGCGTTCAAGCGCTCCTGTTTTGATAATGTATTTATAAATATCTAATGTGCCGTTACCGCGGGTTGAACTAAATAATAATTGTTTTCCGTCAGGACTAAAATGCGGATGAATATCACTGCCTTTATCGTTTGTAATGCGTTTAAGATCTTTACCATTGGTACGCATTATATAAACTTCTTCGTTGCCATCGCGATCGCTCACAAAAGAGATCCATTCGTTATCGGCACTCCAATCGGCAAAATTATTATTGAATTTATCTTTTGTAACTTCAATATGGCTGTTGGTATTAAGATCAAAGATCAATAATTGCCATTTGCCGGTAGCGTTTGATTGATAAAGAATACGTTTACTATCAATAGATAAATGGGGATAAGCATTTTCTACACCCTCGGTGCGAAATAGGATTTTGCAGAACTCCATATTCGATTGAAATAAGGTGTTCAGAAAAAAAAGACCAGTAATTATTTTAACCATCTTGTAAGGTTTTTAATACTATGATCGAGTGCTCTCATCAAATTTACCAAAAATATTACTCTTTTTATAGTCCTTTTATAAATGGTAAATTCCGTTAATTGTTACAATTATCTATGATCTTCTTAAGGGTTTGTTCTGTGGCTTGTAGTTCGGCAAAGCTTATACCGTGTAAACCGTGCTTTCGGTTGTCTTTTACCAAAGGGGTTATTTGTGTAATAAGTTCATTTCCCTTATCGGTAATAGTAAGTTTAAATCTGCGGCGACTAGTTTCGTGGGCTGCACGTTGAACAAGTTTTTTGAGTACTAAAAGTTCAATTAATCTAGTCATAGAGGCTTTATCTTTAAATACCAATTCTGCCAGATCTGATTGGGTAAGTTTAGTGTTTTCGCTCAAGGCTTTTAGTACTAACCATTGATCCACTGTAATGCCAAAACCTTGGTCTTTAAATCGGGCCTGTACATAGCGGCGATACGATTTTATGGCTTTTTCGAGCTGATAGAAAAATATCTCGTTGAGCTTTTGCATGAAGCAAAATTACGAAATAATAGTTGATATATCAACTATTGACATTCTCGATTCTTTAACAATTAATGAAGGTCGAATGATAGGGTAAGGTCGCGGGGAGTGCCACTTTTATGACAAGAAACGCAGTCTTTTCCTTCTTTATTGACCCCAATTACAACTTTCCCGTCGGGTTTGTACTCGCCCCAAACCCATTTATTGGAGGCAAATTTCGATTTTGGGTCTTTTTCATCACGGCGTATAAACTTAATACGTTATTAGTATAAACTTCTTTCACGATCAATGAACCATCAGGAAAAGTTTGACCAGCCGGTAATTTTCCGTCAGCGCCCAAAGCATTCAAAGCAGTTTGGTTGAACTTGAGTTTAAAATAACCGTGTGGACTTCCTCCTTTTGGATCCCATAGAGTGTCTTTGCCTTTGTAAAAACTTAGCGACCCTGAGCTTGCTTCATCATACATGGCTTCGTTTGTTTTCTTTTTCTTACAGCTAAATATAGCTAGAGACAAAGCGGTTAAAAGGAATAAGGAAAGTGTTATATTTTTTGAGTTCATGTTTTTTAATTTAAGTATTCTGCGGGTACTATTTCAACTCGGGTCATAAATTTGCCAAGCTCGTCCCTAAAATAATATTCTAAAATAACGTTATTATCTCTGAATAATTGTAGATCAGGGTTACTTTTAGCATTATTTATCATGGCCGGTTTAACACTCATGGCAAACATTTCAACGTCCATTGAATCTTTATTGAAATTCAAACAAGTGTAATTGTAACGAAATGTTTTATTTTCATGAATAGAAGCGCTGTCGAGTCGGGTATCATTATCTATTTGCTGTGGACAAGTTTTATTAAGTTCGGTGGCGGTGTATTTCATGATCTTGTCAAAATCCTTCTCTTTTCCAAATACTGAAAAGCGGATAAATAATAAAACAATTAAAATAGCAACAAACAAAATAACTCTTTGGAAGTTCTTTTTGTTTTCGGAGATCTCAGCCATTCTCTAAAAATAATTCATTATTTGATGCATTACAAAAGTAAATGAGGTTAAAATACTCATATGCGAATGAACCTTTTGCGAGAAGGAGTGTAGTGAAAAATAGAACCCCGCTTTTTAAGCGGGGCTATTTTAATTATTCTGATCCTTTTGTATTTTACTTTCTGATTTTTCTTTTATTACGACTTCCTTCTTCTCCTCATCTTCAGTACTTTCTTTTTTAGAGAATTTGACCGGCACAGCGCCAACTATGGCCATTCCAAAACTTGCTAAAGCTCCCATCAAAATTATAATAGTAATATGAAAGTATTTACGAAACATTTATTAGTTTCTAAATACAAACTTGTTCTCAAACATATCTACAACAATTTCTTTTTCCTTATCAATTTTCCCTTCTAAAAGTTGCTTCGATAACTCGTTAAGTATTTGTTTTTGTAATACACGTTTTACAGGCCTTGCACCAAATTGCGGATCAAATCCTAATTCGGCTAACCAATCTAAGGCTTCTTCGCTTGCTTTTAACTTTACGTTCTGCTCTTCTAAACGTTTTACGATGAGGTTGAATTGTATCCTTACAATTTCTTTCACGTCCTTACGGCTTAGAGGTTCAAACATGATCACTTCATCAATACGATTCAAAAATTCAGGGCGGATACTTTTCTTCAGCAAGTCAAAAACCTGCGCGCGAGTTTTGATCAACACATCGTCTTTATTCTTATCGGTCATGCATTCAAAACTCTCTTGTATGATGTGAGAACCAATATTACTTGTCATGATGATGATCGAGTTTTTGAAGTTCACAGTTCGTCCTTTGCTATCGGTCAATCGTCCATCATCCAATACTTGCAATAAGATATTGAAAACATCAGGGTGTGCTTTTTCGATTTCATCTAACAAAATAACAGAGTAGGGACGTCTGCGCACGGCTTCGGTTAATTGTCCGCCTTCATCATAACCCACATATCCCGGAGGCGCACCAATTAATCGGCTCACGGCATGACGTTCTTGAAACTCACTCATGTCAATTCGCGTCATAGCATTCTCATTGCTAAATAAGAACTCGGCAAGCGCTTTTGCTAATTCGGTTTTACCTACACCGGTAGTTCCCAAGAAAATAAAAGATCCAATTGGTTTTTTATTATCCTGTAAACCGGCTCTACTTCTTCTAACAGCATCGGCAATACTTTCAATGGCATCGTGCTGACCAACCACGCGTTTGTGAAGTTCGGCTTCCAAGTGAAGTAATTTTTCTTTTTCGCTTTGAAGCATACGTGTAACCGGAATTCCTGTCCATGCGCTAACCACAGCAGCAATATCTTCGCTATCTACTTCTTCTTTTACTAATTGCGAGCCACTTGCTTTTGCTTCTCCTAATTTCTTTTCAACCTCTTCCAGTTTGGCTTCCGCTTCTTTTATTTTTCCGTAACGAATCTCGGCTACTTTGCCATAATCACCTTGCTTCTCAAAATTGGTGGCTTGTAATTTAAGATCTTCAATTTGTAATTTTATTTTCTGAACGTTTTCAATAACTTCTTTCTCTCCTTGCCATTTTGCACGCAAAGCAGTTCGTTTATCTTGATGTTCGGCAATTTCTTTATTTAGTACATCAACTTTTTTCCCTTCGTTCTCGCGTTTCATGGCCTCACGTTCAATTTCCAACTGCATGATCTTACGCTCAACTTCGTCGAGTTCAATTGGCATAGAGTTTATTTGCATACGCAATTTACTCGCGGCCTCATCCATTAAGTCAATTGCTTTATCAGGTAAAAAGCGATCGCTAATATATCGCTGGCTTAATTCTACTGCTGCAATAATTGCTTCGTCTTTTATACGCACTTTGTGATGTGCTTCATATTTTTCTTTTATACCACGCAAAATAGAAATCGCATCTTCCGAACTTGGCTCTTCTACCATTACCTTTTGAAAACGACGTTCTAATGCTTTATCCTTCTCAAAATATTTTTGAAACTCGGCAAGTGTTGTTGCACCAATGGCTCTTAACTCTCCTCTTGCTAAAGCAGGTTTTAAAATATTGGCTGCGTCCATGGCTCCTTCGCCACCGCCACCTGCACCAACTAATGTATGAATCTCGTCAATAAATAAAATAATATCTCCGTTAGCGCTTATCACTTCTTTAACTACCGATTTTAAACGCTCTTCAAACTCGCCTTTGTATTTTGCTCCTGCAATTAAAGCGCCCATGTCGAGCGAATACACTTGTTTGTTCTTTAAGTTCTCGGGTACATCACCGGCAATAATTCGGTGTGCTAAACCTTCGGCAATGGCAGTTTTACCAACACCGGGCTCACCAACTAAAATAGGGTTGTTCTTTGAGCGACGTGAAAGAATTTGTAATACTCTTCTGATCTCTTCGTCTCTTCCAATCACCGGATCTAACTTTCCTTTCTGCGCCTGCTGATTTAAGTTGATCGCAAATTTATTTAAGCTGTTGTAAGTATCTTCTGCGGTTTGACTTGTAACTTTTTCTCCTTTGCGAAGATCGGTTATAGCGGCTTTTAAATTCTTTTCTGTAAGGCCCGAATCTTTCATCAGGTTTGCAATGGCATCTCCTGTGGTAACTAATCCAAGTAATAAATGTTCAACCGAAACATATTCGTCTTTGTATTCGGTAATACTTGCCGTAGCTTTTACAATAGCTTGATTGGCCGTGGTAGATAGATATGCTTGTCCACCCGAAACTTTCGGATAGGATTTAATAATAGAATCAACCGTTCTTTCAAAAGTTTCAGGATTGATATTTAATTTCTTTAAAATAAAAGGCGTTACATTTTCATCTACCTCCAAAATACCTTTTAAGATATGTCCGGTTTCAATGGCTTGATTGCCATTAAGTGTGCTCAAATGCATTGCTTTTTGCACTGCTTCTTGCGATCGTATTGTAAAATTATTCAAGTTCATATATTTCTTTTTTAGTGGTTATCCGAGCAGAGTTTAATTTGTTTTCTCTGTTCGGATTTCCTTGTCAAACGAAAAACAACGCTTAGTAGGCATCAAATAGCGTTCCCGATAGAGATATCGGTAATTTCGACGTAAGGAATGTTAAATAAGTGACGGATTGACTTGAAAAACCAACAAAAATGACGTATTGGCAATGTTATTTTGCGATTATTTTGAACTCAACTCTACGGTTAAGCGCATGCTCTAATTCGCCGCAATCTACATTGCTTTTGCAACGGTTAAGGATCTTCGTTTCACCAAAACCTTTCGATGTTAAACGAGAGTTTGCAATGCCGTTAGCAACCAAATAATTTACAACGGCTTTGGCACGCATTTCGCTTAGTTTTAAATTATCATTATCATTTCCTTTACTGTCGGTGTGGGCACTGATCTCAACTTTTATGGATTCGTTATTTTTGAGTGCCAATACAATTTTACTTAGCGTTTCAACAGCAGGCTCTAACAGGTCGTATTTATTATTGTCAAATAAGATGGGTTCAACAATGACTTTATTATCAAGAGAACGCGTTATTTTTTTTACCGAACCTAATTCTAACCAGGGATCTTCTAATTCTAGATCGCGGATATTATTTACTTCGATCGGTAACGACTTGTAAACAAATTTTGTTCCTTTTACATGCGTCATTATTTTTACAAGATTATCTTCATTGCTGAACATTAATATGCTTCCAAAAACATCCAGTTTATTATTATTGTTTTCAGCACTCAAATAAAAACGCTTTAAATAGGGTAGATACTTAAATTTAAACAAACCAAGGTCATCTGTGGATGTACTGTCGATCACTTCATACTTATCATTCAGTAAAAGTACTTTTACTTTGCCGATCGGATTTTGAACATTATCGCCATATAATTTCGCGTTCACGTTCATTCGCAATTCATTTTCATTTACCGAAAGCGCATTGTGTTTATCATTACTTGATGAGTGGATCCTTGCAGTGATCCGCGTTCCCGCGGCCGAGTCAAGATTGCCGACAAATTCATCATCTTTACTAATAAGATCAATTCGTTCTCCCTTTTGAATTTCGCCGGCATCCACGCCAATTAAATAATTTTGATCGGGTTTTATTTCGTCAAAAGCAAATGCGCCAAAGTTGTTCGTTTTTGTTTTTTTGATCACAGTATTACGTTTATTACACAAGTACACATTTTTATTGGCCATAAAGATCTTTTTGCCTTTCGATACATGGATCAGTTTACCTCCAATGTTACTGGTATAGCTATTGTTGATCAGTTTAGCACGATCTTCGGGAGTCAAGATCCATTCAACCTTATTATTAGTGCAAGTGGTTTTTGCAGTATGGTTTTGAGTAGCGTTATATAAGGTCACGTTTGTTGAGTTGGAGATGTTTCCATTTATCGGTACCAATTCTACCTTATGCATTTGCGAAGGAATTATATTGGTAACAGCAAAATTTCCAAAGCGATCGGTTTTGGTTGTACGTAATTTATTTCCCTTTGCATCGTAAATATTTATCACTTGATTTTTTACTGCTAGTTTGTAATCATTTAATAACACACGTGCTGCAATGGTGGCGGGTACTTCAATGTTTTCAGCAACTGTATTTACTGTTTTTGGTTTTTGAGCTTTGATCACTTTTTTATAAAAACTGGTGATATAAGCTGTATCTGTTACCATTTTGCTTTTACCGTCGAAAAAAACCAATTGGCATGGCTTAGAGAAGACTGTAGTATCAACATCTTCATCATTCTTAAAATAAAAAGGAAGATCAAGTTCGTGGATCATTCTAATACTTTGCTTATCAGCAGGCACCTTGGTGCCATCGATCTCAAAATACATTACAGGACAATCGGGATGTTGAACAACGATATTATATTTTTTTCCGAAACTAAGTTGAAGATTGAAGGTTGGTTTTTTAGAGGTGTTGATACTTTGCTCAATGGTTTTCCCACTAACAACGCTTACTTGTATCCCGGTAATAGGTGTTCCATTAAGTTGCGTGTGGCCAATAACTATTATCTGAGCTTGTGAACTGCCAAGCACAAAAGAAAATAAAGTAAGCAATAATAATTTCCTCACGATGTACTAATATACAAAATTATTTGATCTTTTCGAGTACTTGCTTGGTAATGTGTTTGCTTGTGTCTTTACCATAACTGTTAATAGAGTAATGAAGTTGTGGCACACTCAGCTTTGCCAAGCCTTTTTTATATTCTTTATCTAATTTTTTAAGATAATCTGTTTTTATACCCTTTTCGTAAATACGCCCTCTTTTGGAAATGTTGTTCTTTAAATTTCCTACCGAGGTTTCAAGATAAATAAACAGATCTGGTTTTTGCAGAGCTCCCGATACCAAAGTAAATAATTCTTTAAAAGCTTTGTATTGGTATTTCTTTAAATTAACCTTAGCAAACCACAAACATTTATAAATAGAATAATCGCAAATGATGTGCTTGTGCTTTAAGCTCATAACTTTTTGTAATTGTTCAAAGCGATCTAATAAAAAACTTAATTCAAGTGCAAAGGCAAATTGTTTTGGGTCTTTATAAAAGGAAGGCAAAAGAATATTATCCTCAAAACGTTCCTCTATTAATAACGCATCTAATTCTTTTGCAAGATCACCGGCAAGTGTGGTTTTTCCACTGCCAATATTTCCTTCAACGCAAATGACTTTAAATCGCTCGGGGCTGAATTTTGTCACATTCAATTTATCCTTACACTGTTTATTTAGAACACTTATGGTTTTTTTGAGTTTAGGATGAACAAACTTTGGCGCTATTTCAGCCAAAGGAACCAAAACAAACTTTCGGAGATGTAAACGTGGATGTGGAACCTGAAGAATTTTCGATTTGATAAGGGAGTCGTTAAAGAACAAAACATCAATATCAATACTCCTATCGGTGTTTAGTTTGCTCGTTCTTGTTCGTCCCAGTTCCTTTTCAACCTGCAAAAGTGTTTTCATGAGATCAGGAGCGTCTAATTTTGTGTGTATCTCAACGCACATATTTAAGTATAAATGGTCCGAACTTCCGCCCCACGACTGGGTTTCGTAAATAGAAGAGCGTTTAACGATCTTTGCGAATTTTTTAATGCGAACAAGGGCCTTTTCGATGTTTTCCAATCGATCGCCTAAATTTCCGCCCAAACATAAAAATGATCTGTTCATACTAAATTCGGCTTGAAATTACAGTATATCCTGTAACTTAGCCTAGGTTTTTAAGTCATATTATTTAAAATTATAAACATGAAACAATTTTTTGGCGCTTTTTTCGGATCGTTTGTTGGGATACTAATAGCAACCATATTAGCTGTAGTAATAACTATAGGAATGATAACCTCTGGATTTAAGGATGCATTAAAGGATGTGGAGGGGAATGACCTTTACACCGCTAAAGGAAATGCTATATTGAAAATGACGTTCAACGGACCTGTTGTTGATAGAGAACGTTCTAAAATGGAGAAAACATTCGGCAAAATTCGCGGTGGCGAATCGGGTATGGGATTGAATTTGATCTTAAATAATTTAGAGAACGCAAAATCTGATACAGCAATTAAGGGTGTTTATTTGAATTTTGGTGGTTTAATGGCTGGAAGAGCTGCGATGCAAGATATTCGCAAAGGCATTATTGATTTTAAGAAGTCAGGGAAATTTGTCTACGCTTATTCAGAGAATTATTCTCAAAGCGAATATTATATTGCTTCAGCTGCTGATAAAGTATTTTTAAATCCGCAAGGAGGAATGGATTGGAGAGGTTTATCAATGGGTTTAATGTTCTTTAAAGGTGCATTGGAAAAATTGGGAATTGAAATGACAATTTACCGTCATGGAAAATTTAAAAGTGCCATTGAGCCATTTATATTAGATAAAATGAGCGATGCTAACCGTTTGCAAGCCGAAACATTTTTAAATAGTATTTGGAATAGTATGTTGGTGGATATTGCAGCCAGTAGAAAAACAAGCGTTGACGTTTTAAATAAGTTAGCTAATGGCTTAGCGATAAACTTTCCTCAAGATGCGGTGAGTTATAAGTTAGTTGATCAATTAGCATATGAAGATGAAGTATTGAGTGAACTAAAAGCTAAGGTGAAACTAAAAGAAAAGGATAAATTGAATTTTGTTTCTCATGACAGTTATACCAAATACAATCCAAAAGGTGCATATTTTGGAAAGGAAAAAATAGCCGTGATCTATGCGGTGGGATCTATAAGCAGTGGAGAGGGAAGTGATGATGAAATTGGAAGTGATCGGATTTCAAAAGCAATTAAAGATGCTCGTTTAGATGAGAATGTAAAAGCAATTGTGTTACGTGTAAATTCTCCGGGAGGAAGTGCTTTAGCTAGTGATGTTATTTGGCGCGAAGTTAATTTAGCTAAAAAGCAAAACCGTTTATTGTAAGTATGGGAGATCTTGCAGCAAGTGGCGGATATTATATTTCGTGTGCTGCTGATCGTATTTTTGCTCAGCCAAATACCATCACAGGTTCAATTGGCGTATTTGGAATGGTGCCCAATATGAAAAAAGTATTTGAAGAGAAGTTGGGAATTACCTTGGATACTGTAAACACAAATAAACATAGCGACCTAATGTCAACTTTTCGCGGCGCTACACCAACTGAATCGGTATTTATTCAAAAAAGTGTGGAAGCTGTTTACGATGTATTTATTGGAAGAGTTGCTGAAGGGAGAAAGATATCAAAAGACCAAGTTGATAGTATTGGGCAAGGTAGAGTATGGAGCGGAAGTGATGCTTTGAAAATAAATTTAGTTGATGAATTAGGCGGATTGCCTGAAGCAATTGCTTATGCTGCTAAAAAAGCAAAACTGAAGGAGTACAGGACAGAAGAACTTCCATTGCAAAAAAATCCTTTCGATGAGTTATTTGGAAAATCAGAAGCGGATGCAGAAGCGCGTATCATGAAAAAGAGTTTAGGCCCTAATTATATTTACTTGAAACAGGTAAGAAGTATCCTTAATTCAAAAGGTGTTCAGGTGAGATTACCTTACGAGATCATTATTAATTAAAACGCTCCGTACAAAATACGGCCTACAAGAAAATAAATTGTTATACCAATAATATCGTTTAGGGTAGTTACAAATGGTCCGGTTGCTAAGGCAGGATTTATTTTGAATTTATTCATGGTCAACGGCACAAACGTTCCAAGGAAAGAAGCAAAAAGGATCACCGTGAATAGAGCAACACTTACGGTTGCTGATAATTGCCAATCTTCGGTTAAAAAAGCGTAAGCGAGGATCAACATTGAACAAATAAATCCGTTCACCATTCCAACACTTAGTTCTTTTAAAAGTTTAGGACCAATTCTATCACCTATCAATGTGTTGTTTGCTAAGGCTTGAACAATTATAGCACTACTTTGTACGCCCACGTTTCCGCCCATGGCTCCAATTAAGGGAATAAAATACGCCATCTCTGGATGTATCATGATCTGTGATTCGTAAGTTCCAATAATTCGTGACCCAACAATTCCGCCACACATTCCAACCAATAACCATGGAATGCGTGCGCGTGATAAACGCCAAACGTTATCATTTGTGTCAACGTCGTCGGAGATACCACTCATGCGTTGAATGTTCTCATCGGCAGCTTCTTTGATCACGTCAACCACGTCATCGATAGTGATGCGTCCAACCAATCTTCCTAATTGATCAACAACCGGTAAAACAACAAGATCGTGCTTTTGCATTACTTCGGCTACTTCTTCGCTACTTGTGTTTGTTTTTACAAATTGGGCATCGGATTCGTAAATTTCTTCAACACGCGCTAGAGGGTGTGAAACAATTAATTTTTTGAGAGAAAGTACGCCAATAAATTTTTCGTTATTATCTACAACGTAAACAGCATACATTACATCTACATTGTCGGTTTGTTTTCTAATTTCATCAATACAGGCATTTACCGTTTCAAAAGAGTATACGCTCACTAACTCTTTTGCCATTAAGGAACCCGCGGTACCTTCTTCATAATTGATCAACTCCGCAATATCGCTAGCTTGCTCAATATCCTCCATGTGCGATAATACCTGATCTTGCATTTCTTCAGGTAATTCGCTCACAACATCGGCAGCATCGTCGCTATCCATGTTGTCGATCTGTTCGGCAATTTTTTTGGCGCTAAACTTTGCTAATAGTTCCTCACGTGTATCATCATCAAGTTCCAATAGAACTTCTGGTGCCGTATCTTCATCTAATAATTCGTAAACGTAAGAGGATTCCGCAACGCTGAGTCTATTTAAAACTTGGGCAATATCAGCAGGGTACAATTCATGTAATTGTTCTTTTAAAAAACCAACGTTCTTTTGTTCGATGGCATCTTTAAAATTATCAATGAATATGGATGTAAGTTCAAACGGCATTTCTAACCTCGCAAAAGTAAGCAATTATACTTAAAAACGACAACAAAAAAGCCACAGCTGCGGGCTGTGGCTCATTTGATAACATATGAACTTATTTATCTTCGGCTTCTGATTTACCTAAATTACTATGTCTTTTACTGTACATAAAATATACAATGATCCCAATAACTCCCCATATCATAAAGAACTTCCATGTTGCAGCTCTTACTTGCGTCATTAAAAATATATTGAATCCAACTCCTAAACATCCAACCAAATAAACGGCCGGAGTTTTATACGGTCTTTCTAACTCAGGTTTTTTATAGCGTAAGATCATTACGGCTACACAAACCATTGCAAACGCCAGCAAAGTTCCCATGCTACACATTTCACTCACGTTATCGATTGGAGTTAATGCAGCAACAATTGAAATAATACCACCCACTAAAAACGTGCTCTTGTGTGGGGTTTTAAAATTAGAGTGTAGTGCTTTAAAGAATGGAGGCATTAGCCCATCTTTTGCCATTCCTAAAAATATACGCGTTTGTCCTAGCATCATTACTAACATTACTGAAGTTAAACCGGCAGTTGCAGCAATGGTAATGATAAATACGGCCCAATTTATTCCTATCCCTGAAAAGGCAGAAGCAACCGGCGCTGCTTTATCTAACTGATCATATTTTACCATTCCGGTTAAAACTAACGATACCAAAATGTAGAGAACAGTACATATCACCAAAGATGCAATGATTGCAAAAGGAACATCTTTTTTAGGATTGATAGCTTCACCTGCTTGCGTTGACACAGCGTCAAAACCAATATAAGCAAAGAACACAATTGTAGCAGCTGTTAATACACCACCAAACCCAAAGTTAACCCCACCTGTTGGATTTCCAGCATCATCAAGTACTGGTACTTCTGCAGGAATGAACGGCGTCCAATTTTCTGTATTGATATAAAATGCACCAACTATGATCACAAATAGAACAACAGCTATTTTTACGATAACAATAATGTTATTTGTATTGGCAGCTTCTTTGATCCCTTTTACTAATATCATTGTAACGATCCAGGTAATAATAAATGCAGGAAGATTAAAAGCGAATGAAGGAGCATCGAGTCCAAGAGCAATACATTTTTCGGTTGCTGTATGAAGATCATTGCAAAGGTAAATAGGAATATCAATGCCGAATAGATGTAAGAGTTTTGTAAAGTAACCACTCCAAGCAACAGCAACGGTTGTGGCACCCATCATATATTCTAAAATTAAATTCCAACCAATGAACCATGCAAATAATTCTCCAACGGTTCCGTATGCATACGCATAAGCTGATCCTTCCACAGGAAGTACCGAAGCAAATTCAGCGTAACATAGTGAAGCAAATAAACAACCCACACCTGCAATCACAAATGCAAGAGCTAAAGCCGGTCCTGCATAATCGTGAGCAGCAATTCCGGTTAATGTAAATATACCACCACCAATAATGGCACCAATTCCTAACGAAGTGAGACCCCATTTTGTAAGTACGCGTTTTAGATCACTTTTTTTCATATCGGCCTCAAAGGCTGATACGGGCTTTACTCTCCAAACTGACATAATTTTTTGATTAATTTATAAGTAGCCAAATTAAACACTTATAATTAGATATGCAAGCCAAAAAGCACAAGTGGCACTGCAAAGGAAGCAATATACAGAAGTAGGAAAAGTATACGCATGAACATGCTAAGGTCGTTAGACATGTTTATTTGCAAAATGGTATTCACCTGCTGAATAATAAGGGGTTCGATAATGGTGTATTGATAAACCCCGGGCTGTAATCCTGCAAATTTTTTGGGATAAGCGAATAAAATGCAATCTCTAATAAGCCAATATTCTTTATTGGTAAGCGCGTTGTATGCCTTATGGTAATTAATGTTCTCACTCTTTAAAATATTTCTGATCTTTTGATTCTTTGACTCGTTGAATAATTCAATTCCCATAAAAATGGGAACAATGATCATAATTGTACTTGCTGTTGCAAAGAGCACTGCTAATAATATAATTGAAATGATACCAAATACTAAGCGTATATAATAATTTTGTTTAAAGAATAATGTTTCTATTATTCTTCCACCATCTAATGGATAAATGGGTAAAAGATTAAATAAGTTAATGAACAAAAAACAATTGGCTAACATTTTCATGGTATCGCTATTTATATCCTTGTTTAAAAAATAGAGGATGCAGGCAACGATCAATCCCGGTAATGGCCCAGCTAAAATAATAATGCTTAATTGTTTTTGAGATACTTCTTGTTTTTTTCCGGAAGTAAAAGCGCCAATAAGTGGAATGAAAAATATTTTTACATTACTATAATTGAAAATTTTCATAGCCAAAAGATGTCCCATTTCGTGAATGATAACCACAACAGTGATGGCAGCAATGTAAGCGATGTTTTGATCGAATAGAACATAGAACAGTACCATGTAGATCAATAAACTAATAGCAGATCGTGACCACGAGTTTTTGCTTTTCTCCTGCAACTCAGGCTTTGCTGGATATTCGCCAGCTGTGAATGGATCTTGTTGAGCGCTCTCGTTTATATTACTGAATTCGTCCAATTAAACAGTTTTACGCGTTAGATGAAAGATCAAATAAATACTTATGGCAAATAAAAAGAAGGCTCCGGTTTGATGTAAAGCGCCCATAATAACCGGAACATTGTAAACCAATGTAAGCACTCCTAAAATAAATTGCAAAGTAAGGCCGTAGATCAAAAAAGTTACTCCGCGATATTGTTGTTTGCTTAATTGAACTTTGTTTGAAAGCCTCCAGATATAAAGTACTAAAAGACATAAAACAACTGCAATAGTGCGATGCGTGAATTGAATGCCACTCGGATTTTCGAACATATTAGCAAATAAACCATCTTCCATATACACTTGTTCCGGTATCCATTCTTCTCCCATTTTTGGCCAGGTGTTCCATATTTGCCCCGGACGGATATGCGATGAATCTCCTTGTGTAAAACCTGCTGTAAATGCACCAAAAATAATTTGTAGGATCAAAATACTAAAGAAAATAAGTGAAGGCCATTTTAATTTTTTACTATCGCTTGGCGTGTTTGTTTCTTCTCTTGGATATATCAAACCAAGAGCGAACCAAAATGTAAAGGCAAATAATGTAAAGGCACTCATTAAGTGTGTAGCTAATCGATAATGGCTAACTGCCGGCTTATTTTGCAATCCGCTATATACCATCCACCAACCAATAACAGCTTGCATAGCGCCCAATGCAAAAAGCAATATCATTTTTGGCCACATGTCGCGTGTGATCTTTTTTTTGATCAAAAAATAAATAAAACCTATCAAAAAAATATACATCATCAATCGCCCTATCATACGATGCACATATTCCCATAAAAAAATCGGTTTAAACTCCACAATCGTCATTTCAAAATTCACTTTTTGGAATTCAGGTGATTGTTGGTATTTGGCAAAGCGTTCCATCCATTGTGATTCAGAAAATGGAGGAAAAGAGCCCATAAAACTCCAATCGGTGATAGAAAGTCCGGAATGTGTTAGTCTGGTTAAACATCCCACAACTACCATCGCGTAAATGAATAAGCAGCCTATAAGTAACCAGATAATAATCGGTCTATTTTGTTGAGGAAAATTGAGTTTCATTTGTGGGTCGTAAAGGTAATGCAAAATCACTCTTAAAAAAACTAAAAAACACTCGTTTTCCTTGATATCTTGTGCAGAGCGAACTAAATATTTTATTTACCTTCGCCATCGTAATTGGTTAAAAAACTCTCATATTTTGTACTTAAGTATAGATTAGCTTTCCTTATCTCAATGGTAGCTATTGCTGGTACAATGACGTATTTCGCTTCAAAAGTGGAGATATCGTACATTTTTGCCAAACTTTTACCCGAGGATGATGAGGCTAGCATTGATTATGAGAATTTTCGCAAAAAATTTGGACAAGATGGAACTATCTTATTGATCGGAATCGACAAGGATCAAATTCACTCGCTTAAAAATTATAAAGAGTGGGCCAGGCTTACCGAAAAGTTAAAAGGCGTGGCGGGAATTAAGAACGTCGCATCAATCACCAATATAAAAGATCTTGTTCTAAACGATTCGCTCGGAAAGTTCGAATTTCAAACCATGCATGGTGTTAATCCGTCTAATCAAGATGAATTAGATGATTTCTTATTCCGACTATCGAAATTGAAGTTTTATGATGGGATGTTCTTTAATAACAAGACCAATTCTACCATCATTGCAATTACTTTTTTTGAGAAAGATCTGAACTCTAAGCGCCGATTAGAAATTGTGAGTGATATCAAAAAACAGATCGCCAATTTCAATAAAATAACATCTGTTGAGACACATGCTTCCGGCTTGCCATTTATTCGTTCAACGATAATGATTAAAATTAGAAATGAGATGAGTTTCTTTTTGGGTGTGGCTTTTCTAGTAACAGCTTTATTGCTTTTTATATTTTTCCGATCATTTTATCCTGTAATATTCTCCCTACTCGTAATTGTTTTTGGTGTAGTAACAACATTAGGAACTATTGTATTATTCGGATTTAAATTATCTGTTCTTGCAGGATTGATCCCGCCTTTGATCATTGTAATTGGGGTGCCCAATTGCATCCTCATTTTAAATAAATACCATACAGAATTGGCAAGTGGCAAAGGAAAAATAGCGTCTTTACATCTTGCGCTCCAACGTGCCGGCGTTTCATTGTTCTTCGCCAATATCACAACCTCTATTGGTTTTGCTGTATTTTGCGCCATCGAAAATAGTTTATTGTTCGAATTTGGTTTGATCGCAGCGATAAACGTAATGGCAACTTTTATTTATTCATTGGTATTGGTTCCGGTTATATTTAGTTATTTGCCTCTTCCAAAACCAAAGCATTTATTGCATCTAGATGCAAAACGTTTGCGCATCACTCTTGATAAGGTTGCCGCGATCACAACTACTAATAGAAAAGCAATATATATAATTCTTATTGCTCTTTGTACTCTAAGCGTTTTCGGACTTTTAAAGATAAGAGCCTTTGGATATGTGGTAGATGATATTCCTAAAACCGATCTTCTAATTAGGGACATGAAATATTTTGAAAAGAGTTACGGTGGTGTTCTCCCTTTTGAAATTACGATAGATAGTAAAAAGGAGAAAGGAATATTTGCCAATAACGCTCGTGTGCTTTATAAGATAAATCGAGCACAGCGAATGTTAAGTCAATATCCTGAGTTATCAAAGCCATTATCAATTGCTGAAGGGATAAAGTTCATGTATCAAACGTATAAAGGGGGAGATGAGAAGTTCTATAAGCTCCCAAGTGTTACTGATCTAAAAACAATTGCAGAATATGTAAAGACAGAGAACGAGAAGAAGAATCAGTTGTCGAGCTTTTTAGATAGCACTCAGCAAAACACTCACATTTCGATTTTAGTGGCCGATGTTGGATCAACTCGAATGAAAGAATTGGCTTCAAATTTGAAATTGCGTTTAGATTCTATTTTTAATTTTGATGATGAAGCAAATAAGTGGATGGCCGATTCATCGCAAGTAGATGTAAAGGTTACAGGAAATAGCATTGTGTTTTTAAAGGGAAATGATTTTTTGGTAAATAATCTGGTGGAAAGTGTTGTGTTGGCAATTATATTGATCATGATATTCATGCTCACGCTTTTCACATCATTTAGAATGATCTTGATCTCAACCATTCCTAGTCTTGTGGCTCTGATAATTACTGCCGGTTTAATGGGCTTTGTTGGCATTCCGTTGAAGCCAAGCACTATTTTGGTGTTTAGTATAGCATTTGGTATAAGCAGCGATGGCACATTATATTTTCTCACTAAATACAGACACGAGATCCGAAAAAACAAATTAAGCATAGGCGATGCCGTGCGCATTACTATTTCTGAAACCGGTGTTAGCATGATATATACCGCTCTTGTATTATTCTTTGGTTTTGGAATGTTTGCTTTATCAGGCTTTGGTGGCACTCAAGCTCTCGGAATATTGATCTCATTCACGCTTATTGTAGCCTATTGCGCTAATCTTATTTTACTTCCTGCCTTCTTGCTTTCTCTCGTTAAAAAGACCAACCATGCGTAAATTGTTTTTTATTTTATCAAATTCTGATTTCATTTGATTCTTTTCATGCACAGGATTCAACTGTAGTAAGAAAGGACCTTCCGAATTTATTTATGGATTGTGAATTTTGCGCACCACAATTTTTTAAGCAAGAGATAACGTATGTGAATTTTGTTCGCGACAGAAGACTGGCGGATATTTACATGCTGGGCACCGCTAATTTTAATGCAGGTGGAGCGGCCGTGCTTACTTTGTATTTTGTTGGCGAAAATAAATTCAAAGGCCAAAATGATACACTTGTTTATAAAACAGTGCCGAACATGGCCGATGCAGAAGCCCGCGAAGGTTTATTGAGCACAGTAAAACAGGGGCTTTTGAAATATATTGTAAAGACCGATCTCCTTAAAAAGATAGATTATACCATTGACGTTGGAGAACAAGAGCAAAATGGTAAAGTGAAAGATAAATGGAATTATTGGGTGTTTAACATCAATGCGAATGTGGATGGGAGCGCTAGTTCGTATCAAAGCGATTTTAACTTAAATGGAAATTTGAATGCGAACCGTACTACCGAAAAGTTAAGAGTAGAAACCGGAGGTTGGTACAGCTTGAACAAACAAAAATTTGTGATCGACGATAGTACAACGGTAACAGGCTTGCAAAGTAATTTAGGTAGCTTTCATTTAATGGCATTTACACTTGGTAAGCATTGGGCAGCCGGACATTTTGCCACGTACTTTCAATCTACACAAAATAATTTAAGAAATAGTTACAGTTATTATCCGGGAATAGAATATAATGTATTTAGTTACGCTGAAGCAGGAAGAAGACAATTGCGATTTATTTACCGACTGGCGCGCGCTATCAGGATTATTTTGAAACAACAGTGTACAATAAAAAAAAGCGAGTTGTACGGGCTTCATTCGTTTGTTGTGCAGTGGAGTCAAATAGAAAAATGGGGAAATTTATATTTAAGTGCCGGAGGCTGGCATTATTTTAATTATCCTAAAAATTACAGCGCTTCTATTTATCCATCCATCAATTTTAATCCTTTAAAGGGATTGCGTCTTGGATTATGGTGTGGATTTAGTATTGTAAATGATCAGTTCTTTCTTAGAAAAGCCGAGGCTTCGGCGAATGAGATCCTTTTAGAGCAAGTAAAATTAAAAACAGATTATAATTATAATTACGGATTCAATATCAATTATACCTTTGGTTCAAAGTATAATAATATAGTTAACGTAAGATTTAATTTGGATGATAATTATTGGTAATTAAATACCTAACCATTCTTTAGCTGCACCACTAAACACCAATTCTTTTTCTTTGTCACTCATTGGTGTTTTGTGAACTAATTCGCCCGGAATTGCTTCTCCCAAAGGAAAAGGATAATCGCTTCCCTGCATAACACGATTTGCGCCACATTGTTTAATGGTGTATTGCAACATTTCTGTATCGCATACATGGCTATCAACCCAAAACTGACCCAAATAACTTTTCGGATTTTTTCTATTGTCGATCGCAACTAGGTCAGGACGGCAATCCCAACCATGTTCAATTCGTCCGAGTGTTGGAAGTAATGATCCTCCACCATGCGCAAAACACACTTTTAATTTTTTGAATCTTTCAAACACACCTCCAAATATCATACTGCATGCTGCTCTGCTAATTTCTGCAGACATACCAACTAACCAAAGCAACCAATATTTACTCATGTGTTCCTGACCCATCATTTGCCATGGATGAATTAAAATGGCAGCGTTCAATTGTTCGCACGCGGCATAAAAATCAAAGAACTGTTGTTCGTTCAAATTCAAATTATTGATGTTGCTTCCTATTTGCACACCTTTGTATCCTAATTTCATGCAACGCTCTAATTCTTTAATGGCAAGCTTTGTATCTTGCATTGGTACAGTAGCTAAACCAATAAATTTATCAGGGTATTGATTTACGGTTGCAACAATATCATCGTTTAAGAACTCACTTAAAACTAAACAATCATCCGGCTTTGCATTGTAACTAAACATCACAGGAATAGTGCATATCACTTGTTTATCAACTCCGTGTGCTGTCATTTCTTTAATGCGCAATTCTGCATCCCAACAATTCGCTAAGATCTCTCTAAAGCGTTTGCTTCCTTGCATCATCCATGCTTTTCCCGGTTCATGGTGTTCTAAATGAATAAAATCTCCATATCCAAATTGTTTTGAAAAATCAGGAAGATTTTTAGGAATGATATGTGTGTGAACGTCGATGATCATAGTGTAAAATTACTTATTCCGCATTAAAGAAACTAAAATTTACGTTTCCGTACTTACGATGTTGAGAAAAACGTGAAAGATGTTCCAGCTTTGTTCTTGGTCCGTGTTCAATGATGAGCATTCCGTTTTCCTTTAGTAAACCATGTTCAAATACGAGTTGATGGATCTCTTCTAAATTTGCAATATCGTAAGGAGGATCGGCAAAAATAATATGGTATTTCTTTTTAGTTTCCTTTAAGAGTTTAAATACATCTCCTTTCATTGCATTTATGGATAGATCAAATTTTGAAGCGGTTTGCTTCAAAAAATTAACGCATGAAAAATTATTGTCTATTGCAGTAATGTCCTTACACCCTCGCGAAGCAAATTCAAGAGAAATATGTCCTGTTCCCGAAAAAAGATCCAGCAAAGATGTTTCCTCAAAATCAATTTTGTTGTTGAGGATATTAAAAAGGCCTTCGCCGGCAAAAGAAGTGGTAGGACGAATAGGTAATCCCTTTGGAACCTCAATATTCCTTCCGCCTAATGTGCCGCCTAAAATTCGCACAGGTGTTTATTTAAAATGCTGAAGTAAAAATGATTTGGTAATTCATCCACAGGTTTATCTAATGCTTTGCTCGACACAAAATTTACGTTGCGGATGTATTTTTTTATAAGGTCAAATAACTCGTCGTTTGTTTTTTTGTTCCCTGCAATTTGCAAACGCAAAGTTTCTTTATTCAATTGAAACTGTTCGATAGTGAACAACAAGAAATAAAGCACATCTTCGTTAGTATCATATTTAAAGATGTTATAAAAAAGAAGGTCATTCTTTGATTTAATAATCAATTCGATGCACGACTCATGAAAATTCAAAAAAACATCGCTATTCTTAAAATAAGGCAAATTCAAAAACAGGTCGATGCTTCCGGCCCCAATATGATCAATCTTAGCGGCCGAAAATGTCTTTTCAATAAAGGCTAAAAGTTCAAGGTCGTAGGTGTAGGTAAAATAAACCGAATTGTTAACCAAATTGGTTTGCACCGTTTTTATATCCTTAACTCCGGTATTAAACTCCAGTAATCCTTTTAAGTTTGGGTCGCTATAAGCTTGGGGCACAAGGGTAAACAAACGATTTAATACCTGAACCGACACATGATTGAATCGGTGTTTTAAAATACCGAATTCCGACAAAAAATAGCCAAGTTCATCAATAGTTTGACTTATGTTTTTTTTCTCAGGCGCAAAATCTAATGAGCAGATCTCATGTAAACTTGTATTACCATCGTTAAAAATGGCTGCTTGTATCGAATGATCCTCAATGAACAGGTAGAGGTTGAGCGTACCTTTTTGGTATGTCCTTATGGGAAAGTGTTTCCTGTTTTTAACCTCTGTAACCTGCATGGGAATGTAAAAGTATACCTTTTTAGGGTTTAAAGAAACAAAAATAACTGTACATTTGTAACCCACTGTTATTTTTATGGAAATAAAGGAATTATCTAAGACCGATTTCGCTAAGAACCCGGTAATTGCTCAAATGATGTTGAACAATCATGAGCAAGTAGTTTTTGTAATGATAATGCCACAGGTTTGAAAGCGATCATTGCTATTCACAACACTGTTTTGGGTCCTTCATTGGGCGGAACGCGTATGTGGAATTACACTAACGAAATGGAAGCTTTAAATGATGTTCTTCGTTTATCAAGAGGAATGACCTACAAATCATCAGTAGCAGGTTTGAACCTTGGAGGTGGAAAAGCTGTTATTATTGGTGATGCCAAGAAGGTAAAATCAGAAGCATTACTTCGCAGGTTTGGAAAATTTGTAAATAGTTTAGGTGGAAAGTATATCACTGCCGAAGATGTGGCTATGAGTAGTCGCGATATGGAGATCATTCATATGGAAACAGATCACGTAAGTGGTTTGCCCGAAAATATGGGTGGAAGCGGAGATCCTAGTCCTGTTACAGCTTACGGAGTATACGTAAGTATGAAAGCAAGTGCCAAAGAAACTTGGGGATCGGATAGCTTGAGCGGAAAAAAAGTGTTGGTTCAAGGAATTGGTCATGTTGGCGAAGTGTTAGTTTCGCACTTAACTAAAGACGGAGCAAAAGTTTATATCAATGATATTAGCGAAGAGCGGATTAAAGCGGTTGCCGACAAATACAAAGCAGAATTTATTGCGGCCGATAAAATGTTTGATCTGGATATTGATATTTATGCGCCGTGCGCTTTAGGTGCAACGGTAAATGATGATACATTAGCGAAATTAAAATGCAAGATCATTTGTGGTGCTGCGAATAATCAGTTAGCTGATGAAACTATACAAGGTGTAAGTGTAGGCAAAAAAGGAATTTTATACGCGCCTGATTTTGTTGTGAATGCAGGTGGTATCATCAACGTGTATTATGAATTAGAAGGCTATAATCGCGAAAGAGCATTGGCACACGCCGAAAAAATTTACGACACCACATATAATTTATTTCAATTAGCAAAAAAAGAGGGAATACCAACGTATTTGGCAGCAAACAGATTGGGCGAACAACGCATCGAGGCTATTGCGCGAATTAACGCGGTGATCTAAGTTACTTAATTAAAGGAAGGTTCTTTACACATGTTGAGCAGAAGATTTTTACGTATCAAAACAATGCAGGCGCTGTATTCTTATTTTAAGAATGAGAAGCCCGATATGAAAGTTTTTGAAAAAGAATTGTTCAAGAGTATCGATCAGGTTTATGATCTGTATTTGATCATCATTAATATTTTTGCGGGAATTTATCAAAATGAATTACTCATCATTGATGAGAACAAAAATAAACGTTTACCTAGCAAAGAGGATCTTAATCCCAATAGAAAATTAGTATCTAATACATTATTGCTTGCAATTTACGAGAGCGAGGAACTAAAAACTCTCATCGAAAAAAGAAAGCTTGGATCATTTATTGATAATGATATTGTTCGCCGTCTCATTGCTGAGATCAAAAAAACACCTGAGTTTGAATCGTACGAGAAAATTGAGGCTCCAACTTTGAAAGATGATAGACATTTTTTAAATGAGGTGATCGTAAAAGTTTTGAATGAGAATGAAGTGCTGATCTCGATGTTTGAGGAAAAGAGTATTTACTGGACCGATGATCTTTACGTAGCTTATAATTTAGTTCTAAAGAATTTTGAATTGTTTGATGGTAAATTTCGCATTTTACCATTACTGAAGGATGAAAAGGATGACGAAGAGTTTGTTTCCTTACTTTTCCAAAAAACTATCCTTTATCGCGAAGCGAATATTGAATTGATCCAAAAGCATGTGAAGAATTGGGAACTCGATAGAATTGCAGAAATGGATATGCTTTTGATGCAAATGTGTATCACTGAATTTGCCTACCTCCCAAATGTTCCGGTTAAGGCTTCTCTAAACGAATATATTGATATCAGTAAAGATTACAGTACTCCAAATAGTAAAGTGTTCATCAACGGCATCTTAGACAAGATCATTTTCCAGTTAAAAGATGAAAACCGCATCCAAAAACAGGGCAGGGGCCTAAAGGAAAATTAGTCGTTAAAAACTTGCTTTTTAACGAAAAAATTACTTATTTTTACTCTTAATCTTAAGATTTTACGGAAATGTTAAAATTGAGGTTAAAAGCTAATAAGTATTTCCAACCATTTCTTAATTAATAACGTAGGGTCTTGTACAAATATATTTCAATGAGAAAAACCTTATCCTTTTTAGCGATCTTTTTTTGTTTCGCTTCTTACGCACAAAACATCATACCTCCATTTATCAATTATCAAGCGGTTATTAGAGATGCCGGTGGTATTCCTGTTGCCGAGGGCGCAACCATAACATTAAATTTCAAGATCTTTACAAATGCTACAACATTAACTCCTGTTTATGAAGAAGAGCATGTGGTGGTAGTTCCTCCAACGCATATAATTAATTTAAGAATCGGGAATGGAACTCCGATACCACCCTTAAATAATTTTTCGGCCATACCATGGAACACGGGCACTGCTCATTATTTAGTTTCAAAAGATGGCAGCAGCGTTGGTTCAAGAACACCATTTGCTTCGGTTCCATATGCATTTAGTGCGGGAGGCGGTGCATCAACAAGTTATTCGCCGAGTGCAAACGTAACTACAACAGGAAATGTTCTTGATCTCACCAATAAATTATCGAATACTGTTTCGGTTGGATCCAATCAATTACCAAATTCAAAGATCCCAATTTTTTCTGCTGATGAAAAAGGGCGGTTAACAAACGCAGGTGAATATCCGGCAAACGTTGGTGGAGATATTATTGGTAAATTAGATAGTCAGTTTGTTGCAAAACTGCGAGGAGCTCCATTGTCTACAATAATGCCGGTAAGCGGACAAGTGTTACAATTCAATGGCAGTGCTTGGACACCTGCTGCAGGAGGAGGGAATGGGTCGGTAACAATTAATCAAAGTGGAATTGTAAATGTGTCACCATCCGGAATTCCCGCATCACTATTTACTATTTCAGCTTTGGCGCCTATATTTGGAACTTCAGGAATAGGTACCGTTGTACCTGGCGCTTATCCAAATTATAATTTAAATATTCCAACACCCTCTCTTAGTTTTAATGCTATTTCGGGAATGCTAACTTTTCAGCAATCGCCATTTAGTACTAATTTAAATATTTCACCACAACTTGGCTTACTTAGTAATATTTTAACCGTTGGTACTAACACCTTAGCCATTCCTGCTTTGAATTTTTGGTCGAAGCCAACAGCTACTGCCGTTGCTTTATATAATGGCACAGATTATGTTGGAATAGGAACAACTACTCCGCAGCAAAAATTAGATGTGTTAGGATATTTGAGAGTTGGTGCAGGTTCGTTGCCTGCTGATGAAGGTTGGTTGCTTTATAGCCCTTCACCGGGACTATCGATCTTAAGAGCAGGAGGAAGAGCAACAACAGAAATGCGATTGGATCAAAATAATAATGCGCCAATGACTTTATGGACAGCCGGAACAGAACGAGTAAGGATATTAGCAAATGGAAATGTAGGAATAGGTACTGCCGCGCCGTCTGAAAAACTAGAGGTGGGAGGTAACGTAAAGGTGCCAGCTACTAATGAATATTTGTACGCAGCACCAAAGGCAAAAATAATTTCAGTACCGGGGGCATCTTTTCTTCCCGAAAACTCAGCGGTATACGGTAGAGCCATGATCACAGGAAATGTTTATGTCTCTAATGGTACACCAGGAAGTGTGGCATATCTTGATGCAGGAGTTAATTTGCCGGATGGAGCAACTGTTACCAGCATCGATGCTTATGTTGTAGATAATGATGCGACTTATAATGTGTCATTAGTGCAGTTGTGGAGAAATGACGGATCTACGGCTACATCATACGGGAACGTTGTTAATATGGCTCAAACCGCTGGCACCACTGGCTCAAATGCAAACATTCAAATCTTAAGTGATAATACCATAACTAATCCTTTAATTGATAATTCGCTTTATACATATTATTTACGCTTTGGCGGAATGCAAGCAAATTCGGACATACGAATCGTTAAAGTATTAATATCTTATACAATAAATAAAGCTGACTAATGAAGCAATTATTAATTAAATAAACAAGACATTAGAAATGAATAAATTAATTTTTATAGGATTGATTACACTATTTTCAATTGGTGTTAATGCGCAAAGCATCTCTCCTTCAGTAATTAATTCGGGAGGAAGAACGAGTACAACAACTATCAATTCGCAAACCGTAATTTATACCGACAACATTGGCGAGGCAGTTATTGGTACCGGGTCAGTATCAGGGAATATGATCACTCAAGGGTTTTTACAACCAGATCATTCAAATGTAAATGGCGTTTCGGTTACTGTGTTTTCGGGCAGTGTGACTTGTTCCGATAAACGTGATGGTTTTATTAGAGTTGACGTTGATAACCATCCTGACATTGCATATGTAAAATATTTCTGGACTCCTGATACTTTATGTCCAACTCACGATTGTGATCGTGTAGATAGCCTTTCGGCAGGAACGTTCACTGTTGAAGCAAAATGGATGTTTAACAATGGTAGTCGAGACAGTAGTGAACATATTGTGATCATTACAAACAAAAACGGAATTTGTGCCTTAAGTGTTTATACAGGTATTACATTAAGCGGAAGCAATTCTAAATTAACTATTGAGAACATTGAGTTATATCCTCATGCATTGGTTTCAGTGTATAACAGATGGGGTGTAAAATTATTTAGCGCTGATAAATATAATTATGCAGATAACTACTGGCCAAAAAAGAATGAAAAAGTAATGGCGGGAACGTATTTTTACGTCATTGATGCCGGTAAAGATGGAGTAATAAAAAGTTGGGTTGAAGTATTTGAATAGAAAAATGAGAAACAACGTGTTGCTTTTTTTGACATTAATTATTCCTGCGATATTTCGTGGAATGATAATTGCTTTTAAAAAAGCAGGAAACTTATGTACAGGTTATCATGATCGTATGAGAGCATCGGTATATTCATTCCTCAAAGCACAAGGCGTTAATTTTGAAACGATCGATCTATAAATAGGAACTTGATGAGGAAGCACATATTTATTTTTCTTTTAATTAGTGGGGTGTGGAAAGTTGCTGCCCAGCAAGATCCTCAATACAATCTTTATCAATTCAATCCTTTGATCATTAATCCTGCATATGCGGGCGCTCGCGACGGATTATCAGTTGTTGCTAATGTGCGAAATCAATGGGTTGGTTTTGATGGATCTCCAAAGACAAATGTTTTAAGTTGCCATGCACCAATCCTCAACAAAAATGTGGGTATTGGGTTCACTATAATTGGCGATCGAATGGGTCCCCGTAAGATGTTTGGTTTTTCCGGAAACTTCGCTTATATACTTAAACTAAATAATAAGTTGAAGTTATCCTTTGGTTTGAATGCGGGCTATAACAGGTACCAGTTTAACTACAATGAAATTACGTTCAAGACCATTGATAACACAACAAAAAACCTTGGTGATTTTAATACCGGGGCTGTCGATTTTAATAGCGGTTTTTATTTAAAGAGTAAAAGTTTTTTCCTGGGCCTTTCCTTTACACATATTGGGGCGAAGAACCTTATGAGATCAACATGAAGGACACTTCATTCAAAGGTTTCTTAACTTATCGTTTACGTACACATCAGTTTTTAACCATTGGAAAATCATGGATGTTGAATGAGAATGTTGTTTTTGCTCCAACATTAGCTTTCAGAGGCGTTAATCATGGCGAAGGTAATATTGACCTTAACTTTAATTTCTTCCTTTACAAGAAGCTTTGGTTGGGTTTATTCTTTAGAACTCCTTATGGACCCGGATTTTTACTGAATTATTATGTTACACCAAAATGTAAAGTAGGATATAGTTATGATACAGGTTTAGGTAATAACAGGCGATTAGGAGCTTCGCACGAAGTAAGCATTGGCTTCGACTTTTTAGGACAGAAATCAAAAATTATTTCACCCCGTTTCTTGTAAATATCTATGTACTTTAGAACTATACTCATATTTTTTTCTGTACTCTTAACGGCGTCTTTGTTCGCGCAATTAGGTAAGGCCGACAAGTTGTATGAGCAGAACCGTTATTTTAAGGCTATTCCATATTATGTTAATGCCACAAAAAAACAAACCACAAAGCAAAAGGCTAATTTAAAACTTGCCGATTGCTACCGCAAGGTAAATGAATACGAAAAAGCTGAAAGCGCATATCGCAGCGCTTTAAGCACCGACCCTAATATTGATCCACAAGTGAATTACGACTTCGCATCCGTATTAAAAGCTAACGGTAAATATGACGAAGCACTGGAACAGTACACTATTTATTTAAAGCAAAAGCCTAATGCGGAATCTGCAAAAAAAGTAAAGAAGTTTTGTGCAGAGATAAAATATTGGATGAGTAGGCCAAAAGAATACGAAATTAAGAATGTAGAAAAGATAAATTCAGCTAATGCGGAATTTTGCCCTGTTTATGTGAATAATAAGCTTATTTACGTAGCCGAAAAAACCAGCTTCGATTTTGTTGAATTTGAGAAAAATGATTACAACGGCCAACCTTTCTTAAACATGTACATTGCTCAAGTAAATGGAGCAAGTGCCGAAAAGAGTAAGGACTTCTCAAAGAAAGTAAATTCAGAATCGCATGATGGACCAATAAGTGTTTCTTCGGATGGCAAAACAATTTATTTCACTAGAGTTACTGGTGGAGGAAAAAAAGCAAGCACAGCCAAGATATACACTGCCATGGGGCACGATCGTACTTGGGGAAATACAAAACCTTTTCCATACAACAGCGATGAATATTCAGTTGCTCATCCAAGTATCAGTTCTGATAATAATTTATTATTCTTTGCCAGCGATATGAGCGGTGGATTTGGAGGAAAAGATCTTTGGGTAAGTAAACGTAATGGCGATAACTGGGAAAAGCCGGTGAATCTTGGTCCGGATATTAATACGAGCGGGGATGAAATGTTTCCTTCAATAAAAAATAACGGTGTATTATTCTTTTCATCAAATGGCTTGCCGGGTTATGGAGGGTTAGATATTTATTCAGCCAAGGCGCTTGATGGAAAGTGGTTATTACAGCGTAACGAAGGTTTGAGTATAAATAGTAGTTACGACGATTTTGGTATCACTTTTATGAATGATACACTAGGATATTTTTCCTCCAATCGTGTTGGAGGAAAGGGAAAAGATGATATTTATTTCTTCCACTTTACGGATAAGTCACTTATTATTTCAGGAACTGTTTTACTTACCGAGAACGGAAAAGACCCTGCGAAAGGAATTAAAGTTACTTTAAAAGAGGAAGATGGCACTTTGGTAGAGAGCACTAAAACAAACGATAAAGGTTTCTTTGAATTCAAGAATTTAGATTCCGAGAAAAAGTACATGGCCATTATTGATAATTCTGATCCGCAATTTACGGGTAAGGCCAGATATTTTTTAGCCGATGGAAACAAGATCGTTCAGCGTGTAACAAATAAGGAAGGATCGGATAAATTTGTTTTCAGAAATTTACCGGTTGACCCAAATGGTTTGCCTGATCTTTATACCAACGATGATCTTACATTGGCTGGTAATCTTTTGTATGGAGAAAATCCTAGCAAGCCATTAAAGAATACCAAACTGGTGATCAAGAACGAATTTGGCGATGTATTGGAAGAGACCACTACAAATGAGTTCGGTGCATTTACCTTCCGCAACATTCCATCTGATCAAAATTACATGGTTACTATGGCCGAAAGCGATATTGTGTTGCCTGATAATACTAAAGTAACATTAACTAATAAAAGCGGTAAAGAGATCAAGACCTTCTATTCCGGTAGTAATGGAAAATTCAATTTCAAAGTATTAGCGTCGGATAAGAATACGATCAGTGAAATGAATGCTGCTGATGATAATTTAGTGATGGATATTTTTGGTTTTGTGTATGATGAGAACAAGAAACCAATTGCAAATGCCAAGATCTTCTTGCGCGAGGATTCAAAAGGTGGTGGTGTAAATGAGATCGCTACCAGTGCCAATGGAAAATTCAACTTTAAGAATTTAAGAGCGGATAAGAATTATATTTTTGAAGCAGATGATAAGGACCCTGTTTTAAATGGAGTAAAAAAGATATACATAGCCGATAGCAAAGGCCGTATTTATAGGATAATTACTAAAAATGGCGAAGGTAAATTTAGCTTTAAAGTAATTGAATCTGATAAAACATTATTAGGGGACTTTGTAGTGGATGACCCATGGTTGGCTGTATTGGAATTAAAAAACAAAAAGGAAAAAGAGGAACTAACTATTGTTGAGAATATCTATTATAATTTTGGTGACCATAAATTTGATGAAGCTGGACAAAAAGTGTTAGATAAAGTAATTACGGTTTTAATTTCGAATCCAAAATTATTGATTGAGTTAAGCTCGCATACGGATTCGCGTTCAAGCGACCAATTTAACTTAGCACTTTCTAAAAAACGCGCTCAATTTGCCGTTGATTATATGATCGCTAAAGGCGTTGATAAAAAACGATTAAAGGCAATAGGCTATGGCGAAACCAAATTACTCAACAAGTGTTCTAATAATGTTGAATGCACCGATGATGAACATAAAGTTAATCGCCGGTCAGAATTTAAAATTTCCGAATCTCCATCCTCGTAGTTTATGAATATTGTTTTGTTTGATGAAGAAAATGTATGGCGCAATTTATTGCCCCTCACATTTACACGCCCCATTTCAAAGATAAGGATAGGTATCCTGAGTATAGATGAAAAGTGGAAACACAATTTCAAAAAGGCTGATATCAGTTATTTATCTTTACCACATTTATGCGATCTGTATCCGGCTAAACTTACAGAGACCAATTATTTCATCAATGGTTCGGTTATTCCAAACGGATCTATACCTAAACAGGTAAAGAGCTTAAAGCAGAATGAAGGATTAGCATATAAAGGTACTCTTATTGCGTTTAATGGGTCGGAAGCATCGCTTAGAGCATTTAATATTTCTAAAACTATTGAAGCTACCGGCGAAGTGATGTTTTTGAAAAATGTATATGATATTTTTAAGAGTAATGGCGAATGTATTAAAGCTGATTTTGATCTGATCACCAAAGGAAGAAGGTCTAAGACACTTACAAAAACGGTTACCGTTATTGGAAATAGAAAACTTGTTTTTGTTGAGCAGGGCGCAAGCGTTAATGCAAGTGTTTTAAATACTACAGGTGGACCCATTTATATTGGAAAAGATGCTGAAGTAATGGAAGGTTGCACAGTTCGCGGGCCTTTTGCATTAGGCGAACACAGCGCTTTAAAAATGAGCGCTAAGATCTATGGTCCAACTACTATTGGCCCGCACAGTAAAGTTGGTGGAGAAGTAAATAATTCGGTGATATTTGGATATAGCAATAAAGCGCATGATGGATTTTTAGGAAACAGTGTAGTAGGTGAGTGGTGTAATTTGGGAGCAGATACCAATAACAGCAATTTAAAAAACAATTACGGCAACGTTAAGTTGTATAATTACCTCCAGCATAAACCGGTTGATACAGGAATGCAGTTTTGTGGATTAATAATGGGTGATTATTCGAAAACCGGAATAAATACCATGCTCAATACTGGTACTGTGGTTGGAGTGGCCGCAAATATTTTTGGTGCAGGGTTTCCGCCAACACATATCCCAAGTTTTAGCTGGGGTGGAGCAGAGGGTTTTGATACATATCAGTCGGAAAAATTATTTGAAACATCCGAAAAAGTATTCGAGCGCAGAGGTCTTAAATTTGGCGATAAAGAAAAGAAAATGCTTAATGCAGTTTTTGATCTGAGCGTAAAAAGAAATTAGATCTTAATTCCCACCATACAAACATCGTCTACTTGTTCAATATTTCCTTTCCAATCATTAAAGGTTCGTGTAAGCGTTTTTAATTGCTCGTCCATTGGTGAATTATTGATGGATAGAAGTAGATCATTAAGCTGTTTGTATTTGAATTTTTTACCTCTTGGTCCGCCAAATTGATCGGCATAACCATCGGTATAAATATAGATTATATCGCCTTTATTAATCTCTAAAGTGTAATTGGTGAATTTTTCTGTACGTTCGCCATAACCTACCGGCATTTTATCCGCTTCCAGTTCTATAAGTTGGTTATTCCTTATCATGATGGGCGAATTATATGCTGCTGCATAAGAAAGAGAATACGTGGTTGTTATTTGCTCTTTATTCTCAAATTCCATCTTTTTATCAAAACGCATTAACACGCCATCAAATCCATCTTTTTGATCGTTCTTACTAATGGTACTTATCAATCGCTCGCGCACATAATCAAATATTTTATTGGGTTCGGTAATTCCCCTTTCGTTAATAGCCTCACTTAAATAGGCCATATTCAATAAACTCATAAACCCACCCGGAACTCCATGTCCCGTGCTATCACATACGGCAACGTAATACATTTCAGTAACCGTTGACTTGCCGTTTTTATCTTTTGTTTCGTTACTGATTTGTTTACTAAGCCAATAAAAGTCACCGCTTACAATATCTTTAGGATCAGTTAGAACAAAAGTATCCGCAAAAAATCTTTTTATCGACTCAAAATTATGAAGCAATGAATCTTGGATCCGTTTTGCATAATTGATACTATCCAAGATCTCTTTTTGTTTTTCTTCAATGATCAATTTTTGTTCTTCCGTTTGTTTATTTTTTTCCTCAATGATGTGTTTTTGTCTTTGTGTTAAACGGAAGCGATTATAAATGATGATTGAAACGATAATGAGTAAGGCAACCACAACGATAATAGCGATGAGTTGGATCTTGGCCTTAGCTATCTCAGCGTTTTTGGTTTTTAATTCCATAATATTCATTGTGCGCTCACCGGCCATAGTGATGCTATCTTGTTGAACTTTCTTTTGGTAGGTATACTCAAATTGCAATTGATTTATTTCACGTTGTTTATTAGCCTTTGAAAGAGTGTCTTGTAGGTACTGATATTTTTCATAGAACTTTAGCGACTCCTTAAAATTATTCTTTTTCTTATGGTATTGATACAAACTAACGTAAACACTTGATCGCGTGTCAATGTCATCGTTCTCGTACGATAGTTTTTCGGCCTTTTCCAAATAGGCGATACCTTGTGCGCCATCACCTTTAAGGCATAATAAATTACCCATTTCAGCATAAGTACTTGTGATCTCGGCAACATTCTCCGTTTCTATAGCGTATTTCAAAGCAATTTCATAGTTTGCCAGGGCCTCATCATTCATTCCTTTTTCTTCATAAATATTGCCAATGTTATTATAACAATATACTAGACCATTTTTATCATCATATTTTTCGTAAAGTGCTTTACTTTGCATGGCATACTGCATGCTTAGATCGAAGTCTTTTGTTGCGAGATAAATGATGCAGAAATTATTATAGATACTTGCTTGGTTATACTCGTCATTCAATTTTTTCATCACGCTTAAGCACCTTTTTAAGGAGTTGAGGCCAAGTTGAAATTCTTTTAGTTTGATGTAAATGGTTCCAATGTTCCCTAACATGATACTTTGGCCCCTGAGGTCATTCAACTGTTCACTTAGTTTTAAACCTTGTTGGTAATAGTTAACGGCTTGAAGGTAATTACCCCTTAATTGAGAAATAGCCCCGTATGCATTATAAAATTTCGATTTGAATTTTGGATGCTTTGCAGCTAGTTTACCTTCTAATCCTAACTTGGCAAATGCTTCCGCGGTATCAAGATTTGTATAAACCTTTTCCCAAATGTGGTCATAAAGCGCCAGAATACGAATCGTATCATTTTGTTGAGGGTCGTTATATATTTTTAAATAATCTTGATCCTGAGCAGTTGTGTTAAGCCCGGCCAAAAGCAAGAAAAGCAGTGAAAAATATGAGAAGAATCTATTAATAATGTACAAGTAAATAAATAAACATCGCCTTTACAAGAAACTGGTTCGGGTAATTAGCGAATGAAGGTTTTAAGTTAGTAAAAAATCCTAAATCAACGCTTATATTTTCCGAAAACCTATTTTTGGTATTTATAGCATGAATAAATCATTTTAGTTTTTAAAGCCCTTGATTTTACTGGGTTTGCAGGTGAAAAGTACTTTATCAAATTTGTGTTTTTATTAACAAATTTTACTATTATTTTCTTATATTTGCAGGCCTTTTTTAGGTAATTTTAGAATTTAAAAGTGTTTTCACAAAAGGTTCAATACGGAATGATAAAATGGGTTTTAATAGGTTTTTTGTTTATTGCTTCATCAGCAATAGGGCAGGACTTTACAAACTCTTTTCATGTTATGCGTACAGATCTTGGTCAGTTATACGATGGATCCCAGATCAGTGTAAAAACGTATAGCTTCAACTATTCGGTTTACGACAAACAAATTGATACTGCTCGAAAGAGTATTTATTTTACTGTAAGGGAAAAAGACGCGAGTGGAAAGTTTTACAGGAATAACGGCTACCAATTTGCGTTTGATACAAATAAAGACACTGTTCTTTGGGTAAACGATGTGCGTAAATTTGACATTGCCGATAATATGGACGAGCTCCTTATGATCTCAAGCGATGTAAGTACAAGTAAATTCAATAAGAACACAGGTCTCGAGCAATTCCAGCATCAAACAAAATTGGTGTTTGTTGACGCCAAGCACAAAATGGGATTAACGTATTCTATTCCTACTAAACCCGAAGAGAAAAAAATTCTAAAGGGCGTTAGTTTAGAGAACGGTAATACACTTTTTACCACAAACATTCCAAATGATTTTGATTGGGCCGAAGCTGTAAAGGCTAATGATTCGATTTTACTAATTTCTTCTTCGGGATTGTATGGTTTAAATATTCGTTCGGGCGCTACATGGTCGGTTACCGATGTTACCGGTGAGAAGAATCACGAAAAACTTATTCAATCCATTATTAATCCAAATGCCTTTAGGGTACAGCAAAGTTCTAATCTCGAAAGCCCTTCTGAGGATGTGATCACGCAAATTTGTTCGAATATTCTTATCGAAGGTGAGAACGTTTATTTTGCCGGAAAGAATAATTTATACTGCATAGCTTACAGTACTGGAAAAGTGAATTGGCAATTAGATATTAGTAAATATACAGTTAGTAAATCTGCTCTTTTCTTACAAGCAGGAAAATTATTCATGCTGAATCTTGGCGTTGCTAATTTTAAAGTAAATCAGATTGTATATGGCGCTCCATTTTTAATGCAAGTTGACCCGGCAACAGGAACAATGAATTATAACAATCCGTTACCAATGTTCAAGTATCCGATCGATTTTCAAATTGGAACGGACCTTGTTTTGGCAGGAAAGAATAATCTTTATTTCATCAATTTAAATGACGGTAAATTCTTTAATGAGATCGATGTGAATGAATTGCGTTACGGTAATTTTACAGAGTTTGTAAGTGGTAACGATTACTATGTAGAGAAGGAAACTTATTTTGTGCCATTAAATTTTATCAATGATAATGTTGTGTATTTCCGTTCTACACATGGTAAAATTTACGGAGTTGAAGGTGGGAGGATCCAATACGAGTATCACGAATCGGAACTTTATAAATACGACACAAAATTCAAGGGCTATAAACTTATCAAGCAAAAATTCAAAACATATGTACTTAATTCGAATTTTGAATTGGTAGGTGTTTTAGACATGGAAGATAACGGTACTATTACAAACGATAAATTATATTTCTTTAGTGGTAGAAGACTTCATATTTTAACCACCGCAAATTTCAAGAAATAAACCTATGAAAAAGGTTTACTACCTCTCAACATGCGATACCTGTTCAAAGATCTTAAAGCAGCTTAAATTAAAGGAAAAAGGCTTTCAGTTGCAAGACATCAAAACTGAACCTATAACAAAAGTACAGTTAGAAGAAATGCATGAGCTCGCTGGTACTTACGAAGCTTTATTTAGTCGCGTAGCTCTTAAATATAAAGCCCTTGCCGTAAAACCTACCAAGGAAACCGAATACAAAAAACTCATTTTGGAAGAATATACGTTTTTACGTCGCCCTGTTATTGTATCAGGTAAAAACATATTCATTGGAAATAAAAAAGGTACAATTGTAGAGGCCGAAAAGGCGCTTTCTTAAGTTCAATAAACATTTATTTTTTTTAGCTAAATTGGTCATCTAATTCAAATTTTGAATTGAGATGCATGATCTTAACAAAATACCATTTTTACGAATTCTGCTTCCTTTTATATTGGGAATACTCATTAGTTTGTATTATGCCAATAGCGGGTTGCCTTTTGTTTTGCTAATAGGGATTTTTCTATTGGGCACCATGCTCCTTTTTATAAAAAGAACAGGGAATCAAGTAAATCACTCTTTATTATTTGTGCTTGACCTATTCCTTTTCTTTTTTGCATTGAATCTCACACAAAATTCCAGGTCAATTGATCCATGTACGCATTATAGTAATTATTCAAATATAGATACTGTTTTTTGGGTAGGGCAGGTAGATGATATTCCGGTAAATAAGCCACGCTCATTAAAATTAAATTTAAGCGTATTAAAGATCAAAAATGATACGGGTTACAGCAATTGCCAAGGTAATGTGATTGCTTATGTTCAAAATAGCCAAGTGGCAAACAATATAAAGCCGGGGAATTTTATCCTCTTAAAAAGTATTTTTCAAGAAGTAGGTAAACCACAGAACCCACACGCGTTCGATTTTAAGAAGTATCTGGCTATTCATTCGGTTTATCACACATGCTACGTGGATTCCAATTCGTTTTCTGTGCTTCCTAATCAAATAAGCAGGTCGCTGTGGCAGATGGGCTTGGCTATAAAGTATAAGATCATCAAGCGCCTTGGTGAAGTTGATCTTTCAGAGAACGCACGCACCATTTGTTCGGCGCTTATCACGGGTTTTGATGATGATATTGATAAAAAAGTTCTCGAAAGTTTTTCGCACTCAGGAACACTTCATATTCTTTCTGTTTCAGGTTTGCATGTGGGGCTTATTTATCTTGTACTGAATTATTTTTTGACATTTTTAGACAGGAATAAGAAATACAAACTGTTACAATTGATCTTCATTAGCTTATGCTTATGGTTATTTGCGCTCATCACAGGTTTTTCGGCTCCGGTTCTACGTTCGGTGATCATGTTCAATCTTCTTGGTTTTGGAAATTTGTATTTTAGAAATAAAGCGGCAAATCAGATCAATATCTTAGCCGTTTCAGCTTTTATCCTTCTGCTTTTTAATCCATTGCTGGTGCAGGATATAGGCTTTTTGTTAAGTTACTGCGCTTTATTTGGGATCCTGTATTTCTCCCCCAAAATTTACAAATGGTATGAGCCTAAAAATAAGATCGCAGAAAGTGTTTGGAAAAGTGTAGCGGTTTCTTTTTCGGCCACCATTACTACTTTGCCTATCACTCTTTTGGTTTTTCATCAGTTCCCTATTTGGTTTGCTTTTGCTAATCTTATTATTGTTCCCTTATCGTTTGCCATATTGCTTTTGGCTTTTGTAGCATTATTTAAACTAACATTCATTAGTAGTATCATTAATTTCCTCACTGCATTCATGATCAGTTTCATTAGCATTTTCAATTCAGATGGCTGGTCGTTCATTGATCGCATTGATTTTAATTTTGTGGATGCTGTTTTTCTTGTTCTTGTTTTGTTCTTTACAACCTCATTACTTTTGTTACGCTCTTATAAATTTGCTCTGTATTTAATGATGGTTGTTATCCTTTGGCAATTATATGGTTTGGGAAATTCTTACGATGCCAAAGCAAAAAATGAGTTAGTGGTTTATCAAATACCGCGCTCGTCGTGTACGTCAATAAAGAATAAATTAAATACCGTGCTTTCTTGCCACGATACCAATCATTATAGCATAAGCGTGAAACCAAATTTGATATCGTACAACAATACAAATATTACAACCTCTCCTTTTAATTTTTGTAAAAATGGGGCAACAGGTCTTTTGGTGCTTAATGAAAAGAATAGGATCCCCGGCTATTTCAATTTTTCCGTAACACATCTTTTAATAAGTAATAATGCTATTCCAAAACAGGATTTTTTCGATAAATTACGCTTGAAGGTAATTGTAGCCGATGGCTCTAACAGCTATTGGGTAGTTAGAAAGTTAGAGAAATTGTGCGAAGAAAGAAGAATTCATTTCCATTCAACGCGGGATAAAGGCGCTTTTATCTTATCTTTGTAGTGTTTGGCCAAAAAGCTCATTTTATTCGTTATGCTCGTCCAAAAAATTAGTCATTTACTTTAGTAAACTCCTAATTTTATTAGTCTCCGCAAGCCTCGAAACTGAACTTTTCGAACCAAACACTAGATACAAAATATGAAATTACGCATTGGAGATAAAGTTAGGTTCCTTAACGAAAAAGGTGAAGGTATTGTTTCGCGAATAAAGGATAATACAACCGTTTTTGTAGAAATGAGCGATGGTTTTGAGATCCCTTATTTGGCCTCTCAGTTAGTAGCTATTCATACCGAACTTATAGTAGATAAGAATACAGATAATATCGAGCTTATTCCGGACGCTAATATTGCAGATGCTATTTATTTTGTGGTAGAGCCTGATCACGAAATGCCATTATTACGCAATGAGTATAATTTGTATTTGTACAATGCTTCTGCCTTTTATATGTTGTATACATATTCTATTAAAGACGATGAGTATTATCAGGCATTAAAGAATGGGAATGTGGGTCCATACCAAAAGATATTGCTAAAGCAGGTGAAGATCCAATTCTTTAAAGATTTTCAACAACACACCATCGAAGCTGTTCTGTTTAAAAATTCGCATTACCGCAGACAAGTTCCAATTTCGGAAAGTATTTATATTGAGGCTAAAAGCCTTTCAACCTCTGATACAATAAAACATTCAGAATTTAAATTTCCGGTATATGCTTTTTTATTAAAGGATGAGTTCTTAAATACACAAACCGTTGAGGCCATTTTGAATGAAGAAGATATTAAACGCCTTCGCACTATAAAAGAATTTAAGACAAAAGAAAAGGTTTCGCGCTCGCATAAGGAACATTTAAAGTCGCTGGAGAAGGAGGTAGATCTTCACATTGAAGAATTGCTTGATTCAACAAAGGGATTGGGCAGTCACGAAATGTTATCTGTGCAGTTGGAACATTTTGAAAAGGAATTGGATGAGGCTATTTTAAAAGGGATGAAAAAGATAGTTTTTATCCATGGTGTGGGCAACGGCCGCTTAAAACAGGAGATCATTGCTGTTTTAAGGACCATTAAGGGAGTTACATATCAAGATGGTTCTTATAAGGACTATGGTTTTGGAGCCACGCAAGTAAATATTGGAAAATAATGTATCTTTGAACTTTAAAATACCCTATGATACCATTCTCACCTCCCCGCATCGACGACAAAATAATAAATGAAGTTATAGCTGCTTTAAAAAGCGGTTGGATAACAACCGGACCACGCACCAAAACTTTCGAAAAAAAAATAACGGAGTATTGCGGTAATAAAAATACGCTTTGTTTAAATAGCGCAACTGCAGGATTGGAAATTATGCTGCGTTGGTACGATGTAAAAGAAGGTGATGAAGTTATTTTACCGGCTTATACGTATTCGGCAACAGCAAATGTTATTGTACACTGCGGGGCAAAGCCGGTGTTTGTAGATGTAAATGCCGAAGATTTTAATATTAGCGTTGCTGCTATTGAAAAAGCAATTACTTCACGTACTAAGGTAATTATGCCTGTAGATTTTGCGGGCTTACCATGCGATTATGATGAGATAAACGCTTTGGCTAAAAAGCATGCAGGAATTTTTAAAGCAGAAAGCGAAAATCAAAAGAAATTAGGAAGAATATTAGTATTAAGTGATTCGGCACATTCGTTTGGCGCAAGTTATAAGAATAAAAAAACAGGATCTTTAACCGATGTAAGTGTTTTTTCTTTTCATGCTGTAAAAAATCTATCTACGGCCGAAGGCGGAGCAGTAGCTTTAAATTTACCCGCGCCTTTTGATAATGAGGAGGTGTATAAATATTTATGTGTAAAAACATTGCACGGACAAAATAAGGATGCCTTAGCGAAAACACAAAAGGGAAATTGGCGTTACGATATTATTGAAGCGGGTTATAAATGCAACATGACCGATATTTGCGCGGCGATGGGTTTGGTAGAATTAGAACGCTATGATTCGGATACATTAGTAAAACGAAAATATATTGCCGATAAATACAAGAAATTATTAAGCGCTGATAAGCGACTTGTTTTTCCGGTTTATGAAACCGCCGATAAAAAAAGCTGTTACCATTTATTCCCATTGCGCATTAGCGGAATTACCGAAGCGCAACGTGATGCCATGATCCAAAAGATATCAAATGATGATGTAAGTGTAAATGTGCATTTTATTCCGGTGCCTATGATGAGCTTTTATAAGGGTATGGGATATGATATTAAAAATTATCCTGTAACGCATGCGAATTACAGCCACGAACTTACTTTGCCTTTGTATTATGACCTTACGGATGCACAAATTGAAACTGTTTGTAAGGCTTTTTTAAACGCGCTTAACACCATATGATTCGTTTATTCGATATCATTTTTTCTTTTTTTGGCCTTCTTATTCTTTTACCATTTTTTATTTTAATTGCTGTTTGTATCAAACTTAGTTCAGCAGGATCAATTTTCTTTATTCAACAAAGAGTAGGGAAGGATAATATAGATTTTAGGTTGATAAAGTTCAGAACAATGAAAATGGATTCTTATAAAAAAGGCTTGCTTACGGTTGGTGGTCGCGACCCAAGAATTACAGGTATTGGGTATTTTTTACGCAAATTTAAATTAGACGAGTTACCACAACTCATAAATGTTCTGTTTGGTGATATGAGTTTGGTTGGCCCACGACCGGAAGTACGAAAATATGTGGATCTATATACAGCGGAACAAAAACGTGTTTTATGTGTTCGCCCTGGAATTACCGATAATGCTTCCCTTGAATATTTCAACGAAAATGAATTGCTGTCAAAGTCGAGTGATCCAGAGAAAACTTATATTGGCGAGATAATGCCTGCTAAACTTCAGTTGAATATGAAGTTTATAAATAATCAGGGCTTTAGTTCCTATTTTGGAATTATTTTTAGAACAATTGGTAAGATTTTTTCTTAAACCTCCTCGTAATAATCAATTACCAACCCGTCATTAGGGCTAATGGCTATTGTTCTACCCTCATCTCCAAAATCTAAAACTAACGAATCGGCTTTGAAATTTTCTTCTTCACGTGTAACACGCATACTGGTTAATATTTTCCCGGGAATGCTATCCCACATTTTTGTTTTGCTGGCGTCTAACACGTGCAATTTTATTTTTCCGCCAAATTCAGCATCCAATTGTTTTTTAGTTTCTTGAAAGTTTGGTTCAACAATATCAAGCCCATCGCCAATTTCGTTGCAGCCAATGGTAATGCGTTCGCCATCGGTAAAACGTAATTGTAAGCTATCAATGATCTCTAAAGAATTATTGGGATCAATAGCGTTTTGCCATAAAATAATAACAACTTGAGCAAGGGTTTTTCCTTGTACGAGCACCATCTTTGCTAAAGCTTCGTTGGTAAAATATGTAGAATTCTGTTTATCCATAGTTTTATTTATCCACTAACCTTCTTTTGAACCACTTTCTACTTTTCTTTGATATTTCTATATGAGAAACTGTCTTTTCTTCCATTATTTGTTTAACGGAGTCTTCTATTTCTTGATTATATTTTTCTATGTGGATACTTTTTTCTTTTTTCATTTTATTCCAGCCCTTGGTCCTAATTCAATTATATTCAAATTTTTTATTTCTTTTCCCTCGATCTCAAATTTCAAAAGCGTTTTTACCTGATGAAATCCGCTCATGCCGCATGCGCCCGGATTCATGAACAACAAATTTAGTGATTTATCGTACATAACTTTTAAAATATGCGAATGCCCGCAAATAAAAACATCGGGTTTCTCCTCTAAAAGGCGTTCTTTTATCCCTTTGGCGTACTTCCCGGGATAGCCGGCAATATGCGTGATGTAGATCTTGGCTTCTTCGCATTTGAAAATTAAATGCTCCTGAAATTCACTGCGCGCTTTTTGTCCGTCAATATTTCCCCAAACTGCCCGAAGGGGTTTCAGCTTTTTTATTTCATCGCACACGCTCATATCGCCAATATCTCCGGCATGCCACACTTCATCTACCTCTTGTATGTATTTTACAAGCTTACGATCAAAATAACCGTGGGTATCGGATATGAGAAGGATCTTTTTCATTTACTTGGTTTTAAAAGGCAGAAACCACGGGCCCCCCCACCCCCAGGGGCCTCGGGGTTTTGCCGTGGCGGGGAAATAATGAGAATTTAAGAAATGTCTCGTGTGTTTCGTGGTTAAAGATCTAGGTTTTCAAACCTTTCGCTAATTCAGCAAAATCTATTCCGTCAAAATTTCCGCTACTCATCATTAATAAAACCTTATTAGCGTAATTAATCGACCTCAAATACTTCACCAATTCATCACTGCTTGTAAAAACTTTAAGGTCTTTACGATCAAATGCCTTTAAAACCTGCTCTGTAGTTATCTCTTTTAGTTTTTTATGCGCAATGGTGTGAGGATTAAAGTATACAATAGCTTCATCAGCGGCATTCATAGCGCCTTTGTATTCGTTCAAAAAATCTTCATTCAAACTGCTAAATGTATGAAGTTCCATGCATGCTATAACTTTTCTATTGGTAAATTGTTGTTTTACCGAATTAGTTGTAGCTTTTAATTTAGAAGGAGAGTGCGCAAAATCTTTGTAAAAATTGAAACTGTTCGATCGGTGCACTAATTCTAATCGTTTGGCGGCACCTTTAAAACTTTGAATGGCTTCGTAAAAATCCTCATCACTCACACCAACTTGGTTACACGCTAATCGCGCAGCATTTAAATTCATCAAATTGTGTTCGCCAAAAATTTCGAGTGGATATTTTTTGTTGTTGAATAGTATAGATGTTACTCCTTCATTTATTTCGCTAGGAATGGAAGCGTAAGGATATTTTTTAATAGTTTTTCCATTTGCTTCGGCCGTTTTTTTCAGAACATCATCTTTTTCGCAATAAATAAGAGAGCCGCTTGGTTCAATTAAATTAATGAATTGCGCGAACTGATCTACATACATATCAAACGTTGGAAATACATTGATATGATCCCAAGCAATTCCGCTAATGATGGCAATATTGGGATGATACAAATGAAATTTAGGACGACGATCAATAGGCGAGGCCAAATATTCATCACCTTCAATAACGGCAATTTTTGCGGCGTTGGTTAATTTTACCATGGTGTTAAATCCTGCTAATTGCGCGCCCACCATATAATCGGTATTTATATTTCTTTTGGCAAGAACATGAAGGATCATGGCGGTAATTGTTGTTTTGCCATGACTGCCCCCAACAACTATTCGCGTTTTATGTTTTGTGGCTTCGTAAATATATTCGGGGTACGAATAAATTCTTAATCCCAATTCTTTCGCGCGTATCAATTCAGGATTATCAGCGCGTGCATGCATTCCCAAAATAACGGCTTCCACATCTGCACTCAGCTTTTCGGGAAACCATCCAATTTCTTTAGGTAGAATTCCGGCCTTTGCAAGCCTGCTTTTACTTGGTTCGTTTATCTCATCATCGCTGCCCGAAACGGTAAAACCTTTCTCGTGCATGCTCAACGCCATATTATGCATGGCACTTCCGCCAATGGCTATAAGGTGTATCTTTCGGTTCATATATTGGTCTAAAATATTGATTTTTAGGGCCTCTGAGGCTTTAATCCCAGGTAATTTTTAACAGTCAAAGCTTAATACTGTTTATTTAGTTTAAAAATGAATGTAAAATCACCTTGTCGATTGAATTTCAGGATATTAGATAAAATTGTATATTTGCCTTCCTGAATAAAAAACGCAGCATATTTTTTATTATCGTACTCTCACTTTTTGTTTTTAGTGGTGAGGCGCATGATCCTTTTAAGATCAATGGAGAGCTTGGTCCAAAACCGAAAAGAAAAAGTGAAACATCTTGGATCTTCACTGCCGGATGGAACGCTGTAGATGATAATAGCAATGCCTTCAAAAAACTATTTGCTGTAAAGAAGGTTTGGAATTTGCCTTATTATCCTTCACAAGCAAGTGCTGAAATCATTGGACAAGAAGGTGTAACCTATGGCTTCATGTTTACATTTAACCGTTACAAGGCAGGGAAAGAAATTAATGGAGGAATAAATCCTAGTAAAGGTTTGTTTTTTGCTTGGGATCTTTTTGCAAAGTATCATTTTAATGAGCATGCAAAAATGAGCAAGCAATATGATCCTTATTTTTATTGGGCGCCGGATTTACGTTGCGATTTGTTGCTCCAAATAACACCGCGTTCACTGCCAATACAGGTTTTGGAATGAATTATTGGTTTGGTAGTAAATGGGGAATGAATATTCAAAGCCTTGCACAATTTGGAATAAAGAAAAGATTTCCACACAACGGTGCAAATTATTTGCATCATTCACTAGGCCTTGTATACATCATTGATAATACGTATCGTAAAAATCGTTCGTTCGTTAAACCACGTTATAAGTGGATCCACAACGTGAACAAAGTAGGCGAGAGAAAACGGTATTGAATTCTCGAAGCTCTAAAATGTCTTTTTATTATGTGGGCGCCATTTCGCGCTTTCACTTCAAGCCAGTTTAAATTTTGTAGTATTTGTTGGGCTGCGGTGGCTTCCGTTGGTCGCCTCCTCGCTCCAAAAATACTAAACAAAATTTTGCACTGGGCTTTTCGTTCAATCGCGGGCGCGGCATCCCTCTTTGGTTCACAGAAAAAATTATTCTGCTTTTTAGAATCTCCACCACTTCTTCCAACAGATTTTTATATACCATTTTCAAAACAAATCTATCAATAGCATGGCTTAAACAGAATTTAATGGTCAACTAATTAATAAAGCTTGGTATTAAAAACCATATTTATATCGGCGAAACAAGCGTTGGTTTGTATGATCACTTCTATTCTTTATTATGGTTTATAGTATCGCTCTAAACAATAAGAATAAAAGTCCCGACAATACCATTGTAACAGGTAACGTAAGTATCCAGGCAAGTGCCATTGTTTTTACAGTGTTCTTTTGTAAATTTTTCAATCCTTTTTTAGCAACCATTGATCCGGCAACGCCCGATGATAACATGTGTGTTGTTGAAACAGGTAATCCATAAGCACTAGCCATTCCAATTCCAATAGAAGCAACTATTTCGGCGCTTGCACCTTGAGCATAACTCATGTGTTGTTTACCAATTTTCTCCCCAACTGTTTTTACAATACGTTTCCATCCAACCATTGTTCCAAGTCCTAAAGAGATAGAGATCATGATGATTACCCATGACGGTGCAAATTCAATTAATTTTTTTGCGGTCTTGATCTCGCTCTTTAATTTTTTTGAATCTTTTGATGAGATGGCAAAGTTGGCACTCTTTAATAGTTTCTCAGCGCCTTTAGTGGTCTTCACCACATCTTTACGCAATTCAAAACGCTCTTTTAATCCAACATCGCTTGAAAATGTTTTTCCAACAATAGCACTTGTGTAATGTGCTGAATGTTTCATGATGTTATTGTATTGTTTGAATTCATCTGCACCAAATTGAGTGGTATCCGTTGTTGCAATGATTTGTTGAATAGCGATGAGATTATGATCAACACTTTGTAAATTCGTTTTGCTGTCTAATGAGAATTGCGCAGGTAAAATAGCGATCAATACCATCATTATCAAACCAACACCTTTTTGTCCATCATTTTGCCCATGGAAAAAACTCACTAATCCACAGGTCATCCATAATAACATACGGATCCAGATCGGAGGCATTTTTCCGGGAATTGGTTCTTTATATATAGTTTCGTTCTTTATTAAGCGTTTAAAAACAAACATCATTATTATAGCTAAAGAAAAACCAACAAGTGGTGAGAATAATAAAGCCATTCCTGTATCTTTTGCTTTATCCCAGTTAACTGCAGATCCACCAATATTTCCGGGTAAAAAATAAAATGCAATCCCAATACCCAAAATTGAACCAATAAGTGTGTGTGAGCTTGATGAAGGAATGCCCATATACCATGTTCCAAAATTCCAAATGATTGCGCTTATTAATAAAGCCATAACCATCGCAATTCCGTGATACGGATCTCCGTCAACCAAAGCATCCATTGGTAATAAATTTACAATACCCATAGCCACCGTTATTCCTCCTAATAATACACCTGTAAAATTTAATATACCACTATACACAACTGCAACAGTTGGCTTCATGGAGTTAGTATAAATTACAGTTGCTACCGCATTTGCCGTATCATGAAATCCATTGATGAATTCAAAAAAGCAAGCGAGTAATAAACAAACAATTAAGAAGATGGCTAAGCCTGTGGTTAATCCGAACATAGTTTAATTTTTTGTAATGTTAATTCTTATTCAAACACCCAATGTTAAGTTAATGTTAAATCCCAAACTCAACTTGAAAAGCAGCGAAGTAGTTGCTAATCAGCTCCTTTTGAGTGGCAAGATTGCGCTCATTATTATAAAACACATTAAGTTGGGTTTTAACTTTATGCTTCATAATATATTTAGTTACACCAACTCCGTACTGGTTTATTTGATGTTGCTGGCTATAAATATCTTTATGTGGAGTAATTAACGAATGTCTTGCGGCAATTTCCCAACGTGATTTAAAACAATAACTTAATTGTGTATTTATACCATCTCCTGTAATAACAAATCTGCTTGAGCCACTTGCATTTTTTGTTATCGGACTACCGTGCGTATCTCTTCTTATATATTCAGAACTAATAGCAAGACCTTTGTATTTCAATAAAAAATCGGCCAGGTAAACATTGTAACTTTTTGGCGCATAAAGATCTTTACCTAATTGGCCTTGTGTTCTTACAGCCATGTCATTAAAGTGATAACCACCCGCAAATGAAAGTTTTAATTTTTCTTCTCTTGCAACATCACCTTCAAAATAATCGCCGCCGTCGGTAAAATCACCACAAGGAAGAAGTTCTAAACGACCTGTGTACGCTAACCCAGCATTGCTTGAATTTGAATTACGTCCTTCGCCTGAGGAAATTGCTGTTTTTAGAATGGCTTTGAAATTACCTGAATGCATGGTGTAGTTTGCAAAAACACCAAAATCCCTGTCTAAAGTAAAGGTAGCGTTAACAGGTGAGCGATCATAAAATTGCAAAGAACCCGATGAGCATACGCGCTGCCTATTGCCAGGCAATTTTGTTTGCCCAAAACCTAATTGGATGTGCTTATTTGGTTTGTAAAAAACCATTGCGTCACGTACAACATTTGGACTTACATTTTGCGTGGTCACATCAGTAACGCTCCAATCCATGTCACCTCTTGAAAAAGAAAGTTGCAAGTAATAGGTGAGTTTAGGACTATACGCGTGGCCTGTAAAGCTTAAACGACAACGACGAACGCGCGCTTCCCAACTGGCAGGACTAAGATCCTCATCGTCTACAGTATTCATTAAAAAGCGATGTTGCATTCTGAATCTTATGTTCATGGAGTATGAACTATCCGGTGAGGCAAAACCTAAACCACTTTTAAAGCTAAAATAAGGTGTTTTGGGCGTTATTGTTTTTGTTTCTTGAGCGCTTACATTAAGAAGAACGACTGTAAGAAAGCTTAATAAGGTTAATTTTTTCATGCTTGCGGTTATATTTAATGCAAACTAAAGGTTACAAAATAAATATACGGTTACTCAAATGTTAAGGAATTGTTAAGTATTGCCACAACCTTGTATGGCATTATTTACTTAACTTCGCTCAATTATTTGACTATGAGTAAGAAAATTATAAAGGTAGGGAACATCGATTGCGGCGCAAAAGATCTGTTCTTAATTTCCGGCCCTTGTGTTATTGAGGATGAAATGATCATGCTTAAAACAGCCGAGAAACTAAAAGAAGTAAGCGAACGATTAAAAATAAAGATCATTTATAAATCGTCTTTCACCAAAGATAATCGCAGTAGTTTAAAATACTATGATGGTCCGGGTTTAGCAAAAGGCGTTAAAATTTTAGCTAAAGTAAAAGAGCAGTTTGGTTTTCCGGTATTAACCGATATTCATTCGCACGATCAAGCGGCTCCGGCGGCAGAAGTGTGCGATGTATTACAAATTCCTGCGTACTTATGTATGCAGAGTTCGTTATTGGTTGCAGCAGCAAAAACAGGTAAGGTTGTAAATATTAAACACGGTCAGTTTTTAGCGCCCGATAATATGAAACATCCTTTGCAAAAATGCATTGATAGCGGCAACGATCAACTTATTTTAACGGAGCGCGGTTATACATTTGGATATAATGATCTTGTGGTTGATCCGCGTGCGTTTTACCATATGAATTTGTTGGGATACCCTGTAGTGCACGATATCACGCATTGTGTTCGTAAATACGGAATTCCAAGTAGCGATGCCAAAGGTGGAGCGCGCGAATTTTTGCCGGTATTGTCAAGAGCCGGTGTAGCAAGCGGAGTAGACGGCGTATTCATTGAAACTCATCCTGAACCCGAAAAAGCATTATGTGATGCAGCTTCTCAATTGTGCGTTACTGATCTGGAAGAATTTATGAAACCCATTATCGAGATCCACAACTTAGTAAATAAATTTATTTAATTTTAATCATCTCAAAAAGACAGTTTTAATTTTATTAGCAATGATCGCCTATATTGGAGCATCATCACAAAGTTTATACATTAAAGGAAGTAAAAAGGGCGAGATAGAGAACGACGGTGATGTTTATATTGGAGGAAGTAAAAAAGGCCAGATAGAGAATGATGGCGATGTGTATGTTGGCGGAAGCAAAAAAGGACAAATTGAAAACGACGGAGATATTTACATGAACGGAAGCAAAGTAGGGCAGATAGAAACAGATGGCGACGTTTATAAGAATGGTAGCAAAATAGGACAAATAGAGAACGACGGCGATATTTACAAGAACGGAAGCAAAATTGGTGAGTGCCCAAATGTAAGAAGAGAGTGGGTAGCCGCGGTTGTGTTCTTCTTTTTTATTGAAGACTTAGCGTATTAGTACTCAAAATAGGAGATAAGATCTTCAGCTTTACTTATTTCTTCAAAATTCTTGAAGCTTTTATTTAGAAGAGTGACCTTGAACCAGGTCACTTTTTCTTTTCCATGAAGGATCAAAATTGTGTTATTGTATTGGTAGATCCAGTTATCTCCACTTTTTAAATAATTATCCCCGAACTTTTTTACCACTTCGCTGAGCGATGAACCTACAAGATCTATTTTACCAAGGGTTTTAAACGGTTTGTCGCAACTCAACTCAATAAAAGTTTCTGATGAATCCATATAGCCTTTCATCGTAGGGTCTTTTTGAAAAGTAACAATAATAGGTCCATAACCAACCATATTATTGAACAAAAAATAGCGATAGTAAAAGCCTTTGCTGTTCGGTTTACTGTAATACGATTGTTTATTAGCCCCACCGCTATTAGAGTGCATGGGGTTTTGTTTCTCAAAATCCCTTAAATTAAGTGGATCGACAAGAAGCTTTATCAACTCCTTACTGTTCTTTTTTGATTTATCCCACGCTAAACGATCGGGAACAGAATCGGTTTGCGCCTGTGTTGTTGTTGTGACCAAATAAATTATAATTATGAAGAAATACCTGAGCATTTTATTTTGAATACATTTCTTGATAAAACTTCATGGAGTGCACTATCATTTCCTCCAGTACTTTTGTGTCGATATCTGCAAGTTTATTAATGTACAAACAACCGCCCCCTGCTTTAGCTTTACCCAATTTTTTAAACAGCGCAGGTTGTTGATTGGCAAAAACGTAAATGGTGATATTGGTTTTTCGTGGGGCAAATCCGGTTGAATACCAATCACCTTCTTGTTTGCTTTTCGAAGACTTATAATGAAACGTTCCAAAACCAATAGTGCCGTTGCTCCAAAGTTTTGGTTTGTGCCCACTCACTTTTTTCATCAGCTTTAAAAGTTCTTTGCAGTCCTTTTTCTTTTGATCATTATCAATGGCGTCAATAAAATCATTAACGCTCTCGTTGGTCTCTTTTGTTTTTATTGCCATTGCTGTAGTTTTTATTATCCTTTCATAAGCGGCCAATTGCCTTTTTCATCTTTTTTTGTAAAGCCCTCATGTTTTATACTTCCATCTTTATTATATTCGATCATATACCAACTCAAGGGTTGTCCTTCGGCGTGTTTGGTATAGTCAAAAAACGTGTGAAGTTCACCTGTCTCATAATATTCTTTATAAGAAACATAAACACCATCTTTTAAAACATGCCAATACATTAATCTCCCTTTGGGATCATGCCAGCGGTAATCGCCATCTAATAATTTAATTCCTTTTTGCGCGCTTGTATCAACTGTAGTTCTCATTTTCCAGAGTTTATGTTTTCCTCCCGCGCCCATAGGATGAACATTCACGCCTGCATCATAAAATGTATATCTGTAGTAAACGGCGTTGGTAGAGTCTTCTAATACATTCCAAAATTTGTCAAGGTAACGCACCCATTTGCCATGCTTTTTTCCCTTGGCATCAAATTTATTTAATTGTGCATTTGAAAGTGTAGCACAGATCAAAAATAAAGAGAGGAAATAGTGTTTCATTTTATTTATTCTTAGCCATAAATCCTCTTGGTATGGAATAGCCTTGAAGCGTTATTTTGCCTTGTTTGTCAAATACCATCATGTACCACGACCAAGGAAATCCTTTTGCGCGCCGAGTGTAATCAAACAGCTTTACTAATTCGCCCGAACTGTAATACTCTTTGTAGTACATGTAAACACCATTCTTTAAAATATGAATGTATCTTAAATTTCCTCTCGAATCATACCAATGGTATTCGCCATCCAGGATCTTTATTCCTTTTTGTGTACTGGTATCAATACTCGCCACCATTCTATGATCGCCTCTTCCCATTTGATGTTGATTTTCGCCATGATCGTAAAAAGTATAGCGATAGTAAACTGCTTTTGACGAATCATCAAGAACCTTCCAGTATTTATCTAAATAAACTTTCCACTTTCCGTGTTTCTTTCCCTTCTCGTCATATTTGTTTAGGTCTTGTGCTTGGCCTATTGTTGTTAGGGCAAACAAGAATAGTAGTATAAGGCTTAGTTTTTTCATGTCTCTAATTATTAGCGTCGGTTCTAAAATGTTCTATTGGGTGACCGCTTGTAAGTTTAAATAAAACAGTACTATCACTTATATGAAATTCATTTCCGGCCCTTGAACGTAAAAGTGTTTCCGAAACAACATCTAATTTATCGGTAACAACACCGCCTTCATTTAAATAGCGAATTTGCATAGCTTTCTTTTTGGTGTTATCTGTATACACCAATAAAGTATGGCTTTCAGGATCAATTTCTACATACGTAGCAATGATCAGAGCAGTATTGATCGAGTCCGGAATAACAAAACTTTTTGTAACGCTATCTACCGATTCAAAACCTACATTACTTGGAGCTTCTGTTGATACAGTTACTGTTTCTGAGGGTTTGTCGTTTTTACAGCTTATTAGAGCTATTGTAAATATAAGAAGCAATTTTTTCATAGAATGATTTTTATTTTGAAGCCCGAACATTTGAAGGATGGAATTTCAATTGCTCTTTGAAAAGAAGAGGAAAATTTTTTGAATTTAGTTATCGAATCCATATTCAAATATAGCAAAATTAGCTAATTAGAGGATGTTTGTATTGGGTAATGCACTAATAGCCTTGGCCTTTTAACCACGAAGAACACAAAGAAGGACGAAGCGCATGAGGTAATGTGTTAATTTTGTGTACTTCGTGAAAAAACTTTCGTGCGCTTCGTGGATTAAAATGATTACTTATCCCTAAACTCCCTATCTGCCTCATCAAACAGGCGTTTTAAAATATTGCCCATATTAGCCTCGTAATTATCATTGATGTATTCAGCATCGCAATTTTCGGTGATGATATTATAGTGATCTATTTTTTTTAGTAGGGTAATTGCTCCGGTATAAAATGTAATATCGGTAAATTTGGAATGCTTTGGAGCATTGTTCTTTTGATAATGTGCCACACCATCCATATCTCTAAACACACATTTTACGGGTTTTATTTCGGCCTCTTTTAATACTTTGCTGCTATCGCGTATGGAGGTAATAAAAATAGTGCTATCTATCTTTTTTTCGTCGTAATCTTTACAATTATCAAATGCTTGTTTAAAGTATTCGCCATCTTTTTTCCAAAATAGCATTTGCGAAGATGTTAAAAAGCAGTCTTTGCCCTTTTCGGTGGCCATGGTCATGCCAGAGGAATAACGGTACACGCTTACAATGGTATCAACCTTGTTTTTTTTGAGTTTGTTTATTTTTTTGGTAGCGCTTTCAAGGCCTTGGGCCGCGAGGTTTAAACCAAATAAACTTAAAATAAATAGGAGTAAAAGTTTTTTCATCGAGGGTTATAATGCCAAACTGTATTAAAGATACAAAATCAAAATGGCTAAGGCAAACCAGGGCAAGGGATTATCCCTCTCTTAATATTTTTTCCATCTTTTTCCCTTTGGCCAATTCATCTACTAGCTTATCCAAATACCTTACTTGTTGGGTTAATGGGTTGTCGATCTCTTCTATTCGATATCCGCAAATTACGCCAGTAATTAGGTGAGCATTGCGATTTAGTTTTGCTTTTTTAAAGAAGGTTTCAAAAGTTACTTTCTCGGCAATGAGTTCTTTCAGTTTTTTGTCGTCAAAACCGGTGAGCCATTTTATGACCTCGTGCAATTCCGCTTTGGTACGACCCTTGCTTTCAACTTTTTTAATATAGTGAGGATAAACTTCTGCAAATGTCAATTTTGCAACACGTTCATTATGTTCGGGTGTTACTTTCATGTTACTTTAGTCTTTCCAGTTTTCCTTTTCTTTTTACTATGTTCTTATAATCCCATTGTATGTCTTTTGATTTTTTTAACCAGCGTTTTATTTCGCTTATCTTAACTTCATCTACAGAAGTGTATGTAATGGACGCATCTTTAAATTTACCGCTACCAATTTTTAATTTTTCTTCTCCAAAGTCGGCGCCGCTCCAAAACATGAGGCGAATACCGTCTTTTAGTTTGCTGTAGCCCACAATTGGATTGCCGTCTAAAAACCAAACAGGGTGAGCATGCCAAATTTTATTTTCTGCTTTGGTTAAGCCACTATCAATGTTTGTTGCCAATAAATCGCAAATTTCTTTATCGGTTTTTACTTGTTTGTTGTTGTATGCTTTTATCTCGGTTTTCATTTTTTATTTTTGGATTGAAGTGTTTGTGGATCTGCTAATTATTCGTTGTTTTTCTTCAGCAATATTTATCCTTTATTGTTCGAGTCAAATTCTACCATCCATTCAATTCCATATTTGTCTCTAAACATACCAAAATACGAACCCCAAGGACTGTCAGAAATAGGCATTTCAATTTGTCCGCCTACCGAAAGTCCATTAAATAATTTGTCCGCTTCTTGTTTGCTATCGGCGCTAATTACAATTTTACTTCTGTTCTCATTTTCGTTTGTTCGTCCCAATATTTCCGGCACATCATTAGCCATTAAAATAGTTTTACCTATTGGTAAAGCAATGTGCATTATTTTGTTTGCTTCATGTTCCGGTACTTCAAATTCAGCACTTGCCAGATCTTTAAAGCGCACTATTTTTGAGAACTCCCCACCAAATACTGATCTGTAAAAGTTAAATGCCTCTTCGGCATTTCCGTTGAAGTTAATGTGTGGATTGATACTTGCCATAAGTTAGTTTTTAATTGCTTTTTAAGGGTACAAATGTTTATTAGCCAGCCGCAAACTATTTTCACGAAGTGACCTTATTTCTGCGCGTGAATGATGACCCGAGGGCCCGCTTACTTTTACTTGCTGGTTAACATCATTAGCGAACACAAAGTTTTGTCTTGGGTTAAAAGGAATTTATTTACGCTTCTTTTTTGTTTTTTTATCTGGATGACGTTTTGCATGAAAAACAGCAGAAACAATAATTTGTTTTCCGGAAACTTCATAGTTGATCACAAACGGAAAGCGTAATACAACGGACTCGTGAATATGAGCAAATTTAATTGGGAAAAGCAGCGGATTGCCTTTGATTATTTCAAGAAGTTGAAAAATCTCTTCTTCAAATTCAATGCCTAGCCCAGAAACTTGTTTGTTGTAATATGAACATGATTCAGCTATTTCAGAAATAGCTTGTTCTAGAATAATGATTTTGTAGGAAGGCACTTTAAGCGGATAATTTCTGTTTTACACGCTTGCGAGATTCTGCGATTGAATACCCTTTTATTTTTCCGGCTTTGTACAGAGCAGATCTTTTAAGCACTTCTTTTTGCTGCTCATCTGTCAATAAGCTGGAATTACTTTGTCGATAGACCTCTAAGAGTTGGTAAACAACTTCAAGTACTTTAACGTCTGCCTCGTCAATATATTTATGCACTTTCGTGCGAATGGCCGTTGTTGTCATATCGTTATGTATTTAACTATAAAGATAATGATTTTCCGATAATATAAAAAGGAGCTGTCGACCCATGCAAAAGTCTATTTGACACCGGAAGGATTGTTTTTCAGGGAGTCGTTTCGATATTGGTTGTAACTAACTTATACGAAGGATTCCCTATCCTTATCGTAGATAGACTTTATTACAATATGCTTTTAAAACCTTTAAAACTCAACCTAAACAACATCCTCCATATTAAAAATACCTTTTTTGCCCTTTACAAACTCAGCAGCAATTACGCTCCCTAGGGCAAATCCCTGGCGGTTGTGGGCCTTGTGCATAATTTCAATATCGTCAATAGGTGAGTGGTATTTTATTATGTGCGTGCCCGGTACTTCGCCTTCTCGTTTGTCTTCAATAAATAAAGTATCGGCAGCTTTGGAATCAATACTCCAATTTTTTTTGCGATCTAATTTTGTAATTACTTGCTCGGCCAAGGTAATGGCGGTGCCGCTTGGTTTATCTAGTTTATGAATGTGATGGATCTCTTCCATGCTTACTTCGTAATCAGGATATTTATTCATGAGCTCGGCCAAATATTTATTTACTTTAAAAAATAAATTCACTCCCAAACTATAATTGGTAGCGTAAAATAAAGTTTTGTTCCCTTTTAAAGCTTCGGCTTTTATTTGATCAAAATTCTCGTACCAACCTGTGGTGCCAACAACAATAGGTACATCGGCATCAAAACATTTTTTAATATTATCCAATACAGTATGCGGCGTTGTAAATTCAATAGCAACTTCAGCCTTTTTAAAGTCGGCCGCTGTTACAGTATCTTTATTATCCATATCCACTTTTAAAACAATGGTATGGTTTCTTTTTAAGGCAATTTTTTCTATCTCTTTGCCCATTTTGCCGTAGCCTATCAATGCAATGTTCATATGCTTATTCTGTTTCTATTTAAAAGTTAATCGTAAACTCAATCCAGCGCCCATAGCAGTGCCAACAAAAACGGGTTTGGCGTGCAAATGCAAACTTAGGTCATCACTCACATCAAATGTTTTTAAATGCGCGTCAACGTTGGCGTCAATTATTTGTATGGCATAAACCGCTATTATTCCAAAACCAAACAGATCGCGGCGTTTACGGTAAAATAATTTTTGCGATTGCAGTTGATCGGTATCGTAACCTGTTACATCAATTACACTACTATCACCGGCCACCAGTTTTTTTAAATTGCTACGGTAATAGGTGTATTGCTCCTGATTTTTTAAAAAGAAATAACCTACGCCTCCTAAGGCCGCCCACACAATGGGCGCTTTCCAATACCTGCGGTTATAAATTTGCCCTGCTCCAGGAATTACAGCGCTTAATAAAGCTGCGCGTCGCGGACCTTTATCTTTGGGTATTTTTTTTTCTGCAATAGTATCCTTTACTACTACACTATCCTGAGTAGTTTGAGAAATACCTGTTACAGTAAACAGGCAAATGAGTATGATGCAGAAATTTTTCAAGCTCAGGCTATGTCTTTTACAAGTTTGTTGCCATCGGGGTTATCCCAAGCGCTTTGTAGTTGCGCCATTATTTTGTTTACGCTGCGAAGTTCTTCGCTGTCTTCAATTGGTAAAGTGTTCAAGCCTTTTTCGTCAACAATATTTAATATATTTCTAACGGTAAGTTGACTTTCAGTCAATCCAGGTTGGTAAGTGCTTTCATGTTCTTTATCTCCTTTTAATTCAACTATCACGCCCGTTTCTATGAATTCATTTATAACATTTCGCACTAATCGTAATGGAAGGTCGAGTTGATCGGCAATTTGTTTAGCGGTATATGCGGGTTTTTTTTGAAAAAGCCTTTACAAATAACATTTGCAACAAGTAATGAAATTGCTTTACGATAGCGGGCACTTAATTTTTTGATTTCGTTTTGTAATTCGTAATGATCTACATTTTGATTTGCAAATGATAATTCGGCACCAAACAGTAAAATATACCAACTGTATTGCAACCAAATTAAAAACAATGGTAACGCTGCAAAACCTCCATAAATGGCATTCATACTATTGGCGCCAACTTGAAATTTAATATAGGCCCACTCTAATATTTGAAATAATATCATGGCAATAAAGCCTGCAATAAAAGCCGATTTAAATTGTACTTTGGTGTTCGGTAAAATAAGATAGAGTAATCCAAATGTACTTCCTGCTAGTGCCCAGGCAAGGATCTTTAAAAGAATTGTGGAGAAGCCTGATAGAAACTCAAAATAACCTAAACCTGTTTGCATGGCTACTGTTAAGGCCCCCGATGCAGATAGAAAGATAGGGGTGATAATTATAATGGCCAAGTAATCGGTTATTTTGCGCACTACTGATCTTCCGCGTTTAATTTCCCAAATGTGATTAAAATTATTTTCGATCCCCATTAATAATTTCATTACACTCCATAGTAGTAAAACGATACCTACAATTGCTATCAAGCCACCTTTTGTGCTTGCCAACATGGCTCCAGCAAATTCAAACGCGCGTTTTAAAACATCTGTATACTCAGCATAATCGTGAATGAGTTTATCTTGCAGATCTTTTTCGTAACCAAAACCTTTTGTAATGGCAAACGCTAGGGCAAGGATAGGAACTATGGAGAAAAGTGTGTAAAACGTGAGGGCTGTTGCTTTAGTAAGGCAATCATCTTCGTTAAAACCTTTAACTGCTAATGTAAAAATGCGGAGTTGTTTTAAAAAAAATCCCTGGCGTTTGTTCACCTTGTCTAAACGCACCTGCCACATCTTTTCGGTCATAAAAGATAAGCCGTTCTTAAATATGGTTACAAGGTTTGACATTGCTTACAAAATTATGATTTAAAGGGAATTGGGCAATACTTTTAGGAATTATTTAGAAGAAAGAATGAAATATTAGCCACGGAGGCACCAAGGCACGGAGAAATTTTGAAAACCAAATTTCAATTCGTGTTTTGATTCGAGCAAAGTATGTATTGTTTCAACTCCGTGTCTTGGTGTCTCCGTGGCAAAAAAAAACACAATTGACGCCGAAGGCCATTTGTAAAGCGTGTAATCTATTCTTAGCCACGGAGACGCGGAGGCACGGAGAAATTTGGGAGATCTAATATCAATTAACGTCTAGATTTGTGTATAACACTAATTGTATCAACTCCGCGTCTTGGTGCCTCCGTGGCAAAAAAAACACAATAGACGCCGAAGGCGTCAATACGCACTGGTGTTCAATAAAAACACACAGTTTTAAACTCCGCGTCTTGGTGTCTCCGTGGCAAAAAAAAAGAGAATGCTATTAATTTGGAATTAGCTTATTCAATATCGAAAAGATACTGAAATGCGGTGCTTCTTTTGTTTCGGCATTATTATCTACCTTGGTGGTAGTAAATTCACTAGAAGTTTCGGTGCTGTTTTTAGCAGAGATAGATCCTCTTTGTGAAAGCGAATAAAAAAGTAAGCCAAGCGCAAGCACAACAGTAGAAGCTACTACTAAAAGCCCTGCAATGATCTTATTTTTAGGATGTATAAGCACAACACAAAATTAAGGAAAATAAGTATCCAAAATGCTAAAAAAAGCAAAGAAAGAGGTGGATTATCAGTGTTTTAAGGGGTGGTTTCCAGATATCAGGGTTTATGGCCATTTGTAAAGCGTGTAATCTATTCTTAGCCACGGAGACGCGGAGGCACGGAGAAATTTGGGAGATCTAATATCAATTAACGTCTAGATTTGTGTATAACAACAACTGTATCAACTCCGCGTCTTGGTGCCTCCGTGGTAAAAAAAAACACAATAGACGCCGAAGGCGTAAATACACTGGTGTTCAATAAAAATAAATAGATTTAAACTCCGTGTCTTGGTGTCTCCGTGGCAAAAAAAAAGACGCCGAAGGCGTCCAGAAAGGTTAGAGTAGTTTCTCCAACCTTTTCAATTCATCCAGCTTCTCCATATAACCTAACTTCTCATAAGAGTAGATCAAATTAGTAAGACAGCGTTTTACAATTTCTATATTGCTACAAGGGAGATAATATTTATTATCAGGATCGAGGTTGAGTTGTTTTAAGAACTGATCGATGTCTTTTTGACTAAAAATTAATCCTTTACTAAAGGGATTGATGTAAAATAAAATATTGTTGGATAATGTTTTGTTGTTTACGTCAATTAAGTTGGCGTAATCGTTCACGTATGCTAAAACAAAGTGTTGCGGTAAATTAATTCCGTATACCGGTATATTCAATTCTTTACAAATAATAGCGTAAATAACACTTAGCATTAAAGGATTTCCCTTTTTGCTTTCTAAAACATTATTGATGAACGAATTTTGTGGCGCGTGGTAATTAGTAATATTGCCACCAAACTGATGCACTTCAAATAAAATATGGTTCACGATCTTTACTTTTTCTAAAGCGGTAAGATCATCGTGCAGTTCTAACCACACATCTTGCTTTATTTGTTGGATCTGTTTGTGAACTTTGCTTTCGTCAAGATCAGGATATTGATAGCGCGCTAATAATAATATGCCTTTTAATAGATCGTCGCTTTCGGTAATGCTCCAATCTTTTAATGCCTTTTGTAATGCTTCAAATTGTATGCTGTGAATAATGATCTCGATGCGTTTTTGCATCAAGGCCTCAAAACTATTTTCCCAAGCTGTTTCTAAATGTGGAATGGCAGGTGGACCCAATACAATAAAACGGTTACGAACTTCAGAATATATTGCTTCATCCGGATCGTCCAGAAGAGTGATCAAGGCAATAACTTCTTTCAAACTCATTTCTTTGTTCTTTTTAGGGGCCATTGTTATGCAAATGTATTATGTATGCTTACGACAAAAGGTTAAGGAAAGTTTAATTCTTAACAAAAATCGTGTTAAACCCTATCAACAATTTGATGCTGATAAACGGTTAATAACCCTACTGGACATCAGTGTTTTAAGAGGGGTTAATTGAACTCAATTTGGGCGCAAAAAACTCAGTAGTTTCTGCGCATTGGTTTGATTATTAAATGGTTGAGTTATCTCTTTTCGGGCTGTGATCAAGGTATCTGTGAAGGAAATTTGGCGTAATTCTTCGATCTTTAAAAGCATCTCTTCAGAGGTATTGGCGATGTTAATAGAGCCATTAACAAGCACGCCGCTGCCTTCTATCATGTGTTGATTGCAAATAATATGGCGCCCGCTGAATAAAACATTAAGCAATTTGAGTTTGAGTCCAGTTGCTTGAGCCGTATGCAAAACGTGAATATGAGCCGTACTTATAAGCTCGCTCATTTTTGCTTCACTTGGGTTTGCAATAAGATCGATATGATCAAATTTTTCAATTTCTTTTTCAAGATCCTCGTCGGGTTGTAATCCTGCAATAATAACGCGAGCTGAAGTTTTAGAGAAAACGTTTTGTATAAGCCATTTGGCAGCTTCGCTATTTTCGGCCACGCTTAAATTTCCGTGAAACAACATAAAATTACCCATGCCTGCTTTAATGTTTACTTCGGTATTAGAATGAAAGCTTGGTAAATATTCTGTTTTACTTTAGGAAATTTCGCGCGGTAATAGTTCGCGTCGTTTTGATTTACTGCTAATATCAAATTGGCATGCGCCACAATTTTTTCGAAACGTTTTAATTTCCAGGCTTCGGTTTTAAGATATAAACGTTTAAAGAAATTCTTTTCCACCTTGGCTAAGCCTTGGTAATACTCATGTTCGATATTACTGTGGCGATAGATCTTCAATCGTTTTTCAAATGCAGGATCTTTTAAAATATAACACGTATGTAATACTTCACACAAAATAGGCGAATCATCTTTAAGTAAACGTTTCCGTAGTTTTTTAGAGATACGCGATTGAACGGTATAGGGCATTAAACTTAATAAACTTGCCAAATGTGTTTTGCGATCGTAGTAAAATACCTTTTCGCACACTTTTTCGAGTTCTTTTGAATGTTCGCGACCATACTCAAAACAATGTAAATGAATTTTTACACCAAGCTTGTGCAACCATACCAATTTGTAATACACATCAATTACGCCGCCATAATTGGCAGGAAAAGGAATGTCGAATGAAATGATATGGAGATGCATTTACTGGAAATAAAATCCGTTAGAAATAAATCCTGCTTTAAAGCTGCCATAGAATGCACCGTTAGATGTTTTATATGCAAAGATCTTTGATTTTGAAACATAATCAATGGCATCTGCTACATATACTTCAAAGCGAGAGGGATGAACACCTAAGCCGTAAATATTACTTGTAGATGTAATAAAAGCATTGGGAAGTGTTGTTGCAACAATTGGCATTCGGCAAATGCCATCTTTATTAGCGTACCACAAAGTGTCCTTTGTTCCATTAATGCAAAGCATGCCGGCTTTTTCGTTTAAAGCAAAATTTTGACTCCACGCAACGGTGTTGTTTGTAAGATCAATTGAACTTAACTTACCCTGCACGCTTGAAGTGCCACTACTTAAAACCCATAATTTATTATTTTTATCTAAAACCAAACTGCTTGCGTTTATTCCTACAACGATGCTATCGCTTACAGTATTGCTTGACGTATTAATAACATAGAGTTTATCTTTTGTCGAATTGGCAACATAAACCTTATTCATGTACATTACCATTTGTTCGGTACTGCCAGGCAATGTAATGGAGCCTGTTTTTGTTCCTGTTGCAAGATCAACAATGCTTAATCCATTTGCGTAAAGATCGCTCACGTATCCTTTTGAACTACTTACTCCAATAATATGGCGCGGCGATGTTAAACCGTTAATTGTTCGTTTCAATTTAAGTGTGGTGTCGCAAACAACAACCTTATTTGAATTATTTACAACAATGTAATAGTCTCCGTTAATTTTGCACATGCTTTGGGCCACATCTCCCAATCCAACGCCATTCTTATCTTTATAAATATCTTCGCTAACACTGGCTGTTTCGGTATCAAAAAGAGTTATGCCGGCATTGTTGGATCCATAATTTCCTTCGTTCACTACGTATATTTTTTTTGCAGGACCAAATGCGTTAGGATTACTAAGAGGAGAAGGCTCATCTTTAACGCAAGATGTTAAACCCGAGAGGGCTAAAAGGGCTATGAAAGATGGGTAGTTCATATGATTTTATCAAAATTAGCAAAATTGCCATAAATTGTAGCAAGGACTTGGTTGAAGTTGTTATAACTTTGATGTTATGAATGAGAATTTAGACCCGGAAAGCGAGAACCTAAGCTCTACCGATAAAGACATTGAAAGGGCCTTAAGACCTTTGGAATTCGACGATTTTGCAGGACAGCAGAATGTAGTTGATAATTTACGTGTGTTTGTTGCTGCGGCCAAGCAAAGAAGCGAATCGCTAGATCATGTTTTATTGCATGGACCTCCGGGTTTAGGAAAAACTACCTTAGCGCATATTATCAGCAATGATCTTGGTGTTAATTTAAGAGTAACTAGTGGTCCTGTTTTAGATAAACCCGGAGATCTTGCCGGATTATTAACCAATTTGGAAGCAAATGATGTGTTATTCATTGATGAGATCCATAGGTTGAGTCCGGTTGTTGAAGAATATTTGTATTCGGCAATGGAAGATTTTAAGATCGATATCATGATCGATAGTGGGCCAAATGCCCGAACTGTACAAATAAAATTAAATCCCTTTACTTTAGTTGGTGCAACCACCCGAAGCGGATTACTTACTTCGCCATTACGTGCGCGTTTCGGAATTAATAGCCGTTTAAATTATTACGATAGCAAAGTGCTTACAGGAATTGTAAATCGCAGCGCCGAAATTTTAACGGTGGAAATAAATGAAGAAGCGGCTTTTGAAATTGCCCGCAGGAGTAGAGGAACACCACGTATTGCAAATGCATTACTGCGAAGAGTTCGCGATTTTGCACAAATAAAGGGAACAGGAATTATTGATATTGAAATTGCAGCCTTTGCTTTAAAAGCATTGAACGTTGATAAAAATGGTTTGGATGAAATGGACCATCGTATTTTAGCGTGCATTATTGATAAATTTAAAGGTGGTCCGGTTGGAATTAACACCATAAGCACAGCCGTTGGCGAAGAGCCCGGAACTATTGAAGAAGTTTACGAGCCATTCTTAGTTCAAGAAGGCTATTTAGTTCGCACACCTCGCGGAAGAGAAGCCACTGAAATGGCGTATAAACATTTGGGAAGATCAGTTTTTAGAAAACCGGGTGGGTTGTTTGATTAGTTCTCGATACGCCGCAAATGCAATTACCGAGCGGCTACTCGAACTGACAAAGAGTAAAAAAAAGGAACTGGTCACAATTTGTGACCAGTTCATAAAATAGAAATGGTGAAAGTGTTAATATCAAATAGAAGTTACGAGAATTTGATCTTCGAATTCAGAGGTATAAAAGTTATGATCGATGTCGACTTGGCATCATTATATGAAACCGAAACTAAGAGATTAAAACAACAGGTAAAGCGAAATATAGATAGGTTTCCAAAAGATTTTATGTTTGAGCTCAACGCTAACGAAAAGGAGCAATTATTGGCATTGGCTCCACGATTAGAAAGCTTGAAGCATGCTTCTGTAAGCCCGCTTGTATTTACTGAACAAGGTGTTGCGATGCTTTCTTCAGTTTTAAGTTCGAAAAAAGCTATACAAATGAATATTGAGATCATGAGGGCTTTTGCGAAATATCGTGCCCTTATTATGGAGAACAGCGATTTTAAAAAGGAAATATCGGCTCTAGATGATAAGCTTAACCAAGCTTTTAAATATTTACTTCAAAAGATTGATGCATTAGCGCCAAAGTATACAAAAAGAAAAAAAATAGGGTATAAAAGAACAGCATAAGAACTGGTCACAATTTGTGACCGGTTCGAATTTTACCAAGGTAAATGAAGGCATGAACTGGTCACAATTTGTGACCACATTTGTTTTGAATTTATGCTTCTATTGTATAATTATTTTTTCAATAAAACGTTCATCACATTTCAAAAAATAAACCCCCGCTTTCAAGCTCGAAACATCTATCGTTTTTATTCCATCCGTATTAAATTCTTTTAAAACCACATCACCCAATACATTTACTAATTGAATGTTTGTAATTAGTGTTTCAGAATTGATATGAATGAAAGAAGAAGCAGGATTTGGAAAAACACTTAGGTCATTTTTTGAAATATTTTCTTGAATTCCAATAATGCTTGTTGAATTTAAGTAAGCATAATAAACATCTCCGTCGCGGAAATTAGGCAAGGTAATGTTTATTGATCCGCCTGTTACGTTTGTTGTTCCGTTAAAAACAGTAATAGGCGAGTTAAGTGGAGAGTTTTGAAAAATTAAATTGCCTTTAGGAATTTTTTGAATTACAAGAGGAACACTTCCGATTGTTAGATAGGGATAATTGATGATAGTTATAGATACGTTGGAGCTATCCTTTCCAACATCTCCTGGTAAAAATGTGCCATTATCAATAGAATAATAGCGCCCAACTAATACTCTCATTTCTTGCAACGAATTTGTTTTACTTGAAAGCGCTAATGTTTTGGGATCAGAATTGGTGCAAAATATTCTTTTTCCATTTTGCATTTCTGCATAGGCGCGTGTTATCCAATAGGCGGGCAAAGGACTTTGTTCATCGTGCCAAAATAAACCATTTAGTCCAACATTACAGTTTGACCAGTTTGTAATTCCGTCAAAATTATTCCAACAAGCGGTGTTTGCCCAAGTGATATTATTCTGCTCCAAATAATAAAGCCAAGCTAATCTATAGGCGGGAATTTGATTTGTTTGCTGTGGCGAATATTCATTTATGTGAATTTCTGGAGTGCCCCAACTTAGATTTAATAAAAGCCTACTCTTAAAATTATTCGTATGATTTGTTAATGAATCTGGGAGCCCAAATTCGTGCCAAGAAACGCCGTTAAGTGTTACGCCATGAGATGCTAAAGAATCCAATATATATTCAATTCCTGCGCCATCGTAACTGTTGATACTTGGCCCTATAAGTTTAATTGTTGGATTAATTGAATTTACAACTAGCCTTGTTCTTTTAAAACATTCCACTAATTGTGTGAGCGTTCCAGACCAATAGGAAATGTCATTAGGTTTATTCCAAATATCCCAATAATTTGGTGAAAGTCCTGCGGCGATATAATTTGTTACTAATGTATTTACAAAGGTTTCGTATTCCGTCCAATTAAGCCAAGGTTTTGCATTGGCGTAACCTCCTTTAAAATTCGCATAAAAATCGCTTACTACTAATGTTGTGTTTACCGATAAACTATCAGCAAGTTTTTGAGTTTGATACCAGTCGGAATTTCTCCAAAAATTTGGCCGCAGCTTTTTTACAAGGTCGAGAGCAATTGGTTTTGCATTGAGATTAGTTTCTCCATGCAAAAATCCGGTGTAATTTTTAAACACTCCGCTATCAGTACCTGCATCTATTGCAATTGTTTCTTGTGCAAATATGATCTTATTGAAGATAAGAACTCCAATGAGTATGATCTTATTTATTTTCATAGTTCAGCTTTATTGGAGCATTATTTTTTTAATAATAGCTTGATCGATCTTCAAAAAATAGATCCTGCTTTCACCTTCGAAACATCTATCGTTTCAATTCCATCCAAATTAAATTCTTTTAAAACCACATCACCCAATACATTTACTAATTCAATGTTTGTAATTAATGTTTCAGAATTAATATGAATGAATGAAGAAGCAGGGTTTGGAAAAATGTTGATCGTACTTTCTTTTGTTTCAGAATTTAATCCGGTGAATGTACAACTCAAAGGTAAGCTATTAAATCCGCGAACTTTTGCCTGACAACGTAATTCTTTTAGTGCTGGTTTGTCTGCTCCGTTACCATTAAAATCTCTAAAACCAAGAGTTCTCAAGAATTCCAAAAAAGCCGGATTTGTAAGATTATAATAATTTCCCCAATACGTTACTTGCGCTGCGTCAAGATCGTGAAGCCAGGTGAAATCGATCATGTAAATATTTGCTGCGTAAGTATCCCACGCCTGAAATGTTTGCGTGATAAATTGTGTTTGTAAAGTTGTTGAGCTATTGCAAGTAGCACTTGATGGATATCCAAATTGATAGAAACATAATTTTTTTGTTGGATATAATGCTACTAATGTGGCAAAGTCATTAATAATTGTGGTTGGCGACTTTACAGTAAAATCACCATTAAGTGGGTAATGTGAAACACCAATGTAATCACTATTTGTATTTAATGTTTGCGCTTGAGTGGAATAGGTGGTGATGCCGTTAAAGGTTAGTTCGGTAGCAACTTTTAATCCGGGCCACAAAATTTTAGCATGTGCGCAAACTGCATTATAAAATGTGGTATAATCGGTCCAAAGTGTGGCGTTACTTCCAATATATACATCGTGTTCAGATCCTATCACTAACGAACTTAATTGAACATTGGGAATGTGTGCTTTAACGGTATCTAACATTTTATTAAAACGCGAGATCATTACTGTACTGCTCATTGGCGTTACTGTAAGGTCAGAAGGAACTTCCAGTTTATTTGTGTGAATAGGAGTGATGGTAAGATCGATCTTCATATTATGTAATGGATAATAGTAATTTGCTATATCCATTAAGGTCATGCTATATGTGTTTGGCGAAGTTTCTAAAGACGTCCAGTTTTGAAAGATCCCAACTTGCGTCATGCCAAGATCAGCACCAACTTTTAAACACGAATCGTAATTGTACGAACCGTTTTGTGGGAAAGTACTTATGTCCATCACAATTCGGTTATTAATTGGAGTTACCTGCGCTTTGAGGTAAAAAGAAAAAAGAAGAATGCTGAGTGTACAAATTATCTGTTTCATGTAAGTGTTTATTATAAGTCGTACAGAAACAGAATTACCCTATTGATCAATGCGAAACAATAAATTTAAAGGAGCTTGATCCGCTCTTTGCAAAATAAATACCGTTAGCCCATTCACTCACGTTTATTTCGTTTGTTGTTCCGCTGAATTTTATTTTTCCAGAAAGATCATACACGGTAACGAAAATTTCTTTTTTAAAATTAAGAACAGTATTTGCCGGATTTGGATGTGCTAAACTGATATCTTCCAAAGAATTTTCTTTTATTTCGGTACTCAGCTGTCTGTATCGAACAAAGATCTTATAAGTGCTTCCAACTTTTTTATGATAGTACATTTTTGATTTATCAGCGGTTAAAGTTGGAGCTTCGGGTACTACATTTGGCGAGCCTACTAAAATGGAGGGCGCGCCAAAGGCACTATTTGTATTGCTACGCGTAGCCACCATGATCTCGGTATTAAAAGCGGTTTTTAAAAAACGCGTATAATAGAACTCTAAACCATCTTTAGTAAGGTTAGGAGCATAAACGCAGAAGTTAGCTGTATCATTAATGCTAGCCATGATAGTGCTTGTGTTTGGTAGCTTGTTAAAGGTGGAATCATTTACCTTTTGTGCAATTCCCATAGAAGCATCGCAAGGAATACTTCCGCAAATACTCATATTAAAATAAGCGTTACAGTAAATTAATTGATCGCCGTAATAATTTACGGCCGCATCCATAATTAAATAGCCGGGTTGGTAAATGTAAAAATCACCGTGAACTCGTCCGAAGTTTGTGTAGCCACTTTGTAAAAAGCGTATGCGATGCAGGTTATCAAAATCGGCAGGATACCCTCGTGTAGATACCCAATAAAAATTATCCATAGTATCAATAGAAGCAACCGCATCTAAGCGTGGTGTTACAGTTTGATTAACTACTGGCACTGCTCCTACTAAATTGAATGTTGTGTCGTTTATTCTAAGCGCAAAGAATAGACTAGTATTAACACCATCGTTTAAGCTATTAAAAAAAAGTGCGCTATCGTTAGTGTGGAGATGAGGTTCCATCGCGTCGATGGTAAAACCGTTGATGGTAACTAGTTTTTCGTTATCGTAAATTGGATTTTGAGCCAATGTAAAAAGCGAAACAACACAATTTACAATTACTAACAGGGCTATTGTGCTGTTTCGCTTCATAAGGCGATATATGTTTTAAATTAATTTACTGAGGTAGTTGTTGGTTGTGCTTTTGTGTACTTGCTTTGAGATGGTTTGTGAGTAATTGGTTTAAAGAAATAGGCTAAACGGAATCCAACAAAATTTCCTTTGTTAGTGAATTCGTGATTGTAAACTGTGTTATCTAGTGTATAGTTAACTGTAGCTTTTGCTTTATCATTCAAACCTACATTAAATATCCATGAGGCGTGTAACATGCTTCCTTTTTTGAATACATGCTCTCTTGCGATCACAAAACGTACCATAGTGCTTCCACCGTTTCCATTTTCTGCTGTAAGATTTAATGTAGATGCAACTTTTACACCATCATTATTTTGAACGTAAGTATCACTTATGTTTTTAGAGCTTGTAATCGTTGGAACAAAACCTCCACCTAATACCCAACGGCTATTTTTACAGTTAAGATTAAATTTATAGTGGATCAAAATTGGGGTTTCAAACTCAGTAAAAGTAGCGTTTGCACCACTCCAACGGTTTTGCATATTTGAGAACTGATAATTATTAGCGACACCAAAGTTAAAACCGTAAGTATTTATTCCCATACCTAAAGTTGCCATCCAATGCATATCATGATCATAACGGAACATTAAGTCAAATGCACCATCAGGATTTTTATTCTCATGAAAACGTGCGTGAGCATTATCCATGCCGCCACTCCATTGCGATTTATTGCTTTGGTGGCCCCATTGAACGCCCCAGCGCCATGTGTGATTTTCTTGAGCCGATACCGATAAGCTTAAAGCTAATGCCGATAATAAAACTAATTTTTTCATTTTCTTTTTTTTTTGTATCCACCGTAGCTTTTTTTGACTACCGTAGCTTTAGCGAAGGTAGTAGCGAAGGTGGAAAGGTTAGTAATGTGCCTGTTTACATATAAGTCGTGCAACTTTGACTGTACCCTATCTTAAAAGTAAAGTATTTTTTAGTTAAAAGTTGAATTTATGCTGAATTTCAGTCCTATGTTAAAAATAAAGGACACGGTATAGTTGTTTTTGGTGGAAATGACCCCGTTTTTGCCAATTTCGTACAATCTCCCAATCACATTTTTGCTGGAATAGAGGTTCCAGATCTCCATATAGTACATCATTCCGTGTTTTTGCCTCTTCCCAAGGGTGCGATGCCACTGAATTTTAACATTTAGGTTATTATAATCGGGGTTTCTGAGCGAATTTATGTTCCCTGTAATGAGCTTAAGTTTACCTCCCGTAGAATCGGCCGAAACAACCGGGGTATATGGTGCACCCATATTGTACCTAAATTGGAGGGCATAACGGGTTGGGACAAACCATTTGCGCTTTTTTTCTTTCAATCTATAACTTACAAGAGCGTTAACGGTATGGCGTTGATCAAAAAAGAAAGGATAAACTTCTGTTTGTAAATTACGTCGGCGTTCGGCTTGTGATAAACCATAAGTTAACCAACCATTTAATCTTCCGCTTTCTTTCATTAATGTAAACTCAAAACCTTTTGAATTTCCTTTTCCGTTATTAGAGAATGCAAACGTTGAATCGAAGATCACTAAGTTTTTATAATCCTTGTAATAGGTTTCCATCCTCATGAAATAACCTGGCTTGAAATTATATTTATATGAAAGAATATAGTGATAACATTGATTAGAGATGATCCGCGGATTTTGAATGGCTTGATAAGCTCCTGCAGATTGCGTGAACAATCCCCAATTAGCAGAAATAAACGACTTGCTATTTAAATTATAACTCAAGGTAATTCGTGGCGAAATATCATAACGATTATTTAATTCGTTTAACTCCATTCGCAAACCACCACTAAATTTCAAACGCTCTAAAAGCGTTCGTTCGTAAGCGCCGTAAATGGCAGCCCAGTGATTTGGTTTATTTACTTTACGCTCTACAGTAAGCGCAGTTGTATCGGTGATATTAATGTCGGTTGAATTATAAATTTCTTTCGCGTGCGTGCTTTCGTCATCGCGATTCACTTCAAAGCCCGCTTTTATTTTTACATGTTGTGATGGATAAAAACTAAGGTCTTCACGCAAACCATAATTATTGAATTTTATGTATATAAAAACATCGGGGCCTTCAGCCTTTAGATCTAAACCCGAATGCATGATAGAAAGTTTGCTGTATGCTTTGTTTGAAATAACACTATGCAATTGCAGATTTTGCGCGTTGATGCGATCGTTCGCATAAAATCCGGTAAAAAGAACATTACTATCCAAAAAATTTAATCGATCCTGAACATTTAAACTCGTAAAGGTAAGTTTGTTCTTGCTGTTTATATTCCACGCAAGCTTACTGGTAATGTCGCCCATTTTTGGAGGCTTAGGTAAAACGGTTGAGAACAATATATCAAAATTACTTTTGCGCGCGCCAATAATGATGCTCAATTTATTTTTGATGATGGGCGTTTCTACCAAGGCGGACATATAAAACACACTCAGATCGGCATTGGCCTTGAATTTTTCCATATTACCATTTCGTGTAGAGAAATTAAAAACCGACGACATGGCATTTCCGTAATTAGAACCCCAACCACCGGTTAGTACTTCTGCTTTTTCTAACATATCGGGGTTGATGACCGATTGTCCGAAAAAATAAAATGGAAAAGGCATGCGAATATTGTCCAACAAAAATAAATTCTCAAATGATTCTCCGCCGCGAACATAAATGGCTGCAGGACCGTACATATTATTATCAGAAGCAACTCCCGGCAATGCGTTAATGGTTTTCATGGGATCATTAGAAATTCCTTTTCCCGATTCAATTTGTGTTTGGTTAATTTCCATTTGACTCACCGAAGTTTTCTCGATGATATTATCCGACACAATAATGGTTTCGTTGAGTTGAATGGATTGGGAAGGGATTTTAAGGTCGGTTTTAATGGATTGATCAACTAAGCTTATTGGTTGAAGAGTAGGTGTAAAACCAAAAGCTTTAATGGCAAGGGTATAATCTCCTGCCGGAATTTTTGATAAATTAAATTCACCTTTGTAATCGCTGCTAGAATTGTAACTTGTTCCCAATAAATAAACGGTTGCAAATTCAATAGGTTCTTGGTTGTCGAGGTCGGCCAGTTTACCGCTAATGCTGAAGAATTTTATTTTCTTTAAAGCAATTTGATTGCCAATGAGCGTCCATTTTATTTGGCGAGATCCAAAAACTTTATTTAGAACATCTTCGAGTTTTTCATCTTTAACTTCGAGTGTAATTAATTCGTTGATATCGATATTATCACTGCTATAACTAAAGTTAAGTTGTGTTTTTGAATTGATCTGATCGAATACCTCGCTCAGTTTGGTTTGCTTGAAATCAAAAGAAACTTTAGTTTGAAGTGGATCTTGAGAATAAGCAAAAAGAGAGAGGAGCCAGAGTATTAAAAAGGCAAAATGAGTTCTTTTTCTATTCGCAGCCTTTGCCAGAGATCGTTACCCGGTTTTGGTTAGTTTGTACTTTAATGTTCAGGGCGGCCTCCATTGTTTTCAGCACATCCTGAAGTTTCGCATCATCGAAACTACCGGTAAATTTACAATTATAAATGGTTTTATCTTCAACAATCACGTCTATTGAAAAATGTTTCTTTAGGGCATCGCACACTTGCTTGATGGATTCGTTGTTGAACCTGAGTTTGCGGGTTTTCCAAGCCATAAAGTTAAAGTTGTTATTGCTTGATTCGCTCACAGTGTGGTTGGCTTTATTTAGAGTACCAATTTCATCTTTGGTTAAGATCACTTGTTGTTTGCCTTCCATAGCTGCAAATGCTACGGTTCCTGTTACAACAGTTACTAAAACCTCATTTGAATTTGCATAACCCATTACATTAAATGAAGTGCCTAATACTTTTACTTCAAAATCTTTATTTTGTATAATAAAAGGTTGTGCCGGGTTTTTTACCACATCAAAAAATGCTTCGCCTTCTAATTTAACCTGGCGATCATTTCCTTTAAATTCTTTTGGATACGTTAATTTACTATTAGCATTCAACCAAACTTTAGAGCCATCGGGTAAAGTTACTTCCTGCGATGCGCCTTGTGTTTGGGCTATCATTTGTTCAGGAACAGCATTGCTATTGTTGTAATACCAAAGTGAAGATAAACTGAGAACTAGAACAGCGGCAATACGCAATACCCATTTAAAACTTGAATTTCTTCCGGTAATCGGAATGATATTATCTTCTTGTTTTATTTTTTCTTGAACAGATTCCCATCCTGAGGCAACATCAAAATCATCATCGGGTAAAGTTTCTCCACTTTTTTCCCACGACAATTTAATTTCTTCGTAAAGAGCAGCATTGGTCATATCCTTTTTTAACCAAGCTTCCAGCTCTTGCTTTTCAGCGGCTGTGGCCTCGTTATTAAGGTGTTTTACTATGATGTCCCAGTTTTCCATTATGCTCTGTATCTATAAGTCGTTTATGTCCGCTGCTTACCCTATGTTAAATTAAAAATTGCCCAAAAGCCACAGTGTCAGGGCTTTTCCGGCTTGTTTGAGATAGGGTTTTAACTTTTCGTGCATGATCTTTAAAGCCTTGCCCATATTGCTTTCCACCGTTTTTATAGAAATTTTGAGTTGCTCAGCTACCTCTCTATTTTTTAATCCTCCAAAACGGCTCAAATGAAAAATGCTCCTCATGCTTTCACTCATCTCGTTCATGCCATCTTCAATGGCTTTTTTCATTTCTTTTTCGTTCAAAATTTCTTCCACATCGGTATGACTTTGCGGTTGAACAAATTTCAATTCAGTTTTGGCGTTCATTGCTGTTTTTTCTTTGCGAATGTGATCAATGCCACGCAAAACAACCGCTTTACATAAATAGGCTTTAAAACTTGTTTGAACTTCAAGTTCATCTCTACGGATCCACAACTTCACAAACACATCTTGAACGATATCCTTTATAGCATCCCGATCTTTGATCATAGGTAATAACAAACGGCAAAGTTCCTTGTAATGAAGGTTAAAGAGGTTGTTGAATTCCTTTTCGTTATGTATTTGTAATGCCAAGGTATCACAAAGCTAGAAATTTAAATTAATTATACGGCTTTTCAGCAATACTCTGTTGGTTAATTGTGGACTTACATAAGAAGTATTTCCCTAAATTTAGGCTCATGATCACGTATACCTTTCTTGCCATTATTACCGTTTTCTCGGTGTACTGTTTTATGAATCCGGCTGCAACACAAAAATATTTGTTTTACCCGTATGCTATTAAACGCGAGAATGAGCATTACCGTTTTCTAACACATGCATTTATTCACGGCGATTATATCCATCTATTATTTAATTTTTTGGCTCTGTATAGTTTTGGTCATGACCTTGAAACGCGCATTTTTCCTGTACTGTATGATAGTCATAAGTTAGGTTCGGTGGTGTATCTTTTTTTATTTACGGGTGGAATTTACGCAGCATCTTTTACGGAGTATATAAGAAATAAAGATAATCCTTCCTATTCATCACTTGGAGCGAGTGGTGCAATTTCGGCAGTGATGTTTGTGTGGATCCTTTTAAATCCAACCGGAGTAGTAGCTTTATTTTTTATTCCTATGCCGGGATGGTTGGTTGGTATTTTATTATTGGGCGTAAGTTTTTATTTGATCCAACGCAAGCGAAAAGGAACTTATTCGGATGGCATTAGTCATGAAGCACATTTTTGGGGAGCCATTTTTGGAATAGCCGTAATTGCTGTTACCAAAACATGGGTACTAAAGGCATTTTATTTACAAGTTATTTCGGCGTTTCAATGAAGGGAATAAAGATCACATTTTTAGGAACAGGAACTTCGCAAGGAGTGCCGGTGATCGCTTGTAAATGCGCTGTTTGCACAAGTGAAGATGCGCGGGATACACGCACGCGGACTTCTATTTTAGTGGAAACAGAAAAAACACGAATTGTAATTGATACCGGTCCGGATTTTAGGCAGCAATGTTTACGAGAGAAGTTGAATAAAATTGATGCGGTATTATTTACCCACGAACACAAAGATCATATTGCAGGATTGGATGAAGTGCGCGCTTTTAACTTCATCAATAAAATGGTAATGCCGGTTTACGCTACGGCGCAAGTTTATAAGGCTTTGCAAAGAGAATTCGCTTATGTTTTTTCAGACGATAAATATCCGGGCATTCCACAAATAGAAGTGATAGAGTTTGACAAAGAGAAATTTACTATTGGAGATATAAATGTAATACCCATCGATGTAAAACATTATATGATGAATGTAAAGGCGTTTCGTATAAATGATTTTGCGTATGTTACTGATGCAAATTTGATAGAAGAGAGTGAACTGGCGAAGTTGAAGAATTTGGATGTATTAGTTTTAAACTCGCTTCGTCGCGAGCCTCACATTTCACATTTCACATTAGCAGAAGCAATTCAATTGGTAAAAGAATTGGATCCTAAAAAAGCATACTTTACGCATATCTCGCATCAGTTAGGTTTGCATGAAGTTGTGAATAAGGAATTGCCAGATAATATTGAGTTGGCGTTTGATGGACTGCAGCTTGTAATTTGAGTTGATCTTGTTCTTTTGAAAAAGAACCAAAACTTTTAGAACTTACTTTTTGTCTTGAAACAAAAAGTAACAAAAAATTCAAGGGAATTCGATTCTCCACACAAGCTCCGCGCCTAGCACGAATTCCCTGGCCCGCGCACGCGTCTCCGTAGTTAGATTTGTGCTTATATTAAGATGGTGCTTCGGAAAGTATTCATGATTTTGAGTTAAAACACCTCTGTCTCTGTTACGCGTTAGCGCTCTGTGTACTAAGTTTTTTGCATTTAGTATTACTCTGCGAACTCTGCGTTCCCGATAACCATCGGGACTCTGCGAGAGCGTTAGCGCTCGGCGGTTTCTGCATCTGGTTGACGTATTTTTTTCTTACATTTATACTGCAAAATTCAACACATGGAAAATCAAAACATCATCTTAAAAAAAGGCGTATTTAACCCTGCACTTAAAACGTACATATTTTTAATTGTATTGTTTTATATGTTTGTAACCGTTATTGGAATTGTATTTATTCCGTTTTGGCTGTGCGGTTTAGGACAGTGGCTCTCGGGAAAATTCTTTAAAACATTAAAGTGTGAGTTAAGCGAGAAGAATCTGTATTTCTCAAAAGGAATGATTCTTCATATTGAAAAAACAATTCCTCTAGAGAATATTCAGGATGTTTCTTTTTTTGGCGGACCGGTATTACGTTCGTTCGGTTTAACTTTTATTCGTGTTGAAACTGCCGGCGGAGGAGGGGCGCATCATAGTAATATGATGAGCATTCCGGGTGTAGACGATGCTGAAGAATTTAAGAATATGATCTTATTGCAGCGCGAAAAAGTGATCAAAGAAAAATCGCGAGGTGGAGTTGCCCCTGCAAATAATGATTCGGCTGTACTTAACGAAATTAAAAATGAGTTGGTAGAGATAAAAAATCTACTCGCAAAAAAGTAATTAGTTCTCTAATATTTTCATGGCCTCTTCTTTTGTGTTGGCCACTTTAAAAAGTGTATTGAGTTTGGTTATCAATATCAATTCCTGGATCTTTTTATTTAAATTATACAAAACAGCTTCACCGCCAACTTTGCGTGCCTTAGTAAGCAATTGAATTAGCGTATTAAGTCCATTACTATTCATGTATTTGAGTTCGCTCATATCAATGGCCCATTTTTGGCAATTGGCAGCCGATAATTCATCTGCTTCTTTGATAAGATCATTCGCTTGATTTTTTTCTATCAACTCTCCTTTTAAAGTAATTGTAGCTGTATTAGCTTGCTTTGTTATAAAATATTCAAATACCATAATTTATTTTTTTACGTGTTCGCAATGTCCTTTTTCTCTTAAACTCCTACATTTTGCAAAAAAATTGAGCGAGTGATGAATAACGTTAAAGTCTAAAAGCTCTTCTGTCATTTTTTGGATCTGCATAATGCGTGGATCACAAAACTCAAACACTTTTTCGCAATCGGTACAAATTAAATGATCGTGTTGTTTGTACTTGTATGCTTTTTCAAACTGAGCCATGTTCTTGCCAAATTGGTGTTTTATCACCAGGCCGGCATCTATTAGTATCTCAATATTATTATACAAAGTGGCCCTACTTACTCTGTATTTTTTGTTCTTCATGAGCATGTATAAGTGCTCAATATCAAAATGCCCATCGTGCGAATAGATCTCATTTAAGATGGCATAACGTTCGGATGTTTTCCTATGCTTATGCGCTTCTAAATAATCTGTTAAAATTAAGTTTACCGCGTCTTTAGTTTCCTGGCTCATGCTAAACAATACCCGAATTTACTAATAGTTTTTAAGCCCAGCAAGGAGTTTATTGATTTTTGGGACTGCTTTTTTCTTTGTAAATTGCCTTATCAAAGCTCTGGGATCTATACTATTGGTTTGCGTATTGCTTACTTCGTGTAAAAAAAAGACAGAAGACGCTACTTCGGTGTTGGGATTGGATTATTACCCTACAAAGATCGGCAAGTTTGTGGTTTACGATGTGGATAGCACGGTTTATAACGACCTTAGTTTGGATACGGTATCTTATAAATATCGCATCAAGGAAAGGCTAGTTGAAAATTTTACCGATAACGAGGGCATGCAGGCTATAAGATTAGAGCGCTTTATAAAAATGTACAATCCAAATAAGCCTTATGATAGTATAGCTTACACCATAAAAGAAGCGTGGATGATAAATGCCGACGATAAAAAAGTGCAAGTTGTAGAAAGTAATCTTCGTTATACCAAATTGATCTTTCCTGTATCGAAAAACGCAACTTGGGATGGTAATGCGAATAATAATTTAGGTCAAATGATGTATTCATATTCTGTAGTTGATAGAGCTGAATCAATTAATGGTATATCATTAAGCAAGGTGTTAACGGTTAAGCAACGTGATGAGAGAACACTCATTTCACAGCAATATTATATTGAAAAATTTTCTAAGGGTATAGGCTTAGTGTACCGCGAAATAAAAGATATTTACTCTAATACAGTTGTTGCAAATATTCCTGTAGAGCAACGTATTGAAAAGGGGTTGATATACAAACAAACATTAGTTAGTTATGGTTATGAATAGAAAAATAGTTCTTGGAATTATAATTGCTTTTTTGATAAGCTCATTTAATGCGCAAACCTCTACAAAGTATTGGGTAAAGTTGGCAGATAAGAATGGAACACCGTATTCCGTAGGTACACCAACCGCTTTCCTTACTCAAAAATCCGTGGATAGAAGAATTGCGCAAAGTATTTTGACCGATCAAACAGATCTTCCTGTTACACCGGCTTATCTTTCGCAAATTGATAATATTGCAAATGTGCAGTTGCTGTACGCTTCCAAATGGCTGAATTCGGTGGCTGTTTCTATCACAAGCACTGTTGGTTCTGTAATTACAACAGCAACAAACGCTATCAACTCGTTGTCGTTTGTTGTAAATACAAATCCTACAAATAAATTCAAAGTTGTTTTTGAGAAAGAGGTTCCTGAAAATATTAATATGCATCAAAAGGTTCAGGGTATTATTGAGTATTATGGAAATGGATATGATCAAGCGCAACAAATAAATGCCGTGTGTATGCACGGTTATGGATTTAGGGGACAAGGTATGACAATAGCAGTTTTAGATGCAGGTTTTTTTAATGCTAATAATTTACCGGCTTTTGATAGCTTGTATGCAAGAGGTGGTGTGCTAGGAACACGTGATTTTGTTGAAGGAGGTAATAGTGTTTATGAAGATAATTCACATGGCATGAAAGTGCTTTCTTGTATGGCCTCTTGTCATCCAAGTGTAATGGTTGGAACTGCACCGGAAGCAGATTATTGGTTGTTGCGTACTGAAGATGCCGCACCTGAAACACCAAGCGAAGAATATAATTGGATCCGCGGCGCTGAATTTGCAGATAGCGTTGGTGCAGATATTTTAACTACATCGCTTGGTTATACTACTTTTGATAACGCAGCTTTTAATCATACTTACACAGCTTTAAATGGTAAAACCTATCCCATGAGTATTGCTTCAACCATGGCCGTGAGAAAAGGAATGTTTGTACTTAATGCTGCCGGAAATGACGGTACTTCACCATGGCAATTTATTGGAGTTCCGGCCGACGCGGATAGTATTTGTACGGTTGGCGCGATAGATGCTTCAGGTAATTATGCAAGTTTTAGTTCAAAAGGACCAACTGCAGATGGACGAATTAAGCCTGATCTTGCCGCACGAGGTTTACAAACATGGGTGGCCGGTAACTCAGGTGGATATGAGCAAGGCAATGGAACATCATTTGCCACGCCTGTTTTAGCAGGAGCAGTAGCTTGTTTTTGGCAACGTTTCAATACCTTCAAAACAATGAAAGTATTGGATACGCTTAGAAAAACGGCTTCTAATAATTTAACGCCTAATAATACAATTGGCTGGGGAATACCAAACATGTGTTCATTACCTGTTGGTGTAAAGGAAATAAACTCGAATGTAAATATGTTCAACGTTTTCCCGAATCCTGCAACAAATAAAATTACGGTAAAGATCACCGATAAAAGTCATACAGCGCAAACTATAGAATTGCGAAATGTATTGGGCGCGCTTTTAAAAACAATGGTAATTACTTCTGATGAAACATTAATTGATCTGAGTTCATATGCGAATGGTGTTTACTTTATGAAAGTGAATACAAAAGCTGGAAGTTCAACTCAAAAAATTGTGAAGGAATAATTACGGCACTGGATCGTATCCGTGTTTTCCCCAGGGGTGACAACGCAAAATACGTTTTAATCCTAACCAACATCCTTTTATTGCGCCATATTTATTTATTGCTTCAATAGTATATGCACTACAGGTTGGTTGATACCTACACGCATTTGGCAAAAGAGGGGAGATGGTAAGTTGGTAAAACCTGACGAATATAATGGCCAGCTTTTTTATGAGTTCTATTTTTTTAAATCGTCGGATGCTTTGTTCACCTTTTGCTTCAAAGCTTCTTTGAATACAATAATTTTTTCAAGAGCGGCTATACTTCCGCAAGAAATAATTTGCGCCGCTAAAATTCCCGCGTTTTGTGCCGCGTTAACTGCAACCGTTGCTACAGGAACACCATTCGGCATTTGAACGATGCTTAATAAACTATCCCAGCCATCAATACTATTGCTGCTTTTTACAGGAACACCAATTACAGGAAGTGGCGTTAACGAAGCAACCATCCCGGGCAAGTGTGCAGCGCCTCCGGCACCGGCAATAATTACTTGCAAACCGCGAAGGTGTGCATTCTTTGCGTATTCAAACATTTTTTCGGGAGTGCGATGTGCCGAAACAATATCAATTTCAAAAGTAATTCCTAATTCTTTTAATACATCAGCAGCAGCTTGCATGGTTGGCATGTCGCTGTTACTACCCATTATTATTCCTACTATTGGTTTGCTCATTTTATTAAATATGTAATGCTCTTTTTCCAGTGGCGTCTAAACATGCTTCTTTCATGCTCTCGGTAAATGTTGGATGTGCATGGCTCATGCGCGAAATATCTTCGGCACTTGCTTTGTATTCCATGGCTACAACCGCTTCGGCTATCATATCAGCGGTGCGCGGACCGATCATGTGTACGCCTAAAATTTCATCAGATGCTTCATCAGCTAATACTTTTACAAAACCATCTGTATCCATACTTGCTCTTGCTCGTCCGCTTGCTTTGAATGGGAAATTTCCTATTTTATATTTTTTACCCATTTCTTTTAATTGCTCTTCGGTATAACCAACCGCTGCAACTTCGGGCCAAGTATAAACTACGCCAGGAATCAATAAATAATTAATGTGTGGTTTTTGTCCTGCCATTTGCTCAGCAACAAATACGCCTTCTTCTTCGGCTTTATGTGCAAGCATGGCACCTTTTACTACGTCGCCAATAGCGTAAATGTTTTCTACGTTGGTGCGTAAATGATCATCCGTTTCAATTCGTCCACGGTTGTCAACTTTAATTCCAACTTTATCTAATCCTAATCCTTCGGTGTATGGCTTACGACCAACGCTCATTAAACAATAATCTCCTTTTAGTTCTATCTTCTCATCTTTTGCATTCAAAGCGCTAACAGTAACTTCTTTCGCGCTCGATTTAACGCCGGTAACTTTTGTTTTAAATAAAAACTCGAACTTCAAATTCTTTTTTAATACACGTTGCAATTCTTTACTCAACGCACCATCCATTCCGGGAATGATACGATCCATGAATTCAACAACGGTAATTTTACTTCCTAAACGAGCGTAAACACTTCCTAATTCTAAACCAATAACACCGCCGCCAATAATTACCATATGCTTTGGCACTTCTTGCAGCTCTAATGCTTCGGTAGAAGTGATGATGCGTTTTTTATCTATTTCAATGCCGGGCAAGGTGCTTGGTTTTGATCCTGTAGCAATAATGGTTTTTGCGCTTTCAATTTGTTCGATTTTACCATCTGAATTTGTAATATTGATAGTAGTTTTATTCTCAAAGCTCCCAACCCCTGTATAAACCGTGATCTTATTTTTCTTCATTAAGAAATTGATGCCTTCAACTGTCATTTTCACAACGCCGCGTTTGCGTTCGATCATTTGTTTGATGTTTACTTTAGGTTCTTTTACATCAATACCATGTTCTTCAAAATGATTTACGGCATTATAAAAATGTTCGCTCGAATCTAACAAGGCTTTTGAAGGGATGCAACCAACATTCAAACATGTTCCGCCTAAGCTTGTATATTTTTCAATTAGAGCGGTTTTCATGCCAAGCTGTGCACAGCGAATGGCTGCAACATATCCTCCCGGACCGGCACCAATGATTGTAACATCAAATTTTTCCATAAAATGGGATCAAAAATAAATTTTTAAGACTATAAAATTACGGATAATCTAGCGTTTTAAAAAGCGCAAGAACCAATAATATAGTAAGGCCGAAAGCGCTAGAGCAGCGCTGATCTTAGAGATAATATCGCCAAATTGAGCAAAAAAAGTGAGCTCATCATTAGGCTTTAATTTGGCTTCAATTATAGCCGGTTCCCAGTAGCCGGTTGCTTGCGAAATATTACCTGTTTCATCAATAAAACAAGAAGTGCCTGTATTTGCGCTTCGAGCAATACTTCTGCGCATTTCAATAGCGCGTAAACGAGCGTAACTTAAATGTTGTTTGTAGCCTGGTGTATTATCCCACCAACCATCGTTTGTGATAATGAAAATAAAGTTAGCGCCTTTGCGAATGTATTCAGTACAATAATCTCCGTAAATACTTTCATAACAAATAACAGGAGCAATTTTTATTCCTTTTACACCTTCAAATACCACGCGGTCTTTTTGCACACCCAAACTTCCTGTTGTGCCGCCCATGTCAAGGGCCAATGATTCAAGTGGTTTTAATAAACTTCCGTAAGGCATTATTTCGGAGCCGGGAACTAATTTTGATTTGTGATATTTTACAACACCATTTTTTGTGATCTGTAAACCTGTATTATAAAAATCAATATACGACCCATCACTTTGCCTACGCGATGTTGGTTCTGCACTTTTTTCATCAGGATAAATGGTGTAAGTACATGCGCCGGTAATAATAGTTAGATCAGGAAATTTACTTAGTAAACTATCGTTGAATAAATGAATGTCGACCGCCTTATCCAAATAGGCTTCGTTGATATTATTAACCATAAAAGTTTCGGGCAAAACCAGGTAATCAGTAGTTGAATTCAGTTTGCCGCGGATCTGATCCAACATGGTATTGAATTGAATAGAAAAATCCTCATCAAACTTTTGGTTATAGGGATCAATGTTTGGTTGAACAACTAAAATGTTTTGTTCTTTTAATACGCTCGTGTTCTTGTAACTAAAAAGTATAATGTAAGAAACTGCAATAGGAACCAGGATCACTAATAAAGGTCTGAACGTACTTTTTATTGAAAATGTTTTTGCATTCAATAATTGAAATAATAAAATGTTTACGGTAAGAATCCATAAACTTCCTCCTGAAACACCAGTATATTCAAACCATTGAACCCAATTTGTTTTGTAAGAGAAAATATTTCCAAGTGTTAACCAAGGCCAGGTAAGTTGCCAGCTGTGATGAATGTATTCCCACGCCAACCAAACAGGCACCAATAACCAAACACCCCAGGCTTTGTTGATCTTGTTCTTAATATTGGAGAAAGTAACAAAAGCAATGGTCATTAATATAGAGTTTGCCCCAAAAGCCATCACGCCTCCTCCGGCTGAAGCATTCCAAACCCACCAGGTAACGCCTAAGTTCCAAGTTAGGAAAGTGAGAAATGTTATGCCAATGAGTTTTAATTTTTTTCTTCGCGTATCTAGTGTGCTAAAGTAATTCTCGATGATCAATAAAGGTACAAGTGCAATGAAGATAAATGCAGTTAAACCATAGAACCATGAAAGACTCAAAAGCGCGCCGCTAAGTAAAGCGTAAAGTATAGTATTCGGTTTATTCATGATTATTGCCCTAAATTACAATTTTGTTCCTAATTTTGCCCCATGTTAATTGATACTCATACACACTTATACAGCGAGGAGTTTGATACTGATCGTGAGCAGCTCATTACAAAGGCTATAAGTAATAACATCAAACGCTTTTATTTACCCAATATTGATTCGGAAAGCATCAGCCGAATGCATGATCTTGAGAAAAAGTATCCCGAAAATTGTTTTGCTATGATGGGTTTGCATCCCTGTAGTGTAAAAGAAAATGTGGAGGATGAATTAAAACTAGTGAAAGAGTGGCTTGATAAAAGAACGTATGTTGGAGTAGGAGAGATAGGAATTGATCTTTTTTGGGACAAAACCTTTTTTAAAGAGCAACAACATGCTTTTAAAACGCAAATTCAATGGGCTGTTGACTTTGATTATGGTATTAGCATTCATTGCCGCGATGCATTTGATGAAGTATATGCATGCTTAACATCGTTTCAAAAATTACCGCGTTCTATTTTTCATTGTTTTAGTGGAAATACCGAGCAAGCAAATAAAATAATTGCCTTAGGAAATTTTAAATTGGGAGTAGGAGGAGTTGTTACTTTTAAAAATAGTGGATTAGATAAAGTAGTAAAAGATATTTCGTTAGAACATTTGGTTTTGGAAACCGATGCGCCTTATTTAGCGCCTGTACCTCACAGAGGCAAGCGTAACGAGCCCGGATATATTATGGAAGTTGCCCGCAAAATTGCACAGATAAAAGAAATAAGTTTGCAAGAAGTAGAAGAGGTAACGGAACGCAATTCAAATTTTATTTTTGGTAAATAAAAAACCCCCGAATTTCTTCGAGGGCTTTTGTAATTATCAAGTTTTTTCTACTTACTGATCACCATTTTCTTAACGGTTTTCTGCGTTCCATTACTGATCTCAATAAAGTAAACGCCATTAGCGTTATTGCTCATGTCAATATCAAATACACGACTCAATACTCTGGTTTCAACATTGCTTCCAATTAATTGACCCATGTAATTAAAGATCTTAAATGTTAGATCTTGCTCTTTTGAAAGTGTAGCCAAAATACTGAATTGACCATTATTTGGATTTGGCATTAGCCTCAAGTTAACATCCAATTCGTTTTTATACTCTGTTACACCAACTTTATTACGGCAGGTGATCTCAGGCATGATAGCTAATTGAAGATTTCTACCACGTAAGTTATTTAATTTATACCAGCTGCTAGTTTGTGTTCTAACAAATGCAGATGTATCAGCTATAAGTGCGTTTGTTAATCTATTGGTAAATACTTGCGCCGAATCTCCTGCTGCTTTTGTTGTCCATGGCATTTCTACACCAATATGGAAACCATTGGTTGGTAATAAATACGGAGGATCAAACGAATATTTATAAGCATACACATCGTTACCTGCAAAAGTGTAAGTTGATGTTCCGCACCAAGGAACCGTACTAGTTGGTGAAGCAACGTTTGACCATGTTGCTACAACTGTTGATACGATACTTGCCAGCGGTGCTAGTTTTTGAGTAAGTAGTGTGACCGGCCCAAGTTGTATACCTCCGCCCCACACATTACAATAGGTTGTTCCGTTACCCGAATTAGATTTTGTACCTGCACGATTAAATAGAACATATACAGATCCTAATTGCGGCATTGTGATATCGCTATAAGAATTGGCTGCAAAAAACTGAGCGTACTCTTTATCATTATAACAATTTGTACCGGTTAAAAATCCGGGATTTGTAACGTTACATCCAATTACAGAAGTACTAGAGTTAACAGCGTAGACTGCAAGTGTATCGGTTTTCTTGATCTTTTTAAGAGTATCTAAGCAACTTGGGTTTTTAGGACAAATAACTGTAGTGAACACAATACTTTGAGATGTTGTTGCTAATGTATTAGAAGCAATTAATTCTAACGTATAAGTTCCCTGACTTGATAAATTAAATGAAGGTTGACCGGTGAAATAACCTGAGTTAACAGTTGCAGTATTTGGAGTTAACACCCAAGTAAATGTTGGAGCAGGGCAACCTGTTGATGTATTAACAGGCGTAAATGCTTGACCAAAACAAGGCGCTGGTGCAGTTAAGCTAAAGCTTGCTTGTGCAGGACTTCCCGGTGAACAAATAACAGTTGGTGTACATTGTCCGTGTGTTCCTAGTAAATTTCTAAATGGACATTGACTCATGGCCGTTTGCATACGAACAACTTGATCAGAAGTAAACATCCAACGGCAATCATCATAGGTATTATCCATGATGTTCATGGTCATTTCACCGCCCGGGCTCAAATTTGGTCCGCAAGAATTCATTTTGTATGGATAACTTCCGGGACAAGTAGAATTAGGCCCTGTGTGTGGAGGAGTATCATTACAAAAATCCGATCCGCAATTTGCATCTCCCCAAATACTACGCACACCTAACCAGTGGCCAATTTCGCGGGCTAATGTTTTTCCTTTATCATAGTTTGCAGTGTATGGTCCCGGTGTTGCAGTAGCCGTTCCAACAACTTTTGTACACACCCACACACCATCAGTTACTCCTGTTCCAAGATTACCAAAAGGCCCTTGTAAAGTTGTTCCTGCAGGGAAAGTTGAACTTCCTAAAATAGTTATACTAGAGCTAATATCACTTACGTAAATATTTAAATATTTTGTTGGATCCCAAACCACAAAAGGTTTTACGGTGTATTCAATAAAACTTAAAAGTTGAGCATCGCTGGTCATGGTTGATGTATTCGCAGAAAAAACCGCACCAATATCTACGCGATTAATTCCCGGTTCTCCAAGGGCAATATTGGTTGGGTCGGTAGTGGCTAAACAAAATTGAATGCTAGGATTTGCCGCATAGTTTGAGTATTGAGCAATGGCTTGAGGATTATCTCCCTGACCGCTAAAGATCTTATTAAGGATATTCACTTGCTCACCTACACGATTTTGAGGAATGTTAGGAGGGGTACCAACGGCAACTCCATTGTGAAGTATATGGAAAATAACCGGAATATTATAGGATGCAAAAGCAGCTTTTCCGGCAGTTTTATTTTTTTTGAATTCTTCTACTTTGGCACTAAACCAAGTTTCCCACTGTTGAGGCGGGGCCTGAGTACCGGAAAGCTTGTTAATAGGGGAAGAGGGGTTTGTATTGTTTTGAGAAAATGAATTTCCCAATGAGAACACAAGGGCAGTAGCAATAAAAAGTAGTTTTTTGGTCATATCGGTTGATTTAACCCTTAAATGTAGTGAAAAAAACGCAAAATACACTTTATAGCTACTAAAAATGCCCCCTAAGTTTTTAAAACTCAGTTGTTGATGAGTGAGGTTTTTTTATTTGGCGCTAAAGACTGAGCATATCCTTTATTTTAACAGCTTGTCTACGTGATATTTCTACCTCTTTTCCGTCTTTTAACTTAACCATTAGCCCACCGTTGAACCAGGTTTCTACACTAGCGATCCATTTTAAATTTAGGATATGTTTACGACTGGCCCTAAAAAACTGACGCTCATTTAAGCGGCCCTCTAGGTTATTTAAACTGCGTAAAATAAGCGGTTTCGAATTTTCAAAATACACTCTTACATAGTTACCTTCCGATTCAAATAAGCGGATATCGGCTAAACGAACGAACCAACATTTTTCGCCGTCTTTTACAAATATCAATTCATTTTCATCTAATGGGCCGTTATTATCTCCTTTTGAAACATGTTCTTTTTCAGCCAATTTTTTTAGCGTTTCGGCAAGGCGTTGCGGTTGAACCGGTTTTAATAAATAGTCGAACGCGTTTAATTCAAACGCTTTAATGGCGTGCTCATCATACGCAGTTACAAAAACAACATCGGGTAGGGCAGAGATCTCTTCTACCAATTCTAATCCTGATTTTCCGGGCATGTTAATGTCTAAGAAAACAACATCAGGTTTTAGCTGGTCTATTTTTTCTTTGGCTTCTGTGGCGTTGGCACACTCTGCTATTACTTCAATTTCTTTATGATCGGCCAACAAACTTTTTAATTCGTTGCGCGCTAAACGTTCGTCATCTACAATAATTGCTTTCATTGGATATGGTTTTTTAGTTTTATTTTTTTAATGGAATTTGAATAGTGGTTTCAACTAATTTTGCATTTGGGATCTCATGAATTTTTATCTCTGCTTTTTTTCCGTACATCAATTGCAAACGCTGTAGTGAATTATTAAATCCTAATCCTGTTATTGATTTCTCGGTATTTAATTGACCGGTGTTAGTAACGGTGATCAATAATATCGAATCTTTTAATTTTGTTGAAACAATTATCTTTCCGCCCTTTTCTAGCTTTGAAATACCATGTTTGATTGCATTTTCTACTTGTCCTTGTATAATTAATGGCGGCACCATGGTGTGTTCTGTTTTTGGATCGATGAATAATTCAAAATTTAAACGCTCTTCATAACGGATCTTTTCAAGGTCGAGATAATCCATCACTAAACTCATTTCATCTTTAATGCTGATCTCTTTGCTTTTATTCATTAACAAAGAGTTGCGCAAAATGTTTGATAGTTGCGTTACGGCTTGCTTAGCTTTAATAGGATCTTCGTCCACAAGAGCCCGAATACTATTCATGCTATTGAACATGAAGTGTGGATTGAGTTGCGCTTTTAAACTATTGAGTTCACTTTCTTTTCCTGCGGCTTCTAGGCGCAAATTATCAATTTCGGCGCGTTTGTAATTGGTGAAGTAGTGGTAGCCAAAATAAATAATGTTCCAAACAAAAAATACAACTGAGAAGTTGATGATGCTTGAAAGAATATTTATAAACGTAAGATCATTGGCATTTAAACGAAATACGGTGGAGGCAATAGCTAAAACAAAAAAGATGAGTAAAGCTTTAATGAAACTACTCAGTAAAATAAATAGTATTTGATAGTATAATTTAAAATTGATGGCGTTGAATCGGTGGATCAAATACCGATAAGCGTGTGTGATGAAGATCCCGGCAGGGATCATAACAATGTAAAGTAAATAATCTTTAAATGTAGTATTGCTGGTTAATCCAAAAAAGATGAGATTGATGAGCACATATACAAGCCAACCACCAATTTGACTGATCCAATATGTTTTCAAATGTCTAGCCACTTTACCGAAGGTAAGAATACCCTATAAAACATGAAAGTATTTAATTATGAGTGGTAAATAGCCATTAAGAGCAGAAAATATCCTCTATGGGATGGAGTAAATTAAATGCCTTCGGTATTTTGTAGGTTTTTAGCCGCGAATTACACGAATTTTCACTAATCTGTGTGTGATCACAATCACATTACAATAATATGTGTTTGCTAATAGCATCTAGTTTAAACCCAGGTTAGTGTAATTGGTGAAATTCGTGGCTTAAGTTCTTGCTATGGGATATGCATGTACTTATGACTTTGCAGCGAGATGCGCCATTTAGTATGGGTTTTTACAAACTCAACGATCAAAGGGATGAGCTCTGCTGCCTTACTCCATTCGGGTTGCAAATACAATAAACAATCTTTAGAAACCTGTTTGGCTTGTTCTTCGGCCCAAGTAATATCATGTTTATTGTAAATAATTACTTTTAGTTCATTCGCTAATTTGTAATTTTCTTGCAGGGGCAATATGGTTTTTTTTGGCGATAAACAGATCCAGTCCCAAGTACCCGAAAAGGGATAAGCGCCCGATGTTTCAATAAATGTTTTTATGCCTTGACGTTTTAATTCTTTGGTGAGAAAATCTAAATTATAGATCAAAGGCTCACCTCCCGTAATAACAACCGAATCTGCTTTTTGATCAATTACATTTTTGACAACATTTTTTGTAATAACTAATGGATGTTGATTGGCGTTCCAGCTTTCTTTTACATCGCACCAATGGCAACCAATGTCGCAACCGCCAATACGAATAAAATAAGCCGCTTTGCCTGTATTAAAACCTTCGCCCTGAATGGTGTAAAATTCTTCCATCACGGGAAGTTTTTCGCCACTGGTTACAAATGATTCATCCTCAGTGCTTAAATTATGAAGCTTGTAGTTCAAGTTGGGTAAAATTACGAATTAAAGCGTAATTTTGTTGTTGATCTTATGAATATTGGTATTGTTTGTTATCCAACCTATGGTGGAAGTGGTGTAGTAGCTACCGAACTTGGAATTGCGCTTGCAAAAGAAGACCATAAAGTGCATTTTATGAGCTATTCGCAGCCGTTTCGATTAAATCAGTTCAGCGAAAATTTATTTTATCATGAAGTAAGTGTGAATGATTATCCTTTATTTGAGTATCAACCTTACGAAAGTGTTTTAGCAAGTAAAATTGTTGACGTGGCTATTTACGAACGTTTAGATGTTTTGCATGTACATTATGCCATTCCTCACGCTTCGGTTGCTTACATGGCGCAGCAAATTTTAAAGTCGAAAAAAATAGGTTTGCCTTACGTTACAACCTTGCATGGAACAGATATTACTTTGGTGGGACGTGATCCTTCGTTTGAACCTGTGATCCGTTTTAGTTTGAATCAAAGTAATGCTATTACTTCTGTTTCCGAAAGTTTAATGAAGGACACACTTAAAACATTTAAGATCGATAATAAAATTGAGGTTATTCCTAACTTCATTAATATAGAAGATTATAAGAGTTCAACCGGGCAATGTTCTAAAAAACATTATGCACCTCATGGCGAAAAAATAATGGTGCACGTAAGTAATTTTAGAAAAGTAAAACGTGTAGAAGATGTGATAGCGATATTTAATAAAGTACGCGCTAAATTAAGGTGTAAATTAATTTTGGTGGGCGATGGTCCTGAGCGTTCTGCTATTGAAACGTTAGCGCGAAAAAGCAAACACCATGCGGATATTGTAAGTTTAGGACGAATTCCAAACCCAATGGATGTGCTTTGCATTGGAGATCTGTTTTTACTTCCTTCAGAAACCGAAAGTTTTGGTTTGGCTGCTTTAGAAGCCATGGCCATGAAAATGCCCGTGATAAGTACAAACGCCGGTGGATTACCCGAAGTTAATTTAACCGGCAAAACCGGATTTACAAGTAATGTTGGCAACATTGGTGAGATGGCAACAAATGCTATTAAATTATTGAGCGACGATAAACTTCTAGAAAAATTCAGGCAAAACGCATTTGCTCATGCCAAAAAATTTGATGTAAATGTAATCCTGCCTATGTATGAGAATTTGTACAAGCGATTGGTTACAAAGAATAAGAAGAAGTAGACAGCTTATTTAAGGCGCTTAGACGCCTTTTAAAAATTATAATCCTGAATTTCCCTTAACTTCCCTCAAACTCTGCGATGCATGAACTATGTATGGCTTTGGTATGAAGCATGTATAGGAAAGGTATGGCTTAGCCGTGATCGGGGATGATTAGAGGGGCAAAACATAGATTTGAGCCTTGATTATTTGTACCCAATTTAAAAATCATTATCTTTATTTTGTATATGTTAACCAAACACTTGAAAAGGTAAGAATGAGTAATATTAAATTGGGCCTATTTGTTAAAAACCTACGATGTATCGTAGGTTTGCATTCAGAAAAAGCGGAAGATGGTGTCCCGATAATTATCGGGATGGAAATAAGACCAAAAGTCGGCCTATCTCGCTATTTTGACACGATATGCTTACTTTTAGTAAGCATATAAAGGAGTTAGGTGTAATTGTTGCTATACGACTTCAAGACGACACAGTTTTAAAGAAAAGCTCGCAGAATTTTTTCGGTAAATCACAGCAGACAAAGAAAAATATGCTTTATAATTTTTTAGAACTTATCGGTCAAGTTGCTTCGATAAAAGTCGCGAAAGCTCGCTTTCGAACGACTGGCGTCGCTTCAACAACTTGCGATGTAAGGTTCGAAAAAAATGACAAAGTCAAATTTTGCAGTAATTTGTAACAATGCTATATTTTCCTTTAGTAAAATGGTCGACGCCTTTTCTCTTGATTAAAAACTGACGCCAATCTCGAAAGATTAGCGTAATTTTTTAATCTAAAACATGTGATCGTCCCTGAGTGAACGTAGCCAAAGCGTGCTGTCAGCAGCACTACACACAACAGGCGTCAGCACATTGGGAAAGTATCATCGCTCGGAGATAATAAATATGTCCCTTCGGGAATTTTATTTATCTCGCTAAATTCTTTAGTATCTTTAAATAACCTTTGGTCGGTAGGCCATCATTGAGCTTCGA
>JADJLA010000002.1 GCA_016705695.1 Sphingobacteriaceae bacterium
GATAAAGTAGTTTGGATTGGTCTACAGCAGCTGAACAAAACACAAGTCATTTTGAAGTGAAGGCAAAGCTCAGATGCAGTAAACTAGGCTGATATTTTAAAGATAAACGCAGCAGGAAACAGTTACGTATTAAAACAATACGAAGCTGTTGATGAAAATCCATAGAGAATATAAGTTATTATAGATTAAAACAATTTGATTTGGATGGTTCTTATACGTATAGCGGATTTTAGCTGTTAGCTTGGATAGGTTATCAAAATTAATTTTGTAGTCTATCCTCCAAATAATGGAGAGTTTATTATAGAAATATCAGGTGCGAAAGCCAAAACAAATATCACGGTTGAACTCATTGACCAAAGCGGGGAAATTCAATACCAATCTGACTTTTTAATTGAGGATATGACAAAATTCAAAATTCCAATAAATCCACCCAACAAACTTAGCGGTGGCATTTACATTTGCAAATTAAAATCAGGGTTAGTGTTTATAATATAAAAGTAATTATTAATTAAGAGGTAGGGCTCTCTCAATTTCCCGTTTCGTTAAGCACCAACTTTCTCAAATAAAGACTATATGTAATGCCCAGCCACTAACAGCAACTAATGGGCCATTGGGCGGAATTGGGTCATCGCCGCGCGCTATTAACAAGGTCGCTTCGCGAATTTTTATTTGCGGCGGCTAATAAAGTTGGGTATCTTTAAATAACCTTTTATCGGTTAAGAAAGTTGAGTGTTCCAAAAGCCCAACGGCCATTAGTCGCAAACCGTTATAGGTAAGTGGGCGGACAGACCTCCGAAAAATTGGCAGACACAATAAATAAAATAATGGCGAGACTTCTACTCTTTTTAATTTGCTTTATAACTATTGCCTGCGACACTATAGACAATAGACTACATATTAAAAATTTATCTAAGGAAACTATTATTTGCTACATTACTGCTGACGATAACTTCCCTTTTTCAATGAACATTCGATCAAAACCGTATTACTTACGAAATTTACCAGATTTAAAGCCTTATTATCATGAAGATTTTATTGAGCCAGGTGAAACTAAAACTGAGCAATTGATCAATGACGAATGGCCCGACTACATTAAAAATGCAGACAAGCAAAAATTACGCGTTTGGTTTTAGAAAAAATGCTCGACACCACTGATTGAAATTAATCGTAGACAAGAAAATTTGTGATGCAAAAGTAGACTTTGACGAAAATGACTAAATGGATTGAATTGGAAATCGTATATCCATTCAAACTGCTGACTAAAATATCGCGACTCTAATTTCAGACCCCTGAAATCAGAGTAACTGTGTGCGCCCACCAACCTATAACAGCAAGCAAAAGTAAGCGGGCAGACTCGGTCATCGTTCGCGCGCAATTAAAGCGGCAGACAATTTGTTTGCGGCTCACTAATAAAGTAAGTATCTTTAAAATACCTTTTGTAGGTTAAGACTGGTGATGCTTCGTAAGCCCGCCTACTTTTGCTTGCCAAACGTTAGCAGCAACCCATAGACGACACTAAACAGACAACGACAATGGAATATTCAGAGGTTGACCATTTAAAAGACAAAGTAAAAATCGTAACTGACATTTACGAAAAGTTAATTGCTGAACTTCAGAAATTCGGACAACTGAAAATTGAACCGAAAAAGACAAGTATTCACATTGGAAACAGATTTGGATTTGCAGGAGTTTATACACGTAAAGACTTTATAAACCTTGAAGTTCATCTAAACTACAAACTGACAAGTGACAGGGTTACTAAAGTGGAACAAGCCTCTGCAAATCGTTTTCACCACACAATCAAGCTGACAAAACCCAAAGACATTGACAAAGAATTGCTAGCATGGTTAAAAGAAGCTACGAACTTAAAAAATAGACAGATGAACAATATTGTTAAAGGACTTATTGCGGGAACAATATTTGGAATAGTTTCAATCATTCCAATGTTCTTTATGACTTTCGAGGACAAAACCAAAGCAACAGCTTCGTTTATAAGTAGATTTGCAATTGGTTTTGTAATATTCAATATGGAACTACCTATTCCTAATTGGCTAAAAGGTGGGTTTGTCGGACTAATTTTAAGTTTACCTGACGCAATTATCACAAAAAAATATGCACCTATACTTGGACTTGGACTAATTGGTGGAATAGTTTGTGGACTCTTTGTAAGGTGAGACGACAACTATTCCAACATCCAAAAAATGAAAATGGGTATGCTGCTAACACGGGTTTTGCGTTAGTGGGCGGACAGTGCGAATAGAAACATTTGAGCAATTAATAAACGTTGGTGCTGGCAGACAGTTTTCGGTTTCAAAAGCCCACCAACGCAAAGCCCGAAACCGTTAGAGTGTAATTGCTGCTCACCACGACTTCAAGACGACACAGTTTTAAAGAAAAAGCTCGCAGAAATTTTGGGTAAATCACAGCGGACAAAGAAAAATATGCTTTATAATTTTAGAACTTATCGGTCAAGTTGCTTCGACAAAAGTCGACAGCTCGCTTTCGAACGACTGGCGTCGCTTAAGCACTTGCGATGTAAATTCGAAAAAATGACAAAGTCAAATTTTTGCTATAATTTGTAGCAATGCTATGTTTTCCCTTTAGTAAAATGGTCTGACGCCTTTTCTCTTTCGATAAAAAACTGACGCCAATCAGAAAAGATTAGCGTAATTTTTTTTAATCTAAAACATGTGATCGTCTGAGTAGACGTAGCTAAAAGCGTGCTGTCAGCAACTACACCCTAACAGGCGGTCTAGCGCAATTGGGGGAAGTATCACATCGCTCGGAGCTATTAAATATGTCCCTTCGGAATTTTGTTTGCTCTCGCTAAATTCCTTCAGTATCTTTAAATAACCTTTGGTCGGTAAACAATCATTGAGCTTCGAAAGCCCAACTGCGCCAGTCCGCCAAACGTTAGCTGCAAGCAATCCGAGAATACCCACTAGACGGTATTTCGCCAATTGACAAATATCAATAACTTTGACAAAATACTCCAAAGTGAGTACTAAATGACATTTAAAATATAACTAACATTGTAAAAAAATAATTATGACAAAAAAATACTTATCGTCTGCAATCTTGACTTGTTTAACTTTAATTAGTTACGCTCAACCGACAAATATCTATCAACCAAATGGCAGCACTACAAATTTTGGCAAGGTCACATCTGACTCATTAAATTACTATGTTGTTAATTTTCCTGCACTAACACTTATGAAAATTGATGGTAGTAATAATGCTACTCTTGTTACCACATTAACGGTAGACCCATTTCAAACAATGATTTGGAATAAGGGAAAGGGGATTTATCCTGTTGCAAATGGCTCGCCATTTAAGTTATTTGACGGTTCTACAGCCACTGATGTGACAGGCGGACAACTTCCTATGGCTGGATTTACGGGAGACAAAGTAATTCAGAGTGATTATTTTCACAAGGGCAACTTCACCTATTTTAGAACATCTGATAAAATATACAAAACAGATTATACTTCAGCAGCAAGTATTCAAACACTAGCAACAAGACAAAATTTAGGTTTTGGAGGTGGTATTAACGAAATGCAACACACAACAAATTCAATTATCTACTGGGAAGTTACAACATCAACAGTTTCTCCACCACAATTAAAAAGAATTGATTTAATTACAAATAATATTACCAAATTAGACTCTTCAACAACTGGTACTTATGACTATGGGACAGTTTACAATAATGAGTATTACTATTGCACTCCTTTTGGACCAAGCTCTGTAGGCGTTAGTAAAGTAATTAAAGTTAGTGATAATGGCACAAAAACCGTTCTTTACACAGAAACAGCGCCCAATAAAAATTTACTTAGAATTATTGGAGTTACTCCAAATGGCGTTATTGCAATTATTGCAACTACAAGTACTGGTAAAGAATATGTTTCTATCTCTGGGAGCGTAGCTACACCTTTAAATTTTAATACCGTTGCCAATTCACGACCTAGTGGCGATATTGGAGTTGGTACATCAAGAACAACAAGCTCGTTGGTTTATTTCGTAACTCTTGATACATTATATACTGTAAATTCATCAAATAAAGCATTATGGGTTACAGATGGCACATTGGCTGGGACAAAAAAAGTATTTGGTGGTACACCAACTACTTTTGCAGCAGACGGTTTAACTCCTCAATTTCCGGGCAGTGCAGAACATTGTGGTAATGATTTATATTTTAATGGAACTAAAGGCACTAACGTTAATAGATTAATATATGTAAATGGCAGTACTAATAATGTAACAATATATCCAATTAATGCTGGAATTACTACGCAACCATCTTTCCGAAAAACTGCAAGTGGAATAGAATTTGTTGCTTTGCCTTTACCAACATCAAGTTCAGAAAAAGCAGTTCATAAAGTTAACTGTTCGACAGCTACTGGTATTGAAGATAATTTAGCCAATCAAATATTGTTTGACCTTTTTCCGAATCCAAGCCATGGACAAATAACAATTAAATTAGCCGAAAACCTTGGTAGTTACAAATTGACAGTTCTTAATTTATTGGGTGAAATAGTATACAATGAAAAACTCAAAGAACAAATCAACCAACATTAGATTTAGACCTAAAAACTGGTTTTATTTTGTTTCACTGACAAAAATGGACAAAAAACCACTAGAAAATAATTGTAGAATAATTGCCAGCAGCTAACAGCAACAAACGTAAGCGGGCGGACGAGGGAATACAAACATTTGTATCTTCATATAAACATTTGTGCATGTAGACACAGGAAGCTCCGAAAGCCCGCCTACGTCTATTCGCAAACCGTTAGTGGTAAGTGGCGGACAGACATTCCGTAAGACTAAAAAGTAAAGGACATTAATGCTAGACCAAAAAACAATATTTTCATCCAAGACAAACAACCTACTGATTGATCCATTGACGCATTCGGAAATTCCACCAATACTATATAAGTATCGCGATAGTGAAAATCCTAATCATCTTAAAATCATAGAAAATCTTGAACTCTTCTTTCCATCTCCTAAGAAATTTAACGACCCCTTTGACTGCAAAATTCCGGTTAAATTTCAAATGTTCGCAGACAATCCAGATCTCGCGAAAGTTTATGTTGCTAATTTCCTAGACAAGAATCCTGATTTGTTTCAGGGCCAAAATCGTGAAGAAATTATTAATAACGTTCCCAATACACATTTAGTAGACAGAGATTGGTTATCAAACATGAACAAGACACGACAAATCAACTGAATGATGATATCGGTGTGTTTTGTTTTAGCGAAGAGTTTGATAACATTTTACTTTGGTCTCATTATGGACAATGTCATAGAGGGTTTTGCCTAAGAATTGACTATGCCAAATTGGTTGACTCTTCCGATTTTACAACTGGAGGCCCCGTGCATTACACAAACATTTATCCGGGATAAAAAAGGGATTCAATTTCCAACACCCCTTTCTCCGCTTTTCTGAATGAAAAACTGCGATACATCGTAGGTTTCTAAGAGTAAGGCATACTTGTAGAGAGCCTTTAGGTTATTGATCACTCCCCTTCTTATAAACATAATTGATCTTTATCTCATTATCACCACGTTCATTCTCCTGTGTTGGAAAATTTTCATCATCCTTCTCATCTTCCCAATCGTATTTACGAGGTTGTGGGCCTTCTTTGCGGTAATTAAAGGCTGTAAGCAATCCGGCAATAGCGCCAAACAAATGTCCTTCCCAACTTACTTCTTCTTTTAAAGGGAAAATTCCCCACATGATACTGCCATATAAAAAAACAACCAATGCCGAAACAACCATTAAGCGTAAATGTTTTCTAAAAACGCCACTAAAAAATAAAAACGTGGCTAAGCCATATATCAATGTACTCGCGCCGATGTGATAAACAGGATGGTACTCGTTATTTCTTCCTCCTATCCATAACCACAAACCACTCACTAACCAGATCCAAATAAAGGCAGCCTTTGCAATTCGTTTGTAAAAGAAAAACAACATCATGCCTAAAATAAGTAGAGGCAAACTATTAGAAGCAATATGATCTAAACCACCATGAATAAACACCGATAAAAAAATTCCCTTAACGCCTTCTAACGTTCGTGGAAGCACTCCATAAATGGCTTGATGATCCATGGTGCTTTGTCCATACAAAAAAACGATCCAAATGATCATTAAAAAAATCACTGGCCACAGCGAAATGCTGAATAGTTTTTTTGCTAGATAATTCTTCACGTATTGAAATTACTAATAAGCTATAGCAAGGATTCGGCCATTGCGTAATTGGTGACAGAGTGGCATGCTTTTGAGGCGTGGTAGAGCCATTTTAACCACGGAGAACACAGAGGTAGGCACTGAGAAGCATAGAGGATCACCAATAAACAAAAAAGAAAGCTTCGCTTTCTTTCTCCGTGTTACTCTATGTAAACCTCTATGTCCTCCGTGGTTAAAACACCTAAAGCCCCTTAACCGGCAACATGATCCTGGTTAACCATTGCTTTTTATCAGGCTGTGTGGAGCCATCGGTAATGTAAAACTCGCGCATGGGGCCAATGTGTTGTAAATTATTCGTTTTGCAATATTCTTGCATTTCGCCATAGGCATTGTACAATCCTTCAGGGTCGCCGTAATAATTATAAATTAGCATATTGCCTTCTTCCAAAATCACGATCTTACTATTCTTTGGTTCCACTTTAGGCATTTGCTCAATTGGCACAACACATTCAAAAACAAAATTAGCGCTATCGCTATTGTAATAAATAATACCCGGCGATCCGTTCACATGAGCTTTCATAAATGCAATATCTTTATTTACCGCCACAAATCCATCTGTCATTTTTTCGGTTACGTGATACATATTAGCCGAATCCATTTTAGTTACAGTAAGCATTTCAGGAACAAAAAATATCCCTAAGATACCTTTTGCATCAGTAAGATCTTTTGCATCCTTTACCACTAAATGTTTTGCTTCCAAGGTAAATGATGAATCGTTTTTTTCCTTTGTTTTTTCAACAACAGCCTCATCTGTTCCGCAAGAAGCAAGAATGATACAACATAAACTATAGAATATCTTTTTCATTAATTTGTTTTTCCGGGATAAACTTTTAGCGCTTCTGCTAAGCAGGTTAATGCATTTTTAAGATCAGTTTTATTTAAAACATAAGCAATACGAACTTCATCAGTTCCGGCCCCCGGTGTAGAATAGAAACCTGTAGCAGGCGCTAACATTACTGTTTCTTTATTAAAATTAAATTCTTCTAATAACCACTGACAAAATTTATCGGCATTATCAATTGGTAATTTGGCAATGCAGTAAAACGCGCCACTTGGTTTAGGACAAAACACACCGGGTATTTTATTGATATTTTCAATCACAAAATCTCTACGAGCTATATATTCCGCTTTTACTTCTTCAAAATAACTTTTTGGCGTTTCTAAAGCGGCCTCTGCTCCTATTTGTCCATAACTTGGTGGACTCAAACGCGCCTGTGCAAATTTTAATGCAGCACTCATAACTTCTTTATTTTTACATATCATAGCGCCAATACGCGCACCGCATGCACTATAACGTTTGCTAATTGAGTCCAATAAGATCACATTATTTTCGATCCCTTGTAAATGCATTACACTCACGTATTCTTTTCCGTCATAACAAAATTCGCGGTATACTTCATCGCTTAATAAGAACAGATCATACTTCAATACCAATTCGCGCAAAGCATTTAGTTCTTCTTTTGAATATAAGTACCCCGTAGGATTTCCGGGATTACAGATCATGATGCCTTTTGTTTTTGGCGTGATCAATTTTTCGAATTCACTTATGGGAGGTAATGCAAAACCGCTATCAATATAACTGCGAATAGGTTTAATTTTTACATCGGCCGAAGTTGAGAAACCATTGTAATTAGCATAAAATGGTTCAGGAATAATTACTTCATCGCCCGGGTTAAAACAGGTCATCATAGCAATTGAAATAGCCTCACTTCCGCCGCAAGTGATCATCACTTCCGAAGCATCGATGTTGATGTTATATTCCTTGTAATAATTACATAATTTTTTTCCGGTAGCTTTCATTTCCTGCACTATGCGAATATTCAAGCACCTTTATATCCGCATTTTTTATAGCGTTAATGAAAGTAGGCGGCGTTTCAATATCGGGCTGACCAATATTTAAATGATATATCTTAATTCCTTTTTTCTTGGCTGCATCAGCAAACGGAACTAGTTTGCGAATTGGCGAGGAAGGCATGGTATTAGCCTTTGAGGAGATCTTTGGCATAGGAATGTGGATTAAAAAAACAGTAAAGATAAGCAAAATTTAGTGGGAAATTTTGTACTTATTAACACTCTATATACATCAAAAATGCTGTATATTTGAAGGTTACATTTTTTTATGGCAAGTGAGTCGAAAAGCTTAGTAGAACAACGCAAACTCTATCCCTTTCAGGAAGACGCTGTGAACACCATTTTTGGGAAACTGGTAAGTATGCCCTCAAATGCCAACCTACTATTTCAATTACCAACGGGAGGTGGAAAAACCATTATTTTTAGTGAGATAGCTAGGCGTTATATTGCGCATTTCAATAAAAAGATCCTTATTCTAACGCATCGTATAGAGTTAAGCAGGCAAACCAACGATGTGCTTACCGAATTGGGAATTTCTAATAAGGTGATCAATAGCGAAGTAAAGTCACTACCCAATCAAACCGAATATCAAAGTTTTACTGCATTGGTAGAAACATTGAATAATCGTTTGCAAGAGAACGATCAATTTTTAGAAGATATTGGATTGGTAATTGTGGATGAGGCGCATAATAATTCGTTCCGCAAGATCTTCCATTATTTTAGCGACGTAAACATTTTAGGAGTTACAGCTACGCCATTAAGCAGTAATAAAAAACTACCTCTCTATCAAACTTACAACGATCTTATTATTGGTGAAAGTATTGCCACTTTAATTGATAAAGGTTATTTGTGCGAAGGTGTAACCTATTCGTACGATGTAAATTTAAGTTCGCTTCGTGTTGGTAATAACGGTGAATTTACCGTTGGTTCGCACGAACTATTATACACACAAGCCATCATGCAAAGTAAATTGGTGGAGGCTTATGAAGAAGTTGGTAAAGGCACAAAAACATTGATCTTTAACGCGGGTATTTTAACTAGCCGCGCTATTTACGAAACCTTTAAAAAGAAAGGTTATCCTGTAAGGCATTTAGATAGTACCTTCAGTGATAAAGAACGCGCGGATACTTTAGAATGGTTCCGCAATACAAAAGATGGTATTTTAACTTCGGTAAGTATTTTAACTACAGGTTTTGATGAGCCGGAAGTGGAAACAATCATGCTTAACCGTGCTACAAAATCGTTAACACTTTATCACCAAATGATAGGGCGTGGTAGTCGTGTTTTACCAACCAAAAAACAATTCAAGATCATTGATCTAGGAAATAATTCGCGTCGTTTTAATTTATGGCAATACCCTATTGATTGGAAACACGTATTTGCAGCACCACATTTATATTTAGAGCACCGTTATAAAGATGAGTGGGATTATGAATTAGAGAACGATTATGATCTGCCTGCTGAAATAAAAGAACGTTTTTTAAATTCAAGTGCCGAATCGTTCATTGTTCGAGATAAATATTTATTGGCCTTACGCAAGGGAATAAAACCGGGAACAGTATTAGATGATAGTTTGGAAGATCACTTTAATAGAATTAAAGACAATGCTTCTGAATATGCCGAGGCATTGGAACTATATAATTTACTAACCGACGAAATGAAATATCGCATCAAACAATTTGGAAGATGCATTAATGCCACAAATAATTACAATGATTGGCAATTTCAAAATTACAGCAGCAAATTGCGTCGCAAATTGGGGAATTTCTTTGTTGAATAATACCAAATGTATACACGACTTCTTTATATAGTATCAGGTTGGTTATCGGTGATCATTGGCTTAGCGTGTACTTTAAGTATTTACCAAGTAAGATATGTGTATTACGGTGTAGGACTTGCTATTTTAGGCTTCCTTTTTGCAGGCATAAATATTTTTTTGAATCAAAAATTTGAGTTCGATGAAGTAAAATGGCCAAAAGGTTATATTGGCATGTTGCTCTCTTCTATCCCCATCTTATTTCTTCTTTTTGTTATTTTAAAATACCGACATTAAAATAGCTGCGTTCAAAAAAATATCCATCGCCGAGCTGCGCACAATGATAGCGGTGAAGAATGATCGCAAGCTTTCAAAATTCAACCGTTTTATGTTATGGCTCAATTATTTTGTAATTGTTAGTCTTGTTGCAGCTTGTTTTGCTAAATACATTTCGCCGCTTTTATTTTGGCCAATGGCCTTTGCCGGATTAGCCTTCCCTTTTATTTTCTTATTCAATTTAGTGTTTGCACTTTATTGGTTGGCACAATTTCGAAGAGCATTCATGATCTCGCTAGTGGCGGGAGTATTTGCGTTGCCAACAGCCAAAAAATATTTACAATTCAATAATTCGGAGGGAGGCTCGGTTAAAAGTTTCAAGATCACCTCTTATAATAGCATGTTATTCGATCTTTACAATTGGAGGCATAATAAAGAAACCCGAGAAAAGATATTTGGAAATTTAGCGGATATAGATTCGGATATAATTTGTTTGCAAGAATTTTACACCTCAGAAGAAGAGGGCGATTTTAATAATATTGATTCGCTCACCAAACTTTTAAATTTACCGGATTACCATGCCGAATACACAATTACGCTTCGCAAATACGATCATTGGGGCCTTGCTACATTTAGCAGATTTCCGGTAGTTAACAGAGGAAAGATCGTTTTTCATACACGAAGTAATAACATGTGTATTTATACGGATGTTGTGATACGAAAAGATACGGTTAGAATTTACAATATGCATTTGCAATCGATAAGCTTTAGTAAAAAGGACAATAAATTCTTGGAGGATATTAAAAAGGGCAACGAGAGCGAAGAAGATATTGAAAAAAGCAAAAATGTATTGCGCCGTTTAAAACGCGCGTTCACTAAACGTGCAAAACAAGTAGAAGCTATAAAAGCTCATATGGCCACATGTAAGTACAAGATCATTGTGTGCGGCGACTTTAATGATACAGCGGCTTCATTCGCCTATAAACAATTAAGCGAAAAACTTCACGATGCCTTTATCGAAAAAGGTTCAGGTTTTGGAAGAACTTATGCCGGCGAATGGCCTCAATTTAGAATTGATTATATTTTATTTGATGATAAAGTGGCCTGCGATCGCTTTACAAGAGCAGAAGAGACATTTACAGATCATTTTCCTATTACAGCGCATCTCTACATTAAATAGTAGGCCTCAAACAGTAATTTTTTTTCGTTTTTTATTTGGGCGCCTTTTCGCGCTTTCACTTCAAGCCTGCTTAAATTTTGCAATGTTTGTCGGGCTCCGGGGTCTCCGCCGAAGAAGCGGAGCCTCCTCGCTCCGCAAACATTATGCAAAATTTAGCGCAGGGCTTTTCGTTCAATCACGGGCGCAACATCCCGCATTAGTTTTTCTTAAAAAAATCCGGAACAAATTTTGGCTCCCAACAAGACTGTGTTATCGGGCAAAAAACTTTCTTCTCAGTGCATTTGTTGCGTACTGCCACGCCCGGGACAGAGGCGATAGCCCACCGAAGTAAAGCATTAATGCCGCAACGCGGTGGTGGCTTTTGCCCCTAAGGGCAAAAGCCCCCGCACACGTTTGCGTGGCAATGTGCGGTAGCGCGGCATTTATGCTTTACAAGTTGGCTAAAGCCGAAGGCCCGATAAGGCGCAAAATAATAAAACTAATTAAAAATCACTTTTCGACGGCGAGCTAAGTACTTGTGGATAATTTTTCTGTTATCAAACGCTTAAGCAAACAAAGAATATTTACATTTAAACAAAATTAAACCCTATGAAAAAGATCATTGCATTATTAGCCATCGTTGGCGTCGTTTTTAGTTCGTGTAACGGAAAATACACTATTGCAAAACGTAAATACACTAAAGGATTTTACGTAAGTAAAAGTGGTAGCTCAACCACAAAACCATCAGTGGCTCAATCAAAAACAGTAAAAGTTAACTCACCCACCGAAAAAATTGAAACAGTAGTTGTCGCCAAAGTAGAAGAAAATAAAATTGAGGTCGCTCCTTTAAAAGCTCTTGCAGCAAAGTCTATTGACCAATCGCCAAGCATTAAAACTCCGGCTCAAAGTCCTGCTGTTGCATCTACATCAAACAATAATTACACAAAAATAAACGAAATAAAACCTATAGAGATCGATAAAATAAAAGCAAATACATCTAAAAAAGGAAGTGATAGCAACCTTATTCTTATGATCATTTTATGCTTTTTATGGTTCCTTAATCTTATAGCAATTTATATGCATGATGGCGGTATAACCCTTAATTTCTGGATCACTTTATTATTAGACTTTACCGTTATTGGTGGGGTAATATTCTCGCTATTAGTGGTATTGGACGTAATTGACCTTTCCTAACAACAATAAGACCAAGATTATACAATTTTAACAGTTTTTCTATCATATAAATCAGTAACTTTATACAACTAAAAAACAAAAAACCATTAAAAAACTCATTATGAAAAAAGTATTATTAGCATTAGCATTTACCGGTTTATTAGCTGGTTCTGCATTCGCAGGTGAAGGCACTAAAGGTGACGACAAAGACAAAAAAGCAAAAAAAGAGTGTTGCAAAAAAGATGGCGACGCTAAAGCTTGCGCAGGAGAGAAAAAAGAAGCTTGTGCAAAAGGAGAGAAATCTTGTTGCAAAAAGAAAGCTGAAGGAACAACTTCAACTGCAGCTGCTGATACAAAAACAGCAGAGCAACCTAAAAAATAATAAAGTTTAATTTTTTAAAAGGCTGTCAATATAATTGGCAGCCTTTTTTATTATCCGTAACTTTAGCCTGTAACTATTTAGCCACGAATTACACTAATTAACACTAATCTGAGTTTACAAAAATCACACTAATCAGCAGGTAAACACAGATTAGTGAAATATGATTGTCTCTTACAAATAAATTGGTGAAAATTAGTGTAATTCGTGGCTAAAAAAGATGTGAGCAGCGTAGCTGCATGGAATTATTTGGATAAAACACATGGCAGAAACCCAAGAACATAAAGTAATATTTGATTCAAATATTTTACCCGAACTAAAAGAGATCGCTCACAAAGTTTTTTCAGGAAAACGCATTTCATTTGAAGATGGTGTTACATTATACAAACACGGTTCACTCGGTTTTGTTGGAAGTTTAGCTGATCATGTACGCAAACAAAAAAATGGCGATTATGTATTCTTTAATCATAATTTTCACGTTGAACCAACCAATGTATGCGTTTACTCATGTTCGTTCTGCTCCTATTCGCGTTTGATAAAGAACCGCGAGCAAGGTTGGGAATTGAGCGTTGATCAAATATTAGATATCATTAAAAAATACGATGATCAACCGGTTACCGAAGTGCATATAACCGGAGGAGTGGTTCCCAAACAAGATCTTGCATTTTACAGCGAACTATTTAAACGCATTAAACAACACAGGCCTTCACTTCACATCAAAGCACTAACGCCGGTTGAGTTTCATTATATTTTTAAGAAAGCAAAACTAACTTACGAAGAAGGTTTAAAAGTGTTTAAAGACGCCGGCTTAGATAGTTTACCGGGTGGTGGCGCCGAAATATTTGACAAAGATATTCGCGATCAAATTGCCGGTGGAAAATGTACAAGCGAAGAATGGCTTGAACTCCACGAAATCTGGCATAAAATGGGGCATCACTCCAATGCCACCATGTTGTACGGACATATTGAAACATTTGAACATCGCGTAGACCACATGAACCGTTTGCGCGAACTGCAAGATAGAACAAATGGATTTAATGCGTTTATTCCTTTAAAATTCAGGAATAAAGAAAATCAAATGTCGCATGTACCCGAAGTAAGTATCATAGAAGATCTAAGAAATTACGCCATCAGCAGAATTTACCTTGATAATTTTATGCATATAAAAGCCTACTGGGCTATGATTGGAAGAAGTACAGCGCAATTGGCACTGAACTTTGGCGCAGATGACCTTGATGGAACCATTGACGATACCACCAAAATATACAGCATGGCCGGGTCGGAAGAGCAAAATCCGAAATTAACTACACAAGAATTAGTTGATCTTATTAAAGGAGTTGGAAGAGTTGCTGTAGAAAGAGATACACTTTATAATATTGTAAAAACACACTAACCCCCAAACAAACATATGAAAAAGATCGTTACTTTGTTAGCTCTGGCAGCTTTCAATTATTCAACAGCACAAGAGTCGGCAACAGTTACTCCCAAAGATACTTCTTGGAAAACCACCGGTTTTTTTGGACTAAACGCAAGTCAAACTGCCATGAGTAATTGGCAAGGAGGTGGTCAAGATAACGTAGCCCTTAACGCCATATTTAACGCCGAAGCCGTTTACAAAAAAGGCAAAACAACATGGAGCAATAAATTAGACGCTCAATACGGCTTAATTAAACCGGGCGAAGCAAAATTATTCAGAAAAAACATTGATCAACTGTTTGCGTTATCTAAATTAAACGTCGACGCTTTTGCAAAGCACTGGTTCTATGCAGCTCAAACAGACTTTAGAAGTCAATTAGCGCCCGGATATAATTATGTAGGTGATACCATATCGGGCAACGCAACCTCCGATTTTTGTTCGCCGGCCTATATCCAACTAGCTTTAGGATTGGATTTTAAACCCAATAAATATTTTTCGGCATTTGCTGCACCCGCTGCCGGTAAAATAACATACGTTAGTCGTCAATACTTAGCCGACGCAGGAGCTTACGGTGTTGAGCCCGCTGTATTTGACGCTGCAGGAAATATGACCTCTAAAGGCGAACGTGTTCGTTTTGAATTTGGAGGACGATTGATATTGAAATTCAAAAAAGACATTGCTAAAAACATCAATATAGATTCCTACTTGGATCTTTTCTCTAACTACTCTAACAATCCGGGTAATATAGATGTAGTGTTCAACAACCTCATCACCTTTAAAATAAACAAATACTTTACCGCAAATATCATTTCGCAAATGCTGTATGATGATGAGATCATAGTAAAACGTGATTGGGATAAAGATGGAAAATACGACAAGCCCGAAGATATTAACGGACCAAGACTTCAGGTGATGAGTACTTTTGCTATAGGTTTTGGTATGAAGTTTTAATTATAGATGAAAAAACTAAGGCTAAAATACACTTTTACATTTTTAATTTTTGCCTTTTCTGTTATTGGTCAAACCACCGAATCTGTTTTTATTTTTAAACCTGTAATTGGCATGAATGCTTGCCAAATACATGGTGATGCTGCAAGTGGTTATAATAAACCCGGACTTACAGGGGGCGTTGTTATTAACTCTCGCTTATCCAAAAAATTATCACTCGACCTTGGTTTTTTGTACAGCCAAAAAGGTGCATGGAAAAACCAAAATACGAAAGATGGTGATTATACCTTTTTTAGAGTTGATCTTGATTATATTGAGCTTCCTATTCTATTGAATTTAAAAGCTAATTCAAAGTATTTTATTACGTTAGGCCCGTCAGTTGCCTACCTTTTTAATTATAGCGCAAACATTAACGGTATTAATTACAGCGACCTGTACAATTTCAATAAATTTGAATATGCTGTAAGCTTTGGGTTAGGAAGAACACTAAAAGGCAAATGGCTGGTAGAAGTAAGAACCAATAATTCTTTCTTGCCTATTCTAAATTACGGACAAACAGCCAATCTTGTATTCTTTCCAAATCCTGTTGCACGTTTTTTTAATAAAGGTTTATACAATAATATTTTGAGCGCTTATATTATTTACGAAATTCATCCCAAAAAGAAAAGTGAGCCAATCCAACCATAAAATAATCATCGCCATTACAGGCGCCAGCGGAAGTATTTACGCTAAAGTATTACTTGACAAGCTTAGCAAGATACCTCAACAATATAAAGAAATAGGCATTGTATTAAGCGATAATGCCAAAGAAGTTTGGAAATTGGAATTGGATAATGAAGACTATAAGAAGTACCCTTTTAAAATTTGGGGCAAGAATGATTTTATGGCTCCCTTTGCTTCAGGCTCTGCAAAATATAATATGATGGTTATTTGTCCGTGTAGCATGGGAACATTATCGCGCATTGCCTGCGGCATGAGTAACGATCTAATAACCCGTGCGGCAGATGTTATTTTAAAAGAACGCCGTAAATTAATTTGCGTTACACGCGATACACCTTTGAGTTTAATCCATATCAATAATATGAAAACGGTTACAGAAGCCGGCGGAATCATCCTCCCCGCTTCGCCTTCCTTTTATTCGAAACCAAAAACATTTGAGGATCTTGCTGCAACGGTTGCTGATCGCATAATAGATATTTTAGGATTGGAACAAGAGAGTTATCGTTGGAACGATAAATAGCTGTAAAACCGATATGTCGCCCCTAAAGGGCTTAAAAAAAAATCAAAACACCTTCCTATACAACATCAACTCCTCTCCCTTTAAAAGAATATTTTTCTCGAAACTGAATCCTAGGCGTTCTAATAATTTTATAGAAGGTTCATTGCTACTCATAGTAATCGAATCTAGCGCTTTTAATTTCAATTTGCGTTTTGCAAACTCTACAACTGCAAAAGAAGATTCATAAGCATATCCCTTTCCAAAATTCTCCGGCAAAAAAGCATAACCAATATCTACATTGTCCAAGCCATCGCGTTTTACCAATCCACACATTCCTAGAGGCTCTTTATTACTTTTTAATTCTACCAAATAAAATCCAAAACCATACTCGGTATAACTTGGTCTTAATCTTCCTTCAATAAATTCAACGCCTTGTTTTGGATCTTTTACAAACCTATCACCAATATAACGCAACCAACCTTCGGTATTCAATAGCTTAATGATGAATTCGCTGTCGGTGGTATCAAATTCTCTTAAGATCAAACGTTCGGTCTCGATCACCTTCATTTTTTGCGCACAAAGATCCTTGTATAACAATCATGACATTCATTTTTTAAAATAAGCGTGTCCTTACCTTTAAATTCAAATGAATCTGATATAAGCGTTATCTTATTCCCGGGTTTTGGCACATAAGTAATAATCGGCCGTTCTTGTTCAGAGAACATGCTTTTTCCGGTTTTGATAAAATATTTTTGGCAATGCACAGTTTGCTTATCCTTCCACTCACTATACATTTTATTTTTAGTGAACTCTATCTGCACCTCGCATTTTTCAGTTTTAGGGTTTGTGATCTCACCTGCAAAACCACCTGAAGTTTCTATCCATGTCCATTTACCGATCAATTTTTTTGGAACAGATTGCGACGACAATAAAATTGCCGAACATATGAGAACTATAGAAACAAAATACCTCATCAGCTTGTTTTTATTTCCTCTTTACCATCGGCATGTTTTGCAAAACGCATTTTTTCGCGCGCATGCACCTGATCGTATTTAGGCCAAGGCCATCCGCCAAATTGTGTTTTGTGATAATCCTCAAACGCCTGATTAATTTCTTCTTTTGTATTCATCACAAACGGGCCGTACTGAATTACCGGCTCACCAATTGGTTTACCTTGTAAGATCAAAATACTCGCGCCTTCCTCTCCGGCAGTTAATATTGTTTCTGCTTGCGGCAAAAGTTCAGCAGCATTATATTTTGGAACATCTGTTCCTGAAACCAACAGTTTATCGCCTTCGTAATGATAAAGTGTGCGATTAATTCCTTCAGAGGCTTTGGGCAATGTATATGTTGCACCCGCACTCATTTTAATATTCCAAACAGCTACTTCATTTTTTGCATCAGCAGCCCACGAATCAGGAGGAGGTGTTGGTGCTTTTTTATCGGCAATTTGTCCCGCAATTACTTCAATTACGGTTTCTTTTCCCTTGGCATCGGTATGTTTGTAATTTGGAATAGCTTCTTTCCACAACATTTTAAAATGAGGCTCTACCATTTTATTCTTCTTTGGAAGATTAAGCCAGATCTGAAAAAGTTCCATAGGGTTTTCCTTCTCTTTACTTATTAAAGGAAACATCTCCGAATGCTGAACACCTTTTCCGGCGGTCATCCATTGAACATCGCCATTACCATATCTTCCAGAAGCGCCCATTGAATCGGCGTGATCAACAATTCCTTGGCGCACAACTGTGATCGTTTCAAAACCTCTGTGCGGATGACCCGGAAAACCAGGAACAGTTTTACCATGATACATTCTAAAACCATCTTTAATTATAAAATCATCGCCCATGTGTCGTCCTTTTAAATAATTGGAAGATGGTCCCATCACCTCATTCCCCACCGGAAATTTATCTTCGTGGTGAACGCAAAACAAAAAAGGGTCGGCCGTTTCCCATTGAAATCCCAATGGTTTTATTTTAATTATAGGATCCATACCTGTTAGTTTAAGTGTTTTTTTAAGATCATTAGCCACGCCGCTCACCGGAATAGCTAATGCAGAAGTGATCGCTAATGATAAGCGTGAAATAAAATTTCGTCTTGGGAGTTTATCGCTCATAGCATAAAATTTAATACACTGAAATTACTCATTTTATTCAAAAGTTCCTTGCTCCTTTTTTGAGAATACTATTTTCTTTATTTTATTCTTTTTTAACCATCCGCGTACAAGATCGTCGGCATCCGGATAATAATTTACTGTATTAATATAGCTTTTTGCTTCTTCTATATTACTAAAGGTATCTGATTCGCCAATATAGCCATAACCTGCAAAGTGACCATTTTCAATAAGAACAAGCGATCTTTCTTCGTGATTTCGCCCTTTATCAATTAGTACAAAGTTGGGATCTTTAAAAATATATTCCTCCAATATTTCATTCGCACGTTTGTTATAGTCCTCTATTTCTTCTTCGCCATTACAAATACCATTGCATTTTTTAATTTGGTGGTTAAAACATATGGCATCGTCGCTTGTTAAACCGGTATATCTCATACAAAGTGCATGGTCATCTATCCATGATTCTATTTTTTCGCGTGCGCTTAAATAGCTAACAAAGGAACATAAGGCATTTTCGGACTCCGCACTTTCTACAATTTTAAAGCTTATAATACCCTCATCGCTTTTAAACCAATCTATACAATGTGTAAACAGATCGGCCTTACGCATGCGATTATACTTTGGTTTATGTTTTTTGATCTCCTCCGCCTCCATTAATAAGGCAATCAATTCACTTCCGGCGGGTTTAAAGTCGGCCTGATAAAGATCGTTGAGCATTTTTTGGCTTTTGCGTTCTTTACTATTAAAATGTCCAAGTGCTCGGGTATATACATTTACGCTTTTACCAATATAAATGATCTCGTGCTTTTTATTGAAAAAATAATACACCCCGCACTCATCCGGTAATTTATCAAGAATGTACTGCTTCATTTTATCGATCCTACGGGTCATGAGCTCGCCTACCCCTTGATTTTTATATTGGGGGTCCATTGTTTTTAAATGCAATAAAAGGTCAAATAATTTGGCCGTGGCCACAGCATCGCCTTCTGCACGGTGGCGAGCTTCGTTCTCAATTCCTAAAGAAGAGCATAAAGTACCAAGGCTATAAGATATCTTACCCGGAATCAATTTTCGGCTTAACCGAACGGTACAAAGTGTTTCGCGTTTGTATTTGGCGCCAAGTGACGCAAATTCATCTCTTATAAAACTATAATCAAAACCCACATTGTGCGCTACAAAAACGCGGTTCTCGGTCATCTCCCAAATCTTTTGTGCTATCTCATGAAATTTAGGAGCACCGGCCACCATATCGTTAGTAATACCGGTTAAGTTTGTAAAGAAGGGAGTGATGTTACACTCCGGGTCAATAAGGGTTGTAAATTTATCGGTTACCTGTAAACCGTCGTGTAAGAGAATGCAAATTTCGGTGATCCTCCCTTTTCGGAACTCGTACTTTCCTCCGCATGTTTCTATATCTATTATGGCAAACATCGCGTTCTTTGTATATGCAAAGGTATTTAAAAAAGGTGTCGTTCTGTTCTTTTGTTAGGGTATTTTTACTATATTCGTTATAAATATATAAAGATGAGAAAAATTTTACTCCTTACATTTTTTGCGATCACAACACTTTCTTTTTCGCAAAACGCCAAAAAACTTATTGAAACCATTAAAGCGGGAGGTAAAATCGACCACGCTTTGCTTTATCCAAAAAGCGCTCAAGCCTTAAAAACAAGTGCGATCGTACAAAAAATAGACAGTATGTACTATTGGAATTTCTCTACCAGTAGTAATAGTTGGACCACTGAACCTTATAGAAGATTTACAGGATATACCTATGATGCGAACAATAATCGCACAAGCCGCATCGGCGAGAATTACTTTAGTTCCAATTGGTTCTATAGCTCAAAAGAGGATAATATGTATGATGCCAATAATAATAACCTTCAAGATCTTAATTTAAGTTGGGGCGGTAGCTCTTGGAATAATAATTCTAAGAACGACCATACTTATAATGCCAGTAACAATAGAACATCTTCTACAAACTCCAGTTGGAATGGAAGTGCTTGGGATAATGTAAGCAAAATAACAAATACATACAGTGCGCAGCAGAATTTAACCAATGCACTGGGCGAGAAATGGGTTGCAAGTGCCTGGCAAAACGATTGGAGAAGAGCCTCAACTTACGACGCCAACAATAATCAGCTAACCTACTCTTACGAAACATACACGCTTTCGGCTTGGAGGAAGGATAACAAAGAGTTATATACTTATAATGCATCAAATATGCCGCTCACTTATACCTCTCAGCTTGGTAATGGCAGCATATGGGTAAATGATGGTAGAGAAACCTATACTTATGACTTTAATAATAATCCCGTTTTGTATACGATGGAAACATGGACCAATAACGCTTGGGAGAATGTTTATCAAGCCACCTTTACGGTAACCGGGAACAATATCACCAATATACTTTTAGAAGAATGGCTTGGAAACACATGGGTAAAATACTTAAAGGTAAACACAACTTATAATGCCGCTAATAGCCCTTTAATTGACACTTATCAAATGTGGACAGGTTCTGCCTGGGTAAATGATGGTAGATACGTTTATACTTACGACGCTAATAATAACGAAACCTCAGAAACATATCAGGAATGGTTAAGCAGTTCGTGGAAGATCAGTGACTATCACGGAAGACGTTGGGATGCGAATAGCTATAATTATAGTGATGTGAAGCGTTATTATAATAGTGGGGGCGGCCCGGTTAACTATGGCGATAGCTCTATTACCTATTATAAAACAGTAGTTGGCATTAAAGAGAATAGCGCCAAACAGAGCCGACTTTCAGTTTACCCTAACCCCGGAAAAGGTGTTTTTACCATAGAAAATGCAATACATATTACTTCACTTGAAGTATATAATACTCAAGGAATACAGGTGTTTGAGACCAAAATTGAAAGTAAAAGCGCCAAGCTCGACCTATCGCATTTGTGTGCAGGAATGTATTTTATTAAGGTAAATGAGGGTAATTCACCTATTATTCATAAAGTAATAGTAGAGTAAATCATCCTAAAACTTTTTTCTAACAAAATTCAAAAAACGAAAATCAGCTATTTGAACCAATTTTTTTAGGTGTTTTCCCAATGGAAAACACCTTTTTTGTTGTTTTTTACTTGGGTAAAATGATGCATTCACAAGGGCAAAATAGTTGATAACGTTGATTTTGGTTGATAAACTTTTTTTGTTCTTTTTTGTTTGTCATAGAGAAATCATATATATTTGCTCACATAAAGTTCTCACTAATTTAAAAAAACCAAATCATGGCAAAAAAAGCAACAAAGAAAAAAGCTGCTCCGAAAAAGAAAGCGGCTAAAAAAGTAGCAAAAAAAGCAGTTAAGAAAGCTGCAAAAAAAGCTCCAAAAAAAGCTAAGAAAGCAAAAAAATCAGGAGCAAAGCGTAAATTAAATCCAGCATTATTAAAGCCTTACCAACCAAGCGCAATCCTTGGAGCAGTAGTAGGTAACAACCCGATTCCTCGTAGTCAAGTTGTGAAAAAAATGTGGAATTACATTAAAGCAAACAAATTGCAAGACAACAAAAACCGTCGTATGATCAATGCTGACGAGAAATTGAAAGCGATCTTCAGTGGTAAAAATCAAGTATCAATGTTTGAAATGGCAAAACACCTTTCAAAACACTTGAAATAGTAGAAATTTAATTTCTTTGAAAAGGGCACTCTAAAGGTGCCCTTTTTTATTTTCATTATATTTCAAAAACCTCCCCTGAGGTTGGAATCACAGATGAGTACCCAAAGGTTTCTTTTATTTTATCCATCAATCCTTGAGCTCCTGTTTTTTCGCCATGAATAATGAATATATGCGCCGGTGCTTCTTCAAGACCACTCATCCAGTGAATAAGTTCACTTTGATCGGCGTGCGCTGAAAGTCCTTCAATAAGTGCCACATTTGCCTTTACGGGATAAAACTTTCCGCGTAGCTTTATTTCTTTTGCCCCTTCTAATAAAGCTCTTCCTCTGGTTCCCTCTCCCTGGTGACCCGAGATCAAGATGGTTGAATTTGGATCGCCAAGATAGTGTTCAAAATAAGTAAGCACCCTTCCACCCGATGCCATTCCGCTTGCGGCAATAATTATTTTGGCCGATTTGTCTAATGCAAGTCTTGCTGTTTCCTCAAGCTTCTTCACCATTTTTATCTCCCTGGTTATCTTCTCACACACATCAGCCGATAGTTTATGCCAAGATCCATGTCGTTTAAAAACATCAAGCACACTAACGCCCATAGGACTATCCATGTAAACCGGAAGCGCAGGAATTTTACCTTCGTGGCGTAGTTGCCATAAATAATACATAAGTAATTGGGCACGCTCAACCGCAAAACTTGGAATGACAATAGTTCCACCGGGAGCAATGGCTTTATTAATAACTTCGGCAAGGTTTTGTTTCGCATTAGAACTATGTATCCGATCGCCATAGGTAGATTCCATTAAAAGAACATCCGCTTTTTGGGGCCTCATTGGATCTCTTAGCAATGGGTCGTTTGGCCGACCAATATCTCCCGAGATCACAATTACTTTGCCATGGATCTTTAATTCAACAAACGTTGCGCCAACAATATGTCCGTTGTAACGAAACCTAAACGAAACACCCGGAAACAGATCTATCCATTGATCAAGGGGCTTCGCCTCAAAAAAATAAAAAACCGCCTCTGCTTCTTTTACGGTGTAAAGCGGTTTGGCCGGTTTGTGTTTACTATACTTAAAATTATTTGCGCGCTCCGCATCCTCTTCTTGAATTCGTGCGCTATCTTTTAAAATAAGTTTGGCAATGTCAATGGTAGGCTCAGTACCAAAAATACTCCCTGTAAAACCTTGCTTTACTAATAATGGCAAATAACCTACATGGTCTAAATGACCATGGGTAAGGATCACATGATCCAAAGATGGTACATCAAAAGGTAGATCTGACCAGTTTCGTAATCGTAATTCTTTTAACCCCTGAAACAAGCCACAATCAATAAGTATCTTCTTTCCGTCAAATTCTATCAAGTGCTTTGAACCTGTAACAGTACCTGCTGCCCCAATAAACTTGATCTTTATTTTTTTTTGATCGATCATTTTTTAAACGCTAATTTAATAGTGCATTCGTTTTAAATCTTTTTCACCCCTTTGCCTTCACCCTTCGATAAATTTTGAACCTCGTTCATTACTGATAAAAGTCGATTTCCCTTTATTCCTATCTTTTCCAAGATGCGTTGGTCATTATTAATATCTGTTGACATTACAACTTTAGCATCAAGTAATCTTTGTTTCTCTACTTTTGTAAGCGTGGTTAAACAGGTTATAGGATATAATCCTGAGCTATCTATCAGATCTTTCAATCCTTTTCCTTTTGGATGATCCCAGCTCAATAGCCTTAATCCTGCGCAAGTACCATATTTAACAGCATCACCGGTAAATTTTGTATTGGTAACAACCCAACCTTGATGGATCATTTTTTGGTGACCCGGTAATTGTTTCCAAGTCTTCTCCACATCCTGAAATCTTGCCTGAATATATAAAGGGATCTTTACATCACTCATGGTTCCGGGTTGGTTATGGTATTTACATTCGATCATGCAAAAGGTATTATCTTTTTCGGCTACCACATCTATTTCGTGATTTACGCACTCGCCTGCAACTATCTGACTTACTTTTGTATTATACCCTTGGTGTTTTAAGATCTCGGCCACAAAACTCTCGAAAGAATATCCCGAAGGACCAAGCTCCATAATGGCATTTTTTAGTTTGTATTTTGCCGCCACATGTTTTGATCTTTGTTTTAAAAGATTAAACGCCATGCGATAGATCTTTTTTGTAGTGATCCCCTGAAATAATTTTGGTTTTACTTCGAGTAAAATGGAGTCAATTATATCCTTGCTTGCGCCCGACCTTTGTAGTGAGGTGCGCAGTTTATCTTCCGAAAAAGGAACTACTGCTCCGGAAGTTTTGGTGATCAGTGTTTCTCTTTTCATGTATTCACTAATTTATAACTAATTGAACTATCAAACAAGTTGTTTTACCATGGTGATCACGCCAATTACAAATATAAGTATGAGTAACACTTTTTTGAATTGCGCTTGAGAAAATAAGGCCAATATTTTTTTACCCACGAACGTTCCAACAAATCCAACCACAATTAATATGGCAACCAGGTATAGATCGTGAACATGCACAAAACCATTGGCCGTATACACAACGCTTCGGGTGAGATCAATTCCAAGATCGATAATGGCTGAAGTTGCAATAAAACTATTCATTTCAAGATCGAACGCTGCTAAGGTCAATCCGCGAATAGCGCCGCCGGTTCCTAAAAGTCCGGCTACCGCCCCCGATAATGCGCCTCCTGCAATTGAATTAGATCGGGTTGGTTTTAATACGAGGTTCTTAAAAATAAAAAGTGTGAGGCTCATTACAATTAAAAATATGGCCAAAACGATCTCAAGAATTGTACTGTCTAGAAATTTAGAAAAATAGGCTCCTAAGGCCACAAAAATAATAGAAGGGATTCCGATATTGATAATTAGTTGTTTATCGATCCCTTTTCTAAAAAGTGTGATTTTAGATAGATTGCTTGCCAAATGAAAAAGTGCGGTTATCCCCAACACCGAGTGAAAATCAAGAAAAAAACCCGCTATAGGTACAAATAGTAACGATGATCCAAAACCGCTTACTGTTCCTACAATTTCGGCGAGGAGTGATAAAATTATGAACCAAATAAGATTATCTATCATGTTTTTTGGAATACTTCGCTTTATGAAGCTCAACAGCTTCTTCAATTGAATGCGAAGCAGACAAAGTACTTTCTTTTCTTGCCATCTCGGCAAGGGTGTGATAATAGTTAGCCAAAATGTCTAATTCTTTTTCGGTTAAACCTTCTACATCAATAAGTCGGTTGCTTGGTCCATTAAGCGCAGCTACCAATTCATTTAATTTAAGATGCATCGCTTTAGAATCTTTATTTTGCATTCGTTGAATGAGGAACACCATTAAAAAAGTAATGATCGTAGTACCGGTATTAATCACTAATTGCCAAGTATCCGAATAGTTAAAATACGGGCCAAGTAACAACCAGGTTATGATGGTAAAAAATGCTAACACGAATGCGAGAGTTGATCCACTGAAAACAGTAGCTCTATAGGCTAGTTTTTCAAATATCTTTTTCTTTTGCATTATTTATTTTTTATTCTTTATTTTCTTGAAATATTTTTTGAAAGGCCATGAGTGCTTCAAGGCTTCCATACTCTCATTAAAATTTCCGGCGCCTACTTTTAATGTTCCTACGCTTTGATTTAGATTATGAATTAATGAGGTGTCGTTTAAAAGAACACCAATAGTGCCCTTGCCTTGCTTTAAGCCTTTTATCACATAACTAAGATCTCCGGTCATAACCGCGGCAGTATCACTTAAACGTTCGAGTTTAACAACAGTTTGATTGATCTTTGAAGAAAGCGTAGTATCGGTAATTAATGCGCCTAAACTTCCTTTTCCCTTTTGAATACCTGCTAAGATATTTCTTAGATCCCCGGTAACTAACACACCGGTATTACTCATTACTTTTAAATTAACTATGGATGTTTTTACATTCTCGGCAACCATTGTGTCCATGAGAATATTCCACAAACTATTCTTATTATTTATTTTATCGGTAATGGTTCTAAGATTTGATGAGATAACCATTATATTCTCGTTCGTTTCATTCAAGGTTCTGATCATTTCGTCCATTTCAATTGGCCTGAGCGTTTGCAGTACTGCGTCATCTTCTATACTTGGCGCTGCTTTTGTACCCGAGTTAATATTAACCAATTTATTTCCCATCAAGCCATCAGTACCAATACTTGCTATGGCATTTGTTTTAATATAGGGTTGCGCTTTCATTTCGATCACCATTACAACTTCTACCATCGAATCGCTGATAATATCAACCGATTCAACTGTTCCAACGTCGATGCCTGAAAAGCGAACATTATTTCCTTTCATCAATCCATTTACATTATGAAATCTGGCACTGATAGTAACTGTATCGCTAAAAAGACTTTGCTTGCTTCCAATAAAATAAAAAGCTGAGATGAGTAGCACAGTTCCTACGATCACAAATAGCCCTAGTCTGATATTTTTAAAATTTTCGCCCATTATATAAAGAATTCTTGAATTTTTTTATCCGTTGATCTTTCCAACTCTTCGTACTTAGCTTGCGCGTAACATTTACCTTCTATTAGCATTACAATGCTATCTGCCACAATTTTCACACAGTTAAGGTCATGAGAAATAATTATTGATGATGTATTGTATGTTTTTGCAAGCTCGCGCATAAGCTTACTTATTTCTTTTCCGGTAATTGGATCTAGCCCAGTAGTTGGTTCATCATACAAAATGATCTCAGGTTTTAAGATCAAAGTTCGGGCCAATGCAATACGCTTTTTCATTCCACCCGAAAGTTCAGAGGTACGCATATCAATGGTATGTGCCAACCCAACATTCGTGAGAGCCTCTACAACTAACTCATCTATTTGCGGTTTTGTCATTTTTGCTTTATGTCTGCGCAAAGGAAATTCAAGGTTCTCACGAACGCTCATTGAATCGTACAGAGCATTGCTTTGAAATAAAAAGCCAACTTTTGCACGGATCCTATCCAATTCTTCATTACTAAGTTCGGGAATATTTTTGCCTAATACATTTATAGTTCCTGTATCAGGCTTGATAAGGCCAATGATACATTTGATCAATACTGATTTCCCGGAGCCCGATTTTCCAAGAACAACAACATTCTCTCCTTTTTTCAGATCAAATGTGAAATCTCTTAAAACACTATTGTTTCCAAAAGACTTAGATACACTCTTCAATTGTATCACAGGAACATCCAATGACTGCTTAGTAGACTCAACTATTTCTGTTTTGGCGATCATGTAAGACTTAAAAGGTCGATTATTTGTACTGCTAAAAGGTCCAATACAAATACTAATAACGAAGAGATCACAACGGCTGAATTTGCTGAGCGACCAACACCTTCAGTTCCTTTGTTCGAGTTATATCCTTTGTAACATCCAATGGTTCCAATAGCAAACCCAAAAAAGAAAGTTTTTATAATTGAGGGGATAACATCGCTAAATGCAAGCGTATCAAAAACCTGATTCCAGTATAGATCCCAGCTAACAACACCGCGAATGTTTGCGCCTAAATATCCTCCATAAAGAGAAACAGAATCGGCTAGAACAGCTAAAATAGGAATGGTTAATGTTGCGGCCATAATTCGGGTAGCAACCAAATATTTAAAGGGGTTGGTTCCCGAAACTTCCATGGCATCAATTTGCTCTGTTACTTTCATAGAACCAAGTTCGGCTCCAATTCCGGAACCTATTTTTCCGGCACAGATCAAAGCTGTTATAACAGGGGCTATTTCGCGCACAAGAGATACGGAAACCATTTTTGGCAGCCATGCTTCGGCACCAAACTCTACAAGCGTAGGTCGCGATTGAATTGTGATAACTAAACCCATTATAAATGCGGTAATAGCTACAAGTGGCAATGATTTGTAACCAATAAAAAAACACTGACGCAAGAACTCCGCAAATTCATATCTGGGCTTAAAGGCTTCTTTAAAAAAGCGTCCTGCAAAACGAGCTATATCGCCCGTTTCACTAAGAAAGGTTGTAAATATCCTTGGTAACATTATTAGTATACTGCTATGTAAGGTAACTATTTTTTTCCTAACAAATATAATTAAGACTTTTTGATGAGGTTATAACCCTTGAAGTCCATTTATAATCCATCCTTTGTTATTCATGAATTGACATAACAGGTAGTTTAGAAACAAATGCGATCTTCTTTGTATTTGATTCTGAAAATAAATTGTAAAAGAGAGAGTGTTTTTTACTAATGATGGCCACAAGACTAATATCTCCCAAAGAACAATATTTTTTTACTCCGTCCTGAATATCCTTAGCCCTAATAGTATCTATTGCTAGTTTTCTTTTATTGATGCTTACCGTGTTAGTAACGGGATGAAAGATCTCATCATCTGTTCTTACATGGAGTACTTTTATCCTACTACCCGTGTCTTTTATAAATCTTTCAAATCCCTTTAACGACGACTTTATCAACTTTTCGTTATTGTCAACAGCCAACAACACTCTTGAGAACTTGTGTGTTCTATATCCGGATGGAACGATGATCACAGGGCAATCAATTTTTCCTACCAAATTAATTCCGTGGCTTCCGTATATAAATTTTGATATTCTCTTTTTTGTCTCCAAACCCATTACTGCCGCTTCTACTTTATGTGCTTTTGTAAATTTTTTCAATTCATTTTCAAACGCACCATTAGTAGCAAATACGCTAATATTAATTTTTGGAAACTCTCTTTTCAATTGCGTGATCAGTTTATCCGTTCTGTCTTTGCTAGTTTTCTTAATAGACTCGTAAGAGAACCCATACAAGCCAATATTAGAATGTATCACAGGGGCTACAAACAAATTAAATATAATCAATTTGCATTTCGATATTTGGGCCAATTCGGCTGCATATCTACAAGCATTAATAGATGAAGTTGAAAAATCGGTACCTGCAATTACTGTTCTCATATTTCGTTTTTTTTCATAAAAAAAGCCCAATCCTGGAAGATAGATCGGGCTTTTAAGAGAAAACTGTTAAAATTTGCTTATGCGCTAATTTTACTCAGTGCTTCTCCTTGACTATTTTGTTCATCTAATGTCCAGCCATCAGTTACAGTTGTTTCTAGCCAAACTTTACCCGATTTTCTGAAAACCTGCACCCCGAGTCCATAAACATCGCCAAAATTTTGTTCAAGATCAGAAACCGTCATTTGCGGAGTAATTGTTACTTTACCTTTATTATGCACGGTTCTGCATTCGCCCAAAGTTTTACTGTTATTTTTTATCTGTTTTTTTGCAGAGCCGCCACCCACGTTATGTGTTTTTGAGAAGAACTCTAGTTTCAGATAAGGGAATAGCTTGCTAAATTCTTCCTGAATTGCAAAGATCTTTCGGTTATCATTAATTAATACTTGCATTTGATAGTTGTTTTTTGCTTTATAGATTAATGTAAAGTAAGTAGTGGTACTTTTGAATGAAATGCCATTTGCTTTGTTTTTGGTTCATTAAAAATATCCCTTAATAGTGAATGCTTTCTTGGTATCATTACCACCATGTCAACGTTACTCATTTCAATAAATTCATTAATTCCTTCAACGATATTTTGGGTGGTAATGAAATGGAACGAATGATCCGCATGAGCCAGAGAGTTTTGAAGTTTAATAAACCCCGATACAACATGACCTGCAGTAGTAGCTACCGGTTCCAATTCGTTTTCAACATTCAAAACATAAATGTGCGCCTTAAAAATACGCGCTATTTCTATTAGTGGGTATAAAACCTTTTCATTTTCAGTTTCGTTGTAATCACAAGCTAGAGCAATTTTCTTAACAAGTTTGTATCGAACGTGCTCATCTATTGCAAGTACAGGGCATTTTGACTTTTGAATAAGACTTGTAGTAACGCTCCCAATCAATTTTTCGGTAAGATACCCCGCGCCCTTCATTCCCATAACAATAAGATCAGCTTTTGCATTCGTGGCGTACATATCTATTTCATCAACGGCAAATCCACACTTAGCCACACACTCTATTTGTAATTTGTTACCATAACTTAAGGCGAGTCGTTTCTCAATCTCTTTTAATGCCAACAGACTATTCTTCTCCAATGTATCCAAATCAGGGATCACGGCCGGCACTTCAGTTACCGCAACCGGAATATGGTAAGAATTAAAGAGGATCAATTTGGACTTAGAAAACACAGCAAGTTCTGCTGCATAATCTATTGCATTATTTGAAACCCTAGAGAAGTCTGTTGGAACTAAAATTGTTTTCATGACCTTATTAACCTGCGATCAATAAAGCAATATCTAATAATACTGCGATCGTACTAACCCAAACAATCAAACGCATTGGCATAACGGCAAGAATAAAAGCAAGCGAAAGAATTGTAGGGAAAACAATTAAAGCTATTTTATACACATTTGCTCCTGCGGCATAAGAAGCTGCAAACCCACCCAAGCATCCAATCACTATTAACATCATGGCTATTGCCCCATAACGGTTGAATTCCACCATTTCCCAAAATTTGGACAATGGCTTTGCGTGTGCTTCACTTTTTGATGAAGCATTGATTGACTGCTGTTTGCTGATTGTTGTCTCCATGATTTTTGTTTTTAAGTTTTAAAAATTAAATTGTCTAATGATAAAGTGTTCCAGCCCTGAGGCACAAATAGTAAGAACAACAGTAATAATAATCTTGGAAGCACATAACGTGTATCCCACATTGGTGAGGTGATGCCAAAACCAATAGCTGCTATGATCAAATTAATACCCAATAGATACAAAGCATAATACTGAAAAAGACCAACGATCAATAAAAAGCCGCATATTAATTCGGTATATGAAGTGAACCAGGAAGCTGCTGCTGTAAGAAACTTTGGAATTCCTTTGTTTGCGAAATTTGTTTCGAAAGTTGCCACTACATTTTTTACTTTGATATTAAACACGGCATCATATCCCTGAAAAAAGAAAAGGACCCCTAAAAAAACCCTTGCTATTAGTACAGCTACTATTTCGTGATATTGATTGATGGCAACCATTTTTTAACGTTGATATTGCAACAAATATATTGAGACCATCCAGCCTGGGGAATGAGTGAGGTCAGAACCACATATGATTGTTATCAGTTGTGATAAATTGCCTTATGTCATATAAATTCAATAAATTATGTAGGAATAAGACAATTTGGTTCTAATAATTGACCAATATTGACTTATAACGTTGAATTTTTGATAGAGTAACTAAAAAAAATCATAAATTGGCCTAAATGAAAAAAATCCTATTATTTATCCCAGTATTATCATTAATGAATTTTTCGGTTGTTAACTTCGACAAGCAGCCATACTTCTTATTTACCGGCAAAGGCGATAAGACCAATTATGATAATCTTTTGGCAGAGGCCAAAAAAGCAGATATTGTATTATTTGGAGAATTACATGACAATCCAATTTGTCACTGGCTTCAAAGAGAATTAACTGAAGATCTTTATGCCGAAAAGAAGAACAATCTTGTATTAGGAGCAGAAATGTTTGAAGCCGACGATCAAATAGCCCTGAACGAATATCTAGCAGGAAAAACATCCGAAAAAACAATGAAGGATGAGGTGAAGCTTTGGAATAACTTCTCTACTGATTATAAACCTCTTTTGGACATTGCTAAAGCCAATAAATTAAAATTTGTTGCTGCCAATATTCCACGCAGATATGCTAATATGGTTTATTCTCGTGGCGAAAAGGCGCTTGATAGTATTGATGTGGAAGCAAAAAAATGGATAGCCCCCTATCCTATTAAATACGATAGCACTTTAAAGTGTTATAAGGATATTTGGGAAAATGCAGGTGGGCATGGCGGGCAAAATTTACCAAAGTCGCAAGCGTATAAAGACGCTACCATGGCGCATTTTATTTTGAAGAACTGGAGCAAGGGGAAAGTCTTTATTCATTACAACGGCGCCTACCATAGTAACAATCACCAAGGAATTGAATGGTATTTAAAACAACAAAATCCAGGTCTTAAAATCATGGTGATCTCTTCTGCAGAACAAAAAGACAACTCAAAGCTAGAGGAAAAAGCAATAGATAGCGGTGATTTTATAATTTGCACACCTTCCACATTAACAAAAACATACAAATAGTTTAATTGCGCAAATTTGCGAGCTTATCGTAATTAACTACAGAGATCGTACTTCCGGCGATCTCTATAAGTTTCTCTTCCTTAAAGTCGCTCAGGGTGCGAATAACTGTTTCGGTAGCTGTTCCAACCATGTTTGCAAGATCCTCTCTTGAAACGTTCATACTGAATTTGGTATCTCCCTCCTTCTTATATTTATCTGATAGGTTAACCAATGCTTCGGCCACTCTTTTTCTAACTGAATTGTAAGCAAGTTTAACTAACCTATCTTCTTTTTCGATCAGGTTATTAGAAAGGATCTCGATGAATTTACGCGATACTTCTGCATTCTTATAAATAAGTGAGAAAAAATCTTCTTTTGGTATCATGTAAACTTCAGAGTCCTCAAGAGCTGTGGCAGAACCCATGTATTTTTCTCCTTGCAATAATGAAAGGTAACCAAAAAAATCACCTTCATTGTGAAGTTCGGTTATTAGTTCCTTTCCGGAATTGCTTGTTTGGGTAACTTTCACTTTCCCTTTGCTAACAAAATAAATTCCCTTTGGGTATCCTCCCTCTTTGTAAATATCATCCTTCTTTTTGTAAGTTCTTAATTCTCTTTCCTCTGAAAGTTTTTTAAGAGAATCAATTCCCTTTGCTTCATTAAAGAAATCATCAATTCCGCTAACATTCTTGGTGAATTCCCTTTTAAGAATATCATTCTTTTTTAATCGGCTTTCAATAGCATTTAATAATTCTACATCATCAAACGGCTTAGTTAAATAATCGTCGGCTCCCATCTCCATTCCCTTTCTAAAGTCGCTTCTTTCAGCTTTTGCCGTTAAAAAAATGAACGGTATGCTTGATGTTTCTGCGTTCTTTGACAATAAATGCAAAGCTCCATGCCCATCTAACACCGGCATCATGATATCGCAAATGATAAGATCAGGTTTTTCTTTTTGAGCCATCTCCACACCTTCTTTGCCATTAACAGCAGTAATTACATTGTAATTAGCTAAGATCAGGATCTCCGCGGTATTCTCACGAACATCAAAATTGTCTTCAATCAGTAGTATTTTTTTCATCTTATTGTGGTATTATGATCGTAAATTTTGTGCCTTTGTTCACTTCACTTTCAAAATCCAAAGAACCGTTCATATATTCGGCATACTTTGCCACAATATTCAAACCTAATCCTGTTCCTTGTATGTGCGTTGCATTATGCCCTCTAAAAAAGCGTTCAAATAAATGTGATTGATCTTCTTTTGAGATCCCAATACCATTATCTTTAACCGAGATCTTTACGGAAGTATCTGAAGCTACAGAACTAACCTCAACTTTACCGCCTTCTGGTGAAAATTTAATGGCGTTCGAGATCAAATTAAAAAGAATGTTTTTTAATAACTTCCTATCTAAAAAAACCGTACTCCTTCCGGAATGCTCATGAGTAAGCTTTTGACCAGCTGTTGCCATACCATTCATTTCGTTAAGTACTTCCGAAATAAACAGATTAAGCTCGATTTCTTCCGGTGTATTCTCTATTTTGCCTTCTTCCAATTTACTTACCGATAAAAAGTCATTTAAAATATCTGTTAAGTTATTTATGGAAGTTTTAATTTTACTTACGTGCTTACTTTGCTTTTCAATTTCTTTCTGTTCTCCATATTTTGTTACTAAGGATAAGGAAGACATCATAGTTGTAAGTGGAGTCCTAAATTCATGCGAGGCCATAGAAACAAAACGCGACTTTAGTTCATTCAGTTCTTTTTCTTTATCAAGTGCTTTATGAAGATCCCTTTTTGTTTTTTCTAGTTCTTGAATTGCTTCTTCTAAAATGAGCGTACGGTTTTTTACCTGCTTTTCCAATTCAAACGAATAATTCTTTAATTTTTCTTCGGCCTGTCTGCGTACGGTAATATCCACTATAAAACCAATAACAAATTTACCTTCCTGATTTGAGTAAGGACTCAAGCTTATCTCCACAGGGAACTCACTCCCGTCTTTTTTTTGACCACATAATTCAGCCCCCGCTCCCATGGACCTTGCATGAGGATTTTCACCGAATTTCTCTCTGTGACCTTTATGTTTGGCTTCCAATCTTTTGGGAACCATAACTTCAATTCGCTTACCCACCAACTCACCTTTATTATACCCAAAAAGCTTTTCTGCACTAGGATTAACTCGAACAATCTCACCTCTATCATTTACAACAATGATACCCTCAGTAGCAAATAAAAACAAAGCGTTTAGGCCCTCGTTTCCGTCCATTTATTCCAAATTTAACGTATTAATGGTAAATTTAATAGAATTTAACGACAGTTAAACAAACAAAAAAAGCTACTTTTCCACTAAGTATGACCAAAGTCATGCACGATTCTGAGCATACTCAGAGGGGGGTTCAAACCTTTCGCCGACCTTTGTAATGCTGAGGGCGGATCAAAAAGTAAAAAGTATAATTACATACATAAAAATAAAAGACGATGACACCAACAGAAAATTTACATTATGCAATAGGGGAGTTAGCCTATGCTATTGCCCGTGCCGATGGCGAAGTTCAAAAAGAAGAGCGCAAAAAATTTGAGGCCATTGTTGCGGCCGAAATGCGCTGCAAAGATTATGGATTTGATGTTTCTGATATTATTTTTAAGATCATGGATAGAGATAAGACCTCAGCAACGGAGGCTTACGATTCTGCCATGAAGCAGATAAGAACCAATAGTCATTATCTTAGCCCGGAACTAAAAAAGGCTTTTATTAATGTGATTGAAAAGGTTGCTAAGGCTTATAGTCCGGTAACTATAGATGAGAACTCATTGATAGAGAAATTCAAAAAGGACATTGAGCCAATAAATGGCGACCCAGTTTATTACCAAAAAGCAATAGTAAAATAACTAAACACAACAAAAATGGAAACAAAAAAACAAATAGGCATTTGGATGGACCATTCAATTGCTCACATATTAGAACACAAAGGTGATAAGATCATTACAAGTAACATTGAATCTGAATTTACGCATGAACAAAGACAACAAGCTTTAGGCAGGAACGAAAATCTTATGCATAACAAAGAACATCAAATGCAGACTAAGTATTACAAAACCATTGCTGATGCAATTAAAGGTCATAATGAAGTGCTTCTGTTTGGCCCAACTAAGGCAAAAGAAGAATTATCGAATATCTTAAAGGCCGATCATCATTTTTCTAACGTAAAAATAGAAGTGATGCATGCTGATAAAATGACCGAAAACCAGCAACATGCTTTTGTGAAGAAGCACTTTCAGTTAACCTAAACTGTATTAAAATAAAAAAACCGATAGCTCTTAAGGGTTATCGGTTTTCTTTTTGGCGAGTGCTATAATATGTCCGTCCGGGTCGGCCAAATAGCCAACTGAATCTCCCCAATCTCTATCCTGAATTTTACTGATCTCTTTTGCTCCTACCTTTAAAGCCCGTTCGTACATTTTTTCAGTGTCGTCCGAAAAAAGATACAACTCACATCGTGGTATTCCGTTTCCTGTACTTGGATGTGGTGTTTTATCTGCTAGAATTTTTGCGATCGAATTTTCGGGCATTATCCCAAGTAAAACATCATTTGTAAGCTGAAATTCGGTCATGCCAGGAACATCAAGTACTGGCTCTTTATTAAGAATTGCTTTGTAAAAGCCCGCGCTCCGTTGTTGATCGGCCACGTAAATAATTATCATTGGAAGTTTTGGCATGAACTATTCGTCTTTGAAGAAACTTAATTTCTTCATGTCAATGATCTTAATATTCTTATAATAAAAATGTAAGATCTGCTCTCATAGCTATAACCTTGTTTACTCATTCGCATAGCACCCTCCTGACACATTCCTAATCCATGTCCGTAACCTCTACCAACAAAAAGCACCGAATCATTATTTAAAGGCTTAATGCTAAAAAAAGTTGATTTTAATTGAAGATCTTGACGAACAAATTTTAAAGGAACTTTTATATTACTTGCTTCCAAATAAGTTTTACGTTCATCTTGTTTAAAGTTCAAAGCAATATCGCGAGCAAACGGATCGGTGGTAGGATAACCATGTTTTAATCTTAAATAGGTCAACCAATCTTCGGTTAACATTTTTCGTTGCCAGTTTGAGTTTGGCATTTTAATACTAAAACTATCATTCACGCTGCGTAAATAAGAAGTTTTTGCTCCCCATACATCTTCGCTGTTAGCAGTTTGTCCTCCACTATTACTATGAAATGCTGCAATGATCAAATTAAGTCCATCATCAACTACAACTTGTCCTTTGGTTGCTTGAACTGCGGTGGTGATACTTCCATCTCTGGGTTTGCCGTAATAAACTTGGCAATGCACTTGGTCGCATAAACTAAAACCCTCCAGTACATGTTTGTTGATATGTGCTAATGCAAACGTGCGAGCCAAAACCGCTTGTACTTTGTAAAATTCCTGATTTGAACGACTTCCCGCTTCTGCTTCTGTAACACCGGCCACATATCTATCCACCTCTACGTCATTGATGATCTTAATTGTACTTTCAAAAGTAGAAAAGATCATGTTTTGCGGATATATTCGCGGCTTACGATCAGGATTGATCAATTTTATTTTTAACTCCGCCGCTGGATTATTTTCGGCAATGAATTTGATGTATCTATAAACACCGATCTTTTTATCTCCTGAAACCACTTCAATGCTATCATTTTTATAAACAAGTTTGTATGCCAATTCTCCGGCACTTTCCGAAATAAAATTACCATCGGCAATTACTTTGTAGGTTCCTGCGTTGATAGAAATAGTTGCAGAAAGCACCTTTAAGTGTGTGTACATACGCACCATGATCGTTTCTGTGGGAATAAAAAAAGAACTGCACAGTAAAGACCAAAGAATGATCAGTTCCAAAAACAAAAATCGCTTATATGATTTTTTAAGTTTCAATTCAGTTTCAAATAATTTAATAATTGTTCGGCCAAACGTTTGGATGCCCCAACACCGCCTAATTTATCATACAGCGATGCATAATCGTTCAATATAGCTTGGCGATGTGCTTTATTGTTCAATATCAGGTCGAGTTCTGTTTTAATGTTCTCGGAAGTAAGATCGGTTTGCACCAGTTCTTTTACGGCAGGCTTATCCAATATTAAATTTACCAACGAAATATATTTAATGTCAACCAACTGTTTGGCAATGGCGAATGATAATCCGCCGGCTTTATAACAAACTACCTGCGGTAAATTATACAAAGCGCTTTCTAAAGTGGATGTTCCTGATTTAATGATGCCGGCAATGGCATAACTCATTAATTCGTAAGTTTGATCAAATACAACACGAATATCTTTTTGTTCTAAGCCTTTGTAATAATCCTTCGATAAATTACTGGAAGCACCAATAACAAACTGGTAGCCATTAAAACCATCCTTTACATTCAGCATTATTTGCATCATGCGCTCTATTTCTTGCTTCCTGCTTCCCGGCAATACAGCAATAATTGGCTTTTCAGAAAGTTTGTTGTTGGCAAAGAAGGTTTCTTTACTTATAAGATCTTTCTTTTTTTGTTCAATGGCATCCAACAATGGATGACCAACAAAATCAACATCAATATGATGCTTCGCGTAAAACGCTTTTTCAAATGGAAGAATGACGAATAATTTTTTTGTGTGCTTTTTAATGATCTCTACCCTATTCTCTTTCCAGGCCCAAACCGTTGGTGAAATATAATAATACACCTTGATATTTTGTTCAGCCGCCCACTTAGCCATACGCAAATTAAATCCGGGATAATCAACCAACACTAATGCATCGGGTTTGAATTGTAAAATAGCATCTTTTACTTTCTTAAAATTTGCTTTAATAGTTCGTATGTTCTTCAATACATCAACAAATCCCATAAAAGCCATTTCGGAAATATGGATAACAGGTTTTGTTTTACATACTGCTTCCATTAACGGTCCTCCGGTAAAACCAAATTGCAAGGTATTATCCATGCGTTGTAACTCCTTAATGCAATTAGATGCATGAAGATCGCCACTTGGCTCGCCCGCTATGAAAAATAATTTCACTCTTTAAAAAAAAGTTAAGTAGGCTAAGATCAAAGCGTAAATAAGAACACTTCCTATAACACCTTTTGTAAATGGTGTCATTCTTTTGTTGAGTCCAAAATAAAATAATATAAGGTCAACTCCGCAACACATTTTAAATACGTTCATCATCATTTCCTTATTTATCAAATACCGCACATCATCTTGCGAAATCTCAACATCACGTTGAAAGATCAACCAATAGATAGAAAAGGCCAATATTGGAAATATAAGTCCTAACAAAAGCCCTATCCATGTTCTATTCCATTTACTAAATTCCATTTAAAATGTTTTTTTTATGTCGTTCAAATAAGCGTGTGCTGTTAGATCGGCTTGTGTTGGCACAACCGAAATATATCCATTAGCCAAAGCCCACTCATCGGTATCATTAGCTTCGGGTTCAAAATTTATGAACTCACCCGTTAGCCAATAGTAACTTCTTCCGTAAGGATCTTTACGTTCATCAAAACGCTCTACCCAATTAGCTTTTGCTTGACGAACAAATTTTATTCCTTTAATATCATCCTCGCGCAACTTAGGTATGTTCACATTATAACAAACACCTTTTGGCATTTTTTTTGTGAGTGCGTGATCAATAAGTTGTTTTATGAATTTTGTTGCTGCTGTAAAATCCGCTTCCATGGCATAATCACACAAGCTAAATCCAATGCTTGGCGCTCCTTCTAAGGCTCCTTCAATGGCAGCACTCATGGTTCCACTATAAATAACATTTATGGAACTGTTGCTTCCGTGATTGATGCCACTTAAAACAAGATCTGGGCGTTTCTTTAAAATATTATTTACGGCCATTTTTACGCAATCAACCGGAGTTCCGCTGCACGCCAATTCGGTTTGTGCACCGTGAAAATTTGTTTTCTCTAATCGTAGAGTTGAATTAATTGTAATGGCATGCCCCATTCCGCTTTGCGGTTTATCGGGCGCAACTACAATCACATCACCAAATGTTTTGGCAATGGAAACAAGGTGTTTTATTCCCGGAGAAAATACACCATCGTCGTTAGTAACCAGTATAACGGGCTTTGTACTCATATAATATCCTCTAAATGTAGCTCAATAATAAACGCTATTTCAAGGCTTTAGCACATACTTTTTAGCCTCACTTTGTTAATTTTTAAGCATATTTAAGAGTGGTTTGACGGCCTTTGATGCTTTTATAGTGTAATTTTGTCAGGAATTTATACTTGGTACTCCTTTTGATACCTAATACTTAAAAAAATAAAACTATGATGATGTATGATATGGGGCTTAATGGTGATCACTGGCATTTTTATGCTTATTGGGTTATTTGTTAGCTCGCGTTTGAAATCAAAATTTGCAAAATATTCGCAAGAACGTTTAACCAGTGGTATAAGCGGAAAAGAAGTAGCTGAAAAGATGCTTAAGGATAATGGTATTTACGACGTAAAGGTACAAAGTGTGCAAGGTCAGTTAACCGATCATTACAACCCACTTGATAAAACTGTGAACTTGAGTCACGACGTTTATAACGGACGCCATGTTGCAGCTGCGGCTGTAGCGGCTCATGAATGCGGACATGCCGTGCAACATGCAACAGCTTATACTTGGTTAACTATGCGAAGTAAAATGGTTCCTGCCGTGCAGATAGCTTCAACCGCGATGGGATTTTTATCGTTGGCATTAGCGTTTGCTTTTTATAGCATGCCACATTTAGGTAATACCTTGATGTTGGTATTCATTATTTTGCAATCAGCAATTACCTTGTTTACAATTGTAACATTGCCGGTAGAGATCGACGCCAGTAAAAGAGCCATTGTTTGGTTAAACAGTGCCGGAATAACATATGGGTCGGAACACGATGATGCTAAGGATGCTTTAACATGGGCTGCTTACACTTATATTGTAGCTGCTTTAGGCGCTATTGCTTCGCTGCTTTATATGATATTACGATATACAGGAAGTAGAGATTAATTTTAATTGACCTCATAAAAAGAAAGCAGGAACTATTTTCCTGCTTTCTTTTTTTGGTCTAAATACTCTTGATGTTTTTTGCTTTGTGTTCGGCGCACGTAATAAACAACGCACGACAAAATAAAGAATGCAAAAAAGAAAAGCGCACTGTCGTTATCCTTTTGAGTTAAAAAAAAGATGCAACCTAATACACCAACTACAGCGCCTCCCAGCCATAGTTTCTCTAATATTTTAAATAAATTTTGATCCATACTACTGCGGGCGTGGCGCCCCACAACGCCACAAAACAAGCAGGCGTAGGGGGGCGCCCCCCCTGCGGTAATATAATTCGTCGTTTTGTAATTGAATGATGGCGGTTACTTTTTTAATTGAGTATCTAGAAAAATCCTCGTTACTTTCAAGGCCCATACCGGTTATTATCTGTGTAGGAGTAGTTATTTTCACAAACTCCTTTGTATAAATACGTTTTGTTCCTTCATCCCATGTCAACTTCTCGGTCTCTAACTTTTCGCCTTTATTATTCACCACCTCAACCGCGTATTTTGCTTCCATGCGTTTTGAAAGTTCGTAACGGATGGCATAATTTGCCTTTAAGGTACTTGATACTTTTTCTTCCTCATCAAAAAAAGTAACATTAACGCCGTTCGAAAGAATTGTGAATGGCTCCGATACATTTTTATCAAATTGAATAAGGCGATTTGCTTTTATAACCACTTTTAACTGCGCGCTATCGGTATAGATCATCGAAACTGTATCGGCGGTTTGCGAAGGACTCAATTTATTTCGCGGAATCGCTAATACATCTTTAAGGTCGTTGGTACAGGAAAATGCAAATAAAGTTAGGGCAGAATAAATAAAAATATGTTTAGCCTTAAACTTCAATACTAATCATATTTGAATTTACGGAACCAAAGATCCTCGAGGTAAGTTGAATTGAACGTAAAACCAAAATTAACGCGTAGAAAATTCTCTTTGATAAGACCATTATTTTGCGTTCCGGTTACTCCATATTGAACACCAATATTTACCAAACCTGTTCCGGTTCTGATACCAACGGGCAAGCTTAATCCTGCACTTACACCATATGTTTTGATGAGTGTTTTATTTATATCCAAATAACCCGAATTATAAAAAGCGCCTGCTCTGTATTGTGTACGCTTAAAGTAAGTTCCTTTTCCTAAAACGTATTTATCAGGCACATAATTAAACCCAATAGAGGTACGCATATTGTTTTTAAGCGTATTGGCATACTCAAACATTTTAAATTTGCTCCAATCGGTGATGGCGTAATCTACCACTAAATTAAATTTCTCTCCTTTTTTAAAACCTATCCCAAAACCTTGCTCGAGGGGCAGCGTGATCTTTCCACTCTGATCAATGGCTTTTAAAACAGTATCCTTTGGCACAATGGCGGTGTTATTTAAAAAATAATTATAAGACACCAGATCGTATTTTGCTTTTACAGTGTTGTTAAGAGCCATATAATAACCAAATGTGATCTTTACTTTTTCGCTGAGCCCTCTTTTTAGACGACCTGCAACTACATTACCAGTGTCTTTTTTCGCCTTTACACTATCAATAGTAAAAGCGGTTTGAATTCCAAAATTTCCTGTAAAATCATTGATACGAACTGTTTTTTCGCGAATGGTATTGAAATAAGTAAGTGAGTTTGGATATCGTACATCGGTATAATTAAGCGTAGAGCCAAACAAATAATTTGCATTAGCACCAATGCTGAAGTCGCTGGCTATCTCGCTCATTAATTCTTTGAACTTATAAGAACCTCTAGAGATATTATACGCCGAATCCAATTCTTTATTTACTTGCTTTTTTCTGAACTTCATTAAGCGCTCTTTGAACGGCATGGTTCCGTATCCTAAGAAAACTTTATTAAAACCACCTTCTCCATTGTAATTATAAGTTACGTTACCAATATTTGGTTCGTTGTTCACACTTTGCATATTATAACCCACATTAGAGTATGGCATTATACCAAATGCAGCGCCTGACTTACGACGAATGGGAAATCCAAGTGAGCCGTAATTAAAATTGGTTGTCCATTTATAAACGCTGGATAAAGAAGTTGTAAAACTGGAACGTACAAAGTTTCCGCCCACTTCAAATGTTGCAAATTTAATTAAGGCATATGACGCAGGATTTCCTGTATTGATCATAACAGGATATAATGAATCGGGTTTAAATGCAATGCATGTTCCTGCCATTGCTTGATTATGCGAAAAAGTTGTTTGATTTAATTCGCCAAGGCCAAAACGTGAATACGGACTAAACGTGTTTATCTGAGCAAAAAACACATTAGAAATGATGGCGAATAAAAGTATGTACTTATTTTTTTTCAAGCGTAAAATTCAATGTTTGATCCAGGCCTAGCAAAACTAAGTTTGGGTGCGTAAAGATGCTATTTTTTTTCAAGTGTTTGGCAAAGAAGTTTCCATCGCCACCTGTTATAACAATTTTTATATGTGGATAGCTTTGCTGGTATTCCTCAATAATACCTTTTATTTCATTTATTGTTCCTAAAACAACACCGCTAAGAATAGATTCATTAGTGTTTTGCCCTACCAATTTATCATAGCTTTCATTCATTTCTACCAATGGTAATTTATTAGTGAAATGCTTCAGTGCTTTAAAACGCATTTGTAAGCCGGGCGAAATTGCACCACCCAAAAATTCATTCTTTGCATTCACAAAATTATATTTAATACAGGTGCCGCAATCAATGCAAAGCACATCCGAATTTGGATACAAGCTGTAAGCCCCTATTGATGCGGCCAAACGGTCGGAGCCCAATGTTGCGCTAGTTTGATATAAATTTTTTATGGGTATTGGCGTTTGGGAAGTAAAAACAGTGTGTGCTACTTCTTTACCAAAATGCTCAATAAATTTAAGATGATCGTCGGTAACCGAACAAAGGATCACATGCGAATGCTTTAAAACATAATCGGCTTCATTAATAAGTTCGTTAATGTTTGCGAAGCTGCGAATTTCCTGCAATTTATTGCCGGAGAAGCTTCCCGCTTTGATGCAGGTATTACCAAGATCTAGGGCCAAATGCGCCATGCTGGCTAAAGATAGCTCAAATATACAGGGCAATTGGGGGTTTAAGAATTTTTTGCAATAATTTGGGAAGTTGAAAAAAAGACGTATTTTTGCACCCTCTGAATTAAAAGCGTTTTGGTATTTTTAAAGAGGCTAAAACACTGAAAATGAGCTGGTACCTTAGCTCAGTTGGTAGAGCAAAGGACTGAAAATCCTTGTGTCCCTGGTTCGATTCCTGGAGGTACCACATAGAAAATAAAAAGCCCCTTAAAACCGGGCTTTTTTTTATTACCATGCCGTACTACGTTTACATTATTTATTCTGATAAAGTCCATAAAAAATATATTGGGCATACAGAGAATATAGAGCAAAGACTTAAACAACACAACGAAGGTAGTTTGGGAAAATACACTAAAAACAAAGGTCCATGGAAATTAGTACACATGGAAGAATATTCAACAAGAAGTGAGGCAATGGCAAAAGAAAATTTTTTTAAAACAGGTAGGGGTCGTGACCTGTTAAAACAACAATTCAATATTTAATATGAAGGTTGTGTCCCTGTCCGCCGCGGCGGACGATTCCTGGAGGTACCACATCAAGAGCAAAAAAACCTTCCACAAACGTGGAAGGTTTTTTTATTAGATCAATTTGATCATGAGTTTAGCACTAGGTCAAAAAGCTTAACCGCCGCTTTGTTATTATAATGAAATGCCATTAACGGGATCTGATTATGGAGTGCTAAGCGCCTTGTTACACTAGTACCAAAAAGTTTATCAAAAAAACTACGGTGATGCGTAGACATCACAAGCATATCTGTTGCTTCACTTTCAATATATTCCTCGAGTGCACTTTCGGTGTCATCACCATCATATAACTGGAATGAAATATTAGGGTAATCTATCTTATCAATCACCGAATTCATAAATGCCTCCATCTCATGTTTGCTAACCTCAGTAGTCTCTCCCTTCTCAGGAACATGCAAAACATTTATTTGCGCATTAAATAATTTCGCAATCTCAACTATCTTTCTTAGAACGCGAATGTCGCTATGGTGATAAGCCGTTGCATAGGTGATCTTTTTATTGGTTTAAATGGGGCGCCTTCCGGTATCGCAATGGAAGAATCCTTGTGACCTTCGAGGTCGGCTTTATAAGCATTTACAATTAACAGCTTTGCAGGGTCTTTTTTACATAATTCAATTGCATAATTTAAAGCGTTGTTAGCGTTAGACGAAAAGTCTGTTGGGATCAAAATAGTTTTCATAATTGCTTTTTTAATTAAAAGCCACCCTTTTCAAAATAGATATGGGTCTATCTTAGCCCTTAAAGCACTCTTTTCCAGTTTACCGGTAAAGGTCCATTTCATACTTCCTTTTTTATACAGCATGATAAGAGGCAATGTATTAAGTTCAAACTCTTCCGACACTTCTTTATCCCTGTCGCTATCTATTCGCAATATTTTTAATTTTGATGGGTTGTACGCTTCCGTTTCTTCGATAATGGGTTTCATTTTTATACACGCAGCACACCAATGAGCCGAACAATACACTAATACAGCAGTATCTTTATTGGAAACAATTTTATTGTATCTATCAAGCGTGATCACCTCATCTTCCTGATAACTATCTTCGTTTATTGCGTAAAAAGCAGTTGAAACAATAAGTGCAACTATCAAAGAAAAAAAAACTATAAGATGATTTTTGTTCATTTTGTTTCCATTACAAACTTACTCATAGAACATTACTAAGTTAATAAGGGTAAGCAATAGGGGGTATGATGCTGGTCAGTTATCGTAACTTTTTCTTTTAATCTTGAGAAATTAACAATATAAAAATACTAAAAAACGCAAGGAATTTATTTTACTCGAACTTAAAGAAAGTAATACTGGATATTGAAATTATACGCAGGGTAAGTTCTAACATAGGATCTATTCAATAAAGTAAATGATCTTGAGAGATCAATTCGCAAACTCGACTTAATGATCAATTGAATTGCAGGCCTGAACTCAATATAATTTCCCCTTTCAAAAGCAGGCACATTTTGAATTAGAATTCTATTATTATTTTGATACACTTTCAATTCATCATAACTAAATCTCTTGTGCTTTATTAAAAAATGGGCAGCTCAGACAAATGTAGGCGCTTATTATAAAGAATTGTTTCAAAAGGTAACTGCAAAGTAATTCAAATTAGCTGTTCCACACATATCCTTATCAAACACCAATCCTGCTTTATATTTTGGATCCTTCGAATAAGCTTTATATTGTTTTTTTGAAACAAAACGCTTGTTCATGATCTTAAACGACTTTTCCCCATCTAAAGTTCCCTCTTTGATACCGAAAAAATGATATTGCATATTATCCTTGAACAACACAACTGAGCTCTGAGCATCAAAGTTGCTGAACTTAAAATCCAATTTTAATTCCCCAATAGAAAAGCCTGCGCCTGTTATTTTACCGAGCATCGCTTCCGGATCAACCGGTACACCCTTCTTGAAAACGATCTTAAACGAAGCAGTTTGCAGGTCTGGTGTCAGCGAATCAATGAACGCTAATTCAAATAAAGCCTTATGAACGGTTTTAGAACACATAGAGCACGTTAAGCCATCAACCCTTACGTTACCCGAAACAAACTGCGATTTAAGCGTAGAACACGAAATAAGTAGCAATAATATCAGCAATCTTAGCATACTATAAAGTTACCAAATTAATGGCAAAAAAAATCCCCCAACTTATGGTTGAGGGATCTTTATATTGCTTTTTAATGTTTTATAACTATTGAGGTAATTCAGCACGCATTTTTAAGAATTCGCAATCATCTTTAGCGTACGCTTTCCAAGCTGCATCTTTTTCGATAGCTGTTTTAAGGTTTGTCATTGCTTCTGCATTGTTACCTTGACGAGCAAAAGAAACTGCTTTTAAATAGAAGCAATATGCTGCATCTTTTTCGTTGCTTGCATCAATTGTTTCTTTAACAGAAGCTGCATTACCAGATAAGAATTGAGCTAAAGCTTTGTTGTGACCTTTAAAATCACCAAAGTTACTTACAGCATCAGCATATTTACCATCACGAATATTGATGATACCCATGTTGTATTTTGATTCTGCACTTCCACCAGCTTTTTTGTAAAGCTCCATTGCTAAAGCACGGTTGCCTTTTTTAGCTTCAATGATACCCATGTTATTAGAAACTTCAGGAGCGCCATTTGCTACTTTGTCAGCACGTTTGAAAGCTTCTTCAGCTTCTCCTAATTTATTTTGCATTAAATAAGCACCACCTAAATTGTTGGCTGCTCTCCAATCGCTAGCAAAACGCTTTTCAGCATTTTGGTAAACTGTTACTTTAGTGTTTACATCGTTAACTAAGTTAGCGCCGTATAATAACTCTTCTAATGATAAACTATCCGGAGTTGTGTTGATCAACGCAGTGATCTGATCATCAGTTCTAGAAATTTTATCTACCATGATAGTGATCTCACTACGACGTAATTTTGGTAATACTTTATCAGCCAATTCAGTATAGGTCTTAGAAAGATTTTTGATCTCTTTACGACGTTGGTCAGCATCAGTGTACATTGTTAATACACGTAAGATAAGATCTTTGTCGGTCATTGTAGACGCTTCCATTAAGCTTTTGAAACCATCCCAGTCTTCTTTTGTAGTACCAACTGCGTATTGTTCTTTTGTTTTACCAAATGTATTGTCTTTGTTCTTGTTCTTAGAGAACTCGCTCATTACAGCAACTGAACCTGATTTTGCACGATCCTTAGCTAAGTTCTCGTTCTTATCGGTTTCACCGTCTGGAGAAGCGTAAGTAGATACATTGATACCATTGAATTTATACCAAACTGAATTGATGTTCACTTTAACGAAATCGTTGAAAGCTTTCATTTCGTCAGATTTCATTTCGCCCGGACGAACGTTTGATTGGTTCATTGCATAATAAATATGTGTTGTTTGATTTGCAGGATATGATTTTTGAAAATTATCTTTACCCATTGTTGGTTTCTCGTCGTTACGAACCAATAGCGAAGTAGCTAAAGTTCCATCTGCAAGTTTAACCGCGTCAAATTTCTTCTCTTTTTTCTTTACTGTTCCTACAGCACGAAGTTCAACAATAGCATTACGCATTCCTGTTTCGAAACCGAATTTTTCAGAAGCGTAGGTAAAAGTTCCACCAGTTGAATAGCCAATTTTTTGACCACTTCCTGTAGCTTTTTCACCAACTAAAACCAATGGCTTTAGCGCTTTCTCGCCTGTAGCGTATTTTACAACAGGAGTTATAGTTAATGTAACCTTCTTAGCGAATAATTTAGGATTGAACTTTCCGTTCACGCTAAATTGAACACTATCCCCGATCATTTCGATAGGGCTTGGAGTTAAGGTATACTGAATGTCTTTTTGCTTTTTTAACATTTTGCCAAGTCCATCGCAACCTGATAATATCACGGCCACAGCTAAACCTGCACCAACTGTACGTAAAAAATTTGAATTCATCTTTTTAGTTTTTTTTATGAAATAATGACTAAGTGGAACAAAAGTAGAAAAATATATTAATTAAAAGAATTTTTTTTTAACAAAACAAAAAAAATCCGCCTTTTGAGCGGATTTCTAAGGGTTTAGGCCCTTTTAAATAACATTTAGATTACTTCAAAGACGCTGCTTTTTTGGTCAATTTAGACTTCAAATTAGACGCTTTATTTTTATGAATAATATTACGTTTTGCCAATTTATCTACCATAGCCGAAACTTTAGGTAAAAGGTCGTTTACTTCCTTTTTATCAGTTGATTCACGTAGTTTTTTAACGTATGTACGTGTAGTTTTTGAGTTATAACGGTTACGAACGCGTTTTGCGTCGTTTGATCTGATTCGCTTAATAGCCGACTTATGATTTGCCATCTCTTCTTAAAATTAGGAGCGCAAATATAGCACTTATTTTGGATCTACAAATGTTAAAAAAGAATTTTCGCTATGTTTCAAATAAGGTTACTTTTGTAATACTACCCCATGAAAACAGCAGTAAACATAGCCCTTTTGGCATTTCTACTACAGCTGTCGCCGGCATTTGCCCAATTTGTGCCCGGTAATTACGAAAAAAACTTGGTGCCTAACGGGAGCTTTGAGAACCATCGCAAAAAGGGAAGCAATATCAGACAGGCTATTCCTTGGGGGCAGATCTCAACGGTAGATTACTACCTAAAACCATTGGATAACGACACTACGGTTCAAAAAGGGGCTAAGGACGGGGATTGTTATGCCGGATTACGTTATCAGAAAAAATACAAGGAACATTTACAAGTAAAATTGGCCGAATCGCTTCACCGTGGCAGCACATACGAATTTGAAGCCTATATACGTTTAGCTTTTTGGAGTAATGCCGTTTTAAAATCGTTCGGAGTTCTTTTTACCAAAGCGGGTTATACCGGGCAAGGAAGCGCTGTTAAAGTAAATATGGTAGATACTATTGCAAAGAAAAATGGATTCTATAATAACTTTAGATGGATCCGCATTCATGGATACTACAAAGCTGATGGCGGCGAAAAGTATATTACTATTGGAAACTTTAGTCCTCAGATAAAAAAAGATCTTCAGCGCATGAACATTCTAAAAAGTGGATTTAAAGAAGCTTATTATTTTGTGGATGAAGTTTCGTTGTATAGAAGAAAAGAACCTGAAGAATATATTGAGACCATTATTGTTGGTCCTGATAAAAAGAAATTTGAAGAAGATAGTGTATTAAATGTCAAAGCGGATCTTAAAGTGGGTGATAAAGTTGCTTTGCAAAATATCACGTTCAATCCCGGCTCGTATTTTATAACGCCTGAATCGCATATTGAATTAAATAAATTAGCCTTGTATTTGATAAAAAACAGAAGCATAACAATTCAAATAAATGGACACAGTGATAATTCTGGAATGAAACACAAGAATCAAAAAATGAGTGAATATAGAGCGCGAGAAGTATTTGAATATTTGATCAGAAAAGGTGTACAGAATAAAATGTTATTTAAAGGTTATGGAAGTTCAAATCCTGTGGCGAGTAATGAAACCGATGATGGAAAAGCGAAGAATAGAAGAGTGGAGTTTGAAATCATTAAGAATTAAGAATAAAGTCTAAGAATGAAGATCGTTACGATAATTGGCGCAAGACCACAGATCATTAAAGCAGCAGCGTTAAGCAGAGCAATTAAAGATCATTTTGCGGGAAAGATCACAGAAGTAATTGTGCATACTGGCCAGCATTATGATGAGAATATGAGTAACGTTTTTTTTGATGAACTTGGAATACCTCAGCCCAATTATAATTTAAATGTTGGAAGTGGGAGTCATGGTAAGCAAACGGCTTCGATGATCAGTGGAATTGAAGAAATTCTTTTAAAAGAAAAACCAAATGCTATTGTACTGTATGGAGATACCAATTCAACATTGGCAGGCGCAGTAGCCGCATCAAAAATTCATATCCCGGTTGTTCACATTGAAGCGGGCTTACGTTCATTTAGTAAAGCCATGCCTGAAGAAGTTAATAGGATCATGTGTGATCATGTAAGTACGCTTTTATTTTCGCCAACCATAACAGGATATAATAATTTGGTGAAGGAAGGTTTTAAAGAAAAGAACGCGGCGCCCTACTCTGCCGATAATCCAAAGATCTATCAGAGCGGAGATGTGATGTATGATAACAGTATGCATTTTTCGGCGGTTGCTGAGCAAAAAACAAATGTGATTACTGCAAATAAATTACAAAAAGGGAAATTTATTTTAGCAACCATTCATCGCAATAATAATACAGATGAACCATTGCGATTAAACTCTTTATTTGGATCGTTGAATGATATCAGCAATGAGAATGGTCTAGATATTTTACTTCCGCTCCATCCACGTACATCTAAACTTTTGGAAACGAATTTGGATGCTAATCTATTAAAAGCAGTTAAGGCAAATGCAAAATTCAAGATCATAGCGCCAGCTTCTTTTTTAGAAATGATAGCACTCGAAAAAAATTGCGCTATGGTAATGACGGATAGCGGCGGCGTTCAAAAAGAAGCATTTTATTTTGAGAAGCCATGCATTATTTTGCGTCCTGAAACCGAATGGGTTGAATTGGTGGAATGTGGAGCTGCCATTGTTACGGATGCTGATGAAGCTCGAATTAAAACAGCTTTCAAAAAATTATATTCTGCATCTAACTTAAGTTATCCCAAATTTTATGGCGATGGAAAATCCGCTCAATTCATTTGCGGAGAGATGCTGAAGCATTTGTAAATGAGGTTATCATACATAAGTTTTCTTATCATCGTAATTTTGTTCTCCGGCTGCGGAAGTAATTCCTTGCTCATCAATAAAAGATATAATAAAGGCTTCTATGCCAATCGTCCGAATAAAATTAAAACTGAAAGCGTTGCTTTTCTTTCTTATTCGTTTAACACAGCCAAAGAGCAGATAACTGTAACAAAACAAGAAAACGAATTGACAGCGTATCATTTAAACGATAAACCTACACTAGAGAAGCCAACTCATCAGTTCAGAGCAGCCAAAGCGTTGATCCAACACCGTAATAACTCCATTGATGATCCAAAGCAAACACTAAAACAGATCAACAAGAATAGCTACAATGACCAAACTCAGAATCGTCACTTTATTTCGGGCGCTGCACTTGTAATTGTGTTAGCAATGCTTGTCGCGTTAGCTAAAGTATTTGGAATTCTGTTTATTTATGCAACTTCCTTTATTATTGCTTTCACCGCTATTTCCATATTCTTTATAATAAGAACTCACTTAAACTAAAAATCCCCGGTGTTTAGCCGGGGATCTCTTTTATAAAAATATTCCTTAGAACATTATTCCAATATTTATTCGAATAGCTCTTGCTGTGAGTCCTTGATTCAAGGGGGCAAAATTCCATCCTTTTGCTGCATCATAGGTATTATCGATTCCTTTTGAAATAAAATCTGAATCTTTTCGCATTAAATTAGTAAAGGATTGAAAATAGTTTATCGACATCACCAGAGAAGTACTTCCAGCAATGCGGTATTCTGTACCAAGCCCTAAATTCATACCAACGCGCAACGGTGCAATAGAAGCGTCTTTTCCTAAGTCGATATTAGTACGAGAAAGTTCGGAAATTGTTGTTGTAACCGGAGCAGCTGTTCCTGTTATGGTAGTTTTTATACCTTGCGCATACGTATCGTTTGCTTTTACTCCTGCTCTAATACCAATTTCTCCACCAAACATCATAAAATATTTCATTCCGCTATATTCTTGCGTCATCATTTTTAGCATTGCAGGCAAAGTAACAAAAGTAGTTTTGTACTTTCTCTCATGCATTATATATTGAGTGCTACCATTTACCAATTCATACTCACTACTTTTTAAGTCGTCTTTAGCCTCCACCATATTATTCTCCTTATCTACAACAAGCTTTGCGTTAAATTCAGCATCATTGCGGTAGTTGATCCAACCTCCTTCAAAATCTCCTCCAATGCCGGTTTGAAAATGGACAATATCAGATAGCCTGAATTCCATTGTTAAACCAAAACCAAAACCAAAAACAGCACCACTACCTTTTGATCCAGTATTATTACTTTTTAACCAGCTAGGTTGTGGCGTGGCTTTTAAACCAAATCTGAATTTCTTATCAAAATTTTCTTGTTTTGGAGTTTCTGCAGGCTTTGGAGCTTCCGTAGGAGTTGTTGTTTGCGCTAATACACTTGCACTAAACAAAACGCTTGTGCTTAAAATAACTAATATCTTTTTCATTGATTAAAAATTTTAGATTTAACTTTACAAAGATAAAAATTTATTTATGTTACAAAACACAATTAAGACCTCCTTACTTCTTTTTATTGTTATGATGTTTTGTACCTGCTCTAACAATCGCATGGAGGTTGATATTGAAAAGGTTAGCATATCCCAAATAAAGTTTCAAAGGCTCGAAAAGGATATGTTTTCTATAACAAAAGACAATATTGATGAGAAAACAACGGAGATCAAAAAGAACTATGGAATGTTCTATGAAAGGTATTTGAGTAGCTTTATTAATCGTGGTGGCACAATGGATAGCTTATACGAACAAAGCGTTTTAGGTTTTGTGAACGATAAGGACATGAAAAGTGTTTTTGATCTTATTGGCAAAACATTTTCGGATGATGACCTGAAAAAATTAGAAGGACAAATTATCGATGGCGCTAAACGATTTCATTATTTCTTTCCAAAACGAAAAATGCCAATATATCTTACCACATGCATGAGTGGTTTTAATTATTCGGTTGCTAACTCTGATAGCACCTTAGCCATTGGATTAGATATGTATCTTGGCGAAAATGCTCCGTTCTATAAAATGCTTGAACTTCCACAATACCGTACTCATGTGATGAACAAAACATATATTCCAAGCGATATGATGCGTGGCTGGTTATTAAATGATTTTGATAATGATGCTGCAGTTAATACCTTGGTTCATCATACGATCTTTTATGGAAAAATTTATTTTGCTGTTAAAACTTTAATGCCGGAAGTTGAAGACAGCGTGATCATTGGTTATACAACAAAACAAATGCAATACTGCAAACAAAATGAAAAGAATTTGTGGGGCTACATGGCCGAAAAGAACAGATTATACGAGAACAATATGCGAACTGTACAAGAATTAACAGGCGAAGGGCCATTTACCTCGGCAATAAGTAAAGAATGTCCTCCCGGAATTGCCAAATGGATGGGATGGCAAATAATAAAAAGTTATATGAATAAAAATGAATCTGTAACTTTGGAGCTATTGATGAATGAGAAGGATGCGCAGAAGATTTTGAGTAAAAGTAAATACCGTCCTTAGTTATGAATGATGATTTATGAATGATGAATTAAGATAGTTATGAAAGTAAGTGAAATAAATTTTAAAGTATTGGTAGATGATGATCATTTGCCTGTGGATATTAAATGGGAAGCAAGCGATGCAGGCGAAAAAAGCCATGCCAAAAGCATGATGATAGCTCTGTGGGACGCGAAGGAAAATAATACATTACGCATTGATCTTTGGACAAAAGACATGAGTGTAGATGAAATGAAGAAATTCTATCATCAAAATGTGATGACATTAACAGACACGTACATTCGTGCAACCAGCGATGAAGCAACCGCAAAAAAAGTAAAAGCTTTTTTTAATGAAATAGGAAAAGACTTAGGCGTATTAAAGTGAGGAGCTGTTAACAACAGCTACGTTTCTTTAGCCACGAATTACACTAATTTTCACTAATCTGGGTTTGTGAAAATTACACCAATCTATGCTTAAATCTTATTTAGTAATTAAACACAGATTAGTGAAATCAAATCACATAAATTGGTGCGAATTTGTGAAGTTAGTGGCTAAATCAGGTATAAGATCGCAGCGGAGCTGCGAGGAATTCTTTTGATCAAAGTGCGGGAATAGTTTTTCTTTCTATAAAGCCACCGCCAACTAGATCATCTCCTTCGTAAATAACAGCGCTTTGCCCCGGTGCAACACCACTTACCGGTGAGTGGAAGATCACATCCAATTTATTGTCGATGGTATTAATGGTTGCCAAAGTTCCGGCATCTTTATAGCGGATCTTGGTTAATCCAATAAAATCCTCTGGTAAACTATTGTACTTAATTAAATTAAAATCACGAACGCGCAAATGATTTTCTAAAAGATCGTCTTTATCACCAAGAATAACCGTGTTTGTTTCAGGAATAATTTCTTTTACAAAAACCGGCTCGCCCATAGCAATTTCTAAACCCTTGCGTTGACCAACTGTATAAAAAGGATAACCACGATGCTTCCCTACTTTTTTATCCTTATAAATATAATCGCCACCGTCAACTTTTGCTTCTAGGTTGGGCATACGATGTTTCAAAAAAGAGCGGTAATCATTATCAGGTACAAAACAAATATCATAACTCTCGCTTTTGTTAGCAAGATCATAAAACCCTGCATCCTTTGCCATTTGCTTTATGTCCGTTTTTTTAAATCCACCTAAAGGAAACATCGTTCTATTTAAACAGTCCTGATCTAATCCCCACAAAACATACGTTTGATCTTTTGTTTGGTCAATTCCTTTATGAATTATCGTTCGTCCGTTCTCTTTTCGCAATTGCGCGTAATGTCCGGTTGCAATAAATTCGCAGTCCAACATATCAGCACGTTTTAATAAAGCATCCCATTTGATATGCGTATTACATAAAACGCAAGGATTAGGCGTTCTTCCCGCCAAATACTCTTCAACAAAATTATTGATAATGAATTCACCGAACTCTGCGCGGATATCTAAAATATAATGCGGAAAGCCCATGTCAACTGCCATCGTTCGCGCATCATTAATACTATCCAAACTACAACAACCTGTTTCGCGCGTGCTTGATCCTGAACTGGTATAATCCCAAGTTTTCATAGTAATACCAATCACTTCGTAACCTTGTTCATGAAGCATCATAGCGGTAACACTGCTGTCGATACCACCACTCATGGCCACTAAAACTTTACCTTTTTTACTCATGGGAGTATAAAGGTACTAAGAAAAGCGTTTGAATAAATAAGAATTTGGGATTTAGTCTTTTATAACCTTTACAGGTTTTAAACTCGTTTCTTTTGTGAAATGTATGAAATACACACCTTTAGCAAATTGCGAAGTATTAATTAAGATCTCAGCATCAACTTCTCTTCTCAATATTTCCTTACCTGTAACGTCAAGTAATTTGATCTGAATATTTCTTGTAGAAACGATCTTCAATTCATCTTTGAACGGATTTGGAAACACTTGCAAAAATTCATTTAAAGAACTTTCTGTTATTTCTGTACAAAGCGAAACTATCAACGAAAGTGTTGTTTTGTTTGTACACTGATTGACATCAGAACCTGTAACTGTATAGATAGTACTGCTAACAGGACTCACTGTAACATTTGATCCGCTACCTGTGGTTGCCCAAGTGTAATTAACAGCGCCACTTGCGGTTAAAGTTGCTTGATCGCCAGAACAAATAAGTGTTGGGCTTGCCAATGCGCTAACCGTTGGGCCAGGAACAAAACTCACAGTAATTGCCGATGTGGCCGAACATACCGATGTTGTTCCTGTTACGGTATACTGAATAGTGACACTTGGTGATGAAAAAGCGCTGCTTGTATTACAACTTGATAAGCCAATGCATGGGTTCCAATTATAATTTGACGCGCCTGTTGCAGTGAGTATAGAATTAACACCAGGACAAACTGTTAAACTACTTTGCGCTAGATTAATTGATATAGGCGTTGTTGTTCCAATTACAATAGCATCAGTACTTGTACAAAGACCTGTTGCCCCTACAACAGTATACGATCCTGATGGCACAAAAACACTTGGTGAAATAATATTACCGGTAAACGTAGTTCCTGTCCAAGTGTAATTTGTGGCCCCATTGCCTGTTAGTTGTACGCTAAAGCCAGCACATGCCAATGATGATGTATTAGTTACATTAACGCTTATTGATAGGATATTCACAACAGTTAAAGTAGAAGTAGAAGCCGGGCCAGAACAACACCCCCCTGATATTACCCACATATAAATATTTGTTCCTGAACCAACTCCGGTTACAGCTGTGCTTGGTGAATTAGGTGATACAAAAATTCCGCTTCCTGAAATTAACGACCAAGTTCCTATTCCAATGGCAGGTGCGTTTGCCTGCATAGTTGTTGTATTACCACTACATGTGAGAGTTTGATTTGGTCCAGCTACTGAAACTGAAGGAGGCATTCCCCTAATTATTGCAACCGTTGAAGATGAAACACAGGTTCCATTAGTTATCGTCCACGCGAAAATGTTAGTTCCTACTCCAACTGAAAAAAGTGCAGTATTAGCCAATGTAGGTGTTATAATAATAGCACTTCCAGATAATAATGTCCAAGAGCCCGTACCTATTGATGGTATATTTCCATTTAATGTTGCAGTAGTAGCACAAATACATTGATTACCGCCTGCATTTGCCGGGGTTGGCCCTTGAACAACCGTAACACTTGTTGTTAATGAAACAGGGCATGCTGTACCACATGTAACAGTTAAAGAATAATTACCTGAATGCAATGGTTGCGCGTTTACTATTGTTGGATTTTGTGAATTAGAAACAAAACTATTTGGCCCCGCCCAAGTATACGAAGGCGAACATTGCGAAGTGTACGTCAAATTTAAACTTAATGTATTTCCTGAACACAATGTGGAATTGCTGCTTGCAACAACGTTACTAATCACAGGCGACGTTGTACCTACATACACATCGTAATCCTCCACTTCTCCGCATGAATAATTATTACATGGGTCGATAGTGGCGCCACTGATCCCAAAAGCACACCTTACACGCAAACGATAAGTGCCATTAGTTTGGGCAGGTGGAATAGTTGTTGTAAACGTTAACCAACCTCCCGCAGGCACTGTTCCTGTTGACCAGCCTATTTTTTCAGTGGGGGCTGTGGAAAATATATTGTCGTTATTCCAATCAATGAACGCGGCAACACCTTGGGGATTAATATTTCCGATCTGAATACTAAATGATACAACTTGACCGGCACTAACCGAAAGGTTATGCTGACATTTATGATAAATATAATTTTTAATGCCAATACTTGGAAAAATTTGAGCATTACAACCTGTATTAGGATTATTGATATCCACGTTACCGCTAAAAGTTAGTACGCTATGAATAAAATCATTTAGAAAATTCCCCGGCATGTTTGAAGGGCCTGGTTGGTTACACGGACTTTGACCATACAAAGGCATGCAATATGGCGCTGGAAGATTACCGGGTTGAGCTATTAAGCAAGTGTTTATTCCAAATAAAAACACAAGGGCTAAAATAAATTGAACTCCTACTTTTTTTATCATCAAAGTAAAGATATAAAACAAAGTAAGAAAAACAAGAATGGGAAATTGTTAAAGACTGATCAATTAAGTGAAACCTCGTTTTCAATTAGTCTTTGATCAGTTTTACAGGGTTTGTTCCTGAACCTCCATCAATAAACATATAATAAACTCCTTTTGAGAGCTCGCTCATATCAATAGATTCGTCCTTCAAAAACCGTTTCTCCATTATTACCTCTCCTATAGAATTCAGTATTTTAATATTCAGAGGTTCCTTAATTTTTATATTCAACAGATCATGAAATGGACTTGGATAAATAAATCCTTGGCCGTTGTATTCATTCCATTCATTCAATCCTGTACATGGATTTACTGATAGCGTATACATTTTAGTTCCTACACAGCCTGTTGTTCCAGTTGAAGCAACAGTATAAATTGTTGTAATTGATGGTGAAACAACGATACTTGTATTTGTAGAAGAACCCGGTGTCCAAGTATAACTGCTTGCTCCATTTGCAGACAGAGTGGCAGAGCCACCTGCACATATAATTGAATTGGATGATGAAATATTGACCACAGGGAGCTGACCAACCAGAAGCGTATGCGTTTTTTTCGTTGAGCAAGCATTGTTTGTTGCCGTACCTGTAACCGTATAAATTGTGGTGGCAGTAGGAGAAATAATAATACTTGTATTTGTAGAAGAACCAGGCACCCACGTATAACTATTTGCTCCATTTACTGAAAGTGTAGCCGAACCACCTATACAAATCACTGAATTGGATGACGAAACATTGACGGTCGGGCCTTGATTCACAGTCACTGTATACATATTAGTTCCAATACAATTTGTAGTTGCGGTAGATGCCACCGTATAAATTGTTGTAATAGATGGTGAAACAATAACTACTGAATTAGTTGACGAGACGGGTGTCCATGTATAATTATTAGATCCTGACGCAGTAAGAGCTACTGTTGCACCAGCGCAAATAACAGAGTTGGATGCAGAAACATAAAGACTAGGGCCTGGATCAACATAAACATGAGTAATTGCCATCACAGGACAAGTTGCTGAACTTAATGAAACATAATAAAACCCATTACTTGCCGTGGTTGTGTTCACAACTGTAGGATTTTGAATTGAACTTGTAAAACTGTTTGGCCCTCCCCAATCAAATGTTGTTGATGAAGTTCCCGTATAAGACACACTTAAATTTGCGTTTTGTCCAATACATATTGTTTGATTTGGAGAAGCTGTTGCAGTTATTGGGTTTGCGGGAGGTGGTGATGTTCCAACGAAAACATTATAATCTTCTGATTCGCCATAACCATACATTGCGCATGGTTGCATTCCACCGCCAGGCGTTGCCCAAGCATTTCTTAATCGCATTCGATACACACCAGCAGATTGAGTTAAAGGTACTGTAAACGTTGATGTATACCACGTGCCCGCTGGAGGAACGCTAGGACTAAATGCCACTCTTTCCGAAGGTATCTGAAAAATATTATCCTGGTTCCAATCAATAAATATAGCATATCCACTCGCCCATACACTTGCACTTTGAACGCTACACGAAACAGTTTGTCCAGCATTAACCTGTAAAGGATGATTACAATAAAAAATATAGTTATTTGGTAATCCATTACACCCGGAATTTATGTTATTAATGTTTAATACAGCTCCTGTGGTTGTAAATCCATTTATAAAATCATTTATAAAGTTACTGCTAGTATTTGATGGGCCAGGTTGACTGCAAGGAATGGCCCATATTCCAACTGATGGTGTGCAGTAAGGCGCCGGATTCCATGATTGTGAAACCCCGTTTAATGACATCAACAATAATAATAGAAAGTAGATTTTATTCATATAGCTTTCGTTTTAATAAAGCTACAAAAAATAAGTGATAAAAGCAATTAGGAGCATGGCTAACTCATTGATCTAAAAAAAACCGATCACCACCATTAATAAAACGAATATGATTATTGCGAATACCTTTTTCATGCCTGCCGTATATATACATACGGCTGCGAAGCTATAAAGGTTGGCAGCTGTGCCTCAGAGAGTTATTTAGCCTTAGGTTTAGTGCCTTTTGGTGTAACCGTTCCTGTTTTTGGAGATGTTGTTGTTTCTCCGGGTATTTTATTCTTTTTAAAATATTCTTCCGTTTCTTTTTTATTGGCTTGTACGCCATTCTTAAATAATTCCTTATCCTTTAATTTTCCTTCTTTGTCTCTGTATATCCAAACACCTTCCTTATGTCCGCCTTTAAAAACACCGGTAGCTGCTGCAACTCCATTTGGATAATAGTAACTTGTCTTTCCTTCCATTTTTCCGTTCACATATTTGCCTTCGCCTTTTACTAATTTGCCATCGTAAAATTGCTTGAACGGACCTTCCTCTAAACCATTCTTGTAGTTCTTTTCTTCCGCTAGGGTTCCATCAGGAAGATATACCAAACATTTTCCGTCTTTTTTTCCAAGCTTATAATTATCCTTGCTTAACAAAGCACCTGCATCATCGTAAAATATCCAAATGCTATCTTTTTCTTCTTTGATATACTTTCCTTGGGCCATTAACTTACCGGTTAATTGGTGATACATTTTAGCGTACGCAATATTTCCACCGTCCTTGTAATACGTTACCGCTCGTCTGGCCGTATCGCCAGGATAATAATGCTTAAACGTTCCAACAGGTTTATCATCCTTAAATTCTCCTTCGTAAACCAATTCGCCTTTATCGTTCTTCTTTTTCCAATAGCCTTGTTTTTTGCCAGAGGCATCAACAGTTTGGGCACTTACTGAATACGTAATTAAGATAAGGAGGGGTAGAATTATTTTTCGCATATACACCATAATACAATGTTAAAGTAAAGATACCTAAATTTTGAGGTTATGATAAGGTTGTTAATGATTTTTAGCAATTAGTCGGTCCTCAAAAAGTGTTTTTAAGATTATTTTTATTTGGGCGCCTTATCGCGCTTTCACTTCAAGCCTGCTTAAATTTTGCAATGTTTGTCGGGCTTCGGGGTCTCCGATTCTTAAGCGGAGCCTCCTCGCTCCGCAAACATTACGCAAAATTTGGCGCAGGGCTTTTCGTTCAATCGCGGGCGCGGTATTACACATTAGATAACAGTAAAAAAATCTGTCGCTTTTCGAGTCTCTTTAATCTTTTCCAACAGATTTTTGCTGCCATTTAAGAAACAAGCTTATTAATAGTAAAGATCACAGAGGATCTGAGGATCGACTAATGGAACGCAGATGATGCTGATCTTTTAAGATTTGTTATGACTGATCTGCGCTAATCATAAAGATCTGCTTTATCAACGTTCTATGAAAGGAGGTACTGATCCTTATCCATTTTTATCACCCCATCATCTATCAATTCATTAAAGGCTTTTATCCAGGTGTCGCTATGATATTTGGTCATCAACACTTTCATTTCTTCAATGGTTTGCGTTTTTGACTTAAGCACTTCGATGATATGATGTTTTACTTTATCATAATCCTTTGGTTTTTTTGATAAACACACATCGCAATAACCGCAATCAGCATTATTAAATTCGTTGAAATAGGTGAGTAATTGCACTTGTCGGCATATCTTATCATTGTTCACATAATTAATTACAGCATGAATACGCTTGTGATGATTATGTTTTAACTGAGCGTAATTCTCCGGATCCAACTCAATATGTTTGGCATCTATTCTGCCTTGCATAAAAATAAGTTTTGGAAGATTACTTTGTGGAATGTACGATATGATCTTGAAGGAATGCAGTAATTGCAATTGTTTCATAATATCATCAAATCCAAGTTTAACTTTATAAACCAGATCTTTTTCATTGATGAAAACATAATTCTCAAACAAACCACCGTAATTACGCAACAAGGTTTTTATCAAAGGCTCGTACGATGGATTTTTCATCTGGTATTCATATAAATTTTCTTTATTGCTTAATACCATCACCTTTGAAGGTTCAAAACCGGCATCAAATAAAGAGAGGTAGTTTTGCTTTTCCAAAAATTTAATACTGTTGTAAACTATAATAGGATGCAAATTATAACTCTTACATAATAATTCAATATCTAAGTCAACACTTGTACCTTCGCCGGCACCAATAGCAATTTGAAAATAATTTCCGATAGCTTGATACGTTTGTTTTATTTGTTCGAGTGTTGGAAAAGCATATTCAAAATTATCCAACAAGCGTTGCTCATCACGTTTATTAAAAAATATGGTGGAATATGCCGTTTTTCCATTTCGGCCTGCCCTACCCGCTTCCTGAAAATACGCTTCAATACTATCGGTAAGATCCAAATGCACCACAAAACGCACATCGGGTTTATCAATTCCCATTCCAAACGCGTTAGTGGCGCAAATTATTTGTGTGCGGTTATTTATCCAATCATCCTGTATACTTCTTCTGTCATCGTATTTTAATCCCGCGTGATACGCTTTGGCGGTAAAATTCTTTTGTTGCAATAATTTACTTACTTCTTCTGTTTTCCTTCTGTTACGAACATACACAATGCCTGAGCCTCCAATATTTTGCACCAATTTTAATAGGCGATCCAATTTATTTTCTTCCAACTGCACCACGTACCGCAAATTAGAACGCAAGAACGATTGATGAAACACGTTTTGATCTTTAAATTCTAATCGCGCCTGAATATCTTTTATAACCTCTTTGGTTGCGCTTGCAGTGACCGCAATAATTGGAACTTTATCAAAATACGCGCGCACTTCCGCTATTTTCATATAGCTTGGCCTAAAATCATAACCCCATTGCGAAATACAATGCGCTTCATCCACCGCTATCAATGTAATTGGCAAATGACTCAATTGCATTCTAAAATCCTCATTTTGCAATCGCTCGGGCGAGATGTATAAAAATTGAACATGTCCCATGGAGGCATTATTCAATGAAATTTGAATTTGCTTATAATTCATCGCAGCCGTAATTGCCACGGCCGAAATTCCGCGTTGCTTTAAATTATCTACCTGATCGTTCATTAAAGCAACCAAAGGAGAAATAACTAATGTTGTTCCTCCTAAAGCTAAACCGGGCAATTGAAAGCAAATGGATTTACCGCCGCCTGTTGGTAAAAGCGCGAGTGTATCTTTTCCATTAAGCACAGATAAAATGATCTCTTCCTGAAACGGACGAAATTGATCGTGCCCCCAATACTTTTTTAAAATGGAAAGAATATTTGCTTTTTGGTCTTCGATGACATAAAAATAAAAAAACTCAGTGGATTACTGAGTTTTTTATTTATTGAAGTTTATTCACCAAACACGGCCACGTCGTCTATCTCCCATCTGGAGCCGGATGTAGAGGTTCCGGTGTATTTAAAAGCAATGCGTGTATTGGCCGATTTATAAGAATTCAATGAAATATTGCAACTATTTACCCAGTTATAACTTCCTCCTGAAAGTGTGGGATTTAAATTAACCCAGGTTGCTGCATTAGGGTTGCCCGACGAATAATTAGTTGACACGTAAACCTCAAGTGTTGGTCCCGAAAAATTATAGGCCGATTCAAATGATAAACGAGGACTTGCTGCGGCGGCTATATTCATTGAAGGCGAAATGAACCAAGTTTCGCAAACTTCATTTGCAAAATTAATATAGTTACTGATCTCAGCGTACTTTCTGCCGCTATAAGTTCCCGAAACCCAATTTACGTTACCTGTAACATTATAGTTTATCCAACCTCCCTTAAAAATATCTTCATCAAAATCGGCCATAATAATTGGGCAACCGCCGCTAGTTAATTTTACTTCATTAAAATCTCTTATGGTAAACTGAAGATCACTATTGTATTGACTAACGATCAACGTCATGGTGCCCTTGCCACAAGGGGTTAAATTACTCGCAAAGTTTGAGTAGCCCGACGATCGAACAGAAACCAGCGGACTGCCGCATGAAGTTCCGCTTATATACCTGTCTATGCTGTTTTTCCCAATTGCATCTGCAAACGGCTTATTCTTATTTCCAGGCGTAAATTCAGCAGAATCTATGATCACCAATCGCGATTGAAACGGCGTATGACCGTTCACGTCAAAATTCAACAATTGATTCATAGTTACTTTGGTTGGTACTACAGGATTTCCTGTGCTTAATTTCACAACGCGTTTTTCTATATCTACAGAATCCAATTGAACCATACTGCCATAATCATTCAAGATCACACCGTTCAAATTAATACGGATCTTATCACCAACGGCTAAACCACCTGCATTCAATAATTTTACTTGCAAAGCACCGGTAGCATCTTCTACATAAACTGTTTTGTAAATATTCCCGCTTCTTTCATCGGCCGTAACTGTACATTCTAAATTAACATCACCTGAAAATTTATACCATTTCGTTTGCTGTGGCCCTCCGCTGAGATAATAATCCTCATAGCATTTACGAATAGAATCAATTTTAATATAACCATTCATAGCAGGAGGATCTTTAACCGGCGGAAGATCAAATTTCTTTTTACAAGAAACATTGATCAAAAGCGCTACTAGAACAAAACAATAAACTATCTTTTTCATTTTTTAATTCTCCTTTACAATTACATCATCAACTTCATAGGTTGTTGAACCCGCTGTGGTACTTTTATATTTATATGCAAAACGCGTATTGGCATTTTTGTAAGCATTTAACGAAATACTTCCTGAGGCTGTCCACGCATAATTACCCGGGTTATTTGGCGATAATGCAAAACCTGTGAGTTGCGTCCACGTTGCCGTTGAAGGTGCGCCCGAAGAATAATTTGTTGAGATCCAAAGTTCCAACTGATCTCCTGCAAACTTTGCAGCCGTTCTAAAACTTAAAACAGGATTGGCTGATGCAGCTAAATTAATAGCAGGTGATATTAACCAGTTCTCTGAATTTGTATTTCCGGAAAGATACCCTGATATTTTTCCAAATTTATCAGAACCAAAAGAACTCGCTGTCCATAATATTGAACCATTTAAAACAGATTGCTGGGTCCAGCCGCCGCTCGTTAAAGAGTTATCTTCAAAATCTTTCTTAATATAAATTGTACAACCCGTTCCGTTCATATTTGCTTCTGCAGTATTTCTTATAGCCAACTGACTTGTTCCTTGATAAGCCGTAGCAATACCCATTAACGTTCCGTTGCCCGTTGGAGTTTTTTCAAGAGCAAAATCAGCAAAATTACTTGTGCGAACTATCAACTGAGAACCATCACAATCTTGAATAGTGCGATTAAGCGAATATTGCCCTATTGGATCTGACCAATATTGATTTGCATCAGTAGGCGTAAAAGCTACATTAGTGAGTTGAACAAGATCACCTAAATACGTTGAGAGATTTGAATTCATTTGCGCTATACTCAAAACACGAGGTTGCGGCTTTGCGCCTGAAGCAAATTTTATCACGAATTTTTCGTAATCCAGCGAATCAATTTCCAAAATATCGGTGTCTACATTCAAATTCACATCTAAGCCTTTTAAATTCACGCGAACAGAATCGCCAATAAAAAAACTAGAGCGTTGCGTAAAATCTAATCGCATAGCACCGGTATTGTAGCGATCGCGCACATAAATTTCTTTATAAAAATTACCACTTTGTTCGTCGGCCACAACTACACCAATAAAATAAACATCTTGAGTAAACCGTTTAGCGCAACTATTTGTACAGGTTGCAATAGAGTTTAATTCTGCTGCCGAATATACTTTGTGACCGCTAATATTAGTAACAGTTGGTTGTGTAACTTCTTTTTTACAGCTGCCAATTACAACAGCCAATAAACTTAAGATACTATATTTAAAAAATTGCTTCATGCTCTTAAAAATTAAAATTAACTGTGGCCATAAATGTAGTACCTGTCATGTAAAAATATCTGTTATCGAATTTACTGATGTTTGAATTATCCCAACGCAAAGCCTCAAATCCACCGGTGATGATATTTTTATTATTCAATAAATTGTTAACGCTCAAATTAAAGTTCAAAAAATACTTTTTCTTGATCCTTAATGATTTCCCGGCATTAAAATTAACCGTATAATAACTTGGTAATTGCTCTTGCTCGGTTATCAAATTCACTTGTGGGTCAGTAGAAACGTATTTCGTTAGCGCTTCGGCAGTTCTTCTGTCGGGGTTTGGATCGATATACACCTGATCAAAATAATTAAATGTAATTCCCGCGAACCAGAATTTTTTACCACTATAACGGTAACCAATACCTGTAACTAATTGCGGACTAACCCCAATTCTGTAATTATTTAAATACACTGTTCGTTCGGCAAACAAACTTTTATTGTTATTATCTTGCCATGCTTGCGCTGTTGGCTGACCTTTATATAAAAACTGTCCCATACCTAGCGCTCCTTGAATAGTGTGCGATACAAATAAAGTTTTCTCTACACCAATTTCAATTCCTTGGTGATTTTGATCCACATTGGTCATGATATAATTCACATTATTATTGAATTCATCACTCCAAAATGTACGCAACCATGTTTGATCGCTAATAGTGGTATTATAATAGGTGGCTCTAAATTTAAATGTTGGATACTTAGCCAAATAACTAATATCTCCCGATAAAACTTTTTCATCCGTTACCCCATTCACCTGATCATTTCTTACGCGTGGTGAAATAAAAATATTGTTTGCTTCAGGCGCACGAGTTAAAAAAGCACCGTTTGCTGTGATAAAATTTCTTCCGTCGATCTTAAAAACGATTCCGCCCTTAACACCGTAATTCAAGAAATTCATTTTAGCGCTCTCGCCCTTACTGGTTGTTGGAAATTTTCCGTTAGCCACAAATCCTTCGCGCCAAATACTGCTATTTGAAATAGACAAAGATCCGTGCACATCCATTTTACTGAACGTGTATTCTGCTTGTCCCCAAAATTCAGCCCTATTGATATTGATCGAGTAATCGTAACCAAATTTTTCGCCTTGTTCAATGGTCTTATTAGGTGTTTCGATATTATTTTGAGCAAAACTTTCTTCTACTCCTAAGTTCTCTGCAAACTGATCTACATCTAACCAATACGATGCACCCAAAAGATCTTCAAGCTCTTTGTATTTGCGCGTTTTTTGCATATTAGCATTTAAACCAATTGTAATAAATAATTCTCCTGCACGCTTGCTGTACACTGAATTTATTCCCACATTAGAAAGATTCTCAATTCTATTCTCTAAAATATAGCGAGCTCTTGTTCCAGATGAAGTTAAATTAGAGCGATTCATATTGATCATGCGGTCCCAATCCAATTGTGCGGTTGTATTTGGTTCATTTGCCCATTTATTTTCCCAAATCTTACCATTAACCGTATCACCCATATCGTAATAGTAACTTGGTAAATAACGGTAATAATCGGGACGAGGATTTGGCGCGTCGTTCCAATTTAAACTGGTAAATCCTGTTTTTCCAAAATTATAGAACAAAGTTGTGTTCAATTGTTCTGCTGTGTTTATTTTAAATAAATGAGATAGCATCAACATTGGGCGCTTAGCCGAACTCACTTGCGAATTTCTTACTTTTCCATTTTGATAACCCCATAGCGAATTATAATAATGTGAATTTGCAAGTTCATACACTTCCAAAGTTGTTGCGGCTGCTCTGCCCTGTTGAATAGGGGCTCCAAAACCTGTAAAACTTAAAGAATGTTTATCATTAATGCGTTTATCAACCGAAGCATAAAAAGCGCTTCCAATAAAATAAGTTCCCGGAATATAAACTTCATTTCCATAGCGCGTTGAAGCCGATAAAGTAATAGCCCATCCGTTTTGCATCATGCCTGTTGAATGCGTAACCATTAAACGTTGCGCAAAAATACGATTACCATATCCGTAAGAAATGCGTGTGCCCTTGCGGAACGAAGACGCTTTTGAATCTATATTACTATAACCGCCAACACCTGAAAATCCTAAACGATTTGGTGTGATGCCGATGCGTTGTTCAACAAAACGCGTCACATCATTTAATCCTCCCCAACTACTCCAACTGCTAAAACCTGTTTCTAGATTATTTACATTAACACCATTAACCATGATCATATTATTCTCGGCCATATAACCGCGCAAGCGATAACGACCAACACCAAATTGAAAACTGGCGAACTGCGCAAATACATCGCGACTGGAAGCTAATAACGAAGAAACGTCTTGTTGCTCCAGATCATTATCTACATCGCCACCACTTGTGCTAAAAAGAGGGATATTAAATTTTGTTGAAAGAGAATCGGTATTCTCTTTTACATCTGTAGAATCGTTTTGCGCTAAAAAATCTGCGCACAACAAAACAAATACAACAGTTACCAGTTTTTTTACCATTATGATCTTTTCTTCTAAAATTTTACTTTACTATTTATTTTTCGAAGCGGCTTCGGCATACATCAGAGAACCTGTGTATCCTCAAGGTTGATCACTTTCGTTTAAGAACGGTCAAATATAGAAAGAAATGCATCCTCCATTATTAACTAATTATTAACAAAACTTTACTGAAACGATGTATATACACTTTAACAAATGCCTGTAATTATAAATGATTAATTTAGCGGCCTACCTATGAAATTACGATCGCTCCTCATTATTTTTATTGTTGCTAGCTTAACTAGTAGCGCGCAAAAATTGCGTAAAGACAAAAACTATTTTATTTCCGCCATAGGATTTTGGAATGTAGAGAACTTATATGATACATTAAATGATGTATGGAAGAACGATGAAGAATTCACCCCTAGCGGAACAAATGCATGGACGGGACCTCGCTATTGGACAAAAATTGATCGCCTTGCAGAAGTGATAAGTCAAATGGCTACTGATGTTACTCCCGATGGCTTAGCTATTTTAGGATTATGTGAGATAGAAAATAAAAGCGTTGTGGAAGATCTTGTAAAAAATGTACGACTTAAAAAAAGAAATTATAAAGTATTGCATATTGAAGGGCCTGATGCGCGCGGTGTTGATCCTTCGTTCATCTATAATCCAACATACTTTACCGTTACAAAATCAGTTTCTTATCATGTAACATTACCTGATACAGGATACAAAACCAGAGATATTTTGGTGATAAGTGGTTTATTTAACGGCGAACCACTAAGTGTTTTAATAAATCATTGGCCCAGCCGAAGAGGTGGAGAATTAAAAAGCCGACAAGGCCGCATAAATGCAGCAACCATGGCGCGACATATTGCTGATAGCATTGTAAAATTAAACCCTGAAACTAAAATTGCCATTATGGGCGACTTGAATGATGACCCTACCAATGAAAGCGTAAAAAAACACATTGGCACTTATGGCGACGTAAAAGAAGCTGTGGCCGGAGATTATTTTAACCCCATGGAAAAATTATTTGCGGATGGCATTGGATCGCTTGCATGGAAAGACAGTTGGAATTTATTTGACCAGATCCTTTTGAATAAACCCTTTTTGGGTGAGTACTTTTCGTGGAATTACTACACAGTTCGTGTATTTAATAAAGCCTTTTTAAAATCCGATCATGGTAATTTTAAAGGTTATCCCTTCCGCACCTATAGCGGCAGTGCTTATACCGCAGGGTATAGCGATCATTTTCCGGTTTATATTGTGATTGCTAAAGAAAAAAAATAATCCATTTTTTTTAACCGCAAAGGGCGCAAAGAAACCAAGAAAATTAATTAGCTTAACTAGACTTAAAAAGGCAGGCAAAGAGCCTAACGGCTTGCGCAAAGACCGAGCCGCCTATACCCTGACGGGTTAACCGCGACCGAACCGAAGGTTCGTCTCCGCTTCGCGCACTTTGCCTTCGACTCTAACGCAAAATAGATGAACCGCAGGTTCATAAACTATGTGACTTTGCGTCGGAGCCTGTGGTGAGCTTGCCGAACCACGGTTAAAAAAACGAGTAGCGCCCCTTTGTACCAAGAGCATGCGGTGAATAAATGAATTAATCACCGCAAAAATGCGGTGAATAAATTTGGAAATGCGGTGAATAGGTAGTATATTTACTGCAAATATGCGGTGAATAAAATGGCACGATACATCCATCAACATAAACAATGGCCACAATTTACCTGGGATAACGCGCTTTTGCAACCCTTACTTTCAAGCGTAAGGCATAAGCAAGGCCGTTTAAAAGGCTATATGGAATTTTTAGGCTTTGCCCTAAGAGACGAAACCATATTGCAAACACTTACCTCCGATGTTTTAAAATCGAGCGAGATAGAAGGCGAATTTTTAAACCTTGAGCAAGTGCGCTCTTCCATAGCCAAGCGCTTAGGAATGGATATAGCAGGGCTTGTAAAAACCGATAGATACATAGATGGTGTTGTAGAAATGATGCTAGACGCAACGCAAAAATACAATAAGCCCTTAACTAAAGATCGTTTGTTTGGATGGCACTCTGCTTTGTTCCCCACCGGCCGTAGCGGCCTCTATAAAATAGCAGTTGGTAAATGGCGCGATAATGATAATGGCCCAATGCAAGTAGTATCGGGGCCAATGGGTAAAGAGCGCGTACACTTTGAAGCGCCCGATGCCGATGTGTTAACCAAAGAAATGAATGCGTTTTTAAAATGGTTCAATGGCAAACACAGCATGGATCCTGTTTTAAGATCGGGCATAGCACATTTTTGGTTTGTAACCATACATCCGTTTGATGATGGTAATGGCCGAATAGCGCGAGCCATAGCCGATATGCTTTTAACCGCTTCTGATGGAACACAACAGCGTTTTTATAGCATGAGCGCGCAGATACGCGTGCAACGAAAACAATATTACGAGGTACTCGAAAAAACACAAAAAGGAAATTTAGATATAAGCCAATGGTTGGTTTGGTATTTACAATGCCTTGATAAAGCCTTGAACGAAACCGATAAAGCGTTTACGCGCATATTGAACAAAGCGAAATTTTGGGATACCACCCCGGATGTAAATGAAAGGCAACGCTTATTGATAAACAAATTGTTTGATGGCTTTGATGGAAAACTAAATACTTCTAAATGGGCCAAAATAGCAAAATGCTCTACTGATACCGCCCTAAGAGATATACAAGATCTTTTAAAGAAAAAAATACTAGTTAAAGAAAAAGGCGGCGGAAGAAGTACGAGTTATGTGTTGAAGTAATACCTATTTGCAAAAACCTACGATGTATCATAGATTAGCATTCAGAAAAAGCGGACAGAATGAATAAAGGATTGGATAGTTGGGCTCATAACCCAAAGGTCGGGTGTTCGAATCACCCTCCCGCTACCAACAGGAAACCCTCGATAGTGAAAGCTTTCGAGGGTTTTTGATTTTTATGCTTCGCTCCAATTTTCATTCTGGATTAAACATAGATTAAACATTTGGTTACTGTTACTTAGATTTTCATATGCTTTGTTGCAATATCAATTCATAACACGCAACAACTTTCAAAAGAGAAATGTCATTTAAATGAACCATTTCAACTCACAAGAAAACTATTTGAAAACAACTTGAAAGTTTGAAAATTCCTTGTAAGCCTCGCCAGTCAAGGGTTTCTGTTTTTGGAAAATTTCGATTTTACCAATTCTGATTTGCAAATGTAAAATCAGCACTTTTCTGATTTACCTTTGTTTTACTATGGAAATAATAGTCTTTGAAAAAGACACATATTACAAAATGATGAGTGATCTAATGGCAATGTTTAAGAACGCTATTAAAGAGGCTAAGCTTGAGCACTTGAAACAAAAGGATGAAATTGATTGGATCAACACTGATGAAGCAAAGGAACTTTTGAATATTAAGAGTAAAACAAAGATGCAACAGCTTAGAAGCGCTGGGGAAATAGTATTTACGAAGTATGGCAAAAAAATCAAGTATTCAAAAAAGAGTATTCTGGAAATATTAAATAAACACGCGAAATTGTAATGGAATGAATTTCAATCATACATATAAATGTCCATATTGTGCTAAGTACTTTAATCCTAAAAGGCTAAATCAGATTTATTGCGAAACTAAGCATGGATGGATGCATCGTAACCTTTTAAAAACAAGCACAAATAAAGACGATGTCAAATCGCAATTAGGACTATTGTCCACTCTAAAAAATCTTAATAAGTTTTCCTTTTCTAGCTGCAAATTCGTGGACAAAGAAATACTTGACAAACTTATAACAGAGAAGAGCTGTTTAAAGCCAATTAAAAGCCCCGAAACAGAACCAAGTGCAGAACGAAATGGCAAGTGGTTTGAAGTTTATGGATATGCGATCGAACTCTTTGACAATGGCCATTGTATACTTTATAAACCCACTTTCTTTAAAGTATAGGAGCTTAAGCAAAATGTTTGACATTTGTGTCACCTGGTTTATTTGATCGTTATGAAAACCAGAATTGACTTGATTCTTTAAAAGCGCGTAAGTTGGCCTAATTTTCGGGAAGTTTTCACTCAGTAAAATGCTTTAGGTCCAATTTCATGATTAAATATTGAAAATCCTTATTTTTATATTTCCATTTTGTGTATTAAATTTATCTTATGAATTCAGAAATGAAACTCAAAATAACACTTTCCGGTATTGAGCTACCTATTTGGCGGACTATAGTTGTAGATTCAAGTTCAACTTTTTATGAGCTTCATCACATTATTCAGATTGCATTTGGTTGGCAAAATTGGCACATGTTTGAATTTGAGATGGACGATTATATTATTACAATGCCCAATCCTGAAATTGACCTGATCACAGTGCCAGCTAATGAAATTAAGCTTGGCAAAATATTAAGCGAAGGATCAATTGTAAAGTATCAATACGATTTTGGGGATTGTTGGGATCACATAATTACAGTTGAAGAAGTTTCGGAGGTAAAAGTGCGTCGCTTGCCTTATTGCCTTGATGGTGGCAGATGTGCACCCCCTGAAGATTGTGGAGGAGTACCCGGATACGAACATTTAGTGAACGTGATCACCAATAAGAAGCATCCTGAACATGATGAATTCATAAAGTTTATTTTAGATAATGATTTCAGCCTTGAGTACTTTAATATCAAAGAGGTTAATAGAGGTTTATCAGAACTAACAAATTATATTAAAGAGTATGAGGATGGACATAGCGATGAATGATCAAATAGGGGTTGAATTTTCTTGTCCATAACATTACGGATAACTATTGTGTGTTAAAATAGTTGCCCGCAATTTTCCATTCACTTCCCAGAAAACTTATTTCAGCATACGTTGCTATCGACTTTCTGTCAAGTATGAAAAAATTGCCTATAACAATCACTTCTGACAATGCTCCTCGCCAAACGCAGTTATTTCCTGAAATAACTGTGAACCAAAATGCTTTTGCATAGCTTCTTTATCTTCAAGGATACTATCGTAACATTCGCATAAGAATTGATGTCCTAGCTTTGAGTCCTCTAAGTACATCTTTGCTCCTATTCCATACACCGATTGCAGTTTTGAAAGTTCCTGCAATATTTCCTCCTGTTTCATATCTCAAAGTTATAGATTAAAAACCTAAATAAATGTTACAACACAAGTATGAATGAAGAAAAATAAAAGAATTAACATTAATTTTATCCTTGTCAGTCCTCTAAAATTTTAGAAAAGTGCTTTTCCCTGTTTTATTTCTGAATTACAATTTTTTCCTTATTCTTCATAACCGTTAAATTCTCGTTTGTGAAGTTCTTAAAACACATATCACCAATAATTTCATCTTGCTTAATAAGCCTTGAAGTACCGTTAATACTTACAATTGCTGTTGCAAAACCACTTGAATTATTTTTTACAAGTCCTAAATATTTTATGTCCAACACTTCCTTTACGGGATCTTCTTTATGTTTGTTTTTTGGTTCTGCTTTCTTTAAGTTCTGTTTTGGTTTTACCTCTCCAATCAAATTATTTGATCTAACAACAACCTCTTTTTTCAAAAAAGGATCTTGATAGTTCATGTTTAGTTTATATACTACTGTATCACCAATGTCATCTAACTTTACAGGAGCCTCAACTCTAGTTATAACAGTTTCGTCTGATTCATTATAAGCCTTATAAAAACGGTATACGAAGAAACCCCAAATAAAGATGTTAAGTGGTATAAGTATGTATATTCCTTTTTTTCCTTTTAGCATCCTATGGATTTAATTTGAATTTTAACTGATTGCTAAATACCGATCTATTACCTACTGAATCCACCGAACGCAATTTCCACCAATAAAAACTTCCGGTAGCAGGTGGTGAACTACTCAACATATTGATGGTTATACTCTGAGTGTATGCTTTTGTATAACTTATAATATTGGTAAATGCCGAATCTGTTGCAACATAAATACTGTCATATTTAGCGTCGGGCGCTCCAATTCGGTTCCAAAAAAGACTATTTGTTGGAGTTACAATAGAGCCATGAGAGGGCAATGTAAGGATTGGTGCTGATGGCGACGTTTGATCAATTGTAAAACTCAAAGCGGCATTGTACTGCGAAATACTAAAATCATTCAAAGCCCTAACTTTCCACGAATAAGAACCTTGCGATGGGAAAGTATAAGTGTAGGTTGTAAGTGCAGTAGTTGTATCTTTAATTGTACCATTTGTTGAATTCAAAAGTATTATCTGGTATGAATCCGCTGCATTGAGAGAATTCCAAGAAAAACTTACTCGCTTATTTCCCGTGAGCCAATTTGCCGGCGGGTCGATGGTGCTTACCGATAAACTGCTCAAATTACTGGTAGTGTCAACTTTTAAATTGAAAGTTTGATAAGCGGTGCTGCCACCTGCATTTGTAGCCCTTATGCGCCATTGATAAGTTCCGGGTTGTAAAGTGAGACTATACTTTGTGCCAACAATATTTGTATCACTGATAATTTCGGTAATACTTGCAAAGGATGGTTTTACAATTTGGATATTATATTTCTCAGCGCCATCCAATGCCTCCCACCAAAATGTGATCTTGTTATTGGTGGTAACAAGGTTATTAACGGGGGCATTCACCGTTATGGTTTTATCCTCAATGTCCTCAACAATAAAATCTTTTTTACATAAGGTAAAAAGTAAAATTATTACACAAAGTGCTGCTGCTTTTTTCATGATGTTTGTTGTTCAAATGATTGGGTAATGATGGTTAAATATAAATTCTTCTTCTTGGCCTGTTGATCTTTTATGGTATAAAACTTTGCCGACATTATCCTTGCCACATACCTGTGCTTTGTTTCCAAGCTATAAGTTTAGGAGTAAAATGAAACGTATCTGTAAACTCCTTATTTTTTAGCACGTCTGGACGGGACTCGAACCTTCATTTCTAATCATCATTTAAACACTAATATACAACTTTTTCCGCTTTTTCTGAATGTAAACCTACGATACATCGTAGGTTTCTTCGGAGTAAAACAAAAAAGCAGCCTCCCCCAATTTTTAATTTTTAACATTAACAGTTCCTATACCAACAAATTTGTTCTTTTGTAAAACCAAATGTCACTATTTACAGCCTCATTAAACTCAGGAAGCAACGGAAATTGCTATTACGTTGGTAATTCGAATGAAGCCGTATTGATCGATGCCGGCATTTCTTGTCGCGAAACTGAGAATCGCATGGCTCGCCTGGGCTTGAACATCAATTCAGTGAAAGCAATTTTTATTTCCCACGAACATAATGATCATATCAAGGGTGTAAAAGTGCTATCGAAAAAATATAAGATCCCCGTTTATATTACCGAATCAACCATGCATTCGGGTCGTTTGATTTTTAATAAAGAATTGGTTAACGATTTTAAACCACATGAAACTATCAGCATTGGGAATTTACAAGTGATCCCCTTTCCAAAATTACACGACGCTGCCGATCCGTATAGTTTTGTAGTAAAACATGAAGAGGTTTGTGTTGGAGTTATGACCGATATTGGCAGTAACTGCAAACATGTGATCAATTATTTTAAACAATGCCATGCCGTTTATTTGGAAGCAAATTATGATGCAATGATGTTGGAAACCGGACATTATCCCATTTATTTAAAAAGAAGGATCAGCGGCGATAAAGGCCATCTATCCAACGAACAGGCCGTTGAATTATTTACCAAACACCGCGCTCCTTTTTTGAGTCATGTTTTTTTATCCCATTTATCTAAAGAAAATAACGATGCTCAAATTGCCACGGCGGCCTTTGAAGAACATCGCGGAAATATCGAAGTAATTGTTGCATCCCGTTATAAGGAAACACGTGTTTTTCACATTACAGGTAATGGCCTAATAAATCCCGCAGAAGAACCGAATTTACCGGGTGTGCAAACGGCCTTGTTTTAGCACAGAATCCCCGCCAATACTCACTCCCAGCCCCTCTTTCATTTCAAAAATGAATTCACTATATTTGTTATATGCGCTTCTTCAAAAAAAGCCTTATAACACTTATTCTTATTACCGGCGTTAATTCAATCGCCCAGGATATTCATTTTTCGCAATTCAACGGATCGCTGCTTAATTTAAACCCTGCCTTTACCGGTTTTTTTAATGGCGACTATCGCGTGGGTGCTATTTACCGTACTCAATGGCGCGCGGTGCCTGTGCCTTACAACACAGTTAGCTTTAGCGGCGAATCGCGAATTAGGCCTATGATGGAAAAAAGAGATATGGTTGGCATTGGTGTTGTATTTAATAACGATAGAGCCGGCGATACACGTTATCATACCACGCAATTATATTTAAATGGAAGTTATATCCACTCCATGAAAGAAGATAGTAGCCTTTTAGTTTCGGGCGGATTAAATATTGGTTATGGCTCAGTTGGTTTTGATTACAACAAAATGACATTTGACAATCAATACGACGGTTTAAATTATAATCAGAGCACTCCAACAGGCGAGCAATTTCAATGGACCAACGATAATTTTTTTGATCTTAATTTTGGAGTGGCGGGACAATATATTTTAAATCGCAAGCAACGTTTTATTTTAGGAACAAGCATTCATCATCTTACCGCGCCAAAGATCTCGTACCAAGGAAACGATGTAAGTAAGCTAGATAGAAAATCAAGTACGTATGTGCAGTTTGTAACACCAATGACCCAAAAAATTGACCTTGTTGCCGAATTACTTTATAATCGCCAGGGAAAATACAATGAAATAGTGCCACACGCATCATTAAAATATTATTTAAATAAGGATGCTAACCAAGCCATTATGGGAGGAATAAGCGCTAGAGCAGTTGACGCTTTTATTTTACGCGCCGGTTACACTTACAAAAATTTACAAGCCGGTGTTGCCTACGATATTAACTACAGTAAATTCACCGCAGCTACAAATGCGCGTGGAGCCTTTGAAGTTTACATCATTCACATCTTCTTTAAAAAATATCAAACCATTTTAAAAAAGAAACCTTGTCCTATATTTATGTGATATGATAAAACCATTTCGCATTACATACGCACTTTTAATTTTTTTATTGATCTCAAGCTTTGTTGTTTCGCAAAGTAATAAAACCATTAAAATTCAAGCCGAAGCAGCGGTAAACGATAAAGATTGGTACAGCGCTGCCGTATTATATGGCAAATTGGTTGCACGCGATAGCTCCGTTGTAAGTGTAAATTATGGTTATGCCGATGCCAGCCGTTTGAATTTTGACCTAGACATTGCTTTTTACTGGTACACCAAAGTAATTGCAGCCGATAACGGTAAAAAATTTCCGTTAGCCTTTTATTGGAAAGCACAAATACTTCAATACAAGGGAAATTATAAAGAAGCAAAAAAGTGGTATGCTAAATTCTCTAAATCGCGCAAAGCAAAAGCTGCCAAATATTCGTATTACGTAACTAAAGCCGGCATTCAAGCCGAAGCTTGCGATCTTGCTCAGGTTTTAATGAGCAACCCTGTTTCGTATAAAATTGTTCATTTAGATACCGCCATTAATAGTAAAGTAAGTGAGTATGCCGCTTTTGAAAAAGATAGCATGTTATATTTTTCGTCGCTTCGCGTAATCCCAAAAAAATATGCCGATGAAGAGGAAAAACCTTTACTCAATAAAATTTACAGTAGTGATACTAAAATGGCAAAATGGCAAAGGGTAAAAATATTAGATACGAATATCAACGCCACCTATATTCATAACGCTAATATTTGTTTTAATGATGATTATACGCAAATGATCATTTCGCGCTGTAGAAATAAAAACGCAACCGAATACACCTGCGACCTATACGAAAGTAAATTTGTGAGTAAAAAGTGGCAACCTATGAGTAAACTCGGCGAGCCCATCAATTTAAAAGGCACAAGCAGCTCTATGCCAAGCTATGCCAACATAAACGATAGCACATTTTTATTTTTTACCAGCACACGCGGCGGCGGAAGTGGTGGTTATGATATTTGGTATGCGTATAAAAAACCGGATGGAAGTTTTGATAAACCTCGCAACGCTGGGCCAAAAGTAAATTCGCCCGATGATGATATTACACCTTGGTATGTGAACGATCAAAAATTATTGTATTTCAGCAGCACTTATCACAAGGGCTTAGGTGGTTTTGATATTTTTAGAAGCACTTATGATAAAGGAACATTTGGTGAGCCCAGCAACGCCGGTTATCCTATCAACAGCAGCTATAATGATATTTACCATTCGGTGAACAAAGAAGGAACGTTTGCTTACCTATCGAGTAATCGTGTTGGTTCTTTTTTTGAGCATAAATTAAATTGCTGTAACGATATTTACCGTTATCAATTAGAACCAAAAGCCAAACCACAAGTGGTTGATACCGTAAAATTAATTCAAGGGCAATTAAAAGTTTTGGTTCCGCTTACCTTGTATTTTCATAACGATGAACCTGATGCTAAAACAAAGGCCATTACCACCAAAAAGAATTACAAAAAAGCCTACGAAGATTATATTGTGCTAAAACCTGATTACTTAAAAGAATACGGCTCGAATCTTGAAAAAGAAGAAAAACTGAGCGCACAGGAACGCATTGAAGATTTTTTTGCAGACAGTGTTGACGTAGGCATGCATGAACTTGAAAAATTTGCTTTGCTATTAGAACAAGTTCTAGCAAAGAATGAAAAAGTAAAAATCACCATGAAAGGTTATTGCAGTCCGCTTGCAAGCACCGATTATAACGTGAACTTAGCCAAACGACGCATCAGCAGCTTGCGCAATTATTTTAATGAATACAAGGGCGGAATGTTTGTAAAGTATGTGGATAATCCCGATTCAACTCAAGGTAGAATTACTTACGAAGATGTAGAGATAGGTGAACTACCAATTAGCAGAGTAAGCGACGACTTAAAAGACAAAAAGAATTCAGTTTATAGTCCGTTTGCTGCGCGTGAGCGGAAGATACAGATCATTGCGGTGAGTTTTGGAGAGTAATTTTAAGTATAAGAAATAAGTATAAGGAGAAAGAATGTAGTATAAGGAGAAAGAATGTAGTATAAGGAGTAAGAAGGCGTTAAATTCTGATCGATTCTTATACTATATTCTTTCTTCTTATACTAGTGAGAAGCTCCCGATGAAGTTCCTCCACTCTCTTTCATAAAGCGGTATTGAATTCCAAAACTTACACCCCAAGCAGCGGCTCCTTTTAATTGATGAATGGTATTATTTTTATTGAAGTCAGCATTATTTGTAGTAACATTCTTGTAAGAGAACATTGGTGTGAACAAACGAAAATTTATTCCTACCGGTCCAAAGTAAATGCGTGGATTAACATAGAAAGAAGCATACATGCCTTTTCCTGTTAATACGGTATTTACCTTATCGTTAGTGCCAAAGTGAAAATTTGAAATTCCAAAATCAGTTCCCAATACAAGGTCGAACTTCTTGCTTGATACAGCATGAAAATTCACAGCTAAATTTATGTCTGTTGAGCGTGTGTCGGCTTTTTGTCCGGTTGCTGAATCTTTCTCGTTGAGAAACTTATGCTTATTAATTGCAAAACCCACTCCTAAATATTTATGCAAGCCGTACTCAGCTCCAAAACCAAAATGTGTATCGGCTGCTTTATCGGTATCAACTGTATCTCTTGATGTACTTCCATTTGTAGAAGTGCTTTTTAACGTGGTATTATAGAGCTCAAAACCGGTTCTAACATCAACTACAATAGCGCCCTTATAAAACGACTTTTGAGCCTGAGACGCTAAAGAGAAAGTTAAAATGGCAAATAGGAGTATTTTCTTCATAAAATGGGTTTATTGCTATATGTCGGGTAAAAAAGGCTTTACCCTATCAAAAATATCACTTTTTACTTAAATTCATAGTATATACCTGTTATTCTATAAGATAAACCCTGTATCTTCATACTCACAAAATGAATTCAATACCTAAAAAAGCCCTTTTACTTGTACTTCTGTTAGTTGATCTGTTTTGTTATTCGCAAAATATTGACTCGCTTAAACAAGCCCTTCAAAAGGCTAAACACGACCTTGTAAAATGCAATATTCTTTCACTTTTGTCGGAGCTTGAAACCGACGACGCTTTATGGCCAAAATACAATGAAGAGTTAAAATTAATATGCGAAGCAAATCTTGCTAAGCTCAATAGTTCTCACCCAGATGTTGTTGTTTTTAAAAAGCATTACGCTACAACACTTAATAATATAGGGTATTTGGCTTTGCAACAAGAAAATGGACCTAGGGCGGTTGAGTATTTTAAAAAAAGTCTAGAGATCCAAGAAGCAATTGGTGATAAAAAAGGCGTTGCGAGTTCATTAAATAATCTTGGAGTCATCTATACAAACTTGGGGCAAATACTTAGCGCCATTGACGTTTATAAACGTTGTTTAAAAATACAGGAGGCTCTTAACGAAAAAAAAGATCTGGGTCTTACCTTTCACAACCTTGGTCACATTTATCAACTACAGGGAGATCACGCAAAAAGTTTAGAGTATCAAGAAAAAAGTCATGCGCTTTATAAAGAAATAAATGATCAACCCGGTATTGCTTCATCGCTTAACGCGCTGGCCTTAAACTATTACAATCAGAAAAATTACAAAAAAGCACTTGACTATTACACACAAAGTCTCGTTCTTGAAAAAAGCCTACAAAATAAAAGACAACAAGGTATTTTATTATACAATATAGGACTCACATGGCAAGCGTTGGGTGATAATGAAAAAGCACTAGATGATTTCAAAGAAAGCCTCGTGCTCTCTGAAGAAATAAACGATAGGTCCTCAATTGCAAATTCTCTAATTAATTTTGGATGGGTATATCTTAGAAAAAAAGACTATCCCCTCGCGTTAAAATATAGCCAGAGAGGAAAAGCCATAAGTGTAGAAATTGGTTATCCCATAAATGTGCAAAACTCTGCAAAGGTATTAAGCCAGATTTATAAAGAGATGGGTAAGTATAAGGAGTCTTTGGAGAATTACCAATTGTATATTCGAATGCGCGATAGTTTAAACAATGAAAATACCCGGAGAGCAACCGTTAAATCTCAACTTCAGTATCAATTTGAAAAACGCGCCGCCGCTGATAGTGTAGCGTATGCAAAAGAATCGAAGATCAAAAATATTGAATTAGCAAAACAAAAAACCGAAATAGAGGCTAAGCGTAATCAACAATACGCTTTATTTGGAGGATTAGCACTTGTAATAGTTTTTGCAGGCTTTATGTATAATCGATTTAAAATAACCCAAAAACAAAAACACATTATCAGTGAACAAAAACATTTGGTAGAAGAGAAGCAAAAAGAAATTGTAGATTCAATTAACTACGCCAAGAGGATCCAGTATACACTTTTAGCTCACGAAGATCTTTTAAAAGAAAATCTGAAACAGCACTTTGTTTATTTCAACCCAAAAGATATAGTGAGCGGTGATTTTTATTGGGCTACAAAAAAAGAGAACAAATTCTATATTGCCGTTTGCGATTCAACAGGCCATGGTGTTCCGGGTGCGTTTATGAGCTTACTCAATATTGGATTTTTAACTGAAGCCATTAACGAAAAAGGAATTGAGAAACCAAACGAAGTTTTTAATTTTGTAAGGAAGCGATTGATAGATAATATAAGCAAAGAAGGTCAGAAGGACGGCTTTGATGGCGTTTTGATTTGCATAGATCGTTCCGGGCCAAACCCTAAAATATCATATGCTGCAGCCAATAACCAAATGGTGGTGATACAAAATAATAATTTAATTGAATTAGCATATGACCGCATGCCGGTTGGTATTGCCGAAAACCTTGATAGTTTTAATTTGTACACATTAGATACAAGTACCAACGATGCGATATATTTATATACTGATGGCTACGCAGATCAATTTGGAGGTGAGAAGGGAAAAAAATATAAATACAAGCAATTGAACGATCATATTTTAAGTATTCATCAATTACCGTTTAATGAGCAAGGAAGCATGCTTCAACAACGCTTTAATGATTGGAAAAAAGATCTAGAACAAGTCGATGACGTTTGCGTTTTAGGATTGCGCTTGTAAATGTTCTACGATCACTTAGAGATAACCTTAAACTCTGTTCTCCTGTTCTTGGCTTTATTCTCAGGAGAATCGTTAGGAACTTTAGGGCGTTTATCGGCATAGCCTTTGTATGATAAACGAGCGGCGGAAATTTTACCATTTGCTATCACATAATCATAAACCGACTTAGCGCGATTTGTAGAAAGCATTTCGTTGAATTTTTTATCTCCGCTGTTATCGGTGTGTCCGCCCAATTCAATTTTTAGTGTTGGATTTTTTGCAAGGAAGGCTGCTAATTTTTCCAACTCTGCTTTACTCTCAGGTTTTAGATCCCATTTATTCACGTCAAAGAAAATATTCTTTAACTCCACTGTTCTTCCGGTATCAATTGGCTCTAAAGGAATTTCTAATAAATAGGGTTTTGTAAAATCTGTTTCTTTTCCTTTGAGCGAAAAATTATCACTATAAAATAAAAAGCCGGGCTTGTTTACATTTACCATGTAATTTTTGTTGGCGGTGAGAGTTACAAAAAACTGTCCGTTTGCATCGCTAAATGATTGTGTGATGGTTGTTCCATTTGCCAAGTCAACCAACTCAAAATTAGCTTCGAGTGCTTCTTTGGTTTTAGCGTTGTAAATTTTTCCCTTGGTAAATGTTATCTTCTCGGGCTTAACATCCTTAGGTAATTCAAATTGATACACGTCTAAGCCTCCAAACCCACCTTTACGCGCGCTTGAGAAATACGCAATGTTACCATCAGGACCAACCAATAAACTATTATCATCTTCAATAGAATTAATTGGATAACCTAAATTAACTGCAGGGCCCCAGCTCCCATCAGGTTGACGACGACTTATAAAAATATCCAATCGTCCAAAACCCGGGTGACCTTCGCTACTAAAATATAAAGTTTGATTATCGGGGTGAATAAAAACAGATTCTTCTTTGTAAGGCGTATTTACATTGTCGCTTAATTTCACAGGATTACTGAATTTTCCATCATCACCTATCACGCTCATATAAATATCTTGTTGTTTTACATTTCCGCGTGATAATAATCCGCGTACAAAATACAATGTCTTTCCATCGCTACTAAAACTTGGTTGTGTTTCCCAATTGGCTGTATTAACGGCAGGACCGGCATTGCGAGGCTTTGTCCATTTGCCATTTACTTTTTGAGCATAAAAAATATCGCAACTTCCAAAACCCTTTCGGCCTTCTGCACCATAATCGCCGTATTCATTACTGCAAGAAGCAAAGAACATGATATTTCCATCGGCCGATAAAGTTGGAGCTCCTTCGTTGCCTATACTATTGATGGCTACAATTGGATAAGCCGTTTGCCAAGCTTTTTCTATAAAGGTACTCGTATAAAAATCTTCATTCTCGTAACCCGGTTGTTGTGGATCGGGAATTCCACGCGTGAACAAAAATTGCTTACCGTCTCCTGTAATTGCAGGGAAATACTCGTTATTCTCGGTATTTATTCCCGGGCCAATATTAATGGGCGTAAATGGTTTTGGTTTTTTAATGGCTTCAGCCGCAAACTTAGCGTGCATCAAAATAAATTCAGCCTCTTCTTTTGTATTAGGGTTAATGCGTTCAAATTTCAAATACGTTTCTAAATTGAGTTTGGCTTGATCGTACTTTGCTTCCAAAAACAAAACTTCTCCGTAATCATAAAATGTACGCGCTTTAAATTTTGGATTGATGTCTATTGCTTTTTTATAATGGATCTCGGCTTGCTCCAACTCCATTTTTTCTCGTTTTAACTGAGCGTAAGCGCCATGAGCTTCAATAAAATTATCATCGTCCTTAATGGCCTTTAATAATTCCTTTTCTGCTTCAGGAACATTACGAGCTTGGTAGTATTTTAATCCCTCCTCAAAATGCTTGATGGCGCTTTTACTTTTAGTTGTGTACTCACCAGGAGGAAGTGAGCCTTGAGAGAAAGCCAGCAAACCACAAAAAACAAAAACTATCGCGAAGATATTTTTAAAACTACCCATAAAGCCTACTTAAAGTTATAATCCAACCAACCCTTAAAAGTTACTTTTTCTTTATCCGACATTGGTTTTTTAACGTTGATGATATTATACTCCTTTTGCTCCACTTTGCGTGCAGTTGCTTTTAATTCGGTCTTTTTGAATTTCTTCTTGCGTTTAGGACGCATCACTTCCAATTTTACAAGATCACCTTCTTTAACTGTATCAAAAAATTGACCAAAAACTGATTTTATATTCTCTATACTTATTACAGTTCCATTTAAACTTAAGATCTCATCACCAATTTTATAGTTCATAGCTTTTCCAAACGAATCCATATTAGCTATATCTACAATGATCAAACGTTTGGTTTCATCATTAAATCCAACATCAAAACCTCCTAACGAAAAATTCTGGTATGTTTTTTCCTTTTCAAATTCCAATCCTACTTTGTCAAATACATCTTTAATTGGCAAAGGTTCTTTTCCACTCACGTGCTTTTTTAAAAAAGTTCCAATTTCAGGATAGGTTAGTTTTTCTATTTCCGCAAACAGATCTTCGTCGTTGAAAGACTTCTTTTTCCCGTATTTTTTCGCAAGATCTTTCATCAGATTCTGCGTTCCGTATTTACCATCGCTATAATGACGTAAATAAATATCCAAACACATTCCTATCAAAGCGCCTTTTTCGTAAACATTATTGTATTGCGGATGGATCTTTTCATTAAGAACATTCTTGCTCATGAATGTAAAACTCATGGTATCATTAAAATCGTTTGTACTATTCTCGTACTTACCCATCATGGTCTTTAAAAATTCATCCACATCGATCAATCCCGCTTTTACTTGAGCATGATGCGCGGCGTATTCTGTCATTCCTTCGTACAACCATAAATGTTCACTCATTTTTGGGTTGATATAATCAAAATTCCCAATTTCGTTTGCATGAATATTCAAAGGTGTTACAATATGAAAAAATTCGTGGGCGGCCACATCACGGATCTGTTGATCCAAATATATACTATCCATCTCGGGCATTACATAAAATGAAGAGTAGGAATGTTCCAAAGCACCATGCGCTCCCGACAATGTTGGACGATCAATAAAATAAATAAGAAAAGCATATTTATCTACCGGTAATTCTCCACCTAAATAATCACGTTGTGCATACAGTATTTCTTGAATTGTTTTTGTGATATATGTTGAGTTTATTTTTTTATTGGGCGAATAAAGCGCCACCAATACTTTTGTATTTGCCACAGTAATAATGGTTGTATCAGGAATACAATACATAATGGGCGAATCAACCAGATCATGATAATCCATTACAGAGATCACATCTTTCTCTTTCCCTACCGTAACATTGCTTAATCCTGTTGCAGGATAAAAACCTAAAGGCTTAGCAAACTCCAACACAAAATTACGATCCATCATACCCTCATAAAATCCAAAGAAACCATGTGTATTGATACTAAAATTCTTTCCTTCTTCAATATTGGTTCCACCCGGTTCAAAAACAACTTTCTCTTTTATTTTAGTATCCCAGGTATCTTCTACCATGTATGTGATCGTTTCAATTTCTTTTGCAGGACTGAACACATATATATTATCGCTTTTCTTTTCTATTTTTATTTTTACGCCATTCTTTCCTGTTACTTTTAGGTCAGAAATAAATCGTCCGAAATTATAAACCTCGTAAGTGCCAGGAACCATGGCAGGAAAGCAGAATCGAACTTCCTCTTTATCTGTTTTTGGAGGTGTAAGTTCAACCAACAGTTTATCGTCTACTACTTTATTAAGGTCGATCTTGTACAGATAGTCGTTTTGAGCTATGCAGGCACCTGTTAGTAAAATAAAAGTGCAAAAAAGAAATTGATATGATTTTTTAAGGAGCATAGCTTTATTTAATAAGGAGTGAAAAGTTCTTCCATTTGAATTTGAACCAAAATACAACAAATACTACAATAATTGAACAAAATGCCATAACTAATTCGGCCCCGGCGTCTTCCGATTTTGCGTAAAAAATAGCGTCGGTCTTTAGCACAGCGGTTTGAGATGTAACCGAAAGTGCGGAGATAAGATTATTTGCCAAGTGAATTCCAAACGCCAATTCTAAACCTTCATCCATTAAAGTAATAGCGCCCAAAAAGAAAGCAAAAACAATATAATACGTAAGCATAATTCCCATTCCAAAAGCGCGTGTTTCGGGATTTGACATATGAGCCAAACCAAACATTACCGAAGTGATAACTACCGGAATAATTCCATTTTTAAAAACCTGTGAGAATCCCTGAATTAAATACGATCTAAATATGACTTCTTCGCATAAGGTTTGAAGCGGTAAAAAAATGATACAAATAAGAAAAAGCACAAGAAAGCGCGGAAGATCAAATTGTAGAACAAGATCATTGGTAGAAGAAGAAAAATAAGTTACAAGGACAGTAATTATCAAAATTGCCGCCCAAATACCAAAAGCAAAAAAGAAATGCTTGTATCTAAATTTATCATAACCTGTAATAACAGATAAAAATTGCTTGCGATGAATGTATTTTATTACCATGTAGAACATGGCAAAAGCACCAACAAATAAACCAAACTGAGCTAACAGGATCCAGTTCTTGTCGATCTCCAATCGGTTTGAATCAAAAATGATATGTTGGTTGTTCATTAATTCGGTTGGAGTAATTCCCTTTTCTGTTGCTCGTGCAACCAGCGGAAGAATGGTAACGAACTGCATCAAAAAATAACCCATAATGGTTGCAGTAATACCCATCATGTACATCCAAAACTTATTTTGACCGTCAACAAAACCTGCATTTAAGAACAAATTATTGAAAGGCAATTTAGTTGCGGGTGGGCTTTGTTGAGTTTCTTCAGTACTATTATTTTCCATACATTTGCGAAGCATAAATATATCTATTTTTTACTCAAAAAATCATGCCAATCACTAAACACTTTTTACCTTTTAGCATTATTTTGCTAGCTGTTATTTCTTGTCAAAAAACTCCTGAAAACCTTGCTGCTACTAAGGCTCAGCTGGGTGAGAAACTATTTTTTGACCCTATTTTATCGCGCGATAGCACCATAAGCTGTGCCAGTTGCCATAGGCCGGAGCATGCGTTTGCCGACATTACTCCAACCAGTAAGGGCGTTTTTAATCGTATGGGTGGACGAAATACACCATCGTGTATGAACATGACCAACCGTAATTTTTACTTTTGGGATGGACGTGCCGAAACTCTTGAAGAACAAGCTTTGGGACCAATTGAGAATCCGGTAGAAATGGATCTTCCTTTAAGCGTTGCTGTAAAACGATTAAGAGCAAACCCTTATTATTACAATTCATTTATTAATGTTTTTGGTGCTAAACCTGACAAAGATTTACTTGCCAATGCGATTGCTGAATTTGAAAGAACATTAGAAACCAGTAAATCACCTTTTGATAAATTTATGAGAGAAGATGATAGTACTGCAATTAGTGCGAGTGCAAAAAGAGGTTTAGATGTGTTTAACGGAAAAGGAAATTGTTTCGATTGCCACTTTGGTATTGACTTTACAGGGAATGACCAATTTAGAAATATTGGTTTATATAACGGAAAGGATCTGAATGATAAAGGGCGTTTTGATGTTACAGGCAAAGAAAGCGATCTTGGTAGATTTAAAGTTCCGGGTTTAAGAAACATTGCCATGACAGCACCGTATATGCACAACGGAATGCACAAAACACTTATGGAAGTGATAGAATATTATAACGAGCCTGATAAATTCGTTAAGAATAGCATCAATCGTGATTCATTGTTGAATAAACCACTTGGTTTAACTCAAGAGGAGAAAAAAGATCTGGAGAATTTTTTGTTGACCTTAACGGATGAGCGATTTAAAAAATAAAAAAGCTCGTATTCTATACATTATTTCGCTTGCCTGCGGCATTTGGTTCTTAGCTTTTGGTTGGGCTTGGACCTATCTGGGCAATTTGATTATTGCCTACCCTTTTTTGGTTTAATAGGTTTTTTGCTTTGGCTTTACGCTAAAAAATTAGATCCTGAGGATAGATACAATCGGATTTGTATCCGACTACTCTTAACCGGGCTCTTCCTTTCAATTTTCTCCTTTTTTCTTTATAAGTAATTAACAAAGTACAGCTGTCCTTTTGTGTTCGTTTTTTGTAACTTTAATTCTACACTCACGTTATTCACTTAAATAAAGGCAATTGAATAAAAATCACTATACTCTCACTCCATTATTCTTCTTTCTTTTAAGCTTTAACCTTTTTGTTAGCAAGCCCGATAAGAAATTTGAATTTGTTTCAAAAAGTAAAGTAGTAATTGACACCACAAGCAAAACCATTCACATTTTTGTTGCCCTATGTGATAACAAATACCAAGGCATTGTACCCGTTCCACCAAAAATTGGTAATGGGCAAGATCCAAACAATAATTTATACTGGGGATGCGGTTATGGAATTCGCACGTATTTTAAAAAAAGCAAAGAATGGAAATTACTTCGCACTCAAAAAATCGATTCTTTAAAATTAGAACGTATTGTTTTTAAACATACAACCAAAAATTACTATTTGGTAGCAGACGCTTACAATGGAAAATTCATTAAGCAATGTACCATTGATTTTTTTAATGCCTGTGCAGGTAAATTAAAAGACACTATTCACATCCAAAATAAGATCATTGGAATAGCAGGGCATTCCAAATTGGTTTCCTACATTGGTCATGATGGATTGATGGATTTTGACCTAAAGATCCCATTTCCAAACGTTGACACTAAAAAAAGAGATTGTATTATTTTGGCTTGCGTAAGTAAACACTATTTTGCGCCTTATTTAGAGCAAACCAAAGCTTATCCCTTGGTTTGGACCACAGGATTAATGTGTCCTGAAGCCTATACCGTTCATGATGCCCTTACAGGTTATATTAACGGCGAAAATGCCGAAAGCTGCAGAAATAGAGCAGCTTTAGCCTATCAAGCTAAGCATAAGTGCGGGATAAAAGGCGCCAGAAATTTATTGGTTACCGGCTGGTAAACTATTTGATTTAAAATATTTTTTCCATAACTTTAGTGTATGCGTTCGATATTAAACATAACATTGGTTGCATTAGCACTTTTTGCTTTTAGCGATCCTGTTCAGGCTCAAACAAAGCCAAAAACAACTACTAAAGCTCCGGTAAAAAAGGCTCCTGTAAAAAAAGCGCTTCCTAAAGAAATAAATGTTTACGTGTGTACCAGCAGCAAAGATAAATACTACCACAAACGTAGCAGTTGTATGGGAATGAATAAATGTTCGGAAACTATCAAAAACATTAAAAAGCCAGCGGAGCTTGGAAAGTATAAGCGTAAAAAATGTCCGCGTTGTAAACCCTAGATCAAACTAGTATTTCTCTAACTTCTCTTCAAAACTAAGGTCGCGGTTTGCGGCGTGAAACTTTACATTCAACAAAAGATCGGTACAATTCTTTAAACTTTCTTCGCGAATAAGTTCTATTAAAGCATACACGTCTTTTGGCTGTCCTTCAACAACCGTTTCAAAAGGACAAACTTTATACTTTAATCCACTTTTTTGGATAAGAGAAATGGCATTATCTATAATGGTATATTTTTCTTTATCGTTGCCAAAAGGTAATAATTGCAAAGCCACGTTTATTTGCATGATATTAAAGTTTTAATTCGCTTAGTTTTTGATTCATTGAATTTACTAAGGCTTTTAAAGGAGCTTCGGCCATTTTTAAAATAAAAGGATTCATATCGCCTGATAATTCCACCTTACACTCCCCTACTTCATTTTCGCTTCCTTTAAAATTCACTTCTAAAAAAAAATCAAAACGTTTTAATCCTTCGCTATTGTATTTGATTTTTGTGTAAGGCACTTTTTCAGCAAAAACAATTTTTAAAGGGGCAATTCCTTTTATATTGAAAGAGCATGAATTCTCGTCATGAGAAAAATTCTCAGTTCTATCCTCAGGTAAAATGCTTTTAAAATTGGCGAAGTTGCCTAAAAATTCGTAAAGTTCTTTATTAGTTGAAACCGTTTTTGTTTCAGAACTAGGAATTGAGAAATGTGCCATTACGTATGAAGGAAATTGTTCCTTATTTTAAAATAGATGATTGCTTCCAGGTGTCAGGACCACTTCTCCAAGCTGTTAAACTTTCAATGTCTTTTTCGTTTATATACCCTTTATCAAGAGCAACATTAATTAGCGTATTGTAATTGGTTAATGTGATCACTTTGCAATCGGCTTTTTGAAATGCTTTTTCTGCCACATCAAAACCATAGGTAAAAATAGCTGCCATTCCTCTTACTACACAACCAGCCTCACGAATTGCTTCTACTGCTTTTAAACTGCTTCCGCCCGTGCTAATAAGATCTTCAATAACCACAACTCTTTGTCCTTTTTGCAGATCTCCCTCAATTAAATTGGTCATTCCGTGTTTTTTTGCTTCGCTGCGCACATAAACAAAGGGCAATCCCATTTCTTGCGCAATTAAAGCACCTTGAGCAATTCCACCGGTGGCAACGCCTGCTATTACATCAGGTTTGGCGTAATCTCTATTGATGGCGTTCACAAACTCTTGACGTATGTAGGTACGAATAGCAGGATACGAAAGGGTTTTACGGTTATCGCAATATATTGGTGATTTCCATCCGCTAGCCCACGTAAATGGATTTTCGGGTTGTAATTTTATTGCTTTTATTTGAAGTAAAAATTCAGCAACTTTATAAGATGTTTCGTCAAATGAGGTCATAAAACAAATTTAAATATATAGCCCAAACTTAAAATATCAACTTATGAACAAACATATATATTACGATGACAAAAAAATTTCTGTTGGTTCGGACACAGGGGAAACTGCACAAAATCAGGTTCTTGTGAATTACGAAAATGGAAATTCAGAAACGTTAAAAGTTGCGATAAAAGATTTTTTAAAGCAGGGTAATAAAAAAAGTTTGTTTGTTCAAACAAATAGTGTAAGCAGCGTTTTTGAAGAACTAAAAAAAGGGTTTTACTTTATTGAAGCCGCAGGTGGCTTGATCCAAAATAAGGATAAATATCTTTTTATTAAACGTTTAGGAAAATGGGATCTACCCAAGGGAAAATTGGACAAAGGCGAAACTATTCAACAAGCTGCCATAAGAGAATGTGAAGAAGAATGCGCGGTAACAGGATTAACTATTTTAAAGCAATTGCCCGATACCTATCATATTTACGAATACAAAACGGGCCATGCTTTAAAGGTTTCTTATTGGTTTCATATGGAAACCAGCAGCAACAAAGAACTTAAACCACAAACGGAAGAGAATATTGAAGAAGTGAGATGGTTAAGTGTTGATGAGATAAAAAGTATTGTTTTAAAAAACACTTATATCACCATTGAAAAATTAGTGAGGAGTTTTTTCAAGATATAGATCACTCAGCCGCCTTTAACGAGAAGGTGAATTTTGTACCCTTGCCTAATTGACTTTCAACAGCAATAGATTTATGATGCGCTTCTAAAATGTGCTTTACGATGGCTAAACCAAGGCCGGTTCCTCCTTGTTCGCGACTGCGCCCCTTGTCAATTCTATAAAAACGTTCGAATAAACGCGGCAAATGCTTTTCTTCTATGCCAACTCCATCGTCGGTTATTTCCACTATCACATCATTTTCATAATTACTTATATTGATGCTGATCATGCCATTTTCTAAACCGTATTTTATGCCATTGGTGATCAAATTCACCAACACTTGCCTGATCCTAAATTTATCTGCAACAACAAAAATTGGCTTATCATATTTTTTTGACAAGAGCATTGAAATATTCCTTTTAGATGCATTGAGCTCTAATTGCAAATAAATATCCTTGCATAAAGCGGCAATGTCAAATTTCTCCATCTCTAAATGCATATCGCCGCTTTCTAACTGAGTAATGGTCTCAAGGTCGTCAATTATATTTATTAATCGATCTACGCTTTTCTCTGCGCGTTTTAAATAATCAATATTAATTTCCGGATCATTTACACCACCATGTATCAACGTATCTATATAGCCTTGGATATTAAAAATGGGTGTTTTCAATTCATGAGAAACATTTCCTAAATATTCTTTACGATAACTATCTAAGTTCTCAAATTGAGAAGTTTCTTTCTCTCGCTTTTCAATAAGCATATTCACTCTATCGTGCAACTGCGTGATACTATCCACTTCCTCCAGCATATTTTGCTTTAAAGGAAGCTCCTTGCTTAAAAAGGTTTCACGGATCCTTTCAGATAAAGAGTGGATGCGTTTATTAATGATCATATAGTAATAAAAGTAGATCACCATAAAGCTGCCAATAAAGGAAACAAAGAGGCTTAAAAGGGCCAGGTCAACACTAATTCGGTAACTCCTTAAGTAAGAAATGATAAGGATGGCAATGGTAATGATAATAGCATTTACCAGGCTCAAAATGATAATGAAGGTAGAATTATGTCGTTTTTCTGTCAGCACTTAAATGTACGTTTTTTTGCTTTATCCTAATATTAATAAATAGCATCTACGAGAAATGCAGTGTATGCCCCGTAAGTTCAGTTTCGGGGCAAACACTAAATATTCAAATAATTTAAGGCATGATCTCAATTGTTTTTGTAAATTCGATGTTAGATTATACACCCCAATTATGACGCGTTTATTATTATTGAGTTCTATTTGCTTATTGAGTTTGAACTCTATTACCGCGCAGTCGAAAGACAGAAAAGCGCTTGCTAATAAAGCCGAGGCCAAATTTAAGGTAGAGAATTACGACGAGGCTTTAGACGATTATCTTCAATTGGTAACCGACGATCCAAAAAATCCGGAGTTTAATTATAACCTTGGCGTTTGCTACTTGAATTCGAACGGTGTAAAGTCAAAAGCTGTTCCTTACCTTGAAATTGTTGTAAGATCAGAAAATCCCAATCCTAAAGCGGAATATTTATTGGGTCGCGCCTACCAATACGCCAACCGATTTGACGATGCGCTTGATCAATTTGAAAAATACAAGGCGAAAGCTAAAAAAGACGATCCACTTTTGAAAGAAGTAGAATTAGAAATTCAACATAGTATCAATGGAAAAGAAATAACCAAATACCCCATTGATGTTTCGTTTCAAAATCTCGGAAAGAATATCAACTCAGCATACGCTGATTATTATCCATTTATTACCGAGAACGAAAGTTTTATGGTGTATAATACAAAACGCCCATATACAGCAAATGCGCAAAAACTTTATAATGGACAGTATAGCAACTCCATTTATATTTCTAAAGTAGTTAAAGGCGATTATGCAGAAGGTGAGATAATTGGGAAACCCATTTGTGAGCCAAACAGTGGCGAAGAAGTGATAGGAATGAATGCTACCGGTGATATTTTAGTAATTTACAAAACAAACATAAAGGGCGAAGGTAAGATCTATTTAAGTAGAACAACTCCTTTAGGAACCTATAGTAAATTAGAAGCTTTGCCGGATGTGATCAACGAAACAGGTGAAGTGATCTCCGCTTGTATAAACAATGATGCGTCTACCATTTATTTTGCGAGTTATAAAACCGATGGCCTTGGAGGAACGGATCTTTATTCGTGCAACAAACTTCCAACCGGCAAATGGAGCAAAGCCATGAACATGGGGCCGGAGATAAATACAAAATACGATGAGGATTTCCCAAATCTTTCGCCCGATGGGAAAACATTTTATTTTAGCAGCAAAGGCCATAGTAGCATGGGTGGCTATGATATTTTTAAAGCTAGTTTTGACGAAGAAACAAAAGTGTTTGGTAAACCTTTGAATATTGGTTATCCGGTTAATTCATCCTACGACGATCTTAATTTTCGCATCTCAAAAAATGGACGATATGGCTATGTTGCCTCTTTAAGAGGAGAAGGTTTAGGAGATTTTGACATTTACCGAGTAACCTTCAATACCATTGAAATAGAGAACAGTGTTTTTATTGGGAATATATTTCCAAAAGATAGCGCACAAAAAGTAGATTACAAAAGCACCTATCTTACTATCACTAATAACTCTTCCGGTGAAACCGTTGGAAATTATGTGCCAAATCCGCAAACAGGACGATTTATCATCATTTTACCTCCGGGTAAATATACTTTGCTTTGCGAAGCCCCTGATTTTAAGGAATACAAACAACCGCTGGAAGTTCTCGACAAGATCTCTTATCAACCCGAAATAAATATTTACATCGAACTTAAAAACTAAAGCCATGGTACACGTTAATCATATTGCAAAGAACAATTCGGTATTTTCTAATTTTTTGGCAGAGATACGAGATGTAAAACAACAAAAAGACAGTATGCGTTTTAGAAGAAATTTAGAACGCATGGGCGAAATAATGGCTTACGAAATAAGTAAAACACTGGAATATCAAACTGTAGAAACCGAAACGCCGCTTGGCACAGCACAAACCTCTGTACTAAAAGAACAGCCCGTAATTGCAACCATTTTGCGCGCCGGATTACCTTTGCATATTGGTATATTGAATATGTTTGACAAAGCCGAGAACGCTTTTATTGGCGCTTATCGTAGGCATCATAAAAACAATACCTTTGATGTTGCTTTAGAATATTTGGCATCGCCGGATCTTGAAAATAAAATACTTATTCTTTGCGATCCTATGTTAGCATCAGGCTCATCACTTTTACTTACTTACAATTCATTGATATCGCGCAGTAAACCAAGACATACTCATATAGTTTCGGCAGTTGCAAGTCAGTAAGGATTAATTCATTTGAAAAAGAACTTAAATCCAAAAGAGTGCACCATTTGGTGCGGTGATATTGATGAAGAATTAACAGCTCAGTCGTACATTGTACCAGGACTAGGAGATGCGGGCGATCTTGCCTTCGGAATAAAATTATAATATGTTTCAAAAACACACTCTTTCTTTTGAAGACACAGGGCTTTTAAATGCTTTGGTGCAAGATTATCTTTTAAAGAAAAAAGACACGGAACAATTATATGTTTCCTTTCCTGATATTGATGGCTACAAAAAAATACTTGGTGATACAAAGCTATACGCTACTTTAGATAGAAAAATTTTAGTTCAAAGTTTATTACAACAAGCGCAAGCGGTTACCAATACAAGTAAAGAAAGTCTTGCAAATATTTCACAACTTGGAAACACAAATTGCTTTACTGTAACAACCGGTCATCAATTGTGTTTATTTACCGGACCGCTCTACTTTATTTATAAGATCATTTCTACTATTAATTTAAGCGAATGGCTAAACAAGAATTTTCCGGATAAGAAATTTGTGCCTGTGTATTGGATGGCTAGCGAGGATCACGACTTTGAGGAAGTGAATCATGCATTTGTTTATGGAAAGAAAATAGAATGGAAAAGCGATGAAAAAGGCGCTGTGGGGAGTTTTAAAACTAAAAGTATTGGATCGGTCATTTCAGAATTAGAAACAGTTTTGGGGCCCGGTGAAAACAGCAAAGAACTCATTTCTCTATTTAAAAATGCTTATTTAAATCATGATTCCTTAGATAAAGGCACTCGTTTTCTTGTGAACGAATTATTTGGGCAATATGGATTAGTAATAGCGGATGGCAATGATAAAACATTGAAACAAGAACTTAAGGCTCTAATTAAGAAGGATATTTTTGAGAATATTCCTGCCAAAAAAGCAAACGAGACCATTGCTTATCTTCAAACAAAAAAATACAGCGTACAGGTAAATCCGCGTGACATCAATTGCTTTTACTTAGATGAGAAAGGAAGATATCGTATTGAAAAGACCGGTGATTCGTATTCGCTTATAGGAGCAAACAAAATATTTTCAAAAAGTGAACTTGAAAAAATAATTGATGTAAGTCCCGAGAAGATAAGTCCTAATGTAGTATTGCGCCCAATGTATCAGCAACATATTTTGCCAAACATTGCTTATGTTGGTGGGCCGGGAGAATTAAATTATTGGTTAGAATACAAAACCATGTTTGAAACATTGAATGTATTCTTCCCTATTCTTCAACTGCGAGCTTCTATCATGATCATCGACAAAAATCAAGATCAAAAATTAAATAAGTTAGGAATTTCTAATGCCGCTATTTTTAAAAGCGAACAAGAGCTCATAAATTTCATTGTTGAATCTAAGGGAGAGAGTATTGAGTTGGCTGAAGAAAAAAAGAAAGCGGAAGCTATCTTCAATGAACTTCAGAAAAAAACAACAGACATTGACAAAACCCTTGAGAATCTTGTAAAAGCAGAACTTCAAAAGACCTTGAATAGTATTAATGCCATTGAGGCAAAGCTTAACAAGTCGTTAAAGCAACGTTCGGAAACAGAAATAAATCAAATTAAAAATATCCGTTCAAAATTATTTCCTGATAACACTCCTCAAGAGCGTTATGATAATTTTAGTATGTATTATGCTAAATATGGAAAGGGATTTATTGGGGCGGTAAAGAAGCAAACAGAAGGAAACGAATTGAAGTATTTTGTATTAAGGGAAGTTTAAATACGCTCGTATTTTTCGAAGGTATAATCAAACGCATTCTTTTCGTCGGCATTATGTTCCTCACTCCAGGTCTTTTTGAATTTCTTTTCATCAATAGGCCCAAAAAAAGTATCAGCTTCGAATTTATATTGAATTAAAGTTCGATAGATCTCATTAAGATATTGCATACTTTGTTTATAGATCTCTGCACCACCAATGATAAATACTTTTTCTTCGTTCTTGCATTCATCAATAGCTTCTTGAATGCTTCCATAAACATCAGCGCCTTCCACCTTATAATTCAAATTTCGTGTTATGATCACATTTCTTCTACCCGGTAATAAACGACCAATAGATTCATAGGTTTTTCGTCCCATAATAATTGGCGAACCCATTGTAACGGTCTTAAAAAACTTAAGATCGGCAGGTAAGTGACAAAGTAATTTATTATTGCAACCGATGGCATTATTAAGATCGGTGACTACAACAGCAGATAATATCATTTACCTTGGGAGCTTAATAAGTTGGCCTGGTTTAAGACTATTGTTCTTCATCTTATTCAGATCCTTTATGATTTGTGATTCAACGCCATACTTTTTAGAGATGCTGTACATAGATTCGCCAGCCTTTACTTTATGCCAGCGAAATTCAGACTTCTTTACCGATGCTAATTTTTGATCTTTAGAAGCGCTTGTATCTGAACTAGACGCTTCATTTTTTACTAAAAGCTTTGGATCATTATCAATCTTTTCGGGAACGTAAATGGTTAATTTCTTACCCGCTCTTACGCCTTTTCTTCCAATATAATTCCACGATTTGATATCTGCTACACTTACTCCGTATTTACGAGCAATAGTACTTAGCTTTTCTCCTGACTTAACTGTATGTGTCTTTTTAATTTCTTTGTATGCCACGGGAACCATCCCCTGCATAGTTTGTTGCGCTTGAATAGCGATGTAAATGTCTTTTTCGTTGGTTAAGAATATCCCAATCTTAGATTTAGGCAAGCACATGCTGTTACCGCCCGAAGGAATTACACTTTTGCGATATTGCGGATTAAAATACTGGATCTCTTCCGCTGAAATATCAAGTGCCTGACCAATTTGATCGAACGACATTTGTTCTTTTACAATAACTGTATCAACTTCAAAATACGTTTTGCGAGGCACAGCTGCATAAATATTATGTTCAGCTCCGTAATTCATTACATAATTTGCTGCAATAAATGCAGGAACATATCCTTGTGTTTCTAAAGGCAAGAAGGGACGAATTTCCCAATATGTTTTTTTTCCACCACTGCGGCGAATAGCTTTGCTAATAGTTCCCGGACCAGCGTTATAAGCGGCTAATACCATTTGCCAATCATGGAAGATGCCGTATAAACTCTTTAAATATTCTGCCGCAGCAACAGTTGCTTTATAAGGATCGCAACGATCGTCGATATACGATGATACATTTAAATTATACATTTTACCGGTTGGGTACATGAACTGCCATAATCCCATTGCACCGGCGCGCGATTTAGCATAAGGAATAAGTGCGCTCTCAATTACGGCAAGATGTTTCAATTCTAAAGGAATATTGTACCGATCAAAAACCTCTTCAAACATAGGGTAGTACAATTGCGAAATCCCCATCATTCTACTTACACTTTCGCGTTTACGAACTGTGTAAAGATTAATGAAGCCTTTTACGTGCTCATTGTACACCAAATCAAAAGGTGAGTTTACATCCAATTTCGCAATTCGGGTTTGAAAAGTATAATCATCAAAACGCGGAACGCTATCGGCTGTGTAATGAAATTTATTAGTTTTAGGGATGATCGGCTTAGAAAAGGCCAGGTCGAACATTTTTTGAGACGCCAAACTATCAAGCAAGGCAGCGATAGGATCATCGGCAACTACAATTGGTTGCGTTTGAGCACCAAGGTATAAGAACCCCGACAGGAAGAGCCCAGCCAACTTTATTTTACCATTTACTTTCATCTCCTGATTTATTTAACGCTTTATAAATAAAATAGTTACATATTTAATACTAAAATTTTACATAAGCAAATTACAAGGTCATAAAAAAAGCCATTCAGCAGACCTATTGAGCCTTATATTTTTTAACTTTGCAATGTGAAGATCAAAGATGAGATTGAGATACCCGACTGCTATTTTGAGCGCCATCCTATGATTGTAGCGGGTTCTGTGGTACTTAGCACAGGTTTAATTGGCGCTGTTCTGTACCTGTTTATGTATAAAGATTTTTATGCTCACGGCTGGGCTTTGGTATTAACCCCACCTGCTACGATCTCTGGTTTTCAAACCATACTTTTTATATTGAACCCATATGCTCTTGTTTATAAAGATAAATTTGAGCTCAAAAAACATTTATTCAGTGGTAAAATCTGGTATTTTAATGACATTGAGCGAGTAAGCGAGGTAAGTAATGGCTCCTTTGATATAATTTATAATGATGGAGAAGTAGAAAAGATGAAGTTGGGCGGAATAAAACCATCGCATTTAAAACAATTACGCAATGAACTACACAAGCACGTGTATTTGAGTTTAGAACAGAGAGATCTGTTGAATTAAACAACAAACACTTCTTCATGGTGATCACAAATAACTTCTAACTTCGACTCACATTCCAACAAAAGTGCAACAAAAAAAGCCGCTCAAAAAAGCGGCTTTCCTTTTAAATATTAAGGTGTTAATTGCTACTCCGTACACTTTAGTACTTGCAACGGATCCTGTTTCATCCCAACTGGTCCAAGTGCCTGTTTTTTCTCCATTGCTATAATTCATTTCCATGCGTTTTTTTCCCGCCTCATCATAAACGATCCAAGTACCCGATTTTTTTCCGGCGGCATAAAAACCGATTGCTGATGTCATTCCGTTTTCGTTATAACGAGTCCACTGTCCGTCTTTACTTCCGTTTGCCATCATTCCAGCTTCCATTACTTTTCCGCTCGCGAAAAAATAAGTTGCCTTGCCTGAAATAATTCCATCCTTCACATCCATTTCCAACTTCACATTATTATTCAATGAAGTGATAACACCGGAAAATAAATTTCCTTCGCTATCAATATATAAACCCTTTTCGTTAAGGCTTTGCGCATTAGCTGCAAGTGCTAAGAAAAAGAAACAAGCTGTAATTAAATTTTTCATAAGTTCCGGTTTTTAATTGTTATACGCAGAAACTAGGTGCGCAGTTTCTTAATACAAAAATATTAAGATAATGCACAGGTAATGTTAAGGAAACAAAAACTCAACCTAAAATTTACTTTTGAAATACCATATCAAGCTGAAATGCTTGCTGATAAAGACTTACTGGGGATCTATAATGGAGTTAAGGAAAGGTCATTAAAAGTACTTAATTCATTAGTTTTAATGCTTATTTCATTAAATCCTATCGACTGTACTTTAAGAGTAAGAGTTTCGGTGGTTTTAATAGTTATCTGTATCTGGCCATTAAAATCGGCTATGTATTCTTTACCGGTTTCGGTCAACACTACTTTAGCACCTGCTAACTCTTCTCCATGTGTATCGGTTACTTTAATAAATACTGTTTTGCTAGCTTCTTTAGCACCATTCTTATCGTCAATTGCAAAAGCTCCAAAGCTCAATATTAGCGCAGTAATTATATAAAGTGATCTTTTCACGGAACAAATTTAAGCTTACGTTTTCACTATGATCTTAAGGCAATGTTATCAAATGGTTAAAAAGAGCGAGATCTTTGATAGCTAGAAACCGGGGCTAAGTCTTGCGGATTAAAAATCGAACTTGTACCCTACTCCTTTTACTGTTTTGAAATAATCTTCGCCAATTTTTTCGCGAAGCTTACGAATATGAACGTCAATGGTGCGATCGCCAACTACAACTTCATCACCCCACACCTGTTCTAAAATATATTCGCGCGTAAATACTTTTCCAGGCTTACTGCTTAATAAAGAAAATAATTTGAATTCTTTTTTTGGAAGGTTGATCTCTTGATCACCTTTATAGATCATATGCTTTTCCTTATCTATTCTAACATCACCAAACGCAACACTAGTTTCAGTAGAAGCATTGGATTGTAATCGGCGAAGTAATGCTTTTACTCTACTAATAAATACACGAGGCTTAATGGGCTTAGTTATATAATCATCTGCGCCAACTTCAAAACCTGCAATTTGCGTATAATCTTCGCTTCTTGCTGTAAGAAAAGCTATCAACACATCTTTTATCTCTTTAACATCACGTATTTCTCTGCAAGTTTCAATACCATCCATGTCCGGCATCATCACGTCGAGGATAATCAAATGCGGATGCTCTTTTTTTGCGAGATCTATTGCGTCTTTCCCGTTGTTAGCTGAAAATACTGTGTATCCTTCCTTCTTTAAGTTGTAACCCAGAAACTCTACAATATCCGGCTCATCGTCAACAAGAAGTATTTTATAGTTAGAACTCATAATTAATCTGCCACTAAGTTACCCAATTATTAAAGGTTATGAAGTTAATAAATCATTAAATTAATACTAAAGGTATGTAAATAAAATTAACTTTTTGGTAACATAAACTTTAGACGCGAGTAATTTAAGCGCATTTACTTTGCAGCAAATACTCCGTTATGCAAAAAGCATTCTATTTAGTTCTGTTTACCTTCGTTTTTACATCGTTTTTCTCTCAAACCGGGAAGATCTCAGGAACCATTCTCGACTCTAAAACTGCCGAAACTCTGCCCGGAGCAATGGCAACATTGGAAGGAACAGGTAAAGGCGCTATTGCAGATTTTGACGGGAAGTTCAATATTTCAGGAATTACACCCGGAAAATATACGTTAATAATTAGCTATATTTCTTACGACTCGAAAAAAATAGCCGAAGTTGAAGTAAAAGCTAATGATGTAGTAGATGTGAACATATTACTTGACCCATCAACGTCAAAAGATCTACAAGAAGTTGAAGTAGTTGTTACATTAAACAAAGAAAACAATACAGCTTTAGTTTTGCAGCAGAAGAACAATGCGAGCGTAAGCGATGGTATTAGCGCCGAAACTATTAAAAAAACCCCGGATAGAAATACAAGTGATGTTTTGAAGCGCGTTAGTGGTGCCAGTATTCAAGAAAATAAATTTGCGATCATCAGGGGCTTGAACGATAGATACAATGCCGCCTACATTAATGGTGCACCACTTCCCAGCTCGGAGAGTGATCGTAAAGCTTTTGCATTCGATATCTTTCCTTCGGATATGCTTGATAATTTAGTGATCATAAAAACAGCAACTCCAGAAATGCCTGGAGAGTTTGCCGGCGGTATCATCAATATTAATACAAAAAGTATTCCTGAGAAAAATTTCATAAGCTTTTCAATTGGCGGCTCCTATAATACGCTTGCCACATTTAAGCCATTTAAAACCTATGATGGCGGTAAATACGATTGGCTCGGCATAGATGATGGCACTAGAGACTTACCAAGTGGCATACCTGACACAAAAGTATTCGACACTTTGAAAACCGATGCAAAAGCTGAGATCGCCAAAAAAATGACACCGTCTTGGGCACTTAAAAATAAAACTGCTTTGCCACAGATGAATCTTCAATTCTCTATTGGAAGAAACTTAAAGTTATTTAAAAGAGATTTTGGCTTTGTATTCGCCACGTCTTATAGAAACAGTGTAAGCACTAATCAAAACATAAGAAGAGAATTTGAGGAACAGGGAGCCACAAGTAGCGAAAATGTATTAATGAAAGTCGAATTAATTGACACCGTTTACACACAAGCCATTCTTAATAGTTCGCTTTTGAATTTAGGGTACAAACTAAATGAGAACAATCAGATCAGTATGAAGAATTTATTTAGTATTAATTCTGAAGATAAAGTAAACATTAGAAATGGTGTTCGTGATGCAGATTTCCTACTTCAAAATCAAGATGCGATATTTGAAAAAGCATCGAATAGGTGGTTTACCCAAAATTTACTTTTAAGCAGCCAGCTGGGAGGCACGCACTATTTACCAAAATCAAAAATCAAAATAAAATACGTTGGCGGTTATAATGCAGTTAATCGTTCGGTTCCAAACCAAAGAAGGATGATCTATCAAAAGATCTCAAAAGCTGCCGACGACACCATCCCCTTCTTTGCAATAGTTCAACCAAACGGTACTATACCAGCAGCAGCTGGAAATATGTTTTGGGCTAACACTAAAGAAAACATCTACAGCTTTAAATATGATGCCTCAATTCCTCTAAACTTAAAGAACATTAAAACAGAATTCAAAGTTGGAGGAATGTTTCAACAGCGCAATAGAACGTTTAATGTAAGGAATTTAGGATTTTCAAGATATCGCAAAACTACAACACCAAAGGCCTCATTTGACAGCGAACTATTATTACTTCCAGAAGATCAGATATTCAGTGCTGAGCACCTTGGTCTTCAGCAAAATGGTTTGGGCGGATTTAAGCTTGACGAAGCCACGAAGGTTACCGATAGCTATACAGCCTCTTCTACATTGCACGCAGGCTTTGCAATGATAGACACAAAGATATTTGAAAAATTCAGAGTTGTTGGTGGCGTGAGGTTAGAATCATATAAACAATATTTTAAATATCTTGAACTCGGTACAAATGAAGAACAGATCATTGACACCACCGTTGTTGATCCGCTTCCTTCAATTAATTTTATCTATTCGGTAAATGATAAAATAAATATCCGCTTGTGCTATTATAAAACTGTTTCTCGTCCTGAATTCAGAAAACTAGCTCCTTTTGCCTTCTATAACTTTATCTATGATAACATCTTAAGTGGAAATACTCAACTCAAAAGAGCCACCATCAACAATGTTGATGTTCGTTTTGAATATTATCCGGGCGCCGGTCAGGTTTTAAGCGCCACCGGGTTTTATAAACAATTCAAAGACCCAATTGAATTGATCAATCGCACCGGCGTTTCGGGCGGTAATGAATTGTATTATACCAACGCTCCAAAAGCTGAAAATTTTGGCGCAGAGTTAGAGTACCGTTTTAAGCTTAGTTCTTTTATAAAAAGAGATTCTAGTATATTTTTAAATAACACCACATTCTTCACCAATATAGCGATCATTAAATCGAAAGTAACTATCGACACAGCAGTTATCGCCGGATCCATTACAAACAGACCTCTTCAAGGTCAATCACCATTTCTTGTGAACGCGGGCGTTATGTTCAGTCACCCAAAACAAAACTGGACCGCTAGCATATCTTATAATATAGTTGGAAGAAGGATCTTTATTGTTGGAAATGTGCAGGAGCCCGATGTTTGGGAAAATCACAGACACATCATTGATTTTCAGTTAACCAAACAATTTGCCAAATACTTTGAAGCAAAATTGAATGTTAGAGATGCTTTGGCGCAAAAGCTTCTTTTCTATCAAGATCTTAACGGTAATCAAAAATACGATAACGGAATTGATAATCGCTGGCAAGAAACAACGTTCGGACAAACCATCTCTCTAAGCGTATCCATGAAATTCTAAGTTAACGTCAATTGAATATTAAGGCTACGTTACGCGTGGCCTTTTTTTTTAACCTTCCGTTAATATAACTGTAATGTAAGTGTAAAGTTTAGTTAATGACCTAAGCACAATCTCTCGTTAACTTTGTAGCATAAAATTTAAATCGAAAAAAATGAAAAAAATTTATCTAACCGCTGCAGCATTAATTACCTGCACATTAATGAATGCGCAAGCATTTTGGACCGCAACCTCTTATAAAGGTGCTTTTCCTGTAACTGATGCTACGCCAGCAACTGACTGGACAGACAGCTGGGCAAATTGGGATCCCGAAAACACTGTATATCCTGCAACAACAACAACCGTTTCAAGTGATATCACTTCTAATACAACATGGAGTGGTGTTGTTTGTTTAGTAAACAAGGTTTATGTAAAAAATAACGCTGTTCTAACCATTCAACCGGGAACAATTATTAGAGGTGATAAAACCTCTCAAGGTTCTTTAATTATTACAAAAGGTGCTCAGATAAACGCATCAGGAACAAGTGCTTCTCCAATTATTTTTACTTCTAATGAGGCCGTAGGAAACAGAGCAGAAGGAGATTGGGGTGGAGTTGTTTTATTAGGAAAGGCTGTCAACAATCAACCTGGTGGTGTAGCTAATATTGAAGGTATTACACCAAGCACTGATACAGAGTATGGCGGAACCAATGATAACGATAATTCAGGCACCTTAACATATGTAAGAATTGAATTTGCAGGAATAGCATTACAACCAAATAAAGAAATTAATGGTTTGACCTTTGGTTCTGTTGGGAAAGCAACCACAGTTCATCATGTACAAGTTTCCTTTTCTGGCGATGATTCTTATGAATGGTTTGGCGGAACAGTAGACGCTAAATATTTAATTGCTTATCGTGGATTAGATGATGATTTTGATACTGATTTTGGTTTTAGAGGTCGCATTCAGTTTGCAGTTTCTATTCGCGATAAAGATCTTTCTGATGCCGCCGGTGATTCAAACGGTTTTGAATCTGATAACGATGGAACAGGTTCATACGCACAACCATTAACCCGTCCTGTATTCTCTAACTTAACTATGATTGGTCCAAAAGGTGATGGAACAATTGTGTTACCTGTTGGCGAGAAATTTGAAAAAGCTTTCCGTCTTCGCCGCAACACTTCTACTTCATGTTACAATTCACTAATTACTGGTTGGGAAAAAGGGCTTTCAATTGAAGCTGCTACTACCGAAGATAACTTCACAGGAGATACTGCACGTTTCGAAAGCAATATACTTGCCGACTTTGCAACAGGAACAAAAGCTATAACAGCTACAATGGCATTTTACACGCCTTGGTTCACTCCAACAAGAGGTAATGATACAACAACAACTAAAACTCAGATCGCTTGGGTAAATGCTTTTCCTGCTTTAGGTGTTAAGCCTGATCTTCGTTTAGCTGCTGCATCAACTGCTTCTGCAGGACCAACTTTTACTGCTCCGGCTTTCACTGGTGGTTTTACTAACTTAGCTAATGCAACACAAGAGGAGTTTGTTACAATGACCCTTTATCCAAATCCTGCGACTTCAACTTCTAACTTATTCATCAACTCTCGTTCAACTGATGCTTTAAAAGTTACAATTGAAGTTATGGATGTTACCGGTAAAGTAGTTCTAACTCCGGCACTTGACCAGGAAGTTAACTTTGGCTATAATAATTTCCAAATCGATGTACAATCCTTAAACACAGGTATTTACTTTGTAACAATAAACAACGGTGTAAGTAAAGAAACCGTTAAGTTAATTGTTAATCATTAATAAAACCTTTTAAATTCAAAGGCGCCCACTTATCTTAGTGGGCGCTTTTTGCTTTATGACCGACAAGAGAACATTAAAAGGGATCGACACGATCAAGGACTCCATTGAACTTAAGAACTATGATGTTGCCATTAGTAACGGAAAAAACGTTATTGATAACCTAGTTCTTAGCGCGCACTATCGCATATTTAAAAATAAACCTGCCCGAAAGCCATTATATCCAATTAAAGAAGTTGAGAAGATCCTAAACGCTACTACAACTAAACCTGAATTGAAAAAAATTGTAGATCGCAAAACGATCAAACAAACCTTAAAGTGGTATTCGAAGTATAAAGACTTTAAAACCGATTCGGCTTCAAAACAGGCTAGGAATCCATACAAATTCGCAAAAAAAACATTCCATATCATTGGCTTGCTCAACCTGAGCAGTATTAAGGTAAAGACCTACTTTAGCAAATAATTTAAAGAATAATGTTTAGTTAACATTGCAATAGTGTTAAGTTAAATCGCTTGTGTGAAATTCGCTTTTCATACACGCACTTGGATAAAACCTTAAATAATACTATTCTTCTTTATGATAACCAATTATCATCGGTATTTAAAACCATTGATCATTTAAAAAAGGTTTTTCCAAATCTTGTTATTGTAAAAAACGAAGAAGAGTATTTTCAAAATATCTCTTCCACTCATTTTGATGTAATACTTATAAGTCTTGATGTTGTTCCAATGGACGGCATTGCCATCACCAAAGAAACATTAACTGCATCTGCAGGCATAAAACCATTTGTAGTTATTTATTCGAATAAACAAGATGATTTTCTGCAAGAACTGGCATTGAACAACGGAGTTGACGCGTTTGTGAATTATCAAAACACACCAGTGCTAATGGAATTACTTTTAAAAGCTCTTATAAAACGCATAAAAACAGATATAAGCAAAGTAAGGCACTCCAATGAATTTGTGATCGACGAGGATGAGTACTTAGTAATAAAAAATGATACCAAGATCCAACTACCAAAAAAAGAGTTCAAGATATTATTACTACTTCAGCAGAATCAAAATAAATTCTTTAGTAAAAAAGAATTAGCCATTTCGGTTTGGAATGATGAGAACGTGGCAAAGAAAAGAACCATTGACGTTCATATTTATAATATCCGTCAGATTTTTGGAAAAAAGATCATTCAGTCTCAAAAAGGAAAGGGATATCGTTTAAATAAAAAGTATTTTGTTTAGAGAAGATCAAAAAGATCTTTTACGCCTATATAACGTGATGCTGTAAAACCTTCGGCATATTTTACACCAATAGAGCGGCCACAGATCATCATCTTCGCATCAACAATATCCAAAAAATCTTTTCCTGAAATTGGAGTTTCAGCTTCTTTTGAATTTGGATCGTAAAATTGTGAAGAGAATGCCATGATGGCTTCATGTTTTTTATCTCTAAATTCAGTTACATCAACAACAAAATCAGGTTTGATATATTGATCTTGGATATAATGATAAACCGCTTTTGGTCTCCAAGCTGTTTGCTTTGATCCGTTATGTAATGTTTCAATTTTTACCAATCCAGAATAAAAACACGCATCAGCAGTTAACTGCGCTGCACGTCCATGATCGGGATGACGATCGCTAATAGCGTTACACAAAATAATTTCAGGTTGACTTTCGCGGATCACTTCAATGATAGCACGCTGACTAGCTTCATTATTCTCAAAAAATCCATCCTTCAATTGTAATTGCTTTCTAAATGCAACACCCTGGATCTTTGCCGCTGCCATTGCCTCCTTGGTACGTAATTCAGCGCTTCCACGCGTTCCTAATTCGCCAAGCGTAAGATCAAGGATCCCCACTTTTTTTCCTAAAGAAATATGCTTCAATAGTGTTCCTGTGCAGGAAAGTTCTACATCATCCGGATGAACGCCTATAGCTAAAATATCGATCTTCATTGGGCTAATTTACGGATTTAATTTCTTAAGTAATTCATTCATCTTTTCGTTGAGTTTTGGTAGATTTTTGAATATTACATAACTTCTTTGGTGATCACGATAAGAGAAAGCCGGAGAACCCTGTACAATATCATTTTCTTTTTCTATACTTTTTCCAATTCCACTCTGTGCTGCAATTTTTACACCATCGGCAATTGTAATGTGTCCTGCAATCCCAACCTGACCACCGATCAAACAATTTTTTCCAATCTTTGTTGAGCCTGCAATAGCAACACACCCTGCTAAAACAGTATTCTCGCCTATCTCACAGTTATGGGCAACTTGGATCAAATTATCTAACTTAACTCCTCTACGAATGATCGTAGATCCTAAAGTTGCTCTATCAATACACGTGTTCGCTCCAATTTCAACATTGTCTTCAATGATCACGTTCCCTATTTGTGGCACTTTACTATAATTATTCTCGGTGTTTGGCGTAAATCCAAAACCATCAGCTCCTAAAACCGCTCCCGCATGGATCGTACAGTCTTTACCAATTTTTGTATCAGCGTACACCTTCACTCCTCCGTAAATAATGGTATTATCGCCAATTGTACATCCATCACCAATAACTGTGTTCGGAAATATCTTTACATTATCACCTACAACAACCCTATCTCCCAAATAAACAAACGCACCAATATAACATGACGATCCTACTTTTGCTGAATTTGAAATATAACTTGGTTGCTCAATCCCAACTTTGTTATTCTTTATCTGATTATACATTTCTAAAAGCTTAGCAAAACTTTCGCGCGGATCATTTACACGAATGAGTGTTAAGGATGTTTTGAAAGATTTATTCGCAATAAAGTTTTTGTAAACAATAACAATACTCGCTTCTGTATCATAAATAAAATGTTCGTATTTAGCGTTTCCCAAAAAAGATAAGGTCTTAGGTTTGCCTTCTTCGATCTTTGACAAATTATTCACAATAGAATTCTCATCGCCTTCTATCTCACCATTTACAAGTGCTGCTATTTGTTGCGCCGAAAATTCCATTAGTTCATTGAGTATACTAAGTTAATCAATACTTTTCTTTCCTCTTCCCAAGTTAAGGCTTTTTTTGCGTGCTTTAAATTGTCCTTCCATACTTTATAGTCGGGCGAGTACAGCATCCACCCTATTCGTTCGGCAATATGCGCCGGGTCATGACTCGTAATAAATGCACCAATATTAAATTGCGAGATAAGTGCTTCAATTTCCACCAACCTTGAGGTTAAAATTGGAACTTCGGCATGTATATAATCAAATATCTTATTGGGCAAACTGTAACTGTAATTTAAATTCGTGTGTTTATCTATAGATATTCCCAGATCCGCGTTGTATGTATAATTCATGAGCTCTTCCTTGGGCATTTTTTTGATAAGTTTCACTTTATCTTCCAATTTATTTTCTTTAACCAATTGCTCTAAATTAGTCCACACATCTCCTCCGCCAATAATAAATAATTGCGCGCCCTCAACAAATCTCATTGCCAACACTAATTCCTCTGCACCTCTTTGGATATTAATTCCGGCTCCTTGTAAGACTATCATTTTTACTCCGGGTTTAATCCCTAATTCAGATCTTTCCTTTATTGGCTGTCCGTTTACCTCTGCAGGAATATTACGTACAACTTTAAATTCAGTTCCGTATTTCTCTTTAAAATAATTCGCAATACTTTGATTAACGGTAATGCAGTATTTTAATTTCGGCACAATGCTTTTCTCTATTCGTTCCCAAATTTTCTTTTTGAAAGGCGTTTGTTGTAATTCCGGTACTTCGCAAAAGATCTCATGACTATCGTAGATCAATTTACTGCCCTTTAATTTCGATATCAAATAATTTGGTAATAGCGTGTCTAGATCATTCGCATAAAGTACATCGCTCTTCTTAAACAAAAGATAAAAAAATAAGCGCGTATTAAAGAAAGCATAAAACAAAACTCCCTTTTTAAAAAGAAGCTTCATGCGTTTGGTCTCAAAATTCCAATTAATGATTGGTAATGAAGAGGGCCATTTTCTCCCTACGAGCGTTACCTTAAAACCCATCGCCACCAACTCGTTGCAGGTCTTTTTTACGCGATTATCACTGCTTAGATCATTGATAACGCTTACCGTAACATGCTTATTTTGAGTTGTAAACAAAGAGTTTGTTGATATTGGAGTAAAGATAGAAAATTAAAGCCGTAATATTATTTATAATTTTACTTCGTACTACTTAGGTAGTGCCCGAAGTAGTATGCAAATGCGTTTTGAAGAACATAAAAGCTTAAAAGCCTATAATACCTTTGGGTTAGAGGCCTTCGCTAAATACTTCATTGAAATTAATAACGTAAAAGACCTCGAGTTAGTATTTAAAGATCCCATTTATTTAAGCCATCAAAAACTTATTTTGGGTGGAGGGAGTAATATCCTTTTTACTAAAGATTTTGATGGTTTAGCGATAAAAAACAATATCAAAGGAATTGAGATCACAAATGCAAATGAATGCATTGTAAAAGCAGGGGCCGGAGAGAATTGGCACGAATTTGTGATGTTTTGCATTGATAAAGGTTTGGGCGGTATTGAAAATTTATCGTTGATCCCGGGTTGCGTTGGTGCGAGTCCAATGCAAAATATTGGCGCTTATGGCGTAGAGATAAAAGATGTTTTTTATGAATTAAACGCCTTTAATCTTACAACAGGTGCTATTAAAACATTTTCAAAAGAAGAATGTGAGTTTGGATATCGCGAAAGCGTTTTTAAACGTAAATACAAAGATCGCTACCTCATTGTAGATGTAAGTTTTAAATTATCAGAAGATCACAAATTAAGTACACATTACGGCGCCATAAACGACGAGCTCAAAAAAATGGCAATTGAAAAACCTAACATTAAAGATGTTTCAAACGCTGTGATCGCCATTCGTCAAAGTAAATTACCCGATCCAAAAGAAATTGGTAACGCCGGAAGTTTTTTCAAGAACCCGGAAGTGAGTGCGGAGAAATATAAGAGTTTAAAAAAAGATTTTGATGCTTTAGTTGCTTACCCTTTAGAAAATGGTAATTATAAATTAGCTGCAGGATGGCTTATTGAACAAAGTGGCCTCAAAGGATTTGAGATGAATGGAGCGGCTGTACACAACAAGCAAGCCTTGGTTTTAGTAAATAAAAATAATACTACAGGACAAAACATCTATCAACTATCCGATTATGTACTCAGCAAAGTATTTGATAAATTTGGTGTACAGTTGGAAAGAGAAGTAAACATTATCTGACCCTGATCACTCGAATATGAAATTTCTTGTTTTATATGAAGAATTAGCAAGTTATTTTTTAACCTGCCTCAACCATTTGGCAGAAACTTCTGATTGCAAGATCTTACTTTACATGAAAAAAGTAAATCCTGTTGCTCCATTTGATTTTAGTCATCTTCATAAGAACATTACAGTTATTGAGCGCGAAAAAGTTTCAGAACAAGAATTCATTAACTCGATCAAAACTTTTTCTCCCGACTTTACTTATGTTTCTGGCTGGATGCACAAACCCTATTTGAATGCGATAAAACAATTGCGTTTAAAAAATGTAATAATGGGTTTTGACAATCAATATACAGGTTCGTTAAAGCAATTACTAGGCGCCGTTTATTTTAAACTTAATTTAAAGAAATACATTAAAGGGGCGTTTGTTCCAGGTCAAAGTCAAAAAACATTTGCCAAGAAATTAGGTTTTATTGAGGAGAATATTTCGCTGAACGTATATTGTTGTGATCATAAATTATATTCAAGTTATTACGATCAAACAAAAACTCAAAAACAAAAACAATTCCCAAAGCGTTTGATATTTGTTGGACGTTATATTCACGAAAAAGGAATTGATACCTTATGGGAAAGTTTCATTGAACTTCAAAATGAAACGCCTAGTGAATGGGAATTATGGTGTGTTGGGAAAGGCGCCATTGAACCAATTTCTCATCCTAAAATAAAACATTTAGGATTTATTCAACCAAAAGATCTTTTACCAACCATACAACAAACAGGCGTTTTTGTACTGCCAAGTTTTTTTGAGCCTTGGGGTGTTGCCTTGCACGAATTTGCAGCCGCAGGGTTTCCCATTATTAGCACGCCTAAAGTTGGCGCTACAGAAGTATTTGTAAATGAAGGCAAAAACGGTTTTCTTATAGAGGCTAATAACAAAACATCGTTAAAAACGGCATTAAAAAAAATGTTATCTTTAGCAGATAAGGACTTGTTTACCATGGGAGAGGAAAGCGTAAAATTAGGCGCAAAGATCACTCCCGAAATATGGAAACAAAGTCTATTGAAACTCGTACATGGCGTATAAATTAAAAATACTTGTAACCGGAGGCGCCGGAAATATTGGAAGTGCTCTTGTAAAAAAACTGATCTCAAATAAATTTCATTTTGTTGTTGTTATTGATGATCTAAGCACTGGTTCTCTTGAAAAATTACCCAAACTTGATGAGGAGAATTTTAAATTTGTTAAGGCGAACGTAAACAACCTAAACGAAATTGATTCGGTATTCTATTCGTTCAATTTTGATTTTGTATTTCACTTGGCTGCCGTTGTTGGTGTAATTAGAACTCAGGAAAATCCAATAAAGGTTTTAAAAGATATTGATGGGATCAAGAACATTTTAGAGCTCTCAAAAAACTCTTCTGTAAAACGCGTATTCTATTCTTCCTCTTCAGAAGTGTATGGCGAACCAGTTGAATTACCTCAAAACGAACACAGAACACCGCTTAACTCTCGTGTACCTTATGCTGTTGTAAAAAACCTTGGCGAATGTTTCTTTAGAAGCTACCAGCAAGAACACGGCTTAGATTACACCATATTTCGTTTCTTTAATACTTACGGTCCGCAACAAAGTACCGATTTTGTTACGGCCAAATTTATAGCCGCGGCATTAAAAGGTGAAGATATTACCTTATACGGCGATGGATCGCAAACACGCACGTTCACCTATATTGATGATAATATTGAGACTATAAGTAATATTTTTGAAAAAGGATCGATAAAGAACGATGTGATCAATTTAGGGAATGATGAACTTACCAGGATAAAAGAATTGGCCGAACTCATCATTAAATTAACCGACTCCAAATCGAAGATCGTGCATTTACCACCTTTAAAAGAGGGGGATATGACACGCAGACAGCCTGATAATTCAAAAATGAAAGCTATACTGAATAAAAAACTCATCACTATAGAAGAAGGTCTTAAAAAAATGTTGGTCGATAAACAATTCCTGAAATCTATAGGTATTTAACATGTGCGGAATATGATCGTTTAAAGCACCGTGGCCCAAATAACGATGGTGTTTTTTCAGATAAGAACATTACGCTTGGTCACCGCCGCTTATCCATCATCGACCTGAGCGAAAGTGCAAATCAACCCTTTTTTTCTCAAGATAATAAACTGGTGATCGTTTTTAATGGCGAAATTTATAATTACCGCGAATTAAAACTTGAATTACAGCGCGCTGCGCAAGGCAGCGGACATACAACTTATTTTTTCAAAACCAACAGCGATACCGAAGTTATTTTAGCAGCTTATTTGCGATGGGGAAATCAATGCTTGAATTACCTCAATGGTATGTTTGCCTTTGCCATTTATAATACCGAAACAGGAAATGTATTTGCAGCGCGCGACAGAATGGGCGTAAAACCATTCTATTATCACTATACCGAAAGTATATTTGTTTTTTCGAGTGAAGTGAGACCCATCATAAACAGCGGCATCAAAACATTTAAACTAAATTCTGATCTGATCTCCGAATATTTGCAATATCAAACTGTGCATGCCCCAAATACAATTGTAAAAGGCATTAAGCAATTATTGCCAGGGCACTATTTAGAATATACAAATAACAAAGCCACTATAACTGAATACTGGAAACCAGAACGCTTTATTCAACAAAAGAACGAACTAAGTTATACGGAGAATTGTAATAAAGTATTTGAACTCTTAAGCGCATCGGTACAACGCCGTTTAGTTTCCGATGTTCCATTTGGTGCATTTTTATCAGGAGGGATCGATTCAAGCATTGTTGTAGCTTTAATGAGCAAAGTTTCGAACGAGAAAATAAATACGTTCAATATTTCGTTTGACGAAAGTGAATTCTCTGAATCCAAATACGCGCAGATCATCGCAAAAAAATACGATACCCAACATCACGAGATCAAATTAACGCCTGACGATTTTTTAAAAGACTTACCAAACGCCCTCAACGCCATGGATCATCCTAGTGGTGATGGCCCGAATACCTACATTGTTTCCAAAGCCACAAAAATGCAGGAATTACCATGGCTTTAAGCGGAATTGGCGGTGATGAATTATTTGCAGGCTACGAGAATTTTAAGCGTTTAAAAGAATTGCAAGAAAAATGGTTACTGAAAGTGATTCCGGGAATTGCCTTAAAAATTGGCGGCAGTTTAATAAAGAAAAAAAAGCGATCTATTGGTAACGAAAAAATTGCCGAGATCTTGAACTTAGATAATCACGCGTTAAAGAATATTTATCCCCTTAGTCGAAGTGTATTTACCAATAAAGAATTAAATACGCTGGTAAAACAAAATAATGCATCACAAACTGTTGCAGCCATTGCTTCAGCAATAAAAATAGATGACAAGAAAATACTGAGCGCTATTTCTTGCATGGAAATTAAAACATACCTCCAAAACGTTTTACTTCGCGATACCGATCAAATGAGTATGGCAGTTGCACTAGAAGTGCGCGAACCTTTTTTGGATCATCATCTTGTGGAATTTGCTTTAGGTATAAACGACGAGCAAAAATATCCTTCAACACCTAAAAAAATGTTAGTTGACAGCATGGGTGATCTTTTACCAAGCGAAATAGTGAACCGACCAAAAATGGGCTTTACCCTACCCTGGCAACATTGGCTTAAGAACGAATTGAAAAGTTTTTGCGAAAACAATATCACCAAATTAGAGGCAAAAGGAATTTTAAAGCCAAATGCGGCTAAAAACTTGTGGGATCGTTTTTTAAATGATGATCCTTTAGTTACATGGTCACGGGTTTGGCACTTAGTAGTTTTAAATGATTGGATAGATAAGAACACCATCGACATAAATTGAGCAAGAAAAAATTAAGCATATTAATTGATTGGTATTTACCGGGTACAAAAGCCGGCGGACCAGTTCGTTCCATATACTCGCTCATTACTTTATTAAAAAGTGAATTTGACATCTATCTTATTACCACCAATCAAGATCTTGGATCTGATGAAGCTTATACAAATGTAAAAGCAAATCAATGGATCATCAATGAAGGTGTAAATTATTTTTACTTCTCAAAAGATCAATTAAGCAAAGAGAATTTAAAAAAACTACTGTTAGAAGTAAACAGTGATGTAATTTACCTCAACAGTTTTTGGAGTTATTGGTTCTCGATCTTTATTGTACAACTCAAAAATCAAGGTGAGCTAAAGGCTGAAGTTGTATTAGCACCAAGGGGAATGCTCGGCAAAGGCGCTTTGAACATTAAATCTTTAAAAAAGAAGATCTATATCACTCTTTCAAAAGCCAAGAATTTTTACAAGAACATCCATTTTCATGCTACAAATGTGCAAGAAGAAAACGATATCAAACATTTTTATCCTAAAGCTTTTGTAAATGTTTTAGAGAATGTAAATAATGCCGCAGCCTTTAAGGTTGAAAAAGAAAAAAAACCGGGACAGCTCTCTCTTTTCTACTTGTCGCGAATTTCAAAAGTGAAGAATTTACATTTTGCATTAGATGTATTAAGCAAAGTTGAGAAATACTTGGTAGAATATACCATTTACGGAAATATAGAAGATGAAGCGTATTGGAAAGAATGTCAACAACAAATAAAGGAACTTCCTTCTCACGTAAAAGTAAATTATAAAGGCGAGCTTCCATTTCATGAAGTACAAAAAACAATAGCTCAACATCACTATTTATTTTTACCTACAACTAACGAAAATTATGGCCACTCCATTGTAGAAAGTTTAATGAGTTCTTGCCCGGTGATCATAAGCGATCAAACTCCCTGGAATGATGTAGAGCAGAATGAGGCAGGTTTTGCTTTGAACCTTGATCATAAAGGTAAATTCATTAAAACAATTGAAGAATGCGCTTCTTTATCCAATACCGAGTACAAAAAACAAAGTGAAGCCGCTTTAAATTACATTACTAAGAAAATAAATTTATCTTTGATAAACCAAAAGTACATTCAGCTATTTAATGGGAAACGCTAAAACAGATCTTTCAAAATTCAACAATTCCTCGTTCGATCCCGGAGGAAATGCGATCAGTCGCACACTTTGGTATTTTATAAATGTAATGGTTCTTAAAGGCCCCATGCCCTTTATGCGTCCGAAACGTTTTTGGTTAAGAGTATTTGGTGCAAAAATTGGAAAGGGTTTAGTAATTAAGCCACATATATCAGTAAAATATCCTTGGAATTTAGAAATTGGAGACAATGTATGGATCGGAGAAAATGTGTGGATAGATAATCTTGGGAAAGTAAAAATAGGCTCTAATGTTTGTATATCTCAAGGTGCTATGATCATGAGCGGGAATCATAATTTCAGTAAAAGCAATTTTGAGCTTATGATAAAAGAAATTAGTATTGAGGACGGAGCTTGGCTAGGTGCAAAATCGCTTGTTTGCCAAGGCGTTACCGTGGGCTCACACGCGGTATTGAGCGTGAGTTCTGTAGCATCCGAAAACCTTGAACCTTATAGTATTTATAGAGGAAATCCGGCCACAAAGGTCAAAGATCGCGCTATAGATAATTAAAAAGATAATTGTTTTTGTTTTAAAAATCATTACTTTTATCCCATCGATACTTCAGGAAAAATAGTTATCACAAAGACAGATGTTACCCCTCAGGCCATTTTTGACCTAAAAAACGGAACACTTGATCTTGATGGCAAAATTGTAGCTGAAAATCCAATTGATTTTTTTGATCGCCTTAATCGCTGGACAGAAGAGTTTGCAGCCAATAGAGGTGATCAAAGCTTAACTGTTGGTTTACGTTTAGATTATTTCAATACGGTAGCTTCTAAATTACTTTCTAAGTTCTTCATTAAACTAATTGCACTTGATGCCACTATTAATTGGTATTACGAAAAAGATGATGAAGAGATAAAAGAAGCAGGCGAAGACTATAAGATCATGTTGAATTACGATATCAATATCATCGAGCGCAACGCTTAAGGAACAATTTAATCCTTTCTATACAATTTCTTTATCATATACTCGTCTCTACGGTATACGTCTATAAAAAATCTCAAATTCATATTACTATCCGTTTGCGCGGTATAGTAGCGCACAAATATCGGTAGTGGTTTTTTGGGGGTTATCTTTTGTTGAACAGGTCGTTTTAACCATTCATCCAATGTGTCGTAAGGAAGTTTCAAAGTATCCTCACGAATTACAAATCGAGCCATTTCATAATATTTATCCAATCTAATACAACCATGGCTTTGATAACGGTAAAATGTTTTAAAATAACGCTTGCTGTTGGTGTCGTGTAAATACACACCATACTTATTATTGAAATTAAATTTACAAACACCTAAACTATTATCATCTCCAATACGCTGGCGAAATCGAATTGGTAAATATTCCTTATTATATTTTTTCCAATTAAGCTTTCCAATATTCGTTACAACCTCTCCATTCGCCCCTATCACTTCAAAATTCTTACGGCGTAAATAATTTGTATCACGTTTAACAGCAGGTAGTATTTCCTCCCACGCTATTTTAAAAGGCACATTCCAATAAGGATATATTATAACGTAATTGATCTTGCTTTGCAAAAGCGGTGTTGGTGTTTCTGGTTTTCCTACTACAACATTACTTAACAACACCAATGTATCCTGTTTCTTTTTCTTCCACCATTCAAACACACGAATATTTGCAGAAGGAATATTTACCATCGCATATTTCTCTGGATATTTTTTTGGTTCCCAACGCCATCTCTCCAAAGCCATTTCCATTTGACGAATGGTATGTTCTTTACTTAACTGCAAGGCCTGCCGAGTATACTTCCCCATTTTCCCATCAGGATCAAGATTCATTCGCTTTTGGAATTTCTTTAAAGCCTTTGCTAATTTTAAACTATCATTTACCTTCAAACTATCCACATAATCTCCTGTGGTTGTTAAACGATCTTTTAATTGTTGAAGAAAAACGGTAGTGTCTTTTACATTATAAAACGACACCGAATCCCAATTTCTTGTCTCATTTTCGCGGATATAATTTAAGAATGCGTACTTCAAGAACTGATAACCTTCGTGGCGTGGTTCCAATGAATCAAAAACGCGGCGTACACAATTGCTATCAATACCCAATTTTAAAATGCTCAGCCAATTTGTATCCAGTTTAGTTGGCTTCCATTCAAGTAATGCGGTATCAGGATTGAATCTTCCTTTATTAACGTGCGCGCCAAATTTTAAATACGCATCGGTAAGCAATACCTCAGCTTGGGCAATATAACCCGAGTAATACGATTGAGAAGCTTTATCAAATGTTTTAGGTAGAATGGTATCCAATTTACGCGCGTGATAATCTTGTGGATACAAGCCATAATGCCTTGCATTTCTCACAAAATAAACTACACTATCTCCTAAAGGCGTAAGCTTACCTTTTTCAAAGAATAAAATATTCTTCCCTCTTTTTAAACGCTCAAAAAACGGAAACGCCAATAAGGTATCGCCATCATAAATAAGTAAAGTGTCGTTGCTTTTTTTCTTTAAGATCTCTTGATACGATTGAAGCGTTGTTTTATTAACGTCTTCAGGTTTTTTAACTACTATATTCTTTACGGTCTTGTCTTTTTCACCCTCGCTATTGCAGTTCCATAATAAAATGGAAATACATATACAGAAAAATAAAAAAGCACCTCTTTGAGGTGCTCTCTTATTAGTATTCATTTTCTTCATCTCCATTCAACACCGATAAAAGTGTTAATATTAATGATGAGCTTCTTCTTTATGAACTTTAGTAGCTGCCGTATCAGTTGCTTCAACGTGTGCAGTTGACGCTGCGGTTGTATCAGCCGCTGCCTCATGCTCCGGAGCCTTTGCGTCTGCAGCATGTGCATCGCCATGATGATCGCCATGTTCCTTACCCTCGCAAGAAGCATCTTTTTCGCAATGCCCAGCTTTGCATGCATCCATGCATTCTTTTGTACATGTACCTTCTTCGCAACAGCATTCTCCATGTTTAGGATCTCCTAAGCTAACCAAAAGCACAATAACTAAAACAATAGCACTTGCAAAGATCAATGGTACGGTAAATGATACCGGTTTTTTTTCGTTTGAGTGATCATTATGATCGTGATGACTTCCCATAATAGTTAAATTAATTTGTACGAAAGTAAGGCTTTATATTAATATTTAAAATATTACTCTTTAATAAATTTAAGATCGAATTGTTGATTACTTCCTGTTATTTGAACGTGGTACAAGCCGGGACTTAATTTTCCGACATTTAGCTCGTTTTTACCCTCACTAACCTCCATTTTTTCACAAATTAGCACCAATTTGCCACTCACATCATATACCCTTGCTACCAGATCTGTCCGCTTACTATTGATCATTAATTTTTCGCTTACCGGGTTTGGGTAAACACTAAAAACAGGTTCATTCCCAAGCTCTCCAACCGAAAGAATGTTTCGGTAAATATCACGATATCTTATTTGAGTAACTGTAAAATTATTGCCTATCAAGTTTCCGTTAATTTCTAAATAGGGTATTTTAGACGTTGTGGTAAGCCATTGATAACTTCTTTGGTTATTTGGAAAACCAAACGGAATTGGTACGATGGTGTTTTTTATCGAATCTTGAGAATATTGTGTTGTAATAATTCGCAAACACGGTGCCGTGCCATTTGGCGTTGTGATAGTTCCCCAGCCATCAACTTTTGTTACTCTGGAACCAGTTTTAGAATACACTATTGGTATTAATGTTGACGTAAGTGTTGAGTACTTAAATGTTGTACTATCGTATTTAGGATATGACATTGGCAACATATATAATTCATCCTTGTCAGAGTAATAAGAAGGTACCGGTATACTGCTAAATGTCATTCCTGCACCATCCACAACATAGGCATTTAAAGGGCTTGTTTGCTTTTTATAAAAGTTATAATAATTGGTTATGGTTAAAGGCCCTGCACCTAAAGTATCAGCGATCTTTTCTCCGTACTCATTCAGTCCTGCAAAAAAGAATGCATATGGAGTAAGTAATCCCAACTTATAGGCTCGTACACCTTGTGAGTTTGGAATTAGCGAATCGTAACTCCATGTATAATTGGCACCAGTTTGTGTATAATTGATACTTGTACTCACCTGTGCTATGCTATAACGCAGGGTATCTCCATTTGCAGGAAAATTGCTTGATGTTAAAGTAATTGGTGATTGTGATAAACAAACCGAAACGGTAAAAACCAATGGTAACAAAATAGAAAATACCCTCATTTTATGCTAAATTTAAGCACTAAATATACTAAAAATAAGCATCTGCGTTATATACAATACACTATTTTGCCCTCATTGAACAAATATCACTATACCTGTGTTTTTTTGGTTTTATTTCTTTTGAATAAAGCTCAAACCTTCGACCTTAAGATCACTAACGAAAAACAGCTACGCTTTAAAAGCATCAACTACAAAAAACATCATTCCAAAAAAAGTCTAGCTATAAATGAACTGAATAACGTAATCACTTATTTTGAAAATAAGGGGTATTTACTGGCACAAGCCGATACCATCGAACAAAATTCAAATTCACTTTCTGTTTCCATCAATTCAGGAAACCAATTAAAATGGGCGCAACTGAAGCTGGGGAATCTTAATCCTTCATTAGCTTCAAAGATCGGATTTAGCGAGAAACTCTATTTACAAAAACCATTCAGCGGAAAACAAATTACTCAATTAAAAGAACGCATTATCACGTATTACGAGAATAATGGAAGTCCATTTGCAAGCGTAAAACTGGATAGTGTTTCCATAGAAAATGATATTTTAAAAGCGGTGCTTAATGTTCAAAAAGGTCAATTCTTTAAAATTGATTCGGTTATAGTTGTAGGTAATGCTAAATTGAATTCCAAATTCCTACACCGCTATATCAATGTATTTCCGGGTAAGCCTTATAATGAGCAAGCAATGCTAGGGATTGCAAAACGTTTGATACAACTTCCATTTGTAACGCAAACAAAACCCCAACTAGCAAAGCTTACTGATAAGACCAACAAGCTTATTTTATTTTTGGATAAGAAAAGAGCGACACAATTAGACGGAATCATAGGCGTGCAACCAAATGCTAATACAGGCAAAACTATCTTAACCGGTGATATAAAGATCAAATTACTAAATGAGATATTGCACAATGGTGAAACATTTGATCTGGAATGGCGCCGATTACAATCGCAAACTGTGGATTTTAAAGGGAAAATGATCTACCCTTATATGTTTGGTTCCTCTTTTGGAAGTGATTATGCAATTAAAATTTACAAACGCGATACCTCATTTATAGATATCAATAACGATCTTGGTTTGCAATATTATGTATCGGGATTGAATTATATAAAATTGAGTGTCAAAAAAAGAACCTCGAACATCATTTCTACATACGGACTTGCCAATGTAACCGCACTACCCGATTATGCCGATGTTACAACACAACTCAATGGCTTTGGTGTTTTTTACGAAAACCTCGATTATAAATTCAATCCGCGAAACGGGATCTCGATACAAATGAATGCCTCTGCAGGAAATAAAAAAGTACGGAAAAATCCAAAGATCAATGATCTTGCTTATAACAACATCACACTTAGCTCAACGCAATACATGTATGATGCCAACATCAGCGGATACATGCACTTGTCGAAGAACAATGTTTTAAAATTAGGTTTACAAAGCGCTTCTATATTTGGGGATGCGCCTTTATTCACCAATGAATTGATCCGTATTGGAGGATTAAGAACTTTAAGAGGTTTTGACGAAGAAAGTATTTTCACTTCATTTTATACCATTGGCACCATTGAGTACCGCTTTTTGTTTGCGCAAAATTCCAACATTATTGTATTTACCGAAGGTGCTTTTTATGAGAAGAATGCTTTTAATAGTTATATGAATGATATACCAATTAGCGTGGGCACCGGCATTAACTTCGAAACAAAAGCGGGCATTTTATCCATCAACTATGCCATTGGAAACCAATTTGGTAACGGCTTTGATGCGAGGAATGGCAAGATCCATTTTGGGTTAACAGCTTTGTTCTGATCCTCTTTCATTTAAATCATAATTTCACTATATTTGTTAGGATTCGAACTAATGAAAAGATCACTTTTACTTCTATTACTAAGCGCTTGCTTTTTTGGCAAGTCGCAAACCTTTTCTTCTTACAGAATAAACCTTGTTAGTTTTGTAAACCCACAAAGTACCGGCGGAATTGGAAGCGATCAACGTAAATATTCAGGATGCTGGGGTTGGTTTCAATCATCAAAAAATAAAGAATACGCTATTGTAGGAAGCAGTACCGGAACTTATTTTATGGATATAAGCAATCCGGGCTTTCCAAATCTTTGTGATTATGTTCCAGGTAAATCAAATTGTACCTGGCGTGAAATGAAAACGTTTCAAAACTACTGCTATATTGTAAGTGATGACGGTGCGCCAAATCGTTTTCAAATAATTGATATGCAATATTTGCCGGATAGTGTTCATGTGGTACACGATGGCACAACCTATTTTGAAAGAGGACATACCATTTGGATAGATAAAGACAAAATGTATATTGGATCTGAAACAAAATTGGGAGGTTCTTATGAGTCAATGACCATTTACAGTTTGGCAACGCCCACCAATCCAACGTTCTTGCGATCACTTAAAACGGATTTTCCGTTGATAAGCACTGTACATGATATGTATGTGAATAACGATACAGTTTTTGCTTCCTGTGGTAATCAAGGACTTTATCTTTTTAAGTACAACGATGCTTTAAACACATTTACACAATTAGGTTCCTATATAAATTACAGTTCGGGCGCGGCCTACAATCACGCAAGTGCTTTAACTGCCGATAAAAAAACATTAGTATTTTGCGATGAAGTACCAACTTCGTTACCAATAAGAATAGTTGATGTTCAAGATCCTGCAAATATCATTCCTCAAAGCACAATAAATCCATATCCAAATACCACACCGCATAATCCCTATATGATCGGTAATAGATGGGCTATTATTAGTTGTTACGAAGACGGTTTGAATATTTACGATATTGCTGATCCCGCTAATCCGGTGTTTGCAGGATTTTTTGATACCCATCCGCAAGGTGGCATCAGTGGAAGCTCGTACAATGGTTATCGTGGTAATTGGGGTGCTTATCCTTTTTTTCCTAGCGGTTTGATATTAGCATTGGACATGCAAAATGGTGTGTTTTTATTAGATGCGACTCAAACTTTTATTCAACCCATTGGATTTACCGAGAATGCAGCCATGGAAACAAACTTTCAAATCTATCCTAGTCCTGCTTCGGATCACATTAACATCACCAGCGCAAAAAACGTTAATGCCTCTGTAATTATTTCAAATGTTTTGGGAGAAATAGTTTTATCTCAACAACTTTCTTTTTTTGGGAAACAAAAAATAGATGTATCACAATTAGCAAACGGCGCTTACATTGTGAACTTAAAAACAAAGAATGGTTCTCTTACAAAAAAAATAATCATTAATAATATCTAACATGATAAAAAAACTACTTTTACTTTTAGCGATCTTTGCCTATAGCAAAACAAACGCACAAGTATATGGCGCTAATAATTTTACGCTTTGTAGTGTTATTAACCCAGGGACTTATACCACGTCGTATGGAACAAAATTCTCAGCATGTTGGGGATGGTATCAAGCCAATAAAAACAGAGAGTATGCCATTGCAGGGTCTGCCGCAGGAACCTATTTTGTGGATGTTACAAATCCTTACCAACAAGTAATTTGCGATTTTGAACCTGGCAAGATAACCGGTACGGTTTGGCGCGAAATGAAAACCTATCAAAATTATTGTTACGTAGTAAGTGATGATGGCGGCCTTAATAGTTTTCAAATTTTTGATCTTCAGTATTTACCGGATAGCGTTCATAAAGTTCATGATGCACAAACCATTTTTAAAAGAACGCATGCCGTATGGATCGATGGAAATAAATTGTATTGCTCAAGTGTAACTTACAGTGATAATACAAAATCTACTTTAAATATTTATAGTTTAGCTACTCCAAGTGTTCCTACTTTAATTAGAAAATTAAATCAAGACGCCGCATTCATTACCACAGTTCATGATACTTACGCTAATAACGATACCGTATTTGTTTCTGCAGGTTATGGAGGCTTGTATACCTTCACTCTAACGCCTCCTTCGTATTCATTTACACAAGTTGGATCATTAACAAGTTATGTAAGCTCAGGTTATAATCACAGCAGCGCCATTACACCCAATAAAAAAACATTAGTAATGTGCGATGAAGTTCCTGCCGGTTTACCCGTTAAAGTTATCGACGTACAAAATTTAGCTAACATGCAGGTTCTTTCAACCTATAATCAATATGCCGGAGGCACGCCGCACAACCCGTGGACAGTGAACGATTCGCTTTGCTTTTTAGCTAGTTATTGCGATGGTTTGCAATTACTCAATATTAAAAATCCAAACGCTCCTTTCTTGGCCGGATATTTTGATACACATCCACAAGCCGGTGGAAACGTAAGCAGTTACCCTGATCCATATGATGGTTTATGGGGATTGTATCCGTATTTGCCAAGTAAAAATATTGTAGCGGTTGACGAGCAGAATGGGATCTTTGTACTGAAATCACATTTATTTACAAATACGATTGTTGCTAACGACGATGATCTGCCTCCTCCGGATGGTGTAGGAACAAGCACAGGTTCTCTACCAACAGGCATCAACCCATATTCTTATGGTCAAAATATTATGGTAAGTCCAAATCCTGCTAACGCTTCGTTATTTATTATGATGGCTGATCTTATGAGTACTAAAGACATTACCTTTGAACTATTCGACATGCAAGGGCGAACAGTATTAAAACAAAGTACGTTAGATATTAAGGGAAGTAATTCAAACTTTAAAGAAATAAACACATCGCAATTTGATAATGGTATTTATTTTTTACGACTAAGTTTAGATAACCAACTCATCAAAAATTCTAAACTCATTATTGCTCACTAATTATTATGTTGAATTCTAAAAGTATTATTGGCGTTATTGGTGGCGGTGCCATGGGTAGCGGTATTGCGCAAGTAGCTGCTTCATTTGGTCACACCGTTCATATTTACGATACAAACAACGACGTTGTTGTAAAAGCAAAACAAACACTCGCGGCCTCACTTTCAAAACTTGTTGAGAAACAAAAAATTACCGAACAAAAAAAGAATGAGATCATAACCAATGCTCATTTTACTAATGCTTTGAATGATCTTGCAGACTGCGACCTCATTATTGAAGCTATTGTTGAAAAACTTGAGATCAAACAACAGGTATTTTCGCAAATTGAAAAGCTGGTGAAAAAAACATGCTTGCTTGCTTCAAACACTTCCTCCTTATCAATTACATCTATTGCTTCTGTTTGTGAAAGACCAGAAAACGTAATAGGTATACATTTTTTTAATCCTGCTACCTTAATGCCTTTGGTAGAGATCATTCCCGGCCTTGCCACTTCAAAAGAAATTATTGCTCCCGTAAAACAATTAATTGATTCGTGGGGTAAAGTAACCGTTATTGCAAAAGATACTCCCGGTTTTATTGTGAATCGTGTGGCTCGTCCTTTTTACAGCGAAGCATTACGAATTGCCGATGAACAAATTGCCGACTACGCAACCATCGATTGGGCCATGAAAGAAATTGGCGGTTTTAAAATGGGTCCTTTTGAATTAATGGATCTTATTGGGCACGATGTAAATTATGTAGTAACCGAAACCGTTTGGCAACAATTTTATTTTGATCCGCGCTTTAAACCTTCGCTTACACAAAAGCGTTTATTGGAAGCCAAATTTTTGGGGCGTAAAACCGGAAGAGGATTTTATGACTACAGCGAAGGGGCAAAAATGCCGGAGCCAAAAAAAGACATGGCACTAGCCAGACAAATTTATAGTCGCATTATTTGCATGCTCATTAACGAAGCAGCGGATACTTTATATCTTGGCATTGCCAGCCGCGAAGATATTGACTTGGCTATGACCAAAGGCGTTAACTACCCGAAAGGATTATTAAAGTTGGCCGATGAAATTGGCGTTAAAAATGTTGCTAAATATTTGATGGATCTATTCCTTATGTACGAGGAAGACAGATACCGAACTTCTGTACTTTTGAAGCAATTGGTTGTAAATAATCGAACTTTTTACTAGGCGAAAGTCACCTTTAATCATTGAACCCTGTTTAATTTTATTTTTTCGTACTTTTTTTTACGAAGTTTGAGTAACCTATTTATCATGAAAAAAATAAATACTCTACCTCTTACCTTTGTAATTATTGCGGCATTTTTGCTTTTTGCCTGTAAAAAGAAGGAAAGTCAAACCTGTAGTGACGAAAATGCCATAAAACCGGGTTATGCGGAAGCTTGTGGTGGCACAAAAGGAAATCCCAATGTTGGTGTTCCAACTCCAACGGGTGGCATTCCTGTAACCAATCCGGCTTTTGAAAATTCAAGTTTAAATTGCGGTGGAAGCGGATGGTTAAACCCTTCTTGTGCCTCATCTGCCAGCTTAACTTTAAAAGGCATTAGCGGTTCGGTGGAAGTATCTTTATCATTTAATACAATTCCTCAAACCGGCAATTACAACGTAAGCAGTGTTTCCGGTCCCTCAAACGTTCAGCTAACCGTATTAAATGCACCTAGTCAACCTACAGGCATTACCTGGTATGGCAGATCGGGTGTTGTAAGCATCAATACAAATTCAACTTCTATCAACGCCACATTTACAGGAATACAATGCGTCCAGTCTACCTTCAACTTCCCGATTGTAACTGTTAGCGGAAACGTTGGTTGTAACTAAGTGTTTTTATTTTAAACAAAGGTCCGTCACAGCAGGTCTGAAAACCCCGCTTCAGTAGCTTTTATACCCCATTCACTCATTGGGCGGGCCTAAATTTGGAATTTTCAGGTTTTTTTGCTAAATTTGAATAATTCTAAATACCATGAAAAAAATCAGTATTCTCGCTTTAACCTGTGTAACTATCGCAGCCTTAGTATTTTTTGCTTGTAGTAAAAAAACAGATAATACCATTAAGCCAACTTATAAAGATTCGGCAACCGGTACTGGTGGAAATCCCAATGCAGGTAATGCTACGCAAACAGGAAGTGTTCCTATTACAAACCCGGCTTCAGAAAATTCAAACTTGAACGCAGGTGGTAGTGGTTGGTTAAACCCTTCATGTGCTTCATCAGGAAGCTTAACTTTAAAAGGTATTAGCGGTTCTGTAGAAGTTACTTTATCATTCAATACAATTCCTCAAACAGGTAATTATAACGTAAGCAGTGTTTCCGGACCATCAAACGTTCAGGTAACAGTTTTAAATGCGCCTAGTCAACCTTCAGGTATTACCTGGTATGGTAAAACAGGTGTTGTAAGTATCAACACAAATTCAACTTCTATCAATGCCACATTTACAGGCATACAATGTGTTCAGTCTAACTTCAACTTCCCGGTTGTAAGTGTTAGCGGAAACGTTGGTTGTAACTAATATTTTATAATATAAAAAAGAAAGTCCCGACGAAAAATGTCGGGACTTTTTTTATTTTTATACCGTGTATAAATTCAACCGCCTCCTTGTAAAAATCCGCTCCTATTATCAATTGGATGTAAGAGCGCTTGGCTTAATGCGGATTGGAGTTGCATTGGTGGTATTAAGCGATATTATTATTCGCTGGCAAGACCTTGGCGCATTTTTTACCGATGGGGGTTTATGGCCAACAAAACTCATTGCCAATTTTGGATGGCAACCCGGTTACTGGAGCTTTCATACCTTAAATGGAAGTTATGGTTTTGCTACCTTGCTTTTTTGCTTACACACACTAGTAGCACTTTTATTATTGTTTGGTTACAAAACAAGATTAGTTACATTTTTAGTTTGGATATTCACGATCTCCTTACACAATCGTAATTTATTTATTTTGCAATCGGGCGATGATCTTTTGCGCCTTACTTTGTTTTGGGCTCTATTTTTACCTTGGGGGAATGCACTTTCGTTAGATGCAAAAAAATACATAAGCAAACCAAAGCATTTTAGTTTTGCGTCATTAGGCTATTTATTTTTGATCGCTTCCGTTTATTTTTTCACCGTGCTTTTAAAGAACAGCAGCGAATGGCATGGCGATGCAAGTGCGGTTTACTATGCTTTAAGTTTAGATCAATTACGTTTACCCATGGGAGATCTCTTGTATAAGCATCCATCACTTATGCAATGGCTCACCAAATTGGTGTATTTTGTGGAGATCCTTATTCCGATCTTAATTTTGCTTCCAACAAAAAACAAATGGGTGAAATTGAGTTTATTTGCATTACTTCTTGTATTACATATTGGTATAGGATTAACTTTGTATGTTGGATTGTTCTATATCATTAATATCACTACAGCCCTGGCCATTCTTCCGTCAGAGTTTCTTGATCGTTTCAAGATCTTAGCCATTACTAATTATCAAAAAGCAAAACGTAAGAGTATTTCTATTATAAAACATGGCGCAAACGCTTTCTCTGCCTTGATCCTTGCGCTTTGTTTGATATTGAATTTAAGCTATATGCCTTGGTATAGTTACGAATTAGATAAACCGGTGAATGTATTGGTAAACACTTTACGCCTTAATCAGTTTTGGGGGATGTTCTCGCCACATATCATGAAAGAAGATGGCTGGTATTTGCATGAAGGCTATACTTCCGAAGGAAAATTATGGGATCTGTATTATGATCTGCCTTATATATACTCCGAAAAGCCCGAACACTTAGTAAAGAATTTTAAAAGTGATAGATGGCGAAAACTGGCCGAGAACATGCAGCGCAGTGATTACACTTTTTTAAGACCTTTATACTGCAAATACTTTTTAAAAAAATGGAATAAAAAGCATCCCAAAAATCAAATGCAAAGTTTAGATCTTATCTTTTTTCAAGAAGATAGTGACGCGTGCTATAAAACAAAGCCAATAAAAAGAAAAAAATATAGTTTTTGTACCATACACGATGAGTAACAGTTGGCTATTAAAAAAATATCTTTCTCATTTACTCAAAGCCAAACGAGGTGGGCATGGCGTGCATTCTCCTTTTGTATTTAAGTTAACAGAGAATGTTTTTAATACACAACAACATTTTTATGCTTTTGAGGAATTAAGTAAGTTGCGAAAAGACCTCCAACAAAATGAAACCGAACTTGAGATAAACGATATGGGGGCCGGTTCGCAAAAACTGCTTGGTTCAAAACGTAAAGTAAAAGATATTGCGCTGCATGGTATAAGCTCACAAAAACAATCCGAATTACTTTTTAAGCTGGTTAACTATTTAAAAAGCAAAGTCATTATTGAATTAGGCACATCGTTGGGACTTACTACTCTCTATTTAAGTTTTGCTAATACAAAGTCGCAGATCTATACTCTGGAAGGAAGCGAAAATCTAGTTAAATTCTCTAAAACTCTTTTTGCAAAAAAACAACGAACAAACATTACTTCTGTACACGGTAATTTTGATCAAACACTTCCGCAACTCCTATCCAAACTTTCATCATTTGATCTTTTGTACATCGACGGTAATCATACCTACGAAGCCACGCTTAGATATTTTAAAATGGCTTTAGAAAAAAGAACAAATGGTTCGGTTATTATTTTTGATGATATTTATTGGAGCAAAGGCATGACACAAGCCTGGGAAGAGATCAAACAAAACCAAAATGTAACATTGAGCATAGATTGCTTTTATTTTGGAATGGTTTTCTTTAGAGAAGAGCAGAAACAAAAAGAGCACTTTAAAATTTTCATTTAAAATGCTCTTCAATTATTTTTAGAGGTTCTTTAGAATATAGAACCGATAACATGCATTAGTTTTTCAACCTGACTGTGCCATAATAATTTCGCAGATTCTTGATCAGCTTTTGACTCAGCAAAATCAGTTACCATTAACGAAATATCATTGGTAAGATCGTCACGTTGAATTCTGAATTCAAAATAACTTCCGTCGGTTTTGTCAACCCATTGGTAACGTGCTAATTGATTATCTATGGTTTTTAGTAAACGTGCTTGCTGCATTTGTCCGTCCCAAATAAATGTATAAATACCATTACGGATATTTACATCATCGCAGAACCATTCCGACAAACCACTTGCTGTAGAAAAGAATTCGTACAACATTTCTGAAGAAGCTCTGCATCCAAACTCAAGTTCAAATTTACCATTAGGTTCTTTTTCAACTTTAACAGCATACGCACCTTGCTTTTTTACAGGGTTTGTTATAGAGCTTGTGATCGATGCGATCTTAGAAGCAGATAATTGAGGCGCTTCAGTTTTTGGTATCGTGTTCATGATAGCCAAAACCTCATTCTTTTTTTCTTCGGCTAATTCCTTTTTACTAAGAACAGCTTTCTCTTCAACCTGTTTAGAAACAACAACTTTCTTTTCAAGAACTTTAGGAATTTCCTTTTTGATCTCCTTCTTGATCTCTTTTTTAGCTATAACTTTTACTGCCTTAACAGGCTTAACTATTTTCTTTGTTGGTTTTGAAGCCTTTACCACTTTTTTAGGGGCAAGTTTCTTCTTAGCTACTGGTTTACTTGGAGCTTTCTTTTTTACTGGCGCTTTCTTGATCACTTTTTTCACAGATTTTTTTGCAGCAGGCTTCGCGGCCTTCTTTGTTTTTTTAGCAGACCCCTTAGCTTTTCCAGACGAACCTTTATTTTTCTTCGACATAGCTTAGAAATTTCTGGAAATGTATCAAAAATTTCCCTCTTAACAAAATAAAGGGCGCATTATATTTAGAAGGCTAAATAGCGGTTTTAAAGGCGATGCGCAACGGTTAAAAACTATAAAACCCTCAAAATGAGGGTTTTATATTAGTAGCGGAATCGGGAGTTGAACCCGAGACCTCAGGGTTATGAATCCTGCGCTCTAACCATCTGAGCTATCCCGCCATTTAGGGGCTGCAAATATATAAATTATCCTATAAATAACATACAAAATCCTATTATCAACCTACCAAACCAATTTCTTTCACTTACTTCCCTCTATGATTACTAAAAAACTAAATTGTTTCATTTAATAACTGGACGCCTTGCTTTAGTAAATGGTAATCTTTTTCAGGTATTTATTCATTAAATTTAGGGTATTAAACACCTATCTATGTTCAAACATCTATCAAGATCGCTTTCTATTGTCTTTGTGTTTTTATGCTCGCTGGCTTTTGCAAAAACAGTTCCGGTAAATAATGCCGAATTAGTTGCTCGCAATTTCATGAAGCTAACTACCAATGCACAGGATATAACTTTAAAATTATTCCATACTGCAAAAGCTGCCGATGGTTCGCCTTTGTATTATGTATTTGATGTTAACAGCGGAAACGGTTTTGTGATCGTAACAGCTAATGATGCAGCAAAACCTATTATTGGTTATTCAACAAAAGAGAGATTTGATATTCCTGCACCAAATTCAAATATTGGTAATTGGCTAAATAAACGTGGTGAAGAAATAAATTACTTGCGCAAAAATAACATTCAGGCAAATGCAGTTATTGCAAAAACCTGGAGTGATTATGCAAACAATATTGCTGCAACAGATCTACGTCGTTCGTCGGCCAATACGTCGGTTGCACCTTTGCTTACTACATTATGGAATCAATCTCCTTATTATAATGATCTTTGTCCGGGCGGCTCGGTTACCGGATGTGTTGCAACAACCATGGCGCAGATCATGAAATATTGGAATTATCCTAAACAAGGTAATGGAAACAGTTCATACAACGAGAATGATTACGGAAGCTTAAGCGCAAATTATGCCAACGCTGTTTATGTTTATTCGTTAATGCCAAATGTTTGCTCGTCGCCTAACCCGGAAATTGCCGAATTAATGTATCACTGCGGTGTAAGTGTAAATATGGATTACTCGCCGGAAGGAAGTGGCGCTTGGGTAATTAATGCCGATTCACCTATTTCTGCCGAGAACTCATTCATTAATTATTTTCGCTATGATCCAACAGAGATCTTAGGAGTATATCGCGATAACTATTCTACAGCAAACTGGCACGCGTTATTAAAAGGGGATCTTGATATCGGTCGCCCAATTCAATATGTTGGTTTTGGTAATTCAGGCGGACATACATGGGTATGCGATGGATACGACGTAAACGACTTTTATCATATGAACTGGGGTTGGGGAGGAAGCGGTAATGGTTATTTTGATATTGATGTGTTGAACCCAACAGGAATGGATTTCTCTTTCGGACAGCAAGCTCTTGCAGGATTGATCCCATTAACTTCACAAGCAATTGATGCCGGTGTATTAACTATTACGCCAAGTGATATTTTATGCAATGCAGGAACTATTAGTCCTGTTGTAAAGATCAGAAATTATGGAAGCAGTACACTTAGCTCTTGTGTGATCAATTATAAAATTGATAATCAAAATTACCAAACCTTAAATTGGAATGGTTCTTTGGTTACAGGACAAACAGCTACACTTAATTTACCGGGAAATAATTTTTCAAGCGGCTCGCATACTATTACATGTTACACAAGCGGTCCAAATAATAATACTGATGGGGATATTACAAACGACTTAAGCATATCATACATTAATTTAATAAGTGCCGATCAACTTCCATTAATTGAAAGTTTTGAAACACAATCGGCCATTGACGAATGGACATCAATTCCTTCCGGCGGATCAAATTGGGAACTTACTACACAATCATTTTCAGGTGGTAGCAAGTCGATGAAGATCGATAATCTTAATAATACACCCGGCAACGTTAGCATTTTAGAAGGCTTAGGAGATTTTGATCTTACCAATGCAGGAGCCATTGTACAGTTATCATTTAAAGTGGCGTATCAACAAAAAACGGCAACAAGCAATGATCAATTGAAATTACAAGTATCGGATGATTGCGGTAAATCGTGGAAAACACGTTGGACAAAACAAGGCGCTAATCTTGCAAGCACTTCAGTATTATCTAATACACCTTTTCAACCATCAATAAGTGAGTTCACAACCTATAGTGTTTCTGTGCCTTATTACTACAGCGCCATTTTTAGATTTGTTTTTACGTCAGATGATACCGATCCCGGCAATGATATATTTTTAGATGATATCAATATGATTGACCCCGCGGTAAGCGTGAAAGAAACCGAACTTAACGTTGGATTGAACATGTATCCAAATCCTGCAAAAGATAAAGTTACGATTGAGTACAATACAAAAGAATCACACACCGTGAGTATCGACGTATGCGATATGCTTGGTAAAAAGCACACAAGTGTGAACAAAGGAAAAGTTGACGTGGGCAATCATGAGTTTGAAATTGCTACTGATCAATTAACTAATGGTGTTTACTTTGTAACTATTTCTATAGATGGTAGCAAAATTGTAAAACGACTTGTAGTTCAAAATTAATTTCGAACACGATCTCTCATGAAGGTTTTTAAAACCTGTTTTTTATTCTTTATTTGCTTTTCTTCATACTCTCAAACGTATTCAAGAGGTGATAGTTTACGCGGCAAATTAAATAATTCGCGCAATTGGTGGGATGTTGTGTTTTACAACCTTCATGTTACTATTGATGATAACAAACGATCCATCCAAGGCAAGAACACCATTTATTTTAAAACCATTTCAAACGGAACTCAATTTCAAGTTGATCTTCAAAAACCATTGGTGGTTGACAGCTTTATTTTTCACAATAAAAAATTAGAAGTTAAACACGAGTACGATGCATGGACAGTGAATTTAGATCCCATTTTAATTGACGCACAAAAAGATTCTGTAACCGTTTACTATTCGGGTATTCCTCGCAAAGCAAAAATGGCACCGTGGGATGGTGGATTTATTTGGGCAAAAGATAAACAAAATCGGAAATGGATAAATGTAGCTTACCAAGGTTTAGGCGCTTCTGTTTGGTGGCCGCTTAAAGATCATCAAAGCGATGAACCCGATAACGGAATGAATATTTCCATAACTGCCAATGATAGTTTAGTTGCTATTTCCAATGGAAATTTAATTAAGCGTGTTTCCAATTCAAATAAAACAAAAACCTCAACGTATAGTATCACCAACCCCATTAATAGTTATGATGTAACCTTATATCTTGGAAATTATGTTATTGTAAAAGATAGCTTTGAAGGAAAGAACGGGAAATTAAAAATGGAATACGTTGTTTTGGATTATAATAAAAATAAGGCCGACAGTTTATTAAAACCTGATACACAAAAAATGCTCAAGAGTTTTGAGTATTGGTTTGGTCCCTACCCTTTTTACGCCGATGGATTTAGATTAGTAGAAAGTAACTTTTTAGGAATGGAACATCAAAGCGCTGTTGCTTATGGTAATAAATTTAGAAAAGGCTACATGGGCATGGATCGCTCAGGAACAGGAATTGGAATGCTTTGGGATTTTATTATCATTCATGAATGCGGCCACGAATGGTTTGGAAATAATATCACAACAAAAGACATTGCAGATATGTGGGTACACGAAGGATTTACAACCTATTCGGAAGCCTTATTCATTGAATCGGTTTGGGGAAAAGATTCGGCCAGTAAATATGTAAGAGGATTAAGAAAAAGTATTTCAAATGATGGTCCTATAATTGGTAATTACGAAGTGAATAAAGAAGGAAGTGGAGACATGTACGATAAAGGCGCAAACATGATCCACACTATTCGTCAAGTAATTAATAATGATGAACTATTTCACGAGATCTTATTGGGCTTAAACAAAGACTTTGGAAAAAGAACCGTAACAACAAAAGATGTGGAAGACTATATTTCCGCAGAAAGTAAGATCAATTTTAAACCTGTGTTCGATCAGTATTTACGTAGTTCAAAAATTCCGAAACTGGAATATACGATCAAGAAAAAACAATTGGTGTATAAATGGGTAAATTGTAATGCCGATTTTAATATGCCCGTTAAAGTGATGATAAACAAAGGCTCTGAGCTTTGGATTGAACCAACAACTGTTGAGAAAAAACTAAAACAAAATTCAAAGATCAATACAGTTGATGTAGATCCTAACTTTTATATTCGCAAAAATTGATGTTTTTTTGTTAGTTGTCAAACTATAACGCTACTTAAGTTTTAAAATGCGTTACTATTTCTGTTAAGCAATGCACCTGTGTGGTTTGAAAACGTTTGCTTTTTTGCGGATTGTACCAAATAGTTTGCCACCCTGCTTTTTTTGCACCTTCAATGTCGGCCTCAAAATTATCACCTATCATTAAACAAGCCTCTTTAGTGGTGTTTCCAAGTCTTTCAGCTTCTTTAAATATTTCAATATTAGGTTTATTGTGCCCAACATCTTCACTTATGATCACGTTATCAAAATATTTTTGAAGATCGCATTGCGCTAATTTTATGTGCTGAACCTCCTTAAATCCATTAGTTATCACATGCAATTTGTAGTTCGCGCTTAAGGTATCTAATAATTCTATCGATCCTTTTTTTAATTCAGTTCCGTAAGGCGCTTGTTGTATGTAGCATTCGGAAATAAAATAACTCAGGTCAAAATCATTGTACCCAAACTGCAAAAAAGTTTCGTGGAATCGGCGCTTACGCAATTCATCTTTAGATATTTTTTTTGTGTTATATAATTGCCAAAGCTCTCCGTTCTTCTTTTTGTAAGCAGTAAAATAGGTATAAAAATCATTTTGCAATTTCTGCGCTAAGCCTTGCTCATCAAAAAGTTTTGAGAGAATACGTTCAGAGTTTTTTTCAAAATCCCAAATTGTATCGTCTAGATCGAAGAAAATATGTTGTAGATTTTTCTTCTGTACCATTTAAACAATATTGTGCTTAAAAAAATAAAACAAGAAATAAAGCGCGAGACTCCAAAATACAACCGACACATTTAAATACATGATCACCTTGAATTTATTCTTATAAAACCGCTGGGCAATAAATGCCCCAATGGCAATTCCAGGGAAAATGGGAGTAATAAATGCAAGGCCCACTAAACCAAATCGTTTTTTTATGTTAATTATTCTTCGATTGCCTTTAGTAAATGCTTTTTTAGTTGACTCATAGTTTTTACGGATCTTATAAGCTTCCCACCATTTTAATATTGCTGAACTAAATAAAGTAAAAACCACATTTGAAAACCATCCCGAAATAACGGTCACTAAAAAAACCTTCAAAAAGTCGAATTTAAAAAGAATGATAGCACTTGGAACACCCAATTTTCCGAAGAAAAAAACACAAGAGATGAATACCCCAAATATCTTTAAAAAATCGCCCATTTAGTAAACTCAAAAGTAATCTTTTATTTCCTTATTTATCAATGGTTTAAGCATTTATAAACAAGGTTAATAAATTGGTTTAGATGAAATAATATTACTAAATTTACGCCCCAGCTAACAACACAAAAAACACAAATTATGTCAACACAAACAGTTAAGGCAGAATCGCACCCTGAGAGTATGTTTGAGGCCGTTTTGGCGCGCCTAGATAAAGCAGCCAAAATAATGAATTTAAGTGAAGATGTTTTGCGGGTTTTAAGTAGCCCAAGCAAACAAGTTAAAGTAAGTTTACCTATTATGATGGACAGCGGAAAAACCCAAGTTTTTGAAGGGTACCGCACTGTTCATTCAACACATTTAGGTCCTAGCAAAGGCGGAATTCGTTACGCTATGGATGTGAACGCCGATGAAGTAATGGCGCTTGCGGCTTGGATGAGTTTTAAATGCGCTGTTGCAAATTTACCTTACGATGGTGCAAAAGGCGGTATTAAATGCGATCCGCGTGCTATGAGTGTTGGCGAATTAGAAAGATTAAGTCGCGCTTATGCAAAATCAATGAAAGATGTATTTGGCGTTAATAAAGATATTCCTGCTCCTGATATGGGAACAAGCGGAAGAGAAATGGCTTGGATAGTTGACGAGTTCAACAAAATTACCGGCGAAGATAGTCCCGGTGTAATTACCGGAAAACCTGTTTCAATTGGTGGATCGTTAGGACGTGATGCTGCAACAGGACGCGGTGTAATGGTAAATACATTATGCGCGTTGAAAAAAATGAATTTGAAACCGAGTGAAGTTACTGCAGTAGTTCAAGGTTTTGGAAATGTAGGTTCTCATTCTGCTCGTTTATTGGCCGAAAAAGGAATTAAAATTGTAGGTATTGGCGATCATACTGCTTCGTTTTATAACGAAAAAGGAATTGATATTGCAGCTGCCATTGATTATGCAGCTAAAAACAACAGAATTTTAAAAGGCTTTAAAGGTGGTACCGAAATTCCTTCCGATCAATTATTGATCAGCAAGTGCGATGTGCTAATTCCTGCAGCTTTGCAAAATGTAATTACCGAAGATAACGCCGGAAAGATCCAGGCCAAGTTAATTGTTGAAGGCGCAAATGGACCAACAACTCCTGAAGCTGATCCTATCTTAAATGATAAAAAAATTATTTGTGTGCCTGATATTTTGGCTAATAGCGGTGGCGTTACGGTAAGTTATTTTGAGTGGGTTCAAAACAAAGCCGGTTATTATTGGACAGAAGAAGAGGTTAATACCAAGCATGATCTTAAAATGGAGATCGCTTTTGAACAAGTTTGGAATAACACGGCTCAGTATAAAACCAGCATGCGTATTGGAGCCTATATTACTGCTTTACAGCGTATTGAACAAGGTGTAAAACTAAAAGGAGCTTATTAATAAGCCTTTTTAGTGATGTTAATTTAAAAGGTATTTGTTAAAAACTAAAAACGAATACCTTTTATTTTTCGTATAAATTCTTAATTTTGTTTAACTAAAAACCATTTGGCAACATTAATTATAGTTTTGCTTATCCTTGGGGCCTATTTATTAGGTTCTATTCCAACGGCGGTGTGGATCGGCAAAGCGTTTTACAACATAGATGTTCGTGAATTTGGTAGCGGTAACGCCGGAGCAACCAATACGTTTCGTGTTTTAGGCAAAAAGGCCGGTTTTCCTGTTTTAATTATAGATATTTTAAAAGGGTCTTTAGCTGTTGCTTTAGCTTTCCTAAGTTCAATTCCTTTTGAACGTCCTGATTTTGTGGATCTTCAACTAGGCCTTGGAGTTGCTGTTTTACTTGGTCATATCTTCCCTGTATTTGCCGGCTTTAGAGGCGGTAAAGGTGTAGCAACAATTTTGGGTGTTGTACTTTGCATTTTGCCGCTTACATGTTGCGTGGCCTTATTGGTATTCTTTACTGTTCTTTTAGCTACGCGTTATGTATCGTTAAGTTCAATGATGGCTGGAATTGCTTTTCCTTTTATTCTTCATTTCATCATGCATAACGAAGATGTTGTATTAACTATTTTTTCAATTACCGTTGCAATTCTTTTGGTTTTAACACACCGCAAGAACATTTCTCGTTTATTTAAGAATCAGGAATCGAAGATCAATCTTTTCCAAATTCAGAATAAATCCTAATTCTCGCAATAAAACAAGGTTTATCCTGTTGTTTAATTTACCTTTAGTAACATGTTGTCTTCTTTTATAAAACGATCATTCATTTTGATCACTTTATGTTTTTCTACGTTTGCTTTTTCGCAAAGCACAGATGATGACTATGTGAATGATAATGCCTTGCGTTATGACGATCACGCATACAAGTCAACTATCAAAACGGTACAGTTACACGGAACCCAGTGGGAATTTTCGCCGGCATTGATAGAAATGAATACAGGCGAACAATTGGAATTAAGTTTTGATGACCTTGATGGAGATCAAAAACAATACAGTCTTACGTTTGTGCATTGCAATGCCGATTGGACACCAAGCGACCTAATGACGATGGAGTACATGGATGGCTTTAACGACATGAACATCATTAATTTTAGTTTCTCCATGAATACGTTGCAAAAATACACTCACTACTCTATTGTATTTCCAACGCAAAGTGTAAAATTTATTAAGAGTGGGAATTATGTATTGTATGTGTATTTAAATGGCGATAAAAAAGATCTGGTGTTGAGCAGACGCTTTATGATCTTTGAAAATAAATTGAACATTGCAGCTTCTATCCGACAAACAATAGGCGGAGATGATCAGCAGAACAAACAGCAATTAGAGTTCTCGGTAAAATATCCCGGACTCAATGTAATTAATCCTGCCAAAGATCTAAAAGTTTACGTTGGGCAAAATTACCGTTGGGATAATTTAAAAGGCCCCATTGAGCCAAGTTTTTATGCGCCAAACGAATTAAATTATAGTATGAATGAAGCCGCTGTATTTAATGGTGGAAATGAATTTAGATTTTTTGACATGCGAAGTTTGCGTGTGCTCTCTGAACGCGTGAAGGATATTTACAAAGATGAGGGAAGTAAAAATCATGTGGTGCTTACCCCTGATGAAATGAGAACAACCAAAGCTTATATTTTTCAGAATGACATCAATGGGAGTTTTTTAATTAAAAACAGAGATATAAAAGGAAATCAGGATATTGAAGCCGATTATGCCTCTGTAGATTTCTTTTTACCGTATCCTAATCCTGAAACAAAAGGAAATTTTTATATCATGGGTAAGTTAACCGATTGGCGCTTGAACAAAAACAATAAAATGACCTATAATTATAGTAGGCTTGGTTACGAATGCAAATTGTATTTAAAGCAAGGCTATTATAATTATATATATGTGCTTACAAAAGATGGTGAGAAAGCAGCCGATGAAACGCTTACCGAAGGAAATCATTGGGATACCGAGAATGATTATACCATATTAGTTTATTACCGCCAAGTAGGAATGTACTACGATCAATTGATCGCCATTAAAAAAATGAATTCGCTTAAACGTTGATCACACTCGGGTTAATTCAGATATAATATCTTTGTGCTGCGGAAACGATTTAAACAACTCATCGCGTTTTGCCATTTCAAAATCATTAAAATCAAAACCGGGCGAAACGGTGCAACCCACAAACGAATATTCTCCTCCATTTAAAACCCGAGAACCAAACCAATGTCCTGCTTTTACCATGTATTGATACTGCTGTCCATTTGCAACATCTCGTCCAACTTGTGTTCGAATTAAATTTCCCTTTAGATCGATCTCAATAACTTCTAAAGCATCACCCTCATAAAAATGCCAAAGCTCATCGCTTTTGATTCGATGCAGTGCAGAAAAATTATCTTTCTCTATCAAAAAGTAAATAGCTGTTGAATAATTGCGTTGATGCGGGAATTCTTTTGATGCCGTTTCAATTACCTCAACACTGCGATAAGTTTCTCTATAATAACCGCCTTCGGGATGAGGGAGTAATTGAAATTTTGAAATGAGTTGTTGCTTTAAAGACATACTTAATTATTCGGTGCGCCCGCCTCTACCCAACACACAATAATATCTTTTTGCGCATCGGTAAGTTTATCATCCTTTGGCATAATACCACTTGTTACATTATCCTTTATAGCAGCGGCTAGTGCTTTTACTTCAGCATGATCATCCATATTGGTATGACACTTCTTGCATTTACTTTCTATTAAAGGAAAAACATCATTCGAAAAAGATTTTGCTCCGCTACACGTTGGCGTATAGGTATCTGGCTTATCGGTATCTTTCTTTTTGCAGTTTGCAAATAGTAAGGCTATCGAAAAAAATATAATGATGGTTCTGGCCATGCTGTATTATCAAATTTACGAAAAGGTTTTGAATTTTGTAAAACCGATAGGTCGCCCCTACGGGGCTTTATAAACATAACGTAATTAATCTACCAATATGCCGTCCCTACGGGACTATGATCTTATGAAATTTAGGTATTACCAACGTGTGATTCTTACGGGATCTTTTATAGTCCCGTAGGGACGACATATTGGTAAAAAAACATGAAGGAGAAAAAGAAGCCCCGTAGGGGCGATACATTCGAACAATTGTTCCTTTTTAAAAGATTTGGATTATATTAGCTGTAATTGATCAAAATGAAAAGATATATATCCCTTACCCTTATTAGTTTGCTTATGGTTTCGTTAACCTTCCAAACCGATCCAAAAGAAAAGGCTCAAGCCTATTTTGACAAGTATAATTCAAAGAACAAAATGAATGAACTTATTTTAAAGTCTTTTGCTACACTGGAAGATGCTAAAAAAATATTCGTTAAGCCAGAGGACGCTGTTGTATTTATGAAATTAATGGCCGCCACCGAAAAGAAAATGAAAGAAGAACCTGTTGGTGAAGATGCGGTTTATCCCATTGTTGACATTAATACGTTTACCATTAAAGATATTAAAGAAGAAAAAACAAATTACAATTTAGGTTTACTAGAGATCCTCCACAAATTTAAACCCACTGTAAGATTCTTCACTGTAAAATTAATGACCGATAATATGTTCGAAAGAGGTTATTCCTATATCTATTGGATGAACATCAATAATAAATGGGTGTTTGTATCAAGGCCTAATTTGGCTTTTAGAAAATGATAGAATAAATGTTTGGCTTAAATAAAACCAATATGTCGCCCCTACGGGGCTTTATAAACATAACGTAATTAATCTACCAATATGCAGTCCCTACGGGACTTTGATCTTATGAAATTTAGGTGTTACCAACGTGTGATCCATGCGGGATCCTTTTTAGTCCCGTAGGGACGACATATTGGTAAAAAACCATGAAGGAGAAAAAAAAGCCCTGTAGGGGCGATATATTGATCAAGTCTAAAACAAAAAAGCCCGCACCGTTTTCAACGAGCGGGCCTATAACTTGTTTCAATCACACCAAAAAAAATATCCTTTTGTTCCAGATAGCATTTATAGTGCGATTGAAGGTTTGCGTTTTAAGACTCTTTACTACTAACACCTTAAAACAATATATGAAAAGAACGAAAAATAAAATCAACACCACAAAGATCATCCAACAACATTACCTTTTTATTAAGCCATGTTTATGATTTTTCTAAATCTCACTTTAAAACAAACTCATTTGCAAACTAGGCTCTTCCTTTTTTGGCTTAAATAAATTGCAGTTGTATTCAAATTCTTGGGTGTTGGTAATGAATCTTTTTTTACTAATACTAAATATTTGCTCAATGATCTCCACAAATTTTCCTTCGCCACGCATGCGAACTCCAAATCTGCTATCGTTCACGTTACCTCCGTGTGTATCGCAAATTAAATTCCAAACCTTATTAGCACGATCGGGAAAATTTTTAAATAACCAATCTTTAAAAACAGGACCCACAGCGCCATTCAACCTCACAACCGTATAGTGGGCGCTGCGAGCTCCGGCAAGTCCAGCCAATCTCAAAAGCTCCGGGATATCATGATTATTGATGCCTGCAATTATAGGCGCCATCATCATTCCACAAGGAATGCCATTCTCGGCAAGAGTTTGTATAACCCTTAACCTGTTTTTATAAGTAGACGTTCTTGGCTCAAGTTTTTGACGTACCGATTCATCTAAACCGGTAATAGAAACCATGACATGAACCAAGTTATCTTTTGCTAATTCTTTTAATAGATCCAAGTCGCGAAGGATCAACGCATTTTTAGTGATGATACTCACCGGATGTTTGTGTTTTAAGAACACTCGCAACATCCCGCGTGTAATTTCCATTTTCTTTTCAATGGGTTGGTAACAATCGGTATTGCCGGATAATACAACAGGACGAGCTTCCCATTTTTTCGACAATAATTCTTTTTCTAATAACTCAACGGCATTCTTTTTTACAATGATCTTTTGTTCAAAATCCAAACCCGCACTATATCCCCAGTATTCATGAGTGGGCCTTGCATAACAATACACACAGCCATGCTCACAGCCTTGATATGGATTTGCGGAATATTCCATCCCCACATCCACACTTTTTACTTTATTAATAATGGTTTTGGGATAGGTATAGATGATCTCGGTCTTTTCACTTAACTGAAACTCTTCATCCAATACCTCTTTATACTCCTGCACATACTGGTACTTCGCAAAAGCACTATGAGTATTCAGTTGCGAGCCTCTCCCTTTAAAGTATGTTGGGTTAGTGTTATGTTGAACCGCTGTTATCATACACCAAAATTACTACAAGTTGTAGCAATTGATTGCTACAGATTATAGCAATTTTAAAAATACCACCGGAGGCCTTGTGGCTCTAGGGAAATAATTTTCGAGATCATTCCAAAAACTTCAAATTCCGTTTCAAGCCCGCATACTTCGTTCGCTTTACCGCGCTGTTTTTAAACACCACCTTAAACGTTTCCTCGGTCATTTCGTGCCATTCTTTTTCTGAGAGATCTAATAATGTTTTATTTGTAAAGAGTGATTCGTTGTGCGGTTTGCTAAAACTGTTCCAAGGGCAAACATCCTGGCATACATCGCAACCAAAAGTCCAGTTATCCATTTTACCTTTGAAATCTGTGGGAATATTTTCTTTTAACTCGATCGTTAAATACGAAATGCATTTACTTCCATCAACAATATAAGGTTCAACAATTGCTTCGGTAGGACAAGCATCTATACATTTAGTGCAAGTACCGCAATAATCTTTTATGGGTCCGTCGTATTCTAATTCAATGTCAATGATCAGTTCTGCCAAAAAATAAAACGAACCGCTTTCCTTTGTAATTAAATTCGCGTTCTTGCCTATCCAACCTAATCCGCTTTTGGTAGCCCACGCTTTTTCTAATACCGGAGCAGAATCAACAAATACTCTTCCATTCACATCACCAATATTCTCCTTTAATGAATTCAAAAATTCAGTGAGCTTATCTTTTATCACTTCATGATAATCTTTACCATAAGCATACTTGCTAATTTTTGGTCCAACATCCTTTTGTTTCTCGGCCGGATAATAATTATACATTAAAGAAATTACAGATTTAGCACCTTCCACCAACAAACGCGGATCTAATCGTTTATCGAAGTAGTTTTCCATGTACTTCATTTGTCCGTGTTTATTTTCTTTGAGCCAGTTCTCTAATCTTGGAGCTTCCTCCTCCAAAAATTCGGCCTTACTTATGCCACAAAAATCGAAACCCAAACGGGTTGCTTCGCGTTTAATTAAGAGGGTATTATTTGATGAATTTGCTTTGATGCTTCAAAAGTAGGAACCACGGGACAAAAGAGACAATTTTTAAACGTTTTTGGTAAATTATTGGCTTCTAAACCGATAAAGCGTTAGGAATCAATTTTTTAACATTAATTTAATCGACTAAGCTTTGATTTTACACGATTAATTCAGTATCTTTGCGAAACCTTTCCCGAATGGGTTGTAATTTACTGAGAATCAAAAAATTACGAAACTTTGCTGGAAACTATTACATAACAATTTAATAATACAACAATGAAAACAAACAATCCAATTATCGATTCGATGTTAGAGGCACAAGCAAATGCGTTAAACAGTTGGATGGATTCAGCAAAGAAAATGCAATCTTCTTTAACAAGTGGAAACATCCCTCACGAGGGTCAAGGCATTTTAAAAGAGTGGTTTGAAAAACAAACTGCTATCCTAAACAGCATGCAACAAAATTCAAATAGCGCTTTTGGTAATAATACAAACCAAAATCCTCAAGAGTTTTTTAAGAACTGGTTAAGCACTCAAACTACCTATGCTAAACAAATGACTGATTTTAATCAGAGCATTTTAAACAGCTTTAATAGTTTTGGTAAACCGGCTCAAGATTATGTAAGCAACTTTACTACATCAAATAATGCTTGGACAAATATTTACAATTCGTTCATGCAAACTTTGAACACTTCTTACGATAGCATGTCGAAGAATATCACAGGTACTTTTAATAAAGATATCTTCTCAAACTTTATGCAAGGTAACCAAGTGTATACTAAAATGCTTGAGTTCTTTCAACCAATGATCACTTCAATGCAAAAAGGTCAGTTTAACTTGGAAGAATTTAAAACCTATTTTAAAGCTGATAATTACCACAATTTAACTAAACAATTGTTTGGTGATTTTTACACAGGTGGAAATTTGAAAGAATTTTATGATAACAGTTTGAATCAAGTTCAAAATTTCTTTACAAACCAAAATGGTTTGGGTAAAGAATACTTTGCTCAAGTTCAAAATATCAGCAAGGAGTTCCCTCAATTATTTACAGGTAACTTAGAAAAAGTGAAAGATCTATTCGCTAATCACGATAACGTTTTCACTAAAACATTTGAACCATTATTAAAACTTACAGGTGCAGGTAAAGAAAAAGAAAGCATTGAGGCCCTTATTGCTTTAATGGACAAAGTTACCGAGTATAGCATTAAACAAAGTGAATTACAGAATCAATTGCAAAACACAATGCGCGCTAGCGTTGAGAACGTTGCAAAAGAATATTCTGAAAAATTCCAAAATCCTGATTTCACAAAAATTCCGGAAGCGCAAGAGCTTTATAATGAGTGGATCAAAACCAACGAAAAATTATTTGGAGAGTTATTTTCAAGTGAAGAATTCAGCAAGATAAAAGGTGAAACTACCAACCTTGCAATGGATGTGAAAAAACATTTTGAAAAGCAATTCGAAAGCGTTTTGGTTAACTTCCCGGTTGTATTAAAAAGTGACGTAGAAGAATTACAAAAAACAATTTACGATCTAAAAAAACAAGTTAAGGAACTTCAAAGCAAGTTGAATATCGCTGGTGTTAGTGATTTGACAGATGATGAGAAGAGCAGCAAAAAAGGAAAGAAATAGTCCTAATAGCTGATGTGTTAAAAGCCGCCTTTGTGTTTGAGGCGGCTTTTTTTTTGAAACCATTTTAAAATTATAAAGTATAAATAGTGTTATGAGCAATATTTTTGAAGAAATGGGTGATGTTAGTCGCAAACTCACCAAGAGTTTTGAAACTTTGAGCAAACTAAAGGGGGTGGAAATAGCTACCACGCCTAAAACTGCGATTTATACAGAAGATAAACTCACACTTTATCGTTACGATCGTAAAACCGACGCCACATTTAAAACGCCTATACTTATTGTTTACGCCTTAGTGAACACTTACAAAATGCTGGATCTGCAACCTGATCGCAGCTATATCAAAATTTATTGGATAATGGCTTTGATATTTACCTTATTGATTGGGGGTATCCAACAAAGAGCGATCGCTACATCAACATGGATGATTATGTTAATGGCTATATCAATAATTGTGTTGATCTTATTAGAAAAAGAAATCGCGTAGAGAAAATAAATATCTTGAGTATATGCCAAGGCGGAACGTTAAGTGTGATCTACGCCTCCCTATTTCCAAATAAAATAAAAAATTTGGTAACGCATGTAACACCAATTGACTTTAGCACAAACGATGGTTTGCTATTTCGCTGGAGCAAAGACATGGATTTTGATAAGATCGTTGAAGGTTTTGATGGATTGATCCCAGGTGACTATTTGAATCAAGGTTTTGATATGTTAAAGCCGATGATGAAAATACAAAAACAACAAACCCTATCTGCTAGCTTGGATGATGAGGCTAAGCTTACCAATTTCTTGCGCATGGAAAAATGGATCAGCGAAAGCCCCGCGCAAACAGGCGAATGTTTTCGTGAATTCATGACAGACCTATACCAAAAAAATAAATTAATAAAAGGCGAATTAGAAGTTGGTGGCAAAAAAGTGAACTTGAAAAATCTTACATCTCCTCTATTAAATATTTATGCAACCGAAGATCACTTGGTTCCTCCTGCAGCAACTATTCCTTTAAACGATATGGTTGGAAGTAAAGACAAAGAACTTTACAGCTTTAAAGGCGGACATATTGGTGTATTTGTTGGCGGTAAATCTCAAAAAGAATTAGCTCCTGCGGTTGTGGCGTGGTTGAAGAAGAGGGATAATTAGTTTTTCCCCATTTATTATATTGAATTATTAAGCCTCCCTACTCGGGAGGTTTTTTTTGTTTCTGTTCGCCTAACGGCGCAGGGTTGATTTTTTTAACCGCAAAGCACGCAAAGACGCAAAGGCAAATCGAACCTTCGGTTCAACATATAGTAATAAGCGTTAACCCCCTTTACGCACGCCGCAGGCGCTCTGCCTTCTTAGATTAAACACAGCTCACACACAGTTTAGCTTTAATAAAATTTAGCGCCTTTGCGCCCTTTGCGGTTAAAAAGAGAATTTCCCTTATTTTATAACGACTTTGTTTTCAAATACTTAAATTAATTTTCATTCAAATGCCGGCATTTCTTCATCTTATTTCAATAATCGCTTCTTCAATTATTTGCAATAAATGCAACTATCAAATCTTTCGTTGTGATTATTAAAACTATCCTAAAAATTCTTCTAACTTAACATGCTTGAAGCGTTTTTTGCGAATTAAAAATTGTATCCCGCGAAAAGCAGTTTTTTCTCGGCCTGCACTCACAATACCTTTACACTATAATATTAAACCAAAAAAATAAAATCATGAAAACACTAAACCAACCAACAAACTTAACTCAAAAGGTAACTTTACTTTTGGCTTTTGTATTATTCTCTTTTATAGCAGGAGCGCAAAACAAAGCCGGTGATGTAGTAGGTAATTATTTAGTACCATCGAAAGACGGTGCCATTCAAATTTATGAAAAGGCCGGTAAATATTACGGCAAGATTATTTTGAACAAAGATCCAAATAAATTAGATGTGAATAATCCTGACAAAGCTAAACAAAGCAGAAAAACTTTAGGATTAGATATTTTAAATGATTTTGTTTTTGACGGCGATGATACTTGGGAGAAGGGAACTATTTACGATCCAAAGAACGGAAAAACATACAGCTGCAAGATCACACGTTTACCTAACGGAGATCTTAATATCAGGGGATTTGTTGGAGTATCATTGCTTGGCCGTACCGAAACTTTTACAAAGTTAAATCCAACTAAACAATAAGATCCCTTTATTCAAACAATGAAATATTATTTCACCATAGCGATCTCGTTTTTAGCTTTTAATTATACTTTGGCTCAAAACTATGTGGATATATTAAAGGTGAACGCAAGCACCACTGCAGACAATACGTTTGACACAAGTACAACAAAAACAAAGATCCAACAAATTGATGCTGACCTTACTGTTCCAATTAAGATCAATGATCGCCTCTCAATAATTACCGGTGTGATGTACGAAACTTTTCAAACCAAATTATTTGAGGATGGTAATGTAAAAACATTTGGCTCAACAGCACTAAAACTTGGGGCCAATAAACAATTCAATGATCATTGGTCGGGTACAGCAGTATTAATTCCTAAAATTGCTTCAGATTACAATACTATTTCAGGTAAGGATATTCAGGTTGGCGTTGTAGGGATAATGAAATACAAAAAGAGCGATAACAAGAACTTTAAATTTGGATTGTATTATAACTCCGAATTATTTGGTCCCTTCTTTGTGCCAATGGTAGGCATGTATTACTTAAGCCCAAACAAAAAATTTGAAACAAACATCATGCTACCCTTACAAGCCGATGTTAACTACAAATTAATTCCTTTTATGAATATTGGAGTTAATTTTAATGGCCAAATTCGATCATATCATTTAACCGATGTTAACTCCACACATCATAGCACTTATATTGCTCGTTCTACTAATGAGTTTTACGCTTACCTAAAATTTAATATCACAAAAGGGCTAAGCCTTACAACAAAAATTGGCCAATCGCTTGGGAGAAGCTACAAAGTGTTTAACGAAGGCGATAAAGTAACGTTTGGACTACCCGCCACATTTATAGGAGGCAAACGTGAGCAATTAAATACAAACTTCTCAAATGGCTTGATATTTCAAGCAAGTTTACTTTTTAGAATACATTTGGATAAAAAACCAACAGAACAAACTCATAAAGAATAAACATATGCAAACCATTCCTAAGGACAACAAAGCCATCATCAAAGCGTGGACCATTTACGACTGGGCAAATTCAGTTTTCCCATTAGTAATTACCTCGGCTATTTTTCCGAATTTTTACGATTATGTAACTACTCACGATGAGGCAAAGAACATGATAGGTCATACGGTTACGTGCTTTGGAAGAGAATTTGAAAATCAAAATATTTATACGTTTGTTTACGCGTTTGCATTATCAATTGTAGTTTTTATTACACCCATATTAAGTGGTATTGCCGATTACCTGGGTAATAAAAAACGTTTCTTGCAATTTTTCTGTTACTTAGGATCTATCTCCTGTATGTGCTTGTTTTTCTTTACGCGAAATCACTTGGAGCTAAGTTTTATTCCCTTCATAACCGCCACCGTTGGTTTTTGGGGAAGCTTGGTTTACTATAACTCTTACTTACCCGAAATTGCGAGTCCCGAAAATCAAGATAAAGTAAGCGCGCGCGGCTTCTCAATGGGTTATTTAGGAAGCTCGCTCTTACTTATTATTTGCTTGGTAGGAATTATGGTTTTTAAATACGAAGAAACTGTTGTTGATGGTGTAGTTGTAAGTACAAAAGGATTTTTTAAAGTTAAGTACGCTTTTTTACTTACCGGCCTTTGGTGGATGGGCTTTGCCCAATACACCTTTAAACATTTACCCGCAAAAGTTCACACGGCGCATGGCAATGACACTAAAGGTTTGATCTGGAAAGGCTTTAAAGAATTACGATCTGTTTTTATACAAATAAGGAGTATGGTGGAGCTAAGACGATTTTTGATCAGCTATTTCTTTTACAACATGGGCGTTCAAACTGTAATGGTTGTTGCCGTTCTATTTGCACGCAATGAAGTTGAATGGGGAACCGGTGAAGCGGCCGAAAAAGCAAAAACAACATCTTTGATCGTAAGTATTTTAATTATTCAATTCATTGGTATACTTGGTGCATTTATTTTCTCGCGTTTATCGCGCAAAATAGGCAACCTTAGATCACTAATGATCGCCATATTAATTTGGATATTTATATGCGCATTCACTTATAAGGTAGTTCACTTTCCAATTCATTTTTATGTAGTAGCAGTTTTGGTAGGTTTTGTTATGGGAGGCATTCAATCCCTATCGCGAAGCACGTACAGTAAATTTTTACCAAAAACCGAAGACACTACCAGCTTTTTTGGCTTTTACGATGTAATGGAAAAGCTGGGAATGATCATTGGCACTGTTTCGTTTGGATTGATCAGCGAAATTATGGGCGGCATGCGTCCTTCAGTTTTATCTCTTATTCTGTTTTTTGTGATTGGCTTTATTGGCTTACTATTTGTTCCAAATCCTAAAACTCAAAAATAAAAACTATGTTCTATCAAATTTTACGTTTTTTATTTTGCATCTCCAATAAGTTTTATTTTAAAACATTTCAGGTGAACGGGCTAGAGAATATCCCTAAAAAAGGGCCAGTGTTCTTAGCGGCAAATCATCCAAGTGCCTTTATGGACCCTTTGGTAATTGTTACTATTTCTAAACGACCTTTATTTATGCTGGCTAAAGGTATTTTGTTTACAAATCCAATGGTAAAATGGTTTCTTTCGGGTCTAAATATAATTCCTATTTATAGAAGTCATGAAACGCCTGAATTAACCGGTAAAAATAAAGACGTGTTTGCTCAATGCTATAAACACTTTGCAAAAGGGCGCGCTATCCTTGCCTTCCCCGAAGGAATTTCGTTAACCGAGCGTAAGATCAAAAAGATCCAATCAGGAGCGGCACGTATTTGCTTAGGAGCTGAGGCTGAAAATAATTTTTCGTTGGATGTAAAAATAGTAACCATAGGATTAAATTTTTCTAATCCACACAAATTTCAAAGTGATCTTTATATAAATATTGATAAACCAATTAATGTCTCTGATTATTATGAGCTATACAAAAAAGATACGTTCAAAGCGGCACATGCATTAACCGACGAAATTCGCAAACGTTTAGAAGCACAGGTGGTTGCTATACAAGATTCTGACGTAGATAAATTTGTAGCCAATATTGAAACCATTTTTAAAGCACAATTACTGGAAGATCTTGGACATTCGCCAAAAGTAATGGAACACGACTTTAATACCACGCGTTCTATCAGTGATTCGGTTCATTACTTCTTAGAAAGAGACCCTCAGCGTGTAGAAGCTCTTAATGTTAAAATAAACTCTTACCTCGAGCAACTCGATAAGCTTTCGCTTGATGATAAGCTTATAAAAGGGGTAGAAAAAACAAAACCGGTTTACGACACCATCCTTTCCTTAGTTTTCTTGATACTAGGATTGCCTATCTTCTTATACGGATATATAAATAATATTTTGCCATTCAGAATTCCGTTTTGGTGTGCTCGTATAATTGCAAAACGCCCCGAGTTTCATGGCTCTGTTGCATACTCAATAGGCACTTTGACATTCATTGTTTTTTACTCCCTACAAATTTGGCTGGTTAGTAAATTCTTTGGCGATTGGCGAATAATTTTGGCGTATGGACTTTCACTTCCAATTACCGGACTATTATCATTTTATTATTACAACCGATTTAAATCTATTCGCGGCAGTTGGAAGATCTTTTCGCTCTTCTATAAAAAAACCACATTAATGACCTCACTTATCGCCGAACGAGAAATAATAATTACAGAATTAGAAAAAGCCAGAAGAGAATTTGTGGCATGGAGAGATGCTCCAAAAACAGAAACACTTACAACTGCTGCTTCAGAAAACGAGAACAGTATTGATCTATAAAAAAAACTTATAAAAATAAAACATTATGGAACTGACCAGAGTATTCGACATCTTAGAAAATTTGAAATTAAATTCAACCAAAGATGATATTTTGTGCTGCAAAGAATTGTTACCCAATGGTAGATCAGGTAAAGGTTGGACAAAACACAGCGCAGCTGATTTTGTTATAAACGTGAACAACATTAGTTCGGGACTTTTAGCTTTGGGACTTACAAAAGGTGATACAGTGGCGATCATGTCGAACAACCGACCTGAATGGAATTTTGTTGATTTTGCAGCGCAACAGGCATCATTGCCAAGCGTACCTATTTTTCCTACAGTAGGTGGCGAAGATCTAAAATTTATTTTATCGCATTCAGAGGCGAAGTTGATCTTTATTTCAGATAAAGGTATTTACAATAAATTACAGCTTATTCAAAAAGACCTTCCTAACCTTAAACATATTTATAGCTTTAATCAAATTGAAGGTGTAAAACATATTTCAGAATTAATGGAGCTTGGCAAAAATAATTACGATCAAGCTAAACTCGACAAAATAAAAGCATCAATATCCGAGAACGATCTGTTTACAATTTTATACACTTCAGGCACAACCGGTCATCCAAAAGGTGTTATGATATCGCACAAAGCTCTTTTAAGTAATGTAAAAGCTTTAACTTCACTAGCGCCTATTACTGCTGATTGGCGAGCTTTAAGTTTTTTACCATTAAACCATGTGTACGAACGTGTGCTCGTAAATTTGTACTTATTTAAGGGCGTTAGCGTTTATTATGCCGAAAACTTTGAAACCATTGCAGAGAACGCTAGAGATATTCAACCACAAATTTTTGTTTCGGTACCACGCATTTTTGAAAGAGTAATAGAAAAATTTTATGCCGCGGGCGAAAAACTCACCGGATTTAAAAAGAAAATATTTGATTTGAGCATTAAGCTCGCTGAAACATACGAACTCAATGGCGCCAATGGTATGTGGTACGAATTACAACGTAAAATTTGCGATAAATTAGTGTATAGTAAATGGCGCGCGGCCTTTGGCGGAAAATTGGTTTGTATTGTAAGTGGCGGCGCAGCATTGAACCCAAAAATTGAACGCGTATTTAGTTGTGCAAAAATAACCTTACTTCAAGGTTATGGTATGACAGAAACTTCGGTTGTGATAGCAGCCAATTGTTTTGGAGAGGGTAATATTAAATTTGGAACTGTTGGTCCGGTGCTGAGTGGTGTTAATGTAAAAATTGCAGAGGAAGACGGCGAGATATTAATGAAAGGCCCGAATTTAATGATGGGCTATTATAAAAATCCCGAAGCAACTGCCGAGGCTATTGATAAAGAAGGAAGGTTTCACACGGGTGATGTAGGTATTATGGTAGATAATAAATTTTTAAAGATCACGGATCGTAAAAAAGAATTATTTAAAACAAGTGCGGGGAAATATATTTCTCCGGTGGCAATTGAAAACAAATTAAAGGAATGCAAGTTTGTTGAGCAGTGTATGGTTATTGGCGAAGGACAAAAATTTGCATCGGCCATTATTGTTCCAAACATCCTTAATTTTAAAGAGCATTGCAAAGCCAACAATATCGAATGGACAAGCAACGAAAAAATGATGGGGTGCGACGAGATCAATAAATTAATAAATGATCACGTGAAGGAGATTAACAAAGCGCATGCTCCTTACGAACATTTAAAGCGTTGCAAACTTATTAGTGGGGCCTGGAGCGTTGAAAGTGGAGAGATAACACCAAAATTAAGTTTAAAACGAAAAGTGATCAAAGAAAAAAACAAAGCTGTTATTGATGCTATATTTGGTTCGGGAGATGAATAATTAAACCTATTGAGCGAAAAGATGCGAACAAACGGTTTTTTTACTTGATGAGTGCTATTTTTTTAACCGCAAAGGGCGCAAAGACACAAAGATTTTAAAATTAAACTGTGTGTGATCTGTGTTTATTGAGAAGGCAAAGCGCCTACGACGTGCGCAAAGAGCATTGATGCCTATTGCCATATCGATTAGCCTTTGCGGTTAAAAAAATATTTAACTAATTTTACTCATGCCTTATATTAAACCCCTACCCCGCTCTAATTATTATGCGGTGATATTTTGTTCAACCAAAGAAGAACAACGCGATGGTTATGCCGAAATGGATGAACTTACCATGAACTTGGCGAAAGAACAGGAAGGTTATTTAGGCTACGAAAGCGTTAACAACGGCAATACCGGAATTTTTATTTCGTATTGGGAAAACAAAGAAGCTATTGAAAAATGGCGTATCAATACCACGCACAAAATGGCAAAAGATCAGGCGAGTAAATGGTATAAACGTTATTTATCACAGATTTGTATGGTGGAATCATCACACGAATTCACTAAGTAGGCCTATTAACATTCACGCCATACCAATTAAACACCGAGCGGAGTTTATCTTTAACATTTGTCTATTTACACTTAAGGAAGATCAAGGATTTTTGATCTTATGATTTTTGATACGCGGTGAATTAATTTAACTTGGAGAAAAGGTTTTTTTTTATATATTAGCTCTTCTAAATTTATAATCATGAGAAAGATCTACCAGTCACTTTTACTTGTTTGTTTTTTATTTGCCTTTAATTCTACACGTGCGCAAGTTACAGGTATAAAAACGATCTTTGTTGATTATCCAAGCATTCAGGCAGCTATTGCCGATCTTAATTTTCAAGGAGTTGGCGCAGGAGGCGCAACCATTAACATTCCTGCGGGTTATTCTGAAACATTTAGCGTACAGGTAGTGCTTACCATGACGTCAAATCCTTCATCGCAAGCAAATCCATTAATGTTCCGCAAGTCGGGCGCAGGAACTAATCCTTTGATCAGAGCTTTTTCTCCCGGAGTTTCAACAAGTGTTGACGGGATCCTTATTTTGAACGGATGCGATAACGTTACCATTGATGGTATCGACCTTGCAGAAAACCCTGGTAATAGTACACCAACACAATTAATGGAATTTGGTTATGCCCTGGTAAAAGTATCGGGCACTAATGGTTGTTGGAATAATACCATAAAGAATTGTTCGGTAACACTTTCAAATGCCAATCCCGCATCTATAGGGATCTATATTGGAAATCACACAGCAACTAATATCACCGGTTTAACTGTGAGTAATATCAGCGGTACAAGCAGTAATAATAAATTCTATAATAACTCTCTCCAAAATTGTTATGACGGCTATTCATTCACCGGTTATGCAGCTGCCGTGCCTTTCGACTTTTACGATCAAAATAATATTATTGGTGTTGATGGTGTGAGCACACGCCGCAGCCAAGTAGTGAAATTTGGCGGAAGTGCAGTTCAGGCGAATGGCATTTTTGCAACCAATCAAAACGCACTCAAAATTCATTCCACTTATATCAACAACAGCGTTGCTCCGCTTAGTACCGGACCTTTGTATGGTATCGCTTTAACAGGAGGTACCAATTCCAATCTTGATGTGTATCGCGATACAATTACTTTAGCCCTAAATAGCGCAACAGGTTCTCAATTAACAGGAATTAGTTGTGCCATGGGTGGCACTGGTGCAGGTAACACAGTTAATATCTATAACAATCTTATTACAGGCTGCACCTATCCTACCAACACTTCAGGAATTTTTAGAGCTATTGAAAATACAGCCACATCGAGTTTCAGAAGTATTTACAGCAACACTATAAGCAGTAATAACATTGCGGGTACAGGTGAATTTTCGGGTATTTACGAAAACAATAACAACTCTACTTTGGTGCTTGCCTTAAAAATATATAGTAACACCATTAGTGCTAATACAAAAACAGGCGCTTCGGGTGTTTTCAATTGCATCTATGCTAATGCTTCGGCAAATCAGGTTGATGTATACTTTAATAAAGTGTTCAACAATAGCGCAACATCGTCATCAGGCGGATTTTATGGTTATTACAATGCCATGTTATGTAATAATGAGCTTGTGCACGACAATGATTTTTTCCAAAACAGTTCGGGCAGTGGCGAACATATTTCCATCTATGCCAGAGCCGGATCTGGTCCTACAAATAAAGAGATCTATGGAAACAATATCTATAATATTACCGGTAATAGTTCCGCAAACTCTGTTGGCGCTATTTTAATAGATTTTGGAACCGTTTGTAATATATACAGGAACAAGATCTACAATATGAGCAACACTACAGCTACCGGAATTTCTCCTGCTGTATATGGTATTAATATTGGTACCAATAATAATACTCAATGTCAAATTCATAATAACTTCCTGTGCGAATTAAAAACACCAAATGCGAGTAACGTTAATGCCATTTATGGTATTTGGCTTCAAGGTTCTGCTGCTTCATCATTAGCCTCTTATTTTAATACTGTTTATTTGGACGCGGTAAGCACAGGCGCTAATTTCGGTACTTCGGCATTTACTTGCGGCACCTCACCTCTCAACATCGACCTGCGAAATAATATTTTGGCGAACTCTTCAGCACCTAACGGAACCGGCTCAAGCAAAGCTTTGGTAAGAGCTAACAGCACACTTACAAATTACAATCTCCTTTCTGGTTATAATTGTTTGTACGCCGGCGCTCCCGGTCCTTCTAATTTAATATTCTTTGATGGAACTAATTCCTTACAATCTCTTCAAAGTTTCAAGAATTTGGTGGGCCCGCGCGAGCAAGCATCTATTTCCGAATCGCCTCCATTCAATAATACGGTAACGGCGCCCTATGATATTCACGTATCAAATTTCTATCTTACATCCATTGAGAACGGCGGAACTCCGGTGGGACTTATTTCAACGGATTGGGATAATCAAGCCAGAAACGCCACCACGCCTGATATTGGTGCCGATGAATTCACAGCTCCTTTTCAAGATGATAACTCACCAAATATTCAATATCCTCTATTGACAAATTCTCCTGTTGCAGCTAACAAAACCGTTACCGGCTGGGCCACTATTACCGATCCAAGTAACATAAATACAACAGTGGGCACCAAACCACGTTTGTATTATAAAAAATCTACAGAAGCAAATACCTATGTTGGAAATACAGTTGCGAATAATGGCTGGAAATATGTGGAAGCGAGCAATGCAAGTTCTCCATTCAACTTCACTATCAATTATTCTTTATTATTCACAGGCGGAAATGTAGTTGCAGGCGATATCATTCAGTACTTTGTAACGGCGCAGGATCTTGCCGCACCAGTTCACGTTGGATTGAATAACGGCGGTTTTGCTGTACAACCTGCTAATGTTAACCTTGGCGCAGCGCAATTTCCATTGGGTAATACCATCAATCAATACACCATCGTAGCCAATATGTATTCGGGTACGCTTAATGTTGGTCCAACCGAAACTGTAACATCACTTACAAATCCAGGCGGAATATTTGATCTCATCAATCAAGGTGTTCTTGGTGGAAATACAACATTGAATATTACCGGAGATCTTTTATTTGAAACCGGTGCAATTGCATTGAATCAATGGTCTGAGAATGGCGCAGGCAACTATTCACTCACCATTCAACCTAACGCGGCAACAACACGCACAATAATGGGTTCGTGCACTGCTGGAAGCTTGGTTCGCTTTGATGGAGCCGACCGCGTAAATATTGATGGAAGATTTAATAATGCTGGAACCTGGTTACTTTTTAGGAACACGGGGCAACATTCTTCTGTTGGATATATTAACGATGCTCAAAATAATATCTTGCAGTACTCGATCATTGAAAGCGGTAATCAATTAATATCAAACGTTGGTGCAGGTGCTGTAATTATAGGTACTACCTCTGCTACTTATGGAAATGACGATATCACCATTTCAAATTGCGAAATAAGAGGTCGAAGTGATGTTACAGGAAATTACCCTGCATGGGGAATCAATGTAAGCGGCACTAACGGTTTTTTAAATCAGTACAATAATAATTGTGTGATAAAAAATAATACCATTCATGATTACTTCATCAATGGCAACTCTGCAAATGGAATTAGTATTACAACAGGCACATCTTATGGTATTATTAGAAATAATAGTTTATACCATACTTCTGTGAAGAGCCACACCACCCTTTCAGGAGGCTCAATGAATGGTATTTCTATTACGCAGCCAAGTGCTTTAAATAATAGCGGGGGATATACTGTTACAAATAATTACATTGGAGGAAGTGCCCCTTTAGCGGCCGGTGAAATGACTTTAAGTGTAGTTGGCCCTACAGTGTATCAAAGTTTTTCAGGCTTACTTTTTTCAACGGGGCAAATATTAAATATGATTGAAGGGAATGTGATCAGAGGAATAAATTTTACAACAAACTCTCCTACAGTAGCCACTACAGTTTTTAATGCGATGCAGATCGGTAACGGCGCGCACAGTGTGGGTACTCAAACTGGTAATGTAATAGGTGCACCAACAGGAACAGGTTCTATTAAAATTACCATCAATTCGGGTGGTGCTGTTAACTCATCCATTGCCGGTATTTTAAATGCGGCCGTTAATGGAAATGCGGATATCCGAAATAATTCAATAGGTTCTATTTCTCTTAACGGATCGAGTACCACCGGAACTGTTACTCTACAATGGATACAAAATCAAGGAACGCCCACGCAGGCCGGTAACATTTCAAATAATTTAATTGGAAGCATCTCAACAGCTAGTAGCATTATTAATAACATAAATGCTCCAACACTTGCATACGGGTTGCGTCATCAGATCTCAACCGGCGTTGGTTTAACTGCGCTTTCAAATACCATTCAAAACATTACCGATAATAGTAATAATGCTTTGTCGCAACATTATGGTATGCTCATGTTAGGTAACGTTGGTAACTCGGGCGCTATGAATATTTCCAATAACATGATCGCCAACATTTCTTCAAATGCATTTCCTGCGGCGTTTGCTGTTGTAAATTATGGAATTGCATTTCAGGGAATGGCCGGAATGCACACGGTTGATGTAAATACAATTTCGGTACTTAGTTGTATCAATACAGGTAACGGTGGCGGAAGCGCTGTTGGTATTCAAACTCAAGGTGGTGCATTTGGCGGAACCATGCGTCGCAATTATATCAATAACATTACCACTGTTCAAACAGGAACCGGTGCAGGCATTATAGGTATTTCCATTAATTCAGGAAACACATGGGAGCTTAGCAATAATATGATCAGCATGAACAACAGCGGATACACAAATCCGATCGACGTTATTGGTATAATTGATAACATGTCGATCAGTTCGAATTTAAACTTACATTATAATTCAGTTTATATTGGTGGAGGCTCCCCTACAGGAACTATTAACTCTTATGGTTTTTATAGAGGAGGCAGCTCAACTATAAATATGCGAAACAACTTATTATATAACGAAAGATCCGGCCCAACTGCTTCTCACGTGGCTGTTGGAACTTCAACAAGCACTAATTGGGGTGGCGTTTTTTCTAACTACAATGCGTTCTTAACTTTGGATACAACACGTTTAGCCATTTGGTCGGGAGCCGTAACAAACTTCAATGGCTGGAAAGCATCAACGAGTGGTGATGCGAATTCTCAAAAGAATATCACTTCAAGCGTTACAGCAAACGCGCTATTCGTTAGCGCTTTTTTAGGCGATCTTCACGTGGGTACAAATCTTTATCAGGGCGGATTGGCAACACCTATAAGCGTTACAAATGACATTGATAATAACGGACGCAGTGTTACATTACCTGCGGTTGGTGCCGACGAAATGGCTTGTCCTGTTCCGGTTATATCCATTGCAAGCCAATCCAATATTTTGTGTAATGGTGGTAACAACGGTTTAGCCATTGTTACTGCTATAGGCGGATTGAATCATACTTATTCTTGGTCGCCGGTAAGCAACACAACAAATTCTATTTCAAATCAGGTAGCCAGTACGCATACCGTTTACGTAACCAATCATTGCGCTTTAACCGGAAGTTTGGTTGTTACAATAACACAACCAACTTCGATCACTCCAATAGCGACATGGACCGACGTTTCTTGCTTTAGTTATAGTAATGGTATAGCAGCTGTAGTTGTTAGTGGAGGAACTCCAGGTTATAGTTACAGTTGGTCACCATCAAGTTCTACATCTTCAGTAGCAAATAATTTACCTCAGGGTACACAAAGCTATACCGTAACCGATGCTAATGGATGCACAATTAACGGAACAATAGGCATTTCGCAACCGGCTACTTCGGTTACAGCAATCGGAAGTTCTACAAGTGCGTGTGCTTCACAATCTACAGGTGCAGTTTCGGCAACAGTAAGCGGTGGATATTGGCCTTACACTTATAGTTGGACCCCTAGTGTTAGTACGTGGAGTATGGCGTTTAATTTATTCCCGGGCACATACACCTTCCAGGCCACTGATGCCGCCGGCTGTACCTCGGCTCCATTGCCGGTTACAATTGCAACAGATCCTACACCTACCGTTTCAGCAACATCAAACTCCAATATCATTTGCGCAGGTAGCACCGTTACACTTACCGCGCTCGCAAGCACAGGAGTTACTTATACCTGGTCCAACGGTGGTAATAATGCAATTGAAGTTACTAGTCCTGTTTCAAACACACAGTACACCATCACAGTAAGCTATACCAATGGTTGCACAGCAGAGGCTTTTTGTAACCGTAACTGTTTCAACTTGCGCAGGCTTAAACGCACTTACAGATAATGCAGGTATACAAACATTCCCTAATCCTAACAGCGGGCAATTATTTGTTACCTATAATGGATTTACACAAGGAGCGAGTATTGAAGTTTATAATACAGTGGGGCAATTGATGTTGAAGAAAAATATTGAAAGTTCAACTACAGAAATGAATTTGAATAATTATTCAAATGGCATTTACATTGTAAAAGTTTTGAGTGCCAAAGGAAAGATAGAACAGGTAACGAAATTGATTAAGGATTAGTTTATCAAATAATTTTGCCACGGAGACGGAGGTACGGATAAAATCTAAAGCTTAACTGCAATGCGTTACAAAACAAAATTCCGTGCCTCCGCGTCTCCGTGGCAAAAAAAAACGCCAGAGGCGTAATTAGTTTTTCTTCACGCAATTAGTGCAATCCGGAAACCATTTCTCGTTACAATTTTTGCAAGAGGCAGGCAAAAATCACTCGAAATGACAAAGCCAAACCTCAGATCGACGATCACTTCTCGATACGTTTCGCTGAAAAAGCGAAACACTCGAAGTTTAATTCTTTTTAATACAATTAGTGCAGTCAGGAAACCACGTATCTATCACATCCGGAAGATCAACCAAGTGCTCATCATCGCCATTTACTTTTATATTGGTAAAGAAAATTTTTGTGGCGCGCTTTAAACTTTTTAATTCTTTAAGCATTTCGGGAGTTAAGGTGTTAGAGTAACCCACAAATTTTTTGGTTGACTTTTTTTCTTTGATCCATAACGTATACGAAGCAAATGTATTCTCTTGTGGATTCCCAAATCTATCAATGGCCATTAGTTTATATTCTACATTATCAAATACGGCCTTCACTAAATTTTGTTCGCGTTTTATTTTAATGGTACCAACGGGTTCCTGGGCCGAAACTGTGAGTGCGCTCAAGAAGAAAAATAGTATTAATTTTTTCATATTAGGCTATAATGCTTTTGGTATAGAAAAGATACGGATTATTTTTTGATCTTTAATTAGCCACGGAGACGCGGAGGCACGGAGAAAATACAAGGTTAACCACTCAGACAATACAACCGGAAGCTCCGTGCCTCCGCGTCTCCGTGGCAAAAAATTTACTTATAAAGCTTCTCCCTTTGCTCTTTCACCGCCGGACTAGCCAAATACTCATCATACGTCATGGCCTTATCAATAATTCCCTTTGGAGTTAATTCTATCACGCGATTAGCAACTGTTTGCATTAATTCGTGGTCATGGCTGGTAAATAAAATTGTACCGGCGTAATCTTTCAAGGCATCGTTGTAGGCAATAATACTTTCCAGGTCTAAATGATTGGTTGGTTCTTCTAAAATTAAAAAATTTGGGTTAGCCAACATTACTCTACTGGTCATGCAACGTACTTTTTCTCCTCCGCTTAATACGCTTACGTTCTTCAAAACCTCTTCGCCGCTAAACAGCATCTTTCCTAAAAATCCGCGCACATAACTTTCATCTTTGTTGGCGCTATACTGACGTAACCAATCAATTAAATTATAATCGCCTTTAAAATACGAGTTATTATCGTTTGGTAAATGACCTTTAAAAATAGTTGTACCAAATGTATAGGTTCCGCTATCCGGCTTTTCAATATCCGCCAAAATATTAAACAGCGCTGTAATTGCTAATTGATTTCTGCTTACAAAAGCGATCTTATCTCCTTTTTTTAAATTGATGTGTACATCCTTAAAAAAGAATTTTCCTTCGCTATCTTTTTTAGCTAAACCTTCTATCAACAATAACTGATCACCTGCCTCGCGTTCTTGCTTAAAAATAATACCAGGGTATTTACGTGTGCTTGCCGGGATTTCATCAACCGTTAATTTATCTAATAATTTTTTACGACTGGTTGCTTGGCTACTTTTACTGGCGTTGGCACTAAACCTGCGAACGAACTCTTGTAACTCCGCGCGTTTATCCTCAATTTTTTTATTGGAATCGCTGCGTTGTTTTAATTGCAACTGACTCATATGATACCAAAAACTATAATTACCAGTGTAAGTTTGTAATTTACCATAATCAATATCGCAAATATGCGTACACACAGCATCTAAAAAGTGCCTATCGTGACTTATCACAATTACCGTATTCATAAAATCGGCCAAGTAATTCTCTAACCAACTAATGGTATCAATATCCAGGTCGTTGGTTGGCTCGTCTAATAATAAAATATCAGGATTTCCAAACAACGCTTGCGCTAATAAAACTTTTACACGCTCTTTACCATTTAGATCTTTCACTAATTTAAAATGCTGATCAGGCATAATTCCCATATTGGTCAACATTCCGGCCGCATCACTTTCTGCATTCCAACCATTGAGTTCCGAAAATTCCGCTTCCAGTTCGCTTGCTTTTATTCCGTCTGCTTCGGTAAAATCCGTTTTAGCATATATCAGATCTTTTTCTTTCATGATGGCATACAAACGTTTGTTACCCATCAATACTGTATCAATTGCAGTAAATTCGTTGTACTCGCTATGATTTTGTTTAAGCACACTCATGCGTTGTCCCGGAGTTATACTCACCTGCCCTTTGGTTGGATCGATCTCTCCACTCAAAATTTTCATGAAGGTAGATTTGCCCGCTCCATTGGCACCAATAATGCCATAACAATTTCCGGGAGTAAATTTTACTTCTACTTCATCAAATAAAACTCTTTTGCCAAACTGCAAACTAACGTTAGATACTGTGATCATCTTTTACTTAAAATAAGGCTGCAAATATAGTGAATAATTAGGGAAACTTTGAGGTTTTTAGAGGCAGAAACCGCAGAGGCATCTTCGATGCTCGCAGAGGTTTCGCAGAGGTCGCAGAGGATCACCAGAACCCGACAGGACCGTAGGTCCTGTTGCAACTCTGCGCTCTTAATTTAGGCGTTGCAACAAAATATTGGTAATTCCATAGCTCTGCGTTCTCTGCGTAACCTCTGCGTAGGCCGAAAGCCGCTCTGCGGTTTCTGCCTCTAAAACCATAACAATAAGCTCAAAATTCTTGTTTTTTAATGCCCCCATAATCATTATATTTAACCCTTAGTTATATGGAAACCCTAAAGAGCCCTATGCAAAACAAGTTACAATTATTAGAAGATAAAAAAGCCGAAGCACAATTAGGCGGCGGACAAAAACGTATTGACGCGCAACACAAAAAAGGCAAGTTAACAGCTCGCGAGCGTGTGCATTTATTAATGGATGAAAATTCATTTGAAGAAATTGGCATGATGGTAACGCATCGCAGCAACGATTTTGGTTTAGAAAAAGAACAATATTTAGGCGATGGTGTTGTAACAGGATATGGAACTATTAACGGACGATTAGTATATGTTTTCTCGCAAGATTTTACGGTTTTTGGAGGATCGCTAAGCGAAACGCACGCCGAAAAAATTTGTAAAATAATGGATCTTGCCATGCAAAATGGCGCCCCGGTTATTGGATTAAATGATAGCGGTGGAGCTCGTATTCAAGAGGGCGTTGTATCTTTAGGTGGATATGCCGATATTTTTTATCGCAATGTACGAAGCAGTGGGGTAATTCCTCAGTTGAGCGCTATAATGGGTCCTTGCGCTGGTGGCGCGGTGTATAGTCCTGCCATGACCGATTTTATTTTAATGGTTGAAAATACAAGTTATATGTTTGTTACAGGGCCTAACGTTGTAAAAACTGTTACGCACGAAGAAGTAACCAGCGAAGAATTGGGTGGAGCTATGACGCACGCTACAAAAAGCGGCGTTACACATTTTGCTTGTGCTAACGAAGTGGAAGCTATTACAAATATTAAAACCTTATTGAGTTTTATGCCGCAAAATTGTGAGGAAGATGCACCAAGCATTCCTTACGAGAGCGGAGATGAGATACGCACAGAATTAAATAAAATTATTCCTGAAAATTCTAACCAACCGTATGATATTCGCGAAGTAATTGAAAATGTAATTGATTCAGATTCGTTTTGCGAAGTGCACAAACATTTTGCCGAAAATATTGTAGTTAGTTTTGCGCGTTTGGCCGGAAAAAGTATTGGCATTGTTGCTAACCAACCTGCGGTATTAGCAGGTGTATTAGATATTCATTCTTCTACAAAAGCAGCGCGCTTTGTGCGTTTTTGCGATTGCTTTAATATTCCGTTGTTGGTATTTGAAGATGTTCCGGGCTTTTTACCGGGCACTGATCAAGAGTGGAATGCCATTATTACTAACGGCGCCAAATTATTGTACGCGTTTAGCGAAGCAACTGTTCCGCGCATTACAGTAATTACGCGTAAAGCTTATGGTGGCGCGTATGATGTAATGAACAGCAAACACATTGGAGCCGATATGAATTACGCTTGGCCAAGTGCAGAAATTGCCGTAATGGGTGCCAAAGGTGCTGCCGAAATTATTTTTAAGGGCGAAATTGCCGCGGCTAAAAATAAAGATGAAAAGTGGAAAGAAAAAGAAGCCGAATACCAAACCATGTTTGCCAACCCTTACCGCGCTGCCGAGCGTGGATTTATTGATGAAGTTATTAAGCCAGAGGAAACGCGAATGAAATTAATACGCGCATTTAAAATGCTGGAAAATAAAGTTGATAAATTACCAAAGAAAAAACATGGGAACATTCCTTTGTAAAACTATACTTCCGGTTTTAATATTTATCCTTTGTTTGTATTTGGGCAATCAACGTATTCGCCCACAAAGGCTGAGTTAACGCAGACACTCCTACCTATATTATTAATTACTAATTACTGTATCTAACCAGCCCCTGGTGCAATTTGGCGAGATCGGTTCTCGTTCGCGCGCAAAAACAGCGGCCCCTTCGGGAAATTTGTTTGCGGCTCACTAATAAAGTAAGTATCTTTAAAGTACATTTTGTCGGTTAAGTAAGTTGATGCTTCGAAAGCCCACCTACTTTTGCTTGCCACACTAAAAACAAAATAAAGAAAACTAAACCTTAAAAATACAATTATGAAAAATCAATTTATCGCTTTATTAATTATGATCACTTCCTTTTGTTATGGACAAGATAAAAAGGGCTGTGAAACTATAGAACCCACTTATATAAATCGTTTACCCGGTTATCGAATTAACGATTGTGAGGAAAGTGAATATAAAGAGCCCGAATTTATATATTACACGGGAAGTCCTGCAAAGGCAGTTAAAATTGATAAAGGGGGCAAATACCGTCAAATTATCTATTTTAAAAATGAAGGCGAAACAAGAAAATTCAGCAGCTCGCAAATTCTTAATAATTACTTTAACGCCATTACAAAAGTAAAAGGGATAGAACTCTCTAAAGATAAAACCATGTTCAAAGCCAGTATTAATGGAAAAGAAGTTTATATCCAAATTAAGGCGGGCAATTCTTCAGATGTCTCTAACTATATTGTTGAGATATTGGAAGTAGAGCCTATGCAGCAAGATATTAAGGTAGATCTAAAAGAAGCAATTGACAGTGATGGCAAGATAGCTCTCTATGGCATTCTTTTTGACGTGAATAAGGCCACCATAAAATCTGAATCTGAAAAAGCACTGCAATCTGTAATTGATTATCTTGTTTCGAACCCATCGGTAAAAATTATTGTTGTTGGCCATACAGACAATACGGGAATTTTCGCATCTAATATTGCCCTGTCTAAAGAAAGAGCTAAAGCTGTGGTAGAATACCTTGTAACTAAGGGCAAAATAAATGCGTCTCGACTTATGCCTGATGGCGTGGGATCATTATGTCCGGTTTCAACTAACACAACAGAAGCAGGAAAAAATTTAAACAGAAGAGTGGAAATTGTTAAACAATAATTGACAAAGTGTTTTTTTAAAACCAGCCTATAACAGCCAGTAAACATTAGAACTAAAAATCCAACGATCATTAAATCTATAGAGAATTAATCAAATATGATAGCTGATAGAAAAATGGAAGGCCCGAACAAATATTAGAACTCGCTTCGACAAAAAAGTTTAACAAAGCATAAAAAACATATTAAAGCAATACTCAATGCCCACCAAAAGTAAGAACACTCTATCGCCAAAACAAACCGAAGAACTTCTTAAAACATTAAAAACGCGTTTTGAAAAAAACTTGAACCGCCATAAAGGTATTGACTGGGCAAAAGTAAACGCCAAACTTATTGCTAATACGGAAAAACTATGGTCGCTCAACGAAATGGAAAAAACAGGTGGAGAACCTGATGTAATACGCTTTGATAAAAAAACAAATTTCTATATATTTTGCGATTGTTCGGCCGAAAGTCCTGCAGGCCGCCGAAGTTTTTGCTACGATCAAGAAGCACTCAATGCACGAAAAGAGCACAAGCCAAAAAATAGCGCCATTCATATGGCTACTTCTATGGATATTGAAATTTTATCGGAAGAGCAATACCGCGAACTTCAAAAGCTTGGGAGCTTTGATTTAAAAACATCTAGCTGGGTAAGAACACCTGCGGATATTAGAAAACTTGGCGGCGCCATTTTTTGTGATCGACGCTACAACACCGTATTTGTTTATCATAATGGCGCCGAATCTTATTATGCCTCTAGAGGTTTTAGAAATTTACTAAAAATTTAATGCAATTTTAAAATATCTTCTTTGCTTCACTCCTACGCAAATGCTGTAAAGGAAAGCGTTAAGTTAACTAATACTCATTTGTGGTCTGTCCTGCTGACCTTAGTATTTAAATACACTTTGTGCTCCAAAAATAATTATGTACCTTCATGTAAAACCAAATCACATGAAACAACTTTTATTTTTTACTGCCATTTGTTTTGCAAGTATTTCAAACGCTACTATTTGGAATGTTGGTCCATCGCAAACTTATACTGTGCCAAGTCAAGTACGACTTTTAGTGCAAGACGGAGACACTATTCGTATTGACGGTGGTGTTTATGCAAATGACGTTGCCAAATGGGTAAAAAAGAATTTAAAATTCATTGGCTTAGGAACAGGCTCTAATCGTACCATAATACAATCAACTGGTGATATAGCTAACGGAAAAGGCATTTGGGTTTTTGAAACTCCGGGAACATGCGATAATCCCTATATTGAGAACATTGTATTTGATGGCGCTCAAGTATCAGATGCCAATGGTGGAAATGGAGCGGGCATTCGCTTTCAGGCAAAAGATATTACGGTAAAAAATTGCAAGTTCATTAATTGTCAAAATGGGATACTGGAAGGCAATGGAAGTGTAACTACAAGTAATGTGATGCTATTAAATTCGGAATTTGAGAATAATGGCTATCAATTACCAAACGATCCAACACACTCAGGATACGAACATCACATTTACATAAGTGCCAGTGCCGATACGTTATGGGTTGAGAACTGCTATTTTCATCGTCCTCGCGGACAAGCTAACTCCCTTAAAACTCGCGCACAACGCAGTTATATTTTGTACAACCTTATTGACGAAGAAGCTACAGGTTACGGAAGTTGGGAATTGAATATTGCACAAGGTGGATTAAATGTGATCGTAGGGAATGTGATTATCCAAGGAACATCAGGAGCTAACCACGGAATGATAAGTTACGATGCGGCAACAAATGTTTTAGAGGACTTTTACTTTGTAAACAATACAGTGATCAACAAATACGTTGGTGCCATTAAATATTTTAATGTTACACCGGCTACAGGAATAAATACCTACAAGATCTATAATAATATTTTTGCATCGGTTGCAGCAGCTACCAATACTATTTTCTCGGCCAATGTACCATCTGTTTTAGATTCGTTGCGTAATATTTTTGCTCCAAATTATTTAACGTTGGGTTTTACAAATCCTAGTACAAATGATTATTCATTATTACCAACAGCAACGTTGGCTATTAATACCGGTACAAATGCCGGAACAACCAACACCGCTTTTTCTTTAATACCAAATAAAGCATATCAATCGTTCACAACAGCTTTAGTAACTCGTACCATTTCAGGACTCGCTATTGACAGAGGCGCTTACGAGTATTATTTTCCAAGTACCGATATTTCAGAAAAACACTTGGTTACTAGTTTTTCTATTTATCCCAACCCATTTAATTATCAAACTATTATAAAATTTAGTGTTGAGCAAAAAAATACACGCATTTTATTAATGGACGTTTTTGGCAAAGAAGTGAGGTCAATTATTTTTTCAGGTACACAATTTGTGTTAGAAAAAAATGAATTAAGCTCAGGTGTTTATTTTGTAAAGATCGAAGATGAGCTAAGAAACAGCATTAGCAAAAAATTAATACTCGAGTAAATTCAATCAAATGCACTTAATTTTGTTGCTTTTCTCGCTCCGCTCCATCTTCGCGTTTGTTGAAGACTTGTAAATATACAGGATCGTTAGCGACGAGCTAGGCGCGGTCATCGCTGGTAAAAAGCATTTGATAAAAAGATTATACCCTAGCGCTTTGGAATATCTATAAAACCACAGCAATTATCTTAACAGTACAATGAGTATAACATCTCACTTATCAATCACTCAATAGAAGTCATAATGACTAATTTTAGATCCAACTATGGAATTTATTTCGGTATTTGACATGCTCAAAATAGGTGTAGGCCCTTCCAGCTCACACACTTTGGGTCCATGGAGAGCGGCTCAAAAATTTATTGAAGAATTGAAAGAAAAAGAAATCCTCTCAAAAACAAATGCTTTGCAGGTTAGTTTATTTGGCTCTCTTTCACTCACTGGTAAAGGTCATGCCACTGACCTGGCAGTTTTACTCGGATTGAACGGTCAAGATCCCGTGAAAATTCCTATTGAAAATATTCATCATATCACCAAGTCTATCAAAATAAAAAACATTCTTCTGTTAGACAATAAGTACCCAATTGCTTTTTCTGTAGAAAATGACATTTTGTTCAACAAGCAATTTTTATCCTTTCATGCAAACGCCTTAACATTTACAGCACAGTTCGAAGATCGATCTTATTCCTCTACATTCTATTCCATTGGAGGTGGATTTGTTGTGAAAGAAAATAGTGAGGGGTCACAAATAAAAACAGAAAAACAATTTCCATTTCCCATTCAAAATGCAGATCAATTGCTTGAGTATTGTATTCGGGAAAACACAAAAATATCGGAAATTGTTTACGAAAATGAAAAAGTACTTAGAAGTGAAATTGAAATAAAAAATGAACTCACAAGTATTTGGAACACCATGCTCGAATGCATGTACACAGGTTGCCATACCGAAGGAACACTGCCTGGCGGGCTAAATGTAAAAAGAAGAGCTTTTGATATTCATCAGGGAATTAAAGGAAATTTACCCTACTCTACTCCTGAAGAATGGCTTCAAACGATCAGAAAAACGGAAGTAAAATTCAGACAAATATTAAAATGGGTAAGTTGTTTTGCGTTGGCTGTAAATGAAGTAAATGCATCGCTTGGAAGAGTGGTAACCGCACCAACAAATGGAAGTGCAGGTGTGATTCCTTCAGTATTGATGTACTATATAGTGATAGAAAATCACAAAGCAAATAAAGAACACATCCACCAATTTCTATTAGTTGCAGGTGAGCTTGGAAGCATTTTTAAAAAAGGCGCTACCATTTCGGCCGCCATGGGTGGCTGTCAGGCTGAAATTGGAGTTTCGAGCGCCATGGCTGCAGGAGCTTTATGTGAACTAATGGGAGGAACACCCGAGCAGGTATTAATGGCCGCCGAAATTGCGATGGAACATCATTTAGGTTTAACCTGCGATCCAATAGCCGGTTTGGTGCAAATACCATGCATCGAACGAAATGCCATGGGAGCTATTAAAGCAATTAATGCAGCGGAATTAGCAATGGAAACGGATGCTAAAAATGCAATTGTACCATTAGACAAAGTGATCGCCACCATGTGGGAAACGGCAAAAGCAATGAATTCAAAATTCAAAGAAACAAGTGAAGGTGGCCTTGCTGTTGCGGTTAACTTGCCGGATTGTTGATCATCCTATAAGACTGCATGGGCAAAAAAAATATACGGCAAACGAATTAAAGCCTGAGTTTACCGCAAAATGATTGGGTAAACAACTAATCCTTCAATCAACGTGATGAAAAGCACGATCTAATGTATTAAGTCCTCAATCCTATCAGTATGTGATGTTATCCGTATTGCGATCTTAATAAATCGTTTAAAACAGATGTTGGTTACCTCGCATTTTACTTATCTTCATACAAAACCCTCAGTGAATGAAACAAAATATTATTTTCGCGATCCTTGGCTTAGTATTTGCATTACAACCCTTAAGCGCGCAAACAGATAGCACCAAAAAGAAAAGCAAATTGTTTGAATTAAGTTTTGGGCAATCGGTATTGTTCGTTCCCAATTCGCAACTCGATAGCATCCGAAAGAACTCTTCTATAATTGTTCCAACAAATGCTATTTTATTTTTAGCCGTGCTAAGACCAACTAAAAATATCAGGATCCCATTATTTTTTAATTTGCCAACGCAAACAAAACAATATATAGTGAATGGAGAGATCATTAACGAAAAAGCATCTGTTACATTTGGTACAGGTGTACAATTTAAACTATTTCATATCCATCTCGATTCACGATCGAGGATAGAATTTGAAGTTGGGCCACTTGCCAGTTTTATTTTTAATAAGCGAAATGATATAGTTGTAGCTCCCGTTTTGGCAGGACGCTTTCGCATCATACAAGGCGATCGGTTTACCATGTACTTAGGCTGTAGTTATTCTATGGGGATAAAAGCCTTGGGTATTTTGTATGGAACAGGGTCGGTTTTTTAAACTTCTAGTGATTCTCCTATTCATTTACTAAATTTATGTTATGTTCTCACGAATAGAAACCCTCTCTGAAAAAAAATTACTTGGCAAAAGTAAACGCATGTCGTTTTTAAATAATACCACGCGCGAATTATGGCAATGGTTTCAACCAAGAAGGCCAGAAATTAAAAATGTTGTAGGAACTGATCTTTATTCGCTGGAAGTATACGATGACGCATCGTTCTTTAAAACATTTAACCCCGCCAATGAATTCAATAAATGGGCAGCTGTTGAAGTAAGTGATTTTGATCACATTCCTGCTGAACTAGATAAACTAATTATTCCTACTGGCTTATACGCCGTTTTTATTCATAAAGGCCCAGCAAGTGAAGGTAAAAAGACCTACGAGTATATTTTCTATAATTGGTTCACTTCTTCAAAGTACGAATTAGATCATCGTCCGCATTTTGCAATTATGGGCCCCAAATATAAAGCCGAATCGCCCGATTCGGAGGAAGAAATTTGGATCCCTGTAAAGAAGAAAGCTTAATTTAGAGTGTGGAAATAGTACAATTATGTCATCTTAATTAAAAAACATGCGCCACTACATTTTCATATTTTTTATTCTGCTTACAAGTTCAACTTTTGCTCAGGTAAAAAGCAACACCAAAACTGTTCAAGGCACTTGGTTTGCAAGTAAAACCATTATTGATCCTAAAGTTAGTGTTATAAAACTTGTAAGGGTTGGTCATGATACGTTTGGTCATGGGTCTTTTATTGATTTTAAAGATACTACCTCTTTTACCCTTTACTATTCGCCAATGTGCGGCAATGATTGCTTTTGGAATTATGGCGGCAATTATTCTGTTAGATCGAATAAACTAAGTCTTAAGTTCAACACCTATACTCAACACGGTATGTGCAAAAGCATGTCGAAATCGTACAGTAAAACCCAAATGAAATTTGTGTTTTCTATAGAATCTGTTGGTAAAGACACATTGGTTTTAAAAAGACAAAGCAAATAAACTTGTATTAAACATTTCCGCCTACAATTACATTAACTCCTGAAATATCTTTTTCCAAAATCGAAGTATAATTCATGATCTAAGATTAAATGAAGTACATGTTATAACACACAAAAAAAAGACAAAAGGTAACGTATCAATTAAATATTAACTAAATATTTAGATTCTTAAGGTAAAAAATCAAATGTTTTAACTTGCTATAACGCGATCTACAAGGTAACCATCAAAAAAGCGACGGTAAAAACCGTTTCCAACGCCTTCAATAAAGTTTACCATGTTCTTTGTTATAATAGGATCATACACTTCCTTAGTTTCGGTACACCCTAAAAGCTCCTTCGAAATAAAAAGTTTATAGGTGTTTAGTTCTCTTTTTGCCACAATTAAAAGGCCGTCGAATTCGCTTGAAAGCACGCTGTACGATACATTCAGCGCTTTTTCTGTATTTGGATCACTCATATGCTTGGTGCTTTTTGATTAAATTTTACTACACAAATTTACTCACTCAATTGTCCGTCACAAAAATTTCTGCTCAATTAAATAGTATCTTTACTCAATTTTTTTTTCTCAGGAATCCAATTTCAATCACCAAAATCGAGTGCTAGTTTCTTCGAAAAAAAATTCTTATCAAGATCATACTTACACTCGCTTAAAAAACATTTTTACTCAGGCTTATTTAGTTATTTAGATTTGGGCGCTGCCTTGTCAGATCTCAACTATCTAATTAGTACCTAGATTCACAATAAATGTGCCAAATTACCCCACTTTTATTTTTTCATGCAATTTCGTATTTTTAGGGATGCTTAAAAAGATCCTTATCGCTGCGTTTGCTGTTCTATTCTACCTTACAAATTGCAAGAACGACAGTAAAACCAACGAGCCTACACCCGATCCAAATCCACCTACGCAACCCGATATAAATAATACATACGGCTTTGGCGTTCTAAAAAAACTAAAAGGCATTTGGAACGGACCGGTAGCTTCCAACACACCTTTAGGAGGATATCCTGAATGGATAGTTGACTTTCGTCCTATTTCAGAGAATCAAATCTCAGCTAAAAACGAATTAGATACATTGAATGATATTTTCATGTCGTTTTTTATTGTCAAATACAATAACCAATATAAAGTTGCCTTTCGTAACGGCGGTTCGTTCAATGCAATGAAACGTGTTTCGTATTTTTTGGCTGATAGTGTTTCTGAAAACACCAATAGTTCTTTTTATCGTTTTTCTGAGATCATAAAAGGAAAAAAGAAAGCCTATACCGAAGTTATTTTTAGAGCGGATAGTTTATACATTTTATCGTATACTAATAAATACAATACATTAACTTCTGCTTCACATCATATGGGTTGGAGTGCAAAACTGCAAGATTCTCTTTCTACCCAAGCAGCGGTTAGCAATTTTGCTTTTCCTAAAAAAACAATGTCCAAAGATTTTTCGAGCACATTTGACTCTCAAACAGAAGCTGTTTACTATTCTACATCGGGTCCACCTTCCGACGATCCGTATCCGGAAACAGCACAACCTTATTTAGGGCAAACAACAGCCACTTATAATTACGCGGCTTCCTACACGCCTGTATCCAATAAAAAAGTGTTTTTGGTGATCACTACACAACCTTTATTCTCGGGCTTTACATTTAATAGTGCCGTTTTAAAAACGCGATCGCGATATGTATTCCTTTCGGCAAGCAGCGCAACATTTACATTTAACTACATGCATCCGGGCACATACTTCTATTACGCATTTTATGATAACGATGGCAATAAAACTATTAATAGCGGCGATTGGATAAGCACAGCCAACACTACATTCTCATTAAGCGCACAAGGCACAACAACTACCAACACGCAAATTAATTTCACAATTCCATAGTACTATGAGTCAGTTACACATCACCAACAATATTCACATTAAAGCTCCTGCACAAAAAGTTTGGGATGCACTTACAAAACCCGAAGAAACCAAAAAATACATGTTTGGGTGCGAAACCATTTCCGAGTGGAAAGTTGGCAGCACACTTATTTGGAAAATGATGCACGAAGGAAAAGAATTCATTCCGGTTAAAGGACACATTAAAGGTATCGAACCTACAAAACACTTAGCTTATTCGGTTATTGATCCGCATAACACTAACATTCCCGATATTCCCGAAAATTATCTTACAGTAACTTACGATCTTATTGAAGAGAACGGAGGCACAACATTGCGTGTTACTCAAGGTGACTACAATAAAGTTGCAGAAGGCGAAAAGCGTTATAAAGAAGCCTATAATAATGGTGAAGGTTGGAATCCGATCTTAAAATTGATAAAGACTCAATTGGAAGGCTAATTGACCCGCGTTTAAGATTTTTTAAGAATATGTTCGGCACGGTTTGTGTACTTTTGAATCAAAACAATTCTATGAAATTCCTTGTAACTATTCTTACATTTATTTCCCTTTCTGCATTTGCTCAAGAACCAACAAGTCCTTAGAAAAAGGAACAAATTCTACCAACCAAAGATCTTGCCGATAAAATAAAAACCAACGCAAAAGATCTTCCTCTTATTTTAAATATTGGCCCTATGCAAAATATTAAAACAGCGCAACTAGTTGGTGCTGTTAATTACGAATTTGGAATGATGCGTTTGAAAGATAAATTAGAAGGGTTAGATAAGAACAAAGATGTTGTTTTTTATTGCGGTTGTTGCTCTTACAAAACTTGTCCTAATATTAAACCCGCCTTTGAAGCCGCTACCAAAGCCGGTTTTAAAAAAGTACTGATCCTCGATCTTCCAGTTGGAATTGAAGAAGATTGGCTTAAAAAGGGTTATCCTGTAGAATAAGCTACTCGTTTTAACGCTCATTTGATTATATTTACATTACAATGAGATACATTCTTTTATTTATACTTACACTTTTTTTCTCCGATATTTTGGCGCAAACTAAAGTTGCCGTAAAAAAGAATACTAAAGGCGATCAGCCGTTTTATATAATAAATTCCAGTGACCTTTTTTATATAGGAGTTGAGAATAGATTTATACTCTATAAAGATCCTACCAAAAAATATTCGTTTAAAGTTCAAAACGGCGTTATTGCCAAAGAAGACGTTTCTTCAAAAGATTCCTCTATCTATTATATTGATGTGAAGAATACAAATCCCACGTTTGTTAATATTACCGTTGACGGGCGAACCTATTCATATAAATTCAGGAATCGAAAAATTCCTTCGCCTGTATTAAAAATTTACATGGGAAGTTCACTTAACGAATCAAAAGGCGGGGATGTGAAAGCGTCTGATTTTTCTAAAGCGGAAAGTGTTATATTGGACCTTAGCGATTTTGATTACGCTGGAGGATTCAGTAAAATTATCAATATGGAAGTAACAAAGGTGAGTAATGATGAAACAAAAAGTTATATGCTTACCGATAATAAAATCGCTGAAATTACGAAGTACTGTGCGCCGGGCGAGATCTATATCTTTAGCAAAGTAGTGATAGAATTTACTGATTCGAAAAATCAAAGAAGTATAAATGGAACTACTTTTTTTATTAAGTAATAATTTCAAATTTACATATGGAGATAACAAAAGTAAATATCAGCGAAAAACTATCCTTATTTAATGATCACTGGAATCCACGTATTGCCGGAGAGTTAAATGGACAACATGTAAAACTCGCTAAATTTCAGGGTGAATTTATTTGGCATTCGCACGAACACGAAGATGAAATGTTTTTGGTTTTAAATGGCGAATTTATGATGGAAATGCGCGATAAAAATATTCTTCTTAAGGAAGGCGAATTTTTGATCGTTCCCAAAGGAGTTGAACATCGCCCTGTAGCCAAAAACGAGGTAAGTATAATGCTTTTTGAGCCTGCAACTACCTTAAATACAGGCCAACACCAAAATCACCTTACAAAAAACAAGCTCGATAACATTTAACTTAACCTTTGTTTAATAAGGCTAAACGGTTAATATTTTGTTGAAAGCCTCGCGTTTGCATTGAGTAATTTCATAATCTAAATCCTCTATCATGCTTCCTTATCTTTTAAAATTCTGGTGGGTACTTGTTCCCATTTTATTATTAGTGTTTTACAAACTTATTTTCCGTTTGTTCGGGATCATCATTATTCCTGAAGATAAAATTGGTTTAGTTACTAAAAAATTCGTTCTCTTCGGAAAATCCGAATTACCTCCCGGAAGAATTATTGCTGTTGAAGGTGAAGCAGGTTTTCAGGCGCAAACATTAGCTCCGGGAATTTATTTCTGGAAATGGATCTGGCAATTTGAAATTACGCAACAAGCACTCACTGTTATTCCACAAGGAAAAATTGGTTTGATAGTTGCCAAAGATGGTGCTGAATTACAAACCGGACATATACTCGCGCGTAAAGTTGAGTGTGATGGCTTTCAGGATACTGTTACTTTTTTAACCAAAGGCGGACAAAAAGGAAGGCAAAGCGCTTATATAACTGCTGGTACTTATCGTATTAATACATTCTTATTTGAAATTTTTACAGTAGACATGTTTACTATCAATGAAAATATGGTTGGAATCATTACTACACTTGATGGTTTGCCTATTGAAGAAGGAAGCATAGCGGGTAAAGATGTAGCCGGGCATAATAATTTTCAAGATGCCGATACCTTTTTAAAAGGCGGTGGTAATAAAGGTTTACAACCACAAGTTATCTTAGCCGGTTCTTACTATATCAATCCATGGTTTGTTACAGTAGAGCAAATAAAAATGATGGAGATACCTATTGGATATGTGGGCGTTGTAATTAGTTATGTAGGAAAAGAAGGGAAAGATCTGAGTGGAACAGAATTTAAACATGGTAATATTGTAAGCAAAGGCGAAAAAGGTGTGTGGGCTGAGCCACTTGGTCCCGGTAAATATCCCATCAATACATTTATCATGCGCGTTGAATTAGTTCCAACCACAAACTTGGTTTTAAATTGGGCCAATGCGCGTAGCGAATCACATCAATTAGATAAAAATTTAAGTACCATCACCGTTCGAAGTAAAGATGGTTTCCCTTTTAATTTAGATGTGAGTCAGATCATTCACATCCCTACAACCGAAGCGCCAAAAGTAATTGCGCGCTTTGGAAGTATGATGAATTTAGTTGGTCAGGTTTTAGAGCCTACTATTGGTAACTATTTCCGTAACTCGGCGCAAGATAGTGATGTGATCGCTTTCTTAAGCTCCCGTAAAGAAAGACAAGATGCAGCAAAGAAACGTATCAGTGAAGTACTAGATCAATATAATGTGAATGGTGTTGATACTTTAATTGGAGATATCGTTCCACCGGAAAGTTTAATGAAGACATTAACCGACCGTAAAATTGCGGAAGAGCAAAATACCACTTACGAAACTCAAAAACGCGCAGAGGTTACTCGTCAAACACTCGAAAAAGAAACTGCCGTGGCCGATATGCAAAAAGAAATTGTAAAAGCCGATCAAGGTGTATTGATCGCCGAGCGCATTGCTGATGCAGCGGTTAAAAAAGCAACCGGAGAAGCCAGCGGCGTAAAAATTTCGTCAGTAGCAGAGGCTGATCGTTTAAAGATCATAGCGAATGCCGATGCTGAAAAAACAAAAGTAACGGCGAATGCTGAAGCTGAGAAAATTAAAGCCTTAGCGAATGCTGAAGCGGAAAAAATATCTGTAACGGGTAATGCTGAAGCGGAAAAGATCCTTGCTATTGGTAAATCAAATGCGCAGTCTTACAAATTATCGGTAGAAGCCATGGGAGGAGATAATTTTACCAAACTGAAAGTAACAGAGCAAATTGGTAAAGAACGCATCAAAATAATTCCTGAAGTTTTAATTACCGGAAATGGTGATGGCCAAAACGGACCAATTAATGGTTTATTAGGCTTGCAATTATTGGACGGAATAATGGAACGCAATAAAAAATCCGACGAAGGAAGTAAAGATATGCCTTAAAAATAGTACTGTTTAACCCTTAATTAAAAACACCGCACTAACCATGCGGTGTTTTTTCTTTTAACAAAGTCAATTGAAACCAACATCAGCCTTCTAAATTTTTTAGCAGCCAATCTATCATTTTTCATTTTTTTTTGTATCTTAGTATAACTAAAATCATATGAGATCATTTTTTACCCTCTTAGTTTTATTGCTAGTTTCTAATTCAAAACTAGTTTCGCAAAATTTTTACGATATAAATACGATCCAAAAGATCGAGATATCTTTTAATCAATCTAATTGGGATTATATATTAGATACTGCCAAACAAGGAAGCGATAGTTATACCATGTCGAAATGGGTAAAGATCAATGGCGTTAAGTTTGATAGTGCGGGTGTAAAATACAAGGGGAATAGTTCGTACAATCAAAACAACGCCAAAAATCCTTTCCATATTGAACTCGATCACTTCATCTCGCAAGATTATCAAGGATATAAAGATATTAAACTAAGCAACGGCTATAATGAACCATCATTTGTTCGCGAAGTGCTGCTTTATAATACATTTCAAAATTATGGAAAAGCTTCAAAAGCAAATTTTGCTCAGGTTATTGTAAATGGCGTTTATATGGGAGTTTACACCAATGTAGAAGCTGTTACCAAAAGTTTTTTAGAAGAAAGATTTTACACCAACGATCATGCTTTTGTTTTTGGAGACCTAGGCGGTTGCGATCTTCGCTACAAAGGAAATGATACCGCTTTATATTATACACCTTATACTTTAAAATCGGATTACGGTTGGACACATTTAAAACGCTTATGCGATAGCTTAAAGAATAATATCAATGGCATTGAGAATATTCTAGATATTGACCGCACACTCTGGCATCATGCATATAATAATGCTTTTGTAACACTCGATAGTTATTTAGGGAATGGAAAACACAATTACTACATTTATCAAGATCATAATGGTCGTTTCAATCCAATTTTATGGGATATGAATGGCGGTATTGGTATTTTTAATAAAGCAGATAGCGGCCCTCCTCTATCCCTAACCCAAATGGAAAATCTTTCTCCTGTACTACACATCAATGATAGCATGTGGCCTTTGGTAAAAAATGTTTTAGCGGTACCAATGTTCAAGCGAATGTACATTGCACATTTTAAAACCATTGTCAACGAAAATTTGGCTAATGGCTCGTACTCAGTATTTGCGCAAACAATTCACAACATTGTGGATACTGCGGTTCTTTCTGATCCTTTCAAATTTGGCACTTATGCTCAATTTCAAAACAACCTAACCTCTACTGTTGTATTAGGCCCAAAAACAGTTCCGGGCATTTTTCCATTTATGAATAATCGTTTAGCTTATTTAAACTCCACTCCCGAATTTTTGCAAGTTGCTCCAACTATTAGTGGTGTTACATCTTCAAGTATAAATCCGGTTCTTAACTCTACTGTTTTTGTTACGGCTACCATTGGAAATGCCACCGCCGTTTATATTGGCAAACGAAATTCCATCATGGAAAGATTCAGACGCACACTTATGTTTGATGATGGTGCCCACGGCGATGGCGCTGCAAGCGATGGCGTTTACGGAATTGATGTTGCTGTTAACAGCGCTCAAGTGCAATATTATATTTATGCTGAAAATGCAAATGCAGGTTTATTTTCACCTCAAAGAGCCGAACACGAATTTCATGTGATAAATGCAGCGGGAGTTCCAACTCCGGGCCAAATTGTGATCAACGAATTTTTAACTTTGAACACTACCGATGCTCAAAATGAATTTAATATCAATGAAGACTGGATAGAACTCTACAACAACACATCCACACCTTTAAGCTTGAACGGTTTCTACCTCACCGATAATTTTAGTAATAAGGTAAAATTTGCTTTTACTCCAACAACAGTTATTCCTGCTAATGGTTTTTTAACTGTTTGGGCCGATGAAGTTACAACGCCTTCCACCAATATTCACGCCAGCTTTAAATTAAGCGAAAACGGCGAACAGATCATGTTGAGCAATGGCTCGGGAATTATTATTGATAGTTTAACTTTTGGCAATCAAACTGCTAATGTTTCAACAGGAAGATGTCCTGATGGAACTGGTACTTTTGTAATTCAAAATCAAACTTCGTTGGGTAATTTAAATTGCGGTGTTGGCGTAAAAAACATTGCTCCAAATGAAATAGCTTTTGAAATATATCCAAATCCTGCTTCCGATGTTTTAAACATAACATTTAAAAGCACTTCTTTAGCTTCCAAAAAACTTGAAGTCTATGATATTGCCGGAAGAAATATTTTAGGTGCCGACTTCAGATCAACCACTAAAATAAATACCTCTACCCTTCAAAATGGCACCTATTTGATACACGTTATCGAAGATAGCAAATTGGTAGGAACCAAGAAATTTGTGATTATTCGCTAATACTTTACAAATTAACAATTCTTAGTCCATAAGAATCCCGTTTTCTCTTTCAAAGGTGTATCCTTAGCACTAAATTTGTTAAATATGACACGTATGGCAACAGGTTTATATTTAAGGAAACTAATTCCTTCACTTCTTATTATTTTTTGTTTTATCTCTAAAACTTCTGCACAAGAAGAGCACACCAAAGATCTGTGCAATGAGATGACCAATAAAAAAGCAATGCTTCTTTTTATGAAGGGTACTGATAAAAAGAAATACGAAAAACCGGAACGCTTAAAGTTCTTAATGGAAGCCATTGATATTGAACCCGAGTTTGCCGATGCACATTTTGCTTTAGCGCACGAGATCATGGTGCGTTGTATGTTGGAAAACAAACCTTACACACCTACCGTTCCTTTTTACATGGCCGCGATCAAATATTGCCCGCAAATACATAGCGAAGCGTATTATTATATTGGCACTTCGTATTACGAAGAATTTAAAAATGACTCGGCCATTCGTTATTTTGAACTCTTCCTGAATTTTAAAGATGAAGATGCAAGTAAGTTCGCGAAAGACTACGATCAACAACGCATCAATGCCAAAGGCATGAAAAAGAATGCGTAAAAGATAAACAACTCAAGAAAGCAGTGCCCTTTGATCCTAAAGTTGTACGTGGTGTTTCAACCGAGCGTGATGAATACTTGGCTTACGTAACTCCCGATGATAAATACGCTATGTACGTTCGAAAAATGCCAAAAAAAGAATTGAAAGCATATCAAACCGATAAAGAGGTGGAAGTGTTCATGGTTTCAAAGCGAGATAATACAGGTGTATTTTCTAAAGGAGATCTGATGTATTATCCTTTCAATGAAGGCGAAGATAATCAAGGCGGTTGTACCATTTCAATCGATAATAAACATTTATATTTTGCAATGATGAAGAACGAAGGTGGCATGCAACCAAATATAGATCTTTATGTTTGTCATGCGCAAACGGATGTGTTCAATGAAGAATGGGGTCCAATAAGCAAACTTCCTCCACCGGTAAATGATCCGAAATTTTGGGATAGTCAACCAACTATTGCGGCCGATGGCTTAACACTTTATTTTGCAAGCGACAGACCGGGTGGTTATGGCGGCATTGATATCTATGTAACACATAAGAATCCTAAAAACGGTCAATGGAGCGTGCCCGAAAATCTTGGCCCGGGTGTAAATACAGATAAAAACGAGAAGACCCCATTTATACATAGCGATAGTGAAACTTTATATTTTAGCAGTAACGGACATTATGGTTTTGGTAACTACGATATTTTTTATGTGCGCAAGGATATTAAAGGTAAATGGGATGATGCTGTAAATATTGGCGGGCCAATTAATAGCGTTGGCGAAGACGCTTGTTTTTTTGTGAGTAGAGATGCAAAGACTGGTTACTTTTCTTGCTTTGATGAAGGCAAAGTAAAAGGATTAGGCGTTGGCCGTTATGACCTATATAGCTTTCCTTTATACAAAGAGGCTCGTCCGCAAACTATGGATTTCTTTTTTGGTAAAGCGAAAGATCAAAATGGTGAGCCGGTAGTTGGGGCGGTGGTAGAGATCCACAATACAGTAACTAAAGAAAAAACAAACGCTGTTGTAGATAGCCTCACCGGAAATTTTATGGGTGTGGTCAACAAAGAAAAATTTGAGAATTTTACTATTACCGTAAAAAAAGATAGCGTGGCATTTAACTCAACCTTAGTGGATGCAAAAAAATTAGCAGCTAATCCAACAAGTACAGCTGCGCCAATTGTAGTGATTGTTCAGAAAGCAGAAAAAGGACAAAGTTTTGTGATTGATAATTTAACTTATAAAACCAACAGCGCCGAAATTGCCGACGAAAGTAAAGTTGTTTTAAAAGCATTTGCAATTTACTTACTCGACAATCCAAATATGCATGTAGAGATCCAAGGTCATACTGATAATGTTGGTAATCCAAAAGACAATGAGGCCCTGAGTAGCAATCGTGCATACTCAGTAAAATCTTTTTTAGAAGAACATAAAGTTCCCGGTAAGCGCATCACTGCGCAAGGTTTTGGTCCTAACAAACCAATTGCCGATAATAAAACAGAGGTTGGAAGAGCTAAGAACAGAAGGACAGAGTTTTTGATATTGGAGGATTAAGATTTTTAACCACGAAGGGCCCTAAGAAGGACTATGATCACGAAGAAAGTTCAATCATCGTGTGCTTCGTGAAAAAACTTTGTGTTCTTCGTGGTTAAACCTGTGTTGAGCTTGCCGAAGAATGCTACTACTTCGCTTTCACTTTAAACGCCTTGTCGATCTGTTTCCAATCAATTTTATCGAAGAACAATTTTATGGATTCATCATGACCAACCAATTCAATGATCACATGATCTATACGCGTTAAAGAATTCGCTTCCTTATTGGGATAGGCCGTTAAACGATATTCTTGGGTTCCATCTGTCATTCCCTTTGAGAAATCTATATCCTTTACGGAACCAATTACAATGTATACCGCATTCTTTTGAAAACGAATATCACTTTGATCCAGGTCCATTGCATCAATAGCACGGAACCATATAGAATCATTGCGTTTATATACCTTGTGTGGCGTTTTTAATGTTGTTTTCCAATCCAATTCCTTGTATTCTGAAATAGAAGTGGTGCGCAGCATATCGTTAATATGGATCCCAATGGTCATACGAGGAGGATTGTTCTCGTACTTTTGTACTTTTATTTGATACTCGCGTGTATTTCCTTCTCCTACCTGGGGCTGATACAAACTATCGTTCTTATTCATCATATATTGGAACAATGGATGTGCCTTAGCGGGCTGGAACACATTGTTCAATACAAAACGTTGCGGCAGATTTTTCTCATCGTCTTTTTTTGTTCTAAACAAACCGTCCTCGTATTGATCACCATATTTCCAATCATACTTACGCTTCCAGTTCGGACTATTGATCCAACCTACATCAATTCCATTCATTAAAAACTCACATGATGTTTTATAAAACACATATTCTTTTGGTACAACCAGCGGGCGCACCAATTTTTTTTCTGCGCCGTAATAACTTACTGATGTTACACCCTGAACAGTACCCGTTTCGGCCACCGATCGATCAGAAAAATCCATGTTCTTCGGAAATTGCGAAAACGTAAAGGTTGTAATAAGGAGAAAAAAGGATGTATTTAAAATTCTCATAGATATAATTTCAAGCTTAGATTATAAATATAATCGTTTTTTTTGTTTTAGAAGTTAGGGCTAATTAACAGCTTATAAACTATTGCAAATTAGCTATATACAGCACATTCTAACCTATTCGTTAATTGCCATTTTCAAAATTTTAACGCTCCTTGATTTGCTTGTTCAATATATCTATCGTAATTTTACGATATAATTAAACATAATGGGATCAACCAAATCAGAAGAATTTAGTGTTAAGGACAATAAAATTGCTCGCTATGCAAAGGCACTGGGCCACCCTGCACGAATCGCCATATTGGAAGTATTAATCAAAGAAGGATTCTTGTATCTGCGGCGATATCGTGGATGAACTTCCCCTTTCGCAAAGCACGGTTTCACAGCATTTAAAGGAATTAAAAGATGCAGGACTAATTAAAGGAACTATTGAAGGTGCTAAAGTATGTTACTGTATTGACGAAAAAGAATGGGCCAAGGCAAAAACTTATCTGAGTACATTTTTCAATTCTCTCACCAAAAGGAAAATGCTGCTAAAAATTAAAAAAAAACTAATCATCGTTAAATTCAGAAAAACTTAAAAACATGAAACTATCAGAATTTAAAACCAACTGAACTCTATAGTGAGTTAAACTTCCAATTACCAAGCGGAGATCTTGTTCCACAACACTTCCATGTAACTGAAGTTGGACAAGTAACTAAACATTTTATTGATTGCGGAGGAACTGTTCGCAACGAAAAAGCTGTGAATTTTCAATTATGGGAAGCAAATGATTTTGATCATCGCCTTGCGCCCAAAAAATTAAACGATATTATTGCCTTATCAGAAAAAGTACTGGGAGTTGAAGACGCTGAAATAGAAGTAGAATATCAAAGCGACACCATTGGAAAGTACGGAGTAGAATTCAACGGTAAGAATTTTACATTAACACAAAAACAAACCGCTTGCTTGGCAAGTGATGCGTGTGGCATTCCTCCCGAAAAACAAAAAGCAAAATTATCGGGAATCTTAATTCACAATCAAGTTGCTGTACTCCGGGAGGTAAATGCTGTTAATTTATGATGTACGTGCCACTATGCCAATTGTTCCAGATAACGTAGAAGCGGGTTGGAAATTCAACAGTATCAAAACCGTAAAATTTCTCACTTGAAAAATATCTGATTATATAAGTAAAATACTTAAATCCCGCAAAGAGGTTAATCTGGTTTATATATGTACACACAACTCAAGGCGCAGTCACTTTGGGCAAATATGGGCAAAAGTTGCAAACGTATACTATAACATACCACACGTGACTACTTTTTCTGGCGGCACAGAAGCCACTGCTTTTAATGGTAATGCCATCAAAGCATTAGAAAGGGTTGGTTTTGATATAAAAGCTAATAACAATGAAAAGAATCCGAGCTACCATGTTATGTATGACGAAAGTTTGCCTCCTATTCTTGCTTTTCTTAAACATACGACGATGCGAATAATCCTAAAAAGGAATTTGCCGCTATAATGACGTGCAGTGACGCTGAAGAGAACTGTCCTTTTATACCAGGAGTTGACCTTAGAATAGGAACAACCTACGATGACCCAAAAGCGTTTGACAATACCCCGCTTCAGGATAGTAAATACGATGAGCGTTGTAAACAAATTGCACTTGAAACCCTTTACGTTTTTTCCAAAGTAAAATAAATTATATGTCGAATACAAATTGCGCTCCGGCAGCCAACAGGAAAAAATTAAGTTTTTTAGATAGTTATTTAACCCTGTGGATCTTTTCTGCCATGTTCATTGGCGTTTCTATTGGTTATTTTGTGCCCTCTACCGCAACCTTCATTAATTCGATGTCGAGCGGCACAACCAATATCCCCTTAGCCATTGGTTTGATCTTAATGATGTATCCTCCTTTAGCCAAAGTACGATACGAAAAAATTCCACAGATATTTAAAAACATAAAGTTAGTACTCATGTCTTTATTTATTACATGGGTTATTGCACCTTTTTTCATGTTTATTCTTTCCTATATTTTTTTAAAAGACTATCCTGAATACATGACTGGCTTAATTTTAATTGGCATTGCTCCTTGCATTGCCATGGTTATTGTGTGGAATGAATTAGCAGATGGTAATCGCGAATACATTGCAGGTTTAGTTGGTATTAATAGTATTCTACAAGTCTTACTTTTTTCCGCATACTCGTATTTCTACTTAACTAAAATGCCAGCTGTGTTCGGAATGAAGAGTTTAGACATTGCTATCACGATGTCGCAAATAGCGGAAAGTGTTTTTATTTATTTAGGCATTCCTTCTTGGCAGGAATTATTAGTAGATACACGCTAATCAAATTAAAAGGTGAAGAGTGGTATCAACAAAAGTATATTCCTTTTATTTCCCCAATCACTTTAGTGGCTTTACTATTTACCATTATCGTAATGTTTAGTTTAAAAGGAGAGTTAATCGTACAAATTCCAATAGATGTTATTCGTATTGCTATCCCTTTAGTGATATACTTTGCCGTGATGTTTGTGATCACTTTTTTTATTGCTAAAAAATTAGGGGCAGATTATTCAACGAATGCGGCTTTAGCATTTACTGCAACTGGTAATAATTTTGAATTAGCCATTGCAGTAGCGATTGGTGTTTTTGGTATTAATAGCGGACAAGCCTTTGCTGGCGTTATTGGTCCTTTAGTAGAAGTTCCTGCATTAATTGCCTTAGTAAAACTCGCTTTTTGGTTTAGAAAAAAGTATTATCCATCCAACTTTAAAAAATAACATGAAAGGAAAGATCAATCTGACAACACTTACAGGCGGCATAACTTCTGCTGCACCTATTTTATTATCCTGCTGCAAAGGTGGCCTGTATTGGCGTTTGCGCAAGCCCGGTTGCTTCACTGTTCGGAATTTCGTCGGCCACATTAGCTAGTTTACCAATTGTACCAGCCCTAGAGCCTATATTAATTGCAATAAGTGCAGTGTCGTTCACAATTTCATATTATTCTTTATACGTTTTACCAAAGTTTAATTGTAATGCCGATGGCAGTTGCGAGTGTGCACCAAGCGAAAAAGAAATTCGCAGAGCCAAACTAAACAAATTTGTATTTTGGTTTGGACTTATAGCCAGCATTGGTTTCTTAAGTTATTTTGAAGTTCAAAAATACAATGCTGCTTCTGCAAATTCAACCGAATGTGCAACTTCAAGTTGTGCCCCCGGCGAATGCGAAGAAGAAACAGATGAAGCCTGTTGTGCCGGTGATTCTATAGAATGTTCTAAGTAATTGTTAAAATAATTCGCTATTAGCTAAAACAAAAATAACGCACATTTGAAAAGCCCATATAATTTCGTAAATTTGGTTTGTGAAAAAGTTGGTGACCATATTTTTATTATTACAAGTGTGTACCAATAATGCATTTGCTGAAGAATTAGTTAAAATCCCAAGATTATTTACCCATTATCATCATCACTCGCAAGAACACAAAGACATTACCAATTTCTGGGATTTCATTCACAAACATTATTCCGATCATCACGAAGCCAATAAGCACTCAAGCGGACACGATAACGAGGATAACGATTGTAATCTTCCTTTTAAACATTGCGATAACTGCTCTGTAAATACTCATTTTTCAGCTATAGGATTTATTCCCAATTACATAAACGCGAACCGCGCAATCTTCAGCATTGAGAAAACAATCTTCAATTCAGAGAATAATAGAATTGAAAGTTTGAATCCATGCAACATCTGGCAACCGCCAAAGTTCAGTTAATTATTTATTTTGAATGCCTACTTCTTAGGCATAAGCCTTTAGCATAAGATCGCTGAAGTATTCATTAATAACATTAATTGATATGTATGTTCAACAAAATAATTGAGTTCTCCATAAAGAACAAATTGATAGTGGGCCTTTTCATCCTGGCCCTCATTGGTTACGGTAGTTACCAGGTTACACAACTTCCTATTGATGCTGTTCCCGACATTACCGATAATCAAGTACAGGTAATAACTGTTACACCTTCATTAGGCGCACCCGATGTAGAGCGTTTAATTACATTTCCAATTGAACAAGCCAATCGCAACATTCCCGGATTGAAAAAAATTCGCAGCTTCTCGCGTTTTGGATTGTCACTCATCACAATTGTATTTAATGATGACGTGGACATTTATTGGGCTAGGCAGCAAGTTACCGAACGTTTAAAAATTGCAGAGCAAGAAATTCCTCAGGGAATTGGTTCTCCTGAATTAGCGCCAGTAACAACAGGTTTAGGTGAGATCTATCAATACGTTTTAAAAGCTAAACGAGGTTACGAAACTAAATATAGCGCAACTGAACTACGCACTATTCAGGATTGGATCGTAAAAAGACAATTGACAGGAGTGAAAGGAGTTGCCGATGTGAGCAGCTTTGGTGGATTGGTAAAACAATACGAAGTTGCCATTAATCCAAATGATCTCAAATCACATAACCTAACCCTAAATGATGTATTTACTGCTTTGGAAAAAAATAATGAAAATACCGGCGGAGCATACATTGAGAAAGCTTCTACCGTTCTATTTATTCGCTCCGAAGGTTTGATCGGTAGCTTAGAAGATATCAAAAAATAGTTGTAAAAATACTGAGAATGGAACGCCGCTTTTAATTAATGATATTGCTAAAGTTAAGATCGGTAATGCCACGCGTTATGGCGCTATGACATATAATGATGAGGGTGAAGTTGCAGGCGCAGTGGTAATGATGCTTAAAGGTGATAATAGCAGCCAGGTGATCAAAGATGTAAAAGAAAAGATAAATCAAATTCAAAATAATCTTCCTGAAGGTGTAGAGATAGAACCATTTTTAGATAGAACAAAAATGGTAAATAGTGCTATTGACACCGTTGTAAAGAACTTGATCGAAGGAGCATTGATCGTGATCGTCATATTAGTTTTGTTTCTTGGCAATTTAAGGGCAGGTATCATAGTTGCCTCGGTGATCCCTTTATCCATGCTGTTTGCCATTATCATGATGAATATGTTTGGCGTGAGTGGAAATTTGATGAGTTTAGGCGCCTTAGATTTTGGTCTTATTGTTGACGGAGCAGTAATTATTGTAGAAGCGTGTATGTTTCAATTACACATTTCTAATCAAAAAACTGTTTCGCAAATACAAATGGACGATATTGTTTACAAAACTTCCACTCGCATGCGCAGCGCCACCGTGTTTGGGGTATTGATCATTCTTGCCGTTTATTTACCAATTTTTAGCTTAGAAGGAATAGAAGGAAAAATGTTCAAGCCTATGGCCCAAACTGTGGCGTTTGCTTTGCTGGGAGCTTTTATTCTTTCGCTAACCTATGTACCGAGCGTTAGTTCACTTTTTTTGAGCAAAATAATTCCCAGCAAAAAAACCATCTCCGATAAACTAATGGAACTACTAGAACGCGTCCATCAAAGATCTCTTTCTAAAATTTTAAATGTTCCAAAAACTGTTGTTAGTGGGGCCGTCATTCTATTTATTGCATCCATGTTTGTATTACTAGATTTAGGGGGAGAATTCATTCCCGAATTACCCGAAGGAGATTTTGCGGTAGAAACTCGAGTTTTAACGGGCAGCAGTATCACAACTTCAACCGATGCTATCCTAAGATCATCAAAAGTTCTATTAAGTAAATTTCCTGAGATCGAAAAAATAGTGGGTAAAACAGGAAGCGGTGAAATACCAACCGATCCCATGCCTATGGAAGCTTCAGACATGATGATAATTTTAAAAGATAAAAGTGAATGGACCTCAGCAAATACCTGGAATGAACTTTCGGATAAGATGACAGAGGCGCTAAAAGTTATTCCCGGTGTTACCTACAGTTTTCAGTATCCGGTTGCCATGCGATTTAATGAATTGATGACGGGTGCCAAACAAGATGTAGTGTGCAAAATATTTGGAGAAAATCTAGACACATTATCTAAATACTCAAAGTTACTAGGAGAAATTGCCGGTAAAATTGATGGCGCCAAAAATATTTATGTTGAACCTATCGATGGACTTCCTCAACTTATCATCACCTACAAACGAAATGAAATGGCTCAATTTGGTTTAAATATAAAAGATGTGAATAGAATTGTAAATACTGCATTTGCAGGGCAAAGCAGTGGATTGCTATATGAGGATGAGAAGCGCTTTGATATTGTTGTACGGCTTGCCGGCGATCAAAGAAAAAACTTAGAGGACGTTCAAAATCTTTTGATACCAACACCAAAAGGCACACAAATTCCATTGAACCAGGTTGCTGATGTCACAATAAAAGAGAGCGTTAATCAAATTCAAAGAGAAGATGCCAAACGAAGGATAATTGTGGGTTTTAATGTTGGTGATAGAGATGTTCAAAGCATTGTTACCGACCTACAAAAACAGATCGATAAAAAAATAAAATTTCCATCCGGATACTTCGTAACTTATGGTGGCGCTTTTGACAACTTGATAGCAGCAAAAAAAAGATTATCATTTGCTGTTCCAGTATCATTAATACTGATCTTCTTTTTACTTTATTTTGCTTTTAGTTCCATAAAGCAAGGTTTACTTATCTATTCTGCTATTCCCCTCTCTGCAATTGGCGGTATCTTCTTTTTAGCGCTTCGTGGAATGCCATTCAGCATTAGCGCCGGAATTGGATTCATTGCTTTGTTTGGTGTGGCTGTTCTAAATGGGATTGTTCTTATATCAGAATACAACAAGGTCAAAAAAGATGGGGAAACAGACCTTAAACAAATTGTGTTGCTTGGAACCAAACATCGTTTGCGTCCGGTTTTAATGACCGCTTTTGTAGCATCACTTGGATTTTTACCAATGGCACTTAGCAACGGAGCAGGCGCCGAAGTTCAGCGTCCCTTAGCTACTGTAGTTATTGGCGGACTTTTGATCGCCACCTTACTTACACTTTTTGTACTCCCTGTTCTTTATATTCTATTTGAAAAAGGAACAAAAAGCTCACAGATGAATAAAACCGTGATCACAGCATGTCTACTTTTGTTTTTAGGAACCGATTTAAATGCGCAAACATCTATATCGCTTCCGGCTGCTATCGATACAGCCTTTAAAAACAATCTCACTTTAAAGAATGATCAGTTAACCACTGAATATTTCAAAAAATTAAAAGCATCCGGTGTTGATATTCCACAAACAAATGTTGTTGGTGAGTATGGACAGATCAATAGTTTTTATAAAGACACTAAATTTTCAGTTTCACAAAGTCTTAAGTTCCCATCGGTGTACGCCAAACAACGATCGGTGCTAAATGAAGAGTGGAAAAGTAGTGTTCTCACTGTAGCTATAAAACAAAATGAATTGAAAAAGAAAGTAACACTCACTTATTTTGAACTCATATATTTGCAAGAAAAACTAAAACTGTTGCAACGTACGGATAGTATTTTTGCGCAATTTCTAAAAAATGCTGAGTTAAGATTTAGCAAAGGAGAAAGTAATGTGCTCGAAAAAACAACCGCTGAATCGTAACGCGGACAAGTGAACCAGCAACTCAAACAAATTGAACAAGACATTGGCATCGTTCAGCTTCAATTTCAATTACTACTTAATTCAATCAATAATTTTGTTCCGGAAATAAAGAATAAAAAAATGGAACTTTCAGGAATTGTTGATACAAGTTCTTTAAAGCAACATCCTACAATGTCTCTTTTAAAGCAAGAACAGGAAGTGAATTTCTCAAGAATAAAACTCGAGAGGTCAAAATTGCTTCCCGATCTTTTTGTTTCTTACAATAACATGAGTATGCAAGGTGCCGGAGCAGACAATAAAACATATGGCGCCTCCACCCGCTTTCAATCCATTCAGGCGGGCATTGGTTTACCCATATTTTCATCTTCGCAAAGATCAAGGATAAACGCTTTGAAAGTAAACCAACAAATAGCTGATAATAATTATGTGTTCGGTCTTACTGTTTTGCGATCTGAATATCAACAAGCGCTATTAACCTACAAAAAAAATCTACAAACTATTAGTTACTATGAAACAACCGCTTTGTCAAATGCCGATATAATTTTAAACACTGCCCTAAAGCAATTCAATAACGGCGACGTAAATTACCTTGAGTGGGTTCTTTTAGTTAATCAGTCGGTTAGTATTAAAAGTGATTATGTAGACGCGCTAAGATCATTAAATCAAAGTATTATTCAGCTAAATTCATTAACAACAAAATAGCCATATGAAAAATTATATTATTCTTATAACAATATTAACTTTTTTATCTTCTTGCGGAAATAAAAAAGAAACAGAAGATTCTTTGAAAAGTAATTTAGAAGTGAACCTTGTTGAATTAACGCCCGAGCAAATCAAGAACGCCGGCATTGCTATTGGAAGATCAGAACAAAGGGTCCTTTCCTCATTACTTAAAGTAAATGGCGTAATAGATGTGCCGCCGCAAAATATGGTATCAATAAGTGTTCCGTTGGGAGGCTATCTTAGATCCACCAAATTACTTCCGGGTATGCACGTGAATAAAGGAGAGGTGATCGCCGTAATGGAAGACCAACAATTCATTCAACTGCAACAAGAATACTTAACAGCAAAAGCAAAGTCTGTTTTTATTGGTAATGAATACGATCGACAAAAAGAACTGAATCAAAGTAAGGCAACAAGCGATAAGGTATTTCAGCAAATAGAATCAGACTATAAAAGCCAACGGATCTTGATCAGATCTTTGTCTGAAAAACTTAAGCTTATTGGAATAGATCCGGAAGGCTTAAATGAGAACACATTATCAAGAAGTATTAATATTTACGCTCCTCTTGATGGTTATGTTTCAAAAGTGAATGTGAATATTGGAAAATATGTGACCCCTACCGATGTTCTATTTGATATTGTTAACCCTACCGACATTCACCTTGCATTAACCGTGTTTGAAAAAGATGTGAACAAACTTTTTAATGGGCAGAAAGTAATTACATACACAAACAACAATCCTAACGAAAAACATAATGCAGAGATCATTCTCATAGGTAAAGACCTTTCACTCGAAAGGAGCGTTGTAGTTCATTGCCACTTTGAGCAATACGACAAAACATTACTACCGGGCATGTACATGAATGCTGAAATTGAATTAAAAAGCGCTAATGCCAATATACTTCCTGAAGATGCCGTTGTTAGTTTTGAGAACAAACAATTCATCTTCATAGCCAAAGGGAATAATATGTTTGAAATGCTCGAAGTAAAAACAGGGAATGATGAGAATGGGTACATTGAAATACTTGGCAGCGACATCTCATCAAAAAATGTAGTTATCAAAGGTGCCTACTCCATACTAATGAAAATGAAAAACACAGAGGAAGAAGGATAATGCCGCAGATAATGACAGAAATATTCATTAAATTTATCTGGTAATGACCTCCCTTTTCAAATATCTCAAAAAATTCTACCCTCTTTCAAAAGAGGCCGAACAAGCTATTGGAGAAATTTGCAAGATCATTACAGTAAAGAAAAACACAGATCTGCAACCTATAGGCCACACCTGTAAAACTATTTATTTCATTAATAAAGGCGTAGCAAGAATTTATTACTTTAAAGATGGGGTTGATATAACCGAAAGTTTTGCTTTTGAAAATAATATCATTGCGCGCATTGAAAGTTTGTTTACAGGCAAACCTTCACGCAAAGCCATTCAAATATTAGAAGATTCTGAAATTGTGGCCATCAATTCAACACAACTTTTTAAACTGTATGATACATTTCCGGAAATAGAACGCTTGTTTCGTTTGATATTTGAATCGGCTTATGTTGATACAGTGAATCGGATCGAAAGCATTCAATTTCATACCGCCGAAGAACGTTATAAGGCTCTTATAAAAGATGCTCCCAATGTATTAAAAAAAGTACCTCTAAAACATATAGCTTCTTATCTGGGCATTACTCAAGTTAGTCTTAGCCGCATTAGAGGAGTAAAGTGATTATTTATCATATGTTAAATGGTTTAGTTTAAACAGGCTTTACCTTTGTTATTACTAATAAGCAAAGTTATGGAAACGTTTAGCAATAAAGATCACTGGGAAAATGTATTTGCAACCAAAGCCGAAAATGAGGTGAGTTGGTATCAACCAATTCCGAAAACTTCAATAGCGTTTTTAGAAACATGTAATTTACCGCTAGATGCTAACATTATTGACGTTGGGGCCGGAGATAGTCATTTTGTTGACGTGTTATTAGAAAAAGGTTATCACAATATTTACATTCTAGATATCTCTGCTAATGCCATTGATAGAGCTAAAAAACGATTGGGAGATAAAGCAAATCAGATAAATTGGATAGTAAGTGATATACTCGATTTTAAGCCAAATGTAAAATTTGATCTTTGGCATGACCGTGCCTCATTTCACTTCCTAACATCCGATGAAAAAATAAATCAATACTTAACGATTAGTCAAAATGCTATTACATCCAATGGCTTTTTGACTATAGGAACTTTTTCAGAAAAAGGACCAACTAAGTGTAGCGCTTTACAAGTGAAACAATATACTGAAACGTCAATGACAGAACTCTTCAAAACAAATTTCGATAAAATCAAATGCATCAGTGAAGATCATGCTACTCCTTTTAACACAGTTCAAAATTTCTTGTTTTGTAGTTTTAAAAGGAAAGCTTAATTACTTATTCGAAAATACTTCCCAGCCATACCTTGCTATCATAAAGCTTACTACTACCAAGAATATCTTTCTCACAAAAGCATTACCTCGCTTTAAAGCCATCTTTGAACCTAAGTAACTTCCTATCACATTACATACTAACATTAGTATAGCCATTTCCAAGATATACTGATCGTTCTTTACAAAAACAATAAGTGCAGAAATATTGGTAACACAGTTTATAACCTTTGCATAAGCCGATGCCGTTACAAATTCAAAACCTAATACCACTACAAATGCCAATACCAAAAAACTTCCTGTGCCAGGACCAAAAAATCCATCATAAAAGCCAATAGCTATTGCAAATAATGAACCATACACTATTTGTTTTAAAAACGACAAATTTTTTGTTTGAATAGAACCTAGATCTTTTTTGAAAAAGGTATATACAGCAATAATGATCAAGATCACTAATATGAACGGCTTTAGTGATTCGGAATTGATGTTGCTAACCGTTTTGGCACCTAAATAGGAAGCAATGAACGCGAAAACTGAAATACTGATCAGCAATATAAGATCAAATCTTACTCGTTTCATGTATTGAATTGCTGCAACTGCAGTACCGCTTATAGCAGAGATCTTATTTGTTCCAAAAATAACCGGTAAGGCAATGTTTGGAAAATTAATCAACATGAATGGAATAATAACCAAACCCCCACCCCCAACCACGGCATCAATAAATCCGGCTAAAAATGAAAAAATGGCTAATAATAATAAGATTATTAATCCATGATCGTTTATTAATTCATAAAAGTTCAAACTGAAACTATTTTACTAACTTTAAGTTCTTAAATATATACAATAAAGAACAAACTGCTTCCTCATGAAAAAAAAATTTACTCTAAAAAATATTGGTTTAGCCTTACTTGTGGTATTTATTGTAATGCAAGCATTCAGGATCGAAAAAAGTAATCCCAATACCGATCCTGCAAATGACTTTATTATTATAAATCAACCTAGCGTTGAAGTTGTTACTATTTTAAAGGGTGCTTGTTACGATTGCCATAGCAATAATGTTACTTATCCTTGGTACACCAACATTGCACCTTTTTCGTGGTGGATAAAAGATCACGTGAATGATGGACGTGATGAATTAAATTTTTCGGAATGGAAAACCTATAGCCTACGAAGAATGGATAAAAAAATGAAAGAAGCTGTAGAAATGGTAGATGAAGATGAAATGCCGATGTATTCTTATACTATTATGCACAAAAATGCTACACTCACTAAAGAACAGAAAGCATTGCTTCTTGCCTTTTTTAGCTCGCTGCGAACCGGCGAAAGCGATAAAGCAAAAGAGTAATTTTTAATAACACCATTACTTTACCGCAAATTTAAGATCAAAGGTAAATCCCTTTTCGTTCCCAAATTCAAACTTTGCATCAAGCTGTTCCGCTAGCGACTTTACTAATACAAGACCCAACGTGTCTGCGTTCATACTTTCTTGCTCAGGTAAACCTGGTCCATTATCTCTATAAGATAACATCACTTCTTTATTCAATTGCTTTATCCAAATAGAAACTCTAAGGTTTCCTTTAGGCGTTGTGGCATGTTTAAATGAATTGGTAATAAGTTCATTCAATATCAATCCACTCGGTATAGCATTTGATAATTCAAGATCAATAGCCTCGCATTCCAGCTCTATAATCGCTTGGTTGCTTCCAACAGATTCACGTAAAGCATTTACAAGTTCATTTATGTACTCTTTAAAATTAAGTTTCGCAATATTTTTGGTACTATATATCTTTTGATGAACAAGCGCCATCGAAAACACTCGATTTCTGCATTCTTCTAAAGCATCTTGAACTTCAGGCGATGAGGATGCATTCTTTTTTAAATTCAGTAAGCTGGTAATAATATTCATATTATTCTTCACTCGATGAAATACCTCAGCTAATAAAACCTCCTTCTCGTTTAGCATTCCCTTGATCAGATTTTCCTGACGAATAGATTCGTAAGAGATTGACACTACAAAAAGAAGTGTTGTAAAAAGACCAAAGAATAAATTTATTGTTCTTAAATTATTTAAAGCCTCAGGCGCATTGGGGATCAACATCCAATGCTCACGCAGTCCGTACAATACTATGCAAGCGGAAAAAAAACCAATGCCTAAAATTATCATCATATGCTTCATCATTTCCCTGCGTGCATGCATTTGAACAATGCTCATCACCAATGGAAAGTATAAAAGAAAAGCATTGGAATTCTCACCCATCTTTAAATTAAGTGAAGCAAACATGCCAAAACCTATAAAGCTAAACCAATACGATGCTAAAATATATTTGCCTCTTGAATTTAATAATACTACCATCGGAGCAAGTAAGATCACTAAAATACAATCCCATATAAAATAACTATAATCAAAGGCTAGGAAAATAATAAGTGCGAAAAACACATTCATTGTCCCTAATAAGGCATGAACATTAAGCTTTCGAATTAGCGATGCCTCCCATGGGATATGCCCAACTTTGGTGCCGATGTTAGAATATGAATTGAGCATCCCTTTAAACGACATGCTGATTAATGATTAACTTCTTTTACGGTCGTTGCTTTTATTAAAAGGTTTTTTGAATCCACCCTTTTTAAAATTCTTATTGCCACCTTCAAATTTCCTTTTCGCTTCAGGGTCGTATTTTGGAACCGGCCCCATACTTTCAGGCAAAGGTAATTTTGCAACTTCAATTCCCATCAGCGCTTCTATCTGCCCAAATTTTGGCATATCACGTTCGTTAATGAATGTAATAGCCACACCCGCTTTACTTGCGCGCGCTGTACGTCCTATACGGTGAATATAATCCTCAGGATCGGGAGGCGCGTCAAAATTGACGATCAAATTAATTCCATCCACGTCTATTCCACGCGATAAAATATCAGTTCCAATTAAAATACGTAAACGACGTGCTTTAAAATCGCGCATGATCTCTTCGCGCTCGGTTTGTTCAAGATCAGAGTGAAATGCTTTTATAGATTTTTCGGTTCGGATCAAACTCTTCTCCAAACGTTTTACATTTTCCTTGGTAGATGAGAAAATAATGATGGAAGCAAAATCCTCATTCTTTAAGATCTCTTTTAAGATGGGTTCCTTTTGCGCATCATACAAAACATAAGCTTGTTGTACAATTCCGGCAGCAGGTTTACTAATAGCAATATTGATACTCTCGGGCTCATGCAAAATTTGATTTGCCAGTAAGCGCATCTTTGGTGGCATGGTTGCCGAGAACAAAATGGTTTGTCGCTTTTTTGGAAGATACCCAATGATCTGTTTGATATCATCAAAAAACCCCATGTCGAGCATACGATCTGCTTCATCTAAAACCAAATGTTGCAAATGTTCAAAGTTGATAGAACCGTTTTGTAAAAGTGCTTTTAATCTTCCGGGTGTTGCTACAACAATATCAACCCCATTTTCCATCGATTGCTTTTGATTTTCCCAAGCCATACCATCACTTCCACCGTAAATAGCAATGGATCCAACCGAACAAAAATAACCTAGGCCATCTATTTGCTGATCTATTTGTAAAGCAAGCTCACGCGTTGGTGTAATGATAAGCGTATTTAAGTGGCGAGTTTCGGCCTTTAAAATATGCTGAATGATGGGTAACAAAAACGCAGCCGTTTTACCAGTGCCTGTTTGCGCGCAAGCCACAATATCTTTGTTATTTAATATTACAGGCATGGCCTGCTGTTGTATGGGAGTGGGTTGTTTATAACCCATGCTATACAAACCCTCGAGAAGTGTTTCTTCGAAGTTAAAGTCGTTGAATGTCAAATTAGTATCAGTTGTCAAGTGTGCAAAGATAGTCTTTTTCTACGTCTTTGGCCTCCTGCCCTTCGCTTCTACCAAAAACGCTTTATTAACAGGGTTTTCGTGTTAAAAATAGCCTTATTTAACTATAATAATTCTACAAAGCCATGGCCTTGTTGTAACTTTATAGCAAAGGCAAACGTCTTAAATAGATAACCAACATAAAATCTAATTAAATGAAACATCTTTCGATCCTTGCTTTAGTTTTTGCAACAAGTTATTCGTTTGCGCAAGACACACTTTATACGGTAAGCGGGCAAAAAATTGCCGCTAAAGTTGTAGAGATAAATCAAACCGAGATCAAATACAAAAAAGCCAATAATCCTGATGGACCTGTTTATGTGGTTGACAAAACTGATGTTGCGCTTATTGAATATAAAAATGGAAGTAAAGAATTGTACGGAACAGGATCAGGTTCTAACGAAGGGGTTAATACCAACGATGAAGCTGTAGCAAATAATAATGTACAACCAAAACCGCGTGTAAATATTATGTTAGGCGGAGGTTGGGGCTGGGGCTGGCCGGTATATAATAGTTGGAGTTGGTGGGGAGGTTATAGAAGTTATCCTAGAATTCGTCATCACCATCATCATTATTATAAACCTTTCCGCAATCATCATTTTCATTACGGACGAAGAGGACGCTAATTCTCGATACTCCCGATAGCTATCGGGATTTTGCAAGAGGCAGGCAAAAATCACTCGAACTGACATCAAAAAAAAATTGAGAACCACCTGAAAGGGTGGTTTTTTGTTTTTACACATAAAATTGTACCTTTAGATAAGAGCTATAAGTACGTTAATGGCAACCCTTTGACGACCGACAAGAAAATAACGACATGACAAAAAAACTTACCATCCTCCTCCTTTCATGCGGACTTTTTTCGTGCCGACAACCAGTCGACAATTCCGCTCAATTACAATCTCAAATAAATGACCTGCAAAAACAATTGGCAAACACGTATCGACCTGGGTTTGGCGACCTCATGAGCAGCATTCAAATTCATCACAACAAATTATTCTTTGCGGGTGAAAACAAAAACTGGGAACTTGCCGACTTTGAAGTGCACGAAATATTGGAAGCTTTAGAAGATTTACCTAAGTTCTGCGCAGACAGAGAGGAAATAAAATCCCTGCCAATGATACAACCTGCAATTGACAGCATAAATAATGCAATCAAACAAAAAAATTATACTCTTTTCAAAAGCAGTTACGGTTTATTGACAAATACTTGCAACAATTGCCACCGAGCAACAAACTTTGGCTTCAATGTGGTTAAAATTCCTGACAACCCGCCTTTCAGCAATCAAGACTTTAAAGTAAATGAACCAAAGTAGCCTGAAAGAAGTCGCAAAACTATTTTTAAAACTTGGTACAATTGCCTTCGGTGGCCCTGCCGCACACATTGCAATGATGCAACAAGAAGTTGTTGTAAAAAAGAAATGGATGAGCGAGCAACATTTCTTAGATCTGATTGGCGCAACAAATCTTATACCCGGACCGAACAGCACAGAAATGGCAATTCATATCGGTCATGAACGTGCAGGATTAAAAGGATTATTCGTTGCTGGCTTTTGTTTCATTATTCCTGCGGTAATCATTACGGGCTTCTTCGCTTGGTTATATAAACAATACGGACAGCTTCCCGAATTGCAACCATTTATTTATGGCATTAAGCCTGCTATTATCGCAATCATAATCGGTGCGGTTTATCCTCTCGCCAAAAAAGCACTAAAGACAATTGAACTCGGAATTATCGGAGTAGCTTCCTTAATTCTTTGCTTTTTAGGTATCAATGAAATAATTGTAATGTTTGGCGCAGGCTTAATTGCTTTAGCTTTGGTTTCAATACGCAGTAATAATAAACTAAATAGTTTTGCACCTTTGACTCTACTCCAGACAACAAGCCTTTTATCAGCAACGAACATTAAGTTGTTCCTGACCTTTCTAAAAATTGGTTCCATTCTTTACGGCAGCGGTTACGTTTTATTTGCCTTCCTCGACAGTGAATTGGTTTCTCAAGGACTTTTAACCCGACAACAATTAATTGACGCAATTGCAGTCGGACAATTTACACCTGGACCAGTTTTTTCTTCCGTTACATTTATTGGTTATCAAATAAATGGACTTGGTGGTGCAATTGTTTCGACAATAGGAATATTTCTTCCTTCATTTCTTTTTGTTTGGTTGCTAAATCCTCTCGTTCCTAAAATGCGACAATCGAAATTATTCTCCGCATTTCTTGACGCTGTTAATATTGCTTCGGTCGCTATCATTGTTTTTGTTTGCTATCAAATGGGTAAAGACACCATTGCTGACTGGCGGACAATTGCAATTGCATTGACAAGCATCATCGTGACATTTGCATTTAAAAAAGTTAACAGCGTTTTTATTGTAATTGGCGGTTCGACCTTGGGTTACTTATTGACCATTGTGTAACAGGGCAAAAAGGGCAGCCACTAACAGCACCTACTGGTAATTTTTTGCGGGTTAGCGCTCAAATGTGTAAATTGGACTTAGCAAAAAACTACCAGTAGCCGCCAAACGTTATGCCGCATTGCTCGGACCCCCGACAAATCCCTAAAAAAGACCTATTGGCAAGACATTTGTTTTATTGAATAATATTACTTACCTTTGACGTAAGTAACGTATAACGATAGTATGATTATTTCATTTGGTGACAAGGACACTAAGAAGATCTGGGAAGGCGAAAGAGTAAAAAGGTTCTCGGCAGACATTCAGGAAATTGCTCGTAGAAAGCTGAGAATGCTAAACAACTCGCAAGACCTAAACGACTTAATGATCCCTCCATCAAATAGACTTGAAAAGCTAAAAGGGAATTTAAAGGCCTTCTACTCTATACGGGTAAACAACCAATGGAGAATAATCTTTAAATGGAATAACGGAAATGCAGAACAAGTTGAAATAATAGACTATCATTAAAAACTAAAGACATGAAAAAATTAAAAAACATTCATCCAGGCGAAATTCTTCTAGAAGAGTTTCTTGTTCCTTTAGAAATTAGCGCTTACAGACTTTCTAAAGACATTGGTATTCCTCAGACTCGTATTTCGCAAGTGGTCAAAGGAAATCGTCGTATTACAGCAGACACCGCTTTAAGACTTTCAAAATATTTTGGAAACAGCGCAAAGTTTTGGCTTGGGCTTCAAGACGACTTTGATATTGAAGAAGAAAAGAATCATAAGAAATCTGCTTTAAATGCTATCAAGCATTACGCTCGCAACGCTGCATAACCTCTACAAAGCACCATCCCCTCTCATTCGCTAACATTTGATCTATTTAAATAATTCCCAAAATACGTTAATACCCCTCATTTAATTCCGCACGTACTCTTCTCAATCGATTTAAATCAAACAGCGGTGCCATAAAGCATTAAAATTATGTAGATTTAAACAAATTAAAACCCTATGAAAAACACTCTCCTTCTTGCAACTGCTACATTGTTCTTTTCTTTTGCTTCTACAAAAGACACTCTAACGGAGAACAACTACAAAATTTATTCTTCTAAAACTTCAAAAGAAGTTACCTTAAATGATATTGCATTACAAATGAAGAACTACGATGTGGTATTTTTTGGAGAAGAGCACAACGATTCGGTGGCTCACTTTTTACAAAACGAATTATTTAAAGCTTTATATGCTTCGTATGGAGATAAAACTACTTTAAGTATGGAAATGTTTGAAATCGATTGCCAGGTAGTATTAGATGAATATTTACAAGGTTATATTCGCGAAAAGAACTTTTTTAAAGAAGTGTGTGTATGGAGCAACTATAGAAATTACAAACCCATGATAGAATTTGCTAAGGAAAAAAAGCTAAGCGTTGTTGCGGGTAATGCTCCTGCAAGATACGTGAACATGGCTGCACGCAAAGGGCGTAATTCACTAAGCGAATTAACCGCAACGGCAAAAACATTTTTACCTCCTTTACCTTACGACACAGCGAGCGGAGCCTATTACGAAAAGTTCACAAATTTAATGTCCGACGGACGAAATGCAGGTATATCTTCTAAAGACACTTCAAAAAAAGCTGTGGCTGCCATGAATAGCATGATGCCAAAATATATGGTTCATTCGCAATCGCTTTGGGATGCAACTATGGCCTACTCTATTAGCAAAGTTTTTACAAAAAACAGTGGGGCAAAAGTTTTGCAATTGAACGGCCGTTTTCATAGCGACGAAGGTTTAGGAACAGTTACTCAATTAAAAAAATACAACCCAAAGCTCAGGATCCTTGTTATTTCGTGTATTGATGGTGGAAAAAAATTCCCGAAAGATATTGACGTGAACGAAAATAAAAAATTGGGAGATTTTGTGATCTACACCGATCCATCAGTTCCAAGAACGTATAAAGAGTAATTGATTCTGAATCACACAACAGCAAATACTCATGAATATATAAAAATGGGAAAATACTTTTCCATACTTTTAATTTCTAGTGCGTTTGCATTTGTGTTGTATTCCTGTGATCAGGAAAAAGAAAAGCCTGATCAATTTTCTCAACAACGCGTTAAAAGAATTGTTGATTCCATTGCTAATTCAAATATGATCGCTTGTTTTTATGAAGACGGCGGTCTTTCGGTAATGCATTTTGAGAATAAAGAAGCTCATAAAGCTCGTAAGTTAGTTTACCGTTCGGGTTATGCGCTTTTTATAGATAGCCTTGTTTATATAAGGCAAAATGAGTTCAGATCTCCGCGTTCAAATACCAATTATTTGATAAAAGACAGCACTGTAATTTCTATACAGCAGGCCAAAATAATTCATCCCTCTTCTAATTGGCAGGGTCAAACTCCTTGGCAGCAGCCATATATTACCATTTATAAAAAGTTAAACATTAAGTAAAATTTTGTATCTTTACCAAAACGTGCTCATGAAAAAAGCAATTACCCTACTCTCTTTTTCGGTAACCATTTTATTAGCTTATGCTGCAATGCCCGGTCCTTCAAGTTCGGGCGCGCCCGCTTCACATACGGGAGCACCCGGCGAAAAAACCTGTGCCACTGTAGGATGCCATGATGATAATACATTAAACGAAGGCACAGCATCAGTATCTATTGAAATTGGAGATGGCATAAAAAAATATATTGCCGGGCAAACTTATCCTGTTAAGATCAGGATCACCGACGCCAATAAACAACGCTTTGGTTTTCAGATAACGGCCATGAATGCCGAAACGCAAACTAATTTAGGAAGTTTTATTATTACTGATGCCAAAAGAACTCAAACTGTAAAGAACGCATATACACTAAAAGAAAGAGAATATGTAACTTATACATTTAACGGAACAGATGCTGTTTCGAATGGTGTAGGAGAATGGATAGTTAATTGGACTGCTCCAAAAAATTCATCGGAGCCTGTTACGTTTTATGTTGGCGCTGTTTCGGCAAATGATGACATGACCGATAAGGGAGATAAAGTATATACAAGCTCATTAACTTTAAATAAGTAACCATGAAAAATTTGATCGTTATAGCAAGTTTTTTGGTATGTGTGTTTGTGTGTGCAAGCTATACAAACCACTATAAAAAAACTTCAGGCGCTCATCCGGGCAGCACAGGCGCTCCTTTAGATCAAACCTGCGCACAGACAGGATGCCACACTGATGCACAAGTTATTTTAAATGCGGTAAATAATAATACCTTGATATTTTCAAGTGTGGATTCGTCGTATATTCCTGGAGCAACTTATAATATAACCGTTCAAGTTCAAGGTTCAGCTTCATCAGCTACTGCTAAATTTGGATTTGAAATTGGTGTATTAAAAGACAATGATAGTTTGAATATTGGAACGTTTAATATTACCGATATCGCAAGAACCCAGATCATCACGCATTCAATTGCAACCGACCTTCGCTACTCGGTTACTCATAAAACAGCGGGCACTCCTGCTACTGCAACAAATTTTAATAGTTGGGTGTTTAGCTGGACAGCTCCACCGGTTAACGAAGGGAATATTACATTTTGGTATGCTACTAATTGCACAAATAATAATGGAGAGGAGACGGGAGACAGGATCTATTTACATTCGTTTCAAATTCATCCGGATCCTACTGCTTCAGTAAAAGAAATTTCTGATGAGTATGAATTAAAAGTATTTTTTGATCGCGAAACCAACGACATAGTCATTAATTACGATCTCAAAGGGAATAGAAATGTACAAATATCTGTGTTTGATGTTGCCGGTAAAGCTATTCACAATGGAACACAAGTAAAACAAAGCGGTACGCAAAAACAAAAAATTACTTTAGGTTCAAATTACGCTAAGGGAACTTACTTGGTACAGTTACAGATCAACGATCAAAAAGTAACAAAGAAATTGATCGTTAATTAATTTATTTTGCTTTAGCAACAATTTTAGAACAAACCTTCTGTTTAAACGTTTATTGTTTACTTTTGTGCCGGAACTAAAACTCAAAAACTTCGATCACCTAATCACCTTATGAAACAGTATCTAAGTGTACTTCATTTTATTTTCTGTTTGAATACTATTTTCGCACAACAAACCCAAATACTTACTGAGATAGACAGTTTTGGAAATAACCCCGGCAATTTAAAGTTCTTTGTCCATTCTAAAACATCATCCACCAAATTGCCTTTAGTTGTTGTTTTGCATGGTTGCGGCGAAAACGCAAAAGCAGTTTCGGAATTAACCGGATGGAATAAGTTGGCAGACATTAATGAGTTTATAGTTATATATCCACAACAAAAACTAGTGAATAATCCAAACCTATGTTTTAATTGGTTTGCCAATCGTGATAATGAAAAGGGTAAAGGAGAATGTGAAAGTATATTTGAAATGATAACCTTTGCTTTAAAGAAATATCCAATAGATACTAGCAAAATATTTATCACCGGACTTTCAGCTGGCGCAGCCATGAGTGTTGTAATGACAGCCACACATCCCGAATTATTTAAGTGCGGCGCCATTTTTGCAGGTGGTGCTTATAAAATTGCAATCGATGCAGTAGACGGTTTAATAGCATTGCGCGGTAAAAATATATTCCAAAAAAAAGGTTGATAAAAGATGTGAAAGATCAAAATCCAAATTACAAAGGGAAATATCCAAACATGATCATTTACCAAGGCTTGAACGATGCTGTAGTAAATAAAAAGAATGCACTTTTTTTGGTGAACCAATGGACAGGGGTAAATAACATCGATACAATTGCCGATGTAATTGAACCTGCTTTTATGAATATTGAAGATATTAAAAGAACTCAATACACCGATTCTTTAGGGCAAACACCGGTTATTTTATATGAGGTAAAAAATTTGGGGCATAAATTATTGATAAAACCAGGCGACAAAGAAAATGAAGGTGGCAAAAAAGGAATGTTTGGTGTAGACAAAGGATTTCACTCCACGTATCAAACCGCTAAGGAATTTGGGATCTTAAAAAGCCATTAACATGAAAAAAGAGATAGTAATTATAGTGATGAGTATTTTTTTATGCAAAAGTAATTTTTCTCAAGAAGCTTTGTCTGTAAATCACTTCAATACACTTCCCAAACTATCCATTCGCGCGCTGGAAGTGGTTAGCGATATTACAGTTTGGTTTGCAGCCAACCGAGGCGTATGGGGTTATACCGAAGATGCAGGAAAAACATGGCATATAGATTCATTAAAAGTGGATAGTGTATATCCGCAATTTAGATCCATAGCAGTATTAAATGATTCAACCGTTTTACTTTTAGGTATTTCATCGCCTGCTTATCTTTTAAAAACAACCAATAAAGGCAAGACATGGAAATTGGTTTACAAAAATACACACCCTAAGGCTTTTTTTGACAGCATGAGGTTTTATGATAAAAAGAACGGCTTCGCACTTGGCGATCCCATTAACGGAAAAATTACTTTAATAAGATCGACGGATGCCGGAGAAACGTGGATGCCTATGGATGATGACAAGATCTCTTCATTATCTGAAGGAGAAGCATGCTTTGCCACCAGCAATACAAATTTGGATGTTCATAAGAATATGTTGTGGTTTGTTACAGGCGGAAAACGATCGCGTTTATTTTATTCCAGTAATTTGGGAAAGAGTTTTCTTACCTATAACACCCCTATTCCACAAGGTGAAATCATGACAGGAATTTTCTCATTCGATTTTTTTAATGAAAAATTGTGTGTTGCAACCGGTGGAAATTACGATAAAACAGATTCTTCTATTGTGAGTTTAGCCATCACAAGAAATGGCGGCAAAACCTGGCAAACGATCAAACACAGCAAACCATTTTTTGGAAGTTGTGCGCGCTTTAGAACCGCAAATGATGTTTTTATAACAGGGCATGATGGAACTTTTAGATATAATCTTAAAAACCAAAGAACAGAAGAGATAAAAGATACATCAGGGGAGTCGCTCAAATTTATGACCCTTCGTTTTTCTCCTTCGGGAAAAACTTTATGGATGGCCGGGAGCAATGGAAAAATTGTCTTGGTGGAGGGATTTAAATAATTTCTATTTTTTTCGTATCTTCATCAAACAAAAACAATACCATGAAACTCAAGCATCTTCTTTTGATCATTAGTCTGGTTGTTTCCTTTAAAGTTTATTCGGGAAAGGATACAGTTATTGTTTATACTACCTACCAAAATTACGTGAACAAAATAGGAGAAACCTACGACAAAATGGTGAATTACTACGGCACCATTAAAATGAAAATAACAGTATCAAAGAACGCCGTTGAAACCACTGTAAAATGTAAAGAGATCTGGGGATTTATGTATAATGGTCATTTATTTAGAACTGATGCACGCACCGGACAAGTTGGAGAGTTGATAGTGAAAGGAAAAATTTGTTATTACGAAAATGGTATTGCGCATTTAGAAATGATCCGTAACGGAACAAATCATGAAATTTTTAGCTTAGGCTATTATTGTTATGTATCTAAAGACCTTTCATCAAAGTTGGCGCCCTTCCCTAGTCCCGAGTATCCTATTTCGGATGCCAACAAACAAATTAAGAAATTCAAAAGAGCTAATCCTGAATACGCCGATTTTTTTAAAGCGCTTAATAAAGATTACAGTTATCAAAATGTGCGAGCTAAAGTGATGATCTTTAATAGAAATTTTCCGGACGATAAATAAAGAACTATTAGGTCGAAAACCAAAATACTCATTGCAGGCATTGGAGGCGTAGGCGGTTATTTTGGCGGTTTACTTGCAAAACGGTTTTACAAAAGCGCTGAAGTTGAGGTATGTTTTTTAGCGCGTGGCAAACATTTGCAAGCAATAAAAGACAAGAGTCTAAAAATAATAAAAGGAAGATTCGAATTTATTGCCACTCCTCATTTAGCGAGCGATGATCCTAATGAAATTGGAATAGCGAACTTTATCATCATTTGTACAAAAACATATGATCTAAATTCAATAATTGATCAATTAAAACCATGCATTGATAAAAACACCATTATTTTACCGTTGCTGAATGGAGTTGATGCTTGCGAAAAAATTAAAACGCTATTGCCTCTAAATACAGTTTTAAACGGCTGCGTATATATTGTATCGCGACTTAAAGAAGCCGGCGTGATAGAAAATAGCGGGAACATTGAAACACTTTACTTTGGTGTTGACGGAACTCCCGGACAAGAATTATTAGCATATGAAACTCTTTTCAAACAAGCAGGCATTGAAGCTACACTTTCGCAAAATATCTCTTCGGTGGTTTGGGAAAAATTCATTTTTATTTCTCCAACAGCCACAGCAACATCTTATTTTAATAATTGCATTGGCGAAATTGTAGCCGATGAGCAAAAGCTGAATATATTTAAGCTACTAGTAGAAGAAGTGAAACAGATTGCTTTAAAAAAGAATATTGCCCTTTCCACTGATATTTCCGAGAAAACTCTAACGAAATTAAAAAAATTGCCTTTTGAAACCACCTCATCATTGCATTCGGACATAAAGAGTAATAAATCACAAACCGAGCTAGAAGCACTCACTGGTTATGTAATAAGCGAAGCATTAAAAAATTCAATGTCTTGTCCTACTTACGAAATGATCTATAAAGATCTATTAAAATAAAGAGCTGAATTTACTCAATGATCAACTTCTGAATTTTTGTTTCCGATCCTTGCTTTACATTTATGAAATAAACACCACTTGCAAGACTGGAACAATTTACAACAATACTAGAGTTTGTTTTTGAATTGACGCTATGCTCAACTTTTTTACCAAGAATAGAGTAGATCGTTACCTCAGCATTTTCAACATTTCCCATAATAGTAAATTCTCCATTAGCTGGATTCGGATACAAGCTATAATTCAATTCTTCTGTGTCATCAAAATTAATTGAAACTAAAGGAGAATAAGAACGATCTCCATTCAGATCAACTTGGCTTAAACGATAGTACGATACTCCCTTATGCGGCTGATAATCTGTTAAACTATAATCATTCTTAGAATTTGAATTTCCTTTGCCATTTTGTTTGCCTATCAATTCAAAATTCACACCATCAATAGTACGTTCAATTTCAAAATGATCGTTATTCTTTTCTGTAGCGGTACTCCACTCTACTGAAACTTTATTTTTATTGAGGGGTATTGCAGTAAAAGTTAATAAAGTAATAGGCAGAGGATTTACAGCCCATGAAAGATGTGACCCAAATGTAAACGGACTAAATGCCGTTAATTGCGCGTTTGTGATCACTGAGCCTACTCCCGCCCCTGCACAGCTTCCACTTGCAGTACCAACACGTTCGTCCCAACTTGCACCATTCCAACGAGCAATGGTAAGATCCGGGCAATTAGTTATACCACTAACCGATGCATCTTCCCAATACAAGGTTAAATTTGCATTACCCGCTCCTGCTCTATCTACTTGCCAATATTCAACCACGCTTACGTGATTAAGCGGCGCATTAACAGGAGTTGTACTTGCATAGGATGAATTAAAGTATTCAGCAGTATAGGTATCAGAGGCAGAAATATTTGTTACAGCACATCTTCTCCATTTAGTTCCTTTACCCACAGGAAAAACAAAATCTGTTGCGCCATTCTTACTCATTGGTCCTGAAACAAAACTAGTAGCTAATCCACTTGACGAAACAGCAGTATTACTAAGTGACAAAATATTCGTGGCCGTAGAATAAAGAACACCACTGCTTAATTGCAAAGTACCATTTACGGTAACAGGTGTGCTTAAACTCATACTTGGACTTGCTGCATGTGTATTATTAAGAGTTAAACTCTTCAAGTTATAAGTTCCTGAACCCGAAAAATGTTGTATCTGAGTATACGCACTAGTACTATTACAAACAACAGTTCCTGTATTGTTTGAAAGTGTACCGCAATTTGTAATATCGTATCTAACCGAAAGTGAATTATTGCCTAATGAAAGTATAGCGCTCGTTTTGATCCATAAACTTCCAACTTGTTCGTTGCCTTGAAGAGTTGGTTGAAAGGTTCCATTATTTATGATCACATCATTGCCCGAAACAGGAACCGAATTATTTAACCAGTTAGTATTGGTGGTGTAAACTATACTCGTTCCTCCGGTCCAAACGTTTGGTTCGGCCGAGATTGAATAAAAAGTTGAAGGTGAACTTTGATTATTGTATTCTGTTAATATCCAATCGGCAGAAAGCGCGCTGCTTGCAACACGCACTTCATCAATACGTCCATTTAATCGGTTAGCAGTTTCGCCACCTGCAGTTTCGCCGGCTATAGAACTATTTCCATTATCCGTACTCCAAGCATTAACAAAAGCACCTGTAGCCACCGCTACGCCATTAATATAAATTGTTTTCACGCCGCTAGTAATATTAGCCACAGCCACGAAATAATACCAAGTATTATTAGCCAAGGAAGCCGGAGTGTCTAAACTTACCGGATTAGACCCTCTCGAATAAAAACGCACCCTTCCGCTTCCCGGATCGCCAATACTTAAGGCATAACCTCCGCTATTATTAACATCATCACAAAATATTCGCTGTCCTGCTGTTCCCACATTGGTAGTGTATGCCCAACCCGAAATAGAAAAATTTGTTGTAATGTTAGGGAACGTATTTGCCACTTCCATCCACCGCGTACCATTGTTGGCTCTTCCATCATTAACAAAAGCAGGAGATTGATTTGTTGTGCCGTTATTTGTAAGTGTTTGAGAGTTTCCTGAGTTGTCGGAAAAGCTATTGTTTTGCAAATGCCAAACTCCGTAGTATCCCGACCAAATAGTAGTGCTTGATTGATCAGTTACTATAGCAGTATTACCATAATACATATATATGTCAGTACTAAAGGTTGTTGAAATACTTGGTATTCGAACCCACGCTGTTAACGAACCACCTGTAGCTGCCGCCGAAGCATAGTATTCCATTTGGAAGTTTAAAAGAGTTACACCATCTGCTGCGGTAAATATGAGATCAAATCCACTTGCACTCTCTACGTGCCCCCCATCAGCAACCGTTCGCAGATCGTTATCAGCTGTTATTTTTATCATTGCTGGGAAATTTGTAAGATCAATAGGACCAGCAACCTGGGCAGGATTAAAAGATATTCGCTTACGGTATTTGTAGTTACAAATTGTAGATTGTGAAGAAACCTCTGTAATTATTAAAAGGCAACACATTAAACTAAATAAACTTTTTATAGTCCCCGACATAACTTCAAATATACTGAAAAAAAAATATGCCGAAGCCTTACTTTGTTTGTTAAAAATGGCTCTTTAGTAAAAAAAATGCCCTCTGTAAGCCAGTAAAATGGGCTTTTTTTCAAAATGCTACAAATCATAGCAATCAATTGCTATAAAACGGGCATACCTTTGTTTTATACAAACGTAATTAATGTTTAAAAGTATGAAGCTAATGGTTAACAAAACAGGTAAGATAGAGGTGACGGATAGATTAACTTTAGCTAGTCTTCTTTGTAAAAAAATAAAATAAATATATCATGGCAAGAAAAAACAACGGAGAAGATGTTATGGAAATGACAGATTCAAAAAAAACAACAGTGAACACAGAAAAGCTAAAAGCTTTACAACTTACATTAGATAAGTTGGAAAAAACGTACGGTAAAGGATCCATTATGAGAATGGGTGATAGCAACATCGAACCTCTCGAGGCTATTTCAACCGGCTCATTAGGATTAGATCTGGCTTTAGGAATTGGCGGATTACCAAAAGGTCGCGTGGTTGAGATCTACGGCCCTGAATCATCAGGTAAAACAACTCTGGCAATTCACGCTATAGCCAGCGTTCAAAGAAGTGGAGGCATTGCAGCTATTATAGATGCAGAGCACGCATTTGATCGTTTCTATGCAGAAAAATTAGGAGTTGATACACAAAGCTTATTGATCTCGCAGCCCGATAATGGTGAGCAAGGTTTAGAAATTGCCGATAATTTAATTCGCAGTGGCGCGGTTGATCTGGTAGTTATTGACTCGGTTGCTGCATTAACGCCTAAAGCTGAAATTGAAGGAGAAATGGGTGATAGCCGCATGGGTTTACAGGCTCGTTTAATGAGTCAGGCTTTACGTAAGTTAACAGGTACCATTAGCAAAACTGGCTGTTGCTGTATTTTCATCAATCAATTACGCGAAAAGATCGGCATCATGTTTGGTAACCCCGAAACAACAACCGGTGGTAATGCATTAAAATTCTACGCCTCTGTACGTTTGGATATCCGCAGGATAAGTCAATTAAAAGAAGGTGAAGTGGTAGCGGGAAATAGAGTAAGAGTAAAAGTTGTAAAAAATAAAGTTGCTCCGCCTTTCCGCATGGCCGAATTCGATATCATTTTTGGAGAAGGTATTAGTAAAGTTGGCGAGATCATTGATATTGGGGTTGAAAAAGGCATCATTAAAAAGAGTGGTTCGTGGTTTGCTTACGATGATACAAAATTAGGGCAAGGGCGCGATGCTGTAAAATCATTGTTTGCCGAAAATCCTGATCTTGCTGAAGAGATCGAGAATAAGATCAAAGCTGCTATTGCAGAAGCTGCGGCTGAGGCGGCTGGTTAAGAGATACAAAAGCCGCGTGGTGGTTCGCGCGTTGCTTTTTTAGTTTACCATGAATGAACAATGTTTATTCAATGAGGTTCATTCATGGTTTGGTTTAATTTTTATGGGAAAAACAAAACGCCTTCCGTTGGTTTCGGAAGGCGTTTTTTCATATATAGAATTAAACATTCTAAGAAGAACGGTAAGAGATCGGATGGTCTATTTTTTTGTTTGGGCCTAAAAATAATCGCGCGTAAATTCTTAGAACCGATATTTCGATCACCAAAAAACTTATAGACGTTATACCTACCAACAAAAATTCATCTTTATCAATATGATTGAACATTAGATCTACACCAATAAAAGTTGGCGTAAAAGGCAATCCCACAAATGCCAAAGATGAAAGAAGAAATAAAAGTCCTTCTTTTGGATGATAATAATTATAACCGTAAAAATCGCTCAGATCAATTCGTCTTTCTTGGCTTCTCAATTTTCTCAAACAATAGAAGCCTGTTAAAGCTGCGATCAGCAAGCCACTTACATAAAGTAAAATTTCATAGTACTCATATTGATCATTTAAAAAAGCTATAGATAATAAAATATAAAACTGACTCGCAATAACCATGTACCATGCCATCATCGCATCTTTTCTGTTCGAAAACGATTTAATGATCAATAGCATTCCAATAAACGCAAACAACAAATGCAAATTATCGTCAATTTGTTTAGGGATCATTTCTTCGTACATAAAACAAAACAATCCTATTAAGTATATAACTGTTAACGACCCCAACATTACTTTACTATTTAAAAAACTTAATTTTCTACCCAGCCATTTAAAGGGCATCCACATCATTCTGAATTGGAATGAATCCATGTTCCACTCCTTAATACACAACACATAAATGCCGTTCTTTAATTTATTTAAAAATAGAGGCGGTGTATTCTTTTCTCTCTTAACAAATTCAAAAAACTGATTATGGATCATATATCCTAAAACAGATGGCGAAACCAATAATTGGTAGGCCCTTAAAAAGAATTGCCTGCAAAATGAACTAAAGCTAAATTATGCCAACCAAGCGCCACCTCAATAAACATAACACCGATCTGTGCAATAGAACTATAAGCAATTTGAGTTTTTACCGACGATTGAACGCGCGCCACAAGAGAAGCAACAATTGCAGTTAATGTGCCAATACCTACGATCACAGCTTTAACGCTAAAAATAGCTTCCCAATAAACATAAGTTCTCAGCAATAAAAACACACCAATATGTACTGACAACGATCCATAAAAAATTGCGGTGGATGTTGTAGGACCTTCCATGGCGCGTGGCAACCAAGATGAGAATGGAAATTGTGCTGATTTTATTGCTGCCGCGAGAACGATCATTAAAACTATAAAAACCGCATAATAGTAATGCTCCTCAATGTGTGCTGTTACCAATGCCAGATCATTCAACTTAATAAATGTGATATTCTCATGCCATAAGTGATGGCTCATCCATAAGGCTAAGATCAAACACACATCGCTTAAACGATACAGTGAAATAGTTTTTAAAGCATTTTTTACCGGCAAATATCGATCTCTATAAAATGCGATCAAAAGAAAAGAAGACAGTCCTAAAAATTCCCATCCCATAAATAAGGTCTCGAAATTGCCGGAAAACACAACAACCGAATACGCAAAATAAAACAACAATAACGTATTGAAATAGCGTTTATACCCACTTTCGCGGTGAATGTAATACTTACTAAACGCACTAACTATAAACGCTATAATGCCGCCCACAATAGCAAACACAGCCGTTATCTTATCAAAAAACAGATCAATGAATATCTCTGTTGAATCTTCTTTATAAAGCGTAAATAGTTTAATATCCAATGTCTCACCTCCACTCACCAGATAAAAACCGGTTAAAAAAACCAAACCAACTAAATGAGCTCCAGTTGTAAATATTGCAATACCCGCAATACCCCTCTCGGCACGCTCTTTCATGAACATACTTAACACCAAACCAATTAATGGAAGTAAAATAAAATATTGCAAGAGTTTTTCCATTTATGAGTTCTCGTGAATGTAGATCGGTAAATTTTCGCTGGTAGCGTGAGTTATTTCGTTCGACTCCATTTCATTTGCTTCCTCTATCAACGCATTCACATCTTTAAAGGTTTGGATCGTGTTGCAAGCAGGAGTATACGCAATAAATTCTCCTTCCTTAAAATAAAAAAGCTCATTGGTTTCGGGATTAATAACACTTAAATGTACCCATTCGTTAATGAACCATTCGTACATTTCAGGTGCCGACTTAATAATTTTTAAAACCACCTTCGGAAAATGCTCTACAATGATCAACAATCGCAACGGATCGTGCACCTCCACCATTTGCCAAGGTAAACCGGTTCGCAGGTCGCCATCGCTGCTATTAGTAACGCCAAACAAACCAACTACATTATGAGGAAGTTTTGTTCCTGCCCCCAATTTTTTATTATCTACTCGCGAAAAATAATATTCTAAATTAATCCCACCACAAACAGGACCAAGGGGCTTCATGATTCCCGTTAAGAAAACTCCGTCTGGGTCAGTTCTATAGTCATAAGAATTCATAAAGGCTCTTCTATCCAAAAACAAGCACTTTGTAATTTCTCTTTTGCCAACAATACAAAGCGTGTTAGTACCATGGCCTAATTCAGGACGTGGTTCAAATAAAGAAACCGAACGATCTTTAACGGCCTTTCTAATTTGATGAATATCTGCTTTTGTATTTATGGATGCAAATCGTCGCGACCGTTCCTTGGAATTTAGATCGAGTGCTTTTTCAAACACTTCTACATTTTTTTTGTGATGCTCAATATTTTTTGCACTTAAAACATCTATATCGTAATATTCAATTTCATCGGCTGCTGTATCGTGTAAAGCACCTACAAATTGTGTTTCGGCAGGAATAACGATCCCTTTCGCTTTTAATTGTTCCCTTACTTTTGTATTATTTGCCATGGCAGCAAATACACGCGCGTTAACAGAGCCCGGCCTTCCACTGCATGCACCGCAATCGTGTGCACCGTGATGTGGATTATTGGCGCTGCTGCTTCCATGAGCAACAACGTAAACAATTGGCGAGAAATTTTTTGTGAGTGCAATTCCATTTAATAAACTTTCTACGCGTTCGGCCATCTCTTGAATTGTAAAACCGATCTGCAAATTATTCTCTTTATCATCAATGCTTTTATTTTCAATAGTGAGTTCACTTCCTTTACTCATATGCGTAAAAGCGTTTGAAATGGCGGGACTCATTTTTGGTTTAAACAAATTTTGAACCATTCTTAGTGCTGCCCAAAAACCAAAAACGAACGCGCTAAAAATCCCTGCAATAAGTTGATGTGTTTTATTGGTGTAAATTAACTCATGATCTCTTTTCTCTGCAACGCCCAATTCCTTTATTAAATACTTTGGAGTAACTGGAGCCGGACAGAGCTTATCATAAAATTTCGCATTTTGCGGATGAAAATAAAATTCAACACTAAAAAAACCAGGAGTAGCAAAAGTTTCCGAACGATGATCAATATTTTCGATATGCCGTCTTAAGCTACATTCACGTTCATCAATACAAAATAACGCTTGAAAAGATCTTTCACCCACGAGATCACTTTTTGATGCACTCTTAGAAATACTTAATTTTTGAACACCGAACAAAACATCATCATAATAACTCCATTCAAAGGCCTCTTGCCAAATTATTAGTACTTCATGGATCTCGGTGTTTTGTACATCTTCAAATAAATTTAATGGCTCAACCGAAACACTATCACAAAGTGGCTTCCAGTAATCACCAAATTCATTATCTAACTGATCCAACTCCAGGAGCAATTCAAAAATAACAAAATCACGAAAAGCTATTTTTCTAGGGTTAAGAAGAGTGCTTGGGTGATCTTCTATTGTCGCAACCATACCGCTCCATCCGGGATGAATAAATTGTTGATCAAATAAATACTGCTCAAAATAACTTTCCTTCCCAACAACTAATTTTAATAAGCTGGCAACAGAAGTGCTTTGTTGAAATAATAAGTCGCGTGCTCTTTTTGTTTTAAAAATACTAATGAAACTTTTTTTTCGAGCTGCCTTATTGATTCCAAAAAACCTCTATTGTCAACAGGAAAATCCCATATGGAAATACCTTGATCTAAGTAAGCCGCTAAAAATCGAAATAAAAATGGGTGTACTAAATTATCCAGATCAATATGGCGCTTCCTTTTCCACCAAGCTCTTAGTAATCCTGTTTCAGGATAATTTTCAACATCATACTCCTTTTTTACGAGTTTAGTTCTCCACTCCTCTAAATTTGCCTTTCCTTTTCTGTTAACAATGACTCTATCAATAATTTCGATTCTTATTCTGCCCATTTTTGCCAACTTCCTGAAATCTGAAAGAGGTAAGGTTGCCTGATGTCCAAATATTCGTGAGGATTTAAAAATGGCATCAAAAAACTTCATTCCCTGAAATGCATGCAAGGTATTGTGATGTATAAAATCCTTTAAAGGCGTTTGTGCAGGCAAATAGTGCTTTAGCTCATGCAATACATGCTCCTCGTCAAAAACAATTTCCTTATCACTATCCTTCTGATTAATCAACATTAATCAATTGCTCTATCTAAATGATAAACCGCGTGAAGATCTTTTACACTTGTACATGTAACTTTCAAGTCATCAATGATGCCATCATGAATATCATACACCCAACCATGAACATGAAGCGATTGTCCGTTCTTCCATGCATTTTGAATAATTGATGTTTTTCCAAGATCTTGCACCTGCTCGATCACATTTAATTGCACTAATCTATTTTCTCTTGCTTTAAGGTCCTTTATCATATCTAGTTCCTTAGAATGGATCCTGTAAACATCTTTAATATGCCGTAGCCAATTATCAATTAAACCAAACTGTTGGTTTCCCATACCTGCTCTAATACCACCGCAACCATAATGACCGCAAACGATAACGTGTTTTACTTTCAACACCTCAACAGCATATGAAAGAACGCTTAATAAATTCATATCACTATGAACAACCATGTTGGCAATGTTGCGGTGCACAAACATTTCACCGGGTTTAGTACCTGTAATTTCATTGGCAGGCACACGACTATCAGAACAACCTATCCATAAATATTCGGGTGTTTGTACGTTTGCCAGATCGGCAAAAAAGTTTGGGTCATTACCTAATTGTTCGTCAACCCACATTTTATTATTCTCTAATAATCTTAAATATGATCTTTCCATTTTAATTTTTTTTTATATATGTCGGAACTAATTTGAACTCCGAAATGTTTATTATTAAATATTTTAATTTGTTGATTTAATGATTGCTTAACACCTTAACTTCCTCAATTTCCTCAAGTACAACGGTGATCCTATGAATATGACCCGATTGCTTAAACCCACTTATTATTTCCAGAATATCTTTATCTATAAATGTTGATCGACCTCCATCAATATGAACCTTTGCACCTGCCGGAATAGATTTAAATAACTCTATAAATTTTCCCTTATTTATAAACGTTACGTTTTGCGAAAGCTTTATAAAATAATTCCATCTTCCATCTATTTTTTCTTTTATTATTTTAAATGGCAATTTGTAATTTTGTTTTAATATGAAAAAGATGGCTACTAGAATTCCTACTGTAACGCCCTTTAATAGATCAGTGAACAACATTACTAAAATGGTTATTATAAATGGCAAGAACTGATCTAAACCTTGGCGGTACATACTTTTAAATAATCCCGGTCTTGCTAATTTATACCCCGTCATAATTAATACAGCAGCTAATGCCGATAAAGGAATTAACTGCAATATACTTGGCAAAATGAAAATAGCAACTAGAAAAAATACACCATGAATAATAGACGCCATCTGGGTTTTACCACCTGCATTTACATTTGCCGAACTACGAACAATAACCGAGGTAATAGGAAGTCCACCTACCAGGCCACTAAATAAATTACCCACGCCCTGAGCAATCAGCTCGCGATTAGTTGGTGAAACTTGATGGTCGGGATCTAATTTATCTACGGCCTCTATTGAAAGAAGAGTTTCTAAACTCGCTACCACAGCAATAACAATTGCTATTTCATAGATCTTTGAATTTCTCCAAGCACTAAAATCGGGATGTAAAAGAGAACTGAAAAAGTCCTGTGGACCTGAAAACATCGGGAGTTTTACAAGATGTTCCTCTTTTACTTCAATTCCGGGAAAAAAATTACTGAACAATAGATCAATTACAATTGCCACTACTACTACTAAAAGCGCTGAAGGTATTTGACTCAATATTTTATTTCTTTTAATAATCTTCCATTCCCAGGCTACTAAAATAAAAAGTGATACAACCCCTATTAACACAGAACCTACATTTGGAGAATCGAAGGTTTTAAAAATTTTTGAGAACCCGCTTCTGTTATCCACGTGAAAAAGGACCTCATCAGTCATAGGATTCTTGTCATCGCCAAGGAAATGCGGGATCTGTGTCATGATCAAAACAATTCCAATAGCCGATAACATTCCTTTGATCACAGCGGTTGGAAAATAGTAACCAATTATTCCGGCTTTTAAAACGCCGAGAGTGATCTGAATTACTCCTGCTATACTAACTGAAAGTAAAAACGCCTCAAAAGAACCAAGTGAGGTTACAGCTGCCAATACAATACTGGTTAAGCCAGCAGCCGGACCACTTACCGATAATTTAGAACCACTGATAGCAGCAACCACAATACCTCCAATTATTCCGGAAATGATACCTGAAAACAAAGGAGCGCCTTGAGCTAAAGCAATACCCAGACATAAGGGTAATGCTACCAGAAAAACTACCAGACCTGCCTTTATATCGTACTTTAATGTAGATGGTTTGAACATATTATTTATAGTTAATTTGCCTCATAAAATTTTAAGAGTTAAATAATTGCCTTTTTTATTGTAAACGAGATAAGTAACCAGACACATAATTCCTCAGAAAAAGAGGCCTTACTATTGAAGTAAATCTTGTGCCTGAGTTTAAACTGCAAATGATTCGGGAGGTTGTATCAGTGTGTTGGGATCGAATTGCAAAATTGGCTCGGCGTTATAAGAAAGATAGTTATTAGAAACAGAAACATAATTAAATTTCAGTGATTCCATTATTTCAATAAAATCATCAGATTCTACTTTTGAATCTCTCTCCGTTTCATCTTCCTCTTCAGCAGCAGAACCGATCAACTCAATAATATCTTCGGTACTAACTTTACCCATAAGACAAATACTGCCTGCAAAGCTTAGGATTAGAAATCCTACAAGAAAGAATATGATACCTGATCTTTTAAGCATTTTACGAAGCGAAAGTACTAATAAAACGAAAGAAAATCAAACCTTAATATTGTAAAGCTATGTTAAAATAGAGAGGGCTTGTACTACATATAAACCGGCTGTTTCGGTTCGCAGGCGTGTATTTCCAAGACTTAAGGGTTTATAGCCCAAAGTTCTTGCTATATCGATCTCATCCTTGGCAAAATCACCTTCAGGGCCTATAAGTACTATGATTATTTTATCCTTGAATTCAATATCCTTTAACGCTACTTTAACCTCCTCTTCACAATGCCCAATAAGTTTTATATCTGCAACGCCGTTAATCACCTTTTTAAATTCTTCTAAAGGGTTAACTTTTGGAATAAACGCTTGTTTACTTTGCTTTACCGCACTTTCTACAATTTTTTGAATGCGATCCATTTTCATACTCACACGTTCACTATTCTTGCATTTTAAAAATGATAGTTCATCCACTCCAATTTCCACAGCCTTTTCGATCATCCACTCTATTCTATCTATTTGTTTAGTAGGTGCAATGGCGAGATGCAAATAATAACTTCGCTTTTGCTGATAAATAGGCCCTTCTATGATATGAGCGATACATTGTTTTTCGTTGGCCGTTACTAATTCACCTTTGTAAAAAGCACCAAGACCATCAATGATAAGGATCTGTTCGCCCGCTTTGCAACGCAATACTTTATGGCAATGCCAGCTCTCTTCGGGGGTTAAATTTGCCGTAGCGCCATTTATGTTTGCTATAAAAACATTCATCGCATAAATTTAAGTAAATTTGCTTAGTGAATTACCTGGCACACGCATATTTATCAAATAACGATGAAGGCTTATTGCTTGGCAATTTTATTGCCGATCATATAAGAGGTAATAATTTTGGGCACTTAAGCGAGGATGTCAAAAAAGGCATCTATATGCATCGCAAGATCGATCAATTTACCGACGAACATCCTTCTTTCAAACAAAGTAAACGCCTTTTTTATGATGGCTTTGAAAAATATAGCGGCGTATTAGTGGATATTTATTTTGATCATTTATTAGCGCGAGATTTTATTAGTTACTCTCAAAAAAGCCTTCCTGAATTTGCATCGCATGTATATGGCATTTACGAAAAGCACAAGCATGTTTTACCTGAGAATAGTGAGCGCTTTTTATCCTACGTACTATCAAACAATATCTATAACGCTTATTCAAAAATAGAAGGTATAGAAAAAGTTTTGTTTCATTTATCACACCGAATAAATCATGGCGTAATGCTTAATGATTCTGTAACACTTTTTAAAAAGAACGAACTAGATCTTCAAGAGAATTTTAATGTTTTCATAAAAGACATTGTGAACGAATTTAAAATGTAAAAAGGCCCCCGATATGTCGGGGGCCCTTTTTTTATTGAAATATCACTCCGCTTGCTTTTTCTTTCTCCTCTTCTTCTCTGTCTTTTTTCTCTTGTCGCTTTTCGGCCATCCTTCTATTACGTATATTTTTCTCTCTTATGCCGCTGAAATAACTTTTAGTAGTTACAATTACAACGCCTCCTAACACATCGCCGTACATGGCCGGAACTCCGCCGGTAAATACAGTAACATTTTCAAGTGATAAAGCAGGGATCGTTCCCATATCCAGAGTTTTTACACCATCAATAAAAACTGCATTAGCATCACTTCTTCCTCCTCTAAAGTGAAAACCTCCACTCGCATCTTCCACAACATCGGATGCCATGCTTGTAACAACTGTCATCAGATCTCCACCACGCTCAAAGGCCGAATTTTGCATGAGTTCAGTTGCATCTAAACTTTTCATACTATACACGTTCGTTTCCGCACCTGTTTTGGTATAGTCCTCCACTATTAATTTACCAACTACAACCACTTCGGTAAATGTGTGAGATGCCATTTTTACATTTAAATAAGTGGCCTCTCCCGGAGTAACTTTTACACCATTTATTTTCTTCGACTGGTGGCTCGCTTCCACAACCATCACATCGTATAAGCCCGGCTCAAGTGGTTTATATTTGTAATTGCCATCAACGTCACTTTGTGTTCCACCAATAAGCTGATCATCTTGCAGAATCTTTACCGTTGCAAAAGGTACTTTCTCTTTGAGTTCATTTCTTAGCACCCCTCTTATTTCGCCGTAGGTTTGCTGAGCTGCGGCCGTAATGCTTATAAGCACCATAATGGCCATTAGTTTGATCGTTTTCATTTGTTATATTTTTTTAAGTTAATAATTAGAGCGCTCTGTTTGATGATAAGACGGAAGACATAACCATTTCCATAGAAATATTTATGAATTTATTTTTATGGAATTTTTAAGTTATCTTGTCTTAATACCAAATGTTGCTATGAAATAGACTAAATATGCCAAGCTATTTTTTATCAAGACAATAAAAAAAATCTTTGCATAGCTAGGACTATGGAAGGATTTTTTGAAGCAGTATTGATAAAAAAGAGCGAGTAGATTTGACTATTTTGTAGTTATATTTGGTATAAAATTAAAAGTACTTATGTGGCTCTTTAAGAAAGCTTCATATCAAAGCGATGAGGAGATCATAAAAGCCTATAAAGACACCGGTAACACGGCCTTGATAGGTGAACTCTTCGAAAAGCACGTGAAAACGATTTATGGGGCATGCTTGTTCTTTTTTAAGGATAAAGCAGAGGCTCAAGATGCGGTCATGCAGATCTTTGAGAAATTGATTGTAGAGTTAAAGAAGAAAGAGGTGCTAAACTTTAAAGGTTGGTTGAGTTTTGTAGTAAGAAATCATTGCATTAATATCATTCGACAAAATAAAACCCGTTTCAGTTACCGAGAAGGGCATTTTGGATTTGAATTGGAAGCGCCTGATGAACAAGAAGAGAATTATTTAGCAAGCTTAAGTAATGAAGAGTTAATAGAAAAGCTACCAATGTTCCTGAACAAACTTAACGCTAAACAAAAAGATTGCATTGAATTGTTCTTTTTGAAAAACAAAAGCTATCAGGATATTGCCTCATCTACCGGATATAGCTTGAATGAAGTGAAAAGTTATATACAGAATGGAAAACGAAATTTAAAGCAGATCATATTAGATCATAAAGATACAAATGCCGCATAATAAGAACATAAATAACGACCTTGAACATTTGGCCGATCTGGGATATGATCAATTTCCCGGCGCTGAAAAAGATGTGGAGGAACTAAAGCAAAAGATAAAAGCTAGAGCAGGGGCTCGCGCAATAACAGGAAACACATTTCTTGTGATCGCAATTAGTTTATTCCTTGGGGTCACTATTTTTTTTGCTATATATAACGCCCCGATTTTATTTCCCTCGCGATATGAATCGTTGGCCGAAAAAGCAAAACAAAATATCATTCAACAAATTAATCTAGATACCATTGATGTTTCAGGTAAAACAAAAAGGATAAAAGCCATACCAACAGAAAAGTTTTCAGAGCCACTTGAGTTAGATAGTTCAGTAAATTTTGGAAAGGCCGAAGAGTTAGAGGTCATCAACGAAATAACAGTAGGAGAAAATTCTGTTGACCACGATAATCTTAATTTGAAATATAGCCCAAATGCCCCTTATATTTATTTATACGATCTTAAAATAGCCAATTATAATGGTTACTACTTTAAAACACCTCAACGAGTTGTAGTGCACGGAAGTTTAGAGGCCAATAAAGATTCACGAAATCATGAAGACCCTGCCACACAAATGCCCTACCGAGAATATTACCTTCATGATGTGATAAAAGATGCAATGCGATCGTTTAAACAAAAAGATTATTCGCAATGCATTACTTTACTTGATCTAATAAGTGATTTTAGCACCAACGATGTGAATTGTGAATTTTACAGAGGCATGTGCTACTACTATTTACAAAATTATGAGGCAGCTTATAAGCAATTAAAGTTGAGTCGTGTCAACAAAATAAATGTGTTTGAAGAAGAAACTAACTTTTATCTTTCACTTACGTGCTTAAAGACCAGCAGAGACAAAGAAGCTATGAGTTTGCTCGAAAATGTTGTCAATAACAAGGGGTTTTACGCCAAAAAAGCTCAAGAAATGATGACTAAGTAGGTACAGAATAATTTATTATCTTTGAATCCACGTTTTGAAAAAGATAATATTATATTTTGCTGCTGTTTTGATCCCTATGATGCATAAGGCGCAAACTCAAAATTTGTATTACAAAACCCTTACCGATTCTATCATCAATACTTTTAGCGTAGACACCAATCATTTAAGCATCAAGCGCACCGATCCAATGATCAAGTACAAAAATTATTTTAATTATGTGCTTTGCTTTTATAAAAATCTTGAATACAAAAAGATCAGGATCAGATCGGAAAAAACACATCATGTTGCTGATGTAAAACCAAAACCAATTGATGTAATAGCCGCGCCCGAAGAAAGAGTTTATACCATTATTTTTAGTTCAGGTACAGGCTCTTTGATAGATACTGTAACATTTGAGAAATTAAGTGTTGATTCGAAAATTGCATTGATAAGTAAGCAAATAAGTTTAGTACAGGAATATAGCACGCTTGGTTTTTTTGAAGTAATAGGTATGCGTTTTAAAAAACACTCTATTAGGCGATCAAAGGAATTAAATAAGGATGTTAACTTGTATAGTATTGAGGCAGGACTTGGCTATCAATTAATGACCTATACCAACGAAGTGTACGATAAATTATTTGAAGATAATTGGACCAACAAACACGATCAAAAGAAATATTACGAAAAAAACACACATAGTTTAATGAGATACGACGCCATTAAAATTTATTTATACGATTACCCTGTATATCTTCAAAATGTTTATAAGTAAGATCACTCTTGCTTAAACACTTTATTTAAATTCTTTAGAAGGAAAAACAACAGAACGGTTGCAAACATTAGTAAACCAAAGTTGAGCCAAAAGAAATTCGACTTATCATCAAATTTATCCCAATTCTTTCCCAATTCTCCACTCACCTTATTACCTAAAGAAGTAGCCAAACTCCATCCACCCATCATTAATGCGGTTAAACGCGGAGGGGAAAGCTTAGAAACCATTGACAATCCCATTGGACTTAAACACAACTCTCCAATGGTAATAACACCGTATCCTGCAATGAGCCACCAATAACTTGCCTTCTGCATTCCATTATTGGTATAATGTACAGCCGCCACCATTACCAAGGTAGAAAGTGCGCTAATTAAAAGTCCATAGGCGATCTTTGTAGCGGTAGTTGGTTCCTTTCCCCTTCTTTTTAAAAACGCAAAGAATGCAATAACCAAAGGAGTTAGAGCAATCACAAAGAATGGATTTATAGATTGGGAAATATTGGTGTTCAATAAATTTAAAGTTTGGCCGTGAGGTGGAAATTTATCGGGATCAAGATTTTTAAAATACGATGGGTAATCCTGACACATTACTGTTTCGCCCTTTTCATCTTTTATTTTACGAAACTGTTCATCTAACTGAGGAACCATTATGTTTTTCGCTTCTACCTTTTCAACACAACCTAATGCTTTAGCGGCCGGAGCAAATACAGTGGGGCACTCTCTATCGGTATAATTATTAGCGTAAATGGTTAATGCTGTTCCGTTTTGTTTAAATATGGCCCAAAATAATATTACCACTAAAAAAATAGTGAACATCGTACCCAGTGGCTTCTTTTCCTCTTCGTTTGATTTAAAATATAGTGTAGCAAAGAAGAAAATTACCGGTATACAAAACATAAAAAAAGCATCGGTAGCATTGCTACTTAAAATGGAGCCATCATTTCCTTTAAAAAACCAACCTATTACCGCAAAGACCACCCCTACCCCCATCACTTTTGCAAAATACATGATAAAAGGTTTGTCCTCCGGCTTTGGTTCGCGGCGTACATCAACATGTTTGTAATGCTTTAATCCTATAATAAAAGTGATCACGCCAATGAACATTCCAATACCTGCAGCCATAAATGCGCCGTTCCATCCTATTCTATTCAACATTATTGCACCAATAAAATTGCAAATGAATGCGCCAATATTAATACCCATGTAAAAAATATTATAACCCGTGTCTTTTTTGTCTTTGTAACGCGGGTCGTTAAACATATTTCCAAGCAACGTAGAAATATTTGGTTTAAAAAAACCGTTACCAATTACCATAATTACTAAAGCGGTATAAAAAGCCCACATTTGGGGAATGGCAAGCATGCAATACCCAATTCCCATCATGGTACCTCCAAGAATAATAGAGAATCGATAACCTAGCTTAAGATCTGCCAATAATCCACCCATAAACGGCGTGAGGTAGGCCGCTGCAATAAATGTTCCGTAAATATCGGAAGCATCGGCATTATCCCAACCAAAACCTCCGGCTGTTTTTTCGGCCGTCATGTATAACACAAACAAGCCTATCATTAAATAATAACCAAAACGTTCCCAAAATTCTGTGAACACAAGGAAAAATAATCCCTCAGGATATCTACGTTCTTTACTCATGTGTTAAAGATAGTAATTTATTGAAATAAAAAATCCCCACAACATTTCTGCTGAGGGGATCCAATGTTTATGACACACAAAAAACTAGTCCGCTAAAACCATCACAGTATTGTGTTTGATCTCGGCAACTCCACCTTTAATAACAAATTCTTTCTTCTCATTGTTATCTTCAATGATCTGAATTGTTCCAGCCTTTAAAGTACTTACAAATGGAGCATGGTCATCTAATACACCAAAGCTTCCTTCGCTTCCGGGAAAAATGGCAGATTTAACTTTGCCATCGTACAGTTTTTTGTCAGGAGTGATGATTTCTAGTTTCATTATTTACTTTCTGCTAAAATTTTCTTACCCTTTTCAATTGCTTCTTCAATATTTCCTACAAGGTTAAATGCAGCTTCCGGGTACTCATCTACTTTACCATCTAGGATCATATTAAATCCTTTGATAGTATCTTCAATTGGAACCAATACACCTTTTAATCCTGTAAATTGCTCAGCAACATGGAATGGTTGTGATAAGAAACGTTGAACACGACGAGCGCGAGAAACAACTAATTTATCATCTTCACTTAATTCATCCATACCAAGAATGGCAATGATATCTTGTAATTCTTTGTAACGTTGTAAGATGCTTTTTACACGCTGAGCACAATTGTAATGTGCTTCGCCAATTACTGTAGGAGATAAGATACGCGAAGTAGAATCCAAAGGATCCACCGCAGGATAAATTCCTAACTCAGCGATCTTACGACTTAATACAGTTGTTGCATCTAAGTGAGCAAATGTTGTTGCAGGGGCCGGATCGGTTAAGTCATCGGCAGGTACATAAACCGCTTGTACCGATGTAATAGATCCTTTTTTAGTTGAAGTGATTCGCTCTTGCATGATACCCATCTCAGTAGAAAGTGTTGGTTGGTAACCTACCGCTGAAGGCATACGACCTAACAACGCTGATACCTCAGCACCTGCTTGCGTGAAACGGAAAATGTTATCTACGAAAAATAAAATATCTTTTCCCTGACCAGAACCATCTCCATCACGGAAATATTCTGCCAATGTTAATCCTGATAAAGCCACACGAGCACGTGCTCCAGGAGGCTCATTCATTTGACCGAACACTAAAGTTGCTTTTGATTCTGCTAAAGCTTTTACATCTACTTTAGAAAGATCCCAACCACCTTTTTCCATGCTGTGTTTGAACTCATCACCATATTTAATTACATCCGATTCAATGAACTCACGTAAAAGGTCATTTCCTTCACGTGTACGCTCACCTACTCCGGCAAATACTGATAAACCTGAATATGCCTTGGCAATATTATTTACCAATTCCATGATCAATACGGTTTTACCTACACCCGCACCACCAAACAAACCAATTTTACCACCTTTTGCGTATGGCTCAATTAAGTCGATTACTTTGATACCTGTAAATAGAACTTCAGTTGATGTAGAAAGATCTTCGAATTTTGGAGGTTGACGGTGAATAGAATAACCACCATCATTTTTTACGGTGTTGATACCATCAATTGCCTCACCCACTACATTAAACAAACGACCTTTTATTTGATCGCCAATTGGCATACGGATAGCGTTTCCGGTACCCTTAACTTCCATACCACGGTATAAACCGTCAGTACTATCCATCGCGATCGTTCTTACCGAATTTTCGCCTATGTGTTGTTGAACTTCCAAAATTAATTTTTGCCCGTTAGAACGTACAATTTCAAGAGCGTCCAAGATATTTGGTAATGTTCCGCCTTCAACGTCAAAACTTACGTCGATCACCGGACCAATAACTTGGGATATTTTGCCAATTTGTTTAGACATGGGATTTTCCTTTTAAATTTGGGCACAAAAATACAGCTTTTTACATATAAAAACACTATTTTGTTAATAAAATGAATAGATTATTTTTGTGTCATGTTAACTGTTAGATACACCGAAAATTTTAGAATAGAGAAGCCTTGCATCCTTACCATAGGAACCTTTGACGGGGTTCATTTAGGGCATCAAAAAATACTAAAAAGACTAAACGAGGTAAAGCAAAAAACAGGTTTAAATTCCACCATTTTAACATTTGATCCACACCCTAGAAAAGTGCTTTTTCCGGAGCAAAAAGACCTCAAATTAATTACCACAACCGATGAGAAACTGGCTCTTTTAGAGCAAAATAGCATTGATATTACTATAGTTTACCCCTTTAGCAAAGCCTTTGCACAAATGGACCCACAGGCTTATATTAGAGATATATTAATAAAGAGTTTGAGAGTGAAATATTTGATCATCGGCTACGACCATAAATTTGGAAAGAACCGAGATGGGGATATTAAAACATTGAAGAATTATTCCAAAGAATTTAATTACGAAGTTGAAGAAATTAGTGTACATGATATAAATCATATCAATGTTAGCTCAAGCAAGATCAGAGAGGCGCTTAATAAAGGCGAAATTGAATTAGCTAATAAATATTTGGGGCAAGAATTCTTTATTACAGCATTAGTTGTAAAAGGAAAACAATTGGGAAGAACTTTAGGATATCCAACAGCAAATTTGGAGATCGATGATGAGGATAAAATGATCCCGGCGATTGGCGTTTATCTTGTGAATGTACTAATAGATCACAAAGAGTTTTATGGAATGTTAAGTATTGGTAAAAATCCAACTACCGATACGGATGAACTCGTAAAAATTGAAGTGAATATCTTTAACTTTGACAAAGACATTTACAATAATACTGTTCGCGTTTCGTTCATGAAGCGATTGCGCGATGAAGTAAAATTTGAGACCATTGAATTGCTAAAAACTCAATTGAAACACGATAAAGAAAATTGCCTAAAATTAATTGAGGAGCTAAATCAACATGCGTAAGATACTTTTTATACTTTTTATTTTAAGCTTGAGTTGCTCATTCGCGCAAACCGAACTTTTAGATTCGGCGGCTGTAATGCAAACCGATGAGTATACCGACCTTGCAGTTGCTTTAGCAAATAAAGACAATGTTGTTAGATTGAGCTTACGCAAAAAAAAGTTCAAAACATTTCCAATGGAAGTTCTCCAATTTAAGAACTTGCAGTATTTGGATATCAGTAAGAACACAATAAAAACATTGCCCGATAGTATTGTTACTCTCAAAAAATTGCAATTCCTTATTTGCAGTAAAACCGATCTTGAAACCTTGCCAAAGAATATTGGCGATATGGAAAATTTAAAATACATCAATTTCAATCAAAACGAAATTGCCACTTTACCTTATAGTTTTGGTAGATTAGCGAATTTACAGCATGCCGATTTTTGGGATAATAACTTAGATCAGTTCCCGCCGAGCATGAATCAACTAACTAATTTAAAGTCGTTGGATCTACGAAACATCATGATCTCTAAAACAAAACAAGAAGCATTGCAAAATCAGATCCCAAAAACAAAGATCTATTTTAGTGCGCCTTGTAATTGCGGAGGGTAGTTCAATCATATGTTCAAAACGTCAAATATCATGTTTAAGAGGTTCGTTTTGGTGATACTATCCGTTTTTATGTTGCATGGTAACTTTGTGCGATCACAAACTAAAACCAACACTGTTAAGGCGTCTGATCCTGTCAAAAAAAAACCTGTAATTGTAGAAAAATTCAAAGTTTCTGGCAGAGCTTTTTACCGAGGTAGTTGGTGCTCAGGTAAAACACCAACTTATGAACAAGAAGAAGAAGCAACAAAAATCAAACTTCTTCCTATAACTTTCTATTTTATTAACGAGAGTTCAAAATCGAAAAAGAAAACTCATGTTTATTGCGACAGCAACGGATACTTTGAAACACAATTACCAAAAGGAGAATATTCGGTTGGATCAGTTGAAGACTATGAAGTTGGTAAGTATAACTATAAAGGAAAAGATACGTTGAGGAATAGCAAGCTTGAGGATTTCAGCCTGATCAAGGAAGGGATATACGGAGATATGGTTATCACCGGCGAAAAGAACGATCTCATATTAAGTTTCCATAAAAAATGTTTCGGAACAGCGGAATGATCCCATTTCTACCTGGCAGTGGATCAAATCAATATTCGCTGCGCTCATTGCCTGCTTTCGTTTCAGAAAATTCAAGCGAGCTTGGTTTTCTTTACTCAAACATGCAATCTCTGATTTGATCATCAAGCGGAGACTGAGGGATTCGAACCCTCGATACACTTGCGCGTATACAAACTTTCCAGGCTTGCTCGTTCGACCACTCTGACAAGTCTCCTAAAATTGGAGCGCAAATATAGTCCTATTTAATTCAAAGAACCGTTTCCATTTACAAATTGATAAGCACCACTTATACGAATTGAATTTTATCTTCTTAATTACTCTGTAACTTTATATCGAATGAGATTAATACAGTCGTTTTTTTGCAAATGCTCTACCAGAACCGGACTTGAGGTATATTTCGAATTCATAGGCTTTGTACTTATTTGCAAAAACAGATTGATGAACAACTACAATAGGAAGTCTAAGAGCTGTATAGGCAACTTGACCTTTGCTGTGCCTTTGCAAACGATCCTCAATATTATTTGTACAACCAACATAATAAGTTTCATCGGAACACTTCAATATGTATACAGTCCACATAATTCATAAAAATAAAAAAAGGTTTGGAAATCCAAACCTTTTTATTATTCTCGCTTTACGCGATGCTCTCCTTCGCGATTTCATCGGACTGCGTCCGCCGAAGCTCGCTATGGCGAGCGAAGGCGGGCTCAAATTTACCCAGTTCGAACCAAATCACAAACGAAAATCCTGAAGAACTTCAAGAAGCCCAAATTCAGAGATTTTTAGGCGATTTAAGGGCGATAAGCCACTTTTGCAAGGCATTTAGGGTTGGTCAGAAATAAGGGCAATTATCGTATTTTACGGCAATTTTGCAGTAACTAACAACACTTATCTTCTTCTTGAATTGGTGGGCATTTAGCTGATCCGTAACTGCAATAAACACAACAATCCCCCTGCTTTGGTTTTAATTTAGTTTTGCAATTCTCGCATTCATAGAAGAACCGGCATGCTTCTGTTGGCATGGTTTCTTCTTTCTTATGTCCACAATTCGGACAAGTAATTGTTGATTGTTGTATTATTTTTTTTCACTGCATTAATTAATTCGTGTTCTTTCTTTATAAAAAACATCATTCTATCTACATATGACAGATCATTTTCCTACTTTCTTTTTCATATTAAGCAAAGTACTGTATGGGCCATCAACAATAAACATGTTTATTATCGAGCTGGGAATACTTCCTGCCGGATCTCCATAAAACTGGTAAATGATTTCTATTTTATTCCCTTGTGGCGTTAATTGCCACATACCTTTCGCGTTTTTAATCCGTAGAAAATCATCGTTGCCTGTAATATAATCGGGTTTGCTTACAAGGTTGTATCTAACTGTACCATCAACTTCTACGATTTTTCCGGAAAATATTACAATATCCCTGTCGGTCATTGGCCAAGGTAAATCGGTAGTGTAGTATATGTACTGCTCCGTTTTATTTACCTGTTTTAGAATTTTGGCTGTAGCAATATTTGTTTGCCAATTCGGATAATCACTTACATTTTCAATGAGACTTTCCAACGACTTCATATTAGCAGTAACGATTGTAACTGCCTTGAACTCTTTTATGCTTGAACCTTCAGACTGACGAGTGTACACTTTAATATCATTCCCGGTTTTTTCTAATTTCCATTCTGTTGGGTTGAGTAAATGGCTTTCATTAATGTCAGGTTTGAACGCCATACAAATTATAAAGACATTAATTATGAGTATAAATGCTAAGTTTTTTTTGATCATGTTTTTTAGCTTTAATTTATGATTGGTAATTACCTACCAGTATATTGTAGATACGTTGATATTGAGGTGCGATATTGGGTTTTAGTGTCAATCAGCTTGTCATTGGTTTCGGAAAGTAATGCCTGTGCTTCCAATAGATCGGAAAGCGTTATAACCCCGCTATTATAGCTTGTTTGCATAACTTTCAGGTTTTCTTCAGCCTGCTTTACAGTTTCTTCTAATAATATAATCTGTTTGTAATTTTCGTTTAAATCCACCCACGCTTTTTCAATTTGTAGTTTTAATAATCCTTTGGTATCAGTTAGCGTGTTTTCTGCTATTTGCTCTTTTATTTTTTGCTCTTTTATTGCATGCGAACCGCCCCACCAATCAGTTATAGGTATCGAAACAGTGGCGTAAACTAACCCATTCGTAGTCCCATCTACATCTTTAATTAAATTATTGTTATAGTACCCCATCGCTCCAACTGCTACCTGTGGTAAATAATCACCTGTTTTCATTTTAGTTTGTAATTCTTGTGCTTTTACCGATTGCTCTAATAATTGATATTCTGTTCTGTTTTGAAGGGCTGTTTCATTTTCAATATAATATGATTGAGGTAATTCTATTTTTTGTAAATCCTCTTGCAATACTAATGTTGAATCGTATGGAATACCAATAGTTTGACAAAACTGCATAATTGCCAATTTTTTTCCGCTGTGTAATTTACTTTTATTTGAATTCAACTCATTTTTTTTGATTTGAACTTTAAGCAAATCATTCTTAATTATAAGCCCCGATTTGTATGCGTCATTCACTTGTTTATTTATGCCTTCTAAGAAGGCTTCGTATTTTTCAACAGTTTTTTCCTTTTCCTGTAATGATAGTATTTGCCAATACTGCTGTTCTGTTTTTAACAAAACATCATTTTGAGTTAGTTTTTGCTGTTGTTCTTTCACAGCTATTCCAACCTTGGCTAATTTATTTCCGGTAATTATTCGGCCACCCGAAAAAATCGGTTGAGTTACATTAACCAATCCAAGAGCAGTTTTGTCTAACATCTGAATACTTGATCCTGGCAAGTAAGCAAATTGTGTAGCTATTGGAATATTTGCAGGATTACCATCATAAACAGGCAAGTTCCCGCCTTGCGTATTAAATTTAAGCAAGGGATCTTTAGCTTTCATAGCAAAAGCCATAACACTTATTTTTGGAAAATAATTAGTAAATGCTCCTTTCTTAACTTGCTTTGAGGCTTCGGTTTCAAGAAGACTGTTTTTAATGCTGATGTTGTTTTTTATTGCAAGTTCTTTATATTCTTTTAAAGTAAGTACAGTCTGACCGTAAACTATTACTGAACAAGAAACACTTATAATTATTATAATTAATTTTTTCATTTTCTATTTTTTAATTAAGAGATTTATTCTTTTGTCTTGCAGAGAGGTGGTACATTGTAGGTAAAACATATAATGAAAGCAACATAGAAAACAGTAATCCAAAAAAGATTACAGTTGCTAAAGGCCCCCACAAAGATGATCCACTCAGCATCATTGGAACTACACCAACTGCTCCGGCAGCAGAAGTAAGGAATATTGGCCGCATTCTTCTTTTAGCTGAGGCTATTGCAGCCTCCCTCACATTCATTTGGTGAGTTCTACGCAATTCTTCGGCATATTCAATAAGAATAATTCCATTACGCACTACTATTCCCATCAAGGTCATAAAACCTAAAAAAACGGTAAGACCAAAAGGATAGCCTGTTATTACCAAACCAATCGCTGCACCGAAAATACTAAGCGGAATGGTAAGCATGATAAGAAATACCAACCTGAAACTCTTAAATTGAAACAATACAATAAAAAAGATTAACACCAAACTTGTTGCCAATGCTTTTGACAAGGGAACATAATTCTCATATTCATTTTCCAATTCCCCTCCGTAGGAAATGTTAATTTCAGGGCTATTTGTAAGACCTTCGATTTTTGGTCTTATATCATCCAACACCTTATACGCTAAAGCATTTCTATTTATGTCAGCTTTTATTGTAATGGTTCTTTTTCCATTTCTTCTGATGATCTGTCCCTCGCTCCAATCGTTAGTAAGTGTAGCTATTTGTCTTAAAGGAACAGTGGTTCCTAGTAGAGGAGAAGTAATGGTTTGGTTCTCTATATCATCAAAAGAATTACGTCTTTCTTTTTCGTTTATCAGCTTAACACTTACCGGATAATCACCTTCCCAAACTGTGCCTATTGGCAATCCTGCGAACCCTGTTGCTAAGGATGAAGCTACCATTCCTTTGGTAAAACCAAGACGATTTGCTACTTCATCGTTCACTGTTACTTTCACTCCTTGACGAGGCGTTAAATAATCTGATCTTGCCCAAATCACATCTTTCTTTTCTTTCATTATTGCTTTTACTTTTTCAGCAATAATTTTTAATGAGTCCATATTGTTTCCTGAAACCCTTACCTCTATTGGAGCAGCAGTAGGCATCATATCTAACTGCTTAATTCGAACATAGGCATTCGGAAAATAATCACGTTTCTCATTTTCATACTCCTCCATCAACTTTACAGCACTTTCTTCAGTGGTAGTGTTTACAACTAGTTGAGCGTAATTTTTTGACGGGAAATTTGGAGCATAAGTGGTATGGAAACGAGGAGAGCTTGTTCCTATGAATGATGTTACATTCATAACGCGTTTGTCTTTCAACAACATATTTGTAAGGCTATCTGTTATTATAGATGTTTGCTCCAGTGCAACACCTTCGGGTAAATAAATTTCTACCGCAAACTGATTTCTTTCTACTTTCGGGAATAACTGGCGTGGCATCAATGCTATAAGCAATATCCCAATAAAAAAAGACGCAAAACCAATAGTGACTGTAATTTTGGGGATACGAAAGGCACTCTCAAGTGTGTTGTCAAAAGCCTTTTGCAATACATTAAAAATTGAATTATTTTTTTTCTTTACTTCATCATCCCTTTTTATTCCTTTTTTAATGAACTTGAAACTAATAAATGGAACTACAAAATAAGCTACCGCTAAGGAAATTGTAAGTGCCACACCAATGGTTATGGGCAAAGAGTAAACAAAATCTCCTATCATTCCTGAAAGAAAAAACAATGTAGGAACGAATGTAACAATGATGGCTAATGTTGCCGTTAAAACAGGGACAAACAATTCTGTTGCACTTTTCCAAGCAGCATTCCAAGGAGTTTCTCCTTGATCCAATTTTTCAAGATGGTTATCAATTACAACTATCGCATCATCCACTACCATACCCAAAACAACGACAAGTCCTGCAAGAGAAACAGTATTCAAATCAACCCCTAATACGTATAAAATACCAACAGATATAAAGACAATTATAGGAATAGTAGCGCCTGCAACACTGGCAACTCTAAATGGCAGCATTAGCATAACAACAAGAATTACTCCGCCAATGGCAATCAAAAATTCTTTAAGAAAATGTTGTATCGCACTATCTACAACAGCGGCCATGTCAGCTGTTTTAGCCACAATAACATCTTCCGGTAGTTTATTGTTTATTTGAAGTAATAATTCATCTATTTCTTTTCCAAACTGAACAATATTTGTTCCCGGTTGCATTTCTAACGAAATTAAAAGACTGTTTTTGCCATTGTTTTTGATATAAGATTCAGGGGAAACAAATTCTCGCTTTATTGTTGCAACATCTTTCAGTCTAATTATATTACCTAATGGATTAGTATATATTATTTGTTGAGAAATTTCCTTTTCAGAACGATAATTAGTTGGAACATGTATAGGCATAATTAATTGAGCATTATCTACATCACCTCCATAATTAACTGTTCCTTCCATTTGAAGTGCTGCCAATATAGTTGCCGGACGTACACCGTATGTGGCGAGTTTATCCGGATTCATGTAAATACTTATTTGTTCCTGCTGTAAACCGTAATGTTTTATTTTTGAAACACTTTTAATTTTTCTAAGTTCCTTTTCTATTGTGGTAACATAATGCTCTAACTCTCTCAAGCTTCTTTGTTCTGATTGAACATTAAGCAAGATAGCCGAAGTATTACCAAAATTATTATCTGCATCTAATACAAGTACCTGCGGTGGTAATTGCTTTTTTAAATTAGCCAGCCCAAATTTCAGCTTATCCCAAAAAGCATCAGGGTCTTTTACGTTTGTATTAACCTCTACCATTATTACCATCAAGCCTTCTTTGGAAATGGAATATGTTTTATCACGATTCACCTCTTGAAAGCCAAAAAGATAATTTTCAACTTTTTCTGTTAACTGATCTTCTATTTGATTAGAGGTTGCTCCGGGATAAACACCAATAATTAATCCCTGCCTAATGACAAACTCAGGAAACTCATTGCGGGGCATTACCCATAAAGCAAAAACACCAAATAGAGCTGTTATAATCACAAGTAATAACACAATTTGTTTGTGCTTCATTACCTTTTCAATAATATTTAAATTCCTTTTTTCCATTTTCAATTTTGATTATTGGATGATGTTTACCGACACTTGTGGTTTTAGTTTCTCTTGTCCGGAAACAATAATCAAATCACCTTCCTTAATTTCGCCTTCCACAAGTACTTTATTTTCCATTAGCGAAATTGTTTTCACTAATTTTTTATTTGCTTTATTTTTATCATCAACTACATATACAAACTGATTTCCGTTTATGTCCTTTTGCAAGGCTTTGCCCGAAATCAAGAAACCTGTTTTATTGGATTCCGAATCAATGGTTACAGAACAAACCATTCCCGGCTTGATCAATAGATCTATATTATTTATTTCAATTTTTACAGGATAAGAATGGGAAAGCAAATCTGCTGTTACACTAATTTCTTTAACCTCTCCAATAATTTTTTTTGATATTGCAGGAATGGTAACTGAAGCTTTTGTGTTTTGTTTAAGACTACTGATTTCATCTTCGGGCACAGGTATTTTAACATACACGGTGTTGATCTCCAATAAATCTAATACTGTTATTCCCGGCCCGGTATTCATACCCTGTGTGAAATATATTTTGCCAATCGTTCCATTTGATGTAGCATAAAGATTATTTTCTTCTACATTTTTTTTTGCAATTTCCGTATTCGCTTTTGCCTGATTTAATCCTGTTTCTGCTTCTACCATTTTAATTGGTGGTAAGGAGCCGTTTTCATTCATAGGTTTTAATCTATTATAAGCATCCTGAGCTTTTTGTTCATGCAATAAAGCTATTTTGTAAGCATTACTCGTACTGACTGCATCTAAACGTGCAATTAAGTCGCCCTTCCTGACTTGCTGACCTTCTTTTATAAGTATTTCAGTTATAGTTCCGGCAGAGAAAAAACTGAGATGCGTATTGTTTTTTTCTTCGACAACCCCGGAATAAGAAGTTGTTATTAACCCATTATAAGCTGTAACAATTTCTGTTGTTACTTTAATGGCCGTTTCTGCTTGAACTGACTCTTTGTGTTCTCCGCATCCTGCAGTTAATAATAGGAAAGGGATAAAATAACTGATTGTTGTAGTTTTGAGTTTCATATTGTTTTATATTCTATTGGACTATATTCGTATTGTAGTCTAAATTTACTTTAAAAAAAATGATTATTTCTAATCATTTCGTTACTGCGTTAAAATCTTAATTCAATCCTTTTGTAATTATATTTGCCAATAAATCGGCTTGGTTAGCTAAGGAACTATATTTATTTTTTGTTATAACCTCCATTTCAATACCTCTTATGCAAGTAACCATAAGCTCTGAAAGGACTTTAATGGAGTTATTATCCGGTATTTTAAATAATTTATCTTTAACTCCTAATTTTAAAATTGATGAAATTAATTCGATTTCGGCATTATCATATCGGTCTCTAAGTTTTGAAAATTGCTCATTAATGTTTACTATATGAGGATCGTGTTCAATCGAAAAACGGTAAAGACTGATTTTATTTTTTAATGTTTTAATCTTGACAACTATGTATGTTTTTAATTTATCATGAGCATCTATTTCTTTATCGACAGCTTTTTTAACTTGCCCAAAAAAATCATCCATTTCTTGTTTAATTACTTCATCAAAAATCTCTTCTTTGCTTTTGAAATAGTAATAAAGCGTACTTTTGCCTTTGCCTGCGCCCTTTGCAACATCTTCCATCGTAGTTTTATTCAAACCGTATTGTTGAATGAGCTTTTTGGCGGCATCTACTATGGCTTGTATTATAATTTCGTCCTTAGTCATTTTTTTTTCCACTTATTACATTTTGGTTCAAAAGAACAAATTTAGCATTTACTTCGTATTTGCCTTTAATTTCTAATGTAATTAAATAAACAGAAACACTAAGAATTGCAGAGAAAAAGCACCAAACGGAAAGGATGTAATGCTCATAAAAAATAGCTGTAATTATATAGGAAATTAAAATGGCCGCACCCAACATCCACATCCGTCTTATATGCGAAAAGAATGGTGGAGCAATCGTTGCTAAGGCATATAATACGATGCCATAATTTCTAAAAGCAGCGGGATAATCTTGGCTGTATTTAATATGATGTTCAATTATTTTTGCTTCAACATTAAACGAAGGTAAACAATAACCAAGATAAACTCCCACAATTAAACCTGCGCCTGTTAATGCCTTTTGTGTTATTCTTATTGCGTTTCTTTTTTCGAGTAGCAAAATTGAAATGGGAACCAATATTGGCCAAACAATTTGAGCAAAGAATAAGAAGAAATAAGTTGCAACCTTTTGAGTAGTTATATATTCAGCATTCGGAAGTGTTAGCCATAAAACTCCCTCTGACAATTGCTGCACGGCAAAAACTAAGGGAATACTTGCAAAGGGAATTTGTGCCCGATGCTGTGTGTTTTTTATTGTGGCAACTCCTATTACTGAAAGGACAAGGCTTGCTCCAAAACTTGCACTGGCTGAAAAACACATAAATTTACTTTACGTTGTCTTTAAACATACCTTTTAATGCCGTGCCAAGCTCATCCATATCGTGTTTAAATTCCCTTTTGAATGATTCATTCTTAGCCTCTACTGCATTGTCAACCTTTTTTAAATTAGCTTCAAATTCAGCATTTTTCTGCTTTAACTTTTCTTTTTGCTCGTTTAGCTTTTGTTCTATTTTGCCCAAATCGGTATTTAATTTTTCTCTTTCTTTTTTATTTGCTTTAGCAATTTTTTCTTTTAACTCAATTATCTGTTTTTCTACACCTGCAATTGCACTGTCAGATTCATTTTTAAAGTTTTGCCAATCTGAAATTACTTTTGTTTTAGCTTCTTCTCCGGCAGCTTTTGTAGCCTCTTGCAGATCTTTATTAGCCTCTTTTATGTTTCCCTTTGCATCTTCAGTATGCTTTTTCGAGTTTTCACCGCAACCACTTATTAGCAATGCCGTTAAACCAACCGCTATTACTGTAAATCCTATTGTTTTTTTCATTTTCTTAAATATTAATTATTTGTTTATAATGAGAGTTGTTCTGAAATAATAATTACTAATTTTATGTAGTTTTAACCACATGAATTTTCTTCATAAATTTTTTAATTTCATTTCTCAGAACAACTCCAACCACTAGTTTCAAGAGGTATTCAGCCAATTTACTTATGCCAGTCTTTTTAAACATTTTTGTATTTGAATGACACTATAAAGATTTAAAAGCTTTTTTTAAATGACCGTAAGACTCCTGCATTTCATCTTTAAAATGATCCAATTTTAAATCAACTTCATCCTTTTTTTCGTTAATTTTTGTCTTGAACTCATTTAGTTTTGTTTTTGCATTTTTCATTTCATCATGAAATTCGTTTGTAAGTTCTAATTTCTTTTGATTCCATGTTTTTCCAACTAAGTCAAGTTGTAATTGAAACTTATCGGACGCAAGATTATAATAATGCGCGATTCTTTTTACCTCCGGGTTTTTTTCGATTTCGTCTGTTATTTCAACTAACCCTTTGAGAATATTTTTCTTCTTTTCCTCAAAAATCAAATTTGTCTCAGTTTCCCCCTCTGCTAATTGCCCTTCTAGGTAGTTTAACTTTGGTTTCATAGCATTCGCCCATTCTTTATTTCTCGAGTACTCCGCCTCCAAGGAAGCTTTAAATTCTTGGACACTGCTTCTCATGTCTTTTTTTATCTCTTCAAATTTATCTTTAGCTTCTGCTTTACCTAAAGATAATTGCACAGCTAAAGCATCCAAGTCTTGTTGGTTTTTTACTAATTGATCAGCCATCTTTACTAAGATCGGCTTTTGGCTTGATGTTGTTTCCATTTTTTTGTTTTTAGTTAATAAATATTTTAGACTATTAGACGATAAGACTAATTTCGTATTTAAGTCTACAAATATATTATTATTTTTCATTGTGCGAAAAATTTTTATTAGACTTTTTACGTATTATAGTCTGATAATGATTTGACAATGGTAGATTGCCATTCTATAGTAATGATTAAAATCATTAAGCCTTATGATAATTGTCAGGATAATAAGCACGCGACTTGTTAATATATTAATTATCAAAACATTAACCTATATTTAAATAATTCGTTTAACCAATATATGTTTAAACATATAAATTAATACCTTTGTGATATACTAACTTAAAATTATATCATATGAACTTAAAAGAAAAAATTGAAGATTTGAATCAAATGATCCTTACAGGAAAACAAATGGACGCTTTTGAAAAGTATTATCATGAAAATGTATCAATGCAAGAAAATTCGAATCCACCTACTGTTGGCAAATCAGTAAATCGCGAGAGAGAATTACAAGCCATGCAAATGATTGAAGCTTTTCATGGTGCTGAAGTAAAATCGGTTACAGTTGGTGATAATGTAACAGCATCTGAATGGGAAATGGATGTTACTTATAAAGGGGCGCCTCGTATGAAAATGTGTCAAGTTGCAGTACAAAAGTGGCAGGACGGAAAAATTATAAACGAACGCTTTTATTATTCAATGCCAAATTAAAAATTACGGGGGAACAGGTAGTTGCTTTAATGATTGTTTCTTCCATTATTACTAAAGTATTGCTTGAATCCCCCGCCAATTTTATTAAAAAAAAACAATTAAAAATCAAATTATATGAAAGCAAGAACAATTTCAATAACCCCTGAAACTCTTTTTATGTTGGAGTTTCAAGAAAACAAGAATAACAATGACTCTGATAACCACTACATTCCGGGAGCATGTAATATTGGCCGCGAGGAAATAAAAAGGAGAAAAATGGCAACCATCTTTTCTGCTATACTAACAATTGCGGTGATGGTTTTAATACTTACGCTTGATTCAAACAAAATTTGGAGATTACTCCTTTTCATACCTGCGACCTCGCTTGGTGTGAGCTTTCAGCAATGGTACTTTAAGTTTTGTGTGGCCTTCGGAATAAAAGGGGTGTTCAATTTCGGAGACATCGGCAAAACATTTTCCATTGAGCAAAAGGAAAATTACAGAAAGGATCGTATCAAGGCATGGCAAATGATTATATCGGGAGTAGTATTTGGTGTGGTAGTGGCTCTAATTTTTTATTATCTACCTAACTAAAACTTCACAAATAAAATGGTATCGCAATTGGAGCAACAAAATTACATAGATGAGAAGAAGAAAGAATTTGCGATGAATATTGACGAATTTATGATTGGAGACACTATTATTGATTCAGATGGCTGTAATTGCAAAATATGTAACAAGACAATGAATAGTATTGAGGTTTCAATTAAAAGAAAAAATGATAAAGGTTGTAACAGTGAGCAATGGTTTGATATGAAACAATTTAATAAAAGATTTAAAATTTTGAATTAGAAAAATTTTAATACGTTTTTGGGTAAATTATTATTATGGTGTACCCAAGACAAAACAGAAACCATTAGTGAATCGAAATTTTAAAAATAATAACTCCAAAACTTAAATAATAATAAATATGGAAACTAAACCAATGTCAAAAACAAGAAAAATTACCGCGTGGATATTAGTTGGACTGATGTCTGCATTATTTATTATGAGTGCAACAATGAAATTGACGGCAGGTGCAGATGCAGAAATTGCCAAGAACTTTGTTAAATGGGGTTTGGACGGTAAACTTATGCTAATAGGAACGGGGGAACTTATTGCAGCAATTTTATTTCTTATTCCCCGAACATCATCACTCGGAGTTTTATTATTAAGCGCACATTTAGGCGGTGCAATTGTAACACACATGAGTAATGCAGAAATATTCGTTCCTCAAGTAATAATGCTATTGCTTGTTTGGGTTGCCAACTATTTGCGTAATCCCGAAATGTTAGCTTCATTCACCAAAAAATAAATTTATGGAACGCAAAGATTTTTTAAAACTTTTAGCGTTAGCTCCATTAGCCACACAAGCCATGAAATTACAAGCATTATCAAAAATTACATCTTCCTTTTCTACAACAAAGAAAATGCCTGTGCTTTTTACTTCTCATGGCAATCCTATGGATATACCTTTGGGACTGAATGCAAATCCGTTTTTAACAAGTTTGACAAAAATAGGAGAGAAAATCAGAACAGAACATGAGATAAAAGCCATACTAGTGGTATCCGCTCATTGGTGTACTAAGGGAACGCTTGTGAATGTTAGCACAGCACCGGAAACTATTTATGATTATTATGGTTTTCCACCCGAATATTATACTCAAAAATATCCTGCGCCCGGTTCGCCTGAAACTGCTAAAGAAGTAACCAAACTTATCCCAAAAGTCAAGGAAACAATAGAGTGGGGCTTAGATCATGGTGCTTGGCCTATGTTGAAACACATGTTCCCAAAGGCGGATGTTCCTGTCTTTGAAATGAGTATTGATTATTACCAATCCGCACAATATCATTTTGATTTGGCAAAACAACTAAAACCGCTAAGGGATAAAGGTGTTTTAATCATAGGCAGCGGTGCAGTAGTACATAATATAAAAGAGGCAGGAAAACGTTTTTTTAATGGCAATATGAAACCGTATGGCTGGGATATGGAATTTGACCAATGGATAAAACAACAGTTAGACAAACGAGATATACAAAGTATAGTAAACTACGAAAAACAAAAATTGGGATTGATGGCAGCACCAACCCCCGACCACTATGTGCCTTTGATATACAGTTTAGCTCTTATGGATAAAGATGAAAACCTTGAGCATACTTTTGAAGAAATTCTCCCTGCGTTTAGTAACAGAGGATTTAAAATTGGATAAATATTTTCTTACCACTTATGAGAGTCTTTTGTGTGCTTTTAATAACACTAATTATAACATTGAGTCAAACCACTAAACAATCTGATAAAATGCCTTTAAACTTAGAATTTGAACTTCCTATAAGAACCGGAATCAAACCAATTACGACACCGAGCAACCCACATATGCAATTAGACCAACAACCGACTGATAGAAAACTTGTGAACGAGCTTATGAATTGGGCATTTTCTCTACCGGACATAGCACAAGCAAATAGTAAGATATCAGTCCCTGGCGCACAGGCGATGTGTCTATCAGAAGATAAAATGTGTAACCATTGTAATGCTTTTATGATTGAAAATGAATTTGCTCATTTTCATCCAGTGCCTGATGGCAGTATACATCTTGGTTTGCCATTAAAGGATGCAAAATATGTGATTGAAAAAGGTTGGGGAGAGTTGCATCCAATTGCTAAAATGGGTTATTTGCCATCAAATTTTATCATGGTTTATGCATCAAGAAACGAAGAAGAGGTATTAGTTATAAAAAAAATAATTTTCCGCTCATATCAATTTGCTAGTGGTTATTTTAAGGATTAAGAATCTTTCGCTAGTTTAGAACTCATAAAACTTAAAAGCCAATCTAAAATGACATTAGAAACCGAAATTAAACAGGAAAAATTCAGAAGTGAATCTCAAAAGGCCGTCTTAAATATTTATTACACCAATTGTTTTATATTTTCAAAATTTCAGGACTCGCTTTCCAAATACAAAATGACAGTTCAACAGTATAATATCCTTCGTATTCTTCGTGGACAATCTCCAAATGCTATTTCTATTGGAAGTATAAAAGAAAGAATGATAGACAAAGGTTCAGATACTACACGGATTATAGATCGGCTAATAATTAAACGATTAGTTGAAAGAAAAAACAGTAAGGTTGACAGGAGAATTACAGAAATTAAAATAACTAAAATAGGGCTAAAGCTTTTAAAGGAACTGGATGCAGTGGATTTAAAATCCGATAATATCCTCGCGCATTTAAATGAAACTGAACTAAAGAAACTAAATGAGCTTTTAGATAAGATTAGAATTTAGGCCTAAAACCTTTTATTTTTCATGCAATAAAAGTTTATTTGTTTAAACATATATTGTTTAACAATTATTTACTATCTTAGCGTATATTAATTTAGATTAGGATTCAATGTCAAAAGAAATTGCAAGGGAAATTGTTAAAGAAAATAACATTCAAAAAATAAATTACCTCATAACGAATTTGCATCAACCGGAAACTGAACTTGATTTAATTCATTTGATTTATGAAATCAGTTTAATCAAGCCTGATCTTCTAGTAGATCATTTTGATGATATAGCAATATGTTTAAATTCAAATAATAGCAACGTACATAAATTTACCTTGCTAACTTTTTCAAATTTAGCCAATAAAAAATTAGAGAATATATGGGATTGTCGCGACAGAATATGTGATATAATAACGGCCGGAGACGTTCTTGTTTTAGAATCAGGGCTTTCACTTTTTTTAGAAATGGCAAAATCCGGGGATAAGAAAATAAGAAATGAAGCCTCTCATTGTATTTCAGTAATCCTCGAAATTCTTCCCGTTGAAAACCTTCAAAAATTTACTAAAGCCATTGCTGAATCGGATATTTTATTTAAGGAAAAAAATCTTACAATAATTGACAAAAGAACAAGTTTGCTTAACTAATTTTTACTTATACGTTCATAATTTTATATATTTAGAAGAACAAGTAAGCATTCTCTAATTAAATTAAATTCCCTAGCATAACATTTAAACTTTGCTTAAATACTTTAACTTCTTTTTTGGGAATGTCTTTGAAAGAAAATTCATCGGCTTTCTTATATGCATTAGTTATTAAGGAAATATCCTTGTTAGCTTTTTCTGTTAAATAAATAAAGTTTTGCCTTCTATCCTTTGGATTTGAAATTCTCTTAACATATCCGGATTTCACTAAATAATCTATCATTTGCACCAGTGACGACTTCTCAACATAGATTATTTCACTTATCTCTTTTTGAGTCAGCTTCTTTTTCGACTCATTAATAACAAAAAGTATTATATAATACCTATCAATACTTAAACCGTTTAAATAACTTGCAACAGCTTTGTGATAAAGCTTTGAAATATTATTTAAACGGTCTATGAGAGATAAATTATTCATCAATTGAAATTTAATTTGAAGCAATCGTAACCTTCTTTTTTCTAACACCTGAAATTACTTTTTTTGTTTTTTCTTTGGTTTTAAATGCAATTAAATACATTACAGGAACTAATATTAACGTGATAAAAGTTGCGAAACTTAATCCGAAAATAATTGTCCATGACAAAGGACCCCAAAACGCAACAGAATCACCCCCAAAATAAATTTTTGGGTTTAATTCTGTAAACATGGTAACAAAATCAATATTAAACCCTACAGCAAGTGGAATCATGCCCAATATTGTAGCCGTAGCAGTTAAAATTACGGGAGTCATTCTTATGCGTCCACCTTCAACAACAGCCTCTCGAACCGACATGCCATTCTCAACAAGAGTATCGGTAAATTCTACGAGTAATATACCATTCCTGACGACTATTCCGGCTAAAGCAACAATTCCAATTCCCGTCATTACAACTGAAATATCCATATTGAAAATAGCCAAGCCAAGGAGAACACCAATTACACTTAAAATAATTTCAGACAGAATTATTAATGTTTTACTAAATGAATTAAACTGAATGATCAATATTAACAAAATTATAAAAACGGAAATCATCAAAGCTCGTCCCATAAATGCAGCCGCTTCTTTTTGTTCCTCCTTTTCGCCTGTTAATTCAACAATTACACCTTGCGGAGTTTTAAAGTTTTTTGTAACCGATAGCAATGCCGCATTTACTTTATTAGCATTAAATCCGGAAAGTACATTAGAAGAAAGAGTAATTACTCTTTTTTGATTTTTTCTTTTTATTCCTCCGTAAGTGCTAGTGTAATCTACTTTAGCAAAAGCGGATAATGGAATTTGGCGGATAGCACCACCCATATTCATGTCACGGTAGGTAATTTTAAGATTTTGCAACTCTTCAATATTATTTCTCTGTGACTTATTATAACGAAGCATGATTGGATAATCATCGTTTGCATCTTTAAATCGAGAAACCTCCTTGCCATAAACTGCATTACGAAGTTCCATTCCAATTTGAGCAGTTGATATTCCTTCTCTATTTGCTCGTTCCCTGTCAATATTAATTTTTATTTCAGGCTTATTTAGTTGCAAGTCAGATTTAAGTTCTTCTACGCCCGCTATCTGAAGCGAATCAAGCATTTTCTTTAGGGAAAGTGAGGTTGCCACCAAATCTTCAAATTTATCACCACTTATTTCAATATTAATAGGTTTGGCAGTAGGTGGCCCATTTTGTTCTTGATCAACAGACATCTCAACTCCCGGAATACCTTTAACGGCAGTTCTAATTTCATCTAAATATTTTGCAGTTGAAACCCCATCTCGCAATCCAAATTCAACAAATGCTACTCCAACCTTTGCTTTGTTTGAATACTTTCCTCTGTCATCTCTATTTTCAGAAGCACCAACAGCTACGTTTGTAATTACTGATTCAACTATTGGATTTTTCTCTCCAATTACCTTATATATTCTGCCTTCTATTATTTTCGCAATGGAGTCGGTCGCGGAAGCTTTTGTACCAACGGGTAAGGTTGCATATACATAAATAAAATTGGGATCTCCTTTAGGAAAAAAAACTACTTTAGGATTTCTTAATGCTGTAAGCATTACAGAACCAATAAGCAAGGCTATTGTTAATCCAACAACTTTATATGGCCGATCAAGTGTCCAATTCAAAAATCGTGCGTATAAATTCTGGACAGCAGGCCATGTTTTTTCCTGAAACCTGACAATCATTTTTTCAATTAATAAACTATACAAAGTATAAATCAGTAACATTAAAATAATGAAATTTCCTTTTCCTGGAGATCCTGTGATATAACACAATAAAGCAATCATTACCATTACAACAGCAGTAATAATTAGTCCTTTACGACTTTTTTTACCATGCTGCTTTTCATGTGGCTTCATAAAATTAACTGCAAATACCGGATTAATAATATAAGCAACGATAAGCGATGCACTCAATGTAATAATCATTGTTACGGGCATAAAGTGCATAAATTTACCTATAGTACCTCCCCAAAACGCAAGTGGTATAAAGGGTGCAAGTGTTGTTATGGTTCCTGATAATACAGGGAGAAATACTTCACCTGCCGCTTGCTTAGCCGCAGTAACAATATTCTTTTTTCCGTTATCGAAAATCCGGTGCGTATTTTCTATAACAACAACTGCATCATCAACCACAATACCTAAACCAAGCAGAAAAGCAAACAATACAATCATATTCATTGTGAATCCAATTCCGGGTAAAATCATAAATGCGATAAACATGGATAGAGGTACAGATAATCCAACGAAAATTGCATTAGTAGCACCCATAAAGAACATCAGAATAATTGTTACGAGAATAAAGCCAATGATAATGGTATTAATTAAATCGTGCAATGTAGTTCGGGTTTGAGACGATTGATCTCCTGTTGTTTTAATAACCAAATCTTCAGGAAATGATGATTTTTTCATTTCAAGTATAATCTCATTAATCTTATCAGAAGCATTAATCAGATTTTCACCACCTCTTTTAATGATATTTAAAGTAATTACCTTTTTGTTATCAAGGTGGCCATAACTTTCTTGTTCCAGAAAACCATCTTTAACATCAGCAACATCTTTTAAATAAACAGGTGCGCCAACCATTGAATTAACAACAATGTTTTTTATGTTATCAATATCCGAAAACTCTCCTGAAACACTTATTGTTCTTGCCATTTCATCCATATCAACACTTCCACCGGAAATAATCAAATTTTCTGAAGCAATAGCCCTTTCTATATCTGTCATTGAAAGTTTGGCAGCATGCATTCTGTACATGTCCACATTAATTTGAATTTCCCTTTCTAAAGCTCCAACCATATCCGCTCTTGTAATCTCCTTAAGAGATTCTATTCTGTCTTGTAACTCATCTGCATATTTTTTTAACTGGCTTAATTCATAATCTCCTGATATGTTCACAAACATTATCGGCATTTCAGAAAATTCCACCTCCATCACGCTTGGTTCGGAAGGGAGGTCTTTCGGCAAATCTTTTTTTGCCTTATCTACTGCATCCTTTACCTTTTGTTTTGCTACAGCAACCTCTACATCTGTATTAAATTCAATAATGATATTAGAGAAATCCTGTACGGAATTACTTGTAAGCTTCTTTACTCCGGATATAGATTTAATCTGTTTTTCAAGTGGTTTACAAACAAGATTTTCAATGTCTTTTGGCGAACTACCAGGGTAAACAGTACTTACATAAATTGTAGGGATAACGATATCCGGGAATTTTTCCTTAGGAATACTGTTGTATGAAAACATTCCTGCTAACGTTATAAAAATGGTTAGCACGTAGATGGCCGATTTATTATCAATAGACCAACTTGTTAATTTGAACTCTTTAAATTTCTTTTCCACAATTAAAATATTTAGTATTTAATTAACATGCCTTCGGTTAAATCCAAATAACCTGACGTTATTAGTTTGTCATTTAGGTTTAATCCCATAATTATTTCTGCTTTGCCGTTATAAATCTGCCCAAGAGTAACATCCTTTCTTATTGCAATTTCTTTTCCGTTTTTAACACCAACAATATAAACATATTCAGAAGTGCCTGAATGTTGGACAAGGTTGAGTGGAACTACAATCGCTGAGTCCTTTTGGTAATCAACAACCTTTAGAACAGCAATCATGTTCGGCCTATAGTCTTGATTTTGTGAATCTAAATCTGCCTCCGCACTAAAAGTTCTGGTTGTATTATTTATAACTTTAGAAGTATAAAATATTTTTGATGGAATTTCTTTATTTAAATCAGGTAAGAAAATTACAACATCGTTTCCTTTTTTCACCTTTGAAGCATAGGATTCAGAAATTTCAGCTTTCGCTTTTAATTTATTAAGGTTGACCACCCTTATTGCCGGCATACCAGGCATTACTGATTGACCTATTTTTATATCAATCCCATCAACTACCCCGTTAATGGGTGATTTTATTTTTGAAAGCTCCATTTGCTCTTTTAGAGTTGAAATTTTTTTCTCTAAACTTTCCTTATTGTTTTTAGCAGATAAAAATTGTATTTCCGTGCCAATTTTTTGATCCCACAAATTTTTCTGTTTTTCATAAACATCCGATGCAAAAGCAAGTGCGTTTTTTAGTTCCTCTAAACTTTGCTTAAAAACAGAATTATCAAGTTCAGCGAGCACCTGTCCTTCCGAAACCTCATCCCCTTCATTCACTAATATACGGTCAACAGCTCCAGCCATTTTACCGCTAACAGTTACATTTTCGTCACCATCTACACGGCCTTGAACATCTATAAAATGTTTGAAGGTTTCAAAAGTGATGGGCTTTATGGAGATGTCTTTTGTTTTTAGATTACTAATTGTTGTATCGCCACTTAAAGCAATCTCATCTTCAAGTTTTTTTATTTGCTCTAATAAATCAGAACTTTGCTGCTTGAGTTTTTCCAGTTTGGCCTTTTTATCTCCCGATCCGCAAGAGGCTATTAATCCTGTTATGAAGATTATAAATACTAATTTTTTCATATGTAGTTGAGTTGTTTTATTTTTTAGTTTATTCTTTAATTTATTTTATTACACCTGTGGCCTTTTCGTAGTCAACTTTTGCTGTAAAATATTCGTACAAAGCATTATAATAATTGGTTTGAGCCTCTTTTAATGCCGTTTCTGCATTCATAACTTCAATGCTGGAACCACTGCCTTGCTCGTATTTTTTCTTTGCAACATCATAAACCTCTTTCGCAAGTTCTATATTGGTTTTTTGAATATTTAATGTGTTCAAAGCGTTTAATAAGCTTGATTTAGAAGTTTCAATTTCCAAATCAATAGCATTCTTTAAGTTATTCATATTGTTAACCGTCTTCATCAAATTAACTTTGGATTGCTGCAATCTATAATGATTTTGAAAACCATCGAACAACGGAAGATTTACAGTTCCTCCAATTATTCCGATTGGATACCATTTTTTGCTGGCGTCAAAAAAGTCAAACTCGTTTCGTTGTGCTTGTGCACTGTAATTACCATATAGAAATATGGAAGGTAAATATCTTAATTTACCTCTCTTCACATCAAGTTCGTTTAATCTTTGTTGAGATTCCAATAAAGAATATTCAATCCGATTTTTATAATTCAATTCACTAGAAGTAGAAATATCAAATACCGGAATATTATCAAGATGCAAGGAGTCTGTAAGGTTAATTTGCGATTTAATTTCCATTCCCATTTGAAATTTCAAAACACTTTCCGTCAACCCAACTAAACGATCTATTTTTTCCTTTTCCGAAAGCAAATTATTATAAGCAACAGTTACACGTGTAACATCAATTTTCTCAACAAAACCATTTGTGTTTAATAATTTGGTGTCTTCAACTAATTTTTTCAAACGATCCACATTAGCTTGAAGCAATTTCAACCTTTCTTTGCTCACTAAAGCGGTATAATAGGCTTTAGTAATTGTAGCTTTTGTTTCAATTTGCGAACGCTGATAATTTTTTTCTGACAATTCTAAAAATGACTTTGAGGATTGTAAGGCAACGATGTAGTCGCTATTAAAAACAATCTGACTAGCCTGAATCGAGCCTGTAGCGTTGTATTTTACACCAAATTGCACTGGAATGTAGGTTCCGGGAGGTGCGCCAAAAAATTCTCCAGGAAGTAATTGCGTTGGTAGCTTCTCATAATCTTTAACATCAAAAGAAGAAGATATTTGAGGAAGCCCCATACCTGTTATTTCTTTTTTCTTATACCTTGAGGCATCAATATCCAACTCGGCATTTTTTATACTAGAGTTATTTGCTAATGCAAATTCAATTGCTTCTTTCAATGAAAGGTTTTTTGCAGGCTCGTTCTTATTTTGAGCAACTGTTTGAAAAGAGATGACAGCGCCAATTATTATTATTGAAATATTTTTCATAAATTATTCGTCTTCATTTATTTGTCTGTATTTATTTATTAGTTTATGCCCTTTCAAAGTAGTTATGCCATGTAAATAATGATCTAATAATTCAATTTGAATATCCGCAATTTTGTATTTTTCTTTATGAAATAACAAAGGATTTAAAGCCATTTCAGTTTCTTCAATGCGCAGCCTGGCTAAAATTTCTTTATTTATTGTAAGCCTGTATAAACCTTCTTGAATACCTTTTTCCAAATTTTCCACAATCATTTGAAACAAAAAATTTTCTTTAAATTCTTTAAACTGTTTCCAAACAACAGGATGGTATTTTTGCAGATCATAAAATACGTGTGGGTTTATTTCTGAAAACATTTCTGCTAAATGTTCCATTAAAAGAATAATCTCCTGTATTGAATTATTTGATTTTTTAAATATGTGTTCAAATTCTTTTTTGTTTTCATTAATATTTTTTTCAAGTAGACATTCAATTAATTCTTCTTTATTCTTAAAAAATAAGTAAAGAGTTTTTTTCGACATCCCTATATGCCGACAAATATCATCTACAGTTACTCTCTTTAATCCATACATAAAGAAAAGTTCCTTGGCGTCTTCAAGAATTTTATTTTGATGTCCTTTTTCCATTAAGAGCGACAAAACTATGAAAACTATTTTATATTACATAGTTTCCTGTGTTATTAATTATTATACCATTCTTTTAACTATATCTATATCAGATATTTAAAATTTATTTTCAGATAGATGTTTAAACGATAATTGTTTAAAGTATTTTATCGAATTTCCTCTTTTAAATTACACTAGGAGGTTATAAGTAAGGGTTGAATGCTACAACCTATCGATCTTGCAATAGAAAATATAAATTTAATTGTCCCAGAATTTTGAATTTTTGGGTAGTTTTGTATTCAGAACAAAATCAAATTCAGAACAAAATCAAATATGGCTAAAGAGGGATTAGAGTTTTATTAATGATAGACAAAAAGCTTTAGTAAATATCTATTTTACAAATAATTGGTTGCATAATGAGTACCATGTTGTCTTAAAAGCATACAACGTCACTGCTCAGCAATTTAACATACTTAAAATTTTAAACGAAGTTTATCCTAAGTCCATGATGGTTTCTACCATTAAGCTACAAATGCTTGATAAAAGTTCGGATATAACAAGATTGGTTGAAAGGCTTTTAGAGAAAAATTTAGTAGTTCGCAGGCAAGACCAGAAAAATAGGCGAAAAATTAACGTAAAGTTGAATATTATTGGACACAGCCTTGTTAGTAAAATGGATAAGGATATCAGAAATTTTGAGGGATTTGTAGAACACTTGTCAGATAAAGAGATAAAACAACTTAATTCACTATTGAATAAAATTAGAAGTCTTTAAAAGTCCATTTAGGAGATTACCCAATGGTGTAAAAAAATGTTCTAATTGCTTATGGTGGAAAATCCTACAATGCAAAAGCACCGTTTTTTGTTTATTCAAATGTGCAACACTTTAGGGATTTGATCCTGAGCAATTGTTAATCGCTCGGTTACTTGTTGCCTTGCCCAATATACATCCACATCGTCTTCAAACACAATGGTAATTACGGATAAACCAAACCGAGAAAAACTTCGGATTTATTTTAGTCCTGGAATATTACTGTTACCACCAATGCTGAAAACACTTCTCCGTAGACACTTTAACCTGTTTTGACACCAATTCCAATTTCAAACTTACGGACAGACAGCCAAAAAGCGGTGGACTGTTCCGCACTTCGTGAACAACATTAAATTGTAAAAAGGTACTGGGCGAGTTGTTTAATCTAAACTCACTTTGATGAACCTAAACATCTTTATGTAGCATTTGAAAGCACTTCTCGGCACTTTTCGCCCAAATCGGTAAAGTGAGTTAAAACCCTGCCGTTACTTTACGCTAAAATCAGAAAACATCTTAAATAATTACAAATAAAACGAAAAAGATTGCAATGAACGTCAAAAATGCGGAAAGCGTAAAATACACTTGTTGCACCTTTGTTTTTGTAAACGATAAACGCCAATACCGTTCAATCAGAACCAATAAGGTTCAATGCGTTCGGGAATAGGCAAACAGTAAAATACAGTAAACGACCTTTGAATTTTTAAACGTAAAATAAAACAGCCATGAAAGAAACGAAAGAAGAAAAAACAGAACAAAAACAAAGCGGAAATAAAACCGAAAAAACTTTATCAGGAACAGATGCCGAAAAAGGTGTTTGGGAAAAAGCAGCAGATACCATTGCCGGAGACAATAAATTAATGGGGTCTGTTTTAAAACTTGTATTAAGTCCTATTACACTATTGGTTGGTGTTGGATTGTTGATCTATGCCTTTTTAAAATTAAAAGGGCAAAAAGAGGAAATAGAAAAATTGAAAGCAGAAAACCTCAAGCTAAAAGAAGACTGCACGGAGCTTGAAGAGGATTTTGAAAAAGTAAAGAAAAAGTATAAGAAGATAAAAACGTTGGCGGAAACAGAATCGGAGAGTCCGCTCTTGGGCATTGGTATTACTAATCATAAATCTATACTGCCAATAAATCAATCGGAGAAAAAGAAAACGTATGAAACCGCTTATTTATAAAACTAAAGAAATGGAAAATAAACTTATTGTAAAACGCTACAAAATACCGGAAGATCTGCTGATGGATATTTTACGCATTTTGTTTGGTAATAATATCAAGCATAAAATTATCGGAATTCAGCAGCGACAAAATATGGTATTATTAAATGTGAATTTTGATTTAAACACTATTATGAATAGAGAAGCCAAAGAAAACATGGAAGGAATATTAACTGATTACAGCGAATACATGAAAGGTTTGCTTGGCGATACAGTTTTGATGTTGGATGAAGAAGATGAAGAAAAGGAATATTAAACCGATTAGAATTTAAAAGAATGGAAAGCACCTGTTTATATTGTGAAGGGCATTTTACCGCAATACGGTCGAGCAAAAAATATTGCAGCGATAACTGTAAGCAAATGGCATATTTTAAAAGAAATGGCTTGGTGCTTTCGGGAACAACGGAAGTTGAACCAAGTTTGCAAGTGCCTGTAGTAAGCGAAAAGCCCAGTATCACTTATGAAGTTAGCGTAAAATACGATAAGGAAAAAGATACCGTAAAATACGGTAATGATGAGCTTACCGTAAAATACGATAAGGATGATCGAAGTGAATTTGAATTTGTACCACTGGCGGATACAAAAGAAGAAGAAGAAACCGAAATTCCAGAATCGAATAATGTAAGAGAGATCGAAAAGGAAACTCAGAAAGTTGAACCAGTCAAAAGATCTTTAATTATTGAGAAAAATCAGGAAGATGAAAACGAGCCACGTTATAAATGGATCAACAGTAAACTCATTGGTTTAATTGAAAAAAAATACGAGCAAAATTCCGGGGGCATAAAAATAAAAGAACCATACGAATATTGGGAATACGAAGAAGCAAAATATATTGTGTGGGTAAACACTCGCTTTAGATGTTTAGCCGAGAGTTTAATTAAACTAAGTAATTATAGCCGAATTGACTACCACACTTTGGTTTGCATAACGGATGCGTTTAAACGATTAGTTGCAAGCGTAACATTTAACAAGCTGCCAAATGATTATCCTTTTAAAGAATTTATAATTGAACTTTTTCTTGGATTAAATAAAATGCTTGCTGATAAAGGGCATTTAAATATGCTTGCTTTCAAATTAACAAAGGAAAGAAAAGCACAACTGATTTGTATTCGACATCAATTGATGTATCACACACCGGAAATAAAATTTTCTGAAATTGATTTTATGGAAGTAAAAACGCATGAAGAAAAAGTACAGCAATTCATCTCCGGTAAAAACGAAACAGAAAAAAAGAGTGATTGGCGATACAGATACGAATCATTAAAACGACAAGGATTATTAAAAAATCAACAACAAAATAAAGCAGCATAATATGAACCAGAAAATTAAAATCAGATCTCCTTGCTAATTATGGCAGGATAAAGTGTTCCGAAAAATGGTCATAAAACGATGCCGAAATACAGGCGGATTTAGGGCGCATTAGTGGGATTTCTTTATTCCAAAAGATGTACGTAAATTAGCTATCATATTGATAGTCAATATAATAATAAGATAAAATAAGGATTGAACGAACGTGCGAGAAAGCAAAAAAGAGAAATGAAAAGTGAGAGCGAAAATAACAAAGGATTAACGGTTGAAAAACTACGGATGATAAAAGGTTATGAAAGTGTAAGCGATGAACAAGCAAACAAGATTGTATTATCAATCAAAAAACTGGCTGTTCTTATATGCGAGCATCTTTCAAAACTAAAAAAGAGAAATGAGATCGATGAATTAAATAATTCAGGAAGTGCGAAAATAATTTCGTTGAATACTGAAAATAATAATTCAGAAATTGAATACAGAAAACAAGCATAATAAATAATAAAAAGAAAGGAGGCAAAATGACAGAAGAACAAATAATCGACAACCGTTTTGGGCGGTTTGGAAAAAAGGAAGTAAAACAATCCACATCTAATTTGGTGGTGATGTACACAAGGGTTTCCGGCAAAGGGCAGTTTGACAAAAACGAATCTTTAGAAACTCAACGCAAATCGATTGAGGAATATGCCAAGCGAAATAATCTCACAATTGTTTCAGCGTTTGGGGATACTTATGAAAGTGCTAAAACCGATGCGAGGAAAGAGTTTCAGCGAATGCTGAGTTTTGTGAATACAAGCAAAGGAAAAATAAGCACCATCTTGGTTTACAAAATGACTCGCTTTAGCAGAACAGGAGGTAAAGCTATTTCCATTGCTGATGAATTAAGAGAAAAACATGGAGTGCATATTAAGGCAGTAACTGAACCAATTGATACTTCTAATGCAAGTGGTGTTTTATTTCACGATATGCAATTGTTGTTTGGGCGGTGGGATAACGAACAACGAAAGCAAGTTGCAATGGCTGGAATGAAAGCAAAATTTGAAAAAGGAATTTGGGTTGTGAAACCACCGCAGGGTTATGATATTGTAAGAACAAGTGGTGAACGTAAAATTGTTGTGAATGCGGATGGAAAGAAAATAAAAAAAGCATGGGAATGGAAACTAATGGGCATGAAGAATGAAGAAATTATTTTGAAGCTTCAAGCTATCGGTGTAAAAATGTACAAACAGCAATTGCATAAAATATTCATTAACCCTTTTTATTGCGGATTAGTTTCGCACGGAATGCTGAATGGAAAAGTGGTTGAAGGAGTGCATGAAAAAATGATTTCTAAAGAAACCTTTATGAAAGTGAATGAGGTAATTTCATCTTCAACTAAGTTCGGAGTACCGCACAAAGCAGAAGATGTAAATATTCCCCTTAAGGTTTTCATTAAATGCTCGGATTGTAATCAGCCCTTTACAGGCTATATCGTAAAGAAGAAGAACTTGTACTACTACAAATGCAGAACAAACGGCTGTAAGTGCAATAAAAGCGCAAAAGAAATGCACCGTTTGTTTTCAGAGGAACTTGAGAAATATGAAGTAAAGCCTGAATTAACAGAGGCGATTAAAATTGAATTAGAAAGTACCTACCACGAACTGAATAAAGACTCCGTTGAAAAGGAAGTGATCCTTAAGGCGAGAATTGTCGCACTAACCAAGGATATTGAAACCCTAGAAGAGAAGCACTTCATAAAAGAGGAAATGTCAAAGGAAACCTACGAACGATTTAGAGTAAAATACACTAAGGAATTTGATAATATCCGAAAGGAAATAGCGACTTGTGGGATTTCCATTTCGAACCTAAAAGAAATGATAAATGAAGCCGTAATTCTTTGCCGAAACCTGCGCCAACTGTGGCAAGATGGCGGTATAGCAATGAAAGAAGGATTGCAAAATTTACTCTTTCCTAACGGTTTGGTATATGACAAGAAAAACGGAGCATTTCGAACCTCTGAAATCAACTTTATAATTGCACAAATCGCCCGACACACGGGCGATTTGGCTTTAATAAAAAAGGGACTTAGTTCTCTTTTTGAGCCTAAGTCCCTTTCAGCGGAGAAAGAGGGATTCGAACCCCCGGTACCTTACGATACAACAGTTTTCAAGACTGCCGCATTAGACCGCTCTGCCATTTCTCCGGGGCAAAATTAGCAATTTTTTTAAAACCGCTCACCTTTTTCAAAATTAATTTTGCTACCTTTAAACTAAGCCAAAAGGCCTTAAACGCGTGAAAAACCTAGTAAAATATAGCCTTCTGCTTGTATTGTTTTTCACTTTTAAAACAGCAAATTCAATTGACGTTTATTATAAACTAGCGTCTTTCAACATCCCTAAAAGCGGTCCTTTTATAGAAACACACATCACCATTGCCGGACAATCGGTGCAGTACAAAGCAGTTAAGGGTGGTTTTCAAAGCGCAGTTAACGTGAGTATTATAATTACCGACGCCACAAACAACATCGTTCATGCAAAAAAATATAACTTGAACGGCCCAATATTTAACGACACTACCAATATTCCTGCTTTTATTGATGCACAACGATATCCTTTATCAAATGGCACATACACCATTGAAATAACAGTTAACGATATCAACAAAAAACAAGAACCATTCAAGTTGATACAAGTGTTCAAAGTTAGCTATGGGTCTTATCCAATTCAAGCTTCAAGCATTCAATTACTGGAGAATTACAAAAAAACAACTACACCAAGTATGCTTTCAAAAAGTGGTTATGATCTTGTTCCCTATAACATCAATTACTATCCCGAATCTCAAAGCAAAATTGCTTTTTACTTTGAAACGTATAACACAGATACTTTTTTTGGAAAAGGGAAAACGCTCATCTACAAATATTTTATTGAGAACAACGATAATTTAAAGGCGGTAGAACCCTTTTCAGCATTTAAAAAATTGGTCACTGCACCGGTTAATCCTTTGCTCGCACAAATTGACATCACTAGTCTACCTTCAGGTAATTATAATCTTGTTATTGAGATCCGCGACGAAAAGAATATCATTCAACTCCAAGAGAAAGTCTTCTTCCAAAGAAAGAATACGCTCGTGCCGCAAACGTATGTGTCCGGAAATTATGTCATCAATTCGATAGAGCAATATTTTAATAATGTAAAAAGTGCAGATACATTAAAAATATATGTAGAGTGTTTATGGCCAATATCAGATATGATAGAGCGCGAAAGACAAGTAAATCAAACGTTGAGCAAAGATACCGCAGTACTTAGAAATTACCTTGTGAAATACTGGAAAGACAGAGCCGCTGATTCAGTAAATCCTATGAAACTATGGATGGAGTATTTAAAAAGTGTGAATGAGGTTGCTGTATTATTCAAATGCGGAAAGCAAAAAGGATATTATACCGATAGAGGTCGCGTTTATTTACAATATGGCAAACCAAACCAACGCACTGTTCAAACAACCGATCAAAACACCTATCCTTACGAGATATGGCAATATTATCGTATTACCGATAAAACAAACGGACAATTCTTTACTAATCGTAAATTTTTATTTGTGAATAAAAGCATAGCCGACGATTGTTATAAGCTTGAACATAGCGACATGAAAGGCGAGGTAAATAATACAAGATGGCGTTATGAGGTAATGAAGCGTCAAATGGATGGCATTCACAATCCGGATAGTGATTCTCCGGGAACATCCAATACTCAAATGGACGATCTTTTTAATAACCCAAGATAATACCAATTGTACATATATGCAGCAAAAATTAGCGGTAGTTATTTTAAATTATAACGGAAAACATTTTCTTGAAAAATTTCTTGCTAACGTTGTTTCCTTTTCTTCCCCGCATGCAGTAATTGTTGCCGATAATGCCAGTACCGATGATTCCGTTTCATTTTTGAAAAGAAATTTTCCAAATGTGCAGCTTATTCAAAATCCTACCAATACCGGTTATGCAGGAGGTTATAACGAAGCATTAAAGCAAATTGATGCCGAATATTACATTTTACTTAATAATGATGTAGATGTAAAAGCCAATTGGATACAACCTTTGGTAGAATTAATGGACAGCGATTCAAAAATAGGAGCTTGTCAACCAAAATTACTAGATCAAAAGAATCAGAATATGTTTGAATATGCCGGTGCATCGGGTGGATATATGGATGCTTATGGCTACCCCTTTTGCAGAGGAAGAATATTTGAAACTGTTGAAGAGGATAAAGGACAATACAATGATGTAAAACAAGTGTTTTGGGCAAGCGGCGCATGTTTAATGGTTCGTTCTAAACTATTTTGGCAATTGGGCGGATTTGATAGCGCTTACTTTGCTCATATGGAAGAAATTGATCTTTGTTGGCGAATGCAAAATTTAGGATATAAAATTTATGTGAATCCAACTAGCCAAGTGTATCATGTTGGCGGTGGAACACTCCAAAAACAAAATACACACAAAACATTTTTAAATTTTAGAAATAGTTTAATAACCCTCATTAAAGATCATCCCTCTAAAGGATTGTTTTTCAAAATTTGGGTTCGCATGAATTTGGACGGAATCGCAGGCGCTAAATTCTTTTTTACATTACAACCTCAACATACTCTCGCCATCATTAGAGCACATTTTGCTTTTTACTTCAGTATTGGAAAAACGCTAAAGAAAAGAAAACAACTAAAAACTCTTGAAGGTTACGAACCTCGTTTTGAGAATATCTACAATAAAAGTATTGTTTACACCTACTTTATTAAAGGCAAAAAGAAATTCAACGAATTAGAGTGGTAACCATTCTTTAAAAAACTAAAAGGTCCTCACACATTGCGAGGACCTTTTTTAATTTTCAAAATATGAATGAAATTAGTTTTTTATCACCTTTATTATTTTCCGATCTGTAGTTTTAGGATCTGTGATTAGTATAAAATAAACACCGGGCGATAATGCTTCGGTATTGAGTTTTGTTGATCCATCTACAGTTGTAGCTAAAACTAATTGCCCAAGCATATTCACCATCCTCACATCACCGTAGGCATCTTTAATAGTTACTTCTGTGCCGAACGGATTTGGATAAACGCGAACTGATTCATTAACATCAACGAACTCTTGTACTCTTGCACACCAGGTAATTTGTAATGTGCGTGTGCCTGTACAAGTTCCGGAAACACCTGTCAATGTATAAACGGTTGGGCCTGTTGGATTAACCAAAACATTAGGATTAAAATCATTGATTGGTTGCCATGTATACGAATTAGCACCATATCCTTGCAAAAGTGTTGTTAAGCCGATACATTTTTGGAGTGCTCCTACAGAGAGGTTGTTTCCAATAGTAACCGATACGGTTTTGGTAATACTACAAGCGCCGCTTGTACCAATGATACTGTATATTGTGTTGGTTGTTGGACTAACAACAGTAATCGACGATGTTGAACCATTACTCCAACTATAGGTTTGGGCTCCGGTAGCTACAAGTGTAGCGGAAATTCCCGCACAAACTGTATGACTAGGGGCATAAAGATCTGGATCAATGGTTACCCATATTTGAAGTGATTCCGAACAAGATCCATTGGTTCCTGTAACCACATAGATTCCACTTGCCGTTGGCGTGATAGCAATGGATTGAGTGGTTTGTCCTGTATTCCATGAATACGAACTCGCCCCATTCGCACTAATTAAAGCCAATTGATTAGGGCATGCTGTAATACTACTATTGGGTACAGTTAAAAATGTATTTGAGTAAATTGAAACTGTTTTAGTATTTGAACATGTTGGTCCGTTGAAGCCTGTTACAGTGTATGTAACTGTTGATCCTGTTGGAGCAGGAACAATAATGGAAGGTGTTGTACCGCCATTGCTCCAACTATATGTACTTGCACCACCCGCAGTGATGGTTGCATTTTGTAGCGCGCACACTGTCATGTTAGTAACTGAAACTACAGGAGGAGGACCAATAACCACTGTACACGTAGCAACACCAGGGCATCCACCCGGATTAGTTCCTGACAAAGTATAAACTGTAGTTACTGAAGGAGAAACACTGTAAGTTGTCGATTGAGGTCCGCTTGTCCATGTATATGTTGTTGCACCACTGCCTGTAAAAGTTACAGAACCACCCGCACACACTGTTGTTGAAGCAGGGCTAATAACAACAGGAGCTGTTGGGCAATTAGGCGCAGTATATTTCACATCGTCGAGACCAATGTATTCGCTATTGGAGCCGGCAGATCCGCCGTTCGGAACCACATATCTAAATGCAAAGCGTCCAACCTGCGTTCCTGTGATACTACTAAGCGTTGTTGAGTAAACCGTCCAGATGCTCGGATAGCCCGTTGCGGTTAAACCAGGATTGATATCATGCAAAACGGTTGTGAATGCTCCAACATCTAGTGTAGTTGAACCGATAGTTGTTGATGAGGTAGTCATACCCAAACGCACTTCTAAATGATCGGGAAACTGTGCAGGGTTTGAGAATGTTCTTGTAGCAAATTGAAACACACCTCCGTTGGTTAAATTCAAAGTGGGGGTTACTAAAAAGCAACTGATGTTACCCACGCCCAAGGTCGTATTGAATCCCGTTGTAACGTAATCGTTGGGACCGCCGCTAAACGCAGGAAAAATTGTTCCACTTCCTTGGCTCCAAGATTGGGTGCCATTCGGATTTGAATTATTTTGGAGGTACCATCCGTTAAGTGTTGTTGGAGCAACAAACGTTTCGTTTAAAAGCACAGTTTGCGCATTGGTAACACAAATTCCTGTATATAAAGTTAAGATCAGAGTAAAAATTTTCTTCATAAGTTAATTCATTTTGTGCTCCAAATATAAGCCAAATTGATGGGTGTTTTTAGGATTTAACCAAGCTTTTTATGAAGTGAATATGTAAAAAGAAATAATTTAACAGTCCTCTACGTTTTAAATTGGTGCTGATGAGAATATAAAGAAAAAAGAGTACTGAAAAGACTGAGATCCCTACTTTACCTCTTTCACCCTCATGAATTTTCCATTCATATGATCGATCTTTATCTCGAACTGGGTGGTGATAGGCAGTGGCGTGTAAACGTATTCAGTAGGATTAAAAATTGAATTGCTTTTTACTACCTGCCCTTTTATATAATTTATTTTATCGTCACCAATAAAATAAAAATCGTTATTGTTCTTTACTAGTGGGTAATATCCATACTCTGCCGAGATATAAGGTTTACCATTATTTACAATGGCGTACACTTCTTCAGAATCTATTATTCTTAAACGATTTTTATCGTTCTTAGCTTTTATCTCGGTTATCTCACCGTCTTCAAACGTAATAGAAAACAATGAATACTCCGGCGTTTGATCTTTGAAAGATTCAAATGTGCGGTAAACGCCATTCACATATTCGTTGGTTGTATACACTTTAATTTTTGCCTTTTCAATGCTATCGATCTTTACAATTTCATTTAAAGAAAAAATAGCGTTTTGTTTTGGTTCCTTTGTTAAAGCGTTACTAAAAAAGTTCACAAAAGTTTTATTAGCGTAATCAATAATCTGTTTTGTTATTTCCTTTTTAGATTCAACAACCATAAAAGTATCAATAGCTGAAATAAGCCTGTAGTTATTATCTTTCGACGAGAAAATGCTTGCTCTGAAAAAACAGTAACCATATTCCTTTCCTGCTTCAGCTTTCTCAACAAATTTTAAACGGCGCAATTGAAATAGTATAGGAGAGTTCCCGGGAATTTCGCCACTCATTTTGGTAATTAATACACCTAACTGAGTTTCAAAACTCTCTTTTGAAACTACACTCACCTCTTTATCTAACATTCCTACCCTCACCGATCCAAAGTTGCTGGTGTCCTCACGAGAATCTAATAATCGAATAGAGTTGTATAAACACTTCTCAACCTTTGTGCCATTATACTCCAATTCAAAGTATTTAACTTTGTCTTGGGCCATAACAGTAAGGCCTGTAAGAAATAAAATTGCTGAATATATCGTCTTTAATTTCAAAGTGCTTTTTTAACTCCCCTAATTTACAAAAAATAAGGCATAAAAAAGGCCCTTCTTGAGTGAAGGGCCTAATTGGGTTATTCAATGATGAGTTTATCCTTTTTAAGGACCTGATCTTCACTTGTAATGCGGTATAAATAGAAACCTTTTGGAAGATTAGTTTCGAACTTGTTTAAACTTGAATTTAACGGTTTTTCCAATAGTAATTTGCCTTGAACATCAAACACATTCAATTTAGCGTTAGGATGCGCTGAGGATACTTCAATAGTTAATATTCCGTTTGATGGATTAGGGTAAACTGAGATGATTATTTCATTTGAGGTGAAGCTTTTAATCCCGTTATTACAAACAACATTATAAACCACAGTGTCTGCACAACCATTAACTGTGTTTGATACAATACACGTATAATTACCCAATGCATTTACAGAAATTGTTTGTTGATTTACAGGTGAAGTAATTGTTCCGGGTGTTCCAGACCATGTGTAAGTTGTATTAAATGGACCTGAAGTTGTTGGTGTGATCACGGCAGTAGTCATAGGACATGAAACGCCGAAGGCGCCCCCAATTGCTACAAAAGTATCTATCGCAACATAACCTATTGCAGAGTATGTGCAGCCATTAATTAACGATGTAGCAATTACCGTGTGGCTTCCTGCCAAAGTTGAAGTGAAAGATGAGCCTTGAACACTGGAAGACAATGGAGCAAACCATACAAATGTTGGAACTAAGGATACTGATATAGTTGGGGTCAGAATGGGCACCAAGGTTACAGATGGATTGATACAAGTTATTACAGAATTGGTCATGGCAGAAACAGTAAATTTTGGCAAGCGGATATCCTGCATTACTGAAATAGTTTTGATTCCTACACATTGTGTTATATTATCAGTAACGCTTAAAGTATAAACGCCCGTAGATGTAATATTATTAGTTGAGTTAAAAACTGCAGAATTTGTTGAAGCTATTACCGTTGATGAATTCACAACTGAACTTGGCGGAACTGTCCAGCTCATTGTTGTATTAGTATTATTAGTTATTCCGGTTAATATGGTTGTAGGCTGAAAGCAGCTTATTGTAGAAACTGGCTGAGAAACAAAGGCAGAGGGTGGATTAATATTTTGTGTTATTGCGAATGGCTGCATACCAACACAGTTACTTGTTAAGTCTTTAACATAAGCACTCCACCAATTTACTGGCACAGTAAAATTAGGGATGCTGGGATTGTTTGTAAAGGTTGCAGGGTTTGGAAAGGGGCTGACGGTATAACTTACTGGATTTGACACTGGAAATGTAACTACGTTTGCAAATTGAAGGCTTGTAACGCTTGAACTTCCACATCCTAATGAAAAATTTGTTGTGCTGCTAATTGAAAAAGTAGGTACACCAACTGAAGCGGTAACTTGAACAGACATTGTAGATTTGCACCCTGTAAAATTGTTGATTGACACTCCCCAAAAAACACCGGGATTACCAACAGATAACACATTTAGTGTTCCCTGCGGAGCTCCAACACTAATAGTATTCGTCCCTATTACTTTATACCAATCTGTTATTGTATTGGCTGGTCCAGCCGAGGTACTAGTTAATGTTAAACTCGGCATTAATGTACATGTAACATTTGCTAGCGTCGGCGTAATGCCAATATTGGGTGCACTTAAATTTTGTGTTATTATAAACGTTTGCTGTGAACTAACAGTAGATGTTTGACTTTGTCCTAATACTGTCCACGTTCCAGGAACCGAAATATTCGCGTAATTACCATACAAGGTATTTCCAGGTGCTGTCCATGTATAAGAGTATGGTACGTATCCAGAATTTGTTGTCATTGTAATAACTGTAGTATTACAATTCAATGCCAAATTTCCGCTGGCCGAACCAACCGTAAATGTTTGTGCATTTAATGAGTTAATCATTAACCCAATTATTGCAATAACGATTATTCTAAGGTTTGTAGTTTTCATTCTATTTGTTTTATTAAATATACGGTAATTTCTATCTAAACGAAGATCTAACTCTATTTTTCAATTCTCTCTCCGACCTTGGCTCTTTATTTTCAAGAACTGCAGGAACATCCACAAATCTATTTTTTGCAACCCAAAAAGCACCTGTTAAAAGATCAACAATTGTACCAATACCAAGTGTAAAAAAAGCTTCGCCAATAAGCATTCCAATAGCAGGCCGGGTTCTTATTTTTGTTTTTCCGATAGTTGTGCCAGATTGAAACTCAAGCTCTACGTTTTTTTTCAATTTCATTTTTACTCCAGGATACTTGTAAAGTGTTACGTTATTTGTATTCCCTGAAGATTGTTCGTCACGAAACGCTGTTACATCTTGAACTTCTAAAATTTCACCATCGCGAGATACAATCGTGCTACTTGGAGCATCAACTAATATTATAGGTTTTTTTAAACCCATTATGGTCATGCAACTAGTGTTCAATAAACACGATGCAAATGCGATCAATAGAATATTTTTCATTGTATAAATAGTTTTATGGAAAGATATTGTTTATAAAAAAAAAAAATCAAGCTCCTCACTCATTGAGAAGGTTGTTTCGCTCGTAATTTCAGTTATTTCCCTCACTAAAGCTTTACCATAGCCTGCTGCATAAATTAAATCAGTCTTTTGCAGTTGTTCTATAAAATGCTGAACTGAAAGCTGATTCTTTTTAACTGAAGCTCATTCGGAATGCTGCGCCAGCGATTGTAGCGAAAAGCCATGCATTGTGATTCAACTAAATAAAAAAAGCCCTTCGTTTCCGAAGGGCTTCTCTTAAATATATTAGGTTTTACTTTACCTGATTTATAACAGCTGTAAACGCTTCAGGATGATTCATCGCTAGATCTGCCAATACTTTACGGTTTAGCATTAAACCTTTAGCATTTAGCTTACCAATGAATTCTGAATAGCTTAAACCGTGTTCGCGAACACCTGCATTGATACGTTGAATCCAAAGTGAACGCATATTGCGTTTTTTGTTCTTACGATCGCGGTACGCGTACGATAAACCTTTTTCTAATGTGTTTTTTGCAATGGTAAGAACGTTACCTCTTGCACCCCAATAACCTTTTGTAAGTCTTAGGATCTTTTTTCTGCGAGCCTTGCTGGCTACATGATTTACTGACCTTGGCATTTCTTTTTAATTTTTGATCTTCAGCGTTCGATTTTACGACTCTTATTTACTGAAACTCTGGTTAAACATTTGTTTTTTAAACCGATAATTCCTTAAGGTTACTTTCCTATGGCTAATAACATCTTAACATTTCCAGAATCTTCTTTACTCACTAAACCCGATTTTGCTAAACCACGTTTACGGTCTTTTTCCTTCTTTGTTAAAATGTGACGCTTGTAGGCATGTTTCCTTTTGATCTTACCTGTTCCAGTCACTTTAAATCGCTTTTTAGCGCTGGAATTTGTCTTCATTTTTGGCATTTGTACTTGTTTTTTTAAGGATGGCAAAGATATAAATAAAATCGGTACTCACAAAGCTCTTTTACTTTGCATTACAACTACTTGATTTTTAGTAAATTACAACTACTTTATTTCAACTCACAATCGTAAGTTTTTTTGCCTGTTTCAGTTGTTATCATAACAAGCGGAGGCGCCGAATTGGTTGTTATATTTTTATAAGGTTCTTCATAACTCAAACAATTATTCTTGGCTTGCTTTTTTGTAACATCGCTTAACTCTCTGTCATAATTATATATATCAACAACATTTGTTACAACAGTTGTATCAATAATTGGAACATTACCAATAATTGGAATTGAAAAGCTTAAAGAGGCCTGAGTGGTCGACGTTCCATTTGTAGTTACAGAACATTCGCATGTTCTGTCTTTCTTACAAGCTAAGAACATGTTAGCAGATACAACTGCAATAATAATTACTTTCTTCATTTGATTTGTTTTAAGTTTAAATATAGGTCAAATTTTCAATTCAACAACAGGGTCCCAATAGTATTTCAAAAAATCAATGATCGTATCTCTCTTTACAGTTATTCCCTCTTTCTCTAAAAGGGCCTGCATTTCAAAAGGTGTTGCAAAATGATGTTTTCCGGTTAAAATTCCTTTGCTATTTACAACACGATGTGCCGGAACTTTTTTCGTTTGCGAATGTGCTCCGTTCATAGCGTAACCCACAATTCTGGCAGCACCCGGCGCTCCCAAATAACGGGCAATGGCTCCATAAGAAGTTACTCTGCTTTTAGGAATTAAGCGAGCTACTTGGTAAACCATTTGAAAAAAATCAGGATCTAATTTTCTCTCTGCCATTTCAGCTTAACATTAAGTTGCAATCGCGTATATCATTGTTATCATATTGTCCTATTAATTTTAATTCTCCGATTTCATTTATCTGCCCAAGATCTTGAGTTGCAATAAAACTACACGAATACACATTAGCCAGATCTATCACATTTATTCCTCCGGTTTTGTTTGGCGCAAGATACGTTAAAGGATCATTCACGTCTCTGATCATGAACTTTAACCAAGGGGGATTTTTGAATTGTCCATCCTGTTTTGCGTAAGCTTGGCTTAATAATTCGGTCATTCCATATTCACTTGCAATATGACCTAATTTAAATTTCCTTTTTAATTCGGAGTGCAATTCTTCCTTTGGCATTTCCTTTCGCGTTCCTTTCATGCCACCTGTTTCAATAATCGTAAAATCACTATTCAATTCAATATTCTTTTCAGCAAGATCAAGTAATGCATAAGAAACGCCTATGATGAAGGTTTTTTGTTTTGCTATTTTTAATTGCTTTATCACATCTATCAATTCATCAAGATCACGCAAATAAAAACCACTCTGCTTGTGATCAGTAAGTTCAATTAATTTCTTGCACATATAAACCAAAGAGGATCCTGTTCTTTCTAAATACCCGGGTAATAATGCCAAAATGCAATAATCTTTTGGTTTTCCGAAAAACAATTCAAATCCGTTTGTGAACGATCGCTCGTAAATGCTCAGATCTTTTACAATATGTTTTGAAGGCACTTGCGATGTAGTTGAACTACTCGTAAATACTTCTTGATGCTCTGTTCCTTCACAAATAACATCCTGCGTTTTAAAAAACTCTATAGGCAAAAAGGGTATTTGCTCAATCTCAGTCACGTCACTTTCTGATCGCACAAACCCCGCGGTCCAGGATCTATAAACAGGATTATTTTGATATTGGTAACGGAATACCTTGAGAGCCACTTTTTTGAAGTCCTCATCACAATTTATTTTAAAAACATCCGTTATATCAGTAAACATTTTTTACCAAAGGTTTTATTTTGTAAATTTAGGTAATATACCGAAGGAAATCAGGTCTCGGGATTTTATTATTTGATTTCTTCGGCATAACGGTAAGTACGCTTTATTTTTTTAAAATTTCAGCTACTTTCCGTATATTTAACGGAATGAATTTAAAGACCCTCATATTATTTTTTTGTGTAGCAAGTTTAATTTCGTGTGTTAAACGCTCAAATACCGATCCTATACCAACGATTGCTTACGAAAGCTTTATTCCTTCTAATGAGGACATTGCTTATCTCACCATCAACTATACCGATGGCGATGGTGATATTTTTGCTGAAGAAGGCGCAAAAGACAATAACTTCTTTGCGTGGTTCTATTATAAAGACACGGATGGTTCTTTTAAACCAGCTTTGTGGCCATTAGTAACTCCAAATCCGCCGGGACCGGATACAACAATTTACAATAACAGACCCTTGGCTTATACAGTTATTCGTCCAAGTGAATTATCAAAAGATCAGCCTATAAAAGGACAAATAACTATTACACTGGTTGGTTGGAGAAGTGATTCTAAATACAAGAATTTTAAATACAAGATCTATATGGTTGATCAAAAGAGTAACAAAACCGAAGAGATCATGACCCCCGAGATCATAACGTCCTTTTGAGACCCTTGATTTAAATCACCTTTTAAAGCCTTAATCATTTTTTCCGCTATCACCTTACTCATTTTATAATTACTGTCGTGTGTCCAACCGGCAATATGTGGAGTTAAAATGGTTCTATCACTTTCTATAAGGTATTTGAACGGTTCCGGAAAATTATTTTGATCGAGTGCTTCAAAAGAAACTGTTTCGTATTCTAAAACATCCAAGCAAGCACCTTTTATTTTTTCGCTTTTCAAACTCTCTACAAGATCAACCGTGTTCAAACATTTTCCGCGGGCCGTATTTATAATGTAGATAGGCTTTTTAAAACTCTCTATGAATTGTTTGTTGACCAAATAATGCGTTTCAGTATTGTAAGGAACGTGTAAACTCACAATATCAGCTTTTTCAAAAATCTCTTGCATGTGTGTTTCTTTTATATGCTTGTTCCCAAAACCCGTTTTGTATTTATCGTAAGCAAGCATCTCACAACCTAAGCCAATTAATTTTTGTGCGAAAGAACTTCCCATAAAACCATACCCAATAATTCCAACGGTTAAATGCTTTATTTCAACTCCCCTATTCTCAGCTCTAACCCAAATTCCCTTTCTTACTTCGGCATCTGCTTTTTTAATATTATTTAAAAGCATCAACAACATTCCTAATGCATGTTCACCCACAGCATCCATATTGCCTTCGGGTGCATGCACACATGTAATTTGTTTTTGCGTTGCATAGGCCAAATCAATATTTTCCATACCCGCTCCTACTCTTCCAATACATTTTAAATTTGGACAAGCATCGATTATGTCTTTTGTTATTTTGAATTTACTTCGCAATACAACCGCGTCGTAGTTTGGTAAGAGCGAAATAAGTTCCTCTTTACTTTTATCCCAAAATTTATCGCATGCAATACCGGCAGCGATCAAGGTTTCGTGTAAAATTGTATGGTTGCTATCGGCAAGTAAGACTCTCACTGGGATTAATTTTTTCTACCCAACATAGATAACAAAAAAACAAATAAGCAAGCCAATAATTCGCCAGAAATATTAAGCGCTTGATTCTGAACCTCATTACCTAATTAACAATTCCCTAACATGAAGAGTGTTAACAATTCAAATGGCAGTTATTAACACGGGCAAAAACATCTAAACTGCTGATAGAGTGAACATATATATTAATTATACACATGTTATTAAGAGAAAGTACTTTTTCGTAAATTTAATAGGAGGTAAAATAATCGCACTTTTATCGTCCCTTAATTTTTTTATGAACCAGGACAACCAAAATAAAACCAAAAAAAGACTTTACACTGTACAAACCGGAAGTAACCCAGAAATAGGAAAAATTCAACCACAAGCCGTCGACCTTGAAGAAGCAGTTCTAGGTGCCATGTTACTTGAAAAAGATGCCCTAAGTACTGTTATTGACCTTTTAAGCGATAAAGCTTTTTACAAAGAACAAAACGGAAAAGTATTTGCCGCTATGGTGGCTTTGTTCAACCGCTCAGAACCGGTAGATATATTAACCGTAACTCAAGAATTAAAACGCACGGGCGAATTAGAATTTGTTGGAGGCGCTTATTATGTTTCTTCACTTACTAATCGTATTGCTTCTTCTGCAAACATCGAATTTCACGCACGTATTGTGGCGCAGAAATATTTGCAACGCGAATTGATCCGCATTAGCACAGATACTATCAAAACCGCTTACGAAGACAGCACTGATGTTTTTGAATTACTTGATGAAACAACAAAAAATATTTTCGAGATCCTAGACAGCAACGTTCGTAAACAACACGATCGTATGAGTACCTTGATTTCAAAAGCTATTGAAGAAATTGAAACGGCGGCCAACAAAACCGATGGTTTATTGGGTGTTCCAAGCGGATTTACAGCTCTGGATCGCATTACAGGAGGTTGGCAAAAATCTGATCTGCATATTTTAGCAGCTCGTCCAGGTATGGGTAAAACTGCCTTTGTGGTTACCATGGCAAAAAATGCAGCGGTAGAATTTAATAAGCCTGTTGCCATTTTCTCTTTAGAGATGAGTAGTTTGCAATTGGTTAAACGTTTGATATCTAGTGAAACTGAGATTGCTCAAGACAAGATCTTAAAAGGAAATTTAGATAACCACGAATTCGTTCAATTACACGAGCGGATCAAAAAATTATCTACAGCACCTTTATTCATTGATGATACACCGGCTCTTTCTATTTTTGAATTACGCGCCAAAGCACGTCGTTTAAAAGAAAATCAAAATGTACAGTTGATCATCATTGACTATTTACAGTTGATGAGTGGTGGACCGGATAGTAAAGGAAATCGTGAGCAAGAGATCAGTAATATCTCTCGTGGGTTAAAAAGTTTATCAAAAGAATTAGAAATTCCGATCATTGCACTTTCTCAATTAAGTCGTCAGGTTGAAAATCGCCCGGGTGGAAGTAAACGCCCGCAACTGAGTGACCTTCGTGAATCGGGTGCAATTGAGCAAGACGCGGATATGGTAATGTTCATTTACCGTCCGGAATATTACGGAATTGAATTTGATGAGAACAACGAGCCTACGCGTAATAAAGCCGAGATCATTATCGCAAAGAACCGTCATGGTGCTTTAGAAACTGTAAAGCTTCGCTTCATTGGTCAGTATGCTAAATTTGCAGATATTGATTATACCGAAGGGCAGGATAATATTTACCAAGGAAATAATTCAAATCAATTGCCTCAAAACACCGAGTTTCTTGATCCGGGCACAAAAACTGTTCAATCAAAAAATTGGGATAATGTAGATGATCATTCATCCGACATTAAACGAAATGATATTGAAGATCCGTTTTAATTGATATGAGTTTAAGAGGTCTTCTTTTAGTTTTTGTTTTAATCATGTGCCGTAGTACGGCGCAAAACGCAGATAGCGTTTGGGTTTATAATAATTACACCAAAAAAGAAGTAACAATTAAAATGCGTGATGGCATTTCGCTTTTCACTACCATTTACGAACCAAAAGAGCAAAAAGAAAAACACCCTATATTATTCATACGCTCACCTTATTCATGTGCGCCGTATGGACCGCAAGAATTTTCGCCACGCCTTTACAAAAGCTATTACATCGAATATTTAAAAGAGGGTTATATTTTTGCGATACAAGATGTTCGTGGAAGATGGATGAGCGAAGGGGTATATGAAGATGTTCGTCCTTTTAAAAAAACAAAAAAAGGAAAAGAGACCGATGAAAGTACTGATACGTACGATGCTATTGATTGGCTTGTAAAAAATGTAAAGAATAACAATAACAATGTTGGAGTATTTGGAATTTCGTACCCGGGTTTTTATGCAACGGAAGCTGCGCTAAGCAATCATCCATCTATAAAGGCTGTAAGTCCACAAGCGCCGGTTACCGAATGGTTTCTTGGCGATGATTTTCATCACAATGGTGCGTTGGCCATAATGGATGCGTTTAGTTTCTATTATTCATTTGGAATGCCACGACCAAAACCAACAAAGATCGGCAGTCCAGGTTTTACATTCCCGGTCAAAGACAATTACGCCTTCTATTTGAAAACAGGGGCTTTTAAAAATTTCGAGCCTTTGTTCAAAGACAGTATTCGTTTTTGGAAACAATTATCTCAACATCCAAATTACGATCAATTTTGGAAGGACAGAGATGCGCGCAGTGGATGTTATAATATAAAACCGGCCATGATGGTTGTTGGAGGTTTATTTGACGCGGAAGATTGTTATGGCGCATGGAATTTATACAAGGCTATTCAAAAACAATCGCCGCAAACAAATAACAGATTAGTAATGGGCCCTTGGTCGCACGGCGGTTGGGGTGGCAAAGCTAACGGAGCAAGCTTGGGTAATGTTCGCTTTGGAAGTAAAACGTCTGAATATTATCAAAATAATATAGAGATCAAATTCTTTAATTTTTATTTGAAAAATAAAGGAAGCGTTAGTGATCTAGCGAATGCAAACATATTTTTCTCCGGAGAGAATAAATGGAATACGTTTGAAAGTTGGCCACCAAAAGCAGAAAACAAACAATTGTATTTTAATGAGAAAGGCACTTTATCTTATAACAAACCAACGCAAAACAAATCCTTCTCAAAATACACAAGCGATCCAAACAAACCGGTACCTTATGCTGATGGCGTTCATTTAGGAAGAACAAGAGAATATATGACCGATGATCAACGTTTTGCTTCGCGCCGAACAGATGTGTTGGTTTTTAAAACAGAAGTACTTACAGAAGACGTAAAAGTTGGTGGTGCTTTAAAAGCATTTCTTAAAACAGCCATCTCAACTACGGATGCAGATTTTGTAGTGAAGTTAATTGATGTTTATCCAGATGATTTTAAATATGATTCTTTGTTTTGTTGTGAAGACAAAGGATTTAATGCCGAAATGGGTGGCTATCAAATGCTGGTTCGTGGCGAGATCATGCGTGGGCGTTACCGCAAGAGTTTTGAGTTTCCGGAAGCGTTTTCACCGATGAAAGTAGAAGATGTGAATTTTGAATTACCTGATATTGCTCATACATTCAAAAAAGGACATCGCATCATGGTGCAAATTCAAAGTAGTTGGTTTCCTTTGTTCGACCGTAATCCTCAGGAGTTTGTAAATATTTACACTTGCAACGATGCGGATTTTAGAACATCCGATGTTTGGATCTACCACGATAATGTGAACTCGTCTTATATAGAATTACCTATACTCAAGTAAGCATCTCTAAAAATTAGATTTTTCGAGGCGAACAAATTTTTAAAAGCGGAGTTTACTAACGTAAATGAGCATTTTAAAAATTTAGTTCAACGAAGAAAAAGCAATGTTTAGAGATGCTTAGGTAAATAAAAAGGCTTAACTTTGCTGTATGATCCAATACATCATTTCAGGAGTTTTGTTAGTGGGGGCCATTTTTTTATTGGTCAAACGTTTTGTTCGTTCAAAACCACAATCGAATTGTAACGATGATTGTTCTTGCAAATAAACAACCATGCAAATACTTAACAGAGAAGAAATAAAATTTGCAGATGAATATACCATCCAGCACGAGCCAATTTCTTCTTTAGAATTGATGGAGCGCGCTGCACGAGCTTGCGTGCTAAGTATCATTAATAAAGTAGATGATAGCGCATCTATTTTTGTTTTTTGTGGAAAAGGAAATAATGGCGGAGATGGTTTTGCCATTGCGCGCATGCTCTTAGAACGTTCGTATAATTGCACAGCAATTCTGGTAAATTACTCAACGGAATTTTCGGTTGACTGCAAAGCAAATTTCGATCGGTTAAAAGAATTAAAACCGGAAGCCATATTTGAGATCAGTTCTGAAAGTGATCTGGGAAAAATAAAATTCACTACTGAAGATGTTATTATTGATGCCTTGCTTGGAACCGGCCTCAACAAACCTTTAGATGGACTTTTGAAAGACGTTGTTGAATTCATTAATAAAAATTTTCTGAAGGTCATCAGCATTGATTGTCCAACAGGAATTTTTATTGATACAACTAACTCTCCTGATGATAGTATAATTCGCTCGAGTACAACACTCACCTTTCAATATCCAAAGCTAACTTTTTTGATGGCTCAAAATAAATGGGCTGTGCCACAGTTTGAGGTTTTGAATATTGGTTTACATCCACATTTAGCTCATCTCATTAAAGCAAAACAATTCTATATTGGCAAGAACGAGATAAAGCAACTCATTACAAAACGACAAAAATTTACGCATAAAGGAAATTTTGGTCATGCTTTAATTATTGCAGGAAACCAAACTATGCGCGGCGCTGTTAGCATAAGCGCTAAGGCATGTTTAAGAAGTGGTGCAGGTTTATTAACTGTACATTCTGTTTCCAAAGCGATTGATGCTTTAATGTGCAATTTGCCCGAAGCTATGTGTAGCATCGACGCTAATTCAGAATTCATTTGCGAACTTCCAGATCTAAAAAATTATAATGCTATTGCAATTGGTCCCGGAATTGGAACCGAACAAGAAACTGCCGATGTGTTGAAGAAACTCTTGAACTACACAAGCTGCTCACTGGTTATTGATGCGGATGCTTTGAATATATTATCGGAGAACAAGACATGGCTCAGTTTTTTACCTCCTGAAACCATTTTAACGCCGCATCCAAAGGAGTTTGATAGATTAACAGAGAAACATGACTCAGATATTGAACGTTACGCCACGGCTAAGCATTTTGCTTTAAAGCATAAGGTTATTGTTGTTTTAAAAGGGGCATATACTTCCATTTGCATGCCCGATGGTTCGAGTTACTTTAATAGCTCCGGTAATTCAGGGTTAGCCAAAGGCGGCAGCGGCGATGCTTTAACCGGTATCATTACAGGATTATTAGCCAGAGGTTATACAGCGCCCAAAGCAGTTTTAATTGGAGTATACGTTCATGGCTACGCAGCAGATCTGGCAACAAAGAAATTAAGTAAAGAAAGTTTATTGGCAAGTGATGTAATAGATAAACTTGGGAAAGCATTCTTGAAACTCGAAGATTAAGAAAGTTCTTAAAACGAAAAAGCCCTCACGAAACATCGTGAGGGCTTTTTTAATTTCGGAAGAATAGATTATTTTATAAAATCGACATTGTAACTAACACCATTGATATAAACTATACCGCTGTTATCGCAATATCCAACTACATCTTTCTGATCGCCGTAGTAAATTGTTCTAACTGCTTTATCACCGGTTTTAAAAGTTACTTTTCCTTTGGTTATAGGATGTTGCTCAGGGCTAATATAATAATCGGGTGAACAACCAAAATCTCTGTATAGAGGGTTTGTATTCTCGATAGTATATGAATAACTTGTTGAAGCTGATTTAGTAAGACCTTTAGCACTCCCCGTGTACTTTACAATACCATTTTTTCCATTTGGATTAATAGCATTGTTAGAAGAGTTAACGGTTCCGGTTTGAATTCCAGGTTGTCCTGTGATCCAGTTAATTGGTAAAGTAGTTGCTGGGTGTATTGTATTGCTTGTTGAATTGGTCAATGTTTTAGAAAATTGCCCTTCCCAAGTAATATCATCAGCATGATTAGCTCCATTATCAGTTGTATCGGCAAGCTTTAAAAGCCCTGAAATGCTCCAAGATAGAGGTGTAACCGAACGTGTATAACCTGCAGGTGTTGTGTTTTTAACAACAATACTACTTGTATTAGCCACAACGAATTTTCCAACCGAATAATTAACAAAACTCACAACCGATTGATGGTATGGGTTACGAATGTAAACCTGTCCGGGAGCTGTAGCAGTGCCTGTAGAGCATGTTTGGTAATTAATTGTGATTACTCCATTTCTAACAACTCCGTCAGCACCTCTTGCGTTATTAAAAGTAAGGATATTTACTTTGTTAGTTGTATCGCGTAAAACAGTACATGTATTGTTAGTTGTTGCACCATAAGTTGAATAAAAGAACATATACGATCTTTCGCTTGCTTGAGCAACCATCATATCAATATCAGTTACTATCATTGAAGCCGCAGATGCATCAATTGAACTTTGAAATTCAGTGTCAGCTACTGGCGCTTCGTTTGGTGTTTTTTTACAAGAAGTTAACGCTAGAGCTATTAGAGCTACTGCTGAAAATTTTGTAGCAAATTTTTTCATTTTCATAGATCTTTTAATTTAATTTGATGCAATTTAGAAAAAATTCCCGATTCCACAAAAAAACGTTAAAAGATGCTTGTATTTAGTGGCTGTAAGATAAACCTGGGACTCAACGTTTTAGAGAAGCGAAACGATGGTTTTCATAACATAGAAACTGTATTTTTTCCATTAAAATGGAATGATGCACTGGAGGTTTTAGAAAACACTGAAAATCAATCGATTAAGTTATCGTTTTCAGGGTATCCAGTTATCGGCTCCGAAAGCGATAATATTGTTGTAAAAGCTTACGATCTTATCAAAAAGAACTACCATGTGCCTGGAGTAAAGGTTCATTTACACAAAAATATTCCAATGGGCGCAGGACTTGGAGGAGGAAGTTCGAACGCATCTAGTTTTATCAATTTAATGGATATGAAGTTTGATCTAAAAATACCTCTTTCCAAAAAACTGGAACTCGCAAAACAACTTGGCAGCGATTGCGCATTTTTTATTGAGAACAAAGCTGTGTTCGCAAAAGAAAAAGGCGATGTGTTTGAATCTGTAAAAGTTGATCTTAGCAATTACTATATTCTTGTGGTCTATCCGAACGTTCACAGCAATACAAAAATGGCGTATCAAGGTATCACGCCACAAAAACCTAAGGAATCTGTAAAAACCATTCTAGAAGCAAAGCCAATTGAAGAATGGAGAACACTTTTAGTAAATGATTTTGAGAGTTCTGTTTTTAAAAATTTACCACAGATAAAAGATCTAAAACAAAAATTATACGACTCTGGTGCAGTTTACGCAAGCATGAGCGGAAGTGGAAGTGCTGTGTTTGGGATCTTTAAAACAAAACCGAACTTTGATGCAGGAGGCTTTCCTTTTTATTTGCAAGAGCCAGATTATTCAAGGTAAGTTCTATAAATTAGATTTTTTTAGGCGGACGAAATTTTTAAACCACGGCATACTGCCTGTGGCAGTGTGAGCGAGGCTGTGCGAAAGCTTACTAATGTATTTGAGGCTTTAAAATCCCGATAGCTATCGGGAGAAGTTCAACGACAAAAAAGCAATTTATACAACTTACTACTCAAAAGTGTAAAGTGAACCCGTCGTAAAATCCCACTCAGGAGTTTCTAAGGCTTGTCCTTCCTTTAAATTATACCAAGGCGATATTTTTTCGTTATTTGGATTTTTAAGCACGTGAATGTTTTGCGCAGGCATATAACTTTGTGCAATGCAAAAAACACGTTCGCTCCCTTTTACATTCATGGCAACATCCACCACTATTACTGCATGCCCCGGCGATCCGCCTTTTATAAAAACATCACCGGCTTGAATATCGCCTATCGACTTTTTCTTTAATTCCTTTGATAAGGATAAAGTTCCCGCATAAGAAAAAACAATTTCTAAATACGCTTTAAAAACCTCTTTACTATCCGATGGTTTTGTTGCCAAATACCAGGTGGTTTTATTTCCTTTTACTTTTATTCTATAACCTTTGGCCCACTTGCTGAATTCGGCCTTAAAGCCATTGGTGAAATTAAAATGTAATTTCTCTTATTGTTTTGTGGCGTACAAATATTCTGCGCGCAAACGCATTACGGCATCAGCACATTGCTGAAGATCTTTTGTTCCCACATCAATATCCAACACTGCTTCATGCACATCTTGCCTATTCTTTTCATTACCGTTATACAGATAAACTTTTGCTCCCGGTTTTTTTAATGGAAATGTACTTAAGAAAGTAGAGAACGAATAACCATTTTCTGGCAATCTTATAAAACCATCGGGCGTATTAAAACGGTCGGAAATTGTTGTGCCAGTTGGAATGCTTAATTGGCTTGTTTGCGAATTACACGATAAGAAAAATACAATTGTTAGAATTATAAGTGATAATGCTCTCATATACCTATAAGTAAAAGTAACAAAAAAGGCACTCGATCGAGTGCCTTTTATATGCTTACATAGCCAATTTTTTATACCGCGGACGTTTTGGTTCTACATTACCCAAACGTTTTTTCCTATTCTCTTCATATTCGCTATAACTACCTTCAAACCAATACACCGAACTATCTCCTTCAAATGCTAATATATGCGTACAAACGCGATCTAAAAACCATCTATCGTGACTAATAATTACACCGCAACCTGCAAAATTCTCTAAGGCCTCTTCCAAAGCACGAAGCGTATTTACGTCCAAGTCGTTGGTTGGCTCATCTAATAATAATACATTACCGCCTTCTTTTAATGCCAAGGCTAAATGCAAACGATTCCTTTCTCCACCCGATAACACCGAACATTTTTTTCCTTGATCGGCACCGTTAAAATTAAAGCGTGAAATATACGCGCGAGAATTTAAAGAGCGTCCTTCAATTAAAATATTTTCCAATCCTCCGCTGATCACATCATAAATTGTTTTGTTTGGATCAATGTCTTTATGACTTTGATCAACGTAACTTATTTTTACAGTTGGTCCTATTTTAAACTCGCCTGAATTTTGCTTCTCTTGACCTAAGATCATTTTGAATAAAGTTGTTTTACCGGCACCGTTAGGTCCAATGATACCAACAATTCCGGCAGGAGGTAATCTAAAATTCAAGTGCTCATACAATAATCTATCGCCATAACCTTTTGAAACATCTATAGCTTCGATCACATCATTACCCAAGCGTGGGCCATTCGGAATAAAGATCTCGAGTTTTTCTTCCTTTGATTTTACATCCTCACTTACCATTTTTTCGTAATTACTCAAACGCGCTTTTTGTTTTACACCGCGTCCCTTTACACCTTGGCGTACCCAATCTAACTCACGCGCTAAAGTTTTCTGACGTTTGCTTTCCGTTTTTTCTTCTTGTTTTAAACGCGCACCTTTTTGCTCTAACCAACTACTGTAATTTCCTTTCCAAGGAATACCTTCTCCCCTATCCAATTCTAAGATCCACCCTGCTACGTTATCTAAGAAATAACGATCGTGGGTTACAGCAATAATAGTTCCTTTATATTGTTTTAAGTGTTGCTCTAACCAATCAACACTTTCTGCATCCAAGTGATTGGTTGGCTCATCTAATAATAATACGTCAGGTTCTTGTAATAATAAACGACATAAAGCTACACGACGTCTTTCTCCTCCCGATAATACTTTTACAGAGGCGTCGCTTTCAGGACAACGCAAAGCATCCATGGCGCGCTCTAAACGACTATCTAAATTCCAAAGATCATGTTGATCTATAAGATCTTGTAATTGTGCCTGACGAGAAATTAACTTATCCATTTTATCAGGATCGTTCAATATCTCTTCATCACTAAATTTATTATTTACTTCTTCAAACTCCGCTAAAATATCTGTGAATTGTTTAACGCCTTCGCGAACCACTTCAATAACGGTTTTATTCTCGTCCATTTGAGGCTCTTGCTCCAACATGCCAATAGAATAACCTGGAGAGAAATGAACTTCGCCAATATAATCTTTATCTACTCCGGCAATAATGCGTAAGAGCGACGATTTTCCTGAACCGTTCAAACCTAACACTCCAATTTTTGCGCCGTAATAGAACGAAAGGTAAATATCTTTTAAAACTTGTTTTTGCGGTGGATGGATCTTTGATACATTCACCATACTAAATATGATCTGTCTTCCTTCGGGTGTTGCTGACATTGTAAAAAAATTTGGACTGCTAATTTAGGGATTTTACTTGGATAAATCCATTTTCATTTTGGTATCGTTATAACAAATAAAAAAGCCCTCCGAAAACGGAGGGCTTCAATTCAATATCGGTTTAAATTATTTACCAGCAGAAGCTTTTATCTTATTGTTCATCTCTGTAGCTTTTGCCTGATCGTTTGTAAGCATATATAATTTACGTAACGCGCTCATGGTTGCTTTATCTTCTGCTTTAATAGTTAAAGCTTGCTCTAAATGCGGGATCGCTTTTTTGTAAAACTCCTGTGATTTAGTTTCCAATTCTTTGCCCTTAGTTTTTGCTTCGGTTAAAGGCAAATTACCCGCTTTGGTTTGATAATAACCACCAAGGTTATTATACATAGCACCAAGGTTATAAAGTGAATTATATAAATGATCCTTATTTGCCGGATTTAACTCTATCACTTTCTTATAATCAACTTCTGCCTTGCCGAATAGTTCATCAAAATTCGCAGGTTTTTCTTTATCCTTACCAGTGGCATCTTTTGGATTTGCCATATTATCGTAAATATTTCCACGCACTAAATAGAACAATGCATTAGTAGGATCCTTTTCTATCGATGCCGAAAGATTTCCGATCGCTTCCTGTTGTTTTCCTTTTGCAAGAAATAAATTTGTTTCGGTATTCAGCAGATCCATATCAGCAGGAAAAGTTGTACGACCTTTACTTAAAATTGCAAGTGCCGCTGATGTATCTTGCTTACTTAAATTTGCGTTGTACATAGCCTGATAGTTGTATGGCGTTGCAATTTTTAGATCCACCATTTTTTTATTGTACTCCAATATTTTTGTGGGATTTTTTGCTCTGCCCGCGCTTACGCAAGCGTTATAAAAATTAGAAGTGTCTTTTTTACGTGTCATAGCCATATTTAAATAAGCCACTTTGTAAAAATAATCTGCAGCTTCATCAAATTTTTTGGCTTTGTATTTTCCATTGGCAATATTTCCTGCTTCCATTTTCATTTGCATAGCCACCATAGTAAATTTCACATCATCCTCACTCAACTGAGATGTTCCTTTTGTAAAACCATCCTGGATCACTTCCATATATTTTGCATCCACATCCTTTATTTTATCTACGGCCTCGTTAGCTAATTCAAATTCGGTGGTTGGCGTATTACCATAAGCCAAATCATTACGCTCTTTTTTATCAGTTACAGTAGCTTCCAGTTTTTTGGTCTCCTGCATGAACGCATAATTATAATAGTTATAATGAATACGTGCCTTGTACGCCCAGGTTTTCCCTTGATTTTTTGTATCATCATTAGTTAAGGCAACTTCAATAGCTTCTTTTGCCTTATTTAAATAAACGATGTCTGGTTTACCATCTTTTAATGTTGATTCATAATCATTCAAAGCTCTCCACGCAGTTTGAACTTTCATTTTTTGCGAGATACCGAATACCGGTAAAAGTGCAAGCGCTATAATTCTTAGTGATCTCATATGGGTTCTTTTATTTAAGTATATGACACACAATTTTTCAAATTGCATGCCATACGCTCTAATTTAACAATTTTTACTCTTTATTTTCCTCGTTATCTGTTTTTGGATCTACTTCAGGTGTGTCAGACTCTCCGTTCTCAGGGATAATATCTGCGGGTGCTACACTTTCTTCTTCGTCATCACGATCCACTTTTGTAACCGCAGCAATATCATCTGTTTCAGAAACATTTATTAATCGCACGCCTTGCGTTGCTCTTCCCATTACACGAAGATCGGCAACTTTTATACGAATGGTAATTCCATTTCTGGTAATGATCATCAAGTCGTTCTCATCTGTTACCGATTTAATGGCAACTAAACTTCCGGTTTTATCAGTGATATTAATTGTTTTTACACCTTTACCTCCACGGTTTGTGATACGGTATTCATCCACATCACTTCGTTTACCATATCCTTTTTCAGACACAACTAACACGTTCATGCTTGGATTATCAATACAGATCATTCCAATTACTTCGTTTGTTCCACCTTCATCGGCAAGATCAACTCCAATAACACCACTGGCATTTCTACCCATTGGACGTACTTTTTCTTCATTGAAGCGACACACTTTACCCATTTTGGTAGCGATCATGATCTCATTTTTACCATTAGTTAATGCAGCTTCTAACAATACATCTCCTTCGCGAATAGTAATAGCGTTGATGCCATTTGCACGTGGACGAGAATATGCCTCTAATGTTGTTTTTTTGATGATACCATTTTTGGTACACAATACAATGAAGTTATTATTAATATATTCATCTTCCGATAAGCTTCTTACATTAATAAATGCTTTAACTTTATCGTCAGGTGCAATGCTCAATAAATTTTGAATTGCTCTTCCTTTGCTTGTTTTGTTTCCTTCCGGAACTTCGTAGGCACGCAACCAGAAGCATTGTCCTTTTTCGGTGAACAATAATAAATAGTTATGCGTTGAAGCTATGAACATGTGCTCAATAAAATCTTCATCGCGCGTAGATGAACCTTTACTTCCTTTTCCTCCTCTACCCTGTGCACGGTATTCATCTAGATTGGTACGTTTGATATAACCCATATGAGAAATAGTGATCACCACATTCTCATCGGCTATCATATCTTCCATTTTAAGATCATCACCAGCGTAAACAATTTCGCTTCGGCGATCATCACCATACTTTTCTCTGATCTCTAACAACTCATCTTTAATGATCTGAAAACGGCGCGTTTCATTTGATAAAATATCTTTGTAGTTCGCAATGGTCTTCATTAATTCATCGTACTCTGCTTTTAATTTACCAACCTCTAGTCCGGTTAATGTTCTTAAACGCATATCTAAAATAGCACGTGCTTGAATATCTGATAAACTAAATCGAGTGATCAATTCATCTTTTGCAGCATCGGGCGATTCGCTTTCCTTGATGATCTTAATAACCTCATCAATATTTTTTTGTGCAATTAATAAGCCTTCTAAAATATGAGCGCGTTTTTCGGCTTGCACAAGATCGAACTTGGTACGACGAACAACTACTTCATGACGGTGTTCAACAAAATAATGAATCTGTTGTTTGATATTTAAGATCTCTGGGCGACCATTTACCAAAACAACATTGTTGATAGAGAATGAAGTTTGAAGCGCGGTGAATTTGTAAAGATTATTCAATACAACATTACTAATAGCATCTCTTCTTAATTCATAAACAACACGAATTCCTTCACGGTTACTTTCGTCGCGTATCTCGGAAATTCCCTCAATTTTTTTCTCGTTGCAAAGTTCCCACTGGCGCTTTATCATCTCCGCCTTATTGATCTGATACGGAACTTCTGTTACAACAATACGTTCTCTATCATTAACTTGTTCAATAGTAGCTCTAGCTCTCATCACTACGCGACCACGACCGGTAGTTAATGCTTCTCGTACACCTTCGTAACCGTAAATAATTCCTCCGGTTGGAAAATCTGGCGCTTTGATTAATTTAATTAGATCTAAAATATCTATTTCGCGATTATCGATATAAGCAATAGTAGCGTCAATAGTTTCGCGCAAATTGTGCGGCGCCATGTTTGTGGCCATACCAACGGCAATTCCTGAAGAACCATTAACGATCAAATTTGGAACACGACTTGGCAATACGGTTGGTTCTGTCAAAGAGTCATCAAAATTGGGTCTAAAGTCAACCGTGTCCTTTTCAATGTCAGCCAACATCTCTTCGGCTATCTTACGAAAACGAACCTCCGTATAACGCATTGCTGCAGGAGGATCTCCATCCATGCTTCCAAAATTTCCTTGTCCATCCACCAACATATAACGTAAACTCCAATCTTGAGCCATACGCACCATTGTGTCATAAACCGACGAATCGCCATGTGGATGGTACTTTCCGAGAACCTCTCCAACAATACGGGCCGACTTTTTATACGGTCTATTATGTAATACTCCAAGATCTAGCATTCCGTACAAAACCCTTCTATGCACGGGTTTCAGGCCATCTCGCACGTCGGGCAAGGCTCTAGATACGATAACCGACATCGAATAATCGATGTAGGCCGTTTTCATTTCATCCTCAATATTAATAGGAATAATTTTTTCTCCTTCTGTCATATGTTCTTCTTGTTAAATTTCTTCTAAAAAAATCTTTTTCTTCTTATGCTTTTTTGTCAGTAAAAAAACAAACCAAAAGCTAGTATTTACCGTATAACCATAATAAAAGCTACAGCGAATGAAAGTACCGAAAAATCAGCAATTTGAAGCAAAACTTTTCAACAAATTTATTGTTAAAAATTACCAATCTTGCTCTTAGAATAGCGGTTTATAAATAATATTTTTGAGTGTGGCACAGTATGTGTAATTTAAACAAATTAAAAGTACGGATATGGAAGCAAAATTCTCGCCCAGAGTAAAAGACGTGATCACTTATAGTCGCGAAGAGGCTATGCGTTTAGGGCACGACTACATAGGCATTGAACACCTCATGCTTGGAATGATTAGGGATGGTGAAGGTGTTGGAATGCGCCTCTTAAAAAGCCTCGGAGTGGATTCTGCGGAGCTTCGTAAGTTGATCGAACAAGGTTTAACTCCGGGATTAAAGAAATCAAATAATCTCGCTAATATTCCTTTGGTAAAGCAAGCCGAAAAAACATTGAAGCTTACTTACCTTGAAGCAAAAACATTTAAATCAGTACAAATAGGCACAGAGCACTTATTGCTTTGTGTATTAAAAGATCCAGACAATATCGTAACAAAAAGTTTATTGCGTTTTGGCGTTGATTACGACGCTACACGAGCAGAATTAGAAGGCTTTGTAGATAGCCCTGATAAAATTGAAAATTCAACTGCAGGTAATGATGATGATTCTGATGAAGAAGCATCGTTTGGCGGTGGTGGTGGAACAAGTAGTCCACAAAAAAAACAAGGTGAGAACAAAAGTAAAACACCTGTGTTGGATAATTTCGGGCGCGATCTTACCAAGATGGCGGAGGACGGAAAATTGGATCCTGTTGTAGGACGTGAAAAAGAAATTGAACGTGTATCGCAAATTTTATCTCGCCGTAAAAAGAATAATCCAATATTGATTGGTGAACCAGGCGTTGGTAAATCTGCAATTGCTGAAGGATTAGCTTTGCGTATTGTAGAAAGAAAAGTTAGCCGAATACTTTATAACAAACGCGTTGTAACATTAGATCTTGCCAGTTTGGTTGCAGGAACTAAATACCGCGGTCAGTTTGAAGAGCGCATGAAAGCGGTTATGAATGAATTAGAAAAAAATTCAGACGTAATTTTATTTATTGACGAGATCCATACCATTATTGGTGCCGGTGGTGCGAGTGGAAGTTTGGATGCAAGCAATATGTTTAAGCCGGCTTTAGCTCGTGGCGAGATACAATGTATTGGCGCTACAACGTTGGATGAGTACCGTCAGTACATCGAAAAAGATGGCGCTTTAGAACGTCGTTTTCAAAAGGTAATTATTGAACCTGCTACTGAAGATGAATCGTTGCAGATCTTAAATAATATCAAGGGTAAATACGAAGATCATCACAATGTGATCTATACTCCGGAAGCAATTAAGGCTTGTGTAACTTTAACTTCACGTTATATTACCGACAGGCATTTACCTGATAAAGCGATTGATGCTTTAGACGAGGCCGGAAGCCGTGTACATATAACAAACATTCACGTGCCACAAAATATCTTAGATATCGAAAAGAAAATTGAAGATATCAAAGAATTGAAGAATCAAGTAGTTCGCAGTCAAAAATACGAAGAAGCTGCACGTTTGCGCGATACTGAAAAAACATTGCAAAATGAATTGGAGGGAGCTAAAAAGGCTTGGGAAGAACAAACTAAAGCAAATCGTGTAACTGTTACCGAAGAGAATGTTGCCGAAGTGGTGAGTATGATGAGCGGTGTTCCTGTTCAGCGTGTGAATCAAAACGAAAGTGATAAGCTAGTGAAAATGGGCGAGTTACTTAAGGGAAAAGTAATAGGTCAAGATGCCGCTGTTGCTAAAGTAGTTAAAGCTATTCAACGTAACCGCGCAGGATTAAAAGATCCAAACAAACCAATTGGTTCGTTTATTTTCCTTGGCCCTACCGGTGTTGGTAAAACACAATTAGCAAAAATTTTAGCCCGTCAGTTATTTGATAATGATGATGCCTTGATACGCATTGATATGAGTGAATACATGGAAAAATTCGCTATCACTCGTTTAATTGGAGCGCCTCCGGGATATGTTGGATACGAAGAAGGTGGACAGTTAACTGAAAAAGTTCGTCGTCGCCCTTATGCTGTAGTTTTATTAGACGAGATCGAAAAAGCGCATCCGGATGTATTTAATATGTTATTACAAGTATTGGATGATGGAATGCTAACCGATAGTTTGGGTCGCAAGATCGATTTCAAAAACACCATCATTATCATGACCTCAAATATTGGCGCACGTCAATTAAAAGATTTTGGTCAAGGTGTAGGCTTTGGTACTTCTACTAAAGTAGAAGGTGCAGAAGATCATTCAAAAGGTGTTATTGAAAATGCCTTGAAAAAAGCCTTTGCGCCTGAGTTCTTGAATCGTATTGATGACGTGGTAATGTTCAACTCTTTATCTAAAGAAGACATTCACAAGATCATTGATATTGAATTAGGAAGTTTATTCGGACGTATTCAAAAATTAGGTTTCGCTATCAAAATAACTGATGCTGCAAAAGATTTTATTGTAGAAAAAGGTTATGATGAGAACTATGGTGCTCGTCCTTTAAAGCGTGCCATCCAAAAATACCTTGAGGATCCAATGGCTGAGGAAATGATCAAAAACAACCTTGTAGAAGGGGATGAAATAGAAGTGGATTACAACAAGGAAAAAGGTGAGATCACTGTAAATTCTTCAAAACCAAAAGCTAAGAAGAGTAGTAAGAAAGAAGATAAGTCTTAATCATTTCTCGATACGATTTTTGCAAGAGGCAGGCAAAAATCACTCGAAATGACAATGACATTGTACCATAAAAAACCCCCGATCGAAAGACCGGGGGTTTTTGTTTTCAAAAGTTATATTTTACAAGTGTATTACTTCCCCATAAGCCGCCGCCGCAGCTTCCATAATAGCTTCGCTCATGGTTGGATGCGGATGTACTGTTTTTATTAATTCGTGTCCTGTAGTTTCTAATTTACGAATAGCAACAATTTCGGCGATCATTTCGGTAACGTTTGCACCTATCATATGTGCGCCTAATAATTCGCCATACTTAGCATCAAATATCAATTTAATGAATCCATCTTTTGCGCCGGATGCACTTGCTTTACCTGAGGCTGAGAAAGGAAATTTACCTACTTTAATAGTATAACCCGCTTCTTTGGCTTTCTTCTCAGTAAATCCAACCGATGCAATTTCGGGCTGACAATACGTACAGCCTGGGATATTATTATAATCTAAAGCCTCTGCATGAGTACCTTTTATTTTTTCTACACAGGTAATTCCTTCTGCACTTGCAACGTGTGCTAATGCTTGGCCCGGAACACAATCACCAATTGCATAGTAACCCGGAATATTGGTTGCATAAAATTTATCTACAACAATTTTTCCTTTGTCGGTTTTAATTCCTACTTCTTCCAAACCAAGTCCTGTAATGTTCGCTTCAATACCTACAGCCGATAATACGATCTCTGCATCTAAAGTTACATTACCGTTTTTCGTTTTAATATTTACTTTACACCCTTCTCCTTTTGTGTCAACACTTTCCACAGAAGAATCAACCATGATGTCAATTCCTATCTTCTTGAATGATCTTTCTAATTGCTTACTCACATCTTCATCTTCAACCGGAACAATGTTCGGTAAAAACTCTACCACTGTTACTTTAGTTCCCATAGTTGCATAAAAATACGCGAACTCCACACCAATAGCCCCGCTTCCTACAACTACCATGGTTTTTGGAAGTTTTGGTAATACCATTGCTTCGCGGTAACCAATTATTTTTTTACCGTCTTGTGGCAAATTTGGTAAAGCGCGAGAACGTGCTCCTGTTGCAATAATGATATGACTTGCCGTATGCTCTTCAATTTTTCCATCGGCACCTGCAACACTTATTTTCTTACCTGCTTTTACTTTTGCAGTTCCCATGATCACATCCACCTTGTTCTTTTTCATTAAGAACTGAACGCCTTTACTCATTCCTTCGGCCACATCGCGGCTGCGTTTTACTACAGCGCCAAAATCAGCTTTGATATTATCCGCACTAATTCCGTATTCCTTCGAATGATTTAAATATTCAAATACCTGGGCACTTTTTAAAAGCGCTTTGGTTGGAATACAACCCCAATTTAAACACACACCACCCAAACTTTCTTTTTCTACAACGGCTACTTTAAAACCCAATTGCGAAGCGCGAATAGCAGTTACATAACCGCCCGGTCCGCTTCCTATAACAATGATATCGTATTGCATAATTACTTATTAAGAGGTGCTAATTTAGTATTTTATTTGCTAATTGGCCAATATTAAAAACATGCCATAATAGTTAATAAAATGCTCATACTTCCTTCTGCAATAATGATATATTTGTCCTTTACTTTTATAAAATGAATAAAGCTGACGTATTATTAGGCCTACAATGGGGCGACGAAGGAAAAGGGAAAATTGTTGACGTTTTAACCCCCTCATACGATATTATTGCCCGTTTTCAGGGTGGGCCAAATGCAGGTCATACCTTGGAATTTAATGGTATTAAACACGTGCTTCATACAATTCCAAGTGGCATCTTCCATCCTACCGCGGTAAACGTTGTTGGAAACGGAGTGGTAATTGATCCTGTGATCTTTAAAAAAGAGTTAGATGCATTAGCCGCTTTAAAGGTGGATGTAAAAAGTAAATTAATGATCAGCAGACGCGCGCATTTGATATTACCAACGCATCGTTTATTGGATGCCGCAAGTGAAGCTGCTAAAGGAAAAAATAAAATTGGTTCTACATTAAAAGGAATTGGTCCAACGTATATGGACAAAACCGGCCGTAATGGATTACGCATTGGCGATATTGAAACCAAAGAATTCAAAGAAAAATACGATGCCCTAGTTGAAAAACATAAGCAATTATTATCGTATCATAATTTTGAATATAATTTAGCGGAACTTGAACCGGCATGGTTTGCAGCAATAGATTATTTAAAGCAATTACAATTTGTTGATACCGAACATTACGTGAATAACGCCATTAAAGCCGGTAAAAAAATATTGGCCGAAGGTGCACAAGGCTCGTTATTAGATATTGATTTTGGTTCTTACCCATTTGTTACATCATCAAATACAATTTGTGCCGGAGCTTGTAATGGTTTAGGAATTGCGCCAAATAGAATTGGAAATGTGATAGGCATATTTAAAGCGTACTGTACGCGCGTAGGTAGCGGACCATTTCCAACAGAATTAGATAATGAAGTTGGCGAAAAAATGCGTCAAATTGGAAGAGAGTTTGGAAGTACAACAGGCAGACCAAGAAGAACAGGCTGGTTAGATATTCCTGCTTTGAAATATGCGATCACCATTAATGGTGTAACAGAATTAATGATGATGAAAGCTGATGTATTGAGTGATTTTGACAGTTTGAATATTTGTACACACTATTTACACAATGGCGAAAAAATTGATTACTTACCTTATAATATAGATCCGAAATATTTACAACCTGTGTACACTACTATAAAAGGTTGGGGTGTTGACCTAACTGAAGTTACTGATAAAACCAAACTTCCAAAAGAATTAATGGATTATATTAAATTCATTGAGAAGGAAACTGAAACTCCCATAACTATTGTTTCGGTTGGACCTGATAGAACTCAGACGATCAGAATGAAATAAAATGTTTTGCCCCTCTGGGGCAATGTATTGTGTATTATACTTCTTCTTAAAATATGTGGCCCTTCTAGGGCCATTTTTATTGGTCCTAAATACGATGCGGAACAAAATGTCCCGTCCAACTTGAATTTACGTACGTTTCCGTTGGGCGGGACATTTTGTCCCGCGAGCAAATGGACAAAAAACAAATTTGAAGAGCAAGCCCATTGAACAACCTCCAATTAATTCAATATATTTGTTTCATGGGTCCATATGTTCTACTCACCGCCATTATTTTATCGGCACTGGTTTCGGTGATCGTTTGGATAGATTATTTCAGACGAATAGATGTTTTTGAACCGGAGCGCATTCGCTATTTAGTTATTGCGCTTTTAATTGGTTGCGGAACTCCCTACTTAAGTATTTTGATGTATGAATTTCATGATACAATTGGCTTTGCACTGAATGGTAAACCTTTGAACGATCTTATTTATTCCGTTCTTGGAATTGGACTAACCGAAGAGCTGAGTAAAGTAGTTGGTGTTATTATTGTATTTCAATTACTAAAAAAACAAGTTAACGAATCGGTTGATTATTTGATCTATGCAGGAATGGTTGCGCTTGGTTTTGCCCTTGTAGAGAACACGATGTACATTGGTCGTTATGGAATTGATATTATTACCGATCGTTCATTTTACTCGGTTTTAGAACACATTATTAATACCAGCATTATTACCTACGGTTATTGTCGTTTTAAGATCTTTAATCGCGGTAATCATATTACAAATACATTAATAGGCTTTATAACCGCTATCAGTTCTCACGGTTTATTTGATTACTTCATCATGAATCCTAGCTTTCATTATGTGGCACCTATACTAGTTATTCTTGTATATCTTATTGGGATAAATTTTTGGATCACCATGCTTAACAACGCCGTTAATTTTTCGTCGTACTTTAATTATTCAAAGATCCATTACTCAGGAAGCATTTTTTATCGACTTTTACTCTGGTATTTTTTTACCATGCTCATTGGCATTTTTTATAAGACCTATACCAAAGGATTTATTTTTGCGCTCTCTGATTCTTTTACCGCTGTTTTTAGTAATGGTTTTTTGTTTGTATTAGTTATTCTTAGAGTAAGCAGATTCAAGATCTACAAGAATTTCTATCAACTCATAACCGTAAAACTTCCATTCTTTATAACAAAAAACAACGATGAAGACTTTAGCTTTTTTAATTTAGTAGATATTAAAATATGAGGTGAAAACTCTCACGAATATTTTTTAACCGCCAAACTTGGGCAAATGATAGATATCAGCCCAATTAATCCAAAGAAAAGTTTTTTAGAAAAAACCGTTACCGTTAAAGTAAGCGACAAATTATTTTTTGATGGTGATACTACTGTTTACTTGGTAGAATTTACCGATGAAGGCATGAATAACCGTTTTTATCTGAAGCCAAAAACACGAGGCAAAACGAAAATTGAGGATGCTTATCCTATTAATGAATTATTGCACGACGAAACTCCTGAGAGTTTTCCAACCAAGATCTCTGAATTAAAATTTGTGGAATGGGTTTATGTGAAGGCGGATAATGAGATCAGCAGAGTGAATTATTAATAAAGTACGATCGACGAAGGTAGAAGTACGAATCTAGCACAGTCTCGTACTTCGTCATTCGTACTTCGTAATTAGATTTTCGTTTCCGCTCTCCTCAACCTATCATTGATTGCTCTTCCCAAACCCTTATCTGGCAATGGTTCCGAAACTATCACGTCAAAATCGCCCTCGCCAGCTATTCTTAAAAAAGAAAATAAATTTATGGCAGCTTCATTTAAATTCTCTTTTTCCGACAGATTAAAAAACGTAACATTTTGTGTTTGTAATGGTGTTTTTCCAAAACAAATAGCAGCTGTTTTCTTGTTAGTGAACTTTGCTATCAGTTGAGCTCGATCCCCAATATACAAAGGTATATTTGGCGCATAATGATTCTTTAATTGCCCCGGCGCCTTGGGATCACTCGAATTATTTATTCGCAAACTAACTTTCCCAATTTCCTTTTCTATCTCTTCAATGGCTAATCCGCCCAAGCGATAAACGCAAACCTCTCCCTCTTCTACCCCAACAATTGTAGATTCAATTCCTACCGTACATTTTCCGCCATCTAAAATATAATCTATTTTATCACCTAATTGTTTATTTACATGTTCAGCTTCGGTAGGACTCACATATCCAAACGGATTTGCACTTGGAGCAGCCACCGGAAAATTTAATTGCTTTAATAATTGCAAGGTGAGTTCATGATTTGGAACACGAACTGCCACTTGACTCAATCCAGAAGTTACAAGATCAGGAACATTATTTTTCTTCGGTAATAAAAGCGTTAACGGGCCGGGCCAAAATTTTTGTGCTAATTTTTTTAAGCGTTCATCATTAAATTCGGCATAATTTAAAGCTTGATCTATACCCGAAACGTGAATAATTAAGGGGTCGAAAAACGGACGTTGTTTTACCTCAAAAACCTTCAAGATCGCTTTTTCATCAAGGGCATTTGCGCCCAAACCGTATACCGTTTCGGTGGGAATGGCCACCAATTGGCCTTTTTGGAGCAATTCTTTTGCTTTAAATATGTCGTTTCCAATGTGCGCCAAGGCTCCAAATATACGCTAAAACCCGTATATTTGCGCCCTCATTATGAGTCAGTTGATCACATTAAAAGACAAACAATTCAAGCCCTACATTAGCTCTCAAAAGATAAATGAGGCGGTAAAAAATATTGCCAAAAAAATAAATTCAGAACTAGCCAACGATTTTCCGATTTTTTTAGTAGTTTTAAATGGCTCTTTTATGTTTGCTGCTGATCTTTTACGAGAAGTGAATATTCCATGCGAGATCTCCTTTATCAAACTTTCAAGTTATTCAGGAACATCAAGTAGTGGAACAGTTTCAGAACTCATTGGTTTAAGTGAAGATCTTGATAACAGAACAGTAGTTATTGTTGAAGACATTGTTGATTCGGGAAATACGCTTGATAAAATAATGGACTCGCTAAGCAAAACAAAACAAATAAAAGTTGCTACGGCACTATTTAAACCTGAAGCCTACAAAAAGAAACACGAGATCAATTATGTAGGTTTAACCATACAAAATGAATTTGTGATAGGTTACGGTTTAGATTACGACGGACAAGGAAGAAATTTGAAAGACATATATATACTTACATAAGATGAGTTTTATAAATTAGATTTTTTTAGGCGAGTGAAATTTTAAAACCGCAGCAGACCTATGTCTGTGAGGATTTTAAATCCCGATAGCTATCGGGAGAAACTCAACGACAAAAAAGCAATTTATAAAACTTATCATAAAAACATTTAAACGAAACACCATGGAAATGCTAAATCTTGTACTTTTTGGACCTCCGGGCGCAGGTAAAGGTACACAGTCGGAAAATTTAATAAATAAATATGGCTTAGTGCACTTAAGCACCGGCGACTTGTTACGTTCGGAAATTGCACGCGGAACAGATCTTGGTTTACAAGCCAAAGCTATTATGGATCGCGGCGATCTAGTAAGTGATGAGATCGTAATTGGTATGATCGAATCAAAATTAGATGGTAATCCTAATGTAAAAGGATTTATTTTTGATGGTTTCCCAAGAACAACTGCGCAAGCCATTGCATTAGATGATCTTTTACAAAAGAAAGGAACCGCTATTCATGCGATGTTAGCTTTGGAAGTTGAAAATGAAGAGTTAGTAAAGCGCTTGTTATTACGTGGACAAGATAGCGGACGTGAAGATGATAAGAACGAAGGTATTATCCGTAATCGCATCAACGAGTACAATAATAAAACTTTGCCTCTAAAGAATTATTATAACGAACAAGGTAAATTTCATTCTATTAACGGCATAGGAAGTGTTGATCAGATCTTCCAAAATTTAGTAGACCGTATTGTATTCATTAAAGCAGAAGTTGATCTTACACAATTAGAAACAGATCTTGAGCATTTGGATCTTACAGTTAATGATTTTGAAGTAGCCGATGAAATTGAACCACATTTACTATTAGAAATTGATGCCATAAAACGTGTGGAGGCTGAAGAAGAGGAAGAAAGAAAAACAGCGGTAACTCAATTAGCAAGATCAAGCAAGGATCATTCGAAAAGTAATGGTCATTCAGCAGCAGGAGAAAAGAAAGCGGCTAACATTAAGAAGATCGCAAGCAAACCTGCAGCGAAGAAACCCGCTAAAAAAGCGAAGGCAAAACCGGCTAAAAAAGTAACAAAGAAGAAAGTTGCAAAACCCGCTAAGAAAAAAGCAGTGAAGAAGGTCGCTAAAAAAGTGGCGAAGAAACCTACCTCCGCTAAAGCTTCGGCAGGCAAGAAAGTAGTTGCTAAAAAGAAAGTAGTTAAAAAAACTAGCAAGAAGAAAGTAGCAAAAAAAGTTGCTAAGAAAACAAATAAAAAACGTAAATAAATTTTAATCAAATAAGCCTGTGTTTTGTGCACAGGCTTTTCTATTCTTATAACTGTGGATACTAATTTTGTTGATTATGTGAAGATCTGCTGCAGAAGCGGAAAAGGCGGACCTGGCTCAAGGCACTTACATCGTGATGTATTTACTGCCAAAGGTGGTCCTGATGGTGGCGATGGTGGACGTGGTGGTCATGTTATTGTAAAAGGCAATAAACAATTGTGGACATTGATCCATTTAAAATATCGTAAACATGTTATTGCTACCGAAGGCGAAAGTGGTGGAAGTTCTAACTCTAGCGGAAAACAAGGAAAAGACGAATACTTAGAAGTTCCATTGGGTACAATTGCTAAAGATGCAGAAACCGGTGAAGTGCTTTTTGAAATTAAAGAAGACGGAGAAGAACATATTATTGTTGCGGGAGGAAGAGGCGGATTAGGAAATACACATTTTAAATCGCCCACCATGCAAACACCTCGTCATGCGCAACCGGGCGAAGACGGAAAGAATGAATGGAAGATCCTTGAATTAAAAGTTTTGGCCGATGTAGGTTTGGTTGGCTTTCCGAATGCAGGTAAATCAACTTTACTTTCGGTAGTGAGCGCTGCTAAGCCTGAAATAGCTAATTATCCATTTACAACATTGGTCCCTAATTTAGGAATTGTTGAATACCGCGATTACAAAAGTTTTGTGATGGCCGATATTCCGGGAATTATTGAAGGTGCCCATGAAGGAAAAGGATTAGGCTTGCGTTTTTTAAGACATATTGAACGTAACTCACTTTTATTATTTATGGTGAGTTGTGATGCAAAAGATATTGTTGAGGAATACAATGTATTATTGAACGAATTGAAATTATACAATCCTGAATTGCTTTTAAAAGAGCGCATTTTGGCCATTACAAAAAGCGATATGATGGATGCTGAATTGGAAGCAGAGATGACAAAAGAAGTTGCCAAAGGATTAAAGGGAAAGAAAAAAGTTCCTTTCATCTTTATTTCTGCTGTAAGTGGTAAAAATATTCAACAGCTGAAAGATATGTTGTGGGAGAAATTAAACCATTATGATTTTTGAGATCATCAGAAAAAATAATTGATCATTTTATTAAGGCGTTGATCAAAGAACTTCCAAGAGACACAAAGACCAAACAAGAAGATCAGCAAATTATCTTAACGTATCAAGCTCATAAATGTTTGATCCACTTTTTTAAAGAAACGCCCTTTGATAAATTTAAAGGTTTGCAATTGCCAATTGATCTTTTGGTAACAAAAAAAGACAAGCTCATTTCTATCATTCAATCAAAACTGCACTATACGCGTAAAGTTTACGCCCGCCAGTGCATTGGCAGAAAAATTGAAGCCGCAGTTGCAGAAAGTTTTTGGAACGTATACCATTTAATGTCGTTTGCCTCGAGCGCGTTTCATTACGGCCTTTTTGATAGTGCAGAATTAATTGCAGTTGCTTCATTTTCTAAAGGAAGAAAAATGAATAGATTGGAAGAGCATCAACGCTCTTTTGAATTGGTACGGTTTTGTTGCAAAGAAGGAATTACGGTTACAGGAGGCTTAACAAAGCTTTTAAAAAATTTTGCAGATGAAAAAGATCCGGGCGATATTATGACCCTACGTTGACAAACAATTAAGCGAAGGCGCTTCATACTTAAAGTGTGGGTTTAAATTGCACAGTGAAACAAAAAAGCAAGAGTTTTTGGTGAATACGAATACTTTTGAAAGAAGCTATTATAAGGGCGAGGAATTTGATGCTAAAAAATTCTATATCTCAGAAAATCTTGGTAATTTAAAATTGGTTTATACGCTTGATAAAAACTAAACATAATTGCCTTGTTATATTAGGTCCAACTGCCAGCGGTAAAACCCATTTGGCCTGTCAATTGGCTTACCATTTTAATGGCGAGATCATTAGTGCCGATTCGCGGCAAGTTTATAAAGGATTGAATATCGGAACAGGAAAAGATCTGGGAGAGTACAAAGTAAAAGGTAAAAAGATCCCATACCATTTAATTGATGTCTGCGATGTAAATACCCAATTTTATTTACATGATTTTATTCGCGGATTAAAAAAGAGTTTTACTGAAATAACAGAACGAGGTCACCTTCCAATAATTTGCGGAGGAACAGGTTTATATTTAGAAGCTTTGGAAAAAGATCACTCCTTAACTCAAATTCAAGAGAATCATGAACGGAGAAGTGAATTAAATGTATTAAGCAGAGAAGAGTTGATAGAGTTATACAGATCGCTTAAGTCGTCTTATATCCCAAAAGATCTAGGGATCGCTAAGAGTACTTCAGAAAACGCAGACATTGAGACCGATTCCAAAAAGCGGATCATCCGGCGCATTGAAATTGCTGAGTATTTAAAAGATCATCCGCTCCCCGAAAAACAAGAAACTATTTATAAACCAAAATATATCGGCATTAAAATTACCAGGGAAGAACGCAACAAGCGAATTGATGTCCGTTTAAAACAGCGATTAGAAAATGGTTTGATAGAAGAAGTGGAAGGGTTATTGAAAAAGGGCATTTCGCACGAACGTTTACAGTTTTTAGGCTTGGAGTATAAATTCATTTCTCAATATCTTTTAAAACAGATCAACAAAAAAGAACTCTTTACACTTTTAAGTACTGCTATTCACCAATTTGCAAAACGTCAAATGACCTGGTACCGAAGAATGGAAAAGAACGGAATAGAAATTGAATGGGTAGAGTTGGAAGAAGCTGAAGAATTATTTATCGATCTTAAAAAAATATTTGTTTAGGGTCTTTCCGCCTTAAAAACTGTATCTTCGCCCCGCAAATGCTTACCAGTAAACAACATTATAAAGAAACTATTCTCCTAGCATGGCCTTTGATACTAACTCAGGTTGGTCATATCATTACCAGCATGGTGGACACTATTTTTTTGGGTCAAATTGGAGTTGCCGAACAAGCAGCGGGTATTTTTGCCAATAATATTTTTATTCTGCTCTTGGTTTTTGGTATTGGCTTGAGTTACGCTACTACGCCTCTTGTTACAGCAGCTAATGAAAAAAATGATCTGGAAGGGAAAGCTGCTCTATTTAAAAATTCGCTTTTTCTGAATATCTGTACTTCAGTTGTTTTATTTCTTATATTATTCTTTTCTGCCCCGCTTTTGCAATACTTACAGCAACCACAAGATGTTGTTGCGCTCGCTACACCTTTTTATGAAGTATTGATCTTTTCTTTACTTCCTCTTTCCATATTTTTTGTTTGCAAACAATACTGCGAAGGCTTAAGTAATACAAGTGCGGGATTAATTATAAGTGTGTTAGGGAATATTTTAAATATTGTTTTAAATTATTTATTGATAAACGGATACATGGGCTTACCCAAAATGGGCTATATGGGTTCGGCCTGGGCAACTTTTATTGCACGAAGTTTTATGGGAATAGGGTTTTTATATCTCATGTATAAAACGCCAACGCTCAATGCCATATTCACCGTTTACAAAAAGGTAAAAGTGAATATGAAACATTTGGGCGAATTAGCAAAAATTGGTTTTAACTCTGCCATGCAATTTACATTTGAGGTTGCAGCTTTTGTAATTGCGGGTTTAATGGCAGGGTCATTTGGAAAAGAACAAATAGACGCGCACGGCATTGCACTTCACATTGCAGCATTCACCTATATGTTTGGAAGCGGTATTGGAAGCGCGGCAACAATTCGCATTGGAATTTTTAACGCGCAAAATAATTGGCAAGAAGTAAAGAACGCGGGTTTAACTGCCATTAAATTGGTATTGATGGTTATGGGAGGATGTGGTTTAATATTCTTAGCGCTTAATCAATATCTCCCCACTATTTTTAGCAGCGAAAAAGCAGTGATCGAATTAGCTTCTGAGTTACTTCTCATTGCAGCACTCTTTCAATTATTTGATGGCTTGCAAGTAACTGTAATTGGAATTTTGAGAGGATTAGAAGACGTTAGGATATCTACGCTTATTACGTTTATTGGATATTGGGTTATTGCATTAGGGCTTTGCTATGTATTAGCCTTTACATTTAAACTCGAAGTTATAGGTGTTTGGATAGGTTTATTAGCCAGCTTGATCTTTGTGGGACTAACCCTACTCTGGAGGTTTAGGTATTTATATAAGAAGCACCTTCGTTTTTAACCACGAAGAACCGTAAAATTCTCGTAATGTTCTTTCTTTACCGTACTGCCGCGTGAGCGATTGTAGCGGAAAGCCCTGCGCAGGACTTTGCCAATGTTTGTTGGGCGAGGAAGCGACTTTAGAAGCTACCGGAGCCCTACAAACATGGCAAAGGACAAGCAGGCTTGCAGCGAAAAGCGCGACCCCTGAAGTAGAAATTGCTTCAAATTTTATTCGCAATTTCACTTCAGGGGGCACGCCCAAATAATAAAATAAATTAACATTATGGAATCGTCCTTTCTTCTGCATCTAAATATAAAACTATTGTCATGGAAAGGAAAATTAACAAGAAATTCTCGGTTTTGTCGGCTGTTGGCGCCATTGGCATCAGTACTCTGGCTTACGTAACACCAAACAGCTATTATCAAGCCGCGTTGGAAAACGATTTTATTAAAGGGCTGAAAGAAAAGCTCGCATTGTATAACAAAACTGCAACCGAAGACAGGGTATATCTACAATTAGATAAACCCATGTACGAACCGGGCGATGATATTTGGATCTCGGCGTATATAAGAGATGGTATTACATTAAAGGCATCTGATAAAAGTGACATCATTCATGTGGAATTAATAAATCCAAAAGGAACAGTAGAAAAGAAAATAACTTTGATCGCTAAGAACGGTAAAGCTAGCGGTGATTTTGGAATTGATAAAGAAGCTTTAGGTGGTATGTACAAAATTCGTGCGTATACTAAATGGATGAAAAATGATGGTCCTGAAAATGCATTTGTAAAAGATCTTCAAGTTCAGGAAGTGATCCTTCCGAATTTAAAAATGAAATTAGACTTTGAACGCAAAGCGTTTGGCGCGGGAGATAATGTCATCGCAAAAATTGAATTGAATACCAATGAGAATAAACCATTAGCCAATTACAAAATTAAATGTGTGGCGAATTTAGACGGGGCAAAAACTATTGGATCTTACCGAAGTTACCGATGAAGAAGGTATACGTTACATCAAATTCGATCTTCCGAAAGAATTAAAAACAAATGATGGTTTATTAAATGTGATGATTGATTACAACGGAAGTACCGAAAGTATTTCGCGTTCTATTCCTATTGTATTAAATAAAATTGAATTAACGCTTTTTCCAGAGGGTGGTGATATACTAAATGATGTGGAAAATGTGGTTGCTTTTAAAGCATTAAATGAATTCAACAAACCCGCTGATATTGAAGGTGTAGTATTAACCGAAAAAGGAAGTAAAGTAGCTTCATTTAGTAGTTTTCACCAAGGTATGGGATCGTTTAAATTAAATCCGCAATTAGGAGAGAATTATGTGGTGAAGATCACAAAACCTACAGGCATCACACAAACTTATAAACTTCCTGAAACACTCGAGCGTGGCTACGCTTTACATGTTGAGCAAACAAAACCAAACGAAGTTGAAGTGGCGGTAAACACAACCGAAAAAGAAGAATTATCGTTAGTGGCACAAGTAAGAGGTAAAATTTATTATACAACCGTGTTGGATGTAAAACCGGGAAGCAATAAGATCTCTTTTCCAACTACCAACTTCCCTATTGGCGTTTCGCAAATCACGTTGTTTGATTCAAAAGGCATACCACGTTGCGAACGTTTAGCTTTTGTAAATAAAGACAAGCAAATGAATATCACCGTTGAAACAGAAAAAGAAAAATATTTACCTCGTGAGAAAGTAAAAATGACCATCTCGGTAAAAGATGAGCGCGGTTTACCAATGCCTGCTAATTTATCAATGGCTGTGGTGAACGATCAATTTTTAAGTTTTGCCGATGATAAATCAGGAAACATCTTATCACAATTATTATTAGAGCAAGATATTCATGGAAAAGTTGAAGAGCCCCCTTTTTATTTCAATAAAAAAGAAGCGAAGGCCGATAAAGCTTTGGACTACGTTTTAATGACCTCAGGTTGGAGACGTTTTACATGGGAAAAGATCATTGACGAAGAAATGCCTGTGATCAGTTTCTTAAATGAGAAAGCCATTGTTTCAGGTATAGTTTACAATTCAGAAACAGGAAAGCCAATGGATGAGGTGAAGATCAAAGTTAATAATGGAACCGAGATCAGTACAGACAACACTGGTAAATTCTTACTCAAAAAATTAGATCTTGTAGATCAGGTAAATCTTTCATTTAATTATGATGGTTATTATCCTCAAGTTCAGAATGTGAGAGACTACAATCAAAACATGGTTATCTACATGTACAAAAAACAAAATAACTATTACGGCTACAAAACTAAAAGCTCTTCAAATAGAAGAAGTAAAGGCGAACTATCACCAGAAATGGATGTGCCTGCTTCGGTAGCGCAAGGCGCAGGTATGGCAAATGAAAAGGCTGAAATGTTTAAAGCACAACCCATGAAGGCAAAAAATGTTCCTGTTGATAATGTGGCAGTGAACAAACATAAAGAAGGGGTGAAGAATGATAACGCCCCGTTAAAAAATGCCAAAGGCCCAAAATTAGAAGAGCAAAATAAAATTGTGAAAGATCAAAAAGTATTAGCTTCAGTTGTCGGTAAAAAATCGCTGGCAAGAATGGAAGATAGACGTGCAGATAAATTTGCAATGGATGATGAATTGCTTGGCGATCTTGACCAACCAAATCAAGTAGTACAAAATGTGTACTATCGTGCACGTCAATATTACGCACCTAAATACGACAAACAAGAGAACGTTGATAATCGCACCGATTTCCGTAATACTATTTATTGGAATCCAAATGTAGAAGTAGGTTTTAGCGGTAAAAAAACAATTGAGTTCTATGCGTCTGATGATATCACTTCATTCCGCACAACCATTGAAGGTATTGGAAATGATGGAACCATTGGAAGAACAGAAAAGAATTTCTTCTCGCAATTACCATTTGCGATGAGCACAAAAATTCCGGTGGAAGTTGCCACTGAAGATTTTGTTTCTATTCCTTTAACTTTAAAAAACAATACAGATGGTCCTTTAGGTGGCGTAATTTCTATCATTGCGCCTGATGGATTAAAAGAAGTTGGAATTGTTCCTACAGTTCAAACTATAATGCCTGGTAAAGCAAAAGTTATCTATTTAGATTATAAAGTGCTTGATAAAATTGGTTATGGCGATTTCACCATCAGCTTTAAAGCGTGTGGTTTAGGTGATGCCTTTACTCAAACAATTCGTATTGTACCTAAAGGTTTCCCTGTTGAAACTTCATTCTCTGCACAAGAGGTAGAAAAAGAATATGAATTTGAGATCAACAAACTAGTGAACGGATCCTTAAAAGCAACATTTAGCGCGTATCCAAATGTAGTTAACGACTTGATGAAAGGTGTTGAAGGAATTTTACAAGAGCCATACGGTTGTTTTGAACAAACATCGTGTACAGCTTATCCAAATGCTATGGTAATGGATTATTTAAAAACTACGGATAGCAAAGACACAAAAACTTTAGCAAAAGCTACTGATCTTTTAGAAAGAGGTTACAAGCGCTTAATTGGTTTTGAAGCGTCGCAAAAAGGTTATGAGTGGTTTGGTTCAAATCCTGGACACGAAGGTTTAACTGCATACGGTTTAATGGAATTTAACGACATGAAAAAAGCAGGACAAGCAGTTGATCAAACTATGTTAGATCGTACTTCAACCTGGTTAATGAGCCATAAAGACGGTAAAGGTGGTTTTGCAAGAGAAAAACATGCGTATCATGATTTCGGAAGAATTAGTGACGACATTTTGAACGCATACATTGTTTACGCTTTAGCGGAAGCAGGTTATAGCGATTTCAAAAAAGAATTCAACACCTCTTTTGACAAAGCAATTGCAAGCAAAGATCCATATATGTTAGCTATGATGGCAAACGCAGCTTATTCTTTAAAAGAGAATACAAAAGGTGATGAAGCCATGAAAGTATTGATGAGCAAGCAACAAAAAGACGGTGGCTTTAATGGTTTAACGCATTCAATCACTTATTCGCAAGGACAATCGTTATTGATCGAAACAACTTCGTTAGCGATAATGTCGATGTTGAAATCGAACAAACAGGCCGGTGAATTAACCAAAGCTGTTCAATACTTGGTAAGTATGCGTCAGGGTTCAGGTGTATTTAGTTCAACGCAAGGAACCATTTTAGCCTTGAAAGCTTTAACTGAATATGCAAAGGCCAGCAAAAAAACTAGCGAAGATGGTACGATAGCAATTTATGTTGACGGTAAAAAAGTAATGGAAAAAGAATACAAAGCCGGAGATAAAAATGCCATTACTGCGGAAGGTTTAGAGCAATTCATTAAAGGCGAAGGTAAACACACTGTAAAAGTGAAATACATTGGAGTGAAAACACCATTGCCTTACTCTTTAGCAATTAACTGGAGTACATCTTTACCACAAAGCGATGCGGAGTGTAATATCGATCTAAAAACAAAGATGGCTGCTACAACTGCTAATGTTGGCGAAACAGTTCGTTTAACTGCAACTATTTCTAACAAGAAGAACGAAGAAGTACCAAGCACGATGGCTATTATTGGTGTACCTGCAGGTTTCTCTATCCAACCTTGGCAACTAAAAGAAATGCAAGAAAAAGGAGTATTTGATTATTACGAGATCAAAGGAAATAACTTAGCTGTTTACTACAGAGGTATGGCTTCAAAAGCAGTAAAAGAGATCAACTTAGATCTTAAAGCAGAAATGCCGGGTGAGTATGATGCGCCAGCTTCAACAGCGTACTTATATTATACCAATGAATTTAAAACTTGGGCAGGCTTAAGTAAAATAACAATTAAAAAAGCTTCGTAATTGAACTTTAGCAGAAAAAATAATCAAACAGGAAATAAGAGCGGTATACTTACCGCTCTTATCTTCCTTTTTGTAAATGTTTTGATGGCGCAAACGTCTTATCCAATTACCGATCCAAGAAATCCGAATTGCCCCTGCCATAAATATCAAAAACTGGCTGACGATGAGTTTAAAAATTTGTTGGCTCAAAACAATTTAGTAAATAAAGAAATAGGAATAAGCGATGATGATCAAGGGAAAATAAATAAGCAATTCAACGATAACAGCAAAGAAGATCATGAGGGAATAAGTTCTGATAATCTTGCTAGGATCTCAGTTTTTGAAGGCGATAATGTATTAGGGAAAATAAACGATGATCCAGGCGAGTTAAAAGTAATTGAACAAAAAATGGATCGCAGTGGTTCAAGTTCTTTTGGATCAAGAAATAAAACAACCAAACATTGGAAAGGTAAACGCAAAAAACACAGTTCTCGCTACAAGCAATTAAAGAGGGTCTTTTACGTTGGTGGTTGGGATATTTGGAAAATGAAGAGAGTTACTTCGGCTTGTTTTCATTGGAAGTAGATCTATAACCTGCTAATGATCCTATCAGCTATAGCATTTTGGTAATACCAAATACCGTTGGTTTGTCCTTGAAAACTTGGCTCTCCTCCTAATTCACCAGAAGGAATAAATCCAGTCGCAAGTCCCGTAGCATATACATTACTAATTACACTTCCATCTTCATCCAAAAGTTCGCAATTATCATTCACCCAATGTCCCGTTTTTTCCCCTTTGAATAAGATCGCTTCATTTCTTTCATTGTAAAAAGGAACAATGTTCAACTTGTAACCGAAAGCCACTATGATCACTGTTGCTTCAGAGAGATCTTTTTCAATTTCACTTTTATTTTTCCCAAATATTTTAAGCATCACTCTATTTTCTTTTTCCATTCCTGACAAAGCTAACATTCGCATATAAACATCCCTCCCGTCCATTCTTAAACCTGCAAGCCTATACACTTTATGCGTTACCGGACAAATGTCCTTATCATTAAAATCATTATAACCACTTTCATTGGCCTCCTCTTTCGTAGGAAAGTATAATTTGGGTAAGGACCTACTCCATATTTTTATGTTCTCAGGTCCAAAAGCATATTCCCGGTTATTCAGTAAATAGTGTGCAGCTGAAAAAGCACTATGACTCCCTCCAAGTATCACAACTTTTGGTGTTTTCTTCAAACTGGAACTCAAAATTTCTTCAATGCCCGATCTTAAAAGTTTATCAGAACTAAGAAATCTTGATGAATAGTTCTTTAGAGATACATCTTCACCAAAATTTAATTTTTCTAAATTAAATTCCTTGGAACTACCTCCAGTTGCAATTACTGTTTTTTTGGCAATGATAAATCTTTCATCGCTATTAATAAATATCTTAAAATGGCTTCGTTCCTTTTCTACTCTTCTTGCTACTGAGTTCATGTAAAAATCGCACAAATTTCTTTCAGTTAATGAATCTTTTAATAAAGCTCCTAGTTTTTCATAATATTCATTTAACTCACACAGTGGAATAGACCTTCCTTTAAATCCTCTTAAAAATTCTATTTCCCTCGCTAATCTTTCATTGTTAATGAATTTTCCTGTTTCACCTTCAAGACATTCTAAAAACACATCAGAAAATGTATCACTATTCACGGCAAAGCTTGTAATTGTTCCTTTGATCAAGCTAGAAGAGCGTTCAATAATTGCAATTCGTTGCGTAAGTAATTTATTAGTACCGCCATCCTTAAAACTCTTTAATAACAAACCCGTTCCTGCAGGGCCACCGCCTATAATAACTGTGTCGTACACTTCAGGAAACAATTCCTTCCTGAACCAATTTACTATTGCAATTGAAGTTTTTCCATTGCCATATGAATAGCAAGCTTCGTTTTTCCTTTCTATATTCTCTTCAAAAAAATTCTCTATTTTCTTCTTATCAATTGTTACTACCATTGGATAATCCATTTCCAAAGGTTCTACCCGCTCAGTTTTTTCTCTAAACACAACAACCGGTATACCTAACTCAACAGCTTCCTCCGTTACACCTCCCGAATCTGTAATAACAGTTTTAACGGTTTTATATAAACTAATAAAATCATGGTAAGCGATTGGATCAATAACCTTAACATTCTCACTCTCTGGAAAATTTGACAAAACATTCTCCCTATTATTAGGATGAACAACCCATAGAAATTTCAAATGAGGATTTGCTCTTGCTAAACCCGTCAGGATTTCAATAAGTACTAGGTAATTATTCGTTGTATTCTCTCTTCGATGCAAAGTAATCAAAACATCAGCGTTTTCATTCTTGATGTTTAGCGATGATCCCGATGAAAAATACTTTAATGCATCAATACCAGTGTTTCCAACAACCAATATTTTATTTTCATTCACACCTTCATTAATAAGATTCCTTTTTGAGGTAAGCGTAGGTGCAAAATGAAAGTAAGCAACTTTCGATGCGATCACCCTATTGAACTCTTCAGGAAAGGGATCTTCAAGATCAAAAGAACGTAAACCAGCTTCAATGTGCACTAATTTCAATTTATTAAGCTTAGAAAGATTTGCGCAAGACAAGGCCGTATTAGTATCCCCTTGAACAACTATGTACTCAATAGAAGGTTCTTTATCAATGATATCCTGTAAACCTATTAATGTGTTTGCCAAAAGTCGAACAAGATCTTTTTCTGAGGCGACGAATGCAAACAGAAGTCAGGTTTAATATTCCAGAAACCCAATTGCTGTTCGAGTAATTCATCATGTTGTGACGTAGAAACGACAAAAAACTCATCTTTAAGATCAGATTCTCTTAAAGCCAATATCAAAGGTGCTAATTTTATCACTTCAGGTCGGGTTCCCAAAGCGATAAGTATCTTCTTTGGCATTAATGACCTCCTCTCAGCTTTAAAATATATTCAGCTATTTGCTTTCCGAAATCCTTACTTCCCTCTTCATTCAAATGAACACCATCATAAAATTGCTCTGCTGTACTCTTCAATTTTATAACCATTAATCCTCTATCGGCAGAGATGGTATTTATCACTTCATTATATTTCCTTATCAAGGAATTCATTTCTATATTATAAGGAAGCATTACTCCCCTTTCTAATTCAGGTATCTCTAATAAAATAATATTCTTGCTTCCCACGATGAGCTGTGTTTTGATCACCAGTTGTTCATACGCCGTCTTAAATATTGAAATATCTGTCCCGTTCTTAAGATCATTTGTTCCGATAAGGATAGTAGCCACCTCAGGCTTACAAGTTCTAAGATTTGAAGCACTTATATCAACACTTCTAACGAGATCAATGGTAGTAAATCCTGAAGTAGCATGATTGACCACATTCCAGCTTTTTTTTGTTTTATCAGATAAATGCTGTCCACAGTATTCAGGATACCCAAGATAAGATCTTGAGCCAATTGTAATACTATCGCCTAAACAAAGTAAGGTTTCCCAATTCATAACATTTCAATTACGCTATATTCTGCATATCACACAACTTCTTATACTGCCCATTAAGCGCCAATAAAGTTTGATGATTTCCACGTTCTACAATTTCACCTTTGCTCATTACAATGATTTCGTCGGCACTAATGATCGTAGATAAACGATGAGCGATCACAATACTTGTGCGACTATGCATTAATTTTTGCAAAGCATCTTGAACTAACTTTTCACTTTCGGTATCTAAGGCTGATGTAGCCTCATCTAAAATTAAAACGTCAGGATTTTTTAATACAGCGCGTGCAATATTAATGCGTTGTTTTTGCCCGCCACTTAATTTGCTACCTCTATCGCCAATATTTGTATGATATCCATTTGGCATTTCGCTTATAAAATCGTGTGCATTGGCGATTTTAGCGGCTTCTATCACTTGAGCTTCCGTTTTTCCTTCTATTCCAAAAACAATATTATTGTAAATACTATCATTGAACAAAATACTTTCTTGCGTTACAACACCAATAATGCTTCTGAGTGATTTAATGCTAATGTCTTTTATGTTTTGTCCGTCAATTAATACTTCGCCTTTATCCGTATCATAAAAACGAGGCAACATATCGGCCATGGTTGTTTTGCCGCTTCCACTCTGCCCTACTAAGGCAATTGTTTTTCCTTTGGCTACTTTTAAATTCACATCCTTTAATACATATCCAACGCCTGCTTTATGATACATGAACGAAACATTTTTGTATTCAATAGATGAATTCAAGTTTTTGATCTCTATAGGGTTCGCTGCTTCATGGATCTCCATATCAGCGTCCAATATTTTATTGATGCGCTCTTCGCTGGCAATTCCCTTTTGAATATTATTATACGATTGTGTTATTTGTTTTATTGGCGGAAGCAATTGTGATGCTAATCCAAAATACGTAATAAATAATGCTCCTTGGAGTTCGCCTTTAAAAACCATATTACCTCCAATAAACAAGATCAACATTAAAATTCCCATCACAATAGATTCACTTAATGGAGATCCAAGATCAGTTTGACGATATACTTTTACCGATTGCTTAAAGAATTGCTGATTTGTCTTTTCAAATTTATCTTGCAAATGACGTTCAGCATTAAATGCTTTTACCACTTTAATACTTCCCAAAGTTTCTTCGATCAAACTTACAAGGCTCCCAAGCGTTTCTTTGGCTTTACGTGCCGAGCCTTTTAAACTTCGCGAAATAAGCGCTATAAATAATGCGGCAATTGGTAAAAGTATTAAAATATATAGTGTCAATTTTGTACTAATAGCAAGCATTACCGAAAAAATGATCACAACCGTAAGAGGCTCACGAAATATCATTTCTAAAGTCTGCATGATGCTCCACTCTATCTCCATTACATCGGCGGTCATTCTACTCATTAAGTCACCTTTTTTCTCGTCGCTATAATAACTTAAGGGGAGGTCTAATGCTTTTTTATGCATTTTATTTCTTAGATCACGAACAACACCATTACGAATTGGTGCAATAAAAAACATGGCCATGTATCTTGAAATGTTCTTAAAAAAAGTGATCACAAATACCATGGCGCAAATAAGCATCAACGCTCCTGCTTTGCCTTTTATAAACACCAAACTGGCCAAATAGTAATCAGACGCGCCCTGAAAATAAGTAGACGACAAAGAGAAAATAGGCTCTCCCTTCATAATTATTTTGGCAATAGAAGTATCTTCTTTGAATAACAACTGAAGAAAAGGCGCAATAAGTGCTAAAGCTGCGGCATTAAAAATGGCAAACAGCACGTTAAATAGGATATTAAGCGCAGTATTGCCCTTGTAGTTCTTAATGTATTTTAAAGCGGAGAAAAGCTTCCTCATTTTGTGCGAATATACGAATTATAACGTTTGTAGCTACTTGAGCCGGAGGTGTATAACGTAGTAAATGCCTTATTATTATGCGAAAATGCTTACCTTTACTGCATGGACAGCGTAAGACAACAAAGAATAAACAAATTAGTACAAAAAGAATTGGCCGAAATTTTTAGAGGTGAGTCGCGAAATTTGTTTGGAGGAGCCTTTATAACCGTAACTCAGGTAAGGGTTAGTGCCGATCTTGGGATAGCAAAAGTATATATCAGTATCATGGCAACAAAAGACCGTGACGCCATTTTTAAATTGGTGGAAGATCAAAAAGCACCAATCCGTAAACGCTTAGGTAATTTGGTTGGTAAACAATTACGTATTGTTCCCGAATTACATTTTTATTTGGACGATTCATTAGATTACGCCATGAAAATTGAAAGTCTGCTAAAAAAATAAAAATTGAATCTTAGTTTTTTCATAGCACGCCGTTATCTTATCTCCAAAAAATCCAACAATGCCATTAATATCATTAGTTGGATAAGCATTATCGCTATTGCTATCACCACCGGCGCACTTATTGTAATTCTTTCGGCCATGAACGGCTTAACCGGAGCTGTGGCCGGATTGTACAATACGTTTGAACCCGATCTTAAGATCACAGCTGCGAAAGGAAAATATTTTACGGCAGATGATGCTTTACTTCAAAAAATAAAAACAATAAATGGCGTTGAAGCCATTTCGCAAACCTATTCGGATAAAGCTTTGATCAAAAATAACGAGAAACAAACTTTAGTTTCGGTAAAAGGCGTTGATGATGATTTTACAAAGGTTACAAAAGTTGATTCCTCAATAGTAGAAGGTAAATATCAGATCAACCAAAAAAAGAATTTTATTGTATTAGGGCGCGGCGTGGCCAATATACTTGGTGTGAATATCATGCAGATCTCGGGGGAGTTGAGTTTACTTAGTCCTAACAAAGGAAGAACAAGCAATTTAAACGCACAGGATAATTTTACACAAGTATATTTAACACCAAATGGTTTATTCTCACTAAACGACGAATTTGATTATCAATTTGTATTTGTAAGTTTAAAAACGGCTCGTGAATTATTTAGTGATAGCATTCGCGTAAGTGCCATTGAAGTAAAGTGCAATAATAAAGAAGAGGTTCAAAAAAAATTAATTTCCATGCTTGGAAATGATTATGTAGTGAAGAACCGTTATCAATTGAATGATGTGTTATTTAAAACATTAGAAACTGAAAAGCTGGCTACATTTATTATTCTCGCATTTATTTTGATCATAGCCACGTTCAATATCATTGGAGCGCTTACCATGCTCATCATTGAAAAGAAAAAGGATATCAAAACCCTATTTAGCTTGGGGGCCGATCTATCCCTTGTACGAAATATCTTTATGCGCGAAGGATTTCTAATTACAGGTGTTGGTGCAACTATAGGCTTGATATTAGGTTTATTTGTTTGTTGGTTACAAATTAAATTTCATTTAGTAACTTTTGGTGATGAATTTGTGATCCCTTACTACCCTATTGAGTTACAAGCCAAAGATTTTGTTTGGATCTTTTGTTTGATCATGCTTATTGGGTTTTTTGCGGCATTGTATCCGGTACGGTTTTTTACAAAAAGCGCGAAGTTGGATTAGATCACTCAATTTAAGGCAAGATCTGCTAGCCAACTATTTGATGCTCTTTTTAAATGAACACAAATGTGAGCAAGCCCAAAAAGGATAAAAAAACCTATGAATAAAAATGGCGGTTAACTTTATTCAGGCACTTCGAAATTCGTTTCCCAAACCTTTCCGGTTTCAAGTTCAGAAAAAGTTACATTTAAAAATGCTGTGTCGTTCTCGGTAACTATCACTCGTTTAACAACCTTGCTTTCGGGATGAACTCCATCCCTCACATGGTCATCAATACGATGCATAAAGGGATATTTGATCGTTATACGTTCCTCTTCTGTTTGCACCAATTTGATAGCCTCTTCAAACATCACTTCCTCAAAGCGCTCAAGCATGATCTCATCGTTGATCTCCTTTTTAGCAAGGTCGGTTAATTTAGAGGCCCATTTTACAAAACTCTCGGTAGCTTTGTCGCGCAGTTCACTCTTAATATAATCTGGGATAGGTGAACGTATATCATCATGATCATTGAACCAATAATCGAACGACACTTCCATCATTTCATTTTCTACCATAGTTTTATTTTCTAATAATGAATTCGAGTCCATATTTTTTTATTCAAATTTAAGGGTGATGAGAAAATTAATTCATGATTTAAATCATTTTCACACCTGCTCTTAATCACAAAAGAGTAAAGCAAATAATAGATCATTTTCTTCTAATTTTCATTTTGCCTGAGGCAATTTGTCGTAACTTTTTCTCATTAAGGATCGCTATCTCCTTTCCTTCAAAACCTATCACTTTATCCCTTTTGAAAATGGCTAATGTTCTGATCACTGTTTCATAGGTAGTTCCGCCCATGTTGGCCATATCAGTTCGTGAGATAGTGAAGCTGAGTAAATTTTTCACTTCCTTTTTCTGATACCCGAATACCTCAACGAGTTTTAAGAGAATTATTGCAATACGTACCTTAGGATCGAGTATGATCAAATTCTTCATACGCAGCTCAGCTTCCTGTAATTCGTCGGACATGAAATTAAGTAGGTAGATAACCATCTCAGGACTTGCCTTAAGAATGTTAAGAAAAACATTCAGCGGAACGAAAGTAACGATAGTTTGTGTGAGTGCTTCTGCAGAAACAGGATAACGTTTTGCATTAAACCCTCTATGACCAAGTATCATACCCGTTGATGCTAAGCGAATGATCTTATCTGTTTTGTCATGTGCTTTCGACAAGACCTTAATGTTACCTTTTTCAACGAAATAGATACCCTTAACTACTTCTCCTTCTGAAAAAATACGCTGGCCTGCTTCAAAATAAAATGTTTCCTTATTTGCTTTGAACATTTGAAGCCATTCATTACCACAGCACTTACTAAATAATTTGAGTGAAAACATTAGGATTAATTTATCATCCGCCGATCATTACCATACTACGATTTTCTTGTGCTTTTAAAATTCCTGACTCACTTGAAAAATCTTGAATTCCACCACGCTTGCTTTTTTTATTGTAAATAGATTCTCTGATCAATTGTTCAAGATCTTCTCCGGCACGTACTGCTTTTAAGAGATCCGTTTCACCTTGCGAGAAAAGACAATTCTTTATTCTACCATTAGCTGTTAATCGTATTCGATTACATGAATCACAAAAAGGATTACTTACAGTTGAAATAAGGCCGAAATTTCCTTTGTATGAATTTACACCGTATTTTCGAGAAGTGTCATTTGCTTTATCTTGGATCTTTGAAATATTATTTTTTCCAAAATATAAATTAGCTGCTTCCAGGATCTGTTCCGATCTAACCGTTTGCGTGAGATCCCATTTATTTCCTGAAAAAGGCATAAATTCTATGAATTGCACAGTGGTTGGCCATTCTTTAGTAAGATTAATAAAATCTATTAGTTCATTATCGTTTACATTCTTGATCACCACTACATTGATCTTAGGAACAAAACCATGCGTGAATAAAAGCTCTATATTACTCATCACTCTCTTAAAATAATCGCGACGTGTGATACTATTGAATTTACTTTCATCAAGCGTATCAAGACTCACATTTATTTTTTTTATCCCTGTATCCTTGAAAGTTTGCAAATATTGATCAACCAATATTCCGTTAGTGGTAACGGCCAACTCACAATTAAATTTACTTAGCCTTTCTGCAACATTGGCAAAATCCTTACGCAGTAGAGGTTCCCCTCCGGTAAAACGGATCTTGTTCACGCCCATTTTTACAAATGTACCGGCGATAGTCTCTATCTCCTCGGTACTCATAATATGATCTTTTGGAGAAAGTGGCACGCCTTCGGCAGGCATGCAATAAAAACAACGCAAGTTACAGCGCTCAGTTAGCGACAGTCGTAAATAGTTATGTTCTCTTCCGAACTGGTCCTGCAGCATTTTATTTATATCTCTTTTGTTTTTTACTTATTTCCTCGAATTCCTCAGCCGATATCAATTTATGCGCTAATGGGAATAATGTATAATCCTCGCGGTATATATGTAAGCGTAATAGCTCAGTAAATTCTCTACTTGTATCATAAGCAGTATCACATATGAACATTCTCGATTGAGGATCCTTTATTCTAGTAGCAAGACCAAATAAATTAAAACACAAGGTTCCTAGCTGTATAAATTTAACATGATCATCTTCCATCACATCAATAGCTGTTTTAGGATTCTCACCAATACTGTGCTCTCCTGATTCCAGTAATTTATCGTTAAGTATAGGAAAAAGTGCTTTGTCTTCTTTTTCATTATGTACCAAAAGATTGTTGTCGTAAAATTTAAAGAATTCAGAAAGTGTAGAATTTATAGATGGATTAAGTACATACCCACTGGTTTTATATTCTACCAAAGCATTCTCAAATGCCTCTATCTTTTCAACTGCTACTTTATGCTCCTTCATCAATTCCTGTAAAGCTTCAGGCATTGAATCAAAATCGATCTTAGGTTTATTTTCCTCCTCATATACCGATGGGGGATCAAAAGGCGTGCATCCCTTCATATTATCTAGCCCATTCTCAACGTTTCTTTTAATGGGGTCTTTCTTGTTGGTTTCTTTCAGATCTATCATAGCGTTATGTTTACTTGCAAATAACGGAATTTATTTGAACGCCACGCATGACATTCATCATAATTTTTTAAGGCTTTTGAAGTAAGGGATTATTAGTAAAGCTAGTGTCGGTCAAGGTCTTCAGAAAAGCCACCAGATCAGCCTTATCCTGAGATGTTAGTCCTAATCCATATAACTTACTGGGCTTGGTCATAATTGGGTCTAGGGTATTACTATGCTTTACCTTTGAATCGTAGTGGTCTACAACTTCCTCTAAGGTTGTGTACCTCCCATCATGCATATAAGGGGCTGTAAGCTCAATATTACGCAAGGTTGGGGTTTTAAAATGGCCCAGATCCGACTCTTTACCGGTTACATTATACCTGCCAACATTTACACCGATAAAAATGGAATCTAATCCAATATTATGGAATTTGTTATCTGTAAATAACCCCAAACTATGGCAATGAAAACAATCGCCTTTTTCGGTAGTAAAGATATTGAAACCTCGCGTTTGCGAAGCATTTAAACTAGCTGTATGCAAAAAGAACTTGTCGCACAGCGAATTCTTGGAGACCATTGCCCTAAAGAACTGTGAGAGTGCGTAGGAAAGCAATTGCGGCGTTATTGTATCAGAGTTATAAACTTTTTTAAACTCTTTTCTGTAAAAAACAGAGCGATTCATTTTAGCCACATCCGTATTAAAGAATTGCTCAACCTCAAACATCATGATATCCTCCATGCTACCTTGCACTTTTCCATTCCACAGGAATGAATTGTTCCAACCCAAATTAATATGCGCTAGAGCATTGCTAGTATAGGTAGTAAATGCAGAAGCTTGAAAATGACAATTTGCACAGGCTCTTCCATCTCGCGAAAGTATAGTATCATAATATAAATGCCTCCCAAGATCTATCCCTTCTAAAGTTAAAGGGTTATTCGCGGGAAGTTCGAGGATAGGAAAATAATAAGGATAAGTAATTGCATAAGGCGTCAGATTTACGGGCGCATCAACCGGAACAGAACTCTCCTTCCTGCAACTCCAAAACAGCAACAGCAATACAGCCGATCTGCTAATTATCCTGATTAAGCGTAAAAACATCCGTCATATTGTTTTTTATCCTGAGCATTGCCAATGAGTCAGACATCGTATAATTTGCCTCTAGATCAAGATCATACTTGTATGGGTTGGCGAATACTTCGTTCACGTTGAAATTTAATGTGTAGGTATGATTCCAATATTTTTGATGCATCAGCTTAGTCAACTTCACTGTTATCAGATTCTCATTTTTACCCAAATGAATTGCATAACCCTTTGTTACATTCAACGAATCTAAATAACTACCTTCCAACTTAAGAAAATGATATCCTCCACCCATCATGTCGGGCCAAGCCATATTCACATTGTCAGTAGTTGCTATAAGCGAATTAGACTTATTTGTGTTTTTATCTAAACCAATATACATGGTTATCTCGGTATAGTCGGCCGGAGGTATAGAATCCAATAAAAAGTAGCTTTTTGCCGCAATCTTAGGGTCTATGTAAAATGCTTTTTTTGAAGTATAAGTTTTTGTGGCACTTTTCATAACAATACCGGAAATATAGAAGTTGGCATTACTTACGCCGAATGTGTTTCCTGCTGCATTTGAATAACCAACATTATCCCAAACGATCTTTGTATCGGCTGAGTACATTTGAATTGTAAATTTTGCCTTTGAATACGTTGGATCAATGGATTCCTTCTTACATGAAGGAAAACAAAAAACAACCGCGGCCAATAAAATAGTCGCAAACAGTTTTAGTGATTCAATTCTTTTACACGATCTACTCATTTTATTTATCATAAATTATTCTCATGCTTTAATTACATTTTTAAACCACACTTGGTCCATGCTACTTTACCCGGACGAATGATGAGCATCACATAAGCCCAATTGCTAAGTGGCGACAACTGTCCACCTTTTATTGCTTTCATTGTAGCAGTGCCGAACATCTGCGAATAGCCACCTTGAACCGCAACTCCATCTGTAAAATTATGACTGAATGTAAAGTCAACCTCAGCCCCTAAATGCGCATTCATTTTAGCTATTGATGTTGTTACACTTTTATCCTTAACATCTGCTGCTGCATTGAACATATGAGTATTGATAGATAACAAGGTTTTTTTATGTGTATAACTTAAACGCAAATAAGCATCAAGTAAACCAACAGAATTAATGTGATTACCAACATAGAAATAATCCATATAACCATTAAATCTGTGGTTGGTTCCATAATAAGGATTAAATGAGTGATTCACATCTCTGTATGCTTTTGCTGTATCAGTTTGACTTTGTCCTGAGAGATATTCTGCACCCAAAGTTACCAAGAAACCTTTAGCCGGCTTATATCCAATTTCACCACAAAGATCTACAGCGCTTGTTTTTCTGTTCGTGTTATCATCACCCATTTGATAATAAGCGTATACCAAACCTATCATCTTGTCTGTTTTATACTCCGTTCTTAAACCGAAAGTTTGTTGATACAATGTCATAGAGTCGCGCACACCGGTTGTTGTATTAACACGATTATAAGCAACGCCATTATTCAAAGCAAGAAAGCTTAAATTGAGTTTCTTGATCTGTTTATTCAGCCAGAAATACTGAAATGATTTATAATTGCCTGCAACAGTATATTGTATCAGTTTATTTGACTCACTATTTTGATTATAAGCGCCGCCAAAATGCATTGTCGTTGTACTATCTAAATTATATTTAAATACCGCCGCATCGTGACGACGAGCTTGCATAGCCCAATCTAATCCACCAAAAATCCTATCATCATCGTATGAAAGTACTTGACGACCGATCTTAGCAGAGAATTTTTTACTGCAATTCAATTCTCCATAAGCTTCAAAAACAGAGAACAAACCCTTGGTGTCGATCGCTGCATTGGCTACGCTTCCCCAAGTTCGAACATCTTGTGCTGAAACATAGATCTTGTATTTTTCTTGCTTATACTCTGCATTAATTCTTGCTCGTTGCGACACGAATAAAGAGGCTTTTTGGTTTGTGTCAGCAAGTGATTGAAATCCATGACGGTATTCACCACGCGACATGTATTGACCAGTAACCGTAAATTGAGCTTGAAGGTTGAGTGTCATCACGCATATAGCAAACACTAATAAACCGATCAGATTCTTTCTTTGAGTTCTCATAGTTCTTGTCTTTATAAGTTGTATTAATAGGGCTAATTATATGAGCAAAGTTAAGTTGGATGTGATTTATAAAATATGAGTAGCGTCAGTAAACCTAATATTCCATTGCAAAACAGAATTTACAACCATGGCCATAAATGCCCGCACCAAAGGCATATTACCAGATCAAAAAGGATCAGACTCTCATCTTAAGGGGTATTCAAATAAATAATTTTGGCTATAAATAAAAAGGCCGACATTCTCCACTGTCGGCCTTTATCAATCATAATATTACAATAATTAGCTTGGTCTTTCGCAACCTTTGCGTTGGTAAAAATACCAGTTAATAACTGTTCCTATGAACGCGAAGACGATCAATCCCCAGAAGAAACTATTTGCATTACCTGAAGATGAAATTGCATTTCCTATCAATGTAGCAAAGATGAATGGTCCGTATGCAGCAACCGCAGCAGTCCAACCTAAAACACCTGCTGCTTGACGTTGGTTATCAGCAAAAATGATAGGATACTGACGGAATGTACCGGCATTACCAACACCTGTAAAGAAGAACAGACCTAACATAACTGCCAGGAACATTGGAAACTGATCCATACTTGTTGGAGCAACCAGTCCCATTCCTAACAACATGGCACCACCAACTAATAACCCAACACCAGTAAGTGTTGTAAGTATAGCGCCGCCCACTTTATCGGCAATGAATCCGAATAACACTCGACTTGCAGATCCGATCAACGGACCATAGAAGGCATAAACTAAAGGATCCGGTGCATTGGGAAAATTACCATAAAGTGCTTTTATCATAAGTGGGAAAGCGGCCGCAAGACCAGAAAAACCACCAAAGGTCATTACATAAGTAATTGTACAGAACCAAGTGTGTTTATTGCCAAAAATATCTAATTGTTCTTTAATAGAAGTTTTCATTGGTATACTGCGCAAATACATCCAGCTGATAATACCTAAAATGATAAGTAAAGGTGCGTACCAAAACGCAGCAGATTGCAAATAGATATCTTTGTTCTTCACTGCTTTTGTACCAGCATCAAATTTTGTAATTACTTTTTCTGCAGCCTTAGGGGCGATCTTACTCACTGCTTTTCCTTGTGCTTTTGCCGGAAGAGCTGCAAAAAATGCAGCCTTATCAGTAAGAGGCACTATAGCTGAAACTGAATCCTTCATTTTTTTATCAACCGCGCCTATGATCTTTCTTTGCACTGCAGTATCTAAAGACGCAAAGATCTCTGCTTTTTGTGCAGCCTCTATACTTTTCATTGTGGCGTTGCTTCTTTTTACGTCAATAGAAGTAGACACTTGAGAACCACCATAAATTGCCAACCCTAAAATTGCCGGAGTTACAAACTGCACAACAGAAACACCAAAATTTCCAATACCGGCTTGAATTCCCAATGCAGTTCCCTTCAATCTTTTAGGGAAGAACATATTTGTACTCGGCATATAAGAAGAGAAATCACCACCGCCAAAACCTGAAGTGAAAGCAAGCACCATAAATACCCAAAACGGTGTTGTTGGATCCATTACAGCTAAACCAATACCTATTACCGGAATTAATTTGATAAGCGTTGCAATGGTGATAATGTGACGCGTACCATAAATTGGCAGTAAGAATGTATGCACGATCCTTAATGTACCTGCCGCAAGTCCAGGCATGGCCGCTAACCAAAATAACTGATCAGGGGTGAATTTAAATCCAATACCCGGCAATTTCACTACAATAGCACTCATCATAAACCATGTAGCAAATGATAATGTTAGTGTGATAGTCGTGATCCACAATGTTCGCCACGCTATTTTTTTTCCTTCAGATTCCCAGAAATTATTATCCTCAGGATTCCATTTATCTAACCATGTTTTTGACATATACTTTGTTTTAATTGATTTTTATCTTACAATTCTTAAAATAGGACAAGGGGTATCCAGAAAAACATCATAGGTACGATTACCCATGAGCAATTTTCCCAATGGTGAAGCCTTATGACTTGCCAGCAAGATGAGCTCTGCATTTCTTTCTTTTGCAATAGTAACGATCTCGGTCGCAACATCTCCTTGCCCAAACACAGCTTCAATATTATCCACCTTAAGCTCTTTCAATTTTGATGCTTCATCTTTCAGTATTTGCCTTCCTTCATTGATCCAAGCATCTCTCACACTCTCAAATTGCTTTGAGTCTGTAGCAAGAATACCGGTGCTATGCGATTTTTGATTTACATACAATAGCAACAAATTGGCGCCCGTTGATTTAGCTAAGTAGGCAGCTTGCTCGCGCGCCTTATCGGCCAACTCTGAATTTCCAATAGGATACACAATGGTACGATATGCAAACTCTCCTTTTTTATGCATAGCCGGCACTTCTCTTCCTACAACATGTTCATGAATTTCAATATCTATAGATTGTGGCTTAACTATAGCCAGTCCACCTTTGCCAACCCATTTCTGTGTCCATTTACGCTGTGCCACTCTTAATACTACAAATGCAATTGCTGCAAGTATGGCAAAAGACATGAACCCCCAGAAGAAAGATCCTGTGTTTTGTTTAGATAGACCCATTGCATTTGGTATAAAGCTTCCACCTAATGCTCCTATCTCACCGATCATACTTCCTGCAACCGCAGTAGCCAAAGGCCATCTTAAAGGCACTAACTGAAACAAAGCGCCGTTACCTGCACCCAAAGCAGCAAAACAAACCATAAACAATATAGTAGTAGCTGTTATACCAATAGGCAATCCCGCAATAATCATACAAACGATCACTACTCCAAAAATAGCAGTGAGTGTTGTGATGCCACCCCATTTATCAGAAGCCCAACCACCCACAATTCGAATGGCACTGCCCATTAGGGCAGCAAGCATGGTCAATTGACCTGCTTCTACTTTTGTAACTCCAAACTGATCATGAAAATAAGTCGGTAAAAAATTAGATAAGCCAATAAACCCACCAAATGTGATGATGTAAATAAAATTAAATGACCATCCGTCTTTCTCAAACAAACAAGCTAAATGCTCTTTTAAAGATTGTTTTTCTCTATCAGGAGGTTCCTTAGCAAAAATGATCATTACAACAATTGGGATCAACATAAAAATGCAGCCATTCCATATACTGCTTGCCATCCATATTTTGTAGCAAGAGGTGGTGCAAACAACATCGCCAACACAGTACCGCTATTCCCTGCTCCGGATATTCCCATCGCCAGTCCCTTGTATTTAGGCGGGAACCAACCCGAACCTAAAGAAAGCGCAACACCAAAACTCGCTCCGGCAATACCTAACAAAACCCCCATCTTCAACACATCAGAATATGTATCTACCATATAATACCCAAAAAGCATTGCGAAAAATATCAACGACATTTCTGTTAATGCAGCGTTCTTTCTACCAATATATTGCGCCAGTACTCCTAATGGAAAACGCATGATGGCACCGGCCAAAATTGGAACAGAGATCATGAACCCTTTTTCGGCAGGACTTAAATTAAAGTGTTCGCTTATAAAAGGGGCCATTGCACCATTAAGAACCCATATCGCGAAACAAAAATCAAAATACAAAAAAGCGGAAAATAGTGTTGGTGCGTGACCTGCTTTTAAAAATGTTTTAAACTTTGACATACTAGAAATATTTAACAGCATAAAGTTACAGCGTTAAAAAAGGCCCGAAAATGATGCACATCATCTAATTTGGTCTTTTATCATGTTTTTGAAATAAACTCATCACTTATGTTCTACACTTAAGTATATGATTGTAGTCATATTAATACCCTTCAATGGGAAGTAACTTTATTTTTTGAAAAAAGATGAAAGTTAGCCAAAGTATATTAACCTTATTTGAGCACAGAGCTGTGGTTAAAATCACTGAAGACAGGAAGCTTTGTGACGACGAATTGAACCGTGGTATATTCTATATAAAGAAGGGCGCAATTAAAATATTCAAAAAAGTTGACAAGAAAGATTATATCTTATGGATTGGATTGGAAGGTGATGTTATTGGCCTTGATCAAGTTCTACTGGATGAGTTGGATGACAAAACTTATCTTGCGCTTAAGCATTCGGAAATAATATTCGTGCCCTTGCAAGAAATCAAGTCAGAGATCGACGTTAACAAGAAACTCTTCTCTGATCTTTTACATTCTATGTCTGATTTTTCTGATCAACTCGAACAACGAATAGTTAACATTAATCAAAAAAGTGTTATCACCAATTTCGCTGCACTACTCTTTAATTTAAGTAAACTAAAAGTAAATGAGATCGTACCAAAGATCATCACAACAAAGGATATTGCAAACTTGATAGGTACTTCTACAAATTATGTATACAAAACCATTCAGAAAATGGAAGACAAAAGTATTATTAGTTTCAAAGAACGAAGGTTGAAGATCATAAATCGCGAATTATTACGAAAACTTGCTACTGAAGGGGCACCGGATTGAACTAAAAATGATACACCATGAAAATACAAATGCTCTATAATACCGAAAATGCTTTTGTACTGAAATCATACCGCGAACTACGTCAAACACTTTGGCTATTTAAACTCATCAACAAGCCGTGGTTAGTGAATTTGTTAACGAAAGCACTTAACCTTGCACTTAAAATAGGTTTGCCAGTTAATGGAGTACTTAAGGCCACTATCTTTAAACAGTTTTGCGGTGGAGAAACCATTCATGAAACGAAAAGCGTGGTAAATAGCTTGTATAAGGCAAATGTTAGATCCATCCTTGACTATTCGGTAGAAGGAGAAGAAGACGACCATGCATTTGACTCTGCTTTGAAAGAATTAATTAAGATAATTGAAACGGCACATAACAATCCCGCCATCCCATACACCTGCATCAAACTCACAGGATTCGTTCAGTCGTATTTACTCGAAAAGGTAAGTCTAAAAAAAGAATTCACTGAATCTGAAAATCAGGATTGGATCTTGTTTTTAAAAAGAATGGAAAATTTATTTGAAACGGCAACTGAAATGAATGTGCCCGTTTACATCGACGCTGAGGAAAGTTGGTTACAGCCGGCAATTGATCTATTAGCAGAAGGCTTTATGTTACGATACAATAAAGAAAAACACATCGTACTAACTACACTACAAATGTATCGCCACGATCGTTTGAGCTACCTGCATAAACTCATTGCACTTTCACAAAACAACAACATCAAATTAGGAATAAAACTTGTTAGAGGGGCCTATTTGGAAAGAGAGAATGCACGCGCGTTAGAAATGAACTACCCTACTCCTATGCAAAAAACAAAAGAAGACACAGATAGAGATTTCAACAAAGCAATAGAGATATGCCTTGACCATATTGATCTCATTATGTTATGCGCAGGAACGCATAACGAAATAAGCACACTGTTCTTGCTGGATGAAATGAAAAAACGCAACATTGCAAATGATCACCCAAATGTTTATTTCTCTCAGCTATACGGAATGAGTGATCATATCACAATGAATTTAGCAGCCGAAAATTATAATGTTACAAAATATGTTCCGTACGGTCCGGTTCGATCTGTTGTGCCTTACTTAATAAGAAGAGCCAATGAGAACACAAGCATTGCAGGTCAAATGAGTAGAGAACTGGAATTAGTAACTCAAGAAAAAGTTAGACGCGACAGAAATAAACTATTAAATTAATTGAACACTTTTGCGTCGATCCCGGCTAACTTTACCTTTTCACATATCTTATTTAATAATTCCTCGGAAATTTTATTCAATTCCTTAGCCGGAGTTTCTCTGTCGATAGTGTAGATCATAACAAGCTTTGGCTGTACTTCCTTAAGAATATTGATCCAACACTGCACTTCGTTATCAGTGGTATTGTCAACAAATGCTTTTTCATGAATTCCTTTCAGGAACATGGTTTGAATATAAAGATCGCCGTTAAATTCTTTCAACTTATTTATATACCATGGAAGCTTTTTTCGCGACAAAGGCTGATCGATAAGATCAAACTGTTCTTCAGTTCCTGCATCAAGTTTCATCACTCGCAGGTCGGCCTTTTTTAAAGCAGTCATTACATCCTTTTTACCGAGTAGAGCCGAATTAGACAGCACCACGATCTTTACTCCTGGTAAATACTCATTTCTTAAACGAATGGTCTCATCCATGATCCAAGCGAAATCTGGATGCATGGTAGGCTCTCCATTTCCGGCAAACGTGATCGCTTGAGGTTTTTCCTTCACAGTACTTAACTCACTAAAGCGTTCTTTCATTGCTGCCACTATAATATCCTTAGCAATGAATTTAGATTCTACCGAGCGTAGATCGGTCCACCCACATTCACAATAGATACAGTTAAAATTGCAGATCTTATTGTCTAGCGGAAGCAAATTAATTCCAAGAGATCTTCCAAAACGCCGGCTGTTGATAGGCCCGAAAACTATTTCACTGAACAGCATAAATTTATTTCCTCAAAGGTTAAACATAGTTATTTGATATTACTATGACGAAAGTCATGTGACAAATTACTTCTGATAATTTATATATGATGAAAGTTTAAATGTCAAGAAGAATATCAATAAGTAAAACCGATGTTAACACATTTCCAGTTCGAATAAAAATAACTTGCGGTCAAATATTTATAATATGCTCAGTACAAAAACAAAAAAAGAAAACAATAATGCAATAGGTGTTTATACTTATGCCGAAGCATTTGCAAATTGCCTCCTTTATTTTAAAGGAGATGAGCTGGCAGCCAACACTTGGCTCAGCAAGTACGCTATGCGAAACAAAAAAGGCGAATTCATTGAATGCTCGCCGGATGACATGCATTTACGAATGGCTAAAGAATTCGGTCGTGTGGAAGCAAAGTATACTTCTAAGGCACTAAAACCATCAGCTCAAAAATCTTTATCCGGGTACGGGAAACAGAGAAAGAAATTAGACACAAACACCATATATGAATTGTTCAAGAATTTTAAATACGTTATTCCACAAGGAAGTGTAATGTCATCACTCGGTAATCCAAATGTGATCGCATCTCTCTCTAACTGCATCGTACTTCCCGAGATCTACGATTCATACGGTGGCGTATTTTATACTGATCAACAAATGGCCCAGCTTTTTAAAAGACGTTGTGGCGTTGGCGTCGATATTTCAACATTACGCCCAAGCGGCCAACATGTTTCAAATTCTGCAGGAACAACTTCAGGAGCTGTGTCCTTTATGGATAGATTCTCAAACACTACAAGAGAAGTAGCGCAAAATGGAAGACGAGGTGCTTTAATGATAACCATGGATATTGCACATCCCGATATTGAACAATTCATTACCATTAAACAAGATCTGAAAAAAATCACCGGCGCAAACATATCGATCAAAGTTTCCGATGCATTTATGAAGGCAGTGAAGAACAAAACAAAGTTCACACTTAAATTTCCAATTGATTCAGATAAACCAACATTTACAAAAGAAATAGATGCGCTTGATCTTTGGGAAAAGATAACAACCTGTGCCCACAACACCGCTGAGCCGGGCATTATTTATTGGGACAGACAACACCTCTACTCTACCTCATCGATTTATCCGGGATTCAAAAATGTTTCTACAAACCCTTGCTCAGAGATCGCTATGCAAGGAGGTGATAGTTGCAGGTTGATGGCGCTCAACTTATATAATTTTGTTGAAAAACCATTTACAGCAGATGCCCAGTTCAATTATTCTAAATTCTATGAATATACATACGAAGCTCAACGCTTAATGGATGACCTTGTAGATCTGGAGCTGGAAGCAATTGAACGCATCTTGGCAAAGGTAAAAGCTGATCCGGAACCGGATCAAATAAAAGACGTGGAAATAAAAACATGGGAGTTACTTTATAATGCAGGTAAAAGAGGCAGAAGAACAGGTTTAGGATTTACAGCACTTGCCGATTCACTTGCTGCACTAAACATTAAATTCGATAGCGAAGATGGTATCAGCGCTACCGATCTTATTATGAAAACCAAATGTGCGGCTGAATTTGACAGCTCTATTGATATGGCTATTGAAAGAGGAAAGTTCAATGATTTTGACGCAGCAGTTGAAAACACTTCAGAATTTATTGACATGATGAAAGAGGAGTTTCCGGCACTTACACAGCGAATGATGAAACATGGCAGAAGAAATATTTCTATCAGTACAGTTGCACCAACAGGAAGTATAAGTATTCTTGCTCAATCGTCATCCGGAATAGAACCCGTGTTCTTGTTAAGCTATAAACGAAGAAAAAAAGTGAATCCGGGCGATCAGAATAGCAAAGTAGACTTTGTTGACAATTTGGGAGACTGCTGGCAGGAATTCACAATTTACCATCATTGCTTAAAAGAATGGATGAAGATCACCGGACAAACAGATCCTGAGAAAAGTCCTTATTATAAAGCAACCGCTTCTGAGATAAACTGGGAGAATAGAATAAAACTACAGTCTGTTGTACAAAAATATACAACCCACAGTATCAGCTCAACCATTAATCTTGCTAATAATGCCAGTGTAGAATTGGTTGGAGATATTTATCTACGTTCGTGGGAGGCTGGTTTAAAGGGTATAACAGTTTACAGAGATGGTTCACGCGCAGGTGTACTTGTGTCGGACAAAGAAAAAAGTAACACAGATTCGGTAAAAGATTCGGTGCCTCCAAAACGCCCTCAAAAAATTAACGCCTCTATTATGCGATTCATGAATCATAACGAAAAATGGATAGCGTTTGTTGGAATCATTGATAACCGTCCTTACGAGATCTTTACAGGAAAAGAAGAAGATGCTTTTGTTCTGCCCGAATGGATCAGCAAAGGTTGGATCATTAAATCAAAAACTGATGGCGGAAAAAGCAGATACGATTTCCAGTATCTAGATAAAGATGGATACAAGATCACTATCGAAGGTCTTTCGCGTTCGTTCGAAAAAGAATTCTGGAATTATGCAAAATTAATATCAGGCGTGTTACGTCATGGTATGCCAATGGTGCATGTGATCGATCTGATCGAAAATCTAAATTTCTCCAACGGAACCATCACAACCTGGAAAGCAGGACTTGAAAGAGCATTGAAACAATTCATTCCTAATGGTTCGCAAGCAAAAGATAAATCATGCCCAAGTTGCGGTGACCCAACCGGATTAATATACGAAGAAGGTTGTCTTAAATGTAAGAGCTGCGGCCATTCAAAATGTGGTTAATGACTATCAAAAGTAATATCATAAAAAAGGGACAACTATAAGTCCCTTTTTTTATGACCTATTTTAATATTGGTCATAATCTCTGAGACACATCACTTCATTACCAGTACTAACGCAATAATACCGATCAAAAACAAATATCGTCTGTTGTTTCTCTGGTATTTTCCAACATGATTCTTAAGTTACGATGACTCAAACTGGTTAATATACGAAGATAGTTGCCTAAAATGTAAGAGCTGCGGCCATTCAAAATGTGGTTAAATAGCGACATAAGTAAAATAAAAAAGGGACTTACAAATGTAAGTCCCTTTTTTTATGACATATTTTTATATTACTGCATTATCTCTGAGATACATGACTTCATTACCAACACTACCGCAATAATACCGATGAAAAACAAAAATCGTCCATTGCTTCTAAGGTATTTTCCAACCTGATCCTTCAATGGCACCGAATCCATTGCAATACCTAATTTGCGTAAGTCGTACTTTATATATGTTATAAACGCAAACAAAGAAAGCACCAATAAAATCAATGCAGCAACTAAAACTTTTACAGCTGTACTCCAAGGTGCTTGCTTTTTTACAACCGGAGTAGCAGAGGTTGATGAGGCTACTTCAGGTTGTGCCGGCACTGCTGTTGATATAAATGAAAGTATATCCTTGATATCTTGATCACTTAAACTTGCAAAGGGAGGCATAACCACTTTGTTTCCTGCTTCAAACACAGTTAACGCTTCCGCATCACCACTATTAACAAGCGCTTGCGAATCCTTGATCCATTTAATCAACCACTCTTCCTTACGTAAAGTTGAAATCCCTTCTAAGCCTGGCCCTACCAATTTTTGTTTAGTAGTAGTATGACACACGGCGCAATTCTTTTTAAAAATCGCTTGTCCGTCCTGTGCATTCATTTTAAAGGCCATAAACATTACTGCAAAAACCGAAATGAACGCGTACAGATAACGTCTTTTTGAATATGTGGATGTTTTTTTCATAGGATAGTATATTGTTTGTGATTTAATTCAAAGAGTGCTACAAACCTATCATCAATTATTCTTCGACTTCTCGCCAACTTGGTGTGCTCTACTTGTTCTGATAGAACGTCTGTCCCAATTCCAGATCACTTGCTGGTAACTTCTCCATAGATAATCCACCGGATAAACAAGGAAGTGAACAAATCTTGTGAATGGAATAATAGCGATAATACTGAAAGCTGAAACAACATGTATTTTTAACCATACAGAATTTACTGTTGAAATGGCATCAATTTGAGGATCGAAAACAAAGATCGAACGCAAATACGGAGTTAAAAATGCAGCGAACCAGTTTGAACCCCAACGATTAAAATAAGCTACGCATAATCCTGAAATAATCTGAACCAACAACACCAAATAAACTACCACGTCCATTTTACTTGTAACGATCTGAACTCTTTTGTTGGTTAAACGCCTTGTGATCAAAGCAAATAAACCCCAAAGTGCGCTGATACCAAATGCAAAAGACGCGCATTCTAGTATTAGCAACCTAACTGTTTGCCCATTCCATGCAATAACAGTAGATGGAAACAAAAAGGCAATCAAGTGCCCAAAGAACAGAAAGAATAATCCCCAGTGAAAAGGTTGACTTCCGAAGAATAATTGTCTTCCTTCAAGGAACTGAGAGGAAAGTGATGATACTTTGAAGCCTTTATAAAGGTATCTATATATAGATCCTACTAAGAATATTGCCAAGGCTACATAAGGCAACGCTACAAATAACAACTGGTTTAGCATAATTAATCGATTTTATAGTTGTTTACTAATTGATTTATTGAATTATTTTTATTGAAAAAGGATTCGTTGATAAGATTCTCTTCTTTTGGATTATAATGTGCGATTGCCTGTGCAAACTCAGTTTCAAAAACATTTAGAAGAGCTGCGAAAGCATTATTATACACATTACCCGTGTTCATTTCTTCAGCGATCAGCGCATTGTGCAACTTTTTGATCACCTTCATTTTAAGTTCAATCCTTGCAGAATCAAATTCAGCCATCATCTTCTTTACGGCCGGAACCAAGATCTTTGCAACCAATTCGTCAACAAAAACAGGATCAGGATGTATAGTTGTAAGATGCAACACGTGATACAAATGGTCAGGCAGTTCAGGACTACAATCTCTACCTATACGATTCTGTTCTGCCTGCATGTGCAGGAGAAAAGATCCGCGCTTGTAATCCTCACCAAAGATCACATAACCAAGATCAAGATAACAAATCGGCTGCACATCAAAGGTCTTAGTAAAAAGCTCCTCGCGTTTATCCTCACTCAACGAAATGAAGTGTTGAGTGAAAGGTCTCAAGAGCTCAGCGGCTTCAGGGTAATCAGCATCCAAAGCTTCCTGACAAGCCAGTACCTTTACCGGGCTGTCGACTTCAGGATATCTGAACAATTCTGCCAGATGTAATAATATATCTTTATTTATCATAATCCGCGTGCTGGAGTTTCTTTGAATCCGAATCCGGTATTTCCTTTAACATCGGCAGTATTCTCAAGCATTTCGATTGATTCCTCACGATGTGCAGGAGGGATCACAAAACGATCGTCGAATGTTGCAAGGGAAGTAAGACGGAAGATCTCGTCGGCTGTATTCCCTGATAAATTTGTTTCCTTCATTGCTTGAGAAATTTCATCCGCTTTTAGATCACCAACCGTTACACCTCTTCTGTGCATACGAACGGCCATCAGTTTCTTTAATACATCTGCAACTTTTTCGGTGTTTCCTGCAGAGAACAGAGAAGCGAGATATTTCATTGGAAGACGAGTTGTATCAATTCCACCCCAAAGTGATTTGGTAGTTGAGTTATAAATACCATCTTGTACACTTGCCATACCAGGTAATAAAGCCGGCACGTAGAATAAGTTTGGTAAGGTTCTGTATTCTGGGTGAAGTGGTAATGCAAGTTTCCACAACTTAACAAATTTGTATACAGGTGATTTTTGTGCAGCTTCAATGGTTGACATTGCAATTCCATTTGCCGTTGCAGCTTCTATCACAGCCGGATCAAAAGGATCCACGTAAATATCAATGTGTCTGTCAACTAATTCTTCTTCTTTACAAGAAGCAACTGCTTCGATCTTGTCTGCATCATACAACAATACTCCCAGATAACGGATACGACCAACACATGAATGGAAACATGCAGGAGCTTGTCCGGATTCTAATCGTGGATAACACAATACACACTTCTCAGATTTACCGGTGTGCCAGTTATAATATGATTTTTTATATGGACATGCAGTTACACACATTCTCCATGCTCTACAACGCTCTTGATTGATAAGCACCACACCATCTTCACCTCTTTTGTATAAAGCGCCAGATGGACATGAAGCAACACACGCAGGATTTAAACAGTGATTACAAATACGAGGAAGATAATGGAATGTCATTCTCTCCAGTTGGAACATTGCTTCTTGCTCAGGTGTAAGCTTTTCCATGTTCACGTCTTTTCTCGCAAAGTCTGGTGAACCTCCCAAATCATCATCCCAGTTAGGACCACTCTTGATCTCAATCGGTTCGCCAGTAACTAATGAAACAGGACGTGCAATTGGTTGATCATCTCCTTCAGGAGCTGTGAAAAGATCCTGATATTTATAAGTCCATGGCTCATAATAATCATCCAACACCGGCATATACGGATTGTGAAAGATGTTTTTTAATCCTTTAAATTTTCCGGTGCCTTTCAAAGAAACGGTGTCGCCGTTCTTCTCCCAACCACCTTTATATGTTTCCTGATCTTCCCACTTAGTAGGATATCCGGTGCCCGGTTTTGTTTCAACGTTATTCCACCACATATATTCTGCGCCCTTCCTGTCTGTCCATATATTTTTACAGGCAATTGAACAAGTATGGCATCCGATACATTTATCGAGGTGGAAAACCATGGCTATTTGTGATCTTATATTCATAACACTATTTATTTAGTTAGTTATTAAAATTCTAATTTATCCATTCTGCGAACCAACACATGCGTATCACGATTCACACCTACAGGACCCCAATAATTGAAGTGGTAAGAGAACTGTCCGTAACCACCCATCAAAAGGTTTGGCTTTAAGTGTACGCGAGTGAAACTATTGTGACCACCTGCGCGTTTTCCGCCTCTTACTTGTGATTTAGGAACTGAGTATGTTCTTTCAGGAGAGTGATAAACTATACACACACCGCTCGGGATACGAGCACTTACGCAGGCACGTGTACAATAAACACCATGGTCATTATATACTTCTACCCAATCATTATCCTTGATACCAAGATCGGCTGCGTCTTTCTCACTCATCCAGCAAGGCTCCATACCCCTAGATAAAGTTAACATACGTAGTGTATCACCATATGTTGAGTGGATATGCCATTTACCATGAGGCGTAAGCACGTTTAGCATTTTTGCTTTGCCATCATTCACTGTTTTTCTCAAGTCGCCATACGCTTCAGGTTTTGGAGACGGTTTGTAAGTAGGTAAATGCTCACCGAATGCTATATATCCATCATGATCCAGATAGAAAGATTGACGTCCGGTTAGTGTTCTCCAAGGCACTAAACAATCTACATTATAAGTGTAAGCACAATAAGCGCGACCATCATCCATTAAACCTGACCACAATGGTGAGTTATTATAACGGCGTGGTTGTGATTGAAGATCCTTGTAATCAATCTTCACATCTCTACTACCAATACCGTGCTGAAGAAGCGGCATACCAGTTTTCTTTTCCATATTGGTATATGCTCTTACAGTAAGATGACCATTGGTGAGTGAAGAAAGTTTTAAGATCGCGTTGATCGCTTCAACATCATCTTTTACCGAAGGATACTCTGTACCATTAATTTTCTGTATATGCTTCTTATCGGCCAACATCTCAGTATAAGCATCGTCTGCCATAAAATTTACCCCGTGTGCTCCAATTTGATTTTTCAATAAATTTGCACCCAGCGAAATGTATTTATTATAGATCTGAGTATAATCCCTCTCTACGATAGCAATCTTGTGCATGGTTTTTCCAGGAATTGGCTCGCATTCCCCTTTATACCAATCTTGTAATTTTGGTTGCGATATCTCATCAATACTATCGTGCGACAAAGGTACGTTCACAATATCCTTTACAGGAGTTGGGAAATGTTTCTTTGCTAATTCACTGAACACTTTTGCAATGTACTGGAAGATCTGCCAATCGGTTTTTGATTCCCAAACCGGAGGCACAGCAGCAGATAACGGATGTATGAATGAGTGCATATCAGTACTGTTGATATCTGCTTTTTCATACCATGATGCTGTAGGCAACACGATATCTGAATAAAGCGCTGTGGTATCCATCCTGAAGTTGATATCAACGATCAGAGCCATCTTTCCTTTCGGAGCTTCACGCCATAACAATTCATGTACTTCATCTTTCGCCACTTCATCAGCAATCTTATTAGTATGTGTTCCTAAGTAATGATCAAGCATATACTCATGTCCTTTTGCACTCGACATTAAAGCATTACCTCTCCATATAAACCAATTACGAGGGAAATTTATTTCATTATCCGGATCCATCACCGAGTAGTTCAGCTCCTTTGATTTTAGTTTGCTTACTACATAATTTCTGATCTCATCATCATTAGTAGCACCTGATGCCATTGCATCTTTAGCTATCTCCAGATTATTCTTGCTGTATTGCGGATAGAATGGCATCCATCCGTTTCTTACTGACATAGCAATCACATCGGCAGAGTGGAGATTACCCAATTTGCTTCCGTGAGGCACTTTGTTATACATTACTTGATTGTTATCGTATCTCCACTGATCAGAATTGATATAGTGCCAGATAGGACCTTGTTGCAAACGATTAGCACCTTGCCAATCTTTGGCGGACATGATAGTTCCCCAAGAATCAACAGGAGCCAATTTTTCTTGACCAACATAGTGATTCATACCACCACCATTTACGCCATTACAGCCTGTTAGCATTTGTGTCATGATCGCAGAACGATACATTAAATTATTATGGAACCAGTGACAAATTGCAGCTCCAACGATCACCATACATTTTCCTTTGGTTATCTCAGCTGTGCTTCCCCACTCGCGTGCTAATTGAAGTACTGTATCACGTCCTACGCCTGTAAATATCTCCTGCCATGCCGGAGTATAAGCCTGTTTTTCGTCGTTATAATCTTTAGGGTATTCTCCTGCTAATCCGCGCCCTACACCATATTGTCCCATGGTAAGGTCATAAACAGTAGTTACGGGAATCTTTCCATTTACTGTTTCAACATACTTCACCGGAACACCACGAACTGCTTTTTTATCTAAACCAAACTCAGTGAATTCAACATTTAATACTTCATCTTTATTATTTAATAAAGTAAGAATTGGATCATAGGTAGAGTTGTCTTCACCATCTTCAAATTTCAGATTCCAATTTCCGGTTTTCTTAGCATCCCAACGCTGGCCCATTGTGCCTTTTGGCATTACTAATTTACCTGAAGCATCCATATTAAGGAATTTCCAATCTCCATTCTCTATTCCTTGATATTTAGATAAACGATTTGCGCGAACCATTTTGCCCGGCAAATAATTATTTCCGTCTTTAATTAACTCAACAAGAAAAGGACAGTCGGTATAACGTTTAACATAATCCATAAAGTATGGCACTTGACGGTCTACGTGGAATTCTTTTAGGATCACATGTGTAACTGCCATCCAAAACGCTCCATCGGAACCGGCGTGACAAGGAATCCATTGATCGGCATGTTTTGCAACCATGCTGAAGTCGGGAGACATTACCACTGTTTTTGTTCCGTTATGTTTTGATTCAGAGAAGAAGTGAATATCCGGTGTACGAGTCATACCAAGGTTTGCACCCATAGACACACAAAACTTTGAATTGTACCAATCGGCACTTTCACAAACGTCTGTTTGCTCACCCCAAATTTCAGGAAATGCTGTAGGAAGATCGCAATACCAGTCGTAAAAACTTAAATTCACTCCACCAATCAATTGAAGGTATCGTGCTCCTGAAGCATAACTCAACATAGACATTGCGGGAATTGGCGAAAAACCAATAACTCTGTCCGGACCATACTTTTTAATTGTATATAAATTAGCAGATGCGATCAACTCAACCACTTCATCCCACTTCACGCGTCTAAATCCACCTTTTCCTCTAGCTTTTTGATAACGCTGTCTTTTAGTAGGATCACTTTGAATATTCTCCCATGCTTGGTAAGCATCTCCTCCACATTTACGTTTCTCTTCTTTAAAGATATCGAGTAATGCACCTCTCATCAAAGGATACTTAACCCTAATTGGGCTATATAAATACCATGAATAAGAAATACCTCTCTGACATCCTCTTGGTTCGTAAGGAGGTAAACTACTTTCTAGCAATGGATAATCCAACGCTTGTGTCTCCCATACTACAATACCATCTTTGACATATACTTGCCATGAACAGCCACCTGTACAGTTTACACCATGTGTACTTCGTACAACTTTATCGTGCTGCCAGCGATTTCTGTAAAATTCTTCCCACTTACGGGTTTTCGGAGAAATTATATCTTCAATCCAGCTCATAATTTTAAGGATTTAATTAGTTAATAGCTTTAATTTGACGTTCGTGATATTCTTTTTTAGTACTGTTATTCTTACGCTTATTCCACATGACCATGATAATGCCGAACAGAACAATAAATCCTGCGAATCCTCCAAGTAACAATGGATTCCATCCCGCCACCTCAGATTTCTTTTCACCTGCGTCTTTTAAAAAGGCGCTAATGGCGGCGATCTCTTCGCTGGTTAATGGGTTATTTTTAAATGCTGCTGTCATTGCAGGAAATGGAGGGGAAGACAACATACCGTTTAACCCTGCTTCTCCTCCTAATCTGGTGTAGCTATCTGTTAGATCTTTTGCTAAAACTCCTCCTGCAATCACACCATCGTAATTAACATTGTGGCAAGAGATACATGAAGCGCCTCCTTTAGAAAAAGCCATGCTGCCTTCAAAATATGCTCTTCCTTTAAGAATTTGATCCGGAGTTACGGTCGACGGTGTTTCTTTTTTTGCAGAAGCATCAGCAACAGGCTCAGAAACTGCAGCACCATCACTTTGTGCTCCGATGTACGCGATCACCGCTTTGATATCTTCATCCTTTAATGGTTGATCAGGCATCACCATTCCGTTGAACTCATCAAAGATTGCTTTCGCATCCGCATCACCACTTTTAATGAATGCTTGTGACCCTTTTACAAATTTAATGATCCACTCCTCTTTTCTCTTTTTATGCACATTCATCAGGTCCGGCCCAACTACTTTTCCTTTGCCAATTGTATGACATGCACCGCAGGTTTGTTTGAAAGTAGCTTCACCGTTTTGTGCTATCAAAGGCAACTGAGAAGTACAAACAACCAATGCAAACACGCGAATTACATTTTTGATTGATTTACATTCCATAATACTTATTTTAAATTGTTAATGTCTTATTGAATTTCTGTACAAATATCATTGTTGTTCTATCAATTAAATATGATTATAATCATTATCCATCATATTTAATTTTTTCGGTTTGAAAGCTCAAGTATCTTTTCTTTATTAATTAACATTATTCTTTTTCCTTTCAATTCGATAAGATGATCTTTTACAAGTTCTGAAATAACACGTATTGATGTTTCAGTAGTTGTACCAACCAAATGCCCTATATCTTCACGTTTAAGAGTGGCATTTATTGTACCATCCTTTTCGTACACTCCATAAAACTCTTCTAACATAAGCAGTATCTCGGCAATTCTTCCCTTTACATGTTTCTGTGCCATGTTCAACATCATATTCTCTGCAAATCGAAGATCTCTGGTTAACACTTTAATGGTTTGAGCCGCTATCGCAGGATTAGAATAAAGCAGCTCAAAATAAATTTCCTTATTATAAAAACATACATATGTATCCTCGAGTGCTATTGCCGAAGCTTGATAGATATCGTTACAAAGGAGAGCTCTATAACCAATAAAATTGCCTGCTTTTGCCAACCGAACAATCTGCTCCTTGCCATCTTCACTTTCTTTGGTGATCTTCACATTTCCGTCGTGTATACAAAACAATCCTTTGGGCTCAGCCTTTTCTTTGAAAATATACTGCCCCTTCTTATATAATTGGAATACCTTTTTCTCGCTTAATCTCGAAAGTTCGGCCCCTTTAAAAACAGAAAAGATCCCTTGCGAACAAGTGGCGCAATTTGAACAAGAAGGGGCTTTTAATGCTTTTGATTCCATAATACTTACAGGTCAAAATTAGCTAGTCAAACCGTTAGTAGTTCTAACCCATGTCATATATTAGTATGATTTAAATCATGCTTTCGGGTTTTGAAATATCTTTATTTAAGGTTATGATTTATGGCTGATTAACACTAATTTAGCTCATGATTTCTAGTAAAGAAGCTGTACAAAAAGTAATAGAAGAAGCCCTGAAGTTCAGGCATATCCATGTTCTTTTAAAGATCGAAGAAGCCATTGGTCACCGAATGGCAAGCGACCTGAAGTCGATTTGCCACTCGCCCCCATTTGACCAGTCGGCCATGGACAACTATGCATTTCACTTATGTAATATTCAATCGAATGAGGCTATCCAAATATCGAAGGATGAGAATAGTGCCGGAAAATCAAAGATCAAACACATAAAACCACATTCTGCTATTCGGATCTTTACGGGTGCCAAAATACCTGCAAACGCCGATGTTGTAATTCCACAAGAACTCGTTGAAATAGACGAGAAAGGAAAATTGCAGTTTGACAGGAGCAAATTTAAAGCCTTAGATAATATTCGCACAAAGGGTTCACAGTTTAAAAAAGGTGATGTGATTATTAAAAAAGGAGAACTACTTAACGCACCTCGTATTGCAATTGCCGCAACGGGAGGGCATTCAAAAATCAAAGTTTTTCGTTTTCCAACTGCTTCTATTACTGTTAGCGGTAATGAATTGGTAAAACCGGGCACTCCTTTAAAGAGCGACATGATCTATGAAAGCAATTCAATTATGCTTCATGCCATACTAAGCGAATATAAAATTCAAGTACATGGCGTATTTAGAAGCGAGGACAAGATCGCTTCGTTAAAGAAATGTATATCTAATTGCCTAAAGACATCTGACATTGTTCTGATCAGCGGCGGCATTTCTGTAGGGAAATATGATCTGGTAAAAGATGTTCTTAATGAATTGAAAGTTAAAACTGTTTTCCATAAAGTAAAACAAAAGCCCGGTAAACCTTTGTATTTTGGAACGATAGGGAAAAAATTCGTTTTTGGATTACCCGGCAATCCTGCCGCATCGCTTACATGCTTTTACGAATATGTGATTCCACTTATAAAAACACTTCAGGGAGATAAAGAACCTTTACGCATCATAAAAAAAGCAAGATTAGGTAATTCGTATTCAAAAAAAAGCGGATTAACTCATTTTTTAAAAGGGTACGTGAACGAAAAAAGTGCGAACATTCTCTCCGATCAGGAATCTTATAAGCTCACATCTTTTGCTGAAGCTAACTGCCTGATAATAATACCTGAAAATGAAACCGAATTAAAAGCAGGAGACTTGGTTGACTATCATAGTATATAATATGATTATTATCATTTGATGGCTTGAGGTATTAAGATAATTTTGGGCAATGAGAATGAATGTAAAAGGAAGGATATGGTTGGAAACAGCAAAAGGTACTTTTGCTGGAGAAGGAAGAATTACCTTGCTGGAAAGGATCATGGAACACGGCTCTATAACAGACGCGGCAAAATCAATGAAAATGAGTTACCGTCAGGCTTGGGAGCAGATAGATGCAATGAATAAACAAAGTGAAAAACCTTTAGTGATCAAAGTTTCGGGAGGTGCCGGCGGCGGCGGAAGCTTGATCACACATGAAGGAAAAAAAGTGATCGATATTTATAAGAAATTAAACGAGCAATTTGAGAAGTTCATTAAGAAACAATCCGATTTAGTTTAGTTTTTTTTATGATTCGTTATTCTAAGTTAACTATAACGCAATGCGTGAACCAATACAAATAAACGCTTATGTTCTGTGCGGAGGAAAAAGCACAAGGATGGGTACAGAAAAAGGCCTTGTGAATTTACAAGGAAAAGAATTTGTTAGACATATAACCGACACATTGAAGAGGATCACCGATTCCATCGCTATTATTGCTAATAACAATGGATATGAACGATTCGGATATAACATAATTGGCGATCTAGTAAAAGAAAAAGGTCCGCTGGCAGGAATTTATACAGGGCTTATGCATTCAAACAAAGAATTGAATCTGTTTCTTTCGTGCGACATTCCTTTGGTTAAAGAAGAAGCGATCATACATTTGATCGAATCGTCTGTAAAAAATGAGGGCGCTACAGTAACTGAACACAACGGTAAAACAGAACCACTATTTGCAGTTTATAGAAAAACACAGGCAACATTAATAAAGGAGTTACTTGATAAAGATGAATTAAGTGTAATGAATTCGCTTTCGATCATAGGATCACAAAAGATACCGCTGAGTGGAGAATCATTTTACGATGAAAAAATGCTTTGCAACATCAACACAAAAAAGAACTTGAAATTTTGGAGGAGGAATTGAAATGGAAGATATAAGGATAGACCTATACGGCGTGCTCGCAGAAATCGCCGGCAAACAACAATTAATATACAGTAATATAAAGGATATACATTCGTTGAAGAAAAAAGTGAACACAAACTTTCCTGAGATGGATGCATATAACTACATTATTGCGATAAACAACATGATCGTGCACGAGAACGTTCAGATCCCCTTAGGGTCTAGTATCGCTTTGATGCCACCATTTTCAGGAGGATAAATGCTAAGTAAAGAAGAAATACAAAGATATGATCGACAGATCAAATTGAACGCAGTTGGATTGGAAGGCCAGCTTGCATTAAAGAATGCGAAAATACTTATCGTAGGCGCCGGAGGCTTGGGCTGCCCTGCCCTTCAATACCTTGCTGCTGCCGGAATAGGGAAGATAAGCATTATGGATGGAGACACTATTGGTATATCCAATTTGCAGCGGCAAATACTCTTCAGCACAAATGAATTAGGCAGATTAAAAGCTATTGTTGCTTGCGAAAAGGTGAAACAGATCAATCCTCATATTCATGTGCAAGCCATTCCAAAATTCCTTGATGCAAGAACTGCACTAGAGATATTCAGCGATCATGATCTGATACTTGACTGTACAGATAATTTTGCAAGCAGATATTTGATCAACGATGTTTGCAGCTTGTACAAACTACCATTTGTTTCGGCCGCCTTACACAAATTTCAAGGTCAGGTGGGAGTGTTTAACGTAGAAACTGAGAACGGAAAATATTCCGCCAATTACCGTGATATATTTCCTGAATCTGACAAGAGTAGCAAAAGTGTGAATTGCGATGAAGCCGGAGTACTTGCTGTACTTCCCGGAATGATGGGATTGTATCAGGCCAACGAGGTCATTAAATATTTCATTAACAAAAAAGAGTGTTGCGTTAATAAGGTTTTATTCATCAATAGTAGCAGTCTTCAGCATTTTACTTTGGAGGCTGACTTGAAAATGCATGCGAAAAGAATGAGCATTGAGGAAATACTAAATAACACTTACGAAGTTCCATGTGCTTTAAGCAAAACGATCAGCAGCGCGAAAGAATTATTTAAATTAACTTCTGAAAAAGGTTTTCATCTTATTGACGTTAGGGAGATCAACGAATTGCCCGAAGCAAACATTGAAGGCATTTTAAAAGTACCCCTCGGAAAAATTGCCGATCATGCTGAAGAATTAAGAACGCTGAGTAAGGTTATTTTTGTTTGTAAGTCAGGGGCAAGAAGTAAGAAAGCGCTTGAGTATATTAACACAATATATCCCAACATAGATTGCTACAGCTTTCAACCCGGTATTGAAACTTTGTTAAACTATTATAAAGAAACAACACCACACATTTAACTATGGAAGATAAGAATTGGTATAATTTTAAATTTGCTGATGGGGCCATAACAGCCGAAGAAATTGCATTGAGTATAAAACCCCAAGGCACTGATAAGGCGGCAGGAGCCTATGCAATTTTTCTTGGGCAGGTGCGACAAGACACTATTGAAGGGAAGAATGTTCATGCAATAACCTATTCTTCAAATGAAGAAATGGCAAAGCAAGCCTTTTTACAAATAGCCAATGATGCACGTGCTAAATTTGAAGTTAGATCACTTTCCATTATACATAGCAAAGAAGAAGTGAAGGGCGGTGAATTGTGTTTAATGGTACTTGTTACCTGCGGACATCGTAAAGAAAGCTTCATGGCTTGTGAATACATAGTTGAACGTTTAAAAAAAGAAGTTCCTATCTGGGGAAAAGAAATTCTGGAAGATGAAACACACTTGTGGAAAATAAATAAGTAATATAAATAATCATGGTTGACATACTCTCAAAAACAAATACGCATCGTAAGGCCATTGCACAGGCCATTGTAAAAGTAAGCTCTCAGGACACTATTGATGCGATAGTAAATAAAAAAGTTCCGAAAGGAGATGTGTTCGAAATGTCAAAGACCGCCGGCCTTTTTGCCGTAAAAAGAACTAGCGACACGATACCTGACTGTCATCCATTACCTATTGAATACACAAAGATCACGCATGAAATAAACGGTTTGCAAATAAAGATCCTCACAGAAGTGCACACCATTTATAAAACCGGCGTAGAAGTAGAAGCCATGTATGGCGCATCGGTTACAGCTATGACAATGTACGACATGCTTAAACCCATTGACAAAGGCATAACTATTGAGAAGATCGCATTAGTTGAAAAGGAAGGAGGAAAAACAGATTTCAGGAAAGATACCGGCATGGGGCATCGGTCAGCTATCCTCATCGTTTCCGACGCGATCTTATCAGGAAAGAAAAAGGATACAGGAGGGCAATTGATCCTTGAAACCACAAAAAAATATTTGCTTGAAAATATTGCTTATGAAATTTTACTTGATAATGAAGAATTGATCAGAAATAAAGTAAAAAAATTTGCTTCAAAAGTGGACTTGCTAATTGTGAGCGGTGGAACCGGTTTCACAAAAAACGATCGTACACCCGACACAATAAAACCTTTACTTGACGTAGAAATTCCAGGAATTATGGAATACGCTCGTTGGTATGGACAGAACAGAACACCTTATGCGATGTTTTCTAGAGGAATGGCCGGATTGATTGGTCATACTTTGGTATTAACCATGCCAGGCTCAACCAACGGAGTAAAAGAAACATTGGATGCACTTTTTCCTTATGTACTTCATAGTTTTAAAATGCTGAATACAAAAAAATAAATGCCTGTTGACTGGAAAAAATATAAACCATTACTTAAATACCATCGCATATTTGTACTATGTATCGTTTTTACATACATACTTATCAAATACAGTACAATGGGAAACAATGACCGATTTGAGAACGGACAATTGAAATATGTTGGAAGACACGAGAACGGATTCAATGAAGGCAGATGGATCTGGTATTATCCTAACGGAAGGCGGCAAATGGAAGGTGTTTTTATACACAGTAAGCGTAGCGGAAAATGGTTAATGTGGAATGAAAACGAAACACTAATAAATGAAAGATTTTACGAGAATGATAAATTGAACGGCCCTTTCAGCGATTGGTATGCTAACGGCAACAAAAAAAGTGAAGGCACTTTTTTGAATGATGCAATACAGGGAATATTAAAGGAGTATAATATAGACGGCACATTGAACAAAGAAGAACTATTTGAAAACGGTATTAAAAAAAAGAAATAATGACAATAACTGATTACGACAAGAATTACAAGATGTTTGAGAACATGGCTGTATGGGAAATTAAATCACTTGACCATTTTTTTGAAGATGATGAAATGCTTCAGAAGATTTTCAACGAAGAATACGGTTTTCCATATTCAGAGATGAGTGAGAACAAGGACTCCTTTAAAGATACTCCCATCATGGTGGTAAGCAAAGTTCTTGACTATTTTGGAGATAAGACCTTCTTTATTTTCGAAAATAACAATAAACACCATAACGATCTTAAACAGATGCAGGATAAGAAGATCATTAACTTTGGTATTGATATCTATGTTTTGAATCCTACGCATATATATGCATTGATGATGGATAAGACCAGTGATCTTTCTAAATATGATAATCTATAATGGCAAAGGAGATCAAAATAGGAGTAGTAACAATGTCTGACCGAGCTAGTGCCGGCGTGTATGAGGATATTTCCGGAAAAGCAATTATCGAAACACTTAACAGCTACATCAAAAATGAATGGACGCAAGTTTACCGATTGATAGCGGATGAGCGAACAAAAATTGAAGAAACTCTTATTGAACTTTCCGATAAAGAAAAATGTTGTTTGATCGTAACAACAGGGGGAACCGGACCAGCACTAAGAGATGTTACACCGGAAGCCACGGAAGCTGTTTGTGAGAAAATGATGCCGGGGTTTGGAGAATTAATGCGTCAGGTGAGTTTAAAATATGTGCCTACCGCCATATTATCAAGGCAAACTGCCGGCATTAGAGGAAATTGTCTTATCATCAATCTACCCGGAAAGCCTAGTTCTATTAAAGAATGTTTAGATGCGGTATTTTCCGCAGTTCCATATTGCATCGATTTACTTAATGGGCCATTTATCGAATGTAACGAAGAAGTAATAAAAGTATTTCGGCCAAAAAAATAAAAGTCAATGATGCACTACTCTAAAATATTAAGAGTTTACATACTTACATTCTTCGCAATTACACATACGGAGAACTCCCTCTACTGTCAGGAAAAAACATCAAGAAGTTCAGATCAATATTGGTTTCAGGTATATGAGCAATGCAAGTTGTCGGAAAAATGGGTTTTGTTGGCAGATGGAGGTATACGAATGAAAGATGAGTTCAATCACCGATCAGCAACACTTTTTAGGACAGGCATACAATATAAAATGAAGTGTAATTTATCATTAGCAGTTGGTGCCGCCTACTTCTCTCAATTTTCTAACAACAACAAAAATCATGAGGATTGGATCAGCGTAGAAGAATGGAGAGGATGGCAAGAATTACTATTTGAACAACAGATCAGCAGAGTCAAACTGTCTCATCGTTTCAGAACGGAACAGAGGTATTTTAATAATCTTAATTCCACAAACGATAATTTCAATCACAGGGCTCGTTACAGATTAAATGCAATTATTCCATTAAATAACAAAGACTTGATCACCCGAACCATATTTCTAAACCTAGCCAATGAGGTCTTTCTAAATTATGGAAAAGAAATAAAAAATAATTTCTTTGATCAAAACCGTATCATTGGAGGAGTTGGAATTAAGTTAAACAATTCACTAACGTTTAACTTTAATTATGTTTACTCAATATGCGAAAAAGAATGTTCCAACTACATTCTTAAAAACAAATGTATTTTGGTTTAGCGTAACCCATCAGTTTCACTTAAATAAAAAACGTGAATTAAGTAAATGAGCACTTTATTTGAAAGCGTCAACAAGAATAAATTTTAATCCGGCAGACAATAGCACCAAAAACAAACACCAAATAATAATACGGTTGTTGAACTTTTTAGTTCCGAAATAAGAACCTAAAGCCCCCCCTAAAGCAACAGCGATCACCCAATATGCAATATTGCTATCGATCTTTGGCAACGAAGAAAGGTGACCCAGTAATCCGGAAATTGAATTACATAAAATAAACAAAGCAGAAATGCCAGATGCTTTTTTTACCGTGGTCCAATTCATCATGATCAAAACCGGGGTAAGAAATATCCCACCTCCTACACCAATAATACCGGATATAAAACCAATCGTAACACCAATGATCCCGGTCAATACTAATGATCTTTCGGAATGCTTATCAACGGGACCATCTGTTTTCTTTTTTAAAACAATTAGTATCGAAGATACGATGAGAAAAAGTCCCGCTAGAACTTTAAAGTATAATGAACTAACCGTTATATAACCACCAATAAATGCTGCCGGTAAGGAAAATAAAATGAACGAAAGAAAAATGCGTTTATCAAAATACCCTTCTTTTATGAATTTGTACGAAGCAATAGCAGCTACCACAATATTAAGGATGAGTGACGTAGGCTTGATGCTTTCAGGGGTAAAAGAAAGTAACGCCATTATTGCCAAATAACCTGAGGCTCCTGCATGCCCAATTGAAGAGTACAGGGCTGCAATGACAAAAAACAAAAGAAGGGCAATAATAAAAAGTGACTCGCTCATGATATTTACAAAGCAAATTTACAAAATAGTTTAGGCTCAAAAACACTTTCGTTGTTCCTTTTTAAGCATACTGATATATATCAGCTATTTCGTAAGCACTTTAATTTCAAATTCAAGGACTTTCTCCAATACACGATGATCAAAATTTGCAAATATTACTTAATATTAATTAAATTATGGCATGCCTGACCTCTGAATGGAATTACATTCTGAGTAGTTATTCCATTAGTTCTGCAAACATCAATAGAAGCCACTCTTTTTCAAAGCCGTTAATGCTTCTTGTTTTATATACTTTAATTCGCTCACAACACATCCAAATTAACACAAATTAAGGCATATGCTTTGTTTTTAGGGTCACTTATGACTATAATCATATTTTAACAAATTCTAAAACGGTTACTTTGCATGTTAAGCAAATAATTCCAATGCTACATACTTTTCATATTCCTGTAATGGGACTAGGCTACACGGTTGACACTCCAATTAAGGTCGCAAAATACGGTATCTCTTCTGTTGTTTCCATCATCGAAGACAATATGATAGAAAAAATGAGAAAATTCTATTCAGTAAAATATAATTACCCTTACACGGAAATAAAAAATGGAGATGATGATTATAGAGCAAGAAGGATAACCTCTTACCTCGACCTAATGAACAAGATCATTGTTTCTCAATTCGAAGAATTAAAGTCACTTAAATTCGGCACTAATTCTGAGCTAGATAAATATTTTTCATTCCTACCTCCTGATTCTAATTTAAAGAACAAATACTTTAAAGCTATCTCAATGCCTGAATCAGAAGAAAGAACAGCATTAGAGAATGAATTGCGGAATGAGATGATCATTGGCGATATTGACGTAAACATCATGACAAAGTGCGATAATCCAACCTATGACAAAAACGGATTAAAGCTTAGTGATGAATATTCAGACGCGCATTCGGCATTGAGAGGATATGCAAATAGTAAATTAAGATCTTCACTAATTTTTTCTGCAGGTCTAAATCCACGTTTATTTTCTTATTGCGCTAAATTCAGCGATTTTTATCCTGATCCAAGCGGAGAAATAAAAAAGAAAATTGTTTTAAAGGTTACAGATTATCGTTCTGCTCTGATTCAGGGAAAATTTCTTGCAAAAAAAGGCATGATAGTTTCGGAGTTTAGGATAGAATCAGGTTTGAATTGCGGCGGTCATGCATTTGCCACCGACGGGCTTTTATTAGGGCCTATACTTGAAGAATTTAAAGAAAAAAGAGACGCAATAAGGAACGAATTGCTTGAATTGTGTAATGCTAATTTGGAGTCACGTGAAATGAGAACACTCCCCCCTTCCTTTCAAATAAAGTTATCAGTACAAGGAGGAGTAGGAACTGCCAATGAACATCAGTTTCTATTAAGCAATTATAACGTTAACTCTGTTGGGTGGGGTAGTCCATTTTTATTAGTGCCCGAAGCCACCTCTGTTGAGACCAATACACTTAATGAACTTGCACATGCAAAACCGGAAGATTTTTACTTAAGCGAAGCGTCTCCATTGGGAATACGTTTCAATAACTTCAAACAAAGCAGTTCTATAAAACAGCTAAAAGAAAGAATAAAACTTGATCGCCCTGGAAGTCCTTGCGTAAAAGAATTCCTAGCATTCAATACAGAATTCACTGAAAAACCAATTTGTACAGCATCACGTCAATATCAAGATCTTAAGATCAAACAACTGCAAAGCGCAGGATTGCCGGCAAATGAATTAGAGAGTGAAATAAGTAAGGTACTTGAAAAAGAATGTTTATGCGAAGGACTAAGTGTAGGTACGCTTATATTAAGTGATCTATCTGACAAGAGAAGACCACAAGGCGTAGCCGTTTGTCCTGGACCTAACCTTGCTTTCTTTTCAGGGGTGCACTCCTTGGCAGATATGCTAGGACATATATATGGCCGTATTAATATTTTGAATAATATTAAACGACCAAGTATGTTTGTGAATGAAACGGTACTCTATATTGATTATTTAAAAGGTGAAATAGCTAAAAGCAAGGCAAACTTGAACAAGAAACAAGAATTATATTTTTCTTCTTTTAAAGAGAATATATTAGCAGGGCTTAAATATTATCATGAGCTTGTTTACAAGATGAGTAAAGAAACAGAAGACTACAAAAAAAATATTCTGACAGATATTGACACATTGATCAATAAAGTTCTTCTTATTTCAACACAAGTTGGATAGTTTGAAGGATACAAAGTGTTTATTGCAATTTCAACTAATTTTTAAGCGCTTACCCATTGCGATATCAAAGCGAACATATCCGACTGAATAGAAAGTCCCTTATCGCGAGAATACCAAAGGTGTAATTCCTTAACAAAATCATCATGACTTACATTAGGGTTCTCCTTTTTAAAGGATTGCACTCTAGCCCCTATCTCTTTAGGACGTGGGCCCCATTCACCAAGTTCAACATTAGTGAGCGCATCATAACAGATCAATTTAGGTATTGAGCGACTTCCTGATGTAGTATGAGCGAGCATAAACTCATTGTTCTCATCACGCAACATGATCCGTAGAGTGATATCGCTATTCAATTGAGCCAAAGCTGCAATAATTGGAAGATTTTGCGCACTATCTCCACACCACGCTTCTGAGATCACAACCCATTCCAATTTTTTATTCACAGAACGAATCAGATCAGATAATTTCTTTTCAGGCACAAAGGTCTTACTTATCCGAAGCATCCTATGCGCATTTAATTTAGTTGCTTCAATTTGTTTGGCGCTCTTTTCCAAACCTGTTGTGCTTCCGTTCGCTGCACAATCAGAAACTAATGCAGCATACTCTGCATATGAATAGAACTTTGTTTTTATCATGGCGTCCATAGGAAAATATCTAAGTGCGAAGTTCCAAAAACACAGAAAAACATTATATGATTTAAATCATATAACGAGGTTAATACCATTGATCAAAGAGAACTTTTGTTAAATTAATTCCTTAAGGCGCTTATGTATGATTATTGTCAGTCAAAATATACATACATCTCTTTAAGTTTGTGGTCGTATAACTACGATTTATCTAGGTAAATTGTAAAAACAGAACGATTAATAAACCATTAAAATTTTAAGTTATGACAATAGAAATAATAGACGTTACAATTTTGGCTCCAAAACTGAAACATCCAACCATTTTTGAAAAATTCGACAGCATTGAAAAAGGTGAAGAGTTCATCATCCATAATGATCATGATCCAAAACCACTTTATTATCAAATGATAGGCGAACGAGGAAATGTCTTCAAGTGGGAATATTTAGAAGAGGGTCCGGATTTTTGGAAAGTGAAGATCTCCAAATTAAAAGACGGCGATGCAGAACCTACAGTAGGCGAATTAGTGAAGAAAGATTTTAGGAAAGCTGAGGTATTTAAAAAATACGGGATCGATTTCTGTTGCGGCGGTAAAAAAACACTTAGCAAGACCTGTGCAGAAAAAGGAGTAGATGTAGTTGAAGTTATCAAGGATCTAAAAGCTATTGATCTTGTAGAAACCACACTTGGTTCACAGGACTATAATAATTGGGAGATCGACTTTTTAGCTGATTATATTGTAAACACCCACCACAAATATGTAACACAGGCCAATCTAATTTTGTTCGAATACACACAGAAAGTTGCCAGAGTGCATGGTGATCGCCACCCTGAGGTTGTTGAGATCGCTGAGATCTTTATGGAAGTAATGAATGAATTAAATTGCCATATGATGAAGGAAGAGAATATGCTTTTCCCGTATATCAAAAATCTTGCTATCTCAAAAAGAGTTGGAAAAGGGGTTGCCCCTGCTGGTTTCGGTACTGTACAAAATCCGATCAACATGATGGAACATGAACACGAAACAGTTGGCGAAATGTTTGAAAAAATAAAATCGCTTTCAGATAATTTCACACCGCCATCTAATGCATGCACTACCTACCGTGTTACCTACGCTAAGCTAAAGGAATATCAGGATGATCTGCATCAACATATCCACCTTGAGAATAACATTCTATTTCCAAAAGCAATTGATATCGAGAAAGAATTACTGAACAACTAAAGATCATCTTGATGTGAGTTTTTTGTAGTGAATTGCGCAGGGATTAAATTCATGCATGTACGCATTCATAAAACTCCCTTACAGAACAGATGGACAAGATTGTGCTATCAATAAAAAAACAGAGAGATCCGTTACGAATTCTTTCACAACTTAACTATAACCTTATAAATTAATGATAATGAATCCTGAAAATGTAAAATTTATAAGTTCCGACCAACAACGCCAGTTCGCGTTCAATGTTAGAAAAAATGTAAATGCGTATTTTACAGAAAACAAGATCTCACCAAAAGGGAATTCAACACTAGTAATTAAAACAATTATCATGTTGAGCCTATATATTATCCCATTTGCGGCAATTCTACTAATTCCTATGAATGCTTGGATTGGCCTTGCACTATCGGTAATTATGGGTATTGGAGTAGCCGGTATTGGAATGGGAATTATGCACGATGCTGTTCATGGTTCGTACTCTAAAAAAAGATGGGTCAATAAATTATTAGGGGGCACTCTATACCTGATAGGTAGCAACGTTTTTAACTGGGAAGTACAACATAATATGATGCATCATACTCACACCAACGTAGGTGGCATTGACGAGGACATTGACACCAAAGGTCCGATCAGATTATGCGAACATGCCAAACTAAAAAAGATACATAAGTATCAATATATTTACGCCTTCTTTTTTTATTCGCTAATGACAATTGTAAAATTAATCAAAGAATTTCCTCAATTAGCAAGATATAATAAACTTGGTATTACCAAAAAGAACGGCATCAATCCAACTTTTGAATACACTAAGATGGTTATTTATAAGATACTGTATTTGGCAGTAATTATAGGCTTACCTATTTTAATAACCGAATTTGCATGGTGGCAAGTTATTATTGGCTTTACTATCATGCATTTAATTACAGGCGCAATTTTAAGCGTTGTATTTCAAATGGCACATGTTGTAGAAGGTACGACCCAGCCAATACCAAACGAACAGGGAATAATTGAAACAGATTGGGCTGTACATCAACTAAACACAACCTCCGATTTTGGAAGAGATAGTAATTTTTTGAATTGGTTTGTTGGCGGCCTTAATTTTCAAATTGAACACCACTTATTTCCGAACATTAGCCATGTTCACTATCGAAAATTATCACCCATAGTTGAAAGAACTGCGCATCAATTTGGGCTTGAATATAATTTAAAGCCCTCATTCGCAAGCGCCTTATCATCACACATTAAACGTTTAAAAGAATTAGGCAAACAATCGGCAACTGCAATTTAATTAGATCTAATCAGTTCATTTATGAGTAATAAAATGAGAACATTAACAGAACCATTTAAAATTAAAATGGTTGAGCCACTCAGGGTAACAACGGAAGAGTACAGGAGTGTGGCTCTAAAAAATGCGGGGTACAATCCTTTTCTATTAAGATCTAGCGATGTGTTCATTGATCTATTAACAGATAGTGGCACAGGAGCAATGAGTGATGAACAGTGGGCCGGAATGATGGTGGGTGATGAAAGTTACGCAGGAGCAAAAAGCTGGGAACATCTGGAAGCCGTTGTAAAAGAACTAACAGGAATGGCCTATATTTTACCAACACATCAGGGCCGAGCTGCGGAAAGGATCTTATATGGTATTTTAGGCGGTAAAGGAAAAGTTTTTATAAGCAACACACACTTCGATACAACTCGCGCGAATATTGAGTTTACCGGTGCTACAGCGATCGATATCGTTTATGAAGAAGCTAAAGATCCGGAGATCGATCTGCCATTTAAAGGAAATATTGATCTTGAAAAACTACAGCAATTAATTATTGAACATGGCCGAGAAAATGTTGCCGCTGTAATTATTACCGTAACCAACAATTCATCGGGTGGACAACCTGTGAGCATGGCTAATGTTCAATCAATAAGAAAAATATGCGACAACTATCATATTCCTCTAGTGGTTGATGGATGTAGGATCGCTGAAAACTCATACTTCATTAAACATCGCGAAGAAGGTTACATCAACACTCCGTCTGAAGATATCGCTAAACAAATGCTTAGATTGGGTGATGCGTTCATCATGAGCGCAAAAAAAGATGGATTGGTAAACATGGGAGGTTTATTGACCATGAAGGACGAAGCTCTTTCAGTGAAGTGCAAAAATCTGCTGATCATCTCTGAAGGATTTACAACTTATGGCGGTTTATCAGGACGTGATATGGAAGCCCTTGCTATTGGACTGAAAGAAGTGTTCGATGAAGATTACCTACATTATCGAATTAGAAGTACAGCATATTTAGGCGAAAAACTAAAAGAGAAAGGCGTACCTGTTGTTTGGCCAATAGGTGGGCATGCTGTTTACATTGATGCTAAAAAACTATACAATAAAATTCCGATCAATGAATATCCGGGCCAGGCACTTGTTTGCGATCTATACATTAAAGGCGGAATACGTTGCGTGGAAATTGGAAGCTTGATGTTTGGTAAATACGATGATCATGGAAAGTTAATTCCTGCAACCAATGAGTTAGTTAGGTTAGCCATCCCAAGAAGAGTTTATACACAAAGTCATATCGATTACGTGTTGGATATATTCAATGATATTTTAGAAATGAGAGAACAAAAAAAGGGATATAGGATCACATACGAACCCCCATTTTTACGCCATTTTACTGCACGCTTAGAAAAAATTGCTTGATCCATAATAAAAAAATGTACTTATGAAAACAATAAAAAAACGATCTTGGGCAGAGCCCTACAAAATGAAAATGGTTGAGTTACTAAAAATGACAACCAAACAACAACGCATAAAAGCAATAAAAGAAGCCGGCTATAATACATTCCTTTTAAGATCAGAAGATGTTTATATCGATCTATTGACAGACAGCGGAACAAACTCAATGAGCGACCGACAATGGGGAGCTTTCATGACCGGCGACGAAGCTTATGCAGGAAGTAAAAGCTATTACAAATTAGAAAAAGCAATTCAAACATATTACGGATATAAATATGTGATCCCAACACATCAAGGCAGAGCCGCTGAAAATATCTTATCAAAGATCTTGATCAAAAAAGGAGATATTATTCCCGGCAACATGTACTTTACTACAACACGCTTACATCAAGAGTTAGCAGGTGGAATATTTGCCGACATAATCATTGATGAGGCTCATGAGCCTTTTAATGAACATCCATTTAAAGGAAATGTTGATATAGCGAAATTGGATAAATTGGTTAAAAAATATGGGGCTAAAAAAATACCATATGTGAGCCTTGCAACCAATGTGAATTTAGCAGGCGGGCAACCGGTGAGTATGGCCAACTTAAAAGAACTAAGAGCATATACTAAAAAACATAAGATCCGTATCATTCATGATATGACAAGAGTTGCTGAAAACGCTTACTTCATACAACAAAGAGAAAAAGGTTACGATAAAAAAACGATCAAAGAAATTGTATTTGAGATTTGTTCATTAACCGACGGCGCCACAATGAGTGCAAAAAAAGACGCTCTTGTTAACATTGGAGGTTTCATGGCAACAAACGAATGGGATGTTTTTGAAGAGGCTAGAAATTTGGTTGTTGTTTATGAAGGCTTACACACCTATGGAGGTTTGGCCGGCAGAGATATGGAGGCAATTGCAATTGGAATTTCAGAGAGCCTAGATGATAACCATCAAAATGCAAGAGTAGGTCAGGTAGAATATCTCGGACACAAAATGCTGGAATACGGCATCCCAATTGTAAAACCCATTGGAGGCCATGGCATATTTGTTGATGCTAGATCTTTTTTACCACACCTTACGCAAGATCAATTTCCGGCGCAAACACTTGCAGCAGAAATGTATATTGATTCAGGTATTAGAACAATGGAACGTGGAATTGTATCGGCCGGAAGAAAATCAAATAACGAAAATCATTATCCAAAATTAGAATTAGTGCGATTTACCATTCCGAGAAGAGTTTATACGCAGGCTCACATGGATGTTATTGCTGAGTCGGCAGCTGCCGTGTACGACCGACGAAAAGCAATTAAAGGTTTAAAAATGATCTACGAGCCAAAATATCTTCGTTTCTTCCAAGCAAAATTCGAAAAGTTGTAATGGCGCTTTACGCGATATGAGATCCAAACCAATATATATATTTCTTTTTTTATGTATATCATTTCTTATTTACTCATTCAGTATATATTTAAAACCCCTTTCTGTAAAAGAGGATCCTAGATTTGACAAGAAAAAAGCCTCCGAAGGTAGATTGGTTTGGCAAGCCTATAATTGCCAAAGCTGCCATCAATTGTATAGCTTAGGAGGTTATTTAGGACCCGACCTAACAAATATCATTTCAAATCCCTATAAAGGCGAGCAATTTGTTAGAACTATGATCAAAGCGGGCGTAAAACAAATGCCTTCATTTAACTTGGCCGACAATGAAATGAATTCGCTAATAGAATTTCTGAGATCAACAGATGCGAGTGGTAGGGCAGATGTAAGACAGTTTAATGTAAATAGCTTAGGAGTGATCGAACAAAATGAAGTTAAATAAATTCAATATTGGAAATCTATTTCTGATCACTTCCTTATGTTTACTGGCATTAGGATTGAGCTTCGGTTTACTGGCAACCCTCATTTACATTTTCCCTGAATTCCTTAAGGACCATCTTGGTTTTGTTTCGTTAAGACCGCTACATGTTTCATTAGCAATTTTTTGGATCATTTTAGGAGCTACAGGTTGTATCTATAATGGATTAAAACAACACACTACAGAAGGATCAACGTATAAGATCGCAATTGTTCAATGGATATTATGGATAACTTCTATTACTGGTATTGCAGTCTCTTATTTTATTAAAGATTTTGGCGGAAGAGAATACTGGGAGTTCAATCCGATCTGGGCGTTTCCCATAGCATTAGCATGGGTATTATTCTTAGTGAACTTCTATTCATTAGTGAAAAAAATAAAAAACTGGCCGGTTTACATTTGGATGTGGCTAACTGGGGTATTGTTCTTCTTGTTCACTTTTACCGAAAACTATTTATGGGTCTTTCCATATTTCAGAGAACATTTTATTACCGACATGACCATACAGTGGAAAGTTAATGGTTCACTTGTTGGTGCCTGGAATCAAATACTATATGGCACCGCAATTTTTTTAATGGATAGGATCTCCAATACAAAAAATACAGGCAGAAGCAAACTTGCTTTTGCAATGTATTTTCTTGGAATAACAAATCTAATGTTTAATTGGGGGCATCATATTTACACTTTACCAACTGAAAAATATATTCGCTATTTTGGATACGCCGTTAGTATGACCGAATGGATCTTCCTAGCTAAAATATTCTTTGACTGGAAAAAAAGCCTTAATGCTATCCAAAAAAATTATCACTATTTCCCTTACCGATTTTTAATGGCCGCAGATATATGGGTCTTATTAAATTTGTTCCAAGCAATATTAATGTCTATCCCTGCTATTAATAAATTCACACACGGAACACATGTTACAGTTGCACATGCCATGGGCACAACTATAGGCATCAATAGCATGATCCTTTTTGCCGCTTGTTTCATTTTCTTTGACTATAAACTTGATACAACTTCACTTAACGGCCGTTTTCTAAATAAAGTATTTTGGTTGATACAGGGCGCGTTGTTTCTGTTTTGGCTAAGTTTAAATTTTGCCGGAATTAAAAAAGGAATCTGGCAGTTAAGCGATCAACAAAGCACTTATTCAGAAATGATGGAATCGCTACAACCTTATTTTATCACTTTTTTTTGTGCAGGATCACTCCTATTTATTGGCATGTGTTTGCTAGTATACAAGCTCTTAAAATTTGCCCGCAGCAATAAAATAATCACTACAACAATTAAAACATGAATACAGCTACCTATTTTATTATTGCCCTGCTTTGGATAGCAGCATGCTCATTCATTAGTTTATATATTCTTGGTATGGGTATGACCTTAAAACAGCAAGTCAGCCTAGGTTTTACATCCATTCTGGTTTCGTTTTTACTCGGTGCCTGCATGTTGTTTCTAATGATTGCCATAGACGCTTAATTAAAATTAACAATGAATATGATCAGAGTTACAAAAGAATTCCGTTTTGAAATGGCGCACGCGCTTTATGGATACAACGGGCCGTGTAAAAATATACACGGTCACTCTTATCGTTTAAGCGTATGCGTTATCGGACCGGTTTTAAATAACGGCACACAAGCAAAAAATGGGATGGTAATGGATTTTACCGACCTTAAAAGAATAGTACAGTCGTTAGTAATTGATGAACTTGATCACGCCTTGCTTTTGAATGGCAACTCTCCTCACAAAGAAATGGCATTAAATAAAGAAGTTTTTGAAAAAGTGATCTTTGTAAATTATCAACCCACTTGTGAAAATCTTGTGATTGAAATAGCTGAAAGAATAAAGAAAGCTTTACCCCAAAATTTAGAATTACATCATTTAAAGCTACACGAAACAGTAAGCTCTTATGCCGAATGGTATTCGGAAGATAATTAAAACACCTACTTTTTTTCGTCGCTAAGATTCCAAATAGTTTTGTTTCCAAAACCTAAGGTATTGTTGTGTATTTTATGCGCTCTAACAAAAGCCCCAAATATAACCGGGCATTGCTAAACTAAAAGGGTATTTTTTAGTATACTGCGAACTAAGCTTGAATTTATCAACATCTTCTTTACTCAAAATCTTTCCCGAAAATTGTATCCCCTTTATTTTCAGTATGTCTATACTGTCTGGCAATATAGTGCCTGCAATATTAGCATTCGGTAACACCATTTCATCATGCGAAGCCCCGCTCGAAGATTTAAACATTAATACATGGTTTTCTTCATCCAAAAGATAAAAGCAATTGATGCAATAAGGTTTACCTTCTTTGGTTATAAAGCAAACTGTTGCGATCTTGTTGTCGTTAATAAAATCAGTTATAGCAGGTTCCATAGTTTACAATTTTTTAGTACGATAATAATCTTGACTTTTTTCTCTTGTCAGCATCTGCAAATTGTTTCTTTTCACTTACACTTCCAGGTTTTACAGTTGGAACAGCAACAGGCTTAGCATTGTCATCTAGGGCCACAAATGTGAAATACGATTCATTAATAAGATAAGCTTGCTGCCCTCTCACTTTTTTTGCCCATGCTTGAACAAATATTTCCATGGATGAATTAAACGCTCGAGTGATCCTTGCTTTAATGGTGATGATATCGCCAACTTTTGCAGGCGATTTAAATTTTACACTATCAATTGAAGCAGTTACACAAATATGCTCAGAATGATTTTGAGCACATACGGCTGAAGCAATGTCCATCCATTGCACCAATCTTCCGCCTTGTAGAATACCCATAGGATTTGTATCATTAGGACAAACAATCTCAGTCATTATCGTTTCTGACAAGCTAGGTGGTTTTATTTTTTTCATAAATAAAGCTATGTTTTACTTCTACGGATCTTAGAGCTCCCAATTTACATAACTTCTTAGTTTTTGTTCCTGATCTATATCAGCATTTAAATTATCAGTAATATAAAAACAGTAAAAATGTGCCATAAATCAAAAACCCTCAAAAGCTTTCAGTTCCAAGGGTTTCCTGTTTGTAGCAAGACCTCCAGAGGTATTGAACCAAGTTTCGTCTTCTTTGTGTCTGAGCGACACAAAAAAATCGATTTCTGTACAATTATTTGAACAGCTGGAAAGAGACCTGATGGCCATTGAAGAATTTGATCGCGAGATGAAGATGATGGGAAAAAACAAAGCCACCAGTTAATTTGGTGGCTTTAATCATTACGAGGTATTGATGTTGAACCTCTTTTTGTATTCTTTGTGTCTTTCCGACACTCTTGGTAGAAAAGACGTCTATCAAAACGAACCTCTTTGCTAATTCTGTGTGTCTGGTTGACACAAAGAACGCGAAAACAAACGACCCATACAAGCTAGAAACTGAAAAGTCAAAGAATTTAAGCTCAGACACCTTATTGATTCAGTTGGAACGAGATCTGATTGCTATAGAAAAGTTTGATAGGCTTTTGAAGACACTAGGTAGATAGATGTTAATTTTAACAAAATACTTTTATTGTGTCGGGATAAGTATTACTTTTGAGCTGCTTAATCAATTCAAATGTTTAAAGGTCTTAAAATAAATATTGCTATAATTATTTGCGTAGCGTTTCTATTTCGCCTTTATTCTCTTAGTCTTAGTTTTGTTTCCTCTTCAAATGAAAGCAATTCTCTTACAAACCCTTGTCTTTCCTTTGCAGCAAAAAAAGACGCATCGCTTGTTGAATCTGAAAAAAATTCTAAGTCTGTTTATACTGACTTGGTATTTTCTGAAGAGGATCCCGATGATGAGAACGAGCATAAATCTTTCACTCCAATTTTATTAGAGCCCTTCTCTGGTCTTACCGTTTGTTGCATTGGAAATCACTTTAAAGCAATTACCCCATCCAATAAGTATTTCGCTTGCAATTCATCTCAGCGCCGTATTGAATTTGGCGTTTTCAGAATCTGATTCAGTATTTTCTTAGAGGAGAATTTAATTAGTACAACTTCCGTTTTTACTCTCTTTTGAGTTCATTAGCATAACGCTAACAAAATTGGCATAGGAATACCTCTGCTTTTTAAAATCATCGTATCATTTAAAGAAAATTACCATGAGAAATAATCTCATTTTTATTAGCCTATGCGTTTTATTATGTAATGCCGGCTGCACTTCACATAAAGAAGAAAAGGAAGAAGAAGTTAAATTTTTGGTGACCAGTTCATTAAAAAAAGATACTCTTATTATAAGAGATTATGTTTGTCAGATTCATTCTGTGCAACATATCGAAATGAGGGCCTTAGAAAAAGGATATCTAGAAAAAATTTATGTAGATGAAGGACAATTTATAAAAAAAGGCGACATGATGTTCAAGATTATGCCGCTTATTTATAATGCAGAATTACAAAAGTCGCAAGCCGAAGCAGATTTTGCCGAGATTGAATTTCAGAACACCAAGCAACTCTCAGAAAAAAATGTGGTATCGCCCAACGAATTAGCATTAGTAAAAGCAAAGTTAGATAAAGCTAAAGCTGAATTATCATTAGCGCAGATTCATTTGCAATTCACTGAAATACGGGCACCTTTTGATGGTATCATGGATCATTTTCATGTAAGATTGGGAAGTCTTATAGATGAAGGCGATTTGCTGACAACGTTATCTGATAATAGTGAAATGTGGGTGTACTTTAATGTTCCTGAATTGGAATACCTAAATTATAAAGCTCAAGTCACTGAAGAAAATTTAAAAAAAGTGAATTTACTAATGGCGAATAATCAGCCATTTAAATATCCCGGTGAGGTAACAGCCATCGAAGCGGATTTTAATAACGAAACTGGTAACATCGCTTTCAGAGCTACATTCCCAAATCCGGATAAATTATTACGTCATGGTGAAACAGGAAATATACAAATGGGCATTCCTGTAAAAGACGCAATTATTATTCCTCAAAAAGCGACCTATGAGATACTGGAAAAGAAATATGTATTCGTGGTTGATAAAGAAAACATAGTTCATTCCCGCGAAATAGTAATTGCATCTGAGATGCCTGATATCTACATTATAAAAGAAGGCTTAAAAGAAAACGAGAGAATTCTCCTTGAAGGCATCCGTAAAGTCAAAGATGGCGATAAGATCACCTTCACTTACGAAGATCCGAAAACTGTACTTCCGAAATTAAAAGTTTACGTTGAGTAATAAATATTTTAAATAAAAGAACATGTTCAATAAATTTATTCAAAGGCCGGTACTCGCCATCGTTATTTCGCTGGTAATTTTATTTGTGGGTGGATTGGCCATTAAAACACTGCCGACTTCTCAATTTCCTGAGGTAGCACCTCCGGTGGTGATGGTGAGCGCATCTTATCCCGGCGCAAGTGCTAAATCGTTAGCAGAGTCTGTAATCATTCCTTTAGAGCAATCCATTAATGGAGCTTGGGGCATGCGCTATATGACTTCTGATGCCACAAGTGCCGGTGAAGCAAACATTCAAGTTGTATTTGAACCGGGAACTGATATCAATCAGGCTTTAGTTCAAGTTTCCAATCGTGTTCAACAAGTAACAAACCGTTTACCAAATCTGGTACAACGGGAAGGTGTTGTAATTACACCAGTAATTCCAAGTATGTTGATGTACGTGAATCTTTATAGTAAAGACAAGAATGCGAACATGAAATACCTTTTCAATTACGCGGGTGTAAACATGGTTCCTGAATTACAGCGCATCAATGGTATAGGACAAGTAAGAATTTTAGGAAGTCGTCAATACGCTATGCGAGTATGGCTGAATCCTGACCGCATGCGTGCTTATAATGTCTCTCCCGACGAAGTAATGGAAGCCTTGAACGATCAAAGTATCATTGGTAAAGCAGGACGTATCGGACGCGGTGATAGTAAACAAGCGGAAGCATTGGAATATGTTTTGACGTATAACGACCGCTTCAATGACCCAAGCCAATATGAAAATGTGATTATCCGCTCAAATAAAGAAGGGGAGAATTTACGTTTGAAAGATATTGCTACAGTTGCTTTAGGAAGTGAGTACTATGATATTTATTCAAGCATGAACGGAAGTCCTTCTGCCGCCTTAGTTCTTAAACAAACGTACGGGAGTAATGCCACCGAAGTAATTAAGAATGTGAAATTAAAACTCGAAGAACTGAAGAAAACGTTTCCTCCGGGAATGGAATACGAGATCAGTTATGATGTATCTACTTTTCTTGATGCTTCTATTGAAAATGTACTTCACACATTACGCGATGCCTTTATTTTAGTAGCCCTTGTCGTATTTGTTTTCTTAGGTGATTGGCGCTCTACATTAATCCCAACTTTAGCTGTGCCAGTTTCTTTAATTGGTGCATTCTTCTTCATGCAGCTTTTTGGCTTAAGTATCAACATGGTTACTTTATTCTCGTTAGTATTAGCAATTGGTATTGTAGTTGATAACGCCATCGTCGTCGTCGAGGCCGTGCACGCAAAAATGGAACTGGAAAATTTGTCTCCATACAATGCGGTACGTAAAGTTATTGGTGAGATTAGCGGTGCGATTATTGCCATCACATTAGTAATGGTATCGGTATTTGTTCCTGTATCTTTCATGTCCGGTCCGGTTGGAACATTCTATAGGCAATTCTCTATAACCATGGCGGCTTCCATTATTCTCTCAGGTGTTGTTGCCTTAACTGTTACGCCTGTATTATGTGCGATGATATTAAAGAATAATCACGGAATACCGAAGAAGCAGAATTTTTTCACAAAAATAATTGATGGGTTTAACCGTTGGTTCGATAAAGTAACAGCGCGCTATGTGAATTTGCTTAGAAAAATGGCGCACAGGAAATTATTAACTTGGGGCTTAACAGCATTCTTTATTGGAGGAATTGTTTTGATAAGTAATAATTTACCTTCAGGTTTTATTCCGAGCGAAGACCAGGGAATGTTGTATGCAATTATTCAAACACCTCCGGGTTCAACATTAGAAAGAACAAATGATCTTTCAGAGAAATTAGTAAAACTAATCAATGAAGTTGAGGGTATAAAATCCGTTTCATCCATCGCAGGTTATGAAGTATTAACAGAAGGTCGTGGTTCAAATGCCGGAACTTGTTTAATTAACTTAAAACCTTGGTCGGAAAGAAAACACACTGTTGTTGAGATCATCGAAGAATTAGAGGTGAAAGCGAAATCTATTCCAGGTGCAACCATTGAATTCTTCGATCCTCCGGCTGTTCCCGGTTTCGGTGCAGCAGGTGGTTTCGCTTTACAGTTGTTAGATAAAACAAATACTGGTGATCTGTTGCAATTAGAAAAAGTGACAAACGAATTCATTGGTAAATTAAAAGCAAGAAAAGAATTGACAGGTTTGTTCACTTTCTTTAGTGCTAATTATCCACAGTACGAAATCGAATTCGATAACCAGTCTGCCATGCAAAAAGGTGTTACGCTCGGTAACGCTATGAATACACTATCGATTTTTGTAGGAAGTACTTATGAGTTAGGCTTCATTAAATACCAAAGGTTTTTTAAAGTCTTCGTTCAGGCTTCTCCTGAATACAGAAAATTACCAACGGATATTATGAATTTATATGTGAAGAACAACCGCGATGAGATGGTACCGTTCTCTGCTTTTATGAAAATCAAAAAGAAGCAAGGTGCCAATGAAATTAACCGTTACAACATGTACAATACTGCGGGAATCAGAGGTGGACCTGCTACAGGTTTTAGCAGCGGTGAAGCAATTGACGCTGTAAAAGAAGTTGCTAAAACTTTACCAAATGGTTTTGATATCGATTGGGCTGCCTTATCATATGACGAAACACGTCGCGGAAATGAATCTATTTGGATTTTCCTTATTGTATTGATCTTCGTTTATTTTGTGTTAGCGGGACAATATGAAAGTTTTATTATTCCTTTAGCCGTTATCTTCTCATTACCTGCCGGGGTTTTTGGCTCATTTTTATTAATTAAAATGATGGGATTAGCGAATGACATCTACGCCCAGGTTGGAATGGTAATGCTCGTTGGATTACTGGGGAAGAATGCCGTATTGATTGTAGAATTCGCAGTGCAGAAACATCGCGAAGGCGCTACTATTTTAGAGGCAGCGATCGAAGGTTCTAAAGTCCGTTTCCGTCCAATCTTAATGACATCCTTTGCGTTCATTGCAGGATTAATTCCCTTAGTTCTTGCACATGGCGCCGGAGCTATAGGTAACAGAACCATTGGTGGATCTGCATTAGGCGGTATGTTATTCGGAACCATATTCGGGGTTATCATTATCCCCGGCTTGTATTTTATTTTTGGTTCTATTGCAGCAGGACGTAAATTAATTAAGAATGAAGATGAAAGTTCTTTAACAGATGACATTGTTCATCAAATTGATGATTTTCCACAAACTCCAGAAAACGAAAACAATGAAGACAATAAATAAAAATACCGTTATTAAATATTTAGGGATAATTCTTATTTCTCTTTTTACAGGCTGTAAGGTTCCTGCATGGCTTCAGAAAACAGAGAGTAAAGTAGTTCCTTCGGCCTATGGTGATTCGAAAGATACCTTGAACACGGCAAGAATAGAGTGGAAAACATTTTTCAAAGATTCTAATCTAGTTGCGCTTATCGAATCCGCGCTTAATAAAAATCAGGAATTGAATATTACTTTACAGGAAATATACATTGCGCAAAATGAAGTAAGGGCAAAAAAAGGTGCATACTTGCCTTTTGTCGGCGCTGGTGCTGATGCGGGAATTGATAAAGTAGGAAGATATACAAGTCAGGGAGCCAATGATGCAAACACACAAATTATGCCTGGAAAAGAATTTCCTGAACCTTTACCAAATTATAAGATTGGCCTTACCGCTTCATGGGAAATTGATATTTGGAAAAAACTCCGTAACTCTAAAAAAGCTGCGTTGAATAGATATTTTTCCTCCGTAGAGGGAAAGAACTTTATGGTAACGAAGCTTATTTCTGAGATAGCGAAATCTTACTACGAACTAATGGCTTTGGATAATCAATTAGAGTTTTTAAACAAGAATATTGAAATTCAACAAAGCGCTTTAGAGATTGTAAAGCTTGAGAAAATGGCAGCAAGGGTTACTGAATTAGCAGTTCGTAAGTTTGAGGCAGAATTATTCAAAAACCAGAGTCATCAGTATTATTTGATGCAGAAAATAACCGAAACTGAAAACAGAATTAATTTTATTGTTGGAAGATTTCCTCAACAGGTTAAGCGTAATTCAAAAGGCTTTGTTAATTTAATTCCTGATACTATTCACGCCGGAATTCCATCGCAATTATTAGCAAACCGCCCTGACATCAAACAAGCTGAACAATCCTTACTGGCAGCTAAATTAGATATTAAGGTAGCGAAGGCTGAATTTTATCCCTCATTTAGAATAAAGGCTGGTGCGGGTTATCAATCATTCAATCCCAAATATTTAATTCAAACACCACAATCTCTACTATTTTCTTTGGCAGGAGAATTGGTGGCGCCGTTAATTAATAGAAATGCCATAAAGGCCGAGTTCTATTCTGCTAATTCAAAACAAGTTCAGGCGGTTTATAATTATGAACGCACGATCCTGAACGCATACTTAGAAGTAACGAATCAAATATCAAACATTAGCAACCTCGAGAAAAGCTATGAACTGAAAACAAAACAAGTGGAGGCACTTACCCAATCAATAGAAATTTCAACTGGTTTGTTTAAATCCGCAAGAGCAGATTATATGGAAGTTCTATTAACTCAACGAGATGCTTTAGAATCTAAATTTGAATTGATAGAAACCAAACAACAACAACTAAATGCAATGGTTAGTTTATATCAGGCCTTAGGTGGTGGATGGTATTAGATTTTTATTAAATTATTAGGCTTTCCATTTAAAATCCTGGAATTTGACCATTTTATTAATATTACCGAAAAAAATAAGCCACCAGAATTTGGTGGCTTTTAATTACGAGGTTTCCAGTTTGAACCTCTTTTTGTATTCTTTGTGTCTTTCCGACACAATTGGTAGCGGGAGGGTGATTCGAACACCCGACCTTTGGGTTATGAGCCCAACGAGCTACCCCTGCTCTATCCCGCACTATATCTTTGATCTTAAATCTTCAATTTGGGTGTGCAAATATACAATTAGATTAAGCCCTAACCAAATTTTACTTATTAACAACATAAAATGCGCTGGAAGCCTTGATTTTAAAGGGAACTTAGGTCTTTCCTCTTTATCAATAAACGCTCGTTCCAAACCCTAGATGAGCAGTAAAATACCAAAGATTTTAATTTTTATAGGTAACTTAGAACGCGCTAGATATGACAAATAATACACACAGAGCAGGATTCGTAAACATTATAGGTTGTCCTAATGTTGGAAAATCAACACTTATGAATGCCCTAGTAGGCGAAAAACTAAGTATTATCACTTCCAAAGCTCAAACAACCCGTCATAGAATTATGGGTATTGTTAGCGGACCCAATCATCAAATTGTGTTCAGCGATACGCCCGGAATTTTAAAGCCCAACTACAAATTGCAAGAAAAAATGATGCAGTTTGTGATCAGTGCTTTTGATGATGCCGATGTGTTTTTAGTGATCACCGATGTATTTGAAGATATTGAATTGGATCCAACCTATTTGGAAAAATTAAAACTCACAAAAACTCCTGTTCTTTTATTGATCAATAAAATTGATGCGGCTCCTTCGGAGAAGCTGGAAGAAAAAGGAAAGAAGTGGAGAGAGTTATTACCAAATGCGGAACTCATGTACATATCTGCACTTGAAAAAATGAATTTGGATAAAGTCATGAAACGTATTGTTGCTCTTTTACCCGAAGGCGAAGCATTTTATGATAAGGAGCAGCTTACCGATAAGAACGAACGTTTTTTTGTAAGCGAGATCATTCGCGAAAAAATATTATTGAACTACCGAAAAGAAATTCCGTACAGCGTTGAGATAAACGTGAATTCATTTAAAGATGAAGAGACCATCGTAAAAATTCAAGCCGATATATTAGTAGAACGCGATAGTCAAAAAGGAATTATTATTGGCAACAAAGGCTCCGCTCTTAAAAAAGTAGGCGAACAATCGCGAAAAGAGTGCGAGAAATTTTTTGGGAAGAAAGTTTATCTCGAACTATTTGTAAAGGTGGATAAGGACTGGAGAAATAACGACCTAAGGTTAAAGAATTTTGGGTATTAACCAATTTAGAGGCAGAAACCGCAGAGGCATCTTCGATGCACGCAGAGGTAAGCGCAGAGGTCGCAGAGCAAAACTAACCGCATAAAACACAGAACGCAGAGGCACCTTCGGTGCTATAGAGTTACAAACCCAAAATGCGTAGATATTTCTAAACAACGATTTTCCAAACGCCTTTCAAAGCACCATCTTTCTTTGAATACAAATCTTCCTACGAAGACGCGTGCGCGGGCCTGGCGCTTCGCGCTAGGGGCGTGGCCCGTGCGGAGTCCCGATAGCTATCGGGATGAAGCGCCTTGATTTCTTTTGTTACTTTTCCTCATCAAGGAAGAAAAGTAAAGAACTATTACTTGTCACTTTTCAAAAAAGGTGTCGCGCCCTTAAAACTTATATCCAATATTTAATTCAAGCTTTGTGATCATCGCATCTTCATGCTTACTATTACTGACACTCGCTGGTCCAAGATTAAGATCGAGCCACGGAGTTTCTCCGTGGCTTCGGTATACTGGATTAAATGCTATACCACCAATTCCTGCTACCAACGAAATATTTAAATTTTTAACGGGCTTCAAAAGCAAACCAATTTTTAACATCGTGGTATATTGATAACCAACATATGATGATTTAGTCACTTTGTAAATCGGAGTCTGCCATCCCAATCCTACAGATGAATAACCCACTATCGTTTCTTTTATATTAGAATAATTAAATGCGCCATGCTCAAAAGAAGGTGCCATAAAAAACACTGCCTTTTTGTTAGAAAAATTACCTTTTCCGAAATATACATTAAGGTCAACGCCATAACTATATTTCACTGCCTTATTATAGTTTTCCGGTTCAGTTTGAGAAAGGCCTTTTGCAAAAGGAATACGAATCCCCAAATATCCTTTTGCAAAAATATATTCATAACTAAAAGCTAACGTAGGAAATCTTAGTTGTACAAGATTCATAGAAATAAAATGACGAGTAGAATCTACATCTTCTTTAATAAAATTCCGGAAAGCACCGCTCCTACCTTTGAGACCAAATGTTGTGATAAAGAAACAAATAAGTATTAAAGTTGTTTTTTTAGTAGTAATTCGGTTTAGTATCTCAGTTATCTTTTTCATGATAATTTTGTTTTGGTATACATTCTTAATTCAAAACAAAGTTAGTTCAGGATAACTCACGTAAAAAACGGAAAGGCGCATGTGAAAAATACTACCAAGCAAAAACCGCTTATATACCTGGCAAATGCTCATTTTAACATTTCAATTATTGAATTTCGCAAATGGGATTTGAAAACGGCAGATTTTGCGAAAAATAGTTGGGTTTTTAGAGGCAAGCTTAGGATAAATTTAACCACTGAGGAACATAGAGTCCCGATATTTATCGGGATCATAGAGTTTCACGGAGAAAATCTGTGTTTAATTAAGCGGCTAGTGAGCTCTATGTAACTCTATGCAAACCTCCGTGTGCTCCGTGGTTAAAAAAACTACTGTTTCAAAAATTTAATTAAGCCTTTCATGTAAACCTCCTGATCATCCCACATACACATATGACTTCCATTTGTACATAATAAAAAATAAGATCCCGGAATTTGTTGACTCATCCAATCCATGTATTTCGGATCCATGGTATCATATGTTGCACCAATAACCAAAGTTGGGATCTTTATTTTTTTCAATTCTTTACTTACATCCCAATTAGTCAACTTACCCGCAATTCCAAATTCGCTGGGCCCTTGCATAATGGTGTACAATTCACTATTTATTTTATCAAACGAACGCTTCACCGGCTCAGGATATTCCGGTAACCTACAAATATGTTTCATGTAAAAGTTTGGAAGCAATAATTCCATATAGCGAGGATTCGAAAAATCTTTTCTTTTCTCAATGGCATTAATGCTATCTAAAACAACTTTATCCATTTGTTTTGATAGAACATCGTCAGCATATTTTCCGTATAAAGGACAACTGGCCATCATGTTCGAAATAATAAGGCCTTTCATGTTATCCTGATATTTCAACGCATACTCCATGGCCACAATTCCACCCCACGAATGGCCGAGTAAATAAAAATTGTTCTTATCTAAATTTAATGCTTTGCGTAGTTGTTCTACTTCATCCACGTACCTATCCAAATCATATAAAGAAGTATCCTTTGGGTTATCCGAATTTCCGCAAGCCAATTGATCGTAATAAATAAATTCAATGCCTTCTTTAGGCAAAAAACTCTCAAAGCATTCAAAATACTCGTGCGTACAACCGGGGCCGCCATTTAACAATAACACTTTTATTTTTGGATTATTACCAATGCGTTTGGTCCAAACTTTAAAAACACCTTTTGGCGTTTGAATAGGAATTACTTTTATTCCTCCGCTTTGAATACCGGCTTCGATGGGTTCGTAATAGGAAACATCATCTTTGGAAGGGACATTGCATGAAGCGAATGCGATGGTGAATGAGAGTATAAAAAGAAGGTTTTTCATTAGTTCAAAGATAGACCTTTTAAGAAACCTACGATACATCGTAGGTTTTCATTCAGAAAAAGCGGAAAAAAACTTATATTTGAGTATGTTAAAGTTTGGAACACGGGTTCGATTCCGGGTAAGAGTTACAAAAGTAAGTTTATTAAGGAGTAGAACCTTATATCATTCAACTAAGAACCGAGACATTCTAATTAATAGTGAAGGTAGAGAAATCTCTGTTTCTGGAATTGAAAAATTAGAAGAAGAATTAATGGTTTATAATTTGGAAGTTGAGAAAACACACAATTATTTTGTTACAAAAAACAGAGTCCTTGTTCACAATAAAAAAGTGGTTCGCAAGAATAGATCTAGGAGGTAAAATGATCTTTGGATATAAGAGCATGGGAGAGGATCAAATCCCAGGACTCTATTCTGTTGGGGTGATTCGAACACCCGACCTTTGGGTTATGAGCCTAATTCTTTCCATTTCTATTTAAATATACATTTTTTTCCGCTTTTTCTGAATGCAATACTGCGATGTATCGTAGATTTTGCGGAAAATGATGCAGGAGCCAGGACGGTTATGACCCAACACCGTAGCTGCAGATGTAATTGCTTTTTTAGATATTTTTTCCTAAATTCGTATTACTAAAAAACCCATGACGAGTACGGCCTTAAAAAAGAAGATTCACGAATACATTGATATCACAGATGATAAGATATTAATGGCAGTTTATACATTGCTTGAAGCACAGGCTAAGGCCTCAGAAAATAAGATCGAATTCAACGATGATATGATCAAGGAATTGGATAAACGCCGGAAATTACATTTGTCGGGAAAATCTAAGTCTTACAGCTTTGAAGAAATAAAAAAGCAAGTCCTTTCAAAGCATAAAAAATGAAATATATTTTAGTGATAAAAGAGCCTGTGAATATAGAGATCACAGAGGCTTTTGAATACTATGAAAGAACTCAGATCGGTTTAGGAATTAAGCTTTTAGAAGCTATTGACGAGGCGCTAAAAAGTATCAAGTTAAATCCGGTAGGTTTCCAAATAAAATATAAGGTTTACAGAACAAGATCCACTAAGCCATTTCCATATGTTTTAATTTATGAAGTAAATAGTAAAGAGATCATTGTGTACCAGTTCTTTTGCACAAAAAAAGATCCTCGTAAAAAATTCAGAAACAAAAATTAAAAATTGAATGCAAGATGTCTAACCGTTAATACCTCGCTTGAAACTATTTTACCTTATTGTAATTTATTGATATGCCATGGAAGAAATGGCACCATCTATCACGGCATAGAGAATAAAACTCCTATGCTTTTTGTAACAAGTCATTTTGAGCAAGAATGGAATGTTCAACAGCTCGAAGCTTTACAATTTGGCAAGTGCATTGATGATGATACAGAACAAAGACTGAATGAGATTCTTGCTTTAAACTAATTCCCCATACACTATAAGATCATGAGTTCTATTAGGGGCTCCCTCTTTTGTCTTTTTGCTTTTGACTTTTTTAATACTGTTCCTTCTTATTTGGAAAATCTTTACTCTTTACATCTTTAATATATGATTTGAACGCCATACTCATGCTATCAAATAAATTCAAATAGCGGCGTAAAAAACGTGGTGAGAATTCCTGTGTCATTCCTAACATATCATGCGTTACTAAAACTTGTCCGTCTACTCCACCACCTGCACCAATTCCTATCACAGGAATTTTTACTGTTTTTGCAACTTTAGTAGCAAGGGCTGCAGGAATTTTTTCGAGAACCAATGCAAAACATCCGTACTCTTCCAATAAACGCGCATTTTCTAATAATTGTGCGGCCTCATCTTTTTCTTGTGCACGCACAGCGTATGTTCCAAATTTATAAATACTTTGTGGGGTTAATCCTAAATGTCCCATTACCGGAATACCCGCGGTTAAAATACGTTCAATACTTTCTTTAATTTCCTTACCGCCTTCCAACTTTACAGCATGCGCTCCACTCTCTTTCATAATACGAATAGCAGAGTTCAATGCTTCTTTACTATTTGCTTGATAAGCACCAAACGGAAGATCCACAACAACCAACGCGCGACTAATAGCGCGAATAACGCTGCTTGCATGATAGATCATTTGATCCAATGTTATTGGTAGCGTAGTTTCGTGCCCTGCCATTACATTACTGGCGCTATCGCCAACTAATATCACATCAATACCGGCATGGTCAATAATTTTAGCCATGGTATAATCGTAGGCTGTAAGCATAGCGATCTTCTCGCCTTTTTGCTTCATTTCCAGAAGGGTGTGTGTGGTTATCTTTTTGTAATGTTTGTTTACCGGCATGGTGCTGTTTTTGGAAGTATAAATATAAGGAAAAGCTTGTTCAATAGACCCATTTTAGAGGCAGAAACCACGATGAACACGAAGTTTTTCACGAAGAACACAAAGAAAAGCATTGTGGACTTCGTGGTTGCCTCTAACTTAGTGTTCTTCGTGGTTTCTGCATCCAAGAGGGAAACTACCTGCCTAAGATCACCTTTTGCGTGATATCATACTTATCTGATCGGTAATGGATCAGGTAAACACCCGTTGGCCACGTGTGGGTTTCAATTTCGTGAACTCCGCCTAAATGTATCATTTCACGACCTATCACATCAGTAATTTCTATTTCAAAATCAGTTTCATTTGAATTTACTTTAAGACTTCCATTAAACGGATTTGGATAAAAATTAATTTCCGGTGTTGCGTGAACTTCCTTTACTCCCGTATTTGGATAAGTACTTGCCTTGAACCAATAATTAAAACTATTGTTTGAATTATTTAAATTACTGAACTGCACACCCACTTTTCCTGAATCGTTTACCATGGATGTAGAAAAATCCACGCTAAGATCCAACGTGTCGTTCGCCGGTACAACAAATGAAATATTATAATCATTTGCAGTATAACAAACATCAGCACAAAAAGAAGCCGACCATCCGCTTGGTAACGTCTCAAATACTTTTTGCGCCTGTACGGTTACGGGAACAGATTGTGTGTTTACGACCAAAGCATGATCGTATAACGTTGATCCGGGAATACCTGATGAATAATTATTGATCACATTCACCGAAAAATGCCCTGGTGCAGTTGTGGTAATGCACGATCCGCTTGTAACACTTAAATAATTATCAAGATCACAAAAAATATTATCTGTTGGCTGCTTATGGAACCAACCATGCTTGCTTACAACAACTCCATTCACATCAATTAAATATGAATTGTTTGGTGCGGGACCAAAATTATTCCACCATTCGTTGCATGGTCCATCAATAAAAACCGGTGCATTTAAACTCACGTAATCACTCATTGTATCCACTAGTTGTTTTCTATCTGCATAAGTGAGTGGATTTGGGAACAAAATATTATCGTTTATATTTTGATTGGTAACATTTACATTGCCCGAGTAAATCGAAATATTTGTTGGATGAGCTTCAATGGTATAGATCACAAACACACTTATGGAAGAACCATAGGTGGCCATCACTTGGTTTATTGTTGGAATTTTACCTCTAAACACCGGACAAGTTAAACTTCCTGCGATCAAAAGAATTGGTTTGCCGTTTTGTAATTCCTCTGATAAAATAAGTGAATCTCCAAGCAAATTGTACAGCTTAAAATCATTAACCGTATTTCCTACTTGATATCCTGAGGTATAAAAACTGCCGGTATAATATGGAGGATAACACAAGGTAGCTGAATTTGCCGGCAGAGTATTTATTCCAATTGTTGGCAAAAGCTGCGCTTGAACAGTAGTATTGAAACCAAATAACAGAACAATACCTATAAAATACTTTAAACCTCTCATATATTAAATTTACGCAAAATAAAAAACCTGCCATGTATTAGACTTAGATTTAACAGAAAGGTTTAGTCCTCAACACTTTTTTAGAGGCAGAAAACAAAAAACCCCGATCTTTCGATCAGGGCTCTTAAAAAATAAAACTATCTTCTAGTATTTAGAAAAGCCTTGTTTGTCGGTAACCTTGTTCTCGATCAACAAACCAACGCAAGCTGCATCTGTAGCCTTGTGCTTGTCTTTTTCTGTGGCACCTTGTGGTACTGCAACCTCAATAACTAACTGACGCGTGCTTACACTTTGAAATTCGAATATTTGAGTGTCTTCAGCAGCTGAGTTATCAAATAATAACTCTTGCGTGCGCCCATCAAATATTTTGTAATTCACTTTATCGCCTAATACAGTTTCGCAACATACAGAGATACGGTAATCCATACCTTTGTAAATTACGCAACGTAATTTATTTGTCATTCCTTGAGCAAATAAACCACTTTTACTTTGCGCATTATAGCTCCATTTTTCATTGGTTTTTTCCAAAATACAATACTTTTTATGGAAGTTACCACAAACGCCGCTTTGCGAGTACACTGAGTAACTAAAGCAAGCAACTAATAAGGTTAATAATATCGTTCTCATTTTTATAGTATTATTTAGTTAATGTATATGAATTTCTTAATGACACAACTTTAGCTACAATTGAAGTGTAAATCTCTTTTGTCATTACTAATTGTGTACCGCCACCGATAAGTGTTGCTTTTGAATCTTTACCCTTTTTAGCATCAGCAGCAGTAGCTTGTTCAGTTAGCTTATTGTACTCAGCTAATAAACCTTCAAAATCAGTTTTAACTGCAGCAACGTTTGCATCTGATTCGTGCTTCTTAAGAAACTCTATCAAATTCTCTAAAGTGTATTTTTGATCGGCCAAACGCTCAATTACCGGACTGTTTGGCTCCCATTTTGCCAATTGAGTTGCAATGTACAAGCTTTCTAACCATCCACCTGCAACAACGCAAGCTAAAGTTGGACCTTGTTTGCTGTCTTCCAAAGCTTCAAATGATGAGAAATAAACATCATCAGTGATCACAGCTAAAGAATCAGGCTTACCTAAATTAGATTCCAAACGTTTAAGGATCTCAGGTTTAATTGCTGTAGAAACACCAATTTGATCACCCATGATCTTTACTGATTTAAAATATTTAAGTGCTTCTGAACCAATTTCAAAAATAGAGCAATAACTAAGATCGCAACTATAGATACCAAAGTTCAGAGCTTTTGATTTAGAATCGTTATAATTTTTTTGATTATCCGGAGGATTCAAAAATGAGATGTCCTTTTTCTTAGGATCGCCAACCATTTTAATGAAGGTTAACATTTCACCCGGTGAAGGCACCTGGAAGAAGGTTTCAGAAACCGGTGTGTTCACGGTCTCTACTTTAGCAGTTGTGTCCATTCCATCTTCAGGACCATCAACTTTCTCGTCCCCACCACCACAGCTTGTAAAGGTCATACTCCCTGCAAGTGTTAAGCCGATAAGATAATGTAGATTTTTCATATGGTTTTTTTAGGTTTTTCTTGATTTGATTAATTTATACCTCTTGTTCACTTATAAAGTTACAAAAAAGCTTTGTTTTAACTGTTTTTTTATGATTCTTTAATTAATTTGTTCACCAATGAGGCTGCTTCGTGGAATTCAATTGCCGAATACACCTTTAAACCGCTATCATCAATTAATTTTTTAGCAGCTTCTGCATTTGTTCCTTGTAAACGCACAATAATAGGCACAGGAATATTTCCAATGTTCTTGTATGCATCAACAACACCTTGCGCAACGCGATCGCAACGTACAATTCCTCCAAAGATATTTACCAAAATGGCTTTTACTTTTTTATCTTTTAAAATGATCTTGAATGCTTTTTCAACGCGCTCTGCGTTTGCAGTTCCACCAACGTCCAAAAAGTTTGCAGGCTCTCCACCGCTTAATTTGATGATATCCATTGTAGCCATAGCCAAACCAGCGCCGTTAACCATACAACCAACGTTGCCGTCTAATTGCACATAGTTAAGATCTGCTTCGCGCGCTTCCACATCAATAGGATTTTCTTCAGTAACATCACGCATTGCTTCGTAATCAGGATGACGGAACAAACCGTTATCATCAAACGACACTTTGCTATCTACTGCAATGATCTTATCATCGCTTGTTTTTAAAACAGGATTAATTTCAAATAAAGATGCGTCAATACCTTCGTATGCTTTGTATAATGACTGTACAAATTTCACCATCTCCTTAAAAGCGTTTCCACTTAAGCCTAAATTGAAAGCAATTTTACGAGCTTGAAAACCTTGAATTCCAACGCGTGGATCAATTTCTTCTTTCCAAATTTTTTCAGGAGTAGTTTCGGCAACATGTTCAATGTCCATACCGCCTTCAGTACTATATATAATAGTGTTACGACCTTTTGCGCGATCTAATAACACGCTCATATAAAATTCTTTTGTTGGAGAAGCGCCCGGATAATAAACATCTTGCGCTACCAATACTTTATTAACCTTTTTACCGGTTGCACTCGTTTGAGGTGTGATCAATTGCATGCCAATAATAGCACCTGCTTTTTCTTTAACTTCATCTAGGTTTTTTGCAAGTTTTACCCCACCACCTTTACCACGCCCACCGGCATGAATTTGAGCCTTAATAACAACCCAATCGCTGTTATATTTAGCCTTCATTTCTTTAGCAGCGGCAACAGCTTGTTCAACTGTTTCGGCCACTACACCTTCTTGAATTGCAACCCCATAACTTTTGAGGATACTTTTGCCTTGATATTCGTGAATATTCATATAGAGAGCGGTATTATACCAGCTTCAAATATAGCATTTTTCTTCTGAAATAGTTAATTTTATTAAAAATTGACGGAATAGCCTATTTTATTGGCTTTTAGCCCGTTATTTGCTTTAAATAGTACATGAAAAACGCTCACTTTTTAGCCCTTTTTTTTAGCCCGATTTTTAGCTTTTCGCAGATCGACTTTTCTACTAAAACAGTGGAGCTCGGAAACGTAAAAGAAGCCTACGAAATTAGGGCCGATATTACCGTAAAAAATACGGGTGCAAAAAAACTATATCTATTAAAAGCCGACGGCGAAAAAGGGATAAAAGTTTTTACAAGCAAGAAAACAATTGAGGTAAATGATACCGCTTTGTTGGTTATTTCATTCATTCCCGAAAGTGCCGGACGCTTTTCGAAAGAGATAAAATTATTTAGTAGCGCGCAACCGGATGCGGTTGAGTTACGCATCAAAGGAAATCTGGAAATTTTAAAAAGCGATGATAAAACCGCATGCTTTTATTTTGGAAGACCTAATAAACCGGTAGCTGTAAAAGAAGATGCTATTGTAGTAAATAAACCTATTGAGAAAAGAGACAACAGCAATAAAATGCCGGATAATTCCTCGAGTCCGGTTGAGACAAAAACGTTTGTACCTGAGCCGAAAAAGAAAGAGCCAATTGTAGAAACAACACATAGCAAACTTCCCGAAACACTTTATAAGCCAAATAACCTATTGTTCTTAGTTGACGTAAGTAATTCGATGAAAGATTCGTTGAAATTGCCCTTACTGAAAATAGCGATCAACAAACTAATTGATGATGTGCGTGATATTGATTTTATAACCTTAGTATGTTACGCGGATAGTGTTAGAGTTTTAGCAGAGAATATAAATGGTTCAAAAAAAGAAGAGCTCCACACAATTGTAAATGCATTAAAAGCAAGAGGATTAACGAAAGGAAGACAAGCGATCATAAAAAGCGAAAGTGTTTTAATAAACCACTACATTAAAGAAGGAAATAACCAAATGATATTGGCTACCGACGGGAAATTTAATTTTTACAGCGAGGATGAAAAAAAGTTCATTGCCCAACAAGAAAATAATCCAATTGTAATGAGTGTGATAGGTTTTGGAGATGATAGAGATGCGATAAAAAATTTAAAAGAAATTGCCGAAAAAGGAAAAGGCAGTTTTATTCATATCAAGAAAAAAACAAATTTGGATGAGTTGTTAATGGAGGAAGTGAAAGAAAGAAGTAGGCGTAATTAATTAAATTTTGCTAAAATATTTAAGCAAGCTCATAATAAGACTACCTTTATTAAATGAAAAAATTTGTGATCATATTAGTAAGCGTACTAAGCGCGCAATTATATAGTTGCCAAACAAACACCGCACAAAAAACCGAAAGTAAAGAATCAAAACCTATGGAAACCTCCTATAAAAAAACCGATGAAGAGTGGAAAAAACAATTAACGCCTGAGCAATACCACGTATTGCGTGAAAAAGGAACTGAACGACCTTTTACAGGTAAATTTACATTAACCACAGATAAAGGCATTTACACTTGCGCAGGTTGCAATACCGAATTGTTTACCAGCGACCAAAAATTTGATAGCCATTGCGGATGGCCAAGTTTTGATAACGAAATAGGCAAAGGTGAGAAGATCTTAAAGATAAAAGATAATACCTTAGGAATGACGCGCACAGAAATTGTTTGCGCAAAATGCGGCGGACACCTTGGTCATATTTTTGATGATGGCCCAACACAAACCGGGCAGCGCTATTGCGTGAATAGTTTAAGTTTGGATTTTAAGCCTGCTGATAAGAAGTAAAGAAAGCCCTCCATCATTTTTTTCGTTAGAGGCAGAAACCGCAAAGCATCTTCGATGTTCGCAAAGTTTTACGCAAAGAACGCAAAGCCCATCTAATCGCAAAAGGTAATTAAGAAGGCAAAGAAGCTGCACTTACGCAAAGAGCTACCGTATTTTACTTTCGAAGAATATAGGTTATTTAGTCTCTTTGCGAAACCGTAGGTCTTTGCCTTCTTTGAGTAATGGTGATAAAACTTAGCGTACTTTGCGCCTCCTTTGCGAAAAGCGCGAAGCGCCTTTGCGGTTTCTGCTTCTAAAATTGATTTACTTCCCTTTCACCTGCAAACTATCATAATAAGAATATTTCATCTTAATGATACGTATACTTTTATTCGCAAAATCACGAATAACAATTGAATTTACCAAAGAGGAAGTTGTATCGTTCACATAACTTGATTCGGTAAGAAGAATATCGTTCTTGTACTTTTTTTCGGTTAACAACCAACCATTTTTATCATAATCAAAGGTATGTTTATAGGATAAACTCACATTAGCGTTGCTATTGAATACAGCCAAGGTCATTTGTCCTTTCTCGTTATACTCAAATTGCTGGTTTTGTTGGATCCATGATGCAGCCACATAACTTTCGTTGATGTTTACCACGTTTCCATTTTTTCTTAAAATAATTTGTTCTTTATAAGGCCTGCGTTCGCTATTAAAGTAAGTGATCTTGGTTTGCTCTTCGCTATATTTTAAAACGGTGGTGCTATCCTTGCTTACTAAAACCTGACTTCCTAAAATAAAATCATTTCTGCTTTGCGATACGTTGGTTTCTTTATATCGCGTTTCTTCGATCATGTTCATTAGCGAATCATAACGATAATAACGTGTATCATAAAATCCACTTCCCAAGTGAGCGCGTTTCATAAGTAGTTTATTAGAGAGTTCTTTGTACATGAAGGTTGTACTTATGGTATCATAAATAAAATCATTTACCATGTAGGAATACGCGCTTTTTATTTTTCTTCGTCCACGATATTGTGCCGGAACATTCACTTCCTTTTCAATAGTTTTGATGATATCGGTATAATAGAATCTTAAAAGAAGACCAAAACTGCTGAATTCGTAATTTTCAACTAAGCGACGATCAACGGGTGCTTCAAAATCCTTTTTATCGAGAATCTCGAATACTATTTTTTTGATCTGATTTTTATTGATGTATTGAGGAGAGAATGTGTATTCCTTTTTAAAAACGGTATTATGATCAGGAAAAAGTAATTGCGCGGTTGCATGATGCATCATGAACACAATTACAGCTATGAGTTTAAGTATCTTCAAGTTTTTTTATTGCCTCCAAAACCGTTTTTACGGGCAGATCACAGGTATTGTTCTTACACACGTAAATGAGTGTTTCGCCGTCCTTAAATCTATTCGTAATCAACGGAAGCTCAGAGGCTTTGTTGCTTCCTACTAAAGTCGTATTTGTAAAGTAATATTTATGGAGGTCTAAAAATATTTCATCAACATTGTTACCAACAATTACAAGCTCCTTGTGCGGCTTGGTAAAATTAAGCGCCAAACATCCCCAATTGCTGTACCCGGGCGCATATCCGCCTATTTCGCCCGCAAATAAATGCAGCATTTTTTTAGCCTTTTCAATATAATTGGGCTTTTGCATAAGAATACCCAAATTGAATAAATTAAGCGCCATTTGAGAATTGGAGGCAGGAATTACATTGTCGGATGTTTCGGTTTGCTGGGTAATTAACTCGTTGTTATTTGTACTGCTGTAATAAAATAATTCGGAAGTAGTGTGTTGAAAATGCTTTAATACATGATCCATTAATTTTTGCGCTTCGGTAAGGTAGTTTGAATTGGTATCGATCAAATTTGCGCTTAATAAAGCGTCAATAGTAAACGCATAATCATCCAAAAAAGCAGGAATTTTTGTTGTTCCATTTTTATAGATCCGATGCAAACCGTTTTTATTGATCTGCTGCTTCAAAATAAAATCGCAGCACTTTAAAGCAACTTCTTTGTGTTTTACATTTCCAAAACACGCATAAGCATCTGCAAATCCTTTTGCCATTAAAGCATTCCAACTTACAATGGTCTTGTCATCTAATCCTGGTTTTATTCGTTTTGCTGCAACCGTTTTTAATTTTTGTTTGCATCCATTTATTTTCGCATTCAAACTCTCCAAATTCAATTGATGCTCGGCCGCAATTTTTCCCCAATTTTCAGCGCGCATCAAAATATAATTTTCATCTTCCCAATAACCCACCTCATTTACCTGATAGCATTTGGCAAAAAGTTCAAAGTCGTCTTTTAAAATACTGTGCAATTCCTCTTTGCTCCATACGTAAAACTTCCCCTCTACTCCTTCGCTATCGGCATCGTACGCCGAAAAAAAACAACCTTCGGGTTTTAACCATTCGTTCATTACAAAATCCAATGTTTCTTCAACTATCGTTTTATATAACGTATTTTTCGTTAAACGATAAGCTTCACAATACAAACTCACTAATTGTGAATTATCGTATAGCATTTTTTCGAAGTGTGGTAATTTCCAAATACCATCTGTACTGTATCGTGCAAAACCTCCATGTAATTGATCGTAAATTCCTCCGCAAGCCATTTTTGTTAGCGTTAAGTTCACATGATCCAAAACTTCTTTATCCTTGTATAAATAACCGTAGCGTAAAAGAAATATGTAATTATTTGGTAATGGAAATTTCGGTGCGCGGTTTGGTCCGCCATGTTCATTATCAAAACTTCCCTTCCATTTTTGCACCCCTTTTTTTAGCGCTTCTTCTAATTCAATATTCTCAGGATATTTTGTTGTAGCCACCAATTCAGCCTGTTTTATTCCTTCCGTTAAATTATTGGCATACTCTAACACTTTTTCTTTATCCTTCTTAAAAACATTCACAAGGTTAGTAAGAACATTCAACCACTGCATCTTGTTGAAATACGTTCCTCCATAAACCGGCCGGCCATCGGGTAATGCAATACAATTTAATGGCCATCCACCATGACCCGTCATTAATTGAACAGCCGTCATATACAAATTATCTACATCCGGCCTTTCTTCTCTATCTACTTTTACCGAAATAAAATGTTCATTCATTAAAGCAGCCACTTCTTCGTCCTCAAAACTCTCGTGCTCCATTACATGACACCAATGGCAAGCGCTGTAACCAACACTAATTATTACCAGTTTATTTTGGTTTTTTGCCTCTTCAAAAGCCGAATTGCTCCACGGTTGCCATTTTACAGGATTATAAGCGTGCTGCAGTAAGTAAGGACTACTTTCGTTAACCAATGCATTTGCCTCTTTTTGTGCCATTTTTTACATAAACTTTATGAGTGGCAATTTACGCATATATAGGCCCAAAAAATACGTATAGTATGAATAGTATTGAACTTTAAATTCGCTAAATTTGAACTTCGGCAATTAACGATATACACAAATGAAAAAACTTTATTGGATCATAGGAATTGGAGTTACCATTTTATTGGTCATCATCTTCATGAAAGTAAGTGAGGGTACCAAACCTTTTGAAGTAACTTTAGATAAAGCCGAGTTGAGAAGCGTGGTTGAAATTGTTTCGGCCACCGGAAAGATACAACCAGAAACCGAGTTGAAAATCACGAGTGATGTAAGTGGAGAGATCACCGAAATGTTGGTGAAAGAAGGCGATCAAATAAAAAAAGGAACATTAATTTGTCGCATACAACCAGATCTTTACGAAAGCGCACTTGATCGCGTAAATGCATCGGTAAGTACAACCAAGGCAAATTTAAAATCTGCCGAAGCACAATTAGAGCAAGCTAAAGCAAGTTTGGTGAATATGGATGCCAACTTTAAGCGTAATAAAAAATTATTTGAACAAGGTGCAATTTCACAGCAAGAATTTGACGCTGCAAAAGCGCAATACGAAAGTGCGAAAGCAAACGTAGATGCATTAGATGCAGGAGTTAGTGCGAGTAGATCAAATATCCAAAGTAGTGAAGCAACTTTAAAAGAAGCAAATACCAATTTAGAAAAAACATTTATCTATTCTCCGGTAGATGGGACCGTTTATAAAATGAACGTAGAAAAAGGCGAGCGCGTTCAGGGCGTACAGGGTTTTCAAGGAACTGAGATCTTACGCTTAGCTAATTTAAATGAAATGGAAGTGAGTGTTGAAGTGAACGAAAATGATATCATTAAAGTTCACAAGGGTGATACCGCTTTGGTAGAAGTTGACGCCTACATGAACAAAAAATTCAAAGGGATAGTTACCGAAGTGGCCAACTCTGCTAATATTGCCAATATGTCAATAGATCAAGTAACAAATTTTGTGGTGAAGATCCGCTTGATACGTGAGTCGTATGCGTTTTTGATCAATGAAAAAAATCCGGTTCCTTTTCGTCCGGGAATGAGTGCAAGTGTAGAGATACAAACTTTGCGTGTTTCAAATGTAGTTACTGTGCCAATTCAAGCGGTAACATCGCGTAATAAAGATTCATTGATGGTAAAAGATGAGGATAACGGCGGTGGGATGAAAGTGAAGAATGATAAAGAAAAAGTTGAAGAAGAAAAAGAAAAGAAGAAAGCAGAAGAAGAAATAAAAGAATTAGTGTTTGTGATCAAAGATGGAAAAGCGGTGCAGAAAGTTGTTGTATCCGGAATTCAAGACAATGAATATATTCAGATCATTTCCGGATTAGAAAAAGGCGAAGAAGTTATTTCGGGTCCTTATAGTGCCGTTTCGCGAAGTTTGAGGGACGGCTCAAAAGTTGTTGTTGTAAGTAAAAAGGATCTTTATAACAAAGACTAATTGGCTGTTATCCTACATATTGAAACAGCTACCAGTAATTGCTCTGTTTCGCTAAGTGATGGTGAGCGCGTTTTAGCAACGATAGAACTAAATGAAGGATATACGCATGCCGAAAATCTGCATCCCTTTATTGAACAATTATTCAAAAAAACCAATTTAAAGCCCGAACATTTAAACGCCGTTGCCCTTAGTGCAGGACCGGGTTCATATACAGGAATAAGAATTGGAACAAGCGCAGCCAAAGGTTTTTGTTATGCTTTAAATATTCCTTTGATCGCCATAAACACTTTGCAAATTTTAAGTGCCGGTGCCGTTAAACTTATTGCTGAAAAGGATGTCATACTTTGCCCGATGTTAGACGCGCGACGTATGGAAGTATATACAGCAGCATATAACGATCAACTTTTTGAAACAAAAAAAACGGAAGCAAAGATCGTGGATGAGAATTCAGTTAAAGAATTTAGACCGGATAAGATCACTTACTATTTTGGTGATGGCATGCCTAAATGTAAAACGCTTTTACAAACTCATAGCGGAGCCAAATTCCTCGATAACATTGTTCCTTCCTCATCAAATATGTTAAACTTAGCTTTAACAAAATATAAGGCTAAACAATTTGAAGATATTGCTTACTTTGAACCATTGTATTTAAAAGAGTATTTTTTTAAAACAAAACAATAGTCGCTTATAATGGTTTTTAGAACTTGTTTCCTTTTTATTACTTTTTTCGTGTGCATTGCCTTGCAAGCACAAACCATTACGGGTAAAGTAATAGATGAGCGCAACAAACAACCTATACCATTTGCTTTTGTAGGTATAAACAATACTAATTTAGGAACCACTACGGATATTGACGGAAACTTTTCGTTAAAATTGAATTCAGGAGCTTCGCTTTTAATTATACAGATCGTTTCGTATGATAAAACACAAATAGATCTGAGCGCTGTTGATGTTACAAAACCATTGATCATCAAATTAAAGTCGGCCGATATAAGTTTAATGGAAGTTGTGGTAACACCAAAAGAAAATCCCGCTAACGAGATCATTAGACGTGTTATAAAGAACAAAGGAAAATTAGATCCAAGAAATTTACCATTCTATTCGTGCGAAACCTATGGCAAAACGTATTTTACAGCCAGCACAACAGAAGGTGATGAATTTTATTATGATCAAGATACGGCCAGATTTAAAAAAGATAAAAAATTCCTTGACAAGCAATATTTCTTTTTGATAGAATCGGCCAGTGAAAAAAAATACATTTACAAGAACATCACGCAAGAAAGGATCTTAGCTTCGCGGGTTTCGGGATTTAAAAGCGCGCCTTTTGCATCATTAGCATCGCAACTACAATCGTTCACTTTTTTTGACAAGAACATTGATGTGATGGACATTAAATATGTGAATCCATTACAAAAAGGAACATTTAAACGCTATCGCTTTGATATCAGAGACACCATAGTTGAAGGAATAGACACAACGATACTCATTGATTTTAAACCGAGAAACAATACCAATTTTAAAGCGCTTAAAGGAGCATTGTACATTAACAAAAATGATCACGCGTTGGCTAATGTTATTGCGCAGCCTTCGGATGAAGACAATAAATTGAATGCGGTAAAAATTCAACAGTTGTATAAGCGCGTAAATGATAAACAATGGTTCCCTGTTCAATTGGTAACCGAGGTCTTGTTTAAGAACGCTCAAATAAGCGCCTCAGATGAAAAAGGTGTTGGCAGGATCATGAAGTGCGTGAGCAGATTGTATGTAAGCGATGTGAATTTAGATTCTACCATAAAAATAAAAAAGAAGAACATTGAAGTGATCAACGAAAAGGGTTACGAAAATAAAGATGAGAACTATTGGAAGACCAAACGTAATGATAGCTTAAGCGAAAAAGAAAAACGCACCTACTCTATTATTGATAGCGTTGGGAAAGCCGAAAAATTTGAGAAAAAATTGAAGCTTGCGAAGATCGCGAGTACAGGTCAAATTCCCATTGGCATCATAAGTTTAGATATTCGAAAGATCTTAAAAGCCAATGATTATGAGAAGATCCGCGTTGGCGCCGGTTTTGTTACCAATGAAAAACTAACTAAGTGGGCATCGCTTGGTGGATTTGCCGGATATGGCTTTGGTGATAAAGCCTGCAAGTATGGCGGTCAGTTTCAGATAAACTTTACAGGAAACAAAAGTAATAATATCAAATTTGAAATGGCCCGCGATCTTTTAGAAACTGCTCATGCGGATTTTTTGGAAGACGACATTTCTATTGTATCTACGCAAAACATTCGCAATTACCTTGTGGGAATGATGGATCAGGTTTCTTTTGGAAAGATCTCTTTAAACACCCCCATCAATCATTTTATAAAAAGCAGTTTCTATTTTCAAGTAGTAGAGCGCACATCACGATCGGGATACGGCAGCGTTGAAAATTACTTTAATGATGACATTCATAAATTCAGCACCAATGAAGCCGGCATTCAATTAAAGATCTGGCCTTTCGAAAAATTTACTGAATCATTTTTGGGATTAATATCACTTGGCAGCAAATGGCCCGCCTTATACATGAACTATTCGCAAACTGTTCCTACAAACGTGATGGGATATTCAAATACCGTAGAATTCAATAAGCTTGATGTGAGATTAGATCATCACATCGCATTTAAGATCCGCGGCCATATAAATTACCAATTGCAAGCCGGAAAAGTTTTTGGAGATGTTCCTTACAGCTTTCAATATAATACAAATGGAAGTCGCATCAACAAATATTACATCAGCGCCGATAATTCTTTTGAAACCATGTATTTTAACGAATTTGCGAGCACCGAATACGCGGCACTTTACACTACTTACAACACTGGAAGATTATTCAAACCAAATAAATATATCAACCCTGAATTTGAATGGGTAAATAATATTGGAGTAGGCCATTTATTGAACGGCAACAAACTTACAAATATCGAGCTTAATGATATTTCAAAGATCTATACTGAAACAGGTATTCGTTTCAAGAATCTTTTACATAGCGGTTTTAGCAGTTACGGCCTGGGTGTTTTTTACCGTTATGGAAACTACGCCTTTGGTGATGTTAAAAGTAATTTAGTTTTCAAATTCGTTCTAGGATTTAATATTTAATACGCGTGCTTTTTTCTGATTCATTTAACACCATCAAAATTCCATCTCACGGAATCTTCAAAGATCGCGGGAGTAAATTCATTGGCTACGTTTATCCCGTAAAAACGGAGGAAGACATAAAGCAACATCTTTCGAACTTAAAAAAAGAACATGTAGGAGCTAGACATTTTTGTTATGCATGGCGCTTAGGAGCCGGCGGCCAAGCTTGGCGCGCCAACGATGATGGTGAACCAAACAATAGCGCGGGTAAACCAATTTACTCGCAAATTTTAAGCAAGGATCTTACAAACATACTTATTGTTGTAGTAAGATATTTTGGAGGAACTTTGTTGGGCGTTGGTGGTTTGGTTAATGCTTATAAAAGTGCGGCGGCGGAAGCTCTGTTAGCAGCGGTGATAACCGAAGAATTCATTTATTTTCAATATAATCTTATATTTGATGTTCACGATGCAAACGCTGTATTAAGAACACTAAAAGAAATAAATGCCGAGATCATAAGCCAGGATTACACCGAACACTATACCCTATTGTTCAATGTAAAACGATCCTTATCAGAAGAATTGGAAGAAAAATTAAAACCGATCTATAACGCAAAACTTACTTACCTGAAAACCCTGTAAAATGTCCTCATCCAAAAAAAGTAAATACGATCTAGTAAAAACCATGTGCGCTATTCATGCCCCCAGCGGAAATGAAGTTCAAATGAAAGAGTTTATATTAAATTATATTGCAAAGAACAGCAAGAACTGGAAACACAAACCAAAAGTAATTCACGGCAAAGGTTTTCAGGATAATATCATTTTGATATTTGGAAAACCTCGCACCGCAGTGTTTGCGCATTTAGATAGCATTGGGTTTACCGTGCGTTACGGAAAGCAATTGGTGAAAATTGGCGGACCGGTTTGTAAAACCGGTATTGAATTGGTAGGAACTGACAGTAAAGGAACGCAAACTGTTACTTTACAGGTTACCGAAAAACATGGAATGCGCGAATTGAGTTACAAAGGTAAGCGCGATTTTGAAAGAGGAACTGAACTAGTATTTAAACAGCATTGGAAAGAAGATAAGAACTTCATTCAATCATGCTATATGGATAATAGACTTGGAGTTTACAATGCTTTAAAAGTTGCCGAAATATTAAAGAACGGGGCTATTGTATTTAGCACTTACGAAGAACATGGCGGAGGATCAGTTGCTTATTTACAAAAATATCTTTACGACAAATATAAGATCACTCAAGGGTTGATCTCAGACATCTCATGGATAAGCGATGGCGTGCATCCGGGAAAAGGCCCGGTAATATCTATGCGCGATAGTTTGATCCCAAGAAGAAGTTATATTGATAAGATCATTAGCTTAGCCAAAAAGAACAAAGCCATATTTCAATTAGAAGTAGAAGGAAGTGGTGGAAGCGATGCTAAAGAATTGCAAATGGGTGAAGCACCTTGGGATTGGTGTTTTATTGGTGCCGGTGAACAAGGTGTACATTCACCTGAAGAAAAAGTTCACAAAGATGATATTGAGAACATGATCAAATTATATCAAGTACTTTTAAAGGAACTTTAAGCAAATAAAAAAGGCCACTCAAACGAGCGGCCTTTTTGTTTAATTGTGGTTAACAATTATTTTTTGTTCACTGAACCTGCAAGGTCAGAACCAGCTTTAAATTTCACTACTTTTTTAGCAGCAATTTTAATTTCTTTACCTGTTTGTGGGTTACGACCAACACGAGCCGAACGCTTAGCAACAGTAAAAGAACCGAATCCTACTAATCCAATTCTGTCACCTTTTTTTAATGCTTTGTTGATAGCATCGATAGTTGAATCTAATGCACGACCAGCGTCTGCCTTAGTTAATTTAGCGCTAGATGCAATTGCATCAATTAATTCTGCTTTGTTCATTTTAGTTTTTTTAAGGGTTAAACAATTATTAATTCAGCAACAAATATATCTCATATTCCACTGTTGTCAAGCCTTGCAGAGGACAAAAGCCGTATTATTGTTGAAAAACCGGGGTTTTGTTAATAACTATTGGCTGAAATCGTTTAGCAGCAAGGGTTTTGAGCGATCAAGCTACTGTGTTTGTGAATATAACAGCGATTCAGAGCGTCGATGCCCGCTAAGCGAACAACAGCCACTATTTAAGCAAAGTTCCTTCGCTAAATTTATAGCCGTTCAAAAATTCTTTTACAGCCATTCTTTTTTTGCCTTGCAATTGCACTTCTATTAATTGCAAAATTCCATCGGCACAATTAATATGTATAAACGTTTTGTTATCGGTGTCAATTAAACCTTTTGGTGTGTTGCTGCTATTTGCGATCATCACTGCCTTATATATTTTTAAGATTTGTGTTTGTCCGTTTGAGTCAACAAATTCGGTGAACGCAGTTGGGTAAGGACTTAATCCTCGCACATGATCATATATTTTCTTCAGGGGCCAGGTCCAATTTATTTTACAAGTATCTTTATATAATTTTGGGGCGTGTGTAGCAAGTGTATCATCTTGCTTAATAAAATTCAGAGGTATACCGCTTCGAGAGTCATCAATGGCTTTTACACTTTTCACTATCAACTTTGCTCCAATTACCATCAGCTCGTCGTGTAATTCGCCGGCGGTTGTAGTATCATCCAATTTTACTTTCTCACGAAATAAAATATTCCCTGTATCAATTTCATGCGACAGTTTAAATGTAGTAACTCCGCTTTCTGCATCACCATTCATCACAGCCCAATTGATAGGCGCGGCACCGCGGTATTTTGGTAATAAAGATCCATGAAGATTAAAAGTTCCTAATGGAGGCATATTCCAAACTATTTCAGGCAACATTCTAAATGCAACAACGATCTGAAGATCTGCTTTCAAACTTCTTAATTCCTTTATAAAATTTTCGTCCTTTAAATTTGTTGGCTGCAATATTTTAAGATCGTGCTTTAAAGCAAATTCTTTTACAGCACTAATTTGGATCTTCTGCCCCCTACCAGCAGGTTTATCAGGCACTGTAATAACGCCAACAATGTTGCAATTGTTTTGAATAAGCGCATCCAAACTCGCCACAGCAAATTCGGGAGTACCCATAAAAACTATTTTAAGTTTATCACTCATTTATACATTTAACCAGTATACAAATTTAACAACAATTGCGCGGTTCTTGATAGAAAAATCGGTGTTGTTGTAATTATCACTATAAACTATAAAAAGATCACTCATTGGTCTGAAACGCCATTGCAACCTTCCGTTGAAGTTAATATTGTTGGCTTGCGTGTTATACTGCCAAAAGGTAGTTAAAAATAATGAACGCGAAACCGAAAGCTCTATACGAGGACTGATGAGATCCAATTCTACTTTTTTGCTCAGGTATGGTAAATAGATCTCATCACGAGTATAAGATGCAGAGAAGATCAGGTAAGGCTGCAGGCGATATGTGAGATCGGCTACCATAGAGAATTTATTTCCGGTAAAATAACTGCCATAAGTTGCGGTAACTCCACCGGTAAAAGTTTTGCGTACATCCGAACGAATATTAACACCTGCATTTTGATAGAGATAATCGCCCGATGCTGTTGTTTGTGGTTTTCCGCTAAAACTTACATCGGTTGGAAATAAAAGTTTGGTATAATATGCATTAGCAATGAAAGAAAGGAAAGCCGAACTTTTAAAATAAAGATCATAGGAACCTTTCATAAGCCAATCGGTGTTTTTAAATGCTTGGTTACGATAATGATCGAGGTTGATTGTGTGTCCAATTTTATTGATAAATCCATTTTTAGGAAAAGAATAATAATACAGATGCGGTTCTAGGCGCCAATATGTAAATCGATTCAACTTTCCTGCTTGGTCTGCTTGAAATATCCGTGGTGTAAAACCAACTTCGGCATTGTAATTCTTATCTACATACTCATGATTCCATTCTACAGTCCAATGCCGCGAACTATAATTTAACCAACTTGCATGCGTAAACGCATTCGAATTATTTTTACTTCCCAATGAATGATGAAAAAAGAATTTACCATTCCATCTATTGCTAGCGCTTGCTAAGTTGTAGTCTAAACCAAATACACGATTATAATTATTATCCGAGTAACCGCTGGTATCGAATTGCTGTCGATTCACAAAAATTGCCGCAATATTACTACGTTTAAATACATTGTATTGAGCCGCCGCGGTAAAATAATTCTGCGAAAAAACTTTTCGTGTACTGAAAGATCTCTCGCCGGTTTGCATATCTAAAATACCAATGCGCCAATTCTTACTTGGCTTTCCGCTTAATCGTACGCCACCTAAAATTGGAATGATATTACCGTTATCTAAACCAATTCGTCTTGAAAAAAATGGACGGATCTGCCGAAATCCAAAACGATCGAACAGATCACTATTCTCGATAAAGAATTGCCGCTGCTCCGGAAAAAACAAACTAAAGCGCGTTAAGTTGGTTAATTGTCTATCTACTTCAACTTGACTAAAATCAGGGTTAACAGTCATATCCAAATTAAGAGACGAACCCAAAACCATTTTTGCATCGGCGCCAACGCTGCCATCAATTTTTTGCGAGCCGGGAATTTTATAATCCTCACTAAAACGTCCTATCCCATATGGGATCACTGAAGTATTAGAGCCGCTCTTTTTTGGCGGTTCTTTTTCAAATACAAGATCACCGGCAAAAGCCAATGTAGAAATATTGAACTGCCTAGGTACTTTTACCCAACACGTATTTTCATTTGTTCCAAGATCATTACGAGAAAAATTTATTCGCCAAGTTGCCAAGTTTCCCTTAAATCGAATCGACTTGAACGGGATCTGCATTTCAACTGTCCACTTTCCCTTATAGCGTTTAGTTTCGCCATACCATTTGTTATCCCAAATAGTTGTAACACCCATACCACCCCCATTTGATACTAAACCTTCACGTTGAACCCCATAAGGATTTAATCCAAACGAAAAACCATTTTGCTGATCGCTGAACGGATCTATTGTTGCAACAAAAGCATCACTTATTGGATACGAAAAATCACGTTTTAATGATTGTACCACATATTTATGAGGGATGCTATCGTAACAAATTGCAGCTATGTATAAATTATTTTGGTCATAAGCCACCATCACTTCTGTTCTTTCCTTTGCTAAAGAAGTATCATTGGGGAAATTTTGCCAGAAGCCGCTGCTTTTTTGTGCCGTTTGCCAAATAGACTCTGAAAGATCTCCATCAATAATCATCTTCTCAGAAATAAAATTTGCAGAGATACTTTTGCCTGTTCCTTGCGAAAAAACAACTGCAAATATGCTTAGAAAAAATAAAGTACTGAGCGATCTAACATGTTTAAAATTGAGTAAATAAACTATCATACCCATTTTAATAAATTACAAATAGTATAAGAGCAATGCGATCAAGCCGAATACCCAGTATGTAATAAAAGCCCAACAGATCCAATTTACAATCTTCGCTAATTTACGTCCTTTATATTTATCCGGATTCATATCAATCTCCTTCATGGCGTAATACAAAAAAACAAGTCCTACGATTGCTCCTAACCCAAACAACCATCCAAAAAATATCACTGCCAGTAGTGCCCATATGACTTTGGGATGAACTCTTTTTGGCGCCTTAAAAGTGTTTTGACCATTTCCGGATTTACTGTACGGGTCAGATTTATAAACAGGCTCAGAAACTACAATATTCTCAACCACACCATTCGCATAGCGTATAGATTGCACGGTTCCCTTATTTACAACAAATACCGGCCCTCCAAATTATCGCAACGTTTGTACTTTATTTTATCATCCGTAATTTCAGTAACGCGCGCTGTAACTTTATCACCCGACTTAAATGTGATTACATCTCCGCAAGTGTCCATCAAAACAATGTTTCTTTTAACAGCTAAAATACTTTCCGGTTCAGGTTCTGATGTTTTTGAAGCGGTAACATATTCCGTTTCGATCACTTCCTTTACAGACGAAATAATATGCTTCTCAGATACATTTTTAGTACCCGGAGCACTTGTTCTCTTTTGAAAAGCCCAATCAATATAATAGCCGTCACGGTAAGTGCGTTTTTTTACCGAGCAAGATGCCAATAAGACAATAGCGATTATAGTAATTAAGTATCTCATTAACTTTTTTGCTTGCTCATTTTTGCTTTAAGCACATTTATTAATATCGGCAACATAGAAACAAAGATGATCCCAAGGATCACTTTCTCGAAATTATTTTTTATAACTGGGATATTTCCAAAATAATAACCTGCCAAAGATAAAAGAGGCACCCATAACAAAGCGCCGCCAACACAAAATGAAATATAACGTGGGTAATTCATCTTCCCTAAACCTGCTGCAAATGGGGCGAAAGTTCTTACAATAGGTACAAAACGTGCCATTATAATTGTTTTGCCACCGTGTTTTTCATAGAAAGCATGGGTCTTATCGAGGTACTCGCGTTTTATAATTCGCTTTAAAAACTTGATATTAAAAACTTTTTCTCCAAAAAACCGACCAACAAAATAATTTACATTATCTCCAAGAATGGCAGAGCATATCAGCAGAACGATCAACAGCCAAATGTTAAGGATACCGTTTGAAGCTGTAAGCATTCCGGCCGCGAACAATAAAGAATCGCCTGGTAAAAGAGGAGTAGCAACCAAACCGGTTTCACAAAAAATGATGAGACATAATATCAAGTATGTTGTTTTCTGATATTCAAACATCAAATCTCCGAGGTGTTTATCCAGATGGAGAAAAAAATCAATAAATGTTCCCATATTACAATCCTATTTCTTCGTTATAAGCTAATATACCACCTTTTAAATTATACAGATTGGTATAACCTAATTGCGCTTCCAAAGCTTGTATAGCAGTAGCACTGCGCTTTCCGCTGCGACAATGAATAACCACTTGCTTATCCTTGGCAACCTCTCCAGCTCTGTCCAATATATCACCCAATGGAATAAGCAAACCATTCAAATTTGCTTCATCAAATTCATGCTCTTCACGAACATCTACCAACTGAAAATTGGCATTGCTGTCTTTTAATTGTTTTAGTTCTTGTACTGTAATTTCCTTCATAAAATTATATTTCTTGTTTCATTGCTTCCGGTAAAAATGTAAAAAAGGTATCTCCTCTTAATCCTAAACGCAATGTTTCTAAAGGGATCACATCGTCAGGACTTATATTCCCTAAATTCACATTTGCGCCAAATAATTTAATAAAATACACTTGCTGACTTTTTTGAGGTGTTTCCCAAATAATATTCTCTATCTTAACTTTATTAACGATACGATTTATCAATATGGTGTGTGCACTTCCGTTCTTATGGAAAATACCAACAGTTCCACTTTCGCGAGCCTCCGCAATAACTTTAAAAGCCCCTGCTTCCAACTCATTTTGCATCATGCTTATCCAACGTGCAGGGTGAATGATCACACCTTCTTCTTTACTTCCTACTTCACTTAATACAGTAAAATCCTTCGCTAGTCGTTGGATATATTCGCATTTTTTATCATGATTCAGAGTAATACTTCCATCACTTACTTCGGCACAGTTCAAACCCAGTTCGCTAATGCATTTGATATAATCGTCAAATTTATCCCTTACAATAAAAGCCTCAAGCAATGTACCGCCTAAGTACACTTTCATTCCTGCATCCTTATAGAGCTTAATTTTCTCTTTCAAATTTTTAGATACGACAGAAGTGCCGAAACCAAGTTTAATGAAATCAATGTAATCACTGCCGGCGGTCAATAGATCTTCCGCTTGTCGCGTCGAAAGCCCCTTGTCCATTACCATCGTTAAACCTGTAGCACGTGGTCTCTCAGTGCGCTGTGGAATATGTTCCAAATTAAAATTATACTTAGTTGCCATAAATTATTTTTTATATTGATTAATTAATTGCAAAAGTTCATCGTTATCCTCCAATGCAGGCGCATATTCAAAAATTGCACCGTGCTCGTTATAATCCAATTGCAAGGCATTTGCAAATACCGACATGGCATCTTGCTTGTTTCCTGACTCTAAAAGCAAAACACCTAAGCGGTAATACAAAGAGGGGACATCCGGAAAATTTTTGATGCCCTCCTGGATAACCTCTAAAGCCTCCGTAAAATAACCCGATTCGTGCATGAGTTTACTGTAATCTAACCACACATCGTAATCAGGATATTCCAATTCAATAACGCGTTGATAAGCTAAGGCCGCTTCTTCCTGAAACCCCAATTTTTGTTGCACTTCAGCAAATACATACCAGTATTCTGCTTCGTTAGGATTTATCTCAATAGCCTTTTTGATATAATGAATTCCTTCTGTTAAACGATTCAATGAATCCAAACAAATTCCAATAGCTAACCAACCATCGGCATTTGCCTGATCCAACTTTACACACTTGTTGAAATTTATCAAAGCGTTCTCATAATCCTCCGAATTTTCATAACACTCTCCGATGTAATAATACGTGGTGGGATCGCCCTCTTCGTATTTTAAAGTTTCTTTATAAACTGTAATTGCTTCGGTATAACGCTTTAATTGCGCCAATGAATTTGCTTTATTGAAGTAGGCCGAACTAAATTGCTCGTTGATGGCAATTGAATAATCATAAGCGTCAATAGCTTTTTCAAACATTCCTAAGCGGCCGTATGAGAGCCCTAAATTGAACCATGCGTAGTAACTGTATGGATTGTTTTCAATATATGCTGCAAAAAAGGAAACTGCTTCTTCACTTTTTGAAGTAAGATCAAAACACAGAGATATTTCATTTAATGCCGTTTCGTTCTTAGGATTTATTTTGATAGCCTTTTTAAAATAGAACAGAGCATCATCAGGTTTATCATCATTTAAAAATTCAATTCCCAAGGCCACGTAAACTTCATCTTTAAATTCTGCTAATGGAATTGCTTTTTTAAAATTTTCGATAGCTTGTTCACCTAAGCCCATTTGACTGTAGATATATCCACGAGTCATGTAAAGATCAAAATTGCTATTCTCAATTTGTTCGATCTCGTTAAGCATATTCAAGGCTTCATGCGTAAAATGCTGGGTTGACAAGTACTGCGCTTTTTTTATTTTTAGAATTGAGGAAAAAGGATAGTGCGCAATACCATAATCGATGGCCTTTTTTGCCATTTCGTAATTAAGCCACTGCATATAGTACTCAATAACCTCCTCAAGCTCGTCGGCATCAAAAAAAGATGACTCGCCATTGTTGATCATATTCTCGAAACGCTTCAGTATCTCCTCAAACTCCTTATCATTCATTCCTTCGTCATCAAATTCACTCATGTTGTATACTCAAAAAAAGTATATTAGTTAATAAAGATATTGTTTTTTTAGGGAAAACCCCAAGAAAATACATTTATATGTATTTGATAGATAGATGGTTAAAAAATTACAGAAATTGTCAATAACCTCTGTATTTATTATATTATTTGGAACTCAAAAGCTCATTCACAAGACTCTCTTTCTCTTTGGGAACAAAGAAAAAATCCAATTTTCCCTTTTCCACTTGAAGTGAATTTACTTTTACTAAACCGTTTTGGTTAACAGCATAAAAAAGGTAATTATTAGCGCTTAAAATAGATTCCATTTGTTTTTCAATGAATCCTTTTATCACTTCGCACATAATGATAGGACGATGATTTGAAAGAACATTTGTTGCTCCTTCCAGCACAAGATTTTCGGTGCCTTCGGTATCTAATTTTATAAGATCAATTACCTGATCTGCTTTTAAATTATCCTTCACAAAATTATCAAGTGTATCCGTTTTAACTTTTATTTCAACGCGAGAGATCTTTCCGGTTGCTTCGCTATTCAAGCTATTATCTCCGTACAAAAAATCAGTTTCGTTAGGGAATTTTGGATTAATGTTAGTATGAAATGTTGCCTCACCCTTAAAATTTGTAAGCGCTGTTTGGTGAACTTTTATACCATCAAAACCATTGATAGCACAATTGTTCTTAAAGTATTTAGAAGCGGAAGGCATGGGCTCAAAACCATGCACAACAATTTCAGGATTGAACTTTTTTGCTACACAAGAATAATATCCAATGTTAGCGCCAATATCTAAAAATAATTTTGCGTTAGGAACTAATTTGGTAAAGATCTTGAACTCGCTGTACTCAAAACCTTTTATTCCTCCCCAAAAAAGCATATTAAACACATTGCTTGTGGGATTAGAATGAAACAACATCTTTTTATCTTCGCCTAGATCAACAGTAATAGTACCGTTAATGGCAAAGTGATACTTTTTGGGGATCATTCCCGCAAAAGGTTTTAATAAAGTACGTGCGAAAAGGTTGATTCCTTTTTTATGGATTAAAGACATTACTTACAACCTAATTTTTCCCATTCAGCCTGCGATTTAGCATACCCAAGCGTTTTGGCTTTTTTAAGATCTGCACAAGCTCCTGTCATATCCTTTTTATAGCTTTTAGATAAACCACGGAAATGGTAAGCTTGAGAATCGTTAGGATTCATTTCTAATGCTTTATTAAAATCGGCAATGGCATTGTCATCTTTTGCCTGAGCAAAAAAAGTAGTTCCGCGCCATGTGTATGCACTAGAGTATGTTGTTTTTAAACCAATGATCATATTAAAATCGGCCATAGCACCATTATAATCCTTTAATGAATACTTACTTAATCCACACTGGTAATAAAATAAATACTCGTTACTGCTCTTAGCAATAGCCAATGTAAGATCATCAATACATCCTTGATCATCAACCGCCGCATATTTTACGAGGGCTCTGTAATAATAACTCCAAGCATAACTTTGATCATATCCAATGGCCATGGTTAGATCTTTTTTAGCCTCCTCGTCTTTTGCCAAGTAATAATTGCAAGCACCACGATAACAATACGATTTTCCGTGATCAGATTTGATACTAATGGCAATATTAAAATCGGTAATTGCTTTGTTGTAATCTTTCTTCCAGAAATAGCATAAACCGCGGTTATAGTACACATCAAACACACCCGGTTTTAATTCAATAGACTTGTTATAATCTAAAATCGCCGCGTCATCTTGCGCTAATGAATATTTCGCCATTCCACGATTGTAATATGCATCTGCATTTGTTGGATCTTTCTCAATGCAACGATCGTAATCCATGATCGCACCTTTGTAATCCTTGTTCTCGTATTTTTTAAATCCTGAATCATAAAACTCAGTTGCAGTACTTTGTGCATTCGTTACACTCGCTAAAGCGAATAGCATAACTAAAGTGATGGCGATCTTCTTCATTTGTTTTATTTTTATATTAATGTTTTTGCTTTTTCAATAGCAGCGGCCAACCCCTCCGTCTTACTTCCTCCTGCTTGTGCGTAAAATGCTTGTCCGCCACCACCGCCATTTATTTCCTTGGCTAATTCGCGAACAATATTTCCGGCATTCAAATTCTTTTCTTTTACCAAATTATCGCTTACAATTACCGATAAACTAGGCTTTCCGTTGATCTCAGCTCCTAACACAAGAAAACAATTCTCCACTTCATTCTTTATTTCAAATAAAATGTTCTTTATCTCTTCGGCATGATCAAATACAATTTGCTTTGCTAAAAAATTAACACCATTCTTGTTTTGTATCTGCGATTTAAGATCATTCTTTATAGCATGAGCCTTTTCTCTTACAAAACCTTGTAATTGTTTTTGAAGCTCCGCGTTTTCTTCCATCAATCCGCTCACGCTTTTCAACACATCCTTACTTCCTTTAAGTGTATTCTTTAATTCACTAATCAGGTGCAATTGTTCGTTGATGAAGACCTCACTTTTAACCGACGTGATCGCTTCAATACGTCTAATACCGGCAGCTACAGCGCCTTCAGAAGTTATTTTAAAGAATCCGATCTGCCCTGTTGCATTTACATGCGTTCCTCCACACAATTCAATTGAATAATGTTTACCAAAAGTTACAACGCGAACTATATCTCCATACTTCTCGCCAAACAAAGCCATTGCACCGGTTTTTTTAGCTTCATCAATTGGCATAAGCTTGATCGACTTCTTAATATTCTTTCTGATCCTAGAATTTACAATTTTTTCTATTTGCGCAATTTCCTCCTCCGTTACTTTACTAAAGTGCGAAAAGTCGAAACGTAAGTAATCGCTATTTACCAAACTTCCTTTTTGCTCAACATGCGTTCCTAGAACTTTTCTTAGAGCGGCGTGCATTAAATGTGTAGCACTATGATTATTCGCGATTAGAATTCGCTTTGTTTTATCAATTTTAGCAGTAAACGTTGCCTCCAGTTTTTCTGGCAAGCGATCGCTAAAATGAATGATCACTCCATTTTCCTTTTTTGTATCAAAGATCGGCATCATCTCATTTACATTCTCTAACACACCGCTATCTCCAACTTGTCCACCACTTTCCGAATAAAAAGGTGTTTTACTTAAAACGATATTATATAATTCCTTGTTCTTCGCCTTTACTTTTCTAAAACGAACAATTCTTGCTTCACATTCAAATTCCTCATATCCTACAAACTCAGTTTCCTTTTCACCCTGTAAAGTTTTACCATGTTCGGTGTAGATCCAATCATCTGTATCAATAGATGTGGCAGCGCGCGAACGATCTTTTTGCTCTTGTAAATGTTTATTGAACGAAACTTCATCAATGCTCAGATCATATGCGCGAGCGATCAACGAGGTAAGGTCAACAGGGAAACCAAATGTATCATACAATTCAAATACAACTTTTCCATCTATAACCTTTGATTTTGCAGCGTTGGCATCAATACACACTTGATCGATTCGTTTTAAACCGTACTCTAGCGTTTTGTAGAAAGAAATTTCTTCTTCCTTCAATACTTTTTCGATCAATAACTTTTGGGTGTTCAATTCAGGAAAAGCTGCTCCCATTTGATGCGCCAATGTTGGAACCAAACGATGCATAAAAGGATCTTTCATATTGAGCGACTGATAACCGTAACGAATTGCACGACGCAAAATTCTTCGGATCACATAACCAGCGCCTGTATTACCAGGCAATTGTCCATCGGCAATGCTAAACGAAATGGTGCGAATATGATCGGCAATAACACGAATAGCAATATTGATATCTCTTTGCTTTTTGTGATGCTCCTCATTTTCTGTTTTATATCTCAGTCCTGATAATTCCTCGATCTTATTGATCAAAGGCATGAACACATCGGTATCGTAATTACTTTGTTTTTTTTGCAATACGCGAACCAACCGTTCAAAACCCATTCCTGTATCCACATGTTGCTTCGGTAATTTCACTAAGGATCCATCGGCCTTGCGTTCAAATTCCATGAATACGTTATTCCAAATTTCAATTACTTGGGCATTATCACTGTTCACTAAGGTTGCTCCGTTCACTTTCGCTCTTTCATCATCGCTTCTTCCATCGTAATGAATTTCGCTGCAAGGCCCACAAGGACCCATATCACCCATCTCCCAAAAATTATCTTTTTTATTTCCGTTCAAAATACGGTCTTCACTCACAAATTGTTTCCAAGTATCATATGCTTCCTGATCAAAAGCTAAACCTTCTTCTTTGCTTCCTTCAAAAACGGTAACGTATAAACGCGATTTATCAATTTTGTAAACATCGGTGAGTAATTCCCAAGCCCAACTAATAGCCTCTTTCTTAAAATAATCTCCAAAGCTCCAATTACCCAACATCTCAAACATGGTATGATGGTATGTGTCCACACCAACTTCTTCCAGATCGTTATGCTTCCCACTTACGCGCAAACATTTTTGTGTATCTGCTATTCGCGGATATTTCACAGGAGAATTCCCTAAAAAAATATCTTTAAAAGGGGCCATACCGCTATTGTTGAACATAAGCGTTGGGTCGCCCTTAACAACCATTGGCGCACTTGGAACAATATGATGTCCTTTGCTCTTAAAAAAACTTAAAAATGTATCTCTTACCTTGCTGGCTTCCATAAAAAAATGATGCCGTAAATATAAGTAAAATGAGGGTTTTTAGACCGTTTTTTATTCACAGATATTAAAAATAAGCTCATTCTTTGCATTTTGCCCTCACAGGTAATTTTAGTAACTTCAACCAAACACCAGTGGAAATTAACAACTATTTCCCGCTCCAGCTCTTTGCAGCTTTTGGTTTTCACTACGAAATCTACTGTATATTTGCGGTTAAAACCCTTAAATGAACAAGGTAAAATACAGGTTCAATACCAAGAGTCTTACTTACGAAAAAGTGAGTGTTACGTTCAAGGAACGTTTTTGGAAAGTGCTGTCGTATTTGGCCACCGGACTTGTTTTCGCCACATTAACCATACTTGTTTCACGGAAGATCCTACCTTCTCCTTCCGAAAAAAAACAAGATCGCGAAATTGAAGCCTTAAGCTTTCAATACAATATCGTTAACGAAAAATTAAAAGAGATGGAACAGGTATTGCAAGATCTTGAAGAAAGAGATGATAATATTTACCGTTCTATTTTTGAAGCCGAGCCACTTCCAAAAAGTATGCGCAACGCAGGTTATGGCGGAAGCGATCGTTATTCGCAATTTGATAATTATGATAATGCTGAACTAATGAAACAAACGGCAGAGCGTTTAGATAAAATTGGAAAACGTTTGTACGTTCAATCACGCTCGTTTGATGAAGTGGTAAAATTGGCAAAAAGCAAAGAACAATTGATCAATTCAATTCCTGCTATTATGCCGATCAATAAAAAAGATCTGTCGCATGCTGTAACAAGCGGATTTGGCTGGAGAACACATCCTATTTATAAAACACAAGAATTTCATCCGGGAATGGATTTTACAGCTGTGCAAGGAACTCCCATTTATTCTACCGGAGACGGTGTTGTTGAGCGTGCTGATAACATGGCTCAAGGTTACGGAAATCACGTGGTGATCAATCATGGTTTTGGCTATCAAACATTGTACGGACATATGAGTCGTATTAAATGTAAGGCCGGTGAAAAAGTAAAACGCGGTCAGTTAATTGGCTATGTAGGAAGTACGGGTTTAAGTACAGCGCCTCATGTGCATTACGAAGTTATTAAGAACGGAAATAAAACAAATCCTATTAGTTATTATTACAGCGATCTTTCGCCTCTGCAGTACCAACAATTGGTTGAGAATAGCAAAAATGTTACTCAATCGTTTGATTAGATCAAAAAATTACATGGGCGTAACTTTATGAATTCACACAAAATTGGTTTTTACACTGCCATTTCGATTGTTATAGCAAATATGATAGGCACAGGAGTGTTCACTAGTCTTGGTTTTCAGGTAATGGGAATTCAAAGTGGAGGTGCGCTTTTAGCTTTGTGGATAGTTGGTGGAGTTTTAGCATTATGCGGTGCTTTAACTTATGGGGAAATTGGCGCGGCTTATCCTGAAAATGGCGGAGAATTTTATTACCTCACAAAATTGTATCACCCGGCAGTTGGTTTTTTAAGTGGTTGGGTAAGTGTTACGGTTGGCTTTGCTGCCCCCATTGCCGCTGCTTCTATGGCCTTAGGGAAATATGTGCATTCTATTTATGCGGATGTAAATGTTATGAGCTTGGCCATTGTTGTTATTGTAGTAATAACTGCCTTGCATTCCTTCAATCTAAAAACAGGTAGCGTGTTCCAGCGTGTTCTTACTTTAGTAAAAGTAATGGTAATTATTTTGTTTGTGATCTTTGGGATTTCGCATACACCAAGTTTTGATATCTCTTTTAAATTAGATAATACTGCAGTAAGACAAATATTCTCGACAAGTTTTGCTACATCGCTTATTTATGTGACCTATGCTTATAGCGGATGGAATGCGGCGGCGTATTTGTCAGGAGAAATAAAAGACGTGAATAGAACTTTGCCAAGAGCCTTGATATTTGGAACATTGATCGTACTTGTTGTATACACTCTTTTGAATTTCGTATTTCTATATACAACTCCAATCGAATCTTTAAAAGGACAAATTGAAATTGGTTATTTAAGCGCTAACCAAATTTTTGGAACAAAAATTGGAAAATACATGAGTTTGGCCATTGCTGTTTTGCTTATTTCAACCATAAGCGCCATGATCTTGGCCGGACCAAGAGTTATGCAAAGTATGGGTAAGGCCATTCCTTCGCTTAACGGACTGGCAAGAACGAACAAGAATGGGGTGCCTTACATCGCTATTGGCTTTCAATCGTTGATCGCTATAGTATTAGTTACCTTTTCGAGTTTTGAATCGTTGATAAATTATATTGGCTTTACATTAAATCTTTTTACGTTTCTAACTGTTTTTGGTATTTTTATACTCCGTTATAAAAAGCGTGATGTAGTTCGCCCTTTTAAAACACCACTGTTTCCGCTTCCTCCTATTTTGTTCTTGCTTATTTTAGGATGGATACTAGTGAATGTTTTTATTGAAAAACCGATGGAATCATTGTTAGGTTTGCTAACAGTATTGGGAGGTTTGGGATTTTACTACATAACAGTTTATTTAGATAAGAAAAAAAATGAAATTAACTAAGATCTACGCCTGCACTTTGTTAACGTTAACCCTGTTTGGTTGCAATAACAATTCAAGCGAAAGCGAACAAAAAGACAAAAAAGACAGCATTGAATATATCATTCCGGATGTGGATACTACAAAATTTAAGGATCTGGCAATTGAGAATATCGGAACACTTCCACGGATCAACGATACGCTGAACGATCTTGCGCATTTTATTAGTGGAAATACAAATTCAACAAAGTACTTTAAAGGTTTTAGAAAGCATGCTTCCTATACTGATTTCTCGGCGCGATTCTCAAAACGCTGGGTAAATTTTGATTCTACTAAGTTACTACCCATCAAAAATTTTGTTACTACTGAATTTGTATCTGAAAGTAAGATCAAAAATCTATTTTATCCGTTCTCTGGTCCTGATATTTTATATGCCAACACCATTTTTCCTGAGGCAGACGTTTATACGATGATTGGCTTAGAACCTGTAGGAACATTACCTATTGTGGATGATAAAAAAATTGTGGCCGACTCCATTCAAAAATATGTGGATAAGATCAACTCATCGCTTAATGCCATTTTAAAATTCAGCTTCTTCAGAACAATAAGCATGAAGGAAGATCTTCGTAATGATGAAGTGGATGGTACGATCCATTTGCTTTTGTTATTCTTAAATAAAACGGGGCATCAAATTGCAAACGTAAGACCATTTTACGTAGATACTACAGGAGCAAAACAATATGTAGAATCAACTACCAGCTTAAGTAAGTCAAGTTATAAGAACAAAAGCATTGAGATAACTGCTATTGATAAAAACAACAAAGTTAAAACTGTAACTTACACTTCTACTGACCTAAGTGACCCTGCATTAAGGAAGAACAAGGGTTTAATTACTTATATCAATAATTTACATTTTGAAACAACCTACCTTAAAGGCGCTTCGTATTTAATGCATCTTTCTGCGTTCTCCAAAATAAGAGAATTGATCTTAGCTAATACAAAGAACATTGTTCAAGACGATAGCGGAATAGCTTTACATTACATTACTGCTGATAAAAACAAATGGAAATTCACATTTTACGGCGCGTATACAAAGCCCATTAATATGTTTGCCAAACATTATCAGGCCGACCTGGATTCACTTTACAAAACACAAGGTGCTAAAAAACTTGGCTTTGGCTTAGGTTACAATTACCGCGATAAGAATAGTAGCTTTATGCTCATCAAAAAATCATAAGCGTGAGTAAGCGAGTATACATCATCCTTTCATTCCTTTTCAATTTCTGTTTCTCGCAAAACAATTCACCGCTTTTGGCATCACTTATTTCAGGAGATCCAATTCTTAAAAATATTATAGATAAAAAAGAAACGTACAAACCACAGATCATTTATACGCAAATTGATCGCGATAAGAACAATGATCCAATTTTTACCGATCATACTTACTTACTAGATAGCACTAATTACTTTTATTGCGCAAGTTTAGTAAAACTCCCCTGCTCTATTTTAGCACTTGAAAAATTGAATGAACTTAATATTAATGGCCTCAATAAACATACATACATGTTTACCGACAAAACCATTGCTTGCCAAACCGCCGTTAATAAAGATACCAGTTCGGCCAGTGGTTATCCAAGTATTGAGCATTACATTAAAAAAATGGTATTAATAAGTGATAACTCAAGTTATAGCCGAGTATTTGAATTTTTGAATCCAAAATACATTCATAAAAAATTAAACGCCTACGGTTATCCGCAAGTTAGGATCGTTCATCGTTTTGATCCTATTTGCAAACCCGAAGTTAATCACATCATGAACCAAGTACGTTTTTTTGATCCCAATTTAGAACTTGTATATAAACAAGACGCGGATCCAAAATTTACATCACTGCCTAATCCACTTGGAACAATTATTTTAGGCCAAGATATTTATAATAAAAAGAAGAAACTTGTTTCCGAGAAAAAGGATTTTACGTATTCCAATTACATTCCTTTAAGCAATATCCATAGCATACTAAAACGGTTATTGTTTCATAACCATCTCCCAGAAAAGAACAGATTTAATATTACACATAGCGACTGGGCCTTTTTAGTGAAACACATTGGCATGTATCCACGCGAAGCAGGCTATCCGCGTTACGATCCAAAAAAATTCGATGATTCGTTCAAAAAATATTTTATATATGGAAATAAAGTAAAGGTTATTGATTCTGACACTTTGCGCGTATTTAATATGATAGGATATTCATACGGCTTTTTAGTGGATTGCGCTTATATTGTAAACTATAAAACAAAAACTGAATTTATGCTGAGCGCTGTGTTGTACACCAATTCACGCAATAGTTTTGGAAGTGGTTCTTACGAATACGAAAGCATTGGTATTCCTTACTTAAAAGAATTAAGTACAGAAATATATAAGTTAGAAGCTAAACGCCGAAAAACATACGAACCTGACCTTAGTGAATTCGACTTTTATAGAAATACGAGCGATACAAGTAAAATAACCAAAGTAACTATACATGGAAACATCACTGTAAATGGAAACCCATCTACAGGTAACATTGTTGTAAAATCAGTGAATAAACATTTTTTATATTACCCGGAAGTGGCTGCCGATAAAGAAGGTAAGTTCACATTGAATCTTTTGGCCGGAGAAGAATATGAATTTGAATTCAATGTAAAAGACTCTCCACCGCAAGTAATTGATATCAACACCAAGAAGAATAAGGATAATGATTCCATAAACGTTTATGTAGACTTTATGTCGGCTCGCCTTGAAAAAATGATCAAAACAAAACAAGACAGCTTATTTTTGGCCATGTTAAAAGTTTACAACAAGATCTCTTTACGACAATTCTCTGAAAAGTACGGAACACAAAAATTAGAAGGACTTACGTTCAAAGTACAAATAGGGGCTTACAAATTCATTGAGAATTTTAATTATAATTCGGTTGCGGGAATGCCCATCATTATTCGTGAAACGTTTGATGATTACATTACACGCTTTACTATGGGAAATTACGCAACCTATAATGAAGCTTACGAATTACTTGGCCGCTTAAAAGAAACAAAAGCAAAAGACGCATTCATTCTTGCTGTATATAATGGCAAACGTCTTTATTTAAATGAATTGATCGAGAGCGGGTTGTTGAAATAACCAAATACCATCGTTAATAGGTCGCTCCTACGGAGCTTTTATGATTTCAAATTAATTGGTAATAAAGTAGATAAAGGAGCCAGGGAGCAAAAAATGTCCCGTAAAGAAATTTCTTATTTAAAACAAAAGGCCCCAGGCGAGCCAAATAGATACTATTTGTTTTTCTTTAACGCTTCTTCAATAAAAGCGTATGTACTTAATATCTCGGGTTTACCATTTATTACAGCAACATCATGTTCAAAATGCGCGCTTGGTAAATTATCAGCAGTAACAATAGACCAACCATCATTCAATTGCTTGATATTCTTTTTGCCCATATTGATCATTGGTTCAATGGCAAGTACTAATCCTTCTTTTATTTTTGGCCCATTACCACGCGATCCATAATTTGGGACTTCAGGTTCTTCGTGCAAATTTTTACCTAAACCATGCCCTACTAACTCGCGAACAACGCCATAACCATTTTTTTCGGCGTGTTGTTGAATGGCATAACTAATATCTCCAATGCGATTACCTTCGATCATTTGTTCTATACCTTTATACAAACATTCTTTAGTAACTTGCAACAAGCGTTTTACCTCAGGTGTAACTTCACCAACTTCAAATGTAAATGCATGATCGCCAAAAAACCCGTTCTTTTTTACACCACAGTCAACCGAAATAATATCACCTTCTTTAACGGGTTTATCACCGGGAATTCCATGCACAACTGTTTCGTTGATAGAAACACATAAGGTTGATGGGAACGGTCCGTTTGCTCCTTTGTACCCTTTAAATGCCGGTATGCCACCATTATCGCGAATATATTCTTCGGCTAGTTTGTCTAATTTTGAAGGGATAACGCCTGGTTTTATTTCAGCAGCAATAAGTCCAAGAGTTCTTGAGACCATTAATGCCGATTCACGCATCAATTCAATTTCTTCACTAGTCTTTAAATAGATCATTTTTTTCCAAACAGTTTAGCCAGAAATGAACCTCCGGACTTATTATAATTCATATGCGCTTCGGGATTACGAAATTGATGGTTAAAATCGGAACCCTCCGGGTGCAAAGCTTGCCATACATCACTCCAACCAATAAAACCTCCAACATTTCGGTCATCAACAAAAATATCCGCGTTCAATTTGCGAGCAACACTTTGATCCCATACTTCCTCTGGAAAATTTTTGTTCACCGCATAAAATTCAACGCCATTTTTTTTGCAATACTCTACCGCCTCATCCAAATATTCACCATGTCTAAATGTCCACAGGATCAATTTATGTCCACGCTTATTCAATTCTTTTAATGTAGCAAAAGCAAATAACATCTCCTTCCCAATTCTGGGATAAGCATGCTCTACGATGGTGCCATCGAAATCAACGGCGATCGTTTTGCTATTTTGATCCATCATTTTCATCTTATAAATTCTTTGCAGATATTACTTTTAGATCTTTATCTAATTCGTACAAGCGTGGCTGTCCGGTTCCTATTTCGAATTCCAATATTTGCTCAGGTGTCATTTTCTCAAGGAACATGATCAGAGCACGTAAACTATTACCATGAGCCACTATCACAATATTTTTTCCTTCCTTTAATTTAGGAACTATCTCTTTTTTCAAAATACGGCAAAACGCGTGCTGCGGTATCCTTTAAACTTTCGCCATTTGGAGGAGGGATATCATAACTACGTCGCCAGATCTTTACCTGCTCTTCGCCATACTTTTTAGCGGTCTCAGTTTTATTTAAACCTTGAAGATCGCCGTACATGCGCTCGTTCAATGCCTTATTATAAACCGGAGTAATTGCAGGGTGTTTTGCAACTTCAAGTGCTGTACTCAACGTGTTTTGTGCGCGCTTAAGATCTGAGGAGTAAGCGTGATCGAATTTAAAATTCTTGATCTTCTCTCCTGCGGCTTTTGCTTCATCAACTCCTTTTGGAGTAAGATCAACATCAACCCAACCTGTAAATTTGTTCTCTAAATTCCAAGTGCTTTGTCCGTGACGGAAAATAACTAATTGTGCCATAAATAATAGACAGCAAAGATACTACTTTAATTTATTTACCTTGTTGGTAATACCTTAAATAATTAAGCCTCCATCGAAGGTTGGCTTTGGCATTGGCAAGCTCTAATACAGGCTTATTATCGGTATTAACAAGCTCATTATCATTTGAATAAATATTGGGATCCGTATTACAAACAAGCAATGTATTGCTATGATCCTCGCCACCTTTACCTTTAATTAAATTGACGTTAAATTTTGAATGATGAAGCGTATTCAAAAGAATTTGAGTTCCTTTTCCTAATGGCGCATCCACATAGCCGTGCCAATTGATGATCATTCTTCCGTTAACGGCGAGTAAAGAAGACACTTTTTGAAAACACTCAGCGGTAATTGTATGAACCGGTTGCTCTTCGCCTTTAAAAAGATCGAAAATAATAAGGTCGTATTTTTTATTACAATGATTGATATAAGATCTTGCATCTTCATTAAAACAATTGATAGTTGAACTCAAATTAAAATGCTTTTGCGCAGCTTCGGTAATTCGCGGATCAAATTCTACCGCATCGACTTTATAATTTTTTTCTTCTATCAAATTTGAAAGTGATCCTCCACCTAAACCTAAAACAAGAGCATTTGATGTTTGTGTTTGAGATGGAACAATGCTATCGATGCTTTTTATATAGTCGGAAGTGGAACGTTTTGTACGAATGATCATTTCTGTTTGAACGATGTTATTTATCAATAACTGACGAATAGGTTCCTTTTCAGTTAAATATTCTGCCACGCCAATCTCTCCCATAATACCATGTTTGTAATAAATAACCGATCCATTATCATTACCGATCATTGTTTTTAATGAGAATAATAGCACAAGAATAAATGGAATTGCCGAATTGGCCTTAAAGATCTTCAATACCAAAACGGCTGTAATGAATAAAAGTATGGCAAAGGCAAGTAAAGTTATTTTTAAACCTAAACTTGGAATAAGAAAAAACCCGCATAATAATGTAGATACAATTCCTCCCACGGTAGAGATAGCGTAAACTTTACCACTAATAAGACCTGCAGTTTCTGCACTCACGGTATTCAATCTCACAAGTAAAGGGCGTGGTGCATCCCAAAAAAAAGATAGGGAAGAAAATTAAAAGTGAAGCACTTAAAATTATTGCCATTTTAAGTTCAATATAACTGATATACGGCACAACATAACTTGCTAAAAAAGGCATGAGCGCAATGCAAATTGCTGCGATCATTACAACGGTAAATAATTTTTGTTGTGGTAAAGGTTTACTGCTTAGTACTCCTCCGTAATAATATCCAAATGCTAAGGCGCCCAGTGTTACTGCAAGAATAGCAGCCCACACAAATAAACTTCCTCCATATAAAGGCGAAAGCAATTTGGCGCCGCATAATTCAACAGCCATTACAGTTGCTCCTTCAACAAGTATAAGTGGGATGTATTTTTTCATTTATTGATAATGCCGGCAATGATAAGCAACGACACAACGAACATAAAGATACCAATAATCCATTTTACAAACACGATACTGGTCTTTTGAAATACTTTATTACCAATAAAAGCCCCTAAAAATGCCGAAAGAACAGCCGTGATTAAGATAGCGGCATTGGAACTTACATCTTTTAGGCTAAACGAATACACGCTTAAACGCGCAAGATCTACCATGCAAGCAATAGCAACACCTGTGGCAATAAATACAGCTTTATCTAATTTTAAACGAAGTAAAAATGCACTCCGCAAAGCTCCTTGATGCCCGCTTAATCCTCCAACAAAACCGGTTAGTATGGCGCCTGGAATAAGGAATTTTGACCCGAAACTCATTTCGCTTAGTTTTTTATTTAACTCTACAATTGAGAAAAATAAAATAACACAGCCAATAATAAGTCCATGCCATGTGATATGAAATTCAGTATCGCCAAGATGATAACTGTGCACGATCAAACTGGATCCGCTTATTTTTTGTAACATCCATGCACCGGCAAACGAAGCTAAAAGCGCCGGAACACCAAATTGAAAAAGCACTTTATAATTGACATGTTGATGAACTAATCCTAATTTGAAAATATTGTTTAGCAAATGTACTATTGCTGTAAGTGCAATTGCTGTTGGCAGATCGAAGAACAAAGCAAACACCGGCATTAAAAGTGTGCCCAAACCAAAGCCGGAAAAAAATGTGATGAAAGAAGCGGCTAATGCGGTTATTGAAATAACTACATAGATCATTTAGTTGTGTGTTTGATGAAACTTTACAAGTCCTTCGAGTGGCGATTTGATAACAGTTCCCAAGGTATAACCTTTGTTCTTTGCAGCGATCTCTAAAAATTCTTTATAGTTAAATCCAATAGATCCAACCGTGTTTACAGGATGTTTTTTTGCATCGGTATATTTAGAGATCTGATATGTGAAGAATTCTTCGAAGCAACTTACGATCATGCTTTTTATAAACTCATTTGTTTTGTGCTTTGCAATAAATAAACTCAACGATGCCAAATATTTGCTCGGCATATGTTTTTTGTAAACATTATTCAATATCTCTTCACGATGATATCCTTCCTTTTCAAAAGCGCTTTTAATTTCTCTTGGCAATTCATCATGAAAATAATACGTCAGAAATTTATTTCCTATGCTTGCGCCACTTCCATGATCTCCCCACATAAATCCAACAGAAGGTACATTTTCAATTACTTTTTCTCCATCGTACAACGCGCTATTACTTCCTGTTCCTAAAATTCCTGCAATACCGGGTTTATCCTGACACAAAGCGCGCGATGCGGCTAATAGATCGTGTGAAATATAAATATCATTCACTTTTAAAATAGCGCTTATGCCTTGCTTTACAATATTACAATTATCATCATTGGAACATCCTGCACCGTAATAATAGATCTTACTAATTTGTTCAATATATTCGGCAATGCTTGGTAACAGTTGAGCGTAAATAGCATTTGAAATTTGATCTTTGTTTTGAAAATATGGATTAAACCCAATCGTAAAAACTTCTTTTACGACCTCGTTTCCTTTTAACAAGATCCAATCCGTTTTGGTTGATCCGCTATCAGCAATTAAAATATACATACAGTAACTAGATGGATTTAGGTAAATATAAAACAAAAAAACCGTCCCGACAGTATCGTCGGGACGGTTTTTAAATTTTATCTAGAGTTGATTTATGCTTGTTCGTCGGTGCTAGCAGGTGTTTCGTTGTTAGCCGGAGCTTCAACTTCACTTGCCGTTTCCTCAGCTGCCGGTTTTGCTGCAAGTTTAGCTGCATTTTTCGCTGCGATCGCTTCCTTACGAGCTGTTTCTGCAGTAAATTTATCAGCTACTTTCTTTTTACCTTCAGTAACTAAATTATCCTTTTTAGCATTTACTTTACCTTCTTTATCCGCTAACCACTTGGTGAATTTTTGTTCAACTTGCGCTTCGGTTAAAGCCCCTTTTGCAACGCCACCTAAAAGGTGTTTTTTGTAGATAACCCCTTTATAAGAAAGGATCGCTCTGCATGTATCTGTAGGCTGTGCGCCTTTCATCATCCAGTTCAATGCTCCATTAAAATCAAGGTTAATTGTTGCAGGATTGGTAGTAGGGTTATAAACGCCTAACTTTTCAATGTACTTTCCATCACGTGGTGCACGACCATCTGCAACTACAATATGGAAGAACGCTGCGTCCTTTTTTCCATGTCTCTGTAGCCTAATCTTTACTGCCATTTTGAGTTTTATTTAAATTTTTAGGGTGCAAATGTCGTTAAAATCCTATAAACCGCCAAATAAATGTCCTTAATAGCATTGCTATCAAAGTAAAAATAGCTACTTTTGTCTAAAATTTTAACAATTATGCAGGTTAAAGAAAGAGGTGTCATATTAGTTCCTATCGACTTTTCAGAACAATCGTTATTGGCTGTAAAACAGTCGTATAATCTTGCGAAGTATACCCACTCTAAGATCATTTTATTACACGTTTACAATAAAACGGGTGATGAAAGCTATGAAGCGCTAACCAAATTAACAAAACAAAGCGAACAAGAAAGTGGCGTTCCGTGTGAATTCATGAACGTTAAGGGCGATATTTATGAGGAGACCGACCGTGTTGCAGAAGAAGTAAAAGCTACCTTGATTATTGCAGGTTTAGAAAGCCATATGCACTTCCGTAATATTATTGGAAGCAGCGCCAGTAAATTGATCCGTAAAGCACCTTGTCCTATTATTACCATTCGTGGAAAAGAGAACCGCGATGGTTGCGAAAATATTTTACTACCATTAGATCTTTCAAACGAATCACGCGAAAAAGTAGATGCTGCTATCCAATTTGCACATTATTTTGGAGCAAGTATTCGTGTACTTTCGGTATTTAGTCCAAGCGATGCTGCCTACGAAAACAAATTGATAGCTTATTCTCATCAAGTTAAAACTTTGGTAAAATCAAAAGGCATTGCTTGTACAAATAAATCTATTGCCAGCGATAATATTGCAGAAACTGTAGTTGAATACGCTAACAAAATTGAAGCAGACTTGATCATGATCATGAATAAGAAAAGTTTAGCTGTTGGCGAATTTTTTGGCGGAACAGATTCGCAAAAAATAGTTGATATCAGTAATATTCCTGTATTAACTATTCAACCAAGTAAAAAAGTGAGCTTAACTCATTTTGGCACCGGGTTCTAATCTTATAATTTTCTATATAAAATATTCGGCCCCTCTAGGGCCGTTTTTATTATAGGAAGTTTTTTGATTTAAAATTATTTTACCCCACCGGGGCAAATCCATATTTGTCTCCAGAAGAACAAAATAAAACCTACTTCACACCTTTACCCGCAACCCACTCTTCAATATTATATTGATTGAGTTCGAAGTAATCTAGTTTTTTTACTACTACACCATTATCGATGTAATAGATCTGGGGCAAATGAGTTCCTGCCAAATTCACAAAGGTTTTTCCTAAGGCAAATGATGCAGGGATATCATCGCATTTTGTATCTAAGTAAAAAGGCGCGAGGTTTTCTTTATCACCATTTAAAATAAAATAGATAGGAAGTTGAGGATCGTTCTTATAAATGAGTCTGAATTTTTTTCCTGCAATTCTGCAATGTGCGCAGGTTAAACTTAAAAATGCCATCACGTGTTTTCCGGTTCGTAATTCCTTTTTGGGGATCTGTACTTTGCTTGTGTCCTCTGGTTTGTACAAAAGATCCATTTCTAAAGGATAATTTACCTCTTCGCCAAGATTATTAGATGAGTACGAAAAATTAACCGCGTTCAAAATAAACGGAACTACTATAGCAGTAACACCAAAAAAGGAAATAAATAATTTATTTAATTTCACCTTCCAACCGTGCCAGAAAAAATAAATTGGTAATGCCGCCACGATCATGATCGCATTTTTTAGAATGGCTTTGGCCGGTGTCATATATAATCGCTCACCAAAACATCCGCAATTACTATCATTGCCGTTGATCATGATCTGAAACGCAAGGTAAATGCTAAAAAAGATGAGTAATCCAATTGTAAGCGGTAAAGTGAATTTGCGAAGATCATAATTGATGATGAGAAGAAATCCTATAAGGAATTCAAAACCAATTAAAAGTCGCGCAATAATAGGAGCTGTATACCAATTACCAATTCCCAGATCCACAAATGTAAATTCAAAGGTTTCAATAACCGGATCGAGTTTGCTCCAGCCTGAATAGATGAATATTGCACCTAAGGCTATACTTAGCAACATCATTATTATTCTCAGGACAATTTTCATTGGATGCAAATTTACTGAAATATCTTGCTTTACATTTATTTTCTTTACTAAATCCCTCAGGCGGAGAAGGCAGCCCATTTTGAAACATCATTCTTAAGCTACTACATTCCCACTTTCCAACCTCTTTTGAAGAACCACCTTCCTTTGAATACAAATCTTGCTCCGAAGACGCGTGCGCGGGCCTGGCGCTTCGTGTTAGGAGCGTTGCCCGTGCGGAGTCCCGATAGCTATCGGGATGAAGCGCCTTGATTTCTTTTGTTACTTTTCTTGATCAAGCAAGAAAAGTAAGTTCTAAAAATTTTGGTTCCTTTTTTAAAAGAACATTTATGTAAATAATGTCTAATTTAGCCCAATGCAAGAAGAAAAAGTAATACTCGTAGATGAACACGACAAGCCCATAGGCACCATGGGCAAATTAGAAGTTCATCAAAAAGGCCTCTTGCATCGTGCATTTTCGATATTTATTTTTAACGATAAAGGCGAATTACTTTTGCAAAAACGTGCTTTAAGTAAATATCATAGCGCAGGCTTGTGGACCAATACCTGTTGTTCGCATCCAAAACCCAACGAAGAAACTTTAGCCGCTGCTAATCGTCGATTAAAAGAAGAAATGGGAATGGATACCATTCTTATTCATAAAACATCATTCATTTATAAAACTCCATTTGATAATGGACTTACTGAGCATGAGTTTGATCATGTATTTATTGGACAGTCGAATGAGAATCCAATTATTAATCCTGAAGAAGTGGATAGTTTTAAATGGTTGAGTTTGGAGAAAGTAAAAGAAGAGATAAAAAAGGATCCGAATGTTTTCACCTCCTGGTTTAAGATCGCATTACAAAAGGCATTTTGATTTTAGAATGTTTAAACCTAAATTCATAGTTTAAATTTCATTTATGAAAAAATCGCTTCAAATTTTTTTCTTTCTTTCAATTTCTATTCTATCTAAAGCACAACCAAATTTTCCGCCCCCAACAGGCATTTACTGTAGTTGCCCTCCTACAACAACCAATGTTAGTCTTCCGGGTTCGGTTGACCCTACTGTTGCGGCAAAACCTTTTGTAAAAGGAATATTAGTAAGGGCAAGTTGGGCTGACATGGAACCTAGTGATAATTCGTACAATTGGACCTTGATCGATAATCAAATAACCGCGGCAAATTCTTTTGGTAAAAAAATATCGCTCGCAATTGGAGGTGGGCCAAATAGTCCCGCATGGATCTATACATTAGGTGTGCAAAGCCAAAGCTTCACCGTTCCTTTTACTGGAACTGTACCGGTTATTTGGGACGCGACTTTTTTAAACAAATGGACCGAGTTTGTGAGAGCACTTGGAAACAAATACAAGAATGATACAACCATTCGACTTGTATATATAACTAATGGAACTGGCAATGGATTTGAAATGCAACTACCATTTAATCCTACTCCTTCGTTTACTTCCATCTCTTATACAGATCAAAAAGTGATCAATTCATGGAAGCGCGTTATAGATACATTTAAAGTAGCATTCCCCAATCATTATCTTACTAACGATTTTCATCCGGTAAACAGCAGCAATGCCGTTGCAGATTCGGTTTATTTGTATGCACGAACAAAGTTACCTAATCGATATGGCGCTAATGCCTGGTGGTGGACGCAAAATAACACAACACTTTACGCTTCTCAATATTCTATTTTACAACATTCAAGTAGTAATAATATTTTCAGTGGTGTTCAAATAGCCAGAAGCCATACAACCGATTCAGCATTATTTGGCGCGGGCGGCATTTACGGCGCTTTATCATTGGCCATAAGTAACAATGTTTGTTATTGGGAAGTTTGGAATCAGGATATAATTAATACAAAACTGAATGCACTATTCACCAATTCAACAACGTGCACAACCTTAACCGATATTCACAATAAACAAAATGAGAACGAACAGATAGTTATTTATCCTAATCCTTGTAGTGGTCGAATAAGTTTATCCATTAAAACTACTGCTGAATTTATTCTTATTGATAGAATTGGAAAAATTGTGTTTAAAAAAATCATTACCGAAGATAATTCACAAAATATACAATTACCAATCCTCCCTTCCGGAGTTTATTTTGCCAGATTAGAAACTAATGGTCAATACCATTATAAAAAATTGATGATAGAATACTAATTAAATTATACTCCAATTTGAAATCATTAAATATTACCCCATGCTAAAAAGATATTTTCTTGCACTTTATATTCTTATAGGATCAAGCGTATCGGCCCAACTAGGCACCGATTACGGCTTCAACTGCCAGTTCAATGCCAACGAACCCTTTACACGATTTAAATGGGATGATGGCACATTTAAAACAAAACAGGTAAATGGTAATTTAGAATTGTCGTATACAAAAGATGGATCTATTTTTATTTCCGATTGGGCTGATATCAATTGGCAAAAACCCTTTAGCATTAAAACTTCTTTTAAATTAGAAAGCGGAAGTAACGATCGCAGTTTTGGAATTTTATGGGGCGCCACCGGTATTGACAATGCTTATGTTTTTAAGATCAGCGATAACGGTATGTATACCTTTTTTAAATACGAAAAAGATAAATACGTGGAAATAAAAGCCTGGACGAGCTCGCCAAACATTCTTCAAAATAAAAAAACAAATGTGGTAGAACTTAAAAGCGAAAAAAATGTTTACAATTTTTATGTAAATGGCGCGCTTACATACACGCACGCAGCTTTACCATTTTATGGCTTAGTACATGGCTACTTGGTTGTGGGGCCTATAACCGTTGCATCCGATTATTATATCATCAACCAAAAACAAACCGATAAAATAAATTTAATAGAGGACGCTAATAATTTTGGTCAAAAAGTAAAACTAAGTGCGGCTATCAACTCAGAAGATGATGAATTATGTCCTGTGATCTCTTACGACGAAAGAACACTTTACGTTGCTCGTAAAAAAGCATCTTACTACGAGAACACAAGCTATGATGATGATATTTGGTATGCCAATTACAATGTAAAAGACAGTACTTGGGGAGCTTTAATGAATATTGGAAAGCCTTTGAATAATAAAACAAACAATTTTGTTCAATACGTTAGTCCCGACAACAATAGTTTGATCGTAGGAAATCAATACACTAGTTTGGGCGAATATAAAGCTCCGGGGTATTCCATCACTCATCGCACCGCCCATGGTTGGACAATACCAAAGCCATTGACCATAAAGAACTATTACAATAAAAGTAATTATAACGAGATCTGTTTATCGCCCAATGGAAAAGTAATGTTACTCACTGCGCAGCGCGACGAAACACAAGGCTTTAAAGATATTTATGTTTCGTTTTTACATTCAGATAGCACTTGGAGCGAACCAAAGAATGTTGGTAATGTTGTAAATACGTTTGCAAACGAAACTAGTCCTTTTATTGGGGCCGACGGTGTAACCTTATATTATTCTACTTGCGGTCATCCGGGATTTGGCGGTAATGATATTTTTATGACCAAACGTTTGGATGAAACTTGGACGAATTGGAGCAAACCAAAAAATTTAGGTCCTAAAATAAATTCAAAAAAATGGGACGCCTATTATACAATACCTGCATCTGGCAAAACAGCGTATTTAGTTCAAGAAGATGGCACGAATAATAATGTGTACACTATCAAACAACCAGAATCAGCCAGGCCAGATCCAATTGTTTTAATTAGAGGGAACGTATTTAATTCGGAAACAAAAGAACATATGCAGGCTAATATCAGTTATAGCGAACTAGGTTCGAAAACAATATTAGGACATCTAAATTCTAATCCAAAAACCGGAGAGTTTATGATAGCACTGCCTAGAGGAAAAAAATATTCGTTCACTGCAAACAAGCAACATTTTTTAGCGGTGCATGAGAATATTGACTTAGTTAACTTAAAAAGCTACGAAGAAAAAGAAATAGATCTTTATTTAACGCCTATTAAAAAAGGAGAGAAATTGGTATTGAACAATTTATTTTTCAAAGCTAACACAGCAGATATTTTACCTGAGTCGCACGAAGAGTTAGATAAGATCGTTGAAGTTTTGAAATTGAATCGTAGTTTAAAGATTGAAGTATCGGGACATACCAGCAAGAACAATTCAAAACCTGAGTGGAATATGAATCTCTCTCAAAACAGGGCAAATTCGGTAAAGAACTATTTTGTTGAAAAGGGAATTAGCGAAGCGCGTATCAATGCTGTTGGTTACGGAAACACAAAACCCATCATTGCAGGAATGGATGAGTCTACTCTAGCTAAGAACAGAAGGGTTGAGTTGGAGATCTTGGAGAATTAAAACTTCACTTCCTTCACCGACCAAGCATGTGGCTTTTCATTAAAAAGTGGCTTTACCCTACTCCATACAGAACTGAATAATTCCGAATCGCGGTATTTATTTAAATGGGTTTCTGATTCCCAAAGACTGTATGTGAAAAATATATTTGGTTCATTTTCACCTTGCAATAATTCCACGTGATTACATCCTTCAAAACCGCGGATCAAATTCCAATTAGCTTTGTACACTGCTAAAAAATCATTTACCTTTTCAGGAGCAAAACTCATTTTTACAATTCGCTTTATCATTCGAATTCTATTAATAAATTAAAATCAAATTCTTTTCCTATTTGCCTTGGATGCAACATTTGGTAGGCGCTTTTTCCGTTAATGGCGATCTCTAATAACCCAAATGAATTAAACATGGCCAGCACTTCTCCAAATTTTACATCGTCGTAGGTATCACTTATTTTTTCGATCACGGCGCCCGGTAAAATAATAGAAAAATTACGCTTGCCTCTTGCTTTCTCAAAATCCTCGCGCGTAACATTGGTGATCACATTTCCATAATCATCGGTATAAATATTCTTTCCGCGTAATTGATCCTCGTTCTTATAACTATTAAATTGAAATGCTTTGTAATAATCATCAGTTACTGCCGCAATATCTTTGATGGGTTTTTTTTGTGATAAATGCGCTGCAATATCTACAAATACATCCTTCATAAAGAACTGATGTTGCTCTTTATTATCAAAATAAATTTGATACACTGGCTCACTAAATGCTTCATCAATTAACGAGATCAAACCATTATCCAAACAAATAAGATATTGGTCTTTGTATTTAGTAAGTAAATACCGCGTATTATCAATTCCTTTATTGTTTTGATTAAGCTGACTATTGTTCACAATAAGCTTTACCGCCACCAAATGAATGGTATCTTTTGGAAAATACGTTAAAGAATGTTTTAAAATGAAGGCCGCGTCGGAAATAGCGTTATTACGAACGTCGCAAGCTAGGTCAACCAAAGTAATATCCTTAATTTTGGCATACAGATTTGCCTTTACGATACCGAGGTAAGGATCGCGATAACCCAGATCTGTTGTTAGTGTTACAATAGCCAATGTTCAAAAATAAATATTATTCTTGGCTAAGTTTTTTTTAAAATTGAATTTGATTAACAGCTTTATAAACAAAACACACATTGGGAGAGAAATTAATTACACTGGATGCAATTGACCCTGTTGAGATCTACGGCGTGAACGACGTAAAACTAAACATCATAAAAAATATTTTCCTAAACTTAAACTGATCGCACGTGGGTATTCGCTAAAAGTTCTGGGTGATGAATCGGAAATTTCACGATTTGAGAAGAAAATGGAGCTTATGGTGGATTATTACCACAAAAGCGGTGTTTTAACTGATAACGCTATTGAGCGTTTATTGGGACAGACAGGAGATAACATCATTGAAGCCAAGGAAGATGCGCTGAATAACGACATTATTTTATTTGGGAATAATGGTTTGGTTGTAAAAGCCAAAACAGAGAATCAACGACGAATGATGCGTTCTATTTTAAAAAACGACATGCTTTTTGCAGTTGGTCCGGCCGGAACAGGGAAAACCTATACCGCTGTTGCTTTGGCAGTAAGAGCATTAAAGAACAAAGAAGTAAAACGCATTATTTTAACTCGTCCTGCTGTTGAAGCCGGAGAGAATTTAGGATTTTTACCCGGAGACCTGAAAGAGAAATTGGATCCATACATGCAACCGTTGTACGATGCCTTGTTTGAAATGATCCCTCAAGATAAATTGAATCAATACATCGAAAATCGCACCATACAAATTGCACCTTTAGCGTTCATGAGAGGAAGAACACTGGATAATGCCTTTGTAATATTGGATGAAGCGCAAAACACAACCGAAAGTCAAATGAAAATGTTTTTAACTCGTATGGGAGCCAGTGCCAAATTTATTGTTACCGGCGATCCAAGCCAGGTTGATCTTCCAACAAAACAGCCTAGCGGACTATTTCAGGCAGTTCGCATCTTGAAAAATGTAGAAGGTATTGAGGTGATAGAGCTCGACAACACCGATGTGATCCGCCATAAATTAGTTCGCGCTATTATTGATAAATACGATGCTTCACCAAAAAACTAATACATTTGTAGTATGATCCCTTTTATTCAAACAAAAATACAATCATCCATTACTCTTAAAACAACCGTAATGAATGATAAAGCAATTTTAAATTCGGTTAACGAAGCCATTGCCAAAATAAGTGCTGCCTATAAAAACAAAAATAAAGTTTTATGGTGCGGTAATGGCGGTAGCGCTGCCGACGCGCAACATTTGGCTGCGGAATTAAGCGGACGTTTTTATTATGATCGTCCCCCTTTATTTTCGGAAGCATTACACGTAAATACAAGTTATACCACAGCAGTTGCCAACGATTATAGCTACGATGTAATTTATAGCCGATTGGTAAAAGCTATGTGCGTAAAAGGAGATATCTTGATAGGATTAAGCACCAGCGGCAATAGTGCCAACGTTGTAAAAGCATTTGAAGAAGCGCGCAACATGGGTGTGATAACGATTGGTTTTACAGGAGAAACAGGCGGAAAAATGAAACCCTTTAGCGATATTTTAATAAATATTCCAAGCACCGATACACCACGCATTCAAGAATGCCATATGTTATTAGGACATACCATTTGCGAAGTTGTGGAAATGAATTTGTTTCCAAAGAAATAAAATGGAGATAAAAACCGCCATTATACTTGCCGGAGGATTCGGTACTCGCCTACAAACTGTTGTAAACGATGTTCCCAAACCAATGGCCCCAATAAATGGCATTCCCTTTTTATCCTACCAATTAAACTATTTAAAACATTACGGAATTGACACCGTCATTCTTTCGGTTGGTTATTTGCACGAAAAAATAACGTCGTTTTACAAAAACGAATTTAATGGCTTGAAATTAAGTTACGTGGTAGAAGACGAACCGCTTGGTACAGGCGGAGGAATAAGAAAAGCCATGGAACTATGCAAAGACGTTGAAGCTTTGGCATTGAATGGTGATTCATTTTTTGATATTGACCTACATAAATTCCAACAATACCACGAATTTAAAAATGCTTCATTCTCCCTTGCGTTAAGAAAAGTGGAAAATGCTTCTCGCTATGGCTGTATTGAAATTGAAAATAATAATCGCATTACTTCTTTTCAAGAAAAAAGCGATACACCCGAAGCGGGCTCAATAAATGCGGGCGTTTACATTTTAGACCGAAAATTATTTTTACAACATACACCGGCCTATACAAAGTTCTCGATTGAAAAAGATTTTTTTGAAAAAGAGATCCCTGTATTACCAATTTATGGTTTTGAATTTGATGGTTATTTTATAGATATCGGAATTCCTGAAGATTACACAAAAGCACAACATGACCTTAAAGGATCTAAATATAACTAAGGATTGGACCTTATTCCTGGACCGCGATGGCGTTATCAATAAAAAATTGGATAACGATTACGTAAAGCATTGGATGGAATTTGAATTTGAGAAAGATGTTGTTCAAAATTTTAAAAAACTGAATGAGGTATTTGGAACCGTTGTTGTTGTAACCAATCAACAGGGCATTGGAAAAGGGGTTTATACCAAAGAAGATCTTGAACTGATTCACAACAATATGTTGTACGAATTAAAATATCACAAAGGCATCATTGATAAAGTATATTACTCTCCCTATTTAGCTTCCGAAAACCACGAAACCCGCAAACCCAATATTGGCATGGCTTTGCAGGCCAAGAAAGATTTTCCTCATATCGATCTTACAAAAAGTATTATTGTAGGTGATAGCATAAGCGATATGGAATTTGGAAGAACAGCAGGAATGAGAACGGTTTATATAAGCAACAAAAAAGTTACCGATCCAAAAATAGATCTTCAGTTCAACTCACTTTCAGAATTCATTGCTGCATTATGAAGATCTCTATCATAACAGCAACGTATAATAGCGAAGCATTTTTAGAACAAACCATCAATTCAGTTCTTCAACAAACACATAAAGATATTGAATACATTATTGTAGATGGTAATTCAACCGATAGTACAATTTCTATCATAAATAAATATAAAGATAAAGTCAGTCATTTCATTTCAGAAAAAGACGAAGGTATTTATCATGCGCTCAACAAAGGAATTGCCTTGGCAAGCGGAGATGTGATCGGATTTTTACATTCTGATGATTTTTACACCAGCAACAATGTGATCGAGCATATTGTGAGAGAATTTAAAACAAAAAATACAGATGGTTTGTACGCCAATTTGTATTTTGTTGATAAAACCGATCCTAATAAAATAACACGGAAATGGCATTCGGGCGATTATTCGCCAAACAGTTTTATGTATGGCTGGATGCCACCTCACCCTACTCTGTTCTTAAAAAAAGACGTTTATAAAAAACACGGCACCTTTAATTTGGATCTTAAAACCTCAGCCGATTACGAATTGATGTTGCGCTTCATTCATAAACATCAAATCACTTTAACTTACCTTGATGAGTTCATCATCAAAATGCGTGTAGGCGGACAAAGTACTGCCAGCGTTAATAATCGCGTAAAAGCAAATTTAGAGGACAGAAAAGCATGGGAAATAAACGGCTTGAAGCCTAAATTTTTTACGCTGTGGTTAAAGCCGCTAAGGAAAATTGGACAATTCTTTTAACCACGAAAAGCACGAAGTCTTTGCACAAAGGACACGAAGCATAGTGATCTTCGTGAAAAATCTTAGTGACCTTCGTGGTTTCTGCCTCTTAATCGAAACGCAAGGTTTTTATTGGGGTGATCTTAGTTAGAATAAGAGTTGGTAATAACAACATCAACAAACATACTCCTGTTGTTCCTAAATTCAATAATAAATAAGACACCCAGTTAAGATCGATCGCCACTTTATCTACATAATATGTAGAGCTATCCAATTTTACCAAGCCAAAATAATATTGGATCAAACACATTCCAACTCCCACAACATTTCCCCACAGCAAACCTCTGCCCAATAGTTTTAAGCTGATGTAAAAAAATATCCTTCGCACATTTACGTTGCTCATGCCAAGGGATTTTAGCATGCCCACCATATTTGTTCTCTCCAATATTAAAATAAGTAAAGCCGTTATCATATTTATTACTGCCACCAATATCATCAACACAATAATGATAACGCCGTTAATGTCCAACTTATCTAACCAAACAAAAATATTTGAAAAACTATCTTTCACACTAATTACCTGGCAATTGAGCGCTGTATTATCATTGATCGCTTCAATAGTGCTTTCTAGTTTTTCAAAATCATTTACCCTCACTTCATAATTTCCAACTACTCCAGGCCCCCAATAATTTAATTTTTGAATATGACGAATATCCACAAAGGTTAAATTATTATCAAAGTCAGAAAATGACGTTTTATATATCCCGCATATTTTAAAATTACGTGAGCGCTGTTCGAATTTTGTGAAATTTGCTTTTTCAATTGAATCATACACATCGTGTTGTACAACAAAATATACCAGGAATTTATCTTCGGGCTTAAGATCCAAGCGTGTTGCTAAATTCTCACTAATTAAAATATCATTACTTGCATCCTCACCTTTTAATTCAGGTAAGGTTCCACTCAACATGTGTTTTTTAATAAATTCAAGATCATAATTATCATCAATTCCTTTTATAACCACGCCTTCATTCTCAGTTTTTGTTTTTACAATGCCATTTTTTAATGCGCAACCTTGCACATGTTTTACATTTGGGATCTTTTCAAGAATAGTTATACTATCAGCACTGATCTTTACCGGAACTTGCTCGCCATTACTTCCAAAACTGATATTACTAATTGTAACATCGGCCGCTAACCCTGTAACTTTTTTTGTGATCTCCTTTTTGAAACCAACAACAATACTTACCGTTAATAACATGACCGATAAACCAAGAATTATCCCTAAAATGCCTATCTTTACAATTGGCTTTGAGATACTTCCTTGATCCTTACTTTTGGAAGTGATACGATCAGCTATATAACGTTCAACGTTCAATTAAAATGCACTTAGGAAACAAAAATACTAAATTGATATTGGTTGCAATACTTTATTTTGCGGTATTTATCAGTTGCGGCCAGGAACTTGTATTTAAAGAGTATAACTCTCTTGCTGTTGGCGCGCAACAATTTCATAAATACATTCCAAAACTTAAAAACAAAAAGGTAGCAATTGTTACTAATCAAACCGGTGTCATAAATGGCGTGAGTATTGTAGATACCCTTTTAAAATTCAAAGTGGATATTAAAAAAATATTTGGTCCCGAACACGGATTTAGAGGAGATACAGAAGCAGGCGAAAAAGTGAACAGCAATATTGACAAAAAAACAGGCTTGCCCGTTATTTCTTTATACGGAGCTAATAAAAAACCAAGCACTAAAGATCTTGCAGGAATTGATGTTGTAATTTATGATATTCAAGACCTAGGCGTTCGTTTTTACACATATATTTCTACCATGTGTTATGTGATGGAAGCCTGCGCTGAGAATAATAAAGAAATGATAGTGCTCGACAGACCAAACCCTAATGGATTTTATGTTGACGGGCCGGTTTTAAAACCAGAATATAAGGGATTTTTGGGATTACATCCTGTGCCAATTGTGTACGGAATGACCTGTGGCGAATACGCGCAAATGGTAAATGGCGAAGGATGGTTAAAAAAGAAAGTGAAGAAAAAAGATGTGGTGATCAAATGTAACCTCACTGTAATTCCATGTTTTAATTATGATAGAAATGCAACCTATCAATTGCCTGTAAACCCTTCACCTAATATTCCAAATCATACCGCCGTATTGCTTTATCCAAGTTTAGGATTGTTTGAAGGAACCATTGTAAGCTTAGGAAGAGGAACCCAATGGCCATTTCAAGTGATTGGATATCCTGAGTACAAAGACAGTTCGTTTTCTTTTGTTCCGCACGCTTCTGCATTATCTGCAGCACCAAAATACCTCGATAAAAAATGTAATGGTTTAGATCTTAGAAAAACAGATATCACTAAACACTCCAGAAAACTTGATCTGTCCTTATTGTTCAAAATGCATTCAAATTGGAATAAAGAAGATTTTTTTGACAGGAACTTTAACTTTCACTCCGGCAATACCGAACTACAAGAACAAGTTAAAAGTAAACTGAGCGAATTTGAGGTACGTTCTTCGTGGGAAAAAGACCTCCTGATCTTTAAGGCCATACGCAAGAAATACCTCATCTACAGCGATTTTGAGTGATTGCTCAGCTTTAGACGCTGCGAGCCTTGAAATATCAAAAAAATCAAGTGTTTCCGCAAGATTTTATGATGAAGGAATGGTTCTTCCCATTTCGAAGAGTAAAATCGAGGAAAAGCTTGAGTTTGAAGAGATTTCAAGGCGTAGTAAAATAATTTTGGCAATGCCGCCAATACCCTTATTTTTGTAACTCTTTAAGATAAAAGCAATGGCGAATTTCGATTTAATAATGCCTAAAATGGGTGAGAGTGTGGCGGAAGCTACCATCATCAAATGGACCAAAAACGAAGGCGATAAGATCAAGATCGATGAAACGGTACTTGAAATCGCAACTGATAAAGTTGATAGCGAAATTCCTTCGCCGTTTGAAGGAACCCTTGTAAAACGTTTATTTAAAGAAGGAGATGTAGTTCAGGTGGGCGCAGTTATTGCGCAAATTAGCAGCGATGCAAACTCAGCAGTTTCTGAAGCTCCAAAAACAATTGCTCCTGAAGTAAAAAAAGAAACTACAACAACTACAACTTCACAACCTGTTGTAAGCACAACAACTTCGGCAGCAACAAGCGCCAACGATTACTCTCAATCTAATAAATTCTATTCTCCCCTTGTAAAAAGTATTGCTAAAGAAGAAGGAATTAGTTTATCAGATCTAGAAAATATAAAAGGTACAGGGCAAGAAGGGCGCGTTACAAAAGCTGATGTTTTAGCTTATGTTGCAAATCCAAATAAGCAAAAAGCTAGTACTTCAACTAGTACAACTACTTCAACAAGTTCTTCAAGCGGATCTATTCAGATCAATCGTCCTGCTGTCTCGTTAATGGCAGGTGACGAGATCATTGAAATGGATCGCATGCGCAAGATCATTGCCGACAATATGGTAATGAGCAAGCATGTTTCTCCTCACGTTACTTCTTACGTAGAAGCTGATGTAACAGCGATGGTACAATGGAGAGAGAAAGTGAAAAAAGAATTTGAGAAAAAAGAAGGTGAGAAAATGACCTATACTCCGCTGTTCATTGAAGCGGTAGCAAAAGCTATTAAAGATTTTCCTATGATCAATATTTCCGTTGATCAAACGGGTTCAAAAATAATTAAGCGTAAATCCATAAACATTGGAATGGCGGCCGCATTACCATCGGGTAATTTAATTGTACCCGTGATCAGAAATGCTGATGAAAAGAACCTTTTAGGAATTACAAAAAGCGTTAATGATCTTGCCGCAAGAGCTCGTGCTAATAAACTTCAGCCTGACGAGATCCAAGGTGGAACTTTTACGGTAACAAACGTTGGAAATTTTGGCAATGTGATGGGAACTCCTATCATTTTACAGCCACAAGTAGCAATTTTGGCAGTAGGAACTATCAAGAAAAACCGGCGGTTATCGAAACTCCTCAGGGAGATGTTATAGGCATCCGTCATTTCATGTTTCTTTCTCTTTCATATGATCACAGAGTAGTTGATGGCTCTTTAGGAGGCACTTTTCTGAGAAAAGTTGCCGATTACCTTGAGCAGTGGGACTCTGATCGCCTCGTTTAATCAGCCAAAAAGGGATTTCACCACCACCTAAAACACACCTCTATTAACAAATTCTTGGTTTACTCAACCAAAGCTTATATTCAATAAGTTGAGCCCAAATTTAGACTTTAATGTAGGGATTGACGTTCAAAGGATAGCTATATTTGTACCATGAACAATACTATCACAAAATTTTTACTTGGGTCGTTTTTAACTTTAGGGTTAAACAGCGTATTTGCACAAAATAACTGTCCTAGTTTAGGGCCGGATCAATATTTGCCATGCGGACAAACCCAAACTACGTTGAACGCTAACTTCACTACCTGTAATCCATCAACAGTTACAGCCAATCAAACCAATACATATGGTGTAGTTAATATTCCATTTGCACCACAGCCAACCGTTGGAGCAACCAATGTTATTTTGTCGGATGACTCAGGTACAGGAGCTTTACCAATAGGTTTTACGTTTTGTTTCTTTGGTCAAACATACACTCAATTTTATATTGGTTCAAATGGTTGGATCGCTTTTACTGCCGGTCAATCAACCGGTTTCGTGTCTGCTGCTATTCCTAATGCAGGTTTTGTACCTAAAAATTGTATCATGGGTCCTTGGCAAGATTGGCACCCTGGGATTGCAGGTGGTCCTTATATATGTTATCAAACTTTAGGTGTTGCTCCTTGCAGAAGATTAGTAGTAAGTTGGAGACAATGTCCTATGTATTCTTGTACAACTACAAAAGGAACTTTTCAGATCATTATTTACGAAACAACAAATTTAATTGAGAATCACTTAACAAGTAAACCGGCATGTACCCAGTGGGCCGGTGGAACTGCTGTTGAAGGGATCCACAATCTTGCAGGAACAATTGGTATAACTGTACCGGGAAGAAATTCAACTCAATGGACAGCCACTAACAATGCTTGGAGATGGTTTCCAAACGGAGCTGTGATTACTCCTACAATTACTTGGTATCAAGTTGGTAATCCGGTGGCAATTGGAACTGGCCCAACTATTACAGTTGTGCCAGCTGCAACAGGAAATTCATATACATGTAAGCAAGATTACGGTCCTTGTAATGTTGGTTTCGAAATTTGTTCGGCAATGCCTGGTAATGGACCTGACACTGTATTCGTGCAACCTTTAACGGCGATCATACCAACCATTACCGCGCCAACTTGTGCTGGTGTTGGAAGTCCTACAACAATTTCAGCTGCCCCAAGCAGTCCAACCAATACATATTTATGGACCGGCCCAAGTATTGTTGGTCCAAATAATACGCCAACTATAACCATTAATGGCCCTGGCAGTTACACATGTGCCATTTCGAGTACAGCAGCAGCGTGTACTGGAACTGCCTTTGTAAACATTGCGCAAAGTCCAACAGTAACTATTGCTTCTACTAGCCCTTCAATGTGTATGTTTAATACAAACAACTCTTTGAACTCTGTAAGCTTAACCGCTTCGGGAGCTCCAAATTTTACATGGACCAATTTAAGCTCGGTAGCAAATACGTATTCATCAACAACTCAACCTTTCATCTCAATAACTTCCATACCGCCTTCCAACATTGGTTCGATAACGGTAATTGGATCAAACGGAACATGTTCTGCTTCTGCAATGTATACAGTTCTTATTATTCCTAATCCAACTATAACCGTTACAAGCCCAAGTGTTTGTGCAGGCAATACAGTTGCTATCACAGCAAGTAATGCAAGTTCATTTACCTGGACACCACCTGCTACATTAAGTAGTAACACGGGATCAACAGTTATTGCGAACACACCAACTACCACTATCTATAGTGTTATCGGTACTAGCTTAGGCTGTAATAGTTCTACAGAAAATACAACAGTAACCGTTGTTGCAAATCCAACAGTAATGGTTGCGCCGTTTACGAATACAATTTGTTTTGGCAACAGCTTAAACTTAACAGCAAGCGGCGCAACAAACTATACATGGTCGCCTGCCGGTTCATTAAGTGTTCCAAATGGGCCAAACGTTACTGCCTCGCCTACAATTACAACTAATTACATTGTTATTGGAGAAGCTGCCACTTGTACTACAAGTGCTGCTTATCAAGTTTCGGTAATTGCTTTACCAAGCATTTTATCAACTCCTGCTACTCATACAATATGTCAGTATAGCAGCGTTAATTTATTTGCTAATGGTGCGAGTTCATATTCTTGGTCACCAACAGTTGGTTTAAATACATCATTAGGTAATCACGTTATCGCATCACCAAACCTTACAACAATTTACAATATCGCGGGTAACAATGGTGCTTGTATGGCATTTGGGCAAGTAACAGTTTATGTAGTTCCATTCCCTAATTTAAATATCTCTTCGCCTGTAAGTAAAATTTGTGAAACACAAACCACAACTATTTTTGCAACAGGCGCACAATCGTATTCATGGGCTCCGCTAGCGGGGTTATCTTCTCCAAATACGACTGCCTCGCAGGCATTTCCAACTGTATCTACAAATTACACAATTATGGGAGTGAACACAGGATTTGGGATCAATTGTACAATGACAAAAGAGATCTTGATAGAAGTTCTTCCTAAGATCACACCAAGTATTAGTCCTAGTGTTACTATTTGTAATGGGCAAAGCACTAAACTTTTAGCTGACGGAAGCAATACATACAGTTGGACGCCTTCAGCTTCGTTAAATAACGGAACTCTTGCAAACCCTGTGGCAAATCCTTCTATTACTACAATGTATACAGTAAATATTTCTAACTATGGTAATTGTACTGTACCTGCAACTGTATTGGTGCGTGTTAATCCAACTCCAACAGTTTACGCCGGAGAAGATTTTGCGGTTAATTTAGATGAGCCAATGTACCTGAATGCAAACGGAAGCGGAACGCTTACTTGGATCGCAGGTGAAGGTATTTTCTGTAGCGTATGTCCAAACTCACAGATCACGCCTAAAGTAAGCGGCTGTTATAAAGTAAGAGCAACAAATAATTTCAATTGTATTGCTGAAGACGATGTATGTGTTGAAGTTACTACAAACTACAATATCTACATACCAAATATCTTTACTCCAAACGATGATGGATTAAATGATATTTTCTTAGTTCACGGAACAGGTTTAACTAAATTTGAAATGTTGATCTTTGATCGTTGGGGCGAAAAATTATTCTCTTCTAATGATCAATTAAAAGGTTGGGATGGCGTTTTCAAAGGTAAATTATCTAAGAATGATGTGTATCCTTATTTGATAAAGTACACATCACTTGATGGAAAAACGCATACTAAATCAGGACACGTAACTTTATTGAAATAAAATATCAAAATTATTTTTATAAACGTCGATCAGAAATGGTCGGCGTTTTTTATTTGCATAACCATTCACTAAACGTTTAGAATAAGCGCTGTTGATAACCAATTGAGCTAAATAATCTTAAAGCTTGGTAAAACGACCTTACGGCTGAGCAAGCCCATATCCATTTTTAATAACTATTGTGTAACTTAAAGAGATTGATAATCAGTTATTTACTGCTTCAATTACTAACTAGGGAAAATTATTTTACATGAATATAAAATTTACACTTTTTGGTTTAGCCTCACTGATCCTATTTGGATCAGTAAGTGCTCAAATTAGTTTAAGTCCTGCGCAAATAACCACCGCGCAAATTAATACTAATGCAACAACATCAACCAACTGGAACCCCAATTTACTAGGGACTTGTGCAGCTACTTGTGTTCCGCTTAATATTCCAAACCCCAATTCAAATCCTAAAGGTGGCGGCAATGACCAAACCAATAATGGTAACGGTACAATTGCTACTATATACACAATGTCTGCTTGCGGTTTAAATTATGTTTTGGGAGAAGTAAAAACCGGCAAGCGTTATTCTCCTGCAGCCGCAAATCAACCCGTTGCTATTTCAATCACCGGTATTCCTCTTTGTAAATCAATTTTGAAAGCCTATTTATATGTTGGGGGATCCGGAAATGGGCTTGCCTTTAGTACTACCATGGTAAATCCTGCTGCTACTCCTTCGGTTTTTCCTATGACAGCCATTGGAAATCACCTTGATAAATGCTGGGGCTATACAGGAACTTATAACTATCGCGCAGATGTTACCGCATTGATCACTGGAAATGGAAATTACATGGTTTCAGGTATTCCAACCAGCATTACAACTCCGGGTAACGATATGGACGGAGCAAGTTTAGTGATCATTTATTCAGATCCTACTCAAGCTTATACCGGACACATTGTAATTGGTGATGGTTGCCAAGTGAATGCATCAACTACAGGTACTCTAGCAAATACACTCACTGGTTTTAACTCTTGCGCTAACTCAACATTCGCCAATGCATTTTATATCATAAGCGATCTTCAAAATATATTAGCAACAGGTTGCAAAATGAATAGTGCTGCCTATAACTTTAATTATCCGGCAGCCTCAAACAAATGGTGGGATAATATTCAAGCGCCTGCAAATGCTGTTACTGCCGGGCAAAACACATGTTTGTTTGGATGTACCAATACTGCTGATTGTTACAATATTGTTACTGAGGGATTGTACTGGAGAACAAACTGTCTTCCATGCGCTGTTGTTCCATTAGCTGTTACAACGGCAACAACATCTAGTTGTACGGTTGGTTCTGCAACTGCATTTGCAACGGGTGGTACAGGTCCGTATTCATACACATGGACACCAACGGCTTTAAACACATCTGTAATAACTAGCGTTGCTCCGGGAACTTATTCTGTGAAAGTAATGGATGCAACAGGATGTGCTACTGTAAATGCTATAGTAGTAATTCCTCCGGGCTCTGCAACGATCGGAGCAACAAGCGCAACAGTTTGCCCAGGTGTTGGTGCTGCACTTACTGCTACAGGAGCATTAACTTATACCTGGAATCCAGGAAATATCATCGGTCCATCTGCAACATTTACTCCGGCGGCTACACAAGTGTACACCGTTATTGGCTCCGCAGCAGGTGGTTGTACGGCGCAAGCAACAGGTACGATCACAGTTAATCCGGTTCCTGTTCCATTACCAAATAGTAATAGTCCGATTTGTACAGGGGGCAGTATTGCATTAACCGTTAATGCATTTCCAACTTATACATGGACAGGACCAAACGCATTTATCAGTAGTTTGCAAAATCCTACAATAACAAATGCTGCGCCAGTCAACGCAGGAAGTTATACGGTAAAAGTTACAAGCGCATTAGGATGTACAGCCCAAGCAGTAGTTGTTGTTATTGTAAACCCAACTCCAACTATTAGCGTTGGTAATCCCGGTCCATACTGCGCAGGCTCTCCAATAAATTTAACCGTAACAGCTGCGGCAAGTTATACCTGGACTGGGCCATTGGCATTTACAAGTAATTTACAAAATCCAACCATTGCTAATAGCACAACAAACATGGCAGGCCCTTATGTTGTTACTGTAACAGCCGCAGGCGGATGTAAGAGCACAGGAACAGTGAATGTTGTTGTGAATGCGCTTCCAACACCAACGGCCACAAGTAACTCGCCAATATGTTTAAATAAACAAATAAATCTTTTTGCAAACCCTGCAGCTAGTTCTTATACCTGGAGTGGACCAAATGCATTTGCAAGTAATGCACAAAATCCATCCATAGCAACGGCATCATTAGTGAATGGCGGAAATTATACCGTTACTGTAACTAATGCAGCAGGCTGTACTAATACCTCAGTTGTAACCGTTGTGATCAATCCACTTCCCGCTGTAGTAGTAAATAATCCTGTTACATGTGTTGGCTCAACATTTACATTAACAGCTATAACCGGAACTGCTTTTGCATGGACAGGACCAAATGCTTATAACTCTCCGGTTCAAAATCCATCATTTGCAAATGCACAAACTACACATAGCGGAAATTACACGGTTATAGTAACAAGCGCACAAGGCTGTACAAATAGTGCAGTTGCCGGTGTTACAGTTATTACAAACCCAACTGTTACTGTTGCAGGAACAAACACATTATGTTCTCAAAATTTTAACGGATCGCCGAACACAACAACCTTAACAGCTAGCGGTGCTTTTACATATCAATGGACTCTACCTGTAGGATTCTCTGCAACACCAAACACAAGTAGTAACCCAATTGTGGTAACTCCTCCTTTAACTTCTGTTCCAATGGTTGTAACTATGACCGTATTAGGAACAGCGGGTTCTTGTACAAATCAAGCAGTTTATACAATCACAGTTGTTCCAAATCCAACTATTGCCACAACAAGTGGAAGTATGTGCGCAGGAACACAAGTAACACTCACAGCAAGTAATGCGACAACGTATACATGGACACCTAGTGCAACATTAAATACACCAAACGGACCAAATGTGATTGCAAATCCAAGCGTAACAACGGTATATAGTATTATTGGAAGTAGCGTTGGCTGCAACAGTCAAACACAAAATGCAACAGCCAGTGTAGTTCCAAATCCAACTGTTACCATTAATCCAAACCCTGCTTTAATTTGCTTAGGAAGTTCAATAAACCTTACAGCATCCGGTGCAACAACTTATACTTGGAGTCCAAACATTGCCTTAACAACTACAAATGCTGCAAATACAACAGCCAATCCAACAGTCACTACAACATATACCATTATTGGTTCACAAGCAACTTGTACTAATCTTGCAACCGTGCAGGTATCTGTAATTGGTTTACCAACTGTAAGTATTGCCGGAACAAATACATTATGTTCACAAAACTTTAATGGATCTCCTGCAACAACTACATTAACAGCAAGCGGCGCCGGTACTTATGTATGGACGTTGCCTGCAGGATTCTCAGGAAGTCCTAACTTAACAAGCAATCCATTAGTGATCACTCCTCCTGTAACTTCTGTACCGATGGTAGCTACCATGACTGTTTTAGGGACAGCAGGAACTTGCACCAGCTTAGCAGTATTCAATTTAACTGTAATTCCAAATCCAACTATTGCTACCACAAGCGGCAGCATGTGTGCGGGAACAAGCGTGAACTTAACTGCAAGTAATGCTACAACGTATACTTGGACACCAAGTGCAACATTAAATACTTCAAACGGACCAAGTGTTATTGCCAGCCCTGCAGTAACAACGGTATACAGTATTATTGGAAGTAGTGTTGGATGTAACAGCCAAACACAAAATGCAACGGCTAACGTAGTTGCAAATCCTACTGTAACTATTTTACCAAATCCTGCAGTGATTTGTTTAAATCAAGCAATTAACCTTACTGCAAGTGGCGCTAATAATTATACATGGAGTCCGAACATTGCTTTAACCATAACTAACGGACCAAATACAACAGCCAATCCAACAGTAACTACAGTTTATCAAGTAATAGGAGAAGCTGCTACATGTACACATGTAGCAAATATCACTGTAAGTGTTTTACCACTTCCTACAATAACAATTGTACCAAGCAGTCCAACGCTATGTATGAACAACTTTAACGGTTCACCAAATACAGTTTCATTAACGGCAAACGGTGCGGCAAGTTACACATGGGGACCAATTATTGGTTTAACCACAAATACATTAAATGGTTCAATGATTGTTGGTACTGCTAACGGAAATAATGCACCAAGCGGAAGTGTAATAGGTGCCAATGGAACTTGTACCAGCTCTGCAACATTTACATTGAGTGTTATCGATAATCCGATCATCGCAGTAACATCAGAAAGTATGTGCGCGGGAACGAGCGCAACATTATCAGCAATAAATGCTATCACTTATACATGGAGCCCAAGCACAACATTAAATACCGCTAATGGACCAAGTGTAATTGCGAGCCCAGCTGTAACAACCCTCTATAGTGTTATTGGAGGAAGTGCCGGTTGCAACAGTCAAACCCAGAACGGTGTTGTAACTGTTGTAAATAATCCAACAGTAAGTATTGCTCCTACTACACCAACCATTTGTTTTGGAGGTTCAATAAACTTAACTGCCAACGGTGCTAATAATTATACATGGAGTCCAAATACGGCTATCAGCTCAACTGTTGGTAATGCAGTAACGGTAAATCCAACAGTAACAACTGTGTATTCAATTATTGGAGAAGCGGCTACCTGTACAAATACAGCGGCACAAACAGTAACCGTTGTTCCTTTACCAATTATTAGTATTGGGTTAAGTAATGGCAGTATGTGTATGAACAATTTCAATGGTTCAAATAATCAGATTACAGTTACAGCAAGTGGAGCAACTTCTTATAACTGGATAGGCTTTACCGGAATTGGTAACAGCACTAGTTCAGGACCAAACGTGATCGTAACAGCCATTCCAAATTCACCAATAGGAACAGGAACAGTTATTGGCACGGTAGGAACTTGTACCAACATTGCAAGCTTTACTGTAATTGCAATTCCAAATCCTGTTATTGCGGTAACATCTGCCAGTATGTGTTTAGGAACAAGTGCAACATTAAACGCAAGCGGTGCTACAACATATGTTTGGTCGCCGGGAAATACATTGAATCAAACAATTGGAAGTTCAGTAATTGCTAATCCTGCAAATACTACTGTTTACAGTGTGATTGGAACGAGCTTAAATTGTAACAGTACAACAGAAACAGGAACAGTAGATGTTGTTGCAAACCCTGTGATAGTAATATCCCCTGTAACTCCAACCATTTGTGCCGGAGATGCAATTGGCTTAAGCGCGTTTGGAGCTACAAACTATACATGGGCGCCTTCTAATTCATTGAACACTGCATTTGGTGCAAACGTTATTGCATCACCGATGGTAACAACAAATTATATTGTAATTGGAGAAGCTGCTACTTGTACGTCAACAGCAATGAGACAAGTTCTGGTAATACAATTACCTACCCTACAAGCTATATGTGATAGAACAGTAATTTGTTTAGGCGATAAAACAAACATTAACGCTAACGGTGCTAACTCATATACATGGAATCCTGTTTATGGATTAAGCAGTGGTAGTTCAAATTTTGTGGTAGTAAATCCTACCTCATCTATGAATTACACATTGATCGGTACTAACGGTGTTTGTACAGCATCTTTAAGTGTTCCAATAGTTGTATTACAAAAACCATTATTAAACCTTACAACTAGCGCACCAAGAATTTGTATAGGTAGTAAATCAACCATCTTTGCTTCGGGTGCTCAAAGCTATAGCTGGTCGCCAATGGCTGATTCAACTGTTGCCAACTACGCCATTGTGAGCCCTTCAGTTTCCACGAACTACACTGTAACAGGGGTTAACTTTACAGGAACTGTTGGTTGCGCTTTCACTAAAGAAATTCTAGTAGAAGTTGTGCCGCAGGTTACTGCTTCAGTAAACAACAGTGTTGTTATTTGCGAAGGCGAATCAGTAAAATTAAATGCAGGTGGTAGCAATACATACTTATGGGCTCCAGGTGCCGGCTTAAGTAATTCATTGATCGCTCAACCTTATGCAAGCCCTAATATTACAACTGAATACACAGTGTATATTTCAAACGGAGGATATTGCGGAAGCAAAGCAACCGTATTGGTTAAAGTTCATCCAATGCCTGTAGTTGATGCAGGACCAGATCTTACATTTAATTCTGATGAACCAATGTACCTCAATGCCAAAGGTACCGGAACATTAAGTTGGATCTTAGGTGATGGTATCATGTGTCGTGTTTGCCCTAACTCGCAATTTATGACCAAGAAAAGCGGTGTATACCAAATACAAGCTGTGAGCGAATATGGTTGCAGAGCTATAGATGATGTGAATATTGAGATCACAAACGAGTACAGTGTTTATATACCAAATATCTTTACTCCTAACTTTGATGGATTAAATGATACGTTCTTAGTGTACGGTGTTGGAATTTCTGAAATACAAGTAACTATCTTTGATCGTTGGGGTGAGCAAGTTTATCACGACGATAATCAAACAAAAGGTTGGGATGGCACTTACAAAGATGAATTAAGCAAGAATGATGTGTATGTTTATCTGGTGAAATACACTGCGCTTGATGGTAAAAAACACACCAAAACAGGGCACGTAACTTTATTGAAATAAGAAATTAGTTCAAATAAAAATCCCCACTAGATCTAGTGGGGATTTTTTTATGGCCATAAGTTTCAGATCAGATACACCTAATATCTATTTGGCTTTCGTTTTTCCCAAATTATACCAATCGATCTTACGTGTATAATTCATAATAGCAAACATTACTATAAACAACCCTAAACTTCCTATAAGCAGGGCGTAACTTTCGAGTTGAATAATAACAAACATAAATCCATAAAGCAACGTAAGCATACCGCCAATGGCTGCATAAACACGTGTTCCTTTGAACAAGTAATAAATAAAATACGTTATGGCCGCTACCGTCATTACCGTTGCAATTAAATATGCTAATGAGAATATCATATACTCACTAAATGATAATAGCAAAGTGTAAAACAAACATAAAGCAAAACCTACAATAATATAATTAAAGGGATGGATCCTTTTTTGTTGCGTGATCTCAACAAAAAAGAAAACCAGAAACGTTAGCAAAATGATCATCATGGCATACTTAACTGAACGACTTGTTTTTTGATAGCCATCAATTGGCATAATAAGATCTACGCCAAAAGCACTATATGAAATGTTATACGCATCGTCGATGAACATTTGCGGATAATTTCGATTCAAATGCAATACCTTCCAATTTGCCGTAAATCCATTCACATCCACCGTTGAAGTATCAGGCAAGAACTGTCCATTAAAAGCCGGTGTTTGCCACGAAGAATTCACTTTTACCTTTGTTGTTTTACCAACAGGTACAAAAAATAATTGCTCGCTTCCTTTCAGGTCAATATCTAAACTTATATCATGACCGGACGCTAAGAATTTATCCACGCTATCTATCATGAGTTGAGATATAGCGCCCGATTCAAAAACATCTCTTGCCACTACACCCGGATTAAATTGATAATTTTCATTATCAAATCGCATCTCCAATTTTTCCTTGATACCTCGCATATCGCTCAGGCCAAGCACTACAGAAGCTTCTTTCCAAATAAAATTCTCTTTTGGAATGGTGATCGTATTCAAATTGAATTTACCGAATGATGCATTGATCTTTACTTTAGAATTATATACCACAACTTCGTAAATATTACGATGTCTTTTTTCAGGAAGAACCTTCCCGTCAAAATCAACTTTATCGGGAAGAATGTACAAATGATGTTTTACCGAACGCATCACTTTATTAGTGTCGCGATAATACTCAAGATAAGGTAATACCAAAATAGGTCCGGTAATGGTTTGCCTTCCACTCCACTTACTGGAGATATCAACGAAGGCTTGTGTTTGGTTACCTTCACGTTCATCTATAAGACTATGAATAATAACTTGAGGAATAATGAAAATAAGAAGGAGAACAAAAATGATGATGCTTTTAATGAAGACGTGATATTTACCAAATACACTTTCTTCCTTTGGAACTTGCGAAAGTCCGGGTTGCGGGTTGTTGTTTTCTTCCATGTTTGGGGATTTTATACCCAAAGGAAGATAATTAAAGCTTTGCTTGAACGATTTTAACGAAGTTTAGAACTTCATAGTGCCGCCTATCGCTTTGCGTGACTTACGTTTAGCAGGTCCTTTTGAACCTATCTCATAGCCAAGCGTTAACTCGTGTGCGCCGGCAGTGGTCTTAGAACTTAAACTAGATATAGTATAATCATAGCTATATCCTACTTTGAATCCTTTACCAATTGGTTCAAATCCAAGAAGGAATGCAATACTCTCGCTATTACTATAATCTTTGTAGGTTTTAAAAGGTATACCACGGTACCAAACAGTAAAGTTTATCATTTTAAAAAAGTACGCAACGCCAATATCCAACTGATCATTTATCCCCTGGTGTCTGTAATGCAATAAACCTCCTACCGAATGTGGCGAAACATCTTCCGGCTTCTCAGGCTTTACAATTTCATAACGGTAACCACCATGGGCACTAATAAGCATCGGCAATACCGCTCCCTTACCTAATAAACTCTGATCCGGTTGATTTAAGTGACGCGCAGAAACACCAAACCACATCAATTTTGAATCTAACAATAAGCCACTACCTACATCAAAAAATTGCATAGGAGCTGTAGGTCCATTACCATCAATAGAAGTTGGTGAATTAGTGATCAATTGATCGTTAAATATAAGTCGGCTTACTTGATATTTCTTTTGATTAAAGCAAGCTTGTAAACCTGCTCTTAATTTGAAGGTACGATCTATATCAAATGCATATGCCAAATTCAATCCCATTTGTGTATTTGTAAGATAAGAGCTTCCGGCTTGGTCTTGTAAAAAATAAAGCCCTGCCCCAGCATTATATTTCACTAAACTTCCATCGTAAGAAGCAAGATAGCTTGAAAACCCTCTTTCAACACCGGGCCATTGATTGCGATAAGCACCGGCAAAGCGATGAATGGTTGGTCCCGCTCCTGCAAAAGCAGGATTGATGTATTGCGGAACCGAATTGAACTGAGTGAATTCAGCATCCTGACCAAAGCTCTCGGAAACCATTCCAAGAACGAAGAATAAATACATTAATTTTTTCACTTTACTTCTTTATTAGTTTAATATTTAATTCTGTTTCGTTTTTTTCTGTAGCAATTGGCTCCAACTCTATCACCACCGATTGGTAACCTTCTTCCTGCACAATAACCTTATATGTTTTTAGCGGGTTAACCACAATAATGAATTTTCCTGTTTTAGGATTTGAATTATAAATGCCTGCTACTTTGTTAGATTCATTATCAAGCAAAGTGATCTTTCCTTTTCCTGCTACGTTATCCTTGAACAACAAACCACTCTTTACTTTAAGATCATTATCACCAAAACGCGTGTCGATCTCGTAAATATCAGTGTTTCCATGTGTATCATCCTTTAACGATGAGTAATATCCCTTTTGCCCATCAACATTCAATACAAAGAACACATCATTACCAACAGTGTTTATTGGGTATTCCAAATTTTCTGCCGGACTAAACGCATTTGTCTCTTCATTGTAAGTTGTTCTAAACACATCAAATTCACCCATGGTGTTGTGACCTTTTGAGCTGAAATAAAAAGTACTTCCGTCAACGTGCATATACGGTGATTCTTCGTCATAAACTGTATTGATCCCGGGACCAAGATTATATGCCGCCGACCATTTTCCGTTCGGCAACCTTTTTATTCTGTAAATATCTTTTCCACCGTAACCTCCGGGTCTTGTACTGCAGAAATACATGATACTTGTATCATTAGTAAAACACGCACTTGATTCGTGGTATTGAGAATTTATCTCTAATCCAAAAACTACCGGCGTTTCCCATTTTCCTTTTGAGTTCAATTTAGTTTCGTATAAATTTCCATTAATTCCGTCAGGCGTTGAGCGGTATACAATCATTTTATAACCATCCGGACTTATTGCCACACACCCATCGTTCTCTTCAGTATTCACCGGCTTGCCAATATTTTCAGCAGGCCCCCATGCTCCATTTGTTTTGTGACTCACGTAAATATCCTCGTGGTAATATCCAAACTGATCTTTTTTATTATTTACCCCTCCCTCTCGTCGTGATGTAAAATATAATGCATGTTCATCAGAGCTAACAATAGGAACATATTCCGGATAAGCCGAGTTAATATTCTTTCCAATATTCCTTACAATTGAGCGATGTGGATTGGTCATGTATTTTTTCGCATTCCTATTTACGCCTATCATAAAATTAACACCATCATCACTTACTATCCTCTTTTTATTCTTTAAGCACTGTTGTAAAACAATAATGCTTTCGTCGAACATTTTTTGTTTATGTTTTATCATTGCCAAACAATATAATGCATCTGATTTTTTAGAAGCCTTGAGTTCTTTTTCATGAACCAAGAGACTATCAAGATGGTATTGCAATTTTAATTTACAATAGGTCGACAAAATATTCGCTTCTTCTTCTTTTGCATCATGCGCTACTATTCTTCTATAAAATCCTAAGGCATTATAATAATCCTCACTCTTAAAATAGAAAGCTGCTTCCTTCTTGAGTAACTTCACAAAATCCTTGCTTTGCGCGAACGATAAAAGTGAATTGGCAACCAATGCTAGTATGAATATTAACTTGCGCATAGAACTATCTTAATAAAGTAACGTCTCCTGTTTTATCAATGATCTGACCATTGTATAATTCTACGTATATCTTATACACGTAAATATCTTGGTTACATATTTTCCCTTTGTAATATCCATCCCACCCTTGTGTAGGATCTTCGGTTGCAAACATTACTTCTCCCCAACGAGAATAGATCGTGAATTTTATCTTCACTACACCTTTCATGTTCCCGTGGAAGATATCGTTACTTAGATCAGCAGGGTTAAACGTTGTTCCCGGCGATCCATTTGGATTTGGCGTGAACGCGTTTGGCATTTCAAAATAACTATCGTCAAGTACAATAACCCTCTCAACAAGTTTAAATGTATCTCGACATCCTTTAGAATTTATTGCCATCAACATTACTGAATAACTGTTAGGCGCAGAATACGTGTGAGTGGCATCCAATGTGTTTGTTGTTGTAGAAGATGTTCCATCTCCAAACGACCAGGTATAACTTGTTGCACCTGTAGTTAAGTTATTAAATGTAACGAGTGCTTCAGGCAAATACAAAGTGGTGGTAGTTACCGGCGAGAAGTTGGCAACCGGTGCAGGGAATACTCTAATGTTTTTTGCAGCCGTATCTGAACAACCGTGAATATCGCTTGCAATTAAAGATGACGTGAACGTTCTGGTAGCTGCAGTAAAATTCACATACTGCTCACTTGCACTTGCTGTGCTTGCACTATTTGCATTTCCAAATGCCCAATTATAAACTGTAAAACCGGGAACAGTTGGGAAATTAACTCGTAAAGGCGAGCAACCACTATCCGGAACTGCTGTATATACAATGTTTGGCTTCGGATAAATGATAGAATTTAATGTGTACGAATGCGAACAACCATCAGAATTTGTTACACTTAACTGTGTTAAACTTGCCTGAGGTGTTGCACCAGGATTTGTGTATTGGAACCCCGGAATGCTTAACGTGCTTGAACCTGAATTACCAAAATTCCATGAATAGGTTGAGGCTCCAATTGACGTATTTGTAAATGTGATCATTCGTGGGTGACACACTGCTGTATCAGCAATAAATCCTGCTTGAGGTTGCGCAAACACACCAATATTATCGGTTATTGAATCTTTACAACCGTTGACGTTTGTTACAACCAATTTAATTGGGATAGTTACTGAACCTGACCCTGCTGCATTAGTATAAGTTTGTGAAGGATTAGTTGCTGTAGTTGTATTACTAAAACTAAGATCCCAGAAATTACTTGTTCCACCTACACTTGTATTTGTGAAGGTAACATTGAATGGAGAACATGCAAACTTAGGGAAGAATGTGAATGAAGGAGCAGGATTACCAAATAACACCACCGTTTTCTTTATACTATCGCCACAACCGCCTGCATTATCTGCAACCAGAGTAATTGTATACGTTTGATCAACCGTTGTAGGTGAAGAATACACATGAACCGGATTCGCTACGGTAGTTGGTGGAGAAGCGTCTCCAAAATTCCACGTCACACTCACCGCGCCGGTTGTTGTATTTGTAAATGTAACTACCAGTGGCGCACAACCCGCCGTTGGTGTCATTACAAAATTAGGTACAGGCAAGGCCATTACAAAAGCTGTATTTGTATAGGTGCCCGTACAAATACCATTAGACGTTGTAAGCGTAACCGTATAAGTTCCGCCACTGGCATAAGTGTGAGTAGGATTTGTGACCGTACTTGTTGGTGAAGCATCTCCATAATCCCACGTATAACTTGTGGCTCCAATAGATAAATTAGTAAATGTTGTTGCGCTTCCGGCGCACACTTGAGTAGCGCTGAACGAACCCGTAGGCGGCGCGTCCACCTGTATGGTTTGTGTATTACTTGCCTGACAGCCATTAGCCATTGTGACGATCAATAAGACTGTATGTGTACCCGCGAAAGTATATGTCTCCGGCGCAGGTACCTGAAGAGTTGAAGTGTTTAAATTTCCAAAATCCCACAACCAAGCCACTGGAGGTCCTACAGTATTATCGGTAAATGTTACACCTACTAATGGAACACACGATTGTGTTGGTGAGCATGCAAATGTTGCTGTTGGTCCCGGTAAAATTGTAATTACAACTTGATCCGTATCGCTACACATTCCACCAAACGGAATAAAAGCAACTAGCCTAACTGTATAAGTAGCTGCGGTTGCATATGAATATGTTTTGGGTCCAAACGGAAAGTTTACCCATCCCGATCCATCGCCCATATCCCATTTGTAAAAAACACCAACACTACTTGCATTGGTAAAAGTCATTAAACTATTTGTACAAAACGGCCCCGTTGGCGCAATTACACTTGCAGTTGGTGCATTAAAAATATTTACGAGTTGAGTGATAGAGTCAACCCCACAAACGTTACTGTCTTTTAATTGCACAACAAATCCACCCATTGTTGGAAATGCTACAGTTACGGGAGTGTTCGGCGGGATATTTGTCCAAGGGTAAATTGAATCTTGAAAACTATTGAAGGCCCAGTAATTTCCTAATTTCCAATATTGTTTTCTTTGGTAATTATTTCCAAACGCAGTACAATTCTCTACAGATGTGTTTGTAAATGTAAATACATTATCAGGCCAACATTTATTTTGCACTGATGTAGTTATTTGCGCAACATCGCGCGCGTAAACATTCACAGGTCCTATTATAGCAGTAGAAGTGCTTGAGAACGAACAATAATTCCACGCAAGTAATGTTGCAGAGGTTGCGCAGGTAACGTTTGCTGCGGAATAAACATGACTTGCACTTGTATTAGTAAAACTGAAATTTGTATTTGGTGTATTATCTCCCCATATATAAGTAAATTGGGTAGTTGAACTAACATTTGTGCTTGTGTTACTAAACGTAATATTTGCAGGCGAACATCCTGCAAGAGTTCCTCCAATTGGAATACTTAATGCAGCGTTAACCGGTAATTCCATTACCACAACACCTGTCATAGTGCACGTTTGTGCCGGGATCATTAATGTTACAAGGAACGAACCTGTGGTAGCTCCATATACGTGCGGAATAACACTACTGGCAGGGTAAGCGGTTCCTGTGTGATCAGGTGAAGCATCTCCCCAACTAATGGTATAGGTGCCCGGAAAATTTGAAGGCGATTGAAAATTCAAGGTGTAAGCTGCACCCGTGCAACTTATCCACATTGGACTACTGGATGGATTGTTCAGATAATCTAAGATCTGAGGGCATTGTGCTTTAGCTGCAAATAATGTCAGCTGTAGAAGCGCTAAATAAACTAATCTTTTCACAAGCATATAATTTTTATTTCAAATACAGGCATATAAGCCGGGTTCTGTTTCATCTCAGCCAAAGCCAAGATATAAACTACCATTTATCTATTCGACCTACCCGTTACGGCTTCCTTGCGGAAAAAAGCGGGACACTTGTACCGCAACTTATTTGGTCTTTCAACACCCAAGGTTTACCAAACACTTTCATCACTGAAGGTGCTTGTAGGCTCTTACCCTACATTTTCACTATCACCCCGAGGTTTAACTCAAGGCTACCTTGTCTCTGTGGCACTGTCTGTTACATAAACTATCGGCCTATGTACCCATATTTTCATATGGTGAGTTTCCCTGCGTTGCCCGGACTTTCCTCCAGAAGTTTAACCCCCCGGCGGTAGTTCTACCTGTGCCTTAAATGTACGCTAATTTTTTTAATCTCAAAGTACCCAGTAGCGGTTTTCTGGGCTAGAATTTAACAAAACGCTATTAATTAGCCCATTTCCATATTTTTTCTGACAAACGGGCTTTTTGTAAATACCTATATTTAGCGTTTAAATAATTTAGGCAGATCTGAAACACATTGCACTCATAACCGACGGTATTTGGCCCTATGTAATAGGTGGCATGCAAAAGCATTCGTATTACTTATGTAAATATTTTGCCACAAACCAAATTCACGTCGACCTAATTCACTTTAATAAAAGCGAACACGACATAAGTAAGCTTGAATTTTTTTCGGAAAAAGAAAGAGAATATATTCATCCCACCATCATCGAAATACCAGTGTCTATTGGATTTCCGGGACATTACATTTATAATTCATACCGGCATTCGAAATTAATTTTTGAATTTTTAAAACCAAAACTCGATCAATATGATCTTATTTATACCAAAGGTTTTACAGGTTGGTATTTGATCAACCAAAAACATAAAGACCGTATTAATTGTTGCAAAATTGGCGTGAAATTTCATGGCTACGAAATGTTTCAACCCTTGCCGGGAATTGTTTCAGGAATAAAATCACTTCTTTTAAGAGGTCCCGTAAAAAAAATAAGTCAACGAGCAGACATTGTATTTTCATATGGAGGAAAGATAACAGACATCATTCGATCGATCGGTGTAAAAAATTCAAATATTATTGAGTGCGCTTCGGGGATAGAAGAAGAATTTATTGTTGAGAAATTTAAACCAACCGACACTATAAAACGCTTTTTATACCTAGGAAGATACGAAAGAAGAAAGGGAATAGAAGAGTTAAGTTTAGCCCTTCAGCAACTTATTTCAAAACACACTAACGAGTTTCAATTTCATTTTATTGGCGCTATTCCAGAGGATAAAAAAATTGATCACAAAAACATTATATATCATGGCGAGATCCGCGATCGAATAATTCTTTTAGAAAAAATGCGAGGGTGTGACGTGTTGATCTGCCCAAGTTTTAGTGAAGGTTTTCCCAATGTTATTTTAGAAGCAATGAGCAATGGTTTAGCAGTTGCCGCAACAAATGTTGGCGCAGTTGAACTTTTGGTTAACGAAGAAGTTGGTTGGATAATAGAAAAACCGGAAGCTAATTATATCAAACAAACTCTTGAAATGATCATATTTGAAAATGCTTTAAAAATTGATCAAAAAAAACAAAAAGCCATTTTCAGAATAAAAGATGGCTTTGTTTGGAATAAGTTGATAAAAAAATTAATAAAATCAATCGCACCGTAATTCAATAAAATACGCACAGTTATCTATAAAAACCAACCATTTACAAATCCAAACTGTATTTATACTTGAGAAATGCACCGCTCATCCGTTTTAACATTTGGTAATTTAAGTTTCAAGTTGTAGCTTTATAACATAAATTAAATCAACAGACATGAAAAAACAATTACTCTTAAGCGGTGCACTTTTATTAAGTATGGGTGCATTTGCGCAAAAACAAACGCACCTTTTTAAGGACGCGAAAGTTGTTGAAAATAAGCGCTTTCAAAATGCGTTTACAACAGCTAATATGGATCTTAATCCTAATACTACTGCTAGTAAAGCTATAGGCCCTGTAAATCAGGAAGTAAGCACGCCAAATTCAAGTTCTAATAGCTCAACCGCACCTATCCTTAACAACGTATGGTATAGGATCTCTGGATCTGGCAACGTATACGGCTTTTTAGTATCTGCTTCAAAGCCGTTGAACTATCAACGTATCCTAGGTGCTGTTTCGTTCGTTCAACGTAAATCATCAACTTATGTGGTTAGTCCTGCAGGTGATTCAAACGTAGGAAGCATTGTTACTTATTGGGCTAAAAACGACGCTAACACAAATAGCTTAGCAAGTTGGGATAGTACCCTTATTTATGCTGATGCAACAAACCAAGGACGTTATCCTAGTGGTGGTATTTGGAATACTGCTCCAGGTAACGGAAATACTGACCTTAACAAAGCGGTTGCTGTAGGTTCTGGTCCTGTAACAACAGGTTCAGGTTGGGTTGGAAGCTGGTACGCAAGTAAATCACTTTCTTTAACTCCAAAAAATGCTGCAGGTCCTGATGAGCAATTCTTTGCTAACGCTGCACCATTTAACTCTGCAACTTCTCCAAGTATGACAAAGCACGACTTCCCACGTTATGGTATGAACGTGTGTGATAATGGTGTTTATGTTGCCGGTCAAAAAATGAACGACATCAACGGTACAACTGCCGCAGCTCAAGGAATTAGAGGTGCTTCAATTTCAAAAGGAACGTATAACTCAGGTGTTATGGTTTGGACAATGGATTCTCTTATCCCTCCAACTGAAGTAGCTACTGATGGTTCTAAAATAATTAGTGAGCCTTATATGAAATTCACTCCTGATGGACAAACTGGATATTGTATGTTTATCGGTGTGCGCGCAGGTACTCCAGTTGGTTCTTCTAACAGAGGAAAACAACCAATAGTTTATAAAACTACTAATGGTGGTGCTGCTTGGGCATTGGTAAACGGTATTGACTTTAATGCATCAACTCCGGCTATCAATCAATTAAAAAACACAATGCGCTCGATCAATATCAACACAACTGTTTCAGCTCCATGGTTTTGGAGTGAAGGTATTGATATGACAATTGATGCTAATAATAAGTTACACATTATCGCAATAGCTATTGGTCATGCTTCAACTCATGTTGACTCAATGAACTACTTAAGCTATTTCACAGTTGGTACAGAGATCGAGCACGCTTGGCCTCACGTAAACACTGCTCGCCCATTGATCGTGGATTATTATGGTGATGGTGGTGCAAGTCCTTGGAACGTATTGATCATTGACTCTTTAGACACTGAAGGTCCTTCTTCAGTTTCAGGTTCAGGTGGATTTAACGAAAACCCTTGGGCTGATCCAACTCCAAATAACTCAGTTTCTTCTGATAGTCGTATTCAGATCACTCGTGATTACCTAGGTGATTTTCTAGCTTATTCATGGGCTGAGACTGACACAAGTATCACAACTAATTCTGGAAAATGGAATGAATTCCCTAATATTAAAGTTAGAGGTTTCAGAACTTGCGACGGAACTTTAAGTACTGAAGCAGGTGGATTTAACGTAACTGGTGCTGCTGGTGTATTAGCGGCTGTTAAAGACAAAGCTTACTTCCACTATATGTCAGGTGAAATGAAAGCCGGAGCTGCAACTGCTAGCTCTGCAACGTTTGCAATTCCATTCTCAGTGTCAAGTAATCCTCTTACTGAAGGTATTAACCCTGTAAGTAACTACTTCGCAATGACTCATGTTCAATTTAGTTTTCCTAATAACCCTGCATGTTTAAGTACTATAGGTCTTAATGAAGCTACAGCTAAAACTGATGCTACTGAAAGCTCATTATTCCCAAATCCTACTAAAAACAACTTCAACGTTCGTTTGAATTTGTCTAATGCAAATGATATCGCTATCAGCGTATTCAATGCACTTGGTCAAAAAGTAAGCGAAACAAAAGTAAACGGTACAATTGGCGAGAACAATGTTTCAATGAACATGGACAACGCTACTGCCGGTATTTATTTCGTTAAAATTAAAGTTGGTAAAACTGAAAGCACTAAGAAGTTAGTGGTTCAATAATAACAATTAACCTTTTAAAAAGCCCTGGCAGTTACTGTCAGGGCTTTTTTATTTCTAGCCACTTGGCTCCCTAAGGCTAAATAAATACAAAATAGGGGTTCAATATGGGCCCCCTTCTCTAAAAATCATTAAATTTGCAGCCAAATTAATTCAAAGAGGTGGACAGAAATTCATTGATCGGTTTAGGGATCATCGCGGCTATACTAGGAAGCTGGTTATGGTTCAACGGACCAAGTAAAGAACAAGTAGCGCGCAATAAAGTTGTAAAAGATTCTATTGAAGCCGTTCGTAAACAAGAAGACCAAAAAGAAGCTGAGCGCCTTATGGCCGAGGCTAAAAAAAAGGATACCGTAAAAGTTATAGTGGCTTTGAACGATTCTACAAAAGCAGCGCTTAAAACTGATGCTTACAAAGATCTTGCTGTTAGTGCCGAAGGAAAACAAGAATTTTTTACGTTCGAAAATGATCTTATAAAAGCAACAGTATTAAACAAAGGCGCGCAAATTTGTAAGGTTGAATTAAAAAAATATTCACGCCCCGATCAAAATGTACCACTTACTTTATTCGACAAAGATTCCACTAATTTCTCATTGAAATTAAACGCTTACGATCGCTCACGCATTTTAAGTACAGACAGTTTTTATTTTAAACCTGTTTCTCAAACGGCAAATGCCATTACCATGCGTTTGGCAACATCTAATGAGAAAAGTTACATCGAATACACCTACTCTATTAAACCGGGTGATTACGTGGTAAACTGCGAGATCCGTTTTGTTGGAATGGAAAAGATCATCACACAAACCGAAGATCAACTGCAATTACAATGGAGCATGCTTTTGCCATCGCAAGAGAAATATATTGGTAAAGAGCAAAAAGCTGCTGCTATTCATTATAAGCAAACCATAAATGACCCTGACAATATCAATCCTTTAAAAGATGAAGAACTTAGTATTAGCGAAGCCGACGTTAAATGGGTGTGCTTTATGCAGCAATTCTTTAACTCTACTATAGTTGCCGATGAAGCGTTTTTAAAAGCAGGAAGTTTAGTTAAACAAGGCTTAAGAGATAAATCACCAACGGCAGTAAAAAGCATGTTCACCGAATTAGGTGTGCCATACAACCATAAGCCTGATGAAAAATTCTTATTCAAATTTTATTTTGGCCCTAACGATTACCAAACTATGACAAAATACGGTAATGATCTTGAGAAGATCATTCCTACCGGATGGAGTGTATTTAGTTATATTAATAAATGGTTAGTTATTCCATTGTTTGATGCATTATCAAACATGAATATGGGTGTTGTTATTTTAATACTTACACTTATTATTAAAGTACTTTTATTACCTATTGCTTACAAAACCTATTTAAGTGGCGCACGCATGCGTGTATTGAAACCTGAGTTAGACGTTATCAATGCAAAGTTCGGTGACAAAGCTGATGCAATGAAAAAGCAGCAAGAGCAAATGGCGCTATACAGAAAAGCGGGCGTTAGTCCACTTTCGGGTTGTATTCCTTTATTATTGCAGTTCCCTATTTTAATTGCCTTATTTGCTTTTATTCCTGCCGCCATTCAATTGCGTCAACATGGGTTTTTATGGGCAGATGACTTAAGTACGTACGATAGCATTTGGACATTTGGGCAAGTACCTTTCATTAGTTGGGCTTATGGCGATCACATCAGTTTGTTTGCGATGTTGATGTTTGTAAGTACAATTATTTACACTTACATGAATCAGAATTTAATGCCGCAGCAAAACACTCAAATGCCCGGCATGAAATTTATGATGTACTTTATGCCTGTTATTTTCTTGGCGGTAATGAATGAGTACGCAGCCGGTTTAAGTTGGTATTACTTCTTGGCGAACATGTTCACCTTTTTACAGAACTGGATCATGAAAAAATTCATCAGCGATGAATCACTTCGTTTAAAAATAGAAACGAACATGAAAAAGCCTGTAACTAAATCAACATTCGCAAAACGTTTGGAAGATATAGCAAGACAGAAGCAGCAGACGCTAAAAGAAATAGACTATCCTTTTAGCCACGAATTGCACAGATTTCGTCGCAATCTTTATTTAAAGAAAATTTGGTTATACTTAAATCTTGAAACTATGCACAGATTAGTGCTAATTAGTGAAATTCGTGGCTTATTATCCAGGATTATTTTTCTGTAAAAATAAAATTAGTGATCTCGTGAATAATGCTTTTTGCTTCCTTATCGGTAAGCTGCATTCCAAAACGCACAGTTTTATGTTGACATGTAAAAGCAATACGCTCTCCACCCTTTATCCAAAAACTGCTATTGATCACTGTAATAAAACTGGTCTCTTCAGCCTCAATTAACTGTAAGTCTTGGATCAAACTAAAATCAAATTCTTGGATCTTTCCTCGCTTATTAACCTCTTGTTGGTAATGCACTTTACCCTCGCTTATCCATAACTTTTCTTTTCCCGATCGGCGCCAAATAAAAACCCGCGCGATCTTAAATTCGAAATAAACCCAAAACGCCAGGTAAATTATGATGAATAATTTTGAACTCTGATCTGTTACCTTAAAATAATTAGCAAAAACAATGATACCGCAAACTGTCCATGCCATCAACCAAACAAACATTAGCCAAACTTTTCGCTGATCTTTTATTGGCAAAATAACAATGCTTAAAAGGTCGTCCTTTTTCAATATACTTACACGATCTCCTATAACTTTCATTATCGTTTTGTTTTGACACAAATTTACATATCTTTATTACGTTATACTACTTCGATGAGAGTTTTTTCTCCTATCTATGTAGCGCAAAAAATACATGAACAAAACTGAACCAAGATTAAATTTAATGGATGTAATCATGCTAGTTTCCGGAAGCATGATTGGCTCTGGTATTTTTATTGTGAGCAAAGACATGATGCTTGCATTGGGATCGCCATTTTGGGTTTTAATGTGTTGGTTGCTGAGTGGGGTTATAACTTTATTTGCCGCTTTAAGCTACGGCGAATTGGCAGCTATGATGCCTGAAGCCGGCGGACAATTTGTTTTTTTGAAAAGGGCCTTTGGTAATTTAACCGCCTTTGTTTATGGGTGGACCGTTTTTTTGGTGATCCAAACAGGCGTTATTGCCGCGGTAGCAGTTGCATTTGCTAAATACCTTGGCGTTATTTTTCCTTCTATTTCCGAAGAGAACGGCATTCATATTGGTTCATTTTTTATTTCCGTTTCACAATTCGTTGCCATACTTTCTATCATAACTTTAACTGCCATTCACACCAAAGGAATAAAAAATGGCACATTAATACAAAGGGTTTTTACTATTTCAAAATTACTCGCCTTGTTTGTTTTGATCGTATTAGCTTTTACAAAACTTGGATCAGAGAATTATTTTAGTCAAAATTTTAGTGATCTAACATCGGCTGTAAATTACAATGAGGAGAAAAATGTAAGCACGCCTTTAAATGGATTAAGCATTTTTGTTTTCCTTGGCACTGCACTTATTGGTGCATTATTTAGTAGCGATGCTTGGAACAATGTTACCTTTTTATCTGCCGAGATCAAAAACCCGCAACGCAATTTACCCTTAGGTTTAAGCTTGGGAGTTTTTATTGTTACCATCCTATATATCCTTGCCAACATTGCCTATTTTATTTTGCTTCCTGCCATGGGCGATGCAACCGCAGCTACGCCCGAAGGATTAGGCATACGATTTGCAGATCATGGCAGAGTTGCTACTGCGGCATTAAATACATTTTTTGGAAATACCTCTATTTACATTATGGCCATTTTAATTGTGGTATCAACTTTTGGTTGCAATAATGGTTTGATACTTGCGGGCTCACGTTTATTTCAATCGATGGCAAATAATAATTTGTTCTTTAAACAAGCAGGGCAAGTAAATAAATTCAATGTGCCTTCTAAATCTTTGTGGATCCAATGCCTTTGGGCTTCTTTACTATGTTTAACGGGTTCGTACGGACAACTATTGGCCTACGCCACTTTTTCGTCGCTGATATTTTATATTGTAACCATCATTGCTTTATTTGTATTACGCAAAAAAGAACCTGATACACCACGTCCTTACAAAGCTTGGGGCTATCCTGTAATCCCCATGCTTTACATCATTATCACCTCATTAATTTGTTTAGATCTTTTGATTTTCGATCCCAAAAATTCTATTTTAGGGGTTGCAATAATTTTACTCGGTATACCAGTTTATTTTTTATTCAACAAAAAACAAAACACTGCTTCGTAGGTTTTTAAATAGTTATTTTGGTTTTAATAAACAGCAGCGCAACGGACTTTATATTTTGTGTTGCATCAGTTTATGCTTGTTGATCATTCGTTTGGTTTATCCTTATTTCATTACGCCCGCCAATATTCAAATAGCCAATATTGCCTTAGTAGAAGAAGAGATAGATGCGAAAAGAAATTCTGCATTTGATACTAACAAGGGTGTCGAAAATTTGGGCACTGTATTTCCTTTTGATCCAAACACCATTACCAAAACAGAATTGCTAAAATTGGGATTGAAAGAAAGAACAGCCGAAACTTTTATTAAATTTAGGAATAGAGGTTTTGTTTTCAAACAAAAAGAAGATCTACAAAAGATCTATGGTATCTCTCCAAAATTATATTCTCAGCTTGAACCTTACATTCTGATCAAGAACACAAATGCAATAGCCAACAAAAAGAGAACACTAGTAAAGAAACTATCACCGGCAAAAAATTGGAATTAAATTCGGCAGACAGTTTAGCATTAATTGAATTAAAAGGAATTGGCCCGGCTTATGCCAAGCGTATTTTAAAATATAGGAATTTACTAGGGGGATTTACGTCTATCCAGCAAGTAAAAGAAATTTATGGCATGACGGATGACCTTTACCAACTCATCGCATCTCAATGCACTATCAATTCTTCTTCTATTAAAAAAATCAACATCAATACCGTTGATTTTAAAGCACTCAACAAACATCCTTACATCGATTACGAACTTACAAAACGTATCTTTATCTTAAAAAAGAACGGCAAGATCACTGAAGAAAATATAGCCGAAATTATAGAGGATGATCAATTAACTACTAAGATCAAACCTTATCTTGAATACTAGGTATAAGTAAGCGTTTAGGGGTTTTTGGTTGTGAATTTTTTAGCACAAAATTGGTCTTTTTATGTTAAAAAAAATGAGTAAATTAGCCTTTATTCCAAAGCATCCCATTTAACATGAGCGATAAGCAAAGAACCATAAAACAAGCGGTTTCATTAACCGGAGCCGGACTTCATACAGGCACAGCTGTTACTATTACATTTAATCCTGCACCTGAAAATCACTGGTATAAGTTTCAACGCATGGACCTTCCCGGGCAACCGATTATTGAAGCAGATGCAGATCTTGTTGTAGATACTTCTCGGGGCACAACTCTTGAAAAAGATGGCGCGCGTGTTTATACAACTGAGCACGTACTTGCTGCCTTGGTTGGTTTAGGAATTGATAATTGTTTGATACAAGTTACTGCGCCCGAAATGCCGATCATGGACGGAAGTTCATGGAAATTTATTGAAGCATTAGAAGCTGCTGAAATTATAGAACAGTCTGCAGAGCGTGATTATTTTATTTTAACTGATAACTTAACTTACGAAGATCCTATTAAAAAAGTAGAAATGCTTGCCGTGCCTCAAGACACCTATCGCTTAACCGTGATGGTAGATTATAACAGCGAAATTTTAGGCACGCAGCATGCCAGCATTTATCATATTGATGAATTTAAAAAGGAAATTGCAAAATGCAGAACGTTTGTATTCTTACACGAATTAGAAATGCTATTGCAACATAATTTGATCAAAGGTGGCGCTTTAGAGAATGCTATTGTATTAGTTGACAAAGAAATTTCAAAAGAAAAAATAGATTACCTACGTACTGTATTCAACAAAGAAACTGTTGAAGTAAAAGGAAGAGGCGTTTTAAATAATACCAAATTACATTTTTACAACGAACCTGCGCGTCACAAATTATTAGACATCATTGGTGACCTTGCTTTGGTTGGAAAGCCAATGAAGATCCACGTATTAGCTGCACGTCCGGGCCATGCAGGTAACATTGCGTTTGCCAAAAAAATAAAGCAAATGATCAAAGATCAGGTGATGCGCAAGAAAAAGAATTTATACGAGCCATACGATTTAAATAAACCGGCTTTATACGACATCAATCAAATTCAAAAAATATTGCCACACCGTCAACCATTTTTATTTGTTGACAAGGTTATGGAAATTACTGAAGAAGGAATTGTTGGGGTGAAGAACGTGAGCATGAATGAAGATTTTTTTCGAGGACATTTTCCTGACGCTCCAGTGTTTCCGGGTGTGTTACAAATTGAAGCTATGGCACAAGTTGGTGGGATCTTTGCTTTAAGTAAAGTTCCTGATCCTGAAAATTACCTTACATACTTCATGAGCATTGATAAAATAAAATTCAAGAATCAAGTACTCCCGGGTGATTCTATTGTATTTAAGCTAAGTTTAGTTTCGCCTATTCGTCGCGGTATTGTTCACATGCGTGGCGAAGCATTTGTGAGAGAAAAGATCGTAATGGAAGGTGAAATGATGGCGATGCTTGTAAAAATAAAAGGTAAAGAAGTAAAACAAAGCGTTGAAGCATAAGTTATGATCTCGAATTTAGCATACGTTCATCCCAAAGCAAAAATAGGTAATAATGTAACCGTTGAACCTTTTGCCAGCATTTATGGTGATGTGGAAATTGGTGATGGCTGCTGGATAGGTTCTGGCGCGGTTATAATGGATAGAACGCGTATTGGAAAGAACAATCGTATTTTTCCGGGTGCTGTTGTTGGTGCTATTCCACAAGATCTTAAATTCAAAGGCGAAGATAGTTTAGTAGAGATAGGAGATAATAACACCATTCGCGAATGCGTTACGATCAACAGAGGTACTGTAGATAGAATGACCACACGTATTGGAAATAATTGTTTGCTGATGGCATATACGCATTTAGGACACGATTGCATTTTAGGAAATAACATCATCATAGCCAATAGCGGAAATTTAGCCGGGCACATTACCATAGAAGACCATGTTATTATTGAAGGAATTGTAGCTGCGCAACAATTTGTAAATATTGGTGCGCACTCATTTATTGCAGGCGCATCTTTGGTACGCAAAAGTGTTCCACCTTATATTAGAGTAGCTCGTGAGCCATTGCAGTTTATTGGCGTTAATACTGTGGGTTTGGCTCGCAGAGGTTTAAGCAAAGAAGTAATAAAGAATATTGAAGATATTTACAGGATCATTTTTGTACGTGGCCATAACATCAGCAACGCACTGGAAATTGTTGAAGCTGAAATACCACACACTGCCGAGCGTGATCAAATTGTAAAGTTCATTCGCGAACAAAAGGACGGTATCGTTAAAGGAATTTAATTTTGGAGAATTCTATTTCTATACATCTAAATTCAGTTTCAAAAAAGTACAATAAGGAATGGATCTTTAGAGATCTGAATTTACAAATTGCACCCGGCGAACGTTTAGCTTTATTGGGTTCAAACGGTTCCGGTAAATCAACCTTATTGCAAGTAATTTCCGGTTATTTAATTCCTGATTCGGGAAAAGTAAATTTTACATCTAACGCGATCGAGGTAAAACAAGACGATGCGCACGAATTAATTTCGTTTGCTTCTCCGTATTTACAGCTTACCGAAGAGTTCACCTTAAAAGAATTGGTTGAGCATACAGCTTTATACAAACCATTTATTAATAGGTCTAATGCTAATGATATCATAGACATCATGGAATTGAAAGCGGCAGCCAATAAACCCTTAAAACATTACTCAAGCGGTATGAAGCAACGGGCTAAATTGGGCTTAGCAATTTTAGCCGATGCTCCCCTGCTTTTTTTAGATGAACCCTTGTCGAATTTAGATGCTAATGCCTCAAAATGGTATCAAAAGATGATAGCGGAGTACGGAGCAAAAAAAACCATTGTGGTATGTTCAAATGCCATAAAAGATGAGTATTCCTTCTGTGAAAAAGAACTAAATATGGCTGATCATAAGTCAATTTAACACAGGCTGTATTAAACAAATATGTAAATTTACAGCATGGCAACACCCGATCTATCCGACTATTTCATCATTGCTTTTATAGCGGTGGTTTTTTGTGCCGGTATATATGGTGTATTCAAATTCATGCGACATAAATGATAGTTTCAAATTTCATATTATTCCTCAATTTAGGTGGCGGAGAGATCATTCTTATCCTCTTTGTTATTTTATTAATGTTTGGCGGAAAAGGAATTCCAAGCATTGCAAAGGCTTTAGGAAAAGGCATCCGTGAGTTTAAGAATGCCACCAGTGATATTCAACGCGATATTCATCAAAGTACAGGAGGCATTACTCAGCAAGTGAACGAACAAATTCAAGAGATCAAAAAAGAAATTGATATTGAAAAAGATTAGTCTTCTTTTTTTTATTTTTGCTTCATTCCTCTCCTACTCTCAAAAAAAGGAAACGATCGCCATCAAAAAGCAAGGCGAATTGTTTTTTTTCCGCACAGGCTTATTTAAGGATAGCATCATCACTAAGAATATATCCGATACATTTTTTGTAAAATTAAGCGGTGACAAAAAAGAAAGCATTGAAATAAAACTCATTAATGCCACTTTTACAAAAGCAAACAATGAGCATCTTTTTAAATTGTTATATACTCCAGGCATGAAGTACAGAATGATTTATGCCAATAGCGTTCATGAAGGAATTACTTTAACATCAGAAAAGGAAAACAAAAACCGCCTGGAAGTTCACATCGCAACCGATGGAGCCAACACAAGCGGTAAAAAAGAAATTGTGATCGAAATTTGGGATACTAAAACAGATAAGCTTTTACTCAGTAACGTTTTTACTTATAAAGAGAAATAACTTATTTATTCATGTGTTTTAAATTAACACCATACATCACCACAAAAGCAAGATCAAAGAGCACCATTAATACCATCATTACCATGGCTGCCGCTTGAATAGTTCCTCCTCCCATAGACCCCATCATGGCCATCGCCTGCTTTCCGCCTATTATTATAAAAATATAAGGAATTAATTCGGCTGCTGTATAAATATAAAAGCCCATTCGTTTAAGATTGAACATTTGCAATACACCTAAAAAACTAACCAATACAAAAACAATATTAAGGTATGGTTGAATTCTTCCCATCGCACTACTTTGTTGCTCTATCATTTGCTCTTCCATTTGCTGAGCGCCAGCCGGGCTAAATTTCCTCATATTCTCAATATTCTCTTGCATTTTTTCAGGCGTATTTGCAAAAATGCCATATATACCCAATAAAAATGCAATGCCGCACCAAATAAAAGAAATTACGCATAGCACCGTTAAAAATTGCGGACGTTTTGATTCGCCCTCTATTTCATTTACTAATGTAGTGTTGAATTGATCTTCCATGATATTAAGTTTTGATTTATTGGTTTTTGTGTGTTTTTTTTTTTTGGTACAAACATAAAAAAAGGCCGTCAGTAATGACAGCCTTTCATGTAATAGATATTAAATATTAGTGAGCAGTTGAATCAGTTGCACTTTCAATTGCTGTTTCAAGTGACTGACGGATAGCTGCTGTATCAATATTTTTGAAAGCTTCTTCCAAATCACCTGCTGCACCCATCACTGTAGAAGTGATCTTATAGATCCAGAAAGCTGCAAGAGCAAGAGCTACTGCATTCAAAATAATACCGGCAAGCATTCCACCACGCTTGGTATTTCCACCACCTTTAGCCATAAAAAATGCTACTAAGCTTAGGATCAATCCTACTAAAGCTAACCACCATGCAGCAGCACCTACTAAAGGAATGATAGCCCATACTAAAGCTACTATACCAATTACCATCCCTGCCGTACCTAGGCCTTTACCTTTTGTTGAACTTGTTGTTGCGTTGTTTTCTTCCATTTTTAATTTTTTTATAGTTTATATATTACAAAGAAAGGCTTTTTTAACATTTATCTAGTTTCCTAAAGTTCAAGTTTTCAACAAGTTATCTAGAAACTAAAAGGTGTTCCATATATTAAAACTATCCTTTTGTTTATCAGTTGATTGGGCTAGTATACTTAACTTACTTTTAAAGAACCAGGTCTGTTCTTTTTCATCCTTTTGTAAAGTAACTGTCCTTAGTTTCTCTTGGGAAATGATAGTAATATCAATACTTTTTTGATTTGAATAATAATTTAAAAGCTGATTTAAATTGTTTCTCACCACCGTTCCATTCACAGCAATAACATCGTCGTTGTTAAAAATACCCGCTCTCCAAGATGGAGAGTATGGCGCCACCAAATTCACTTTTGTTAGGGTTCCTTGTTCGATAACCTTAAAACCAAAATCTCTTTCGTTCAAATTTTGATTCTGCGTTTTTTGAAAGTCGATTCCCAAATAATTAAAACACGGCACTAAGCCTTCATCATAATCATTAGCACCGAACACAAATTTATTAAAGAAGTCTTTAAGATCTTTACCTGCGGCTTCTTCGCACAGCTCAATAATATTTTCCTTTGAGTACCCTTTTCCCTTTTTTCCAAACTCATTGTGCAATTTTCTGCACACATCGCGCAATGATCTTTTATTTTGTGTGGCTTCCATGATTATTACATCCAACATAAAAGCAATTAAATTTCCTTCATCATAAATACTTGTTTTACGATACGGCACGCCCGGAACGTATCCATCTAACCAATTATCCCAACTACTTTGCGCTACACTCAAATTATATCGTCCAAAATTATTGAAGTGCTTATCCAATCGCTCTTCCAGTGTTTCAAAATACTGTTCTACTGTAAACACACCGGAGCTATATAGATTTTTATCACCATAATAAGTAGTAAACCCTTCGTATACAAAACCTGTTTCCAGCATAATTCTCCTTGGTATAATCATACGGCAACATTTCTTTTGGCCGAATGGTCTTAATATTCCACGCATGAAATAATTCATGACATGAAACACCTAATAGATCTTCGTAAACTTTTGCTTGATGAAGATCATAACCCGGACCAAGCGCTATTACCGTATTTTTAAAATGCTCTACGCCATGATAAAATTTAAAAGGCGTTATTTGAAACAGAAAATGATATTCATCAAAAGGGAAGTCGCTCCAAAAATTAAATTGATACTTAGTGAACTTTTCAAAATCCGTTTTTATTTTTTGCCAATCGGGCTTACACTCTCCATTAAAATGCAAATAGAATTTTACTTTATTTACTTCGTAGGTTTGAGTTTGCAAACAATTTGAAACTATGAATGGCGATTCGGTAAGTTCATCAAAATCAACCGCTCTAAGTGCATTTCCATTTTGTTTTAATGAACATGCTATTTTGTAATTTACCGGAACTTGCAATTCAACCACATGTTCCTCCTTTTCTCTCCCAACAACATAAAAACAACAATGAACAGGATTCATATAGATCTGATTGATATCCGCATAACACGCACCCGCGTTTAACTCAGCCGAATAATAACTATACGTAACCTTTAAAGCTTTTGCTCCCTTGCAATTTACTTCCCATAGATCTTTAGCTTTCTTATTATACGCCAAACTTTTCATGTTCTCATCAAACACCTCCACCTTCTTTACATTTTTCGCAAAATTGCCAAGCTCATATCGGCCGGGTCTCCAGGCCGGTAATTGCAACTGAATAGAATCAGATTTAATATTCTCGATATGCATGTCGATATATACATAATGCGAAGCAGGGTTCTTTTGAAAGAAAGTGTATTTTATCATAAGAAATATATAAAAAATGTGCTTTTAAATTTATACATTTAAACCATTATGAGAAAGCAATTCTTTGCACTTTTTGTGATCATAAGTACTTCCCTTGGAGCGCAAAATTTTGATTCGTTGGTATTCGCCTGTCTTAAAATACCTGCTGATACCGAAAAAGTAAACGTTTTTTACAAGGAAGGATTTAAAGCTCGTGTTTATGCCCCACAATATGCTTATAACTGTGCCAAACAAGCTGAATTCTTTGCCACACAATCGGGCTCACAAAAACATTTGGCCAAAGCTTATAATTTAATTGGGGTATTATACTATCGCAAAGGAGATCTAAAAAAAGCTTTGGCTCAGCATCAAAAAGCGCTCGAAATTAGAGAAGCCATAAAAGATGAGCGTGGAATTGCCATGAGTGAAACTAATTTAGGGAACATTTATACCGATCTTCAAAAGAATGAAATGGCCGAACGCAGTTACATGAAAGCGCTTCAGATCAATCATAAACTCAATAACGAAAAACAATCGGCTAATTGTTACATAAATATTGGGGTTTTAAAAATGGGAGAGAAAAAGTTAGAAGAGTCGGAGAAATATTTTTTAAACGCTTACAAGATCGCCAAAAACACCATGGATTACGAATTAGAAGCCATGTGTCTCAATAATCTTGCAGTGATCAATATTGAAGGTAAAAATTATGAATCAGCTATTGGAAATTGTTTGGATGCTTTAAAAGCCAACGAGATCATGGGAAATGAAATGGACAAAACGGATAGTTATATCAATCTTGCCAGAGCGTATTACCGTTTGAATGATGAAAAGAATTGCGATTTTTACGTGAATAAAGCCGACAGTTTATGCAGAGTGTTTGATTATCTTGATGCAAAATGCAAATTACTTTTATTAAAGTCGGGAATCGCTGAAGGAAAAGATCCTGTTTTAGCATTGCACTGCTATAAAGTCTATATTAGCTTAAAAGACAGTATTGAAAAAGAGAACAGATTAATAGTTTCCAGCAACGACTTTAACGATGAGAAGATCGAGTCAACGGATGATAAACATCATTTTAGTTTTCCTTACCTCATGTTATTTTTGATAGTAGTACTTTGCTTTGCAGTTATCTTTATCATTTATAAAAATAAGCGATGAGCAAGAAAGATAAAAAAATAAATATTGTTTACAGTACCAATCCAAACTTTAAGTTTGAAACTGAGAACACAGAAGAAGAAGAAACCAAAGACCCTCTAAATCAAGATCTACGAATTTTTTTGGATAGATTGGGTGGCGGCAAAGTAGTTACCAGAATTACTGGTTTTGTTGGAAAAACAGGTGATATAGAAGCCTTGGGTAAATTACTCAAACAAAAATGCGGCGGCGGCGGAACGGTAAAAGACAGAAATATTTTGATCCAAGGCGATCATCGTGAAAAATTATTGAAGATCCTTTCCGAAATGGGCTATAAAGTAAAGAAGGCCGGAGGATAGATCGATCAAAAAATGAATTTAGCTCTTAAAATATGTGTTCTATTTGTGTTGTACACCAACACCATTTTCGGCGATGAAATAGATTCGCTTCGTGCTGTACTTAAAAAAACAAATTTCAACGATACATCAAGGATCTCGCTTCAACTAGCCATTGGAGAAATGGAAGGCGTTTATAGATTGAGCTTCTGGGATTCGCTTAAGGTAGAATGCGAGAATAAATTAAATTCGGCCAAGCCTAACGAAAAATTGTTTTATCAAAAAAATTTGGCGGTCATTATAAACGATCTTGGTTTTGTGGCCGATGAACAAGGCAACTCAACTAAAGCGCTTGAGGCCTATAAAAAAGCACTTACACTATTTGAGCAACTCGAGGATAAAAAAGCAATTGCCAGAGCTTTTAATAATATTGGTTCAGTGTACGACAATCTTGGTGATCTTAGTCTTGCCATTGATTACTATTATAAAAGTTTAAATATAAGAGAAGTTATAAAAGATACTTCCGGACTAGCTTCTTGCCACAACAACATTGGCTATTTGTATTTCAAACAAAAAAATTATAAAAAAGCACTCGAGAATTACAAAAAGGCAAGCGACTATGCTAAGCTGGAGAATAATTTATACAGATATGCTATTATCATGGGGAATTTTGGCCTCACGTATAGCACGATGAAAGATCATGATAAGGCATTGAACTATTACATGGAAGCCAAAAAGATATATGATACTTATAATTATCCCTTAAACCAAAGTCAAAACATAAGTAACATTGCCGCCATTTATAAAAAGCAAGGAAAACTTCAACTGGCTCTATCCATGTACAAGCATAGTCTTCATATAATGGATTCGTTGGATTACAAACAAGGGCAAGCAGTAGTTTACAGTAGCATTTCGAGCATTTATCTTACTCTTGGGGATATAAAAAAAGCACAGGTAAATGCCGAAACCGGCATGAAGTTGGCGAAAGAACTTGGTTATCCTAAAGAGATCAGCAATTGCGGTTTGATATTAGTGGATGTATACCAAAAGAACGGGAATTTTAAAGACGCTTTCTTTACTTACGTGCGATCAAAGAATTTAGCTGATAGCTTGAACAATGATGATCTGAGAAGAGAAACGCTTCAAAAGATCTTCAACACGACTATGACAAAAAAGTGGTGGCCGATAGTTTGAATATGGTATTAGAAAGAAGATCCAACGAATTAAGAGTTAAAGAAGAAAAGAACAAGCGCTTATTTTTATATGGAGGCCTTGCTATTTTGCTTTTTGTGGTCATTTTTGTATTTAATAGACTGCAAGTAACAAAAAAGCAAAAAGAGGTGATCGCCAAACAAAAATTAGAAGTTGAGTCGCAAAATGAATTGATCGTAAAACAGAAAGAATTAGTTGAAGAAAAGCAAAAAGAAATTGTTGATAGTATTAATTACGCCAAGCGCATTCAACAAGCTGTATTAACAGGCAATGAGGTTTGGCAGAATATCGCCAAAGATCATTTCATTTTGTTTCAACCAAAAGATATAGTTTCAGGCGATTTCTATTGGGCTACAAATGTCAATTCCAATTTATCCATATTTGCTTTGGCCGATTGCACAGGGCACGGTGTTCCGGGTGGATTTATGAGCATGTTAGGTAATAGCTTTTTGAATGAGATCATTGTAGAAAAAAAGATCCATCAGCCCGGTGAGATCTTAAACCAACTTCGCGATAAAATAATAAAAGCATTAGCGCAAGAAGGACAATCCAATCAAAAAGACGGAATGGATATTTGTTTGTGCACTTATGATAAGAAAAAGGGAACTCTTGATTTTGCTGGAGCCAATAATCCATTATGGATAGTGAACTCAAATGAAATAACCGAATATAAAGGCGATAAAATGCCAATTGGTGTTTATGTGAATGAATTAAAACCCTTCAGTAATACAACAATAAACATTAAGGATGGGGATTGTTTGTATTTGATCACCGATGGTTTTGCCGATCAATTTGGTGGCGATAAGGGAAAAAAATTCAAGTACAAACCCCTCATGGAATTACTTCAAAAGAATCAACAAAGATCAATGAATGAGCAAGGAGCTATCTTTCTTTCTGTGATAAACGATTGGAAAAAAGGTTATGAACAAGTGGATGATATTAGTTTGATCGGGATAAGGGTTTAAAATAAATTCTCTTTTTTAACCACGAAAATCACAAAATTATTTACACGAAAAGCACAAAAACGTTTCGTGTCCTTCGTGTAAAATTTTCGTGCCCTTCGTGGTTAAACGGCCCTAAAAACAAAAACGCCCCTGCAATTTCTCACAGAGGCGTTTCATTTATCATTAACTAATTACTTCACTTCTTCAAAATCAACGTCGGTCACATTTTCATCTTTACCTCCACTTTGGTTTGCACCACCAGCATTTTGGTTCTGATCTGCCCCGGCATTATTTTGTTGCTGATTATTCATGGCATTTTGCATATCCTGGCTAGCTGCGCTCCAAGCATCGTTAATTGCTTTTAAGCTTACTTCTATCTTAGGCATATCTTTTGCCGCGTGTGCTGCTTTCAATTCAGTTAATGCACTTTCAATAGCTCCTTTTTTATCTGCAGAGATCTTATCACCATATTCCTTCAACTGTTTCTCCGTTTGGAAGATCATCGAATCAGCCTCATTTAATTTAGTTATTTCTTCGCGCGCTTTATTATCTGCATCCGCATTTACTTCGGCTTCGCGTTTCATTTTATCGATCTCTTCCTTACTTAACCCCGATTTTGCTTCGATACGAATATTATGCGATTTACCGGTTGCTTTATCTTTTGCACTTACATTTAAAATACCATTCGCGTCAATATCAAACGTTACTTCAATTTGAGGTACTCCGCGTTGCGATGGAGGTAATCCGTCTAAGTTAAATTCGCCTAGCTTACGATTATCTTTTGCCATTGGGCGCTCACCTTGGTAAACAACGATCTGAACCGATGGTTGATTATCAGCAGCAGTTGAGAATGTTTCTGATTTTTTAGTTGGAATGGTTGTATTCGACTCAATTAATTTTGTGAACACACCACCCATCGTTTCAATTCCTAATGAAAGCGGAGTAACATCTAATAACAATACATCTTTTACATCTCCTGATAATACACCGCCTTGAATTGCTGCTCCTAAAGCCACAACCTCATCAGGGTTAACACCTTTGCTTGGCGCTTTACCAAAGAATTTCTCTACGGCTGCAACAACTGCAGGTATACGTGTTGAACCACCCACTAAAATCACTTCATCAATATCTGAAGTTGATAAGCCTGCATTTTTTAATGCCGATTTACATGGCGCAATGGTACGTTGAATTAAACTATCTGCTAGTTGTTCAAATTTTGCTCGCGTTAATTGTTTTGCAATGAATTTTGGAACATTGTCAACCATGGTAATATAAGGCAAGTTGATCTCTGTTGAATTACTACTTGATAATTCTATCTTCGCTTTTTCAGCAGCATCTTTTAAACGTTGTAAAGCAATTGGATCTTTTGTAAGATCAACACCTTCGTCTGATTTAAATTCAGCAGCTAGCCAATCAATAATTACTTGGTCAAAATCATCACCACCTAAATGCGTATCACCGTCAGTTGATTTTACTTCAAATACACCATCACCTAATTCTAAAACCGAAACGTCGTGTGTACCACCACCGCAGTCGAACACAATTATTTTCATGTCCTTACCTTTTTTATCCATACCATACGCTAAAGCAGCAGCGGTAGGTTCGTTGATGATGCGCATTACTTTTAATCCCGCAATTTCACCGGCTTCTTTTGTAGCCTGGCGTTGCGAATCATTAAAGTATGCAGGAACAGTAATAACTGCTTCGGTAACTTCAGTACCCAAATAATCTTCGGCTGTTTTTTTCATCTTCTGCAAAATGATAGCCGATATTTCTTGTGGTGTATATTTTCTATCGTCAATTTGCACGCGCGGCGTGTTGTTCTCGCCTTGTACAACCGAATAAGGCACACGCGTTACCTCTGTTGAAACTTCGTTGAACAAATGACCCATAAAACGTTTAATTGAATAAACTGTTTTTCTTGGATTTGTAATGGCTTGACGTTTTGCAGGATCTCCTACTTTACGCTCTCCGCCTTCAACAAACGCAACCACCGATGGTGTTGTGCGCTTACCTTCATTATTTGCAATAACTACGGCTTCGCTTCCTTCCATAACAGCCACACAGCTGTTTGTTGTTCCAAGGTCTATTCCTATGATCTTTCCCATAACTTTAGTATTAATTTCCCCCTTAACTTCAATAAATATGCCATTGGGCTTACGCTATACAGAATATGACAGCATGGCAGTATACCAGCGAAAACACAATAAAAATTGGCAATAAAACCTTGTTTTTGACCCTAAAAGTGGCAGATTACGGGCAGTTTAAGGACAGCCAATTTGCGAAAGATTGCTTGTGAAGAAACTGTATTGACAGGTGTATTTATTGTAACTAAACTCATCAACAAATACATTGGCCGGCACTTTTTTAACTGCGCATCGTGTTCTAAATGTAAATATGCCAATCGCGGCTCGATTATCGAAATTGGAGTAGAGTGTTTTTTCTTGCGCAAAGCTTATCGAAGGTGCCGAAAATTGAAGGTAATCGTAATAATCTTGAGTGGCTGAGTAAAGGATAAAATCAACGCGATATGTTTTTCTTCCAATAAAACCCGAAGGATATTTTCGCTTGGAAAGTAAATTGCCACATTCGGCAAATAAGGCAGATCCTTTAAACGAAAAATTAAAGTACTTAGTATTATTAAAATCAATTTGCTCGTATAATTGCTGAGGGGGAAAAATAAAATCAAGCGATTGATATATTTTTCCATCAGCCGCCACAGAAGTGAGAACGCTATCAAAATAATGAATACGAATAGTAAGATCATGAAGAAAACCACCACTGGTCGGCTTCGACCTTACAATGTAATTAGAACCTGTTTGATTGCTGTAATCAATCCACGAATAAGCCGGTTCATTTAAGGCTGGAGTAAACGTATAATAAGGTGCTGCAAGCGGTGGAAATCCGGTTAAACGAACGCTATCAATAGCAGTTGTAGTTGCCGTAAAAACATTATTGGTATGATTGTTCTTTATAGTAAGTTTATAAATGCCATCGCTAAATAATCTGTCGTTGCACAAGTAAACTCGCTGTGTAGTTGAAAAGGCGCCTGGCTCAGTTTGAATAAGAGAGTCGCGAAAATACAATTCAGTTTTACCCGTGTTTAATTCTGCAGCTACCTTTGATCCATTTACAAAACGCTCCAACATTACGGTTAACTCTCCAGATTTATAATTTATTGAATCAGGTTCTTGAGCCATTAAATTAGCATCGCCTTCTCCTAAAAATATTTTATTGATGCGGATCATTTGCATCGGATCCTGTGGTGTAAGAATAGCATGAACCTGAGGGATCTCTTTATAAGGTGCAATGATCTTAAGATCGTTCTTACACGAGTTAAAAAGTAGAATTCCAAGAAGAGAAATACTTGCTATTTTAAGAGCTTTACGCATGTTTCAAATGTAGTAAAATATTGGGGTTTCTGAGGTAAAAATAACAAGTGGCTAAAGATGCTTATTATCTGGTTATTAGAGGCATTTAACCACGAAAGACACCAAAATTTTACACTAAATACACTAAACTAGTTTCGTGTATTTAGTGTTGCCTCTTAATTTCGTGCTTTTCGTGGTTAAGTAACTTAAATCGCTTGCAGTTTCCTATACAAACCTCCAAATCCCGGATAAAGCGCCTCATCAAACGTGCGCTCATGAAACACCGTAACAAAAATTCCATTCAAACGTTTTGCTTCTTCTGCTAATTCAAGCATTTGTCTTTCCGCTTGTTCAACACCTGTATTCGAATAAATAAAATAAACTCCATCCATCACCGCAAAAGGAACCATTAATAATTCAGTTACTTTTTCTTTTTCAAGATCGTAATAGTAAAAAGGCGTAAAAGTTCCGGCTCTGTAACCCGCACCCGCTGCAAAACCTATGGAAAAGTCGGCCATAACACCATTAGCAATTAATTGTTTTGGTGTGGTTTTAATAGTAAAGCGCAAATAATGCTGACGAGAGATCTGAATGGCTGATCCTGAATTATTTCGGATGATATCAAACTCTTGTTTGAGCAATTCATCATTGTTAACAGTTTCATAAGAAGGATGCAAGCCAAACTCTACTCCATTTTTATTCAGCTTTTCGAAAACCTCTTTAAACGCAGACGATGAAGGAGCAATAGTGCGATCGTGTTCAGTACCTGAACGCTGCAAGAAAAAATAAAATAAAGGCGTTGTTGTTTTTTTAGAAAGATCGCTCAATTCATCATATACATCAAAAGGATCCTTGATCTTTCCTTTTAAAACTTTCAGACGTCTAGATAAATTACCGAATTTGAAAGTGAGAATATCTTTTGCAATAGCCCCTAATGTTCTGGAAGCTCCTTTATTCTTGTAGGCGTACAAATTATCTACATCAATGGTACTTATATATTGAAATTTCTTTTGCGGGAATTTTAAACTTGGGTAAAATTTCAAAAGGGCTTGCTTCAATTCTTCTATCCAACTATTCACAACCGGTTTTAAATACTGTTTATCCTTAAATAAAATACTTTGCTGTAATTCAAAACGTCCGTGCTTATCAGCTTCAAAAGGTTGCCACTCTTCATAACGCGAAATAAAATAAAATACTGATGCAAAAATATCATAGCCAAGATCACATGAACTATCACTCATATGAAAATAAAGTGCGCCGTTCTTTGTTGTTCCCTTTGGCTTGTAACTCTCATCAACTCCGGCTTTAAATAAAAGATCGTATGGTGAGATATTAATGATCTCTTTTTCGGAGTGCGTAGAATAACTGATCTTAAAAGCGCTTGAATTTTTAAATAGTTGTTTGTTATCAGTAATTGAGCATTTACAATTCAATATACTCTCAAAAATAAATTGACAGGTGTAATTTAGGCGCTCGCTTAATTTGGAGGAATAAATAATAAATTCGGGAGCATCACTTTTTACTGTGAGTTGGAAGAGGGTATGTAGAGATTTATTGTTCAAGTTTTAATTCAATTGATAAACGAGTTTACCCTTTGATTATTGCTTGTAAAAATAGGGAAATAATGCGTTTAAACTAATTGCCGATCTTCAAAATTATAAACTCCGTTCTTCTATTCACCGCGTGCTCTTCTTCACTACACGGAGAAGGTTTTGGCCCTTCACATCCGCAATTATTTAATAATTTACTTTCGCCATAACCTTTACCCGAAATGCGGGCCGGGTTTGTGATGCGCTGTTTGATATAATCAACACTAGCTTTAGCACGTTTATCCGATAATTTCAAATTGGCGGCCTTAGGACTCCGGCAATCGGTATGAGCACCCAACTCTACTACCATATCGGGGTTCTCGTTCATGATCTTTACAATTTTATCTAATTCTTTGGCGGCATCTGGTCTGATATTAAATTTAGCAAGGTCAAAATAAATATTTCCCAAGTTGCTCATCTTAGCCAGATCGCCTCCCAACTCAACCTTTTCCAAATTCACATTCATCATCTCATGAATTTTTTGGTCGCCAACCGTTTTTAACTTCCAGCGGAACTCAATTGTTTTTGTTACATAACCTGCTTTAGCAATTTCAATGGTATACCTCAACGAATCGTTTAATTTATTATCAAACAATCCCATTTTAAACATGCCCGATGCAGGTGTAACACTACTGGTTACTTTAGCGTACTCACTTGTAAATGTAACCTTCACATTTTCTAAAGGTGCTTTGGTTTTATTGTCGGTAATAAAAGCTAACAAAGTAAATTCAGGCACTTTGTCAAGCATTAGATCAACGGCTACAGTATTTTCGGGCACCGCTGTTGTAAAACGTTTGGCGCGCTCGTAATAATCCTCCTTTTTGGCTTCTATTCTGTATTGCCCTGTGTTGCTCACAAACAATACATAGGTTCCATCCTTTTTTGTACACACCTTATCCAATATCTTTCCAAATCTGCTGGTTAAAAAAACGGCTGCTTCGTGAATAGGATTTCCTTCTGGATCGGTAATGGTTCCCTTGATCATTTTTCCAAAATCAAACGGCTTCAAAAGATCAAATCCATACACATCATCACTTCCTTCTCCTCCATCTCTATTTGAAGAAAAAAATCCTTTCTTTTTTTCTGCATCTAATATCATGGCAAAATCATCTTTAGTGCTATTTGCAGGCGTTCCTACATTTTGAGCTTTGCTAAAAAAATCATCAAAGCTTTGCGCTACAAAAATATCAAGGTCGCCCATGCCCGGTCTTCCGTTTGATGAAAAGAAAAACAAACCACTCGCGTGCATATAAGGGAACATCTCATCGCCCTCGGTATTAATATTTTCTCCTAAATTTTGTGGACGGCTCCAATTACCATTGCTATTGCGAGTACTTTTATAAATATCCGTTTTGCCATAACCGCCTGGCATATCGCTTGCAAAATATAAGGTATTTCCATCGGCGCTTAAACAGGGATGCCCACACGAATAATTATCACTGTTAAATGGCAATGCTTTTTGCTCTAGCCACTCACCTTTTTCATATTTCCCTTCGTATAATCGTATGCATCGCACACCGTCCTTATTTTTTCCGCTATAATTATCGGCCGAGAGAACCATATAATTTCCTTTAGCATTAAAACTTACCGGACCATCATGATACTTTTTATTATAGGCCGGGAATTTTCGCACGCTTTTCAATTCTTTTTTATCGTTGATCTTACATGTGTACATATCTACATAAGGCAAACGATTGCCATTCCATATATGCGTTAAGTAACTCAATTTTTGCCGCGATGAAACGATCATTAATTTATTTTTATAATAGGATATGCCAAAATCTTGTTGTTGTGAATTACCCGCAATATTCCAAACAATAAATTGCTTTTTGTCTTTTAAAAGATCTGCATAATACTCTTTGTTCAATTCAAAAAGCTCAACGCGGCTGTCTTCAGGAGCTAATTTTGCAAAATCGTCCATTACCTTTGCTGCTTCTTTGTATTTGGTATTTACTTTTAAGATCTGTGCGTAATAATAAATATCCTCCGCCGTATGCTTTTCATCAGTGGCTAAGTTTTGCCAAACTTTTTCTGCTTCCGTATAATTTCCAATACGTTTATAGCTATCAGCCAGTTCGCGCAACACTTCCATATCTTCCATATTTGCCGGCGTCATGGCGGCTACCTTGTAATAATCAAAATCGGCATAAGCCTTTTTTACTTTTTTACCAAGTTTAGCGGTTGGCTGAGTGTTAGTTTGAGAAATAAATACTAAGGGCAACAACAAGAAACAATATATGAGGAAAGGTCTAAGCATAAATTAAAAATGCCTTGTTGATTTTATTTTTGTTTCGGGTTTTACAAAAAAGTCGTAACGCAAACAAATTTCGTGACTGCCTTTGTTGTAACGGAATGTGGTATTGGGGAACGACCAATCGAAGGAATACCCAATGTATAATTGATCGGTGGCCTGAAATCCGGTTAAAATTCCAACTGCATCGGCCGACCTGTACATTAAACCAATATTGAAATTACCATCAAATACAAACGTGCCGGTAATATCTCCTTCAATGGGCGCACCCGGAGTTACTTTCAAAAATGCTGTTGGTTTAAAGGTGATATCTCGCGTAAATTCGTAAGCGTATCCAGCAATAAGGTAGTAATGCCTTTGCTCGCGTGATAAAAGTGAAGCTGATTTATGTAATTTATTTTGCATCATCTTCGGACAAGAAATTCCAACGTAATACGTTTTACTAAAATAATACATTCCAAAACCCGCATTAGGTAAAACACTTCTAATATCCGTTGCAAATGCCGCATCGCTTTGCGTGATGAGCGATAAAGTTGAAACACTATTTCTGTACACATTCACTAATCCTTTTAATCCAAATGAAAGTTTAGAAGTTTTGTTTAAGCGAACATGATAGGCATAATCGGCCGAGATCCATGTGCTTTTCATAACACCCAACTGATCACTGATCACATTAAATCCCGCGCCGGATTTTCCTAATGCAAGTGGGGCATGCATAGAGAACGACGTAGTTTTTGGTGTTCCATCAAAATTCAACCATTGTGCGCGATGAATTCCTGTAAAGGTCATTAAGTCGCGTGTTCCGGCATAAGCAGGATTTAACCATAAGGTATTGAATGCATAATGCGTGAACATGGGATCTTGTTGCGCTTTAGATTGCAAGCACATTACGAGAATGAATATGGAAATTATTTTTTTCACTATTTCGTTAATCCTCTATTTAAATACAAGAAGCCAGTATATGGTTTTGTGTTATTGTTCAAATTCAAAATATAATAGTATGTTCCTTCCGGTAATTTATTTCCACCAATTTCAATTCCAATTTCGGTTGTTCCGTCCCATGTATTAGCGTAGCCTTTCTTTATGTACACTGTATTTCCCCAACGGTTAATTATTTTTAATTCATTATCCGGGAAGAAACGAATTCCTCTTATCTCGAACAGATCGTTCACACCATCATCATTTGGTGAAAATCCTTGAGGAATAAAGAAATCAAATTCAACTTCAAACACCGTTGGCACACCTTCGCCCGGATCGGAAGGGGTTCCATTTCCATTCGGATCAGGATCACCTCCATCGGTTGAAACATCACTTCCCGTATATCCACCCGAAGGTAAATTTCCGGCAGTTGCAATTGCAGTATTTGTGAATGACACGAGTCCGTTCGGCGTGAATTTCACTAGCACTTTAATTGTATCAACCTGGCCCGGTAATAACGAACTTGTACTCGCGATCAATAAATTAGTATTACTTCCTTGTCCGGTAAACGACGGATCAACGGTTACAATACTATTGATACTGACCGGTGGCGGAACAACCGTAAATGTGCAAGGCGGCGGAAATGTGTTAGCTAAATTATCATTGATCTGCACATTGTAAACAGGATATGTTGCGTAATTTTTGACGACAAAACTTAACTCCACATAGTAATCAATAAAATTATCGTTCTTGGTTACGGTTGCTTTTTTAGCCAATCCAATTGGAACAATCACCGAACAATTATTTACTGTAAGTAAAACTGTTGCAGATCCGGGGCAACCAAAAATATTTGTACTGATCACAGTGTAAACCGTTGTGGTTGTTGCAAAAAAGCTTACTGTATTTCCCGGCATTGCGCCAGGATTCCAAATATAAGTTGTGCCGCCTGTTGCTGTTAACGTAACGTTATCGCCAGCGCAACAAATAGAAGGAGTGATGGATGCAATAATTGTTGGATTAGGATTTACCTGTAAATAAACCACAGCTGAATCAATACAACCAATATTATCGGTTGCTACAACAGTGTAAAAACCGGAAGCCGTTGGCGTGACGACGATCACCGCGCCGTTTTGATTTCCGGGGTGCCACGTATAAGTAACCCCACCTCCGGCTATTAATGAGCTGGAATTACCTGCGCAAATAACAGAAGGAACTGCAATAGCAGAAATATCAGGTCCAGCAATAACCGTTACAACTGTCCAATTATTACAACCAAATGTATTTGTTCCAACAACCGTGTATTGAGTTGTTACGGTAGGGGAAACCACCATAACTGATCCCGTAAATCCAGTGAACGGCGGGAACCATGTATATGTAAGCGCACCATATGCCGTAAGCGTACTTGTACCTCCTCTACAAATTTGCATTGGATTTGGAATTGCTGTTAAGGTTGGAATTGGATCAACAATAACCTGCACAGTAGTTGTATCGGCACAACCATTTATGTTATAACCAATAACTGTATACGTTGTAGTTACTGTTGGAGTAACCAGAACGGGATTATTAGACGTGTTTAAAGGAGGCAACCAATAATAAGAAAGAGCGCCCCATGCTTGCAACCAACTTGATCCTCCCAAACAAATACGTGTTGGGCTCGCAGTTGCCTGCACTGTTGGAATTGGCCAAACAATTACGGTTACAAATGTACCAGAAATACAACCTGTTGAATGAGTACCCATCACTTGATATCCGGTTGAAACTGTTGGGCAGACGACAATTGTGGGGCTAACAATGTTTTGCGGGATCCATGTATAGGATACACCACCATACGCTGTTAAAGTACTACATTCACCAATACATATTTGCGAAGGAAACGCTGTAATTGTTGGAATAAAAACAGGAAGGTCAACAACAGTATAATTCGTACAACCATTCGCATCTGATCCAACCACTGTGTATTGTTGCGGAAAAGTTCCGATAACCGTTTGTGTTTGTCCCACTAATGGTCCAGGATACCAAGTATACGTTAGAGCGCCGCTTGCATTTAATGTTCCCGTTCCGCCCGGGCAAATTAATGTTGGTGCAGCCGTTGCATTTAATGTTGGAATTGGATTTACAACTAATAACACAGTTGTACTTCCAACACATACTGTGATATTTCCTACTACTGTGTAAATTGTTGTTACAGGTGGAGAAACCGTAGTTGTTTGCGCCGGAATATTTCCGGGAAACCAAGTGTAGGTATTTGCCCCATTCGCACTTAATGTAGCAATAGATCCTAAACAAATAGCTGTTGGAATTGCAACAGCCGTCATTACTACTTCAATAACTGTAAATGAAGGCGCGGCGGTAAAATTATTTATGGTATAACATTCAGGTGATGATGACGAAACTGTTCCACTAAAAACACCAATAGTAGTTGCAGTAATCACGCCGGTTAAAATAATTGACACGGGCGAATTTGGCGCCAAACTCGAGATAGACCAATTTGGCGCAGAATATGTTCCGGTACTCACGCTTGATGAAGTAAAAGTTACACCAGATGGTTGAGGCAAATTAACCACAACATTACTTGCAGAGTTACATGCTAAATTATTTATTGTTACTGTGTAAGATTTTTGTTGACCCAAACATAACGGTGGTCCGTTACCTGTAATTGAAATGGATAGATTTACAGGAGCAGAATACGGAACGAATGGTAAATTATTAATGATCGTTCCTACATCACCTTTTGTTGCACCATTTGGAGTGAATTCGGTGAGTCCACTTGATGTTGTAGTTCCGTTTGATCCTCCCAACACGGTAGTTAATACACTTGTATTTGTAGTTTGAATATAACCGCCACCACCACCGCCACCTGGTCCTTCAGCTTCATTAGTTGTAATTAATTGATCGCCGCCATTTCCTCCATTAGCAGAAACCGTTATTGTAGTTATTGTTCCATTTGAAAATAATGTGATAGCGCCTCCACCGCCTCCACCGCCTGGTGCGTCTGCATGACTAGAAATGGTGGGATTGGCATCATTTCCTTCTGCAGTTATTAAACCAGTTCCGTTAATATTTCCATCGCTGATCAAATAAATTATTCCGCCGCCTCTTGCGCCGCCAACATTGTCGCCATTATCGCCATGACCTGCACCGCCTCCGCCACCCATAAATAATCGGGTGTTTGAATTGTAATCTAATGGTCGTCCACCAAAACCCCCAATGTTATTTCGATTATCTCCAGCCCATGCGGCATCACCTGGAGCATTTACTATTGCGTTTCCATCATTAAATGATTGTGAATATCCGCCTCGTCCACCACCGGGTGAAGTACTAGTTGCAAAGCTTGCAGCTTCTAAATTCCAAGCGGTGGTCCATGTAGCAAATGCATTATCAGGAATTCCTGTTCCGCTGTATCCAACCAAATTTCCTGCATTTGATCCACCACCACCACCGGCGTTATCAGAATTTCCACCACCTCCGCCATTGGCAGGTGCACTGCGCGAATATCTTCCTGAAAGAAAATCATAATCGGTTTGCATACCGGCAATACCTTCACCTTTTTCTCCTCCTGAACTGTTAAGAATTGAAACATAATTTGTAATGTTTGCTCCGGCCGACGCTAAAACCGCAGCTCCTCCTCTAAATCCTTGTCCTTGCGTTGTAATAGTTCCGTTAATGATAACTGCTCCCGAAGTTTCAATAGCAACTACACCACCGGTTCCTGCAAATTGCGCCCATGGCCTTGATGTAAGCGAGCCTCCATTATTTATAGTTAAGGTAGTGAAGCGTGGAATACGAATAACCTGAACGCGTTGCGTTGAAGAAATAAAATAATTCTTATTTAGCTTACAGCCTCCTGCTAAAGTGATGGTATTATTGTTGATAGTTCCAAGTTCAAACAATTCATAATCACCAACGCCATTGTAACCAGTTACTGTTCCGTAGGCAGCTGAATTGCCGGTATTCATAGAAGAACCTTGCATTTTTATGATCATTAAAAGATCGCATGACTCTAAACTATTAGCACCATAACAATCGTTAATAGCGCCAGGAATGGCAGGAGCCTCCAAGTCAGTTATATTTCCAACAACCACAAAACTAGATCCGGCAAAAGCACTTTGGGCTAAAGGTGTATAACGGTTGTAAATTGCGCCATTACCGGTAATAAGCGCCGGACCATGTTTTCCTTTTTGAGAAAATAAAGTAAAAGAAAAAGCAAGCTGAAGAATTACAATTAATATTTGCTTTTTCTTGATGTTCATTAACAAGTTAAAATCACTTATAAGTAAATCTAATTTAGCTTATTTATGCTTCTGATTCAAGAAATTTACAAGAGATATTCAACTTTAACAATTGAATTGAGGTGTTAACAACTAAAATGAAATGGAAAAACGATCAATCGTTGGATAAGGGTGTATAAGTTAATTTGAACACCGGTTTATACAATGTGCTTGCAGACCCACCAATAACAATGCGTTCTGATCTATCATCGCGTCTAACGGCGTAAGCTCTATCGCCATCTGCTACTACAAGGTAAAAACCCCAGTTCTTCTTAGAGCCATTCATAATGGCCTGTATATCTCGTGAAATATTGAAAACGTACTCTTTACTTTCATAATCATACGATCCGCCATAGTATCTCATAAAATCACTACTGCTTATTTGATCGTAAGTAAAGATCTCGCGACTTGCTGAATCCATAGCAAGAACAGCCAATTTTAAAGGCGCGCCATATTTTCCATCCGAACCGCTTATTCCCTGATCAACTTTAAAACGGATCTGCGCTTGATTAACGGAAATTTTATGTTGCGAGGTAAAATTAGTTAAGAATGGGATCTTGAATTTTACTTTTGCACCACCTAATCCTTGTAAAAAAAGTCCTTGCGAGCCTTTTGCTGAATCGCCTTGCAATTGTTGCGTTAATAAATTGTGAGCTCCACTTGTAGCATCGTGCTTAAATTCATTGAATCTTACAACATCCGTTCCGCTAAATGGGAATTTAAAAACTTTTGTTTGTTTACTCGCCGAGATCTCTCCTTCTTGATAATTCAAATAAAACCCACTCAGTGCATTATCAAGATCAAGCTTAGCAATTACACCTTGTGCACCAACAGGATTTAAATTTGTTGATCTACATGTGATATAAAAACCTTTGTAGGTGTTTTGCAAAGTAGTGTTATCTAAAAGGTATTGCGGATTGTTAAGGATGGCTGAAGCGTAAGTATTATTTACCGGAATGCGAACTACAAAAAGACCATTGATCACATCAAAGGAGCAAGTTCTGCTTGCTAATAAATTACCGGAGTTATACCAGCTTTTTGGTTTTGAAAAATACGATTGCGTTGTAGGAATATTTTGATTCATTTCAAATACCTCATAAGTTAATGGGCATTGATAATCTCCAACAAAATCCAAACTTTTCACAGCGATCACAATTTCAGAAGACACCAAGTTTGCATCAGGAAAAGAAACACCAACCAAATTGTTTGGAATAGAGAATTTAGTATACAAACTCACATCAGTTCTTCCAAAAACAGGATCTTGATTTGATCCTAAAAATTTTACAGCATCGTTAAACGACACAACGCTATCTACGTTAATTGTGTGAGCAACCATTGTTGCAGTATCAGAATAAAATCCATTCAACACATCCTCCTGGTCTTGCGCACTCGCGTTCAAAATATCGGTATCTTTTTTACAAGAAACAGAGAATAATGATATCACAAAAATGGATATCTCAAATGGAAATAAAAACGTATGTATTCTGTTCTTCATTAATTTCTAATCTAATAAGCGTCTGCTAGAAAACGTCAAGTTCAATCCCGATAGCTATCGGGATGCGAAGGCTAAAAAATTAGAAGTTTACTAAAGTAAATGACTAATTTTTTAGACAAGCGTAACGCTGAAATTGGCGTTTTCTAGCAAACGCTAAATATCTGATTTTTTATCAAATAAAAAGCCCCGCAATTGCGGAGCTTTCATAAAAAATTATAAAACCTCTGATTTAGCTTAATACATCAGCTTCTTCTAATATAAGGTCGTAAAACTCATTGAATGAATCCATATATTCCAATTCGTTTTTATAACCAAGGAATTGCTTGCCTGATTTCTTCACGAATTTTTCGATTTCCGGGTTAATTGTCTCCGTAGCTTGAATAACACCATCAGCAAACTCAATAGATTGCTTGATCATATTCAAGTGACTTGACTCTTCGGCTATATGTTTGATGTCTTTTTTATTGAAACCATCAAATGCTAACTTCTCCGTGAACTTTTTGTTCAATGCTTTTGGATAAGCGTCATCGTACAATGAAACAATTATTTTAGACTCTGCGAAGATAGGGTCCTCAGAGTAGTATTTTTTTACATACAATGGCATTAATGATGCGAACCATCCATGGCAATGGATGATATCCGGCTGCCAACCTAATTTTTTTACTGTTTCGGCAACACCGCGAACAAAGAACATAGCTCTTTCATCGTTGTCATCAAAGCTTTTGCCTGATGTTTTATCGGCAAGAGTAGCTTTTCTACTGAAAAACTCTTCGTTATCAATAAAATACACTTGCATACGGGCACTTGGAATACTCGCTACCTTGATAATTAACGGATGATCAACATCGTTAATAACAAGATTCATCCCTGAAAGACGAATTACTTCATGTAATTGATGTCTTCTTTCGTTAATACAGCCGTATTTTGGCATGAACGTACGGATCTCTTTGCCGCGTTCTTGAATGCCTTGGGGTAATTTTCTAGAGATCTTACCGATTTGTGTTTCATCCAGATATGGAGTAATGTCTTGGGAAACAAATAGAACGCGTGATTTCTTCATACAGCTAAATCCCTTTATAAATGGTACTACAAAAGTAAGAAAAAAAAAGCCTAATTTCAAAGTAAATTATAGCTTTGCAGGGCCATTATATGTTAATTTTCGAGAGAAATAGCGAATTAAAAATCCATTTGGATAGAATAAGAGCAGAAAGCAGACAAATTGGCTTTGTTCCTACTATGGGAGCACTTCACGCTGGGCATATCTCGTTGATTAACGAAAGTAAAAAGCGAGGACTATTTACGGTGTGCAGCATCTTTGTAAATCCAACACAATTCAACGATAAAAAAGATCTGGAGAATTATCCGCGCACACCACAAGCAGATATTGATATGTTAAGGCAAAGCGGCTGTGATGCCCTGTTCATGCCAACTACCGAGGAGGTCTATCCTAAGGAAGATGTGCGTATTTTTAATTTTGGAGAGCTGGAAACCGTATTAGAAGGCGCTCATAGACCCGGCCATTTTAACGGCGTTGCCAAAGTAGTGAGCATATTGTTTGATAAAGTACATCCTGATGTGGCTTTTTTTGGAAGTAAGGATTATCAACAAGTGATGATAGTGAAAGCCCTGGTTAAACAATTGAATTTACCGATTCAAATAGTACCGTGTCCAATTATTCGTGAGCCGGATGGGTTAGCTATGAGTTCGCGAAATATGCGATTGACCAAAGAAGAAAGAGAAGCAGCCAAACTTATTCCTTTGCTTTTAAACGAATCCAAGATCTTTTTTAAGGCCCAAAAACCTATTTCGGAAATAAAAGCTTTTATAGCCTCAAAATTGGCCCAAAAAAGCATCTATAAACTCGAATATTTTGAGATCTGTAATTCGGAGAGCCTCCAAATTTTGACCGATAAAAAAGAAGTAAAACAAGGTATCGCCCTGATAGCCTGTTTTGTAGGAAATATTCGACTGATCGACAATCTTATACTAGATTGATTTTAAGCAATTTGGCTTGATTTTTGCTTGTTTTAATGGTTAAAATAAATTAAATTTATTAACCCAACTATTACTGCGCGTTATACGTAATAATAGTATCGAGCCAAAATTAATGATAATTCAGCCAAACCTGATAAAGGATTGTATCAACCGGGACCGCCGGGCTGAATATACGTTGTATAAAACTTTGTATAGCTATTTGATGAGTATTTGTTATCGCTATACCCATCAAAAAGAATTGGCCGAAGAAATGTTGAACATGGGTTATTTAAAGATCCTCACCAACCTTTCGAAATACGATACAGATCTTCCATTCAAAGCTTGGGTAAGAAGGATCATGGTAAATACATTGATAGATGAATATCGGAAAAATAAAAACTTAAAGAGTAAGATCAGTTATGTGGAAGAGTATTACGATACCGAAACGTTTTCGGATACAAACTCTGCACTAAAAAAATTAAATGCAAAAGAAATTCTGCAAATGATAGAGAAATTACCAAAAGCAAGCGGACAAGTATTTAATTTGTTTGCAATTGACGGTTACAGCCATAAAGAAATTGCAGAAATGCTTGACATAAGTGAAGGTACCAGCAAATGGCACTTAAATCACGCAAGAGAAAAACTAAAAGAGATGATCGGTGAAACAGTATTAACAACAGCAAAAGCCTCGTAAAATGAAAAATTTTGACAAGTTTGACGAATCGGTGAAGAACAAGTTGGATGAAGCAAACTTCCAATTCAATGAAGCCAATTGGGAAAAAATGAGCCAGATGATAGATGCATCTCGTCCGGCCAAAAAACCATTTGGCAATGTGCCGCTTATTTCTTCAATAGTAATAGGAAGTGCACTTCTTATTAGTTCGGCTTGGTATTTTACAACACAAACTTCAGATTCAAAAGAAGTAGCTCAAAACAACACTACTGCTGTTTCAATTAATCCAACAAAAAACACCGATGCAAATACCGCGAACACAACTTTAGCTTCTGATAATTCAAACACTAACGCATCTTCACATAACTCGAATACTAATTTAAAAGTAACCAATAATTCTAATTCATCTTCAGCAATTATCGAAAAAGAGGAATTACCCGCTAAGAATGAAACTAGTGCAATTGTGAATTCATCTTCAACAAAGAAAAACGTTGCTTCTAAGAAATCAAATACTACATCGGCAAATGAATTTGCAACTACAACAAAAGCTTCGTTGGAAGTTAAAGTAGCAAAATCTGAGGCCTCAAATTCAGATGCACAAGAAGTTGTGGGTGAAACAGAAGGCGCTCATGTGAAAATGGATGCAAATAATACTACTAACATTCCATCAAACACGGATGCTTCTAAAACAAACAACAATCCAAAAGGCAATACCAAAACTGAGTCAGAAAATATCGCACAACAAAAAGCAGCGGGAGATGATAGAAATATTACAGCAACCGATGTTGAAGAAACTGATATGATAGCTTTACCAAGCACTACTACTAATTTAGGGCAAACTGAAGATGCTATAGCTGCGGCAAATCTAAAAACTGCAATAGAGGATAAAAAAGTAAAAGAATATGTTCGTGTAAAACATCACACCTTGAACATAGAAGCGGGCGCAAGTAATTCGTTTGGATGGAAAGTGAATAACACACGCAACGGAAATAATATCAGTCCAATGCTTGGAATTAATTACATGTACAATATTGATTCACGCTCTTCATTATTAGTTGGACTTCAATACAACGGACTATCAAACTTAGGTGAAGCTAAGGCAAACTTTAGCATTACCACTTATGGTTTTGGGGTTAACAACGATGTTACAACCTATAAATTGAATGATCTTCATTACGCGGTAATGCCAATGAAATTTATTTACAAATTCAACAAGAACAATGCCTTAGGAGTTGGCTTTAACATGATGTACTTAATGAATACCCGAACAGAGATCATTAATACAACAACTTTAGAAAGTAATCTAACAACATCAAACAGTCGCTTCGAATATGGTTATGGCTTTGATCAGTTGAATAAATTTAACGGCCAACTAGCATTGAATTACAATTACAATATTTCTAAGACCCTTGGATTGAATTTAGAAATAAATAAATCACTAGGCAACGTTGTAAAGGATTACACATATTTTGGAATCAAGAACCAAAATAGTTCTCCTGCAGCAGTAAAATTGAGTTTAACTTATACCCTGTTCAATAAATAAAAATGAAAAAGTTACTGATCATAGTTTGCACTTTTGTACTTGCTATTTCTTCTTGTAAAAAGAAGGAGTTTCCTCAAAACGTTACTGAAGAACCGGCATTTTATATTTCTGCTAATATAGATGGCACGCCAGTAAGTTTGAAGGCAGGGGCTTTTGGGTATTATATGTACTCAAGTTATGTTCAAGACACAAACGGCATGTACACATTTGTGGCAGAAGTTAAACCAAACGGTTGTGGTAATACTTGTGCCAATTCTTTAAAAATAGAATTGAATGATGATAAGACTAGTGTCACAAACGGCACTTCAAATATTAATAGTTCTATTAAAGTTGGCGATTGTCAATTTGCCAATACGGCTACGGTTGCTCCTACTTTAATAGGTTATGCTGTTAGTTTTAGATCGATGTACAACAAACCAACTACCAATGTTAATTATATGTGGAATTTTGATGATGCAGGAAGTTTATCTAACGAAGCAAATCCTACCCACACCTACACTACTGCCGGTATTAAAAATGTTAATCTTGCAATTACCGAAACTACAAGTTCAACAACAAGCTCAATTGAAAACCCAATAAAAGTTACTATAAGTCCGGTTGCCGTTAAAACTCGCATTTTAACTCCATTAGTTAACGGAAATACCATTTCATTTTCAAATAGTACAAATGGCGGAACCGCGCCACCAGCTTATTCATATAAATGGGATTTTGGAGATTATAGTCCAGTATCCAATTCAGCGAATCCAAGTCATACATACAGTGTGAGCGGTATGTATAAAGTTAAATTGATTGTTTGGGACCAAACTGGCGATACTGCAAAACATAATTTTAATATTAATACTTCAGCCAGCAACTTAGCTGCAACAAACTTTAGTGTTGTAAATACCACGCCGCTATATTTCACTACTGCTACAAATTTACTTTCTAAAGTAAAGATCACTTATGTAGATGCAAGTGGTAAAATATACTACTCTAATTTACAATCGCAAGTTGGGGCAGGAAATATATTTACTATTACCTCGGCTGAAGAGTACAAAGCCAACGAACATGGTCAAACTACTAAAAAACTAAAGGTCACTTTCAATTGTAAGCTATACAACGGTACAAGTAGCTCTGTAAGCTTAACCAATGGCGAAGCTGTTATTGCCGTTTCTTACAAGTAATTATTTTTTAAGGTAAACTATTTGCGCGGATTTGTGTTTTATCACAAATTGATCAATGTCTATTTTCACATTGTGTTCGTCCACCACTTTTTCTTTCGACACTAGAATTAATTTCGCACCTTTCTTTAACACAATCTTACTTCCCTTAGTGATAATAAGTTTTGAACTTAAGGTATACTTTCTTCCTTTGAATATGGTTAACGCTCCATCTACTTTCACGAACTTGTTCTCAACAATATTCTTTCCTATAGTAACGTCAATATTATTGAACGAAGGAATTGATGAACCCCAAATTCCTCTGCCAAATGTGGCTGCGTAAATTGAATTGGTATGATAATTAAGTACAATATCACTTACCAATACCCTAGGAAAGAAATTCAAACTTCTCCAAGTGGTGTCTTCCCTGATGGTATTGAAATAATATACACCATCATTAGCTGCTAAATATAATACACCATTATGTTCATCCAACTTCAATTTATTGAAGCCCACTTTTTTTAGATCATAGGTTATTTCTTTAACCTGTGCCTTATTGCTATCGGCAAAATAAGTGAATTCAAAAACTCCACCTACTTTTTGATCAAATGGATCTTTGTAGATCATAAAAAATTTATTCTCGTAAAAATCGTCAGCCACTATGGATTCTACATTCCACCATCTACATAATTCAATATTTCCATTGGTGCAGAGTGCCGAAACATCAATATAACTAGGCCTAGTACTTAAAACATCAGGGCAATAAAATAACTTACCACTATTTTTTATCGTATTAAATTGAGGAACAGCATATCCTATCAAAGCCGAATTACCTTCTGAGATACACATGGCTTTTATCTCACGGTTCTTTAAATTATTATTCTCACTCATTACATCTTGTATATGGCTAACATTCTTGAATTCTAATTTATTCGAAACAATGTCCTTTACTTTTGCTCTCCAAATATCATGATAACCAATATATACAAAGGAATCTTTTAAGATCAAAGGACGCCGTGATTCGCTATGACTATCGGGAATTGGAATATAACTATTTGAACTCCTATTTATGTTATGCAACATAACAATAGGAGGGTTTCCCAAATTCATAGCCAAACTATCATTCAGTGCTAATCCATAATAACCATCTCCGCACGTAGCAAGATTATTAGTTTCTTTATTTTCCTTTATAAAAAAACCTCCATTGTCCTGAGCACCACCGGCAATAAACAAACTATCACTTTGCAATGCATCAATACCCCAAAACATATTGGCATCCAAACCTGTTCCGTTCAAACTTCTAAAAGGTATTTTTGGTGTTCCAAAATAACCGTTACTTAATGATATCCCACCATCGTTAGCTAAAAACAATCCGTCACCTATGCCACGAGGCATGCTTTTTACTAAATACATATCTCTTACGTCTGCATGCGTATTTGCACCATTATAATAACCCACCTTTGAAAAAGTCTTTCCGCCATCATAACTCATGGATGTTTCTGTTAAACTTACATAGATCACTGAAGTATCAACTTGATTTACCTTTAGATCAATGCACCAAAACGACGACGCTCCCATATGACTTACGGGATCAGCGCTAAGAGCTTTTGAGAATTCCTTGCCATTATAATAATGAATAAATATCCCTGAGTTTCCTGATGTAACATAAAACTTTCCTTTATGTTTTAGATCGCTTAAGGTTGCTAAGGAAATTCGTTCGCAAGCAATGTTTGCCGGAGTAATGTCCTTCCAATTATTTCCTCCATCACGGGTTACAAAGATCTGCGCCTTATTCTTCAAATATGTACGTGTACAAACATAAATTACGTCACTTTCATTAGGCGCATATTCTACTTCTGTTATTTCCACATTATCTACATCATTATGAAAGGGTAGTTTTACCTTAGTAAACGTTTGCCACGAATCACTAGTCAGATAAAGTGTTTTTTGATCAAATGCTGCCATTTGATCTTGGTTGCCCGAATTCGCATTTAACCCTAATAACGGAAAGTTGAAATCATTTTTTTCGCCCGGACCAACATGCTCCCAATTCTGTCCTCCATCGATCGTATGCAGTATACCATTTCCAAAGCCCTTTACAACCAATCCTCCTCCTGTAGCCGTTGAAATATAAATGTTTTTATTGGCCATACTCTTCCTTACTACAATTCCGCTTACACCGTAATTCATGTAAGGTAAATTGTCGGTGATGTTTTTCCATTCAGGCTTTTCTGAAAGCGCATTTTGCGTAAAAAACAAACCCGAACACTGACTTCCAGCCATTACATTATTAAGATCCTTCTCATCGGCCCAAACTGTCATAAACAATCCCTTAAATTGATATGAATTTGACTTAGGGCCAATGTAAGTCCATTTATTTGCAATTGACTGAGAATACAGCTTGAAAGCAAGAATACATACCATAAAACTTAATACACGAAGCATATCATAAATTTACTAAAGAATTAAACATCAAATGTTACTTATTATTTAAAATAATTGATGTCAAAATCCAAACTTTATTTAATTTTGTAGCTTATTCATCAAACGTATGTCGGCTAAACCGGAAGATTTTTTTAAGAACATTATTTCTCATTGTAAAGAGTATGGCTTTATTTTTCAAAGCAGCGAAATATACGATGGCTTAAGTGCTGTATATGATTATGGGCAAAATGGTGCCGAACTTAAAAAAAATATTCGTGAGTACTGGTGGAAAGCCATGGTACAGATGAATGAGAATATTGTAGGGATCGATAGCTCCATTTTTATGCATCCAACCGTTTGGAAAGCGAGCGGACATGTAGATGCCTTTAACGATCCATTAATAGATAATAAAGATAGTAAGAAACGATACCGTGCAGATGTATTGATCGAAGATCATATTGCAAAAATTGAAGATAAGATAACAAAAGAAGTTGAGAAAGCTAAAAAACGTTTCGAGAATTTTGATGAAGCAATGTTCCGCTCAACAAACGCGCGCATTATTGAATACCAAACTAAGATCAACGATATTAATACACGCTTTAAAGCAGCGTTGAATGATAATAATTTAGCCGACGTAAAACAGATCATTGTGGATTGCGAAATTGTTTGTTCTATAAGCGGCACACGTAATTGGACAGATGTAAGGCAATTCAATTTAATGTTCTCTACCTCTATAGGTTCGGTAGACGGAGAAGGCAGCACTATTTATTTACGTCCCGAAACCGCGCAAGGAATCTTTGTGAATTACCTCAACGTTCAAAAAACCGGACGGATGAAAATTCCTTTTGGAATTGCTCAAACAGGTAAAGCTTTTAGAAATGAAATTGTTGCTCGTCAATTTATTTTTAGAATGCGTGAATTCGAACAAATGGAAATGCAATTTTTTGTCAAACCCGGAACGGAGATGCATTGGTATGAGCATTGGAAGACTGCGCGTTTAAAATGGCATCATTCGTTTGGCTTAGGAGAAACAAATTATAAATTTCACGATCATATTAAATTGGCGCACTACGCCAATGCTGCAGCGGATATTGAATTCCAATTCCCATTTGGCTATAAAGAATTAGAAGGAATTCACTCGCGCACTGATTTTGACTTGAAACAACATGAACAATTCAGTGGAAAAAAATTACAATACTTTGATACCGAAAGTAACTCGAGTTATGTTCCTTATGTTGTAGAAACTTCTGTTGGCTTGGATCGTTTGTTTTTAGCAACCTTAAGTGCTGCATATAAGGAAGAAACATTAGAGAATGGCGAAACACGCGTTGTACTAAATCTTCCTCCTGCTCTATCACCAATTAAAGTGGCTGTTTTTCCTTTAGTAAAAAAAGATGGTCTACCGGAATTTGCCGAAAAAATAATGGAGAGTTTAAAATACGATCACATTGTTACTTACGATGAAAAAGACACTGTAGGAAAACGCTACCGTAGGCAAGATGCCATCGGAACGCCTTATTGTATCACAGTTGATCATCAAAGTTTGGAAGACAATATGGTAACTGTTCGCGAACGCGATAGCATGAAACAAGAAAGGATCGCTATTTCTGCGATCCCTCAGTATATGAATGAAAGAGTGGGTTTGACTTCTTTGCTCAAAAAACTTTAGCCACTAATTAACACTAATCTGTGTTTGCAAAAAATTGCACTAATTTATGCCCATAGATTAGTGACAATTAGTGAAATTCGTGGCTTCTAATAAACATGTTGCCCACCATTAATGCTATAGTTAGCGCCGGTAATAAAACTGGTTTCTTCACTTGCCAAAAAACTAACCAAATGTGCTACTTCATGTGTTCCGCCTAACCGCCCTAATGGCACTTGTGCTACAATTTGATTTAATACTTTTTCGGGAACAGCCATTACCATATCGGTTCCAATATATCCTGGTGAAATTGTATTTACAGTTACACCTAATTTTGCAACTTCCATTGCCAAACTTTCTCTTTTATCATGGCCGCGGCACTATTAAAATCGCTTACATCACCGTAAAATAATTTTATATCAAAGCCTTCGCTTTTCATTTGTCCCATCCACTTCTCGGCTTTTTCTTTGGTATGATAATTTCCCACCACATTATATCCATCTTTATGTAATTTTTTACACATGGCTGTTCCCAGGCCACCTGTGGCTCCGGTAACAAGTACTGTACGTTTACTATTCATCTTTCAAAAAATTAATTGGGTCAAAATTAAAACTTATTGTTGTACAAAAATTATCTGGCTGCAAATATAGTCTCCTAAAAGCTTACAGAAATGGAGTTAACAAAGAAATAAGATAAATTTAAAGTGCTTTACTAATGGCTAAAGCTATACTCTCAAATTCCTCTTTAGATAATTTAAGTTTAGGATTTGTAAAATCACAATCATTCATTGTATGAATAGGGATCAAATGAATGTGTGCATGTGGCACTTCTAATCCAATAACATGTGATGTTACGCGAATACAAGGCACAGATTTTTTTATAGCATTTGCTACTTTTTTACTGAACAAATGTAATTGCTCAAAACTTTCATCATCAAGATCAAAAATATTATCCACCTCCTTTTTAGGAACAACGAGTACATGTCCTTTTTTTAAAGGGGCAATATCCAAAAATGCGTAACAGGATTCGTTTTCGGCTACTTTGTAGGAAGGGATCTCACCGTTTATTATTTTAGTGAAGATACTTGCCATGCTATAATGATATCTCGATGATCTCGAAGGTTACAAGACCTGCTGGAACTGTAACGTCTACTTTGTCTTTTACTTTCTTTCCTAAAAGTGCTTTTCCAATGGGAGAGTCAACAGATATTTTTCCGCTTTTAAGATCAGCTTCACTTTCAGCTACCAAAGTATACTTCATGGTAGCGTTGTTTTTAGTATTCTTTATTTTTACTGTAGTTAAAATGCTTGCTTTGCTAAGATCCAGTTTTGTCTCATCAACAATGCGAGCATTGGCGATCACTTCTTTTAACTTACCTATTTTTAGTTCTAATAAAGCCTGTGCTTCGCGGGCAGCGTCATACTCTGCATTTTCACTTAGGTCGCCTTTGTCGCGTGCCTCAGCAACCGCATTTGTTGCAGCCTTGCGTTCTACACTCTCCAAATTATGTAATTCATCCTTTAGCTTCTGAAGCCCTTCCTCGGTGTAATATCCTAACTGCTGTGCCATTGTGAAATTTATTTAAAACAAGAGTCCCGACATATATCGGGACCCTGTCTTAATTCAAATATACAAAAAATATCTTACAAATTGATCCTGAAGCCGAAACTATGTACCCCGGCGAATGGGTTTGTGAATCGATATGAATAATCGAGTGCTACGGTAGATTTCTTTTCGTTAAAAGGAAGCTCAAAAGTTGCGCCTAAAGCTGGTCCTGTAAACACAGTCATTCTTTCGGTACCACCTTTAAATATACCCTTCTCAGTATATAAACCAGCTCTTAGCATAACCATTTCTTTCCAAGCATACTCAAGACCTAAAGATAATTATCATACGTAAATGAATTTGACTGGAAGGCCGCATTTACCGAAAGCCTGTTCTTCTTAGAAAGTGCACCCGTGCTATCTTTGGTCATAAAAATATCATAAGCAACACCAATGTTCACTAACGCCGGCATTTCAAAAGCTGCCGAACGGTTATTAACGGTCATCTCGTAATTGTTACCATACTTTACATTCATTTGACGCGCTAAACCATCACCTTGGTACGACATTTTTGGTCCCCAATTTTTTAAGGTGATACCTAAATGCATTTGATCGTATTTACCTGTGTGATATTGAATACCTGCATCTACGGCAATTCCCTTTGCGCTAACGTTTGGAATTTGTTCAGATATCAACTTGATATTGATACCTCCAAAAATATTCTCGGAGAACATTTTAGCGTAAGATAAATTCACATTGTATGCAGTGTATTGGTATGTACCTAAACCTCCTTCTGGTTGATCTTCGGTAGTGATCTCAATTTTACCTGAATTCAATGATACAAAACCTAAACCAATAGTACTTGTTTCGCCTAAGCCTTGGGTAAATCCAAAACTATTTAAGAATATTCCTGTGCCTGATAACCAACTTGTGCGATTAAACATCATTTCAGTTTTACGCGTAAATGCTGTACCCGCTACATTGAGATATTGCGCTTCTAATCCACGAACCCTAGCAGAGTTTGAACCCCACATACCACTGTTACGCGCATAAGGATTGATCAATAATGCAGCAGCACCAGCTTGGCCAGCACGCTCGGGATTGCCTGCTTGTGTTAGCATACTAGCAGAAACTAAAACTGCTAATCCGTAATATTTTAAATTCTTAACCATCATCATAAATTCAAGTTTATGTATTAATAATTTTGTAAGTCTAATGGACGCATTACCCCAAACCACTTAATGATTTTCTCTCCAATTATTTTATCTTCTGCATCTTTAGCTTCAATATGGAAAATATACAATCCACTTGCGATAGGAATATTGCTTTGATTTTTAAGTTCCCAATCTACGTATGAATCTCTTTTTGTTTTATTAATATCATCTCCAGTGGAAGAAGACGAAGTATTATCTCCATATGCAGGCCTAGTATACTTTGCTTCAAGACCGCTTACATCGCGCTTTATTGTTTTTATTAGCGTTCCATTCAAACTAAATATCTTAATGGTACACTTGTTAGGAAGATTCGTAATTCTTACACGAGTATCTAAGCGTTTTGTTTCGTAAGTAGAGTTACCATAGTAAGGATTAGGAACAACCTTTATAAGATCTAAGGAATTTTTAGCTACATCTTGATCGCCATATAAAGCAGCCAGTTCTTTTGTGCTGAAGCTATACATTGGGAAGTTATTATTAACAGCACCTGTAGTTTTGATATTTGAAGGTAACTGCGTTGAACTCACCGCGGCAAATAATCGATTGATTCCTGAAGAATACGTAGCATTGGCAGCGGTATTATTTATCCAATTCTGAGATGTTGTTCTCAACATTCCTGAATAGCCATAACGATAAGGCTTACTTACGTTTATTTGAAACCTTACATCACAAGGCATATCTTTCGGATTCTTAAAAGTATATCCAGAAGCAGTCATTGGCATGCTTACCCACATGATATCTCTTTCTATACCTGCAAAACCGGAAAGACGTGAGCCGTTTAATACACTTTCACCAGTTGATCTAACAAGACCAAAGTATTTAGAAAGTTGGTTATAGACCTTTGTTCCTGCATCATATGACCCAGCTCCAAATGGCTCATCTTGCAGTGGCGCAAAATTACCAAGCGATGGATTATTCAATACATCAACGTCACCTTTTCCTTCTACAGAATTACCAAAAACATACACAAAGTGTTTTCCACCAAACGTGTAAGAGTAAGGAAAGTTAGTGTTTGAAGTTGGATTCCACATCATATCATCGCCTTGATTTTCTTTTTGATAGCTATCCTCTCCGAAAGCCATATTCAAACGTTCACCGGTTTCGATATTAATAGCATAACCAGGAAACCAACCCATACCTGTTGTAGAAGTTAACGCTGCGTCAGCTGTATTACAACCTGAATTACCAAAAGGAATTCCGTTCTTATCAACCGATTTAACTCTTCTTGGCTCAAAGAAGAATGAATTGCCATTTGCCAATTCCGAAACCTCTTGCATTTCCAATACAGGACAACGTGTCCATTTTGATTGGTCCTTTGTATACACAATAAGCACACTACTTATCTTTCTTAGATCAGTGTTGGCAGCATAGGGAATTGAACCGTTATTCGTAACAGAATTTGTATTAGGAGATGCATCCTTAGAACTAATTGCTCCATGATAAGCAGGACCTCCAAAATTACGAGTAGTTGTGATAGAGTAATAACCCGCACATAATGGATAAGGAGCCCATGTGCCATCAAGTATTTCGCCAAATTGTTTTTGCGGATCAATAAAAGACTCGATATCACCTGTTGCATCTTTAGTATAATATGCATCTAATTGCCCTGCTGTTTTGTTTGTACCGCACAATATCCAGTTTTGTGGGGTAGCTCCATCAACATCTTTTACAGAATTTAACCATTGTGTTGCACTATTAGCATAAACCATACTTGCCCCAAGAAAAGTTTCTGGTGCAGGCCCTGAATAATCACTCGTAACTCCACCAAAATTTGTAAAATTAGCTAATTCGCCTGGGTCAGAAACCTGACCAATTTTTACCGAAAATCCTAATTCAGGGAAGAAGGTTTCATCTCCAACTTTTATAGGCTTAATTGGAACAGCTCCATTACCTACAGCAGAATTACTTTCACCAGAGCTCAAATTAGGGTAATAAAATTTTCCGTTAGTTTTATCATAAAGCTCCCAACTAATACTATCAGGATTAACTGTATTAATATTACCTAAGGTAGTAACTGTAGTGGTAGTTCCAGAAGTAACCGCAACAGTTTTGGTAAGCGCATGGCTATAATCAGGGGCACCTTTTGTTCTAAAATCAACCAAACGGAAAGTAAAGTCTGCAGGAATAATTCCTAAAGGATCAACAACTTTAACAGAAACAGGACCTTGTCCGCTTTCATAAGTTACTGCATCTTTAAACCCACTTGCAATAATTGCATCTTCAGATGCTTTTGTTAAGGTCATTAAATTTCCACCATTTCCTTGACCTTCAAGACGAGTGACCTTAACGCCAGTTCCATAATTTGATTGCATTGAATTTCCACCATACTGGAACACAGGATTATTTGGAATTGCCGATGCTCTTTTTGTTTTTCTACCTTCTAAGTATGGTCGTTTTTGACCAAGATAATTGGCAGTTTGAGAGGTGTTAGGAGAAACATCTTCCACGTAAGTTAGATAGTTATTATGAGCATATGCTACAGCAAAATAATAATAGGTCTTATTATTGATCAACTTTTTATTTTCACCAGTGGCGAAGGCGTCATCAGTTAATCTGAATGTAGATACCATTCCTTTATCATTTCCATCAACCATTACACTTGGAATATAACCACCTACTGAGTTACTCAATACATAGTTAACTAAGCGTGAGATTCCGTTTTTAACATCGCACTGAAAAACAGGAACCGCTTTGGTAGCATCCTTAAGATCAGTTGAAGTTACTTTATCATCCTTTACTTGGTAAACGATGTATCCTTCAAAACGATAATGCTTATCCGGATTCTTTATCGCTGTAATTGTTGAAGAAGGGTCTGAACTAATAGAGATATCCTGCTCGTCGTAATCATTATTATAGTTATTAAAATTATTACTTAAACCCTTTCTGTTTGTTAAGTAAAATAATAATTCTCCGTCCATTTCTTGAATGGTCATGTCTGGAGCTTCAGGTCCATCTAATAATTTGAAACAATTATCAAATAAAGCTTGTGCTTTATCATCGGCTGTTTTTAATAGTGTTACCGACTCTAGGTTACCACCTTTATTGGCAGCTTGTGCCCAAGGCATTCCAAATGTTACGTTATTAACAGCGCCCGGCTTAAGAGTGAACGGACCGGCAGATTGTAGGAAACGACGGTCACCTGCCAGGTTACCTGCCGTTCTTTCAGTCCAACCTGTACCTGCAACCGGATCACCATCGTAAACATAATCAACAGGTGTAGATCCGCCATATGCATTTCCGTTAGCTGTAAATGGTGAACCATCTTTCCAGAAACCAGTCATGTAATAATAATAGTGAATAGCGATATCCGGGTTTACAGTTTGATTAGGGAAAGGACCAATATTATTATTATAATAAAGGAACTTGCTCATTTGAATGGTCTCTCCGATCTCATCCGTACCAGCGTTTGGTCCGGTTTGGTCAGCATCAAAATCATTATCAATTCCGTCGTTTGGATCAGCTAAAGGTCCGCGAAAGAAGTCGCAACCAATTGCAGGGGGATAATCGCCATAACCGGGAGTACCGTTGTAAAGAATAAGATCGTTGGCATTTGCGTTATAAATATAACCTAAACCACGCTTGGTATCACAACCAACATAATCATCAAGGTAATACCCTAAGTCAGCATCATTCCAAATTGTGAAATATGTTTTATTGATCTGGAAAGAAGAACGATTATGTATCTCATAACTGTAGAAGGTCATGTTATTGATCTCATCATTTGTTTTGAAGGCAAAAGCTTGAGCCCTTACTTCAATACCAATTGGAACACCTTGTGTTTCTGAGTGAACACCACCTTTATCATTATAAACCCAGAATAAAGTGCGGTCACCATATAGCTTAGCCTTACAAACACCAAGATTATCTTTTGTAGCTTTATTATAAACATCATATCCCGGATAGTCACCAGAAAGAGGATCATAAATACCATCGTTATTCACATCTTCAAAAGGTGCTAAGTGCAGAGCCTGACCCAGCGATGGATCTGCATTTCCAGGCCAAGCATCAATATTTTGCGTAATAGGCCCACTTGCAACTACAAAATTATCAACCTCACTTCTTGACACTTCAAAGATCTTATCGTATTTATTACATACATCAACATCTGCTTCAGCGGAAGCCGTATCTAAAGGGCCGGGCCAAAAATCAATACCATTTTGACGATATGTCATAGCAGCTACCTTTAACTGTCCACCACCATCATATCCACCAATCCAAACAGCACCAGCAAATGCTGAAGACGCAGCAGAAGCTCTATTTGTTGAAGCAGGCACATAATAATATGAGTTAGTATTACCGAAAAGATCCCACCACATATCGCCACCATTAAAAATAATGGTTCTAACGTTATTAACCCACAACTCTCTGGCGGCTTTTGGTGTAGAGCAACTGCCTAGTGCTTTACCAGCTATAGCACCTTGTTGTTGCGCCTTGATAGCTTTCCCCACATCCACTCCTGCCTTTTCTCTAGAAAAAGCGGAAAGTGCGGAAAATGTACAGATGTAAATTATTAATTTTCTCATGATCATGTCTTTTAATTTTTTTAAAACTCTAGCAATAAACCAATTCTAATTTGACGAGGTTTATTAAAGAAATCAGGGTTTGCCATTCTTATTGCGTAAAGGTCTCTAAAGGCCTGCGGGCTATTTGCCGTTGCCAATGCTGCCACGGCTTGCGATGACTGCAAATAACCATCATCATCAGGATTACCCGTGAATGCGTATATACCTAATACGTTTCTGTTATTGAATAAATTCAATACCTGTAGATAAATGTTCAAGTTGGCAGTATTCTTGTTCTCTGAATCTTTTTTACCCCATGTTAATGGAATGTTCTTGTCGACACGTAAGTTACTTCTAATACTCCATGGTAAACGAGAACCGTTGATCGTTCCTAGAATATTCGAACGTGAACCGCCATTAAGCGCAACCGGAGTTGAATAACGTGTGTAAGGAGTTCCAGAACCGATCACACATGACAGGTTAAGACCAACATCTTCAAAAATGTTCAATGTTTTTCCGCTCTTGCGTTTTATTTGTGGTCCTTTGTAATCTTTTTCTGAACCAAAGCGATAGTCATAGATCAAATTGATGGTGTGCCTTTGATCATTATCTAAAGGGATCAATATCCTTAAATTAGGCTGGCCTGAGCTTGCTAAGTTACCACCGCTTGTATTATTTGAACCAGATCCTTCAGCAAATTGCAAAGTATAGTTTGCTTTAAATGATGAACCACCACTTCTTCTGAAATCAAACGTAACAGTTAAACCTTTTACTGTTCCAAAATCCAAATTATCAAGCATTAAGTAGTTCCTTGGATATGCGCCAACTATAGCTCTGTATTGAGTCATATTTCTCATTTCTCTATAGAAAGAAGTGATCGTCATAGAAGCGCTTTTTCTTTCGTTAAGTATCTGAGAGAATCCTAATTCATAGTCAATAGTTTGCTCAGGTTTAAGATCAGCATTTTGAACTACAGGATTTCCACTTTGAGAACCTAAAAAGTAATAGTCGAAAGGATTCAAACGATTACCAAAATTCAATGGTCTTTTTGTTAGTACATCATAATGTGCAAAAAAGTTTGCTACGTCGGAAATTGGAAAAGAGAAAGCAAGACGAGGCATAGCATTTATTGCAGCCACATAATTCTTAAATCCATCGGCCGACATATTCTCGGTGTAATTACTGTTGTCCATTAATAAAGGTATTTGACGGCCATTATTTGCAGCGATAAGAGCTGGGTCAGAGATCTCCTCTCCTTCGGCATCGTACCAGGTGTTACCTTCGCGGTATCCTGATATCTGATAATTACCTTCAGTAGGAAGATTAGAAATGTAAATAACAGCATCTTGTGAACGATTACCCGGTACGTTTGCATCGAAATTAGCCGGTAAGCCCGTTTTTGATTTTAGCTTTCCTATCGTTGTTACATCATGTAATACATATTTATCTTTCAGAACTTTTTGGTTTGCATCATAGCGGTCTACACGCAAACCTGCATTGATCTTTATGTCCTTAAAATCAAATTTATCCATTAAGTATATCGAAGAGTAAATCGGTTTGTAAACTCCAATAGGGAACGTATTTCTTCCTGCAGCATCTTTTGCTAGAAAATCTTCTATGCCAACATCATCCTTATTCTTTTTCCCAGTATGATCAAATCCTACGAAGGTTACATATTCTCTTCCGATGGATTCATCGATCACATCTTCTACACTAAACATATCAAGACTAAAGGTGGAAGGATCCATCTCATCAATGTTGATCTGCTTGTTGTAGTTTTTTGGTAAGCCTAATTTTTCAAGTAATTTCTCAGAGAACTGAGTTTGTTTATCAGCTTGATATGCATAATCAAAATAATAATAAGGAATTGACCCGCTGAACTGCGGAACAAGAATAGGGTTTGCAAAGTCAAGATTAGAAAGATGCGCATTCGAGATCTGTCTCATTCGATTCCATAAAGCGCTTCCACTTACACCATAGAAACTTACAAACCTCTGATCAAACTCTAAACCAGCTGTAACTGCGTGATTCTTTATATCAGCATTAAAACTTGCTGTAAATCTAACCTGGTTAAAATTTGTCTCGCTATAACCGCCTGGATAAGAACCAAAATTCAAGTACATTCCATAAATAGCGGCTGGGCCATCTCCATTTCTTAGAGCGTTATTACCAACTACCTGATTTAGGTCAAAAATACTGTTTTGTTCTTGAGAGAATAGATAAGAAGTATAAAGAGCAGCGTCAGGATTTTTATCTGAAGGCGTAAACACGATCGGCTTAGGGAATCCACCTTGATATGTATATGCAACTACTGTATCACCGTTAACAACAAATTCAGGATCATACGCATAATTCAAAGCTAATTCACTTTCATATTTACCAGTTTCAAATTTTCCGATATGCCCGTAATCAAAATAATTCTTTTTATGTTTCAAACTTTGCGAAACACTCTTTGTTTTTTCATAACTAGCTTGAAATTTGAAGAAGGCATTAGAAATAATTGATTGACTCTTTTCCTTACTGGCAGTTCCTGTACTGAATTTTTGAGTTAAAGAGATATATGGTCTTAAAGTCAAGCCTGTATTGTAAGCGGTATTTGCAGCATTAAATATCTGACCAACTTGGCTTGCACCACTACTACCACTGTATTCAACAAAACCACCCATAGTGATGTTTGTATTTAACGTTGGTTGAAAGTCAATTTTTCCGTTAAAGCTTAATGAGCGAGCCGCGGCATTTATCCTTGTTTTTCGGGTCTCCATATCATCTTTAGTAACATATTCTGATGACCTAACATAACCACTTCCTGAAGGAGATTTCAACAATGGTACGTCTTTAATTTGTTGAAGTTTTTCGTCGGTAAGTGTATATATTGGTAAAAACGAAGGGTCTGGCTCTTTCATATATGTACCCTGACCAGAAACGAAGAAACCTAAAACTGTACGTTTGTTACCTGAAGAATCCTTTTTGTTATATATCGGCCCACCTACACTAAAACCAAGTGAATTATATCCATATGGATCTGTTATTTGGGAAGATATCAATTCAACTCCACCAAAGAATTTTGATTGAGGACCTCGTGTTGAAATAGATACAGCTCCCGAAGTAAGGTCACCATAACTTGCAGGAACACCTCCTGTGATAACTTCTAATGAACCGATAGATTGTTGTGGTAAATTAAGTCCTCCAATTATCTTCATACCATCAACAAAATAAGTTGTAGTAGCTCCTCTACCTCCGCGAACACTGATACCCGCTCCATCATCCGATTGAAACACACCACCTGTAGTAGCAGCAACTGAATTCACATCTTTTGTTGCAAGGTTTTGATACTCTTCACGAGTAACTGTTTGCCCTGTTTTTGTATCCGGATCGATGAGAGGAACTTGATAAGTAATAACTTCAACTTCATCCAACTGAACTCCGCCATCGTTCGAAAGTCCAATTGTTACGTAGGCTGTTTTTCCTTCACCAACAATGATATCTTTTATCTCTTGCGGTTTGTAACCAACATAAACACCTTTTACATTGTACTTGCCCGGGCGTAAGGGTTTGATAATAACCTCTCCATCCATGTTGGTTGTACCAACTGCAACTTGCACACCACCTTGGTATGCAACAATGTTTGCGAAAGGAATTGTTTCCTTTGTTGCCTTATCGATTAGGATAACTTTAATTGCACCGTTATTATCCTGCCCAATGAGCGAAAAACCGGCTAAAATTAAGACTGCGAGCGTGAAGTAAATCTTTTTAATCATATTGTTAAAATACCTTAAATTCTACAATAATATCTAAGTGGCTAAAGTTATAAATGCACTCCATATATACCAAACAATTTTTACCTTGAGTTATTAAGTTCTTGATAATCAAACCTTTTTTGTTTTTATGTATTATTTGACTCATTCTTTATCGAAGTTACGGTAAAAAAGGAGTTAGAGAATTAATGTTAAATGATGTGGCGAGCTTATTTTGATAAGTGGCAAAAAGATAACCTTAACTGGATTAAACCTTTGTGATCATTACACCTTCTTTTTTCGATTTGACCGTTTCTCAACAGGTTTGTTTTGTCGATGACGTTTTGATTTTCTTTTGGTGCGTTTCATTTGCTTCAACGTTTCCTTCGACTGAATACGTTTGTGATGTTTTTTAATGGCTTTTCGCTCAGCTTTTTCTTTCCGTCGACGCTCGCGAGCCTCTCGCCTATCAGCCTTTCGGCCTTTTCGTTCGCTTTGAACTGATCTTTCTTTTGGACCGGTTCCTTTCTCGGATTGGGCAAAAGAATTGCTAAAAATTGAGATAAAAAATATGAAAATAAGAATGCGTTTCACCATCACTTATATTGAACAACTTCAACACCAAAACGTTTCAAAAAATCAACACCTTCATCATTGGCAATTCCTTTAAATTCAGCATAACTATGTTTGAAAAAAACCTTAGAAATTCCTACAGTATAGATCACTCTGGCGCAAGCTATGCATGGAGAAAGAGTGACATACAAGGTTGAACCCTTCATTTCCATTTTATTATTAGCAGCATACAAAATGGCATTTTGTTCGGCATGCAAAGCCAAAGAGCAACTTCCCTTACTATCACGAGCGCAGCCGTGTTCAGGCCATTCTACATCGCAATTATGAGTGCCGGCCGGAGGGCCATTATAACCCAATGAAATGATACAAATATCCTTTGTAAAAACAGCACCAACTTGCGCTTTTACACAATGTGAACGAGTGGTCAATTTTTCGGCCAGTTCCATGTAAATAGTATCAAAGGAAGGTTTTGATTTCACGTTTAATTCTCGATTTTTGAGTTAATGATTGCGATGATCTCTGCCTCTATTTTTATAGCGTTTTGTTCGATGACTTTACCTTCGTTGATCATTTTTGATACAAACGCTTTATCATCGTAACCGGTGCAATTTATTCGAACATTCATAAATGATCCCAAAACAGCGCTACGTGCACAAAGTGCCGCTACACCGGCATCCGACACAGAGTTAGGATTTCCAATTTCGACCATGGTTTTTATCAATTGCATACTATCGTGGGCCAAATTCATTACTTTAAATGGCACTTCAATGGCGAATCTTGTTGCATTGTTAATAGCTTGGGCTCTTGATTTCTTTTCTTCATCGGTTGTTTTAGGTAGAGCAAATGCCGACATGATCTTATTGAAAGCATTTGTATCAAGGTCAACAAGCTTATTGAGTTCGTCTTTAAAATACTGCCCTTGTTCGGCATAATTAGAAAATTCTTCCCAACGATCGTCCCAACCTTTTTTATGAGAACTTAAATTAGCCACCATTGTTGCCAAACTTGCGCCCAAACTTCCCATATACGCGGAGATGGATCCACCACCCGGTGCAGGGCTTTCGGAAGCGGTTTCGTTGGCAAATTCAACTAAGCTCATACTCACCAATTTTGAATCCAGCTTATTCCTTAATTTATATTCAATAATTCTTTCTTCCGGATCGAATGGTGAGAGTTCATCTAAACCCATTGACCTTACCGCTATTTTGATGAGTTCTTTTTCACTTACCCCGATAGAACGTTTCTGTTTTTTGAGGAAATACTTTCCTGCATCCAGCATTGACCGCAATGGTATCAAGCCTACCAATTCACTGCCGGTAACACGAATTCCGCGCTCTTGTGCTTTGTTGCACACTTCATCAAATGCTTTATGAACTGATGTGATATTAATATTGGTTAAGTTCATTGAAATTTGCGCGATGCCATATTCTTCAATGTACCAACCAATAGCTTTTACCGATTTCAAAGTTCCCGGAGTTGACTTTGGAGATCCATCGGGATTGGTAATAATTTTTCCGGTTACTTTATCACCTTCGCGCATCACACGCCCTGCTTCACGCACATCAAATGCAATTGAATTTGCGCGTCGTGTAGAAGTTGTATTTAAATTTATGTTATATGCTACTAAAAAATCGCGCGCGCCAATAACAGTTGCACCGCGCTTTGCATCAAATTCTGCCGGCCCTGAATCTGGTTTCCACTCAGGTAATTTTATTTTTTTAAAGAAGCCTTCGTACTCTCCTGCACGGATCACTGATAGATTACTTCTCTTTTTATCCTTTTGCGCATCCTCATACAAATATACCGGAAGGTTCAATTTCTCTCCTACCATTTTTGCCAATTTAACAGCGTATGTTGCTGTTTCTTCCATGGTAATATTGCTGATCGGAATTAAGGGGCAAACATCGGTTGCACCCATGCGAGGATGCTCTCCTTTGTGTTTGCTCATGTCGATCAATTCACCGGCTTTTTTAATTGCTAAAAATGCTGCTTGAACTACTGCATCAGGGGTTCCAACAAAAGTTACAACAGTTCGGTTGGTTGCTTTTCCGGGATCAACATTCAATAATTTTACACCCTCAACGCTTTCTATTTCGTCGGTAATTTGTTTGATGATGCTCATGTTAGAGCCCTCACTAAAATTGGGTACACATTCAATTAATTGTGTCATATTCTCAGATCTTTATGCGTTAAGTTGATCTCTTTAAAACGTTTGCAATTTTGTACATGATCATTAACCATGCCAACAGCCTGCATATTTGCATAACAAATGGTACTTCCGCGAAATTTAAATCCGCGTTTTTTCATGTCCAATGCCATAGCATCACTTTCTTGTGTTGTTGCTTTGATATCGCTTTGTGTTTTTAATTTACTGATGATGGGTTTATTATTTACAAACTGCCAAACATATGTATTAAAACTACCAAACTCTTTTTGAATTTTTATAAAGGCTTGGGCATTTGTTATCATACATGCAATTTTTGAACGATTGCGAATAATGCTCTTATCCTTCATTAAACGATCTACATCTTTTGCGGTAAATTTTGCCACTTTTTTATGATCGAAATTAGCAAATGCCTTTTTAAATCCTTTACGGCGATGCAAAATTGTTTTCCAAGATAAACCCGCTTGAAAACTCTCAAGAATTAGGAATTCGAAATGCTTTTTATCATTCAAAACCGGAACGCCCCACTCCTTATCGTGGTATTCCTGCATTAATTTATCGTTTCCGGGCCAATTGCACATATAAAAAGAGTTTCAAATATAATTCATTTAACCGCAATATTTAAATAACTTTGCTAACCAATGTTCAACCGGCAATTATTAGCACTTATTAAAAAAGAATTCACCTTGGAATTTCGACAAAAAGCTTCTTTGGGTGGTGTTTTGGTTTACGTTATTGCTACCATTTTTATTTCAGCCTTAACCTTTAATAAGATAATTGCGCCAGCGGTTTGGAACGCACTTTTTTGGATCATTTTTTTGTTTTCGGCCATCACTATTTGCGGTAAAAGTTTTACGAAAGAAAGCGGTGGGGCTGCTTTACACAATTACGTGATCTATAAGCCACTTACTTTTTTTGCTTCCAAACTTATTTACAATTTTATCTTCCTCTTAACAATTAGCTTGATCACACTTTTCTTTTACTCCTGGTTTATAGGTTATCTCATCTCTAATTTTACTCTCTTTGGCATTGTGCTTGTATTGGCCTGTTTAGGTTTTTCGGCCATTTTGACATTAATGAGTGCTATTGCTTCAAAAACAGATAACACTAATACCATGATGAGCATTTTGAGCTTTCCTGTGCTAATTCCGGTACTTATTTTAGTTTTACGAATTAGTAAGCAGGCGATCGACGGCTTGTCGTGGAGCGTAAGCACAGATTTTTTACTGATCTTAATAAGCGTTAATGCTATTTGTATTGTGCTTTCTATACTATTATTTCCGTATCTTTGGCGGGCCTAAAAAACATGAAGAACTGGTACAAAATAGCGGCAGTGATATTGATCCTTTACACGATCATTTTTGGCATGTTGGGAGTTGTTCCTCGACTTGCTATTTTAAATGAGACCATCCGCAATCTGTATTATCATGTACCACTTTGGTGGGCTATGATGTTACAAATGGGTGTTTCGCTTTTTTATAGTGCCAAATATTTAAAAGGAGAGAATAAACAGGATGAAAAATTTGCCTTTAATGCCGCTTTAGTTGGAATTTTATTGTCGATACCTGGGTTGATGACCGGAAGTTTATGGGCAAGATATACGTGGGGAACCTGGTGGACGTTTCAAGATCCGAAACTGAACGGAGTTGCTATAGGAATTTTAATTTACGTGATCTATTTTATTCTTCGCGCTTCCATAATTCAAGAAACGACAAGAGCGCGTGTAAGTTCAGTATTTAATATTTTTGCGTTTGTAATGTTCATGTTATTCATCATGGTATTTCCGCGCTTAACCGATTCACTACATCCGGGTAATGGCGGTAATCCTGCATTTGGTAAATACGATCTTGATAGTAACATGCGGTTAATCTTTTATCCTGCTGTAATTGGCTGGATGTGTTTTAGCGGCTGGCTATTGAATATTTTAAATAGAATTTCACTTATTAAATCAAAGATAGATGACTAAGAAATTTTACCTGATATTGTTCTTACTTTCTACATTTTTTGCCAATGCGCAAGAAGTAGAAATGGCAGATAGCTTTCGCGCTGATGGAAAAATATATGTTGTAATCACAGTGCTCGCCATTGTATTTACATGTATCATTGGTATATTGATATTTCTTGAGCGCAAATTAAGCAGATTAGAAAAAGAAATTAAAGAAACGAAGAACTAAGATGAAAAAATTATATATCGTTGCTATTGTAGTTATAGGTGTTGCTATTGCGGTGATCATGTCCACTTTAAAAAACACTACAACTTATTCTGATTTTACAGAATCGGCAGCAAATTCTGAATGGGAATTTTATATTGTAGGTAAATTTGATAAAACATTGGCGCAGGTTTGGGAGCCAAAGATCAACCCTAATGAATTCAGTTTCTTTTTAACAGACAACAAAGGAACAACCAAACAAGTAGTTCTTCATAAAAGCAAACCACAAGATTTTGATAAAAGTGAGCAAATAGTATTAATTGGAAAAATGCAGAGTGATGTATTTCATGCCAACGATATACTATTAAAGTGCCCAAGTAAATACAACGATGCTACTCCAAAAATTGAGTAGATAACAAATTGAACTCTTCCATAGAATATATAGGTGAACACATTTGGGCCGGGAAACTTGGCAATGGTTTTGTTGTTCTATCATTTGTGGCAGCGCTTTTATCACTTATTGCATTTTGCCTTTCTACTAAACGAACAGAATATCTTTCTTTTGCCAGAATAACATTTAAACTTCATGCAGTAGCTGTTTTAGGAATTGCCGTAACCTTGTTTTATATGTTGCTCAATCATTTTTTTGAGTACCAATACATTTGGCAGCATAGCAATAAAAGTATGGATATGAAATTTATCCTATCATGCTTTTGGGAAGGCCAGGAAGGTAGTTTTTTACTTTGGACATTTTGGAATGTAGTAATAGGTCTAATTCTTAATCGTATTTTAAAAAATACTGAATGGGAAGCGCCCACAATGGCCGTTTTTGCTTTAGTACAAATATTTTTAGCAAGCATGATCCTTGGTATTTATATTGGTGATTATAAAATTGGCTCTAATCCATTCTTATTGCTTCGCGAGCATGAACAGTATAGAAACATGCCTTTCATTCAAAATCCAAATTATCTTTTCAAGCTTGACGGCCGAGGATTAAATCCCTTATTAATGAATTACTGGATGACTATACATCCACCAACTCTGTTTTTAGGATTTGCATCTACACTTGTTCCTTTCGCCTTTGCCATTGCAGCATTTTGGAATAAAAAATTTAATGATTGGCAAAAGCTTGCCTTGCCTTGGACATTTTTTAGTGTTTGCGTTTTAGGTATAGGAATTTTAATGGGTGGCGCCTGGGCATACGAAGCATTAAGCTTTGGAGGCTTCTGGGCTTGGGATCCGGTTGAAAATTCTTCGTTAGTACCTTGGCTGGTGATCGTTGCCGCAGCTCATACAATGATAATTAACAAAAACAAAGGTGGTTCATTATTTACAACACACTTCTTATCCATTGCAGGATTTCTTTTGGTTCTTTACTCAACATTTTTAACGCGTAGTGGTATTTTAGGCAGTTCAAGTGTACACGCTTTTACCGATCTGGGAATGACCGGGCAGTTGGTAATGTATATGCTTACGTTTGTTTTCATAAGTGTTGTATTGTTGATCCATAATGAACTAATAAAGTATTCTTACATTATAGGTTCTTTACTTATCTGGTTCTTTAGTTTAGTTTACGGATACCAGAAATTAGCGCTAGAAATTTGGTGTGTTGGATCGGCCATTATGACCTTTTGGGCTTACGTAAAATATTTTCCAAAGGAAAAAGAAGAAGAAGCACTTTATTCGCGCGAGTTTTGGATGTTTGTTGGAAGTATGATATTGCTATTGATAGCCATGGTGATCACCTACTTTACTTCACTTCCTGTGATCAATAAACTATTTGACCTGAAGTATGCCCAACTAAAAGTGCAAGAATACAATGATTTTATTTTACCATTTGCGGTAGTGTTAGTGCTATTGATAGCTTGCGCTCAATTTCTCAAATATAAAAAGAACAACGCACCTGCATTCTTTAAAAGTTTAATGATAAGCTTTGGATTGGCCTTAGCTTTTGGTTTAACAGCAAGTATACCATTGTATTTTAATGAAAGTAAATTAGAAACCTACAATAAGATAGGTTATACATCCATTTTGATCACTTCATTGTTTGCCGTATTTGCCAACCTTGATTACATGTTAAGGATATTAAAAGGTCGCATTAAAAAATCCGGTTCTTCGATCGCCCATATTGGTTTTGCTATGATCATGATCGGTGTTTTAATTTCTACATCTAAAAAAATAACGATCTCAAAAAACACAACCAAGCAAAATCTCACTGAACTTTCAAAAGAATTTGATAATCAAAAAAGCATGTTACTTACCCAAGGAGATACAGTGCCAATGGGTCCTTACATGGTAACTTATAAAGGCAGAGAAAAAGTTGGTATCGATTATTATTTTAAGGTAGACTATTTAGCGGAAGGAAAAGATGGCAAATTGGAATATCAATTTACATTAAAACCAAAAATTCAAGACAATCCAATAATGGGAACCGCAGCCGAGCCTGGCACCAAACATTTTTTAGAGAAGGATATTTACACCGTTGCTTACGCAGATGTGAGAACTCAAATTGATTCGGCTACTCTTGGGAAATATAAACCGCCAACAAATTATGTGGGCCATATAAAGGATACGATCTTTGCAGGTAATGCTATCATTGTAATCGACTCCCTTAGAACAAACGTGAACGAGGCAGAGTACAAAATAAGTGATTCGCTTTTGGAAGTAACGGCTGTTTTAAAAGCTTACGATACGCAAAAGAACATTTATACTGCGCGGCCGAAGTATATAATTAAGAATAATACACAAATACCAGGCGAGTATATTGTTGAAGAATTAGGTTTGAAGTTTGTATTCTGGAAAATAAATCCTGAAGAAGGCACCATTGAAATTACCATGAGTGAGCGTGTAGGAAATTCAAAAGACTTTATTGTAATGGAAGCACATCTATTCCCATTCATTAATGTATTATGGTTAGGTTGCATTATTATGGCTTTAGGAACAGCAATAGCAATTATGGAACGTATCCATCAAATAAGAAGAAAACATGCTTGAGGTGCGTAAAAAAATAGTCATCATTGGTTGCGGTAATGTAGCCTGGCATTTAGCTAATCAGCTTTATAAAAAATTTGATCTGGTTGTTTATAATCACAAAGCCAATGCGCAATTAACCGAATTCAAAAAAGAATTTAGCGCACATACGTATTCTTCCATAAAAAAGATCATTCCTAACGCGGAGGCTTATTTTATTTGTGTAACCGATAGTTCAATTGCATCAGTTATCAAAACCATTTCTCTTCCTCCGGCAAGTAACATTTTAATTTGCTCAGGTAATTTTGATCTGGCGAGTGTAAAAACAAAACTGAAGAATATTTCTATATTTTATCCTATACAAACTTTTTCTAAAGAAGATAAGATCAAATGGAAAGATACATTAGTTGTGATTGATTCTGTATCTCAAGCGGCATTTTTAAAAGCGCAAAGTGTTTGCATGTACTTCAGCAAACAGCTCATTCAACTAGATTACCAACAAAGATTAAAATTGCATTTAGCAGCCGTATTAGTAAATAACTTTACGAATGCTCTTTTTGTAGAGGCCGATAAAATGATGCAAGCCGTAAGAAAAGATCTTAATATTACAACGCTCTTACCTCTCATAAAACAAAGTACAAAAAAACTAAAGTACATGAGTCCTAAAGCTGCGCAAACCGGTCCGGCCAAACGTAAAGACCAAGTAGTTATAGAAAAACATTTAGAGATCCTAAAGAACAATAAAGACTTAAAACAGATCTATACTTTACTTAGCGAGCTTATTTCCAAACAACAAAAATAAGATGGCAATTAACTATAAGCAGGCATTAACCAAGATCACCACTTTTATTTTTGACATCGATGGTGTTCTAACTAATAACACCGTTTTTATCAATGAACAAGGAGAGTTATTGCGTAACATGCACTCTAAAGACGGTTATGCTATTCAATTAGCCATAAAAAAAGGTTATAATATCATTATTATTTCTGGTGGAAATAATGAGCCTGTAAAAAAAGTCTTAGAGCGGGCCGGAGTGCAACATGTTTTTATTCGCCAGTCAGACAAATTACAATGCTATACTGACTTTCTTATTGAACATTCCCTAAGCGATAAAGAAATTATGTATATGGGTGATGACCTTCCGGATTGGCATGTAATGAGTCGCGTGGCTGTGGCTGCTTGCCCAAATGACGCTGCTACGGAGATAAAAGAAATATGCCAGTACATTTCTCATAAAAAAGGTGGCGAAGGGTGTGTGCGCGATATTATTGAGCAAACCATGCGCGTGCAGCAGAAATGGGAAATTGCAAATTGGTAATGTGAGTTATAAAGTTAATCAGTTGAGAAAGTTCGAACCTTCTAAACTTTCAAACTTTCATAACTTTCATAACTTTCCAAACTATTACTATCTTTAAGCTATAATGACCGACTTTTTAAATAACAAATTCTTTGCTTTCCTGAAATTGATCAGGATAGAGAATCTTGTTATTGTTATTCTAACGCAAACATTTTTGCATTACCTCGTATTTCAAAAAATATTTACCGAGGCTAATATTCCAAGCAATATTTATATTAAACTATTTGGTTTAATTGTTATTAGTACCGTTTTAATTGCAGCTGCTGGATATATCATTAACGATTACTTTGATGTAAAAACCGATATGATCAATCATCCTGAAACAGTGGTGTTAGATAAAACAATTAAAAGACGTTGGGCTATTATTCTTCACATCACTTTTACCGCACTGGGAGTTTTGCTTGGTATGTACACCGCTTTAAAAACCGGTTATTTGCGATTGGCCTTATTTCATATCTTAACTGCAACCGCTTTGTGGTTCTACTCAACGCATTTTAAAAAGCAATTATTAGTTGGGAATATTGTTGTTTCATTACTTACTGCTTCGGTTCCGTTTATTACGTTTGTGTTTGAAATTGCATACTTACAAAAAACAATTCCCGAATTTGCCGCCAATCACATTCCTGTTATTCTTACCGCCTCAAAGATTACTCTCATTTTTTGTGTTTTTGCTTTCATTACAAGTTTGGCTCGCGAAATCATAAAAGACATGGAAGATGTAGCCGGCGATAAAGCCACAGGAGGAAAAACCATGCCTATTACTTGGGGCATACAAACAAGTAAAACCGTTTGTTTCTTTTTGATCTCGATCACCATTATTTTACTTTTAGTTGTTATCTACAATACTATTAAATATAAAGGTGAGCTTGTAACAATGCCAAATATGTATATTTTATTTGGACTTGTTTGCCCATTAATTACTTTGTTATATATGGTAGTTAGCGCAAATAATCCCAAACAATTTAAACACGCCAGTGTTTTCTTAAAATTTATTATGTTTTTAGGAATTGGCTATTGCTGGATATTTTATTTCAGTTAAGAGGCAGAAACCACGGAGCGCTGCGCTTCACAGAGTTTCACACAGAGTTCACAGAGAACAATTAGGCATTCAGTTTGACTCCGTGTCCTTCGTGCAAAACTCTGTGAGGTGCAAGCACCTCAGTGGTTTCTGCCTCTAAATTTCCGTATCTTTACCAACAATTATGAACGCTACCGAAAAATTATTAAAAGAATTTCCTTTCAAACTTATATTAGGTTCTGCTTCGCCTCGCAGGCAAGAACTATTAAAGAGCTTAGGTTTTGAATTCACAACTAAGCCCATTAATGCAAATGAGGATTTTTCTCCGGGCCTTAAAGCGCAACAGATCCCTATTTATCTTGCAGAAAAAAAAGCAAATGCATATCCTGATCAATTAAAAGAAAACGAAATACTCATCACTTCTGATACAATTGTTTGGTGCGAAGGAAGAGTATTAAATAAACCTGCAGACTTTGAAGGGGGAAAAAAGATGTTGGAATCCTTAAGTGGAAAGATGCACGAAGTATTTACTGCAGTGTGTTTGAAAAGCAAGAATAAACAAATTACTTTTTACGATGTTAGTGAAGTGTACTTTAAAACATTAAAAACCGAAGAGATCGAATACTATTTAACGCATTATAGCCCTTACGACAAAGCCGGTGGTTATGGTGTACAGGATTGGATCGGTTATATTGGAATAGACAAGATCAATGGCAGTTTTTATAACGTGATGGGCTTGCCGGTACAGAAACTTTACGATGAGTTGATCAAATTCTGATTTAAAATTACTTCTTCCTCTCCCCTATTTGCTGCCTCCACATGGCATAATACAAACCTTTTTCTTCCAAAAGTTTTTCATGCTTGCCTTGCTCAATTATTTTGCCGTGTTCTAAAACAATTATTTTATCGGCATGCATGATAGTAGATAAACGATGGGCAATTAAAACAGTAATTTGTTCTTTGTTGGCAGATAATTCTTTGATCGTAGTTGTGATCTCTTGTTCTGTTAGCGAATCTAAAGCAGAAGTTGCTTCATCAAAGATCAGTAATTTTGGATCACGCAACAAAGCGCGAGCAATAGATAAACGTTGTTTTTCACCCCCACTTACTTTTATTCCTCCTTCTCCAATGGTTGTATTAAGGCCTTTATCGGCACGACGTAATAAATTTTGGCAGGCTGCTTTTTGCAATGCCATATCTATTTCTGCATCAGTCGCATTAGGTTTTACAAATAATAAATTCTCACGTATGGTTCCACTAAACAACTGCGGATCTTGTGTTACAAAACCTAATTGTTTCCGCAGCTCATTCATGTCCACTTCTTTGGAATTGATCTTATTATAAAACAATTCTCCTTCCACAGGTTGATATAAACCCACCAATAATTTTACCAAAGTTGTTTTTCCACTTCCACTTGGCCCAACAAAAGCAACTGTTTCTCCTTTTTCAATTACAAAAGAGATCTTATTTACCGCATGTTCGGCTGCACTTTGGTGTTTAAAAGAAACGCCATCGAATTTCAATTCGCTAATACTCCCCAACTCCGATGGTTTATCGGGAATTATCTCGCTCTTAGATCTCATGAGCTTTTCGTAATTCTCCATGCTTGCTTTTGTTTCACTATAAACAGAAATAAGATTTCCCAATTCTTGTAAGGGATTAAAAATAAAGAACGAAAAGAACATCAAGGTAATAAGATCGCCAACTTTTATATCTTGCTTAAATACCAAACTATATAACAAAAACACTACAGTAGTTCGTACCAAATGCACCGTTGTACCTTGTATAAAACTTAAACTCCTTATAAAACGTACTTTTTTTAACTCTAATCCCAGTATTTTTAAAGTAGTTGATTTTAAACGACGTTCCTCTTGCTCAACTAATCCTAAGCTTTTCACTAATTCAATGTTTCGTAATGATTCTGTGGTTGCACCCGCCAATTGAGTGGTTTCAGTCAAGATAGCAGTTGATACTTTCTTGATCTTCTTTCCTAAATACGAACTCACTAAACCAATAACAGGCACTGTAGCCAAAAACAATAAACTGATCCATTTATTTGTACTTATATTTAATGTATAAACGGCCACAAACACTAAACCAATAATAGATTGAAATACCAAACTGACAAACATGTTTACAAAGCGCTCGGTATCACTTTTTAGTTTTTGTAATTTTCCTAAAGTTTCTCCGCTGCGTTGATCCTCAAAATCCTGATAAGGTAAACTCAATGTTTTTTTAATGCCATCGGTGTACATTTGCGCACCCGTGCGTTGAATAACAATATTTGTAAAGTAATCCTGAAAGTTCTTTGCGATCCTACTCATCATGGCGGCTCCAATAGATAATCCCAGCCAAAATAAAATATTAGAAACAAAATCTGAAAATGATGCGCCCGTTCTCCAAAAATGCAAACTCTCATCTACATCATGTGGTGCCGCAAATTTATTGATAAGTTTACCGGTAATAATAGCATCACACAACGAAAAACATTGGTTGATGGATGCTAAAACTAACGCAAGAAATAGTAATGATTTATGCTGTTTTAAATAGTGATAAAAGATCTTCATAAGGCAGCACTAAATTACGGAAAGGATCTGTTTATAAGTAATTTGCCCTTTAGTGTTTATTTACAGGCCTTTAGGTAACAAATCCAGAACCAATAAGTACTCTTGGCTTGCAAACACCTACGATGTACCGTAGTTTTTACAGAAGATGCAAGACGTCAGGACAGCAAGATGCACCACCGAAAACGCTTAATACACAGATTGGGCACTATTCCTAATAATCTATAGGCTCGCTTGCCGCATACCTTACACGAGCAATTATTATTTTATCGGAATCAATTTTATAACTTATTCTTATAAGTATTGCATTGAATTTTCTATAACTCCCGTCATTATCTGCTTTTAGGCTATCCTCTTCGAAAATTTTTGGGTTTTGCTTAACGTGATCGAGGTTCCTTTTTACTTCTTCTTTTATTCGTTGCGCCAAACGCTCCGAACGATTCTTTATACTCTTTATCAGTTCCTTAAATTTTTCCCGCTCATTAATATCCCACTCAATAGGAAGTTCCCTTTTCTGCTTTGCCATACTACCACTTATCCATTTCCTTCATTACTTCATCGTTCGACACGGATTTCCCGCTACGAACTCTTTTTACCGCCGCATCAATTTCCTTATTGTACTGGGCTTTGGTTGCTCTTTTTACTGAAGTAAGATCATCAAAAATTAAATTAATGGTATGCACTATATTTTTATCCTTAAGCGAAAGAAGTTTTATTGCAAGCTCATTTTTCTCGGCCTCTACTGTGTAAGCCGTTAGTTTGTTTTTTTCAAGTGTTGTTGCCATAACTTCTGAACTTTTGTTTTACTTATATATAAAATTACAAAAAAAATTCACTGCCTAATGAACCTAATCAATTAAACCTTAAAAATCCCCTCTTTCAACAAGCGCTATCGCCTTTTCGATCATTACATCTTCAACAGCGGCATTGTACTCGGCCTTCATGTTATTACCAAATAAAACGGCTAAGGTTTGCCACATGGCGGCCTGGAAGGATCCGCGGAGTTCTTTTACAATGGCATAAGTAGTTTTTCCGGTTTCGCGGTTAATTAATTTCATTAATACGCGTCCTTGAGAAACCGAAAGTCCTTTTAATTCATCTTCAAATTCGTGACGCAGATCTTTTTCGCACACGCGTAAAAAGGCTTTGCGTTTATCTTCATCCTCAATTTTGGCCAATAAAATATCGTATTGCTTTAATTTTGCCGAAGCTAAAATGGCATAAGGATAAACTTTTTTTACATTGTACTTTACGCGTGTCCATTGTTCGTACATGCGTTTGGTTTTAAAAACCATATTGGTTGTAACACCAACTTCATCCAAGTAAAAAACAGGTACTGTATCATTGTTTTCTATCACCGCATAACAACGAACGCCTCTTTGCTCATTTTGATCGGTTTGTGAACGTACATAGTTTGGAATAAAAAGCAGAGATAATACGCTTAAAAAGGAAACTTTATATATGACAGCTTTTAGCATGTGTGTTCCTATTTATATTATTGTACGTAAAAGGTAACCATAAGTTACGTCAAAAAAACGAACAGTTTTTAACGGTTTTGCTTCCATTTACTTTTTTTAACAGGGCCGTCTGTTAAAACCACCTGTTTAGGCTTGGCCTGGTCAAAAATAAGGTTGGCCGCCATGGCTGCAATATCCGAATGTATGGTATTGCCTTTCAGCATCTCGGGCTTAAAATATTTACCAATAAAACCGGTATCAAATTTTCCACTCACAAATGCCTCGTGCTTTAAAACGAATTTGCAAAAATCAAGGGTTGTTTCCACACCAATTATTTTATAATCGTCAATGGCCCTGATCATTTTTTCAATAGCCTCTGATCTATCTTTTCCATGCACAATTAATTTTGAGATCATGGGATCGTAATAAATAGGGATATCCATTCCTTCTTCAAAACCATCATCCACTCTTACGCCAACGCCGCTTGGTTTTACATACACATTCAATCGTCCAATATCCGGTAAAAAATTATTCATCGGGTCTTCGGCACAAACGCGAACTTCTAATGCGTGTCCGTTTATTTTTAGATCCTCTTGCTTATAACTCAATTTTTCGCCACGCGCTACTTTTATTTGTTCTTTTACAAGATCGAGCCCTGTGATCAATTCGCTAACCGGATGTTCCACTTGTAAACGTGTATTCATTTCCAGGAAATAAAAATTCAATTTATCATCCACTAAAAATTCTACTGTTCCTGCGCCGCTGTAATTACAAGCTTTAGCAACATCTACCGCACATTTTCCCATAGCCGCACGCAACTCGGGAGTTAATACACTGCTTGGAGCTTCTTCAACCAACTTTTGATGGCGACGTTGAATGCTGCACTCGCGTTCGAATAAATAAACACAATTACCATGGTTATCGGCTATCAATTGAATTTCAATATGGCGCGGACCTGTAGCATATTTCTCAATAAAAACGGCGCCATTTCCAAAAGCCGAAATAGCTTCGCTAATAGCCATTTTCATTTGTTCTTCCACTTCACTTTCTTTTTCTACCAAACGCATTCCTTTTCCACCACCACCTGCAGATGCTTTTATCAAAAGAGGAAAGCCTACTTCTTTTGCTACTTTGATAGCTTCTTTTACATCGCTAATAGCGCCATCCGATCCGGGGATCATGGGCACTTTATATTTTTTTGCGGTTGCTTTAGCACTTAATTTATCGCCCATGAGGTCCATACTCTCTGCACTTGGACCAATAAAAATCAATCCCGCTTTTTTTACTTTACGAGCAAAATCGGCATTCTCACTTAAAAATCCATAACCGGGGTGAATTCCATCCACTTTAAGATCCTTACAAATTTGAATGATCTTATCGCCTTGTAAATACGATTGCGAGCTCGGTGGTGGGCCAACACAAACAGCCTCATCGGCATACTTTACAAAAGGCGCATTTCTATCAGCCTCCGAATAAATAGCAACGGTTTTAATACCCATTTCGCGAGCGCTTTTCATTACACGAAGTGCGATCTCTCCTCTATTTGCAATAAGTATCTTTTTCATACAGTATAAGCTTAAAGTGTAAATATAAGCGTTTAAAGCCTAAATAGCTTCGCGATAAAAGGGAAATTTTTAGATGTTATAATTTGGGCGCCTTAACGCGCTTTCTCTTCAAGCCGGCTTAAATTTTGCAGTGTTTGTTGGGCTCCGGTGGCTTCCTTCGGTCGCCTCCTCGCTCCACAAACACTATGCAAAATTTTGCGCCGGGCTTTCCGTTCAATCGCTGGCGCGGCAGTACACTAAGCATTATAGTAAAAAAAAGTTCGATCGTTAAGCTCCTCTAGATCATAACACATAAGAATTTAAAATTCAATCATAAAAAATGTTACTTTTAAACGTGTTTTTCTTCCTTTCTAAAATATTAGGATTTATTCTATCGCCTATTGTGTGGGTTTTTGGTTTGCTTGTGTATTCTTTCATCACAAAAATTGAAACACGCGCTAAAAAATTAAGGATCGCCGCGGTAATTGTATTGTATATTTCGTGTAATTCATTTATTGTAGACGAATTTTTTAGAGCATACGAACCTGTAACAACCGATCATGACCTCACCAAAACACATTACGATGGCGCTATTGTTTTAGGGGGCATTGGAGAAGTAGATATGCGGTTGAAGAAAATAAATTTTTCTCACAGCGGCGATCGTTTGTTTCAAACTATAAAACTTTACAAAACCGGGCGCATAGATAAGATCATTTACACAGGCGGATCAGGGAGTATTGAATTTCCTGAAAAGAAAGAAGGTTTGTATGTGCAAAAATATTTACGCGAGATCCAAATCCCAGATAGTGCTGTAATAATGGAAACCGAAAGTAGGAACACTTACGAAAATGCGATTTTTACAAAAAAATTAGTGGGAGATAGTTTATTGAACTCTAAATTTTTGCTGGTGACTTCCGCTTATCATATGCCTCGTTCGTTGGCGGTATTTAAAAAAGCAGGATTTACAAATATTACACCCTATATTACCAATAAAGTAAGTGGCGTAAGAAGATTTACGTTAGATCATCTGTTTATTCCCAGTGTGGATGCCGCTTTTAACCTTCAATTTCTACTCCACGAATGGGTTGGTTTTGTAATGTATAAGATCAAGGGGTACGCGTAAATTTTCAAACATACTACAATTTGTAGCAATCAATCGGCAATTCCTAGTTTAGTTTTGTGTTATGAAACAAAACGAAGACCTACTCCAATTTGCCTGGCAGTACCGAATTTTAAAACCTCTTCCCCTAATTTCAAAGAGTGGCAAACATATTGAAGTAATTAAACAAGGCGAATTGAACCGCGATGCCGGCGCCGATTTTTTTAATGCTAAAATAAAAGTAGATGATGTAACCCTTGCAGGCAATGTTGAGATCCATGTGAACAGCAGCGATTGGTTAAAACACAAACATCAAAAAGATAAAAGTTACGATAATATTATTTTGCATGTGGTATTAAATGCAGATAAAAACATTCCTCAAAACGTGAATAACAATGTGGAAGTTTTAGAATTGAAAGAACTTTTACCAGATCATTTTATTGAGAATTACGAAAAATTGGTTGGGTCAAAAACCGAATTGCCCTGTCAAAATCAATTAAAAGATGTGAACGAATTAAAAGCCTCGTCGTGGATAAGCCGAATGGCCATTGAGCGCTTGGAAAGTAAAACGGAAGTGATAGAAAAACTGTTCGCCAACTTTAATAATGATTTTACTCAAACGTTTTACGCTGTACTTCTAAAGAACTTTGGATTTAAAGTGAACGCTTTACCTTTTGAATTTTAGCAAGCTATTTACCTGTAAATATTTTATTAAAACACACGCACGATCTTAAACAAGTTGAAGCTTTACTTTTAGGCACAGCCGGCATACTTGACGATGAGTTTGAAGACAAATACCTTCGCAATTTGCAAAGTGAATATGAATTTTTAAGAAGTAAATACAAATTAAGCACATTAAAAAAAGAGATCTTTAAACATTCGCGATTGCGTCCCGCTAATTTTCCGAGTTTACGATTGGCGCAGTTTGCTCAATTAATTTATAAATATCCAAAACTTATTTCTGCGCCACAGAGTTATGTTTCGTTTGCATCCATAAAAAAGATACTGCACATTGAACCTATTGGTTATTGGAAAGATCACTATAAAGCTGATGGTAAAAAAAGCGCATTCGAATTGAGATTAGGGGAAGACTCCATTCAAAATATCCTGATCAACACCTTCAGTTACTTCTTTTTCTTTTATGGTAAAAAATTAAACAAAGAGCAGTATCAGGAACTTGCCCTCGAGATCCTTGAACAAGTTAAGTTTGAGAGCAATGTAAAAACAAAACACTATGCCTCATTAAATTGCGGTGAGCGCTCAGGGCTCATAAGCCAAGGACTTATAAACCTCAACGATAAGTATTGTTCAAAAAAGGGTTGTTTGAACTGTGGCATAGGAGCCTCAATTTTACAAACCCCTTAGTGTTTTGAAAGAAAACGTCAAGTTCAAGGCTTGCGATGCCTTATGAATTAGGAGTTTACTTTTGTAAATGACTAATTTATAAGGTGAGCATAACTGGTTTTCTTTCAAAACACCTATATTTGAGATATGGTAACCAAAATCCAGAAATGGTTTGAACAAAAAGCATTTGGAGTTTGCGAATGGTGGGGAAAAAAGTTGGGTATAAAAACAACAACCGTTCGTATGTATTTCATCTATCTTTCGTTTTTTACTATTGGAAGTCCCATCATCGTTTATTTCATCATGGCTTTTGTTTTAGAGAACAAAAATTATTTCAAGCCATTTTATTACAAGAAGAGAAGAAGCGTTTGGGACCTGGATTAATTAAAACTCCGTATTTATGAAAAAAATCATTACATGTATTTGCTTTTTATCGCTTTCAGTTAGCGCGCAAAAAATTTCGGTAAGTGAAACTAATGAGAAATTTAGTACCGGTTCGCAAAACGCGGTTACCACAACCATTATGGAAGCCAAATTGGGTGATGTAATAAACGAGTGGAAAAAAGTACTCAAAGATTTTAAACATGAAAAAGTTAAAGAAGATAATAACGAAGTGTTTGGGGATAATATCTTAATTAAAGATTGGGGCACGAATACGGTTGATTTTTATACCAAATTTGAAGAGAACAAAAAAGACAAAACCATTAAGATGAGCACAGCTGTTGATCTTGGCGGCATGTACATGAAAGGTGGAGAACATTCGGACAAAGTAAAATTTGTTGAAAAAATAACAAAGGAGTTTGCCATTAAAATGACAAAAGAACCAATAGAAGAACGATTAAAAGATGCTGAAAAAGAAGTTGCAAAGCTGGAAGATAAATTAAAGGATCTTGAAAAAGATAATAAGAATCTGCATGATGATATAAAAAATTATAACGAAAAGATCGTAAAGGCAGAAAAAGATCTAATCACCAAAGAAGCTGAAGTTAAAAAGAAAGAAGGCGAAGTAAATGTTCAGAAAAAAGTGGTTAGCGCAAGTAGCGATGCCGTAAGCGAACAAGCAAAATCTTCAAAAAAAATATTAGATAAATTAGAAGACCAATTAAAAGATCTACAAAAAGATGCTAAAGATCTTAAGAACGAAATTGAAGATTACAAAGAGAAGATCAAAAAAGCCGAGAAGGATATAAAGTCCAACGAAGAAGATCAGAAAAAGAAAAAAGAAGAGATAGAGACTTCGAAAAAGAATCGCGATGAAGTAAAAAAGAAATTAGACAGTATTAATTAGAGTCTGCTTAAATTTTATTTGTTAGTTTTGTTATTGAGGATTTTTAGGCGAAACGAGGCAATTTTTGCAGGCGAAATCGGGCATATTCGGCGAAAAAATTAACGATGTTGCAGCCAAAAAGACTCATAACAAAACAACTATATAAAAATTTAAACAGATTCTTATAATGCCATTAATTAAAGATATTACAAATGCCATTGAAGCATTTGCACCACTCAATTTACAAGAAGATTATGATAATGCCGGGTTAATTACCGGTAATTCAAATGCCGAATGCACAGGCGTTTTGTTTAGCTTGGATTGCACCGAAGCTGTTATTGAAGAAGCCCTTCAAAAAAAATGCAATTTAATTATAGCTCACCATCCTATTGTTTTTAAAGGTTTAAAAAAACTTACAGGGAGTAATTATATAGAGCGCACTATTATTGCTTCCATTAAAAAAGATATTGCCATTTATGCTTGTCATACTAACATTGACAATGTGATTGATGGGGTAAATGCAAAAATTGCGGAGAAGTTAGGATTGAAGAATATCAGTATACTTTCTCCAAAAACTGAATTACTAAAAAAATTGGTGGTGTTTGTTCCGGCAACACATGCCGATGCTGTTCGCGAAGCCATACTTTCGAATGGAGCCGGAAATATTGGCAATTATAGTAACTGTAGTTTCAATATAGATGGCACGGGAACATTTAAAGGCAATGAGGATACAAAACCATTTATTGGCGAACCAAATAAATTAAGCAAAGAACCGGAAGTACGAATTGAGACCATTTTTGAGGTACAAGATCAAAATCGCATCGTTTCGGCAATGATAGCCGCTCATCCTTATGAAGAAGTAGCTTACGATATTTATCCTTTAAGCAATAAACACCTCAAAATTGGCAGCGGAATTATAGGAGAATTGGAGAAAGAGCTACCCGAAAAGGACTTTTTAAGTCATGTAAAAACAGCCTTTAATTTAAAAACGCTAAAACATACCCATTTAACAAATAAAAACATCAGAAAAGTGGCGGTTTGCGGGGGAAGCGGGCAGTTTTTACTTAAAAATGCAATTAATTCAAAAGCAGATAGTTACATTACATCCGACTTCAAATACCACGAATTTTTTGACGCCGAGGGCAAAATTTTGCTTTTAGACATAGGTCATCACGAATCTGAGCAGTTTACACCCGAACTTTTTTATGAAATAATTACAGAAAAATTCCCTAAATTCGCAATCCATTTATCGAAGACCAATACTAACCCGGTAAATTACTTTTAAAGATATGTGCGCAAAAATCAAAGAAAAAATTGATGCTTCAGTTGAAGGAAAATTAAAGTCACTGTACTCATTACAATTAATTGACAGTAAGATCGATCGTTTACGTATCATCCGCGGTGAATTACCGTTGGAAGTTAGCGACCTTGAAGATACTGTAGCGGGATTAGAAACTCGTGTTGTTAATCTTGAAGAAGAGTTTGCTGAGCTTGAGAACCAATTGAACGAGAAAAAACAAGCGATCAAAGATTTTCAATCGAACATTAAAAAATACGAATCGCAACAAGGTAAAGTACGTAACAACCGTGAGTACGATGCGATCACAAAAGAAATTGAATTCCAAAATCTAGAGATCCAATTAGCTGAAAAGCGTATCAAAGAAGCGAAAGCAGGATTAACTATTAAAACTGAAACTCTTGAAAAGAGTCGTGAGGAATTTGAAGAAAGAAAAAAGGATCTTAAGGTAAAGAAGAGCGAGTTGGATGAGATTATTGCGGAAACTGAAAAAGAAGAAAAGCAATTGATCGTAGACAGCGAAACTGCTTCTGCTGAAATTGAAGATCGTTTATTGAATGCTTACAAACGTATTCGTGCAAATACACGTAACGGCTTAGCTGTTGTTGCTGTAGAGCGTGATGCGTGTGGCGGTTGTTTCAACAAAATTCCACCTCAACGTCAGTTAGATATTCGCACAAACAAAAAGATCATTGTTTGCGAACATTGCGGAAGAGTTTTAGTAGATGGTATGTTGATACCTGATACAGGCGTTGAAGTAAAATAATTTAAACTATTCATCATATAAAAAAATCCCCCGAAAGTTTCGGGGGATTTTTTGTTTAAGTAAAGTCTTACATATTCCTGCGATACTGTCCGCCCACTTCAAATAACGACTTAGTTATTTGACCTAAGCTGCAATACTTCACCACTTCCATGAGCGAATTAAATAGATTACCATTTTTAATGGCAACCACCTGAATATCTTTAAGCATTTGCGGCCCTTTATCACCACTCGCTTTCCATAAAGTTTGCACAGTAGTAATTTGAAATTCCTTTTCTTCTGTGGTTGAACGAATAACTTCTTGTGGTATAATAGTTGGAGAGCCTTGCGAACTCAAAAACGTATTTACGCCGATAATAGGGTATTCACCAGTGTGTTTTAATGTTTCGTAATACAAACTTTCTTCCTGGATCTTTCCACGTTGATACATGGTTTCCATAGCACCTAAAACTCCGCCACGTTCGCTAATGCTGTCAAATTCTTTTAATACTGCTTCTTCCACAAGATCAGTTAGCTCTTCGATAATGAATGAACCTTGCAATGGATTTTCATTCTTTGCTAAACCTAATTCACGATTTATGATCAACTGAATGGCCATTGCCCTGCGCACAGATCCTTCGGTAGGAGTTGTGATAGCTTCGTCGTATGCATTTGTATGCAATGAATTACAATTATCGTAAATAGCGTACAATGCTTGTAATGTTGTACGGATATCATTGAAATCAATTTCCTGTGCGTGCAATGAACGACCCGAAGTTTGAATATGATACTTCAACATTTGCGAACGCTCGTTAGCACCGTATTTATGTTTCATGGCTTTTGCCCAAATTCGGCGGGCAACTCTTCCAATTACACTATATTCAGGATCGATACCATTACTAAAGAAGAACGATAAGTTTGGCGCGAAACTATCAATGTGCATTCCGCGGCTTAAATAATATTCTACAAACGTAAATCCGTTTGATAAGGTGAATGCCAATTGCGAAATAGGATTTGCGCCTGCTTCTGCAATGTGATATCCACTTATAGAAACCGAATAAAAATTACGAACGTTGTTGTCAATAAAATACTGTTGCACATCGCCCATCACACGCAAACTAAATTCTGTACTAAAAATACAGGTGTTTTGCGCTTGATCTTCTTTTAAAATATCTGCCTGCACCGTTCCGCGAACTTGTGCCAGTGTTTGAATTTTTATTTTTTCATAAACATCTTTTGGAAGAACTTGGTCGCCGGTAACGCCTAGTAGCATTAAGCCTAAACCATTATTTCCTTCGGGCAGATCGCCAAAATATTTAGGACGAGCAACACCTTTTGCTTTATAAATATCATTGATCTTTTTATCGATCTCTTTTTCTAAACCCTTTTCTTTGATATACAATTCGCATTGCTGATCAATAGCGGCATTCATAAAGAAGGCAGCAATAATTGCAGCAGGGCCATTGATGGTCATAGATACCGACGTTTTTGGGTCGGCTAAATTAAATCCGCTGTACAATTTTTTTGCATCGTCTAAACAACAAACAGAAACTCCTGAATTTCCAACCTTACCGTAAATATCAGGGCGATGATCGGGATCATTCCCATAAAGTGTTACACTATCAAACGCTGTACTTAAACGCGCGGCAGGCAATCCTTTACTTACATAATGGAAACGTTTGTTGGTTCTTTCCGGTCCACCTTCACCGGCAAACATACGAGTTGGATCTTCACCTTCGCGCTTGAATGGATAAATGCCTGCGGTGTAAGGAAAATCTGCTGGGAAATTTTCTTGCAAATTCCACTGTAAAATATCGCCCCAACCTTTAAAACGTGGGACAGCAATTTTTGAAATTTGCGTGTGAGAAAGGGATTCGTAATGTGCTTTAATTTTTATTTCTTTATCGCGAACTTTAAAAATATAATATTCACCTTGGTATTGTTTTTTGCGTGTTTCCCAGGTATCTAATATTTTTCGGTTGTGTCCGTCAAAATCCAATTCAACTCTTGCGTATTCTTCTTCTAATGATTTTACCAAGCGATCTTTATCAGCCATCTTGGAATCTTTGATGGCTGTGATGGTATTTTTAATGCTATATAATTTATCCGCTAATTCGGTTTGCTGCAATGCTTTTTTATCGTAACCGCGATTGTTCTCAGAGATCTCGCTCAAATAACGTGTACGAGCGGGCGGAATGATGTAGATCTTCTCGCTCATCTCGTTTGTTGATGCAAAATGCGAGGTGAGTTTAGAACCTGTTTTTTCAGCGATCCTATTCATCACCTCAATATACAAGCGATTCATTCCGGGATCGTTGAATTGAGAAGCAATAGAACCGTATACAGGTAATTTATCATCGGGTGTATCCCATAAATTACGATTACGTTTGAATTGCTTTTTTACATCGCGAATAGCGTCTAAAGCGCCGCGTTTATCAAATTTATTTAAAGCAATAATATCCGCGAACTCAAGCATGTCAATTTTTTCCAATTGAGATGCAGCTCCGTATTCGGGTGTCATTACATACAAACTCACGTCGCTGTGTTCTGTAATTTCAGTATCACTTTGTCCAATACCGGCAGTTTCTAAAATAACAAGATCAAACCCTGAAGCTTTTAAAATATCAACTGCGTCTTGCACATGTTTTGACAACGCCAAATTACTTTGACGCGTTGCCATACTGCGCATAAAAACACGATCGTTGCGAATAGAATTCATGCGAATACGATCGCCTAATAAAGCACCCCCAGTTTTACGTTTAGATGGATCAACCGAAACAATACCTATTTGCTTTTCAGGAAAATCAATTAAAAATCTACGAACCAATTCATCTACCAAACTTGATTTACCAGCGCCGCCTGTTCCTGTGATACCTAATACGGGAATTTTTGAAGCAGATGCCAACTCTTTTACTTTTTTGAGCATGGCAACACTTTCTTCATTTTGATTTTCGGCTGCTGAAATAAGTTTAGCAATTGATTTATGATCCTTTTCTTTTAAATGTCCAACTTCGCCGTTTAAATTTACACCTAAAGGAAAATCGGATTGTTTTAAAAGATCGTTGATCATTCCTTGCAAACCAAGTGAGCGACCATCATCGGGACTATAAATTCTTGTGATCCCATATTTATGTAATTCATCAATTTCGGTAGGTAAAATTACACCACCGCCGCCTCCAAATAATTTAATATGTCCACAACCTCTTTCTTTCAAAAGATCGTGCATGTATTTAAAGTATTCTACGTGTCCACCCTGATAACTTGTAATAGCAATAGCGTTTGCATCTTCCTGGATAGCACAATCTACAACTTCCTGAACGCTTCTATCGTGTCCTAAATGAATAACTTCTGCCCCACTACTTTGCATAATACGGCGCATAATGTTAATTGCAGCGTCGTGGCCATCAAAAAGGGCGGCTGCGGTTACAATTCTGATCTTATTTTTGCTTTGGTACGGGACGGTTTCCATTTATTAAAATTTCTTGTGAATACACCTCCAAATATAGGTTTATCAAGGCATTTAAGCAATTTTTACTTTTAAAACGGCGATGGAAATGGGCCTAAAAAAGGCTTAAATTCTTTGTTTTTGTAAAAAAATTAGTATTTTTGCGCTCCCTATAGCTAAATGCTAAAAAATCTACCTTCGCCATAAAGGCTACGGCAGATAAAGGGCCCGTTCGTCTAGGGGTTAGGACGCGTCCCTTTCACGGATGAAACACGGGTTCGATTCCCGTACGGGCTACCAAAGCAGTTTTAAACTGTTTCACAACACTTCAAAACCCTCTAAACGAGGGTTTTGGTGTTTATGGGGTTTTGTAACCCTTCAAATTTGTTTCACATTTGTGTCACCTTTGTGTCACCTCGCAAAGAATGTGTCACCTAAAACGTAAACAAATGAGAAACGATTCCTTTTCGCTTAAGTTCTATCTGCTAACGGATAAAAAATTAAACAACGGCGAATTGCCGATCTATTTACGGATCAGAGTTAACCGAGTAAAAGTTGAAATGTCAACTAGGCTTGTTCTTAAAAATGAAAGTGATTGGGATGAAACAACACAGCGGGTAAGATACAAGGGACCTGTTAATTCTGAGTTAAACCAAATAGAAGCTCAAGTAACCAACTATTACCATGAGCTAAAACACACCAATAAGCCGATCTCGGCAATTATCCTAAAGGAACTATATCTCGGGCGAGGTGAAAGAACTATATCTCTTAAATCATTCCTGCAAACTTCTATTAAAGAACGCATTCTTGAAAACAAAGAGCTTTCATCCAACACAACCAAAAATTACACAACAACCCTCATTCATTTGAATGGCTTCCTTGAAGAAAGTCAACAAAAGAACATTTCGATTCAGGATATTAATGAGAGCTTTCTTCGTAAGTGGGACACCTATTTGGTTAATAAGGCCCTTTTTAATAAATTCAATGTAACCTTACATAGGAACACGATCAATAAATATCATTCCAAACTAAGAGTTATTTTAAACATGGCTATTGATGAAAATATAATAAGCAGGAATCCTTATTCAAGATTCAAACTAAAATACACCGCTTCAACGCGAACATTCTTAACCGCCCCGGAATTACAAAAAATAGAAAGCAGTGATCTTGGTGGCAATATAAGCTTAGACCGTGTAAGAGATAAATTCTTGTTCTCAGTTTATACGGGTTTACGTTTTAAAGATGCGGATAACCTTAAAGAAGAAAATATTGAATTTGATGGTAAGAAGTATTGGGTAGTTATAGTTCAAAATAAAACAAAGGAATATTTAAGAGTTCCTTTATTGAATAAAGCCAAAGAAGTATATGATAAGTATGAAGACGAGCGAGAAATAACCGGATATGTTTTACCAAGGATGAGCAATCAAAAAATAAATTCATTTCTAAAAGTTATAGCTAAACATGCCGGTATAACTAAGCCCTTAACACATCACGTGGCGAGACATACAGCTGCTACAACAATTTTCTTATCGAACGGCGTTCCCTTGGAAATTGTTAGTAAGCAGTTAGGACATACAAGTATTAAAACAACACAGATCTATGCTAAGATCACAAATGAAATGCTTTCAAAAGCAGCAGACAAATTAGATGAAATTTTAAAATAAAAATTATGCCTATAAATCCCTTACATGCTGAAGATGCAAAATATTTCCATTTCAGATTAAAGAGAAAGGATCTTTACAAATGCTTGGAATACAGAAGTTACATTGAACAAACATTGAAAACAAATAGAAAAGCCCGAATTGTATTACAAAGGGCTTTCAAATTGTTTGATTGGATTGAAGAGCCTTATGAAAACCAAATTAATGATGAATTAAAAGAAATGAGCAACAAGTTAAAATTGTATTTTAAAAAAGACAATTTAGATTTTTCAGATGAACTCATCTGGTTGCACTATCGAGACATTAAAACTGAAAAAAGAATGTCTAAAGAAGCGTTCATTAAACACTGCTATCTATCAATAAAAGCAAACTCCAAATTTTCAAATCATAAGGCAGGATGTATAACCGGGTGTTTGATGGTGATACTGGGATATCCGTCTTCAAAGAGTGTTGAAGAAGCTTTTAATGCAAACGAAATGATTAAGTCTGATGAATTCTATCAAGGATCTGTGAGAAAAGTTGTTGAGAGACTTACTAAAAAACTACTGTAGATTTTAACAAAACCAACAGCATTTACTTTCATTTGTTCTTTTGAAATTTACAGAATCAAAAGAGGATCAAATGAGCCAATTCATATTAATACCACAAGAAAAATTTGAGCAGTTAAACCAAAAAGTTGATCGGCTTGTAGCGTTTCATGAACAGAAAGACGAGACACCGATCCGCATGGACGACTGGATTCCTGAAAGCTTTGCCCAAAAATTGCTAGGCCTTAAAACAACCAGTTTGTGGGCACTACGCAAGAAGCGAAAAATTACTTCTTCAAAGATCGGTGCTAAGATTTTTTATAGTGTAAAATCAATCGAAAAATTACTTAACAAAAATCAAGAATGACACAAACTAAAGACCCTTTCAACAAGGAATGCCTTTATAGTGCATGTAAGAAGCAGTTTACTGCCAAAAGGCGTAACCAAGAATATTGTTGTAGTGAATGCAAGAAAAAAGCCAACAATGGCAAAGCCAGCAATTGGAGTGCCATGGTAAAGAAGATCCTTGTACAACACAAAATCAATTGGCAGGTTTTGCATGATTTATTCTCGGCTGGCCATATTGAGGTAGCCGAACAGTTTCTTATGGCCAACAAATTTAATCATTCCAAGCCAACCGGAATTGATATTGATAAGGAGGGGTACTTGATACCTGAATTCTATAATTATGCCCTTGAACGAATAGGAGAAAATAAATTTAAAATCATAAAACTATGGTAACAATTCCAAATCTGCCACCATCGTTCGCGCAGTTATACGGCCCGAAAACGATCTTAGCTTCATCTACGCCTAACCTTCCAACCAGCGCAGGTAATATAAGTGGTGCGGTAATAATACTTGGTGCCTGCGTGGTGATTGCTGTAACAATAATAATGGTACAGAGGTATCAATACAACCAACTGCAACAAAAATTTAAACCAATGCTTCCTGGCAAACTTGTTTAAAATTCAAGTTAAGTGTTAGAAAGTTGATCACATAATAAAGTCTTTTGGCTTTAACTTTACTGTTATGGCATACAACCTGCACAATAATGATCTTGACAAATATGTAGTTTACTTACACATCCCTACCTATAGTTTAAATGATGTAAAAAAATAGGAATCAAAGAAATATTCATTTCAAACAGCAGATTATCTTATACCTATTACAAATGGAATCCATAAATTACACATTTACAATTTTAAATGATACGTACTTTGTCATGACAGAGTTCACTTCTCTTAATTTCAAAAAAAACATAAGGCCTTGACTGTAATATTTTCTGCAAACTGTTAGATAATTTAAACTCCCAAATCTTTTCACCCATATTCAAAATGTATCCCCAAATGATAATTGGAATTAATCTAACATATTCTGTTGGGCACTTTCATCCATACGTCTAGCATCTTCTAAATAATACTTTGCCATTTTTTCAAAAATAGAAGCGACACCTGGATATTTACTTTTTATTTTCTTAGACAATTCAGAAAAGTGTTTGGCATGGTCTCTCTCAATTTTACCCCCTTCTGAAACAAGCCTTGAAGATGAGCCCCGCTTATTAAATAATCCAGAATTGAAGTTATCGTTTATTTCCTTGGAATTAAGTACTTCAATTATTTTATAAATTTCTTCAACTTGCCAATTCTTATTTGTTTCAGGATATCTAGCCAACATACTTCCTATTTTGGCATCTGCAATAGTTAACCGATTCACTGTTTTTGCCTTTTCCCTCACCGTATTAATCCACTTCATTAGATAAACTGCGTCCAACCCATCATTGGTTCCTCCAGGAATACTTTTCCATGAAGTGAGCAATAACTGAGCTTTCTGTGCTCGAATATTGACTCTTTCATCAGCTAATTCAAGATTTACATCTTGCTCTAACGAGTCATCATCAGGTCTATAAACGAATGTTATTAATTCAACAAAAAGGTCTGGACTAGTACTTATTTCATTATGAAGGGCCTCAGGTTTTCTCGGACCACCATAGTAGGTAAGAGCACTAAGATAAAGCATTTCCAAACTCTTCATGTCGTCATTACTAACTTCATTTCTTTTGTCCAGCTCAACAAAAATGGCCGCAACATCATTTGCTTTTAATTTATTGTTTTCATGGTTATCCTCCATTGGGACACTTTTAAGTAAACGAACTAAGGTTTCGGTTGGAACGTCATCTAAATTATATACTATTGCCTGAATGACTGCTATTGGCCTTTGAACCTCTATAAGTTTGTTTATTCCATATATTTTCTCTTGAGCATTAACCGCAAAAAGTATCGGATTCATTCTTTTCCAATATTCGACTTCAATTTCGTATCCCAGTTTGTTAATAGCATCCCATAAAGTTTGATTCTGTTGAAGTGGAATAAATAATCTTGAAATTATAGTAGTTGGGTACAAAGTGACTAACGATGAATATAATTCAATAATCCATTGTATTCCATCCTTTCTTGTTTTAGCGTCAAGAAAATAATAAATAAAAGATAGATTCTTTTCATCATTTGAAATTAGAGATACTATTGATAGTAGTTCGGTACTACTAATTTGAATTTCATTTAAGGTTGAAGCTAAAGAAAATGGATATTTAACAGTAAAACTTAATTCCTTTATCTTTTCAATTCCATATTGCTTATATATTTTACTAAGTGCTTCAATTCTTTTCTCTTTAATTAACTCAGTTTGTTCTTCAATAGATTTATTAGGACGTATAAATCCATCTGGAAGCCGAGGCCAGTGGTCGTCAAACAACCAAGTTAAATTACTGATGTCATCTTTGGGTTGCTTTTCTATATATAGCTTTTCATACTTAGCTAATTCCCCTTGGACCATTGCTGATTCTGACTCTGGATATGATTTTTGCGCATATATCACATCTCTTAATGCATCCCAAGCCTCATTTTCTGATCTTGGAACAGAGTCATATTTGTTTCCTACAAATTTTAGTATTTTATCTCTATTTCCTGAGTCTAGATACTGCGAAAACTTTATAAATTCAGCAAGTTTATGTTCAGAATTATCGAATAAAGAAATTGCTATATCTACCAGGGCATTTACAACCCCGACAATTTCAGGTCGTGAGTAATTAATTACTTGCTCTTTAGGAGCTCTCCATCTCATTTTGGATGTTCCATGTGCCACATCATGACCACCACGTGGTAATAATTTTGAAGTGATTTGCCACGATATTTTTGGTTCTTTTTCAGCGATTCGTTTTAAAACATCTATTCGCTGTTCTAAGTTGGCATATGTTTGTTGATGCCAGATCTTAAATATTTCAACTAGACTATTAATTGGTCTATTGGTAAGGCTTCCACCAGGGTCTAATGCTGCAAGTTTGGCAAGAAGAAGGGCGGCTCTTTCAAGATATTCAGGAAACCAAGCCAAGCTTTCTAAAGCCCACAATAGCCCAGTATGTCTACTGGTTTGAAAAACAATTGAAGCTTCTTGTTCGAACATTTTTAATATGGGAGTATTTTCCAGGGTTAAAGTACTTTCAACTACTTTAAGAAAACTTTCTGGAGAGGCTTCTGAAATAAGGGGCAACTGATAATTAATAGATGGCCATATATCATCATTAGCTTTTGATAACAGAATAGAAACAACTTCATCAACCCATGCCTGCGGTTTATTTAGAAAGACCTCTAAGTTACTGCCAAATAAACCAACCATGATAAGAGATTGGCTTAATCCTTCTTTCATTCCTGATGAATATATTGATTTCTTTCCTAAAACTGATGCCATAAATCTAACATCTGCTGCGACTTCCAAAGCAGGATTTTTGTCACTTAAAACTTCGAGAAAAGCAGTTCTGAGATTATGAAAATCAGACTCTTTTAATTGTGATGATAAATTAGTCCATGCTTCCATTGGAGAAGTCAATCGCCAAGTATTGGCAATGTTAAGTAACACTGGGATGTCAGAATCCCTCCATTTGATTAATTTTTCCTTATAGGTAACATACTTTTCGCCAGCCAGTTTTTCTATAATCTCAATATCACCACTGTTTTCTTCATTCCATCGGCCAACAATAAGAGCTGGAACTAATTCGTTAATATCAGCAGTTTCCTCCCAATTGGTTTTGTATCCCCAAATTAATTTTTTCTTAATTATAGACAGGTTTGAACCACAATCTTTAATGACCTTTATTGCACGACTGGCATCTTTCATCACATTACCCAATACAGTAACGAGACCCTGCTCATCAAGAGTAGGTAATTTCATAATTAGACCAGACTCATATTCATCATCAGGTCCAAGAGCTTGAAGCACATGATGGCCACGTCCTGTTACAGCAAAATGCAAGTCTGTATTTAAATCAAGAATTAAGTTATGGCTATATTTTCTATAACTGAAATTTGTCATATCAGTTTCGTCATTAATAATCAAACTTTTTGAAAAAAAGCTTTTCTTACTATCCTCAGGAAATTGCATCGCCGCAGCAATTATGAATAAAATAGCTTCTTTCTTACTTGAAGCTCGAACACCTTTTAGCCCTGCCTTTTTGGAAAGAAAGTCATGCAATTCCTTTATTTCCGTTTCTCTTCCTGCTGTTACAATTTGAGGGGGTAAGCTAAACCCATCTACGGGTGCCCAGCTATTCCAGAACTCGTCAGCTGTAAGAACACCTTTTGGATAATCAATCTTTTGTATTGCAAACAATTTTTCAACGCAAGGAGCATGCTCAAACCACTTTTCTAAATCAACTGAATCATATGCTCGAACATCTAACCAATCACCTTTGGCATTTTTATCCTTTATCCATTTGTTTTTGCCAGCCCAGTTTCTCGGCGTTACAAATATAAAAGTTGAAGCATTCTTAGTTTCACCTAAGGAATCTTTTGTTCTTTTTTCATATTCTTCGTCTGCCTTTTTCTTTATATTCTTTGTTTTACCAAATTCCCAAAGAGCTCTTCCGATTGGAACAAATGTAAAATCCACCTTTGAATCTGTTATTCCATCCCAACCACCAGAATTTACTGCGCTTCCAGCAGGAAAATGATTGTACGTGTTTATTGGCGTCGTAGCATCTACCAATCGTGAAATAACAATAGGTAATTCACCCGGCATTTCATATTTATTTGCCCAGTCTTCAATAATTGTTTTTGTAATAATTCTCATGAAAACATTTCTATTTTTTGCTTCTGCTTAAGAATAAATGTGCTGTCATGTTAATAAATTCCGTATCACATAAGTAAAAATCCTTCATCTTTGTATCTGTTTAAATTAAACGTTTTTCGAATCAACGATCTTCATCACCGTACATCTATCTCCACCTTGGTTCCAAACAGTCGCACCTCTTTCCCAATAAAAGTAGTGTGTTGTAATTGTACCATTATCGTGAGGCTTTTCAAGTGGCCAATTGTTTGGCTTTGCTCTTGTATACAAAACAACAAAATCACCTTCCTTAATTTCTTTAGCCGGAAATTTATAGGCATGCCGACCTAAATTTGCAACATCACCTTCTTCATCAAATGTGGTGTCCATAACCACATACCTAGATGTGTTTAAATTCTTTAAAGCTTTTAAAGCCAAATATTCTTTGGCTAGATCGACTTTGTCTGTCGAGAGGAGTATTTGTAATCCCATGTTTTCGTGTCTGAATTTATTATTAGTGAATATAGAATAATCACTTAAATTCCCTAATTATTTCACTCATTATTAAGCCACTCTCGCTCATTGGTGTATTTGAAGCTATCTCATTCGTTCCAAAAACGTTCCTAGTGCATATCCTCTTCTAAAAACGGCGCGTCAAATTTAATTTAATGGTTTTTTTGTACATTTAATACACTTTAAGAACAGAATATGGCAAAGAAAAAAACAACAGCTAAGGCGAAGGCGATAAAAAAGGTGAAAGATAAACCCAAAGTGAAAGCAAAGGCAAAAAGCAAACCTGTAGAGAAAGCAAAAGCTAAACCAGCAACGAAGCCAAAAGACAATCGAATCGATCTTAAGCATCAATTTGAGGCATTTTTTACTTCATGGCTAATTAAAAAATGGACCAATACAAAATATGGCAACTCGTTTATTCTTGAAATTAAAGATGCAGTTGCCGCTAAAACTTCTTTATCACATAAAGATGCTCATGTTTATTTATTTACAAATATTAATAGCGAAACGCTTAATATTTCGGCTGATCAGATAAAGAATTGGGCAAATGGTCCTCGGCCCTCAATATTTATATATCAAAAGGATTCTAAAATGACATTCCTTTTATTGGAAGAGCATTATCTTAATTCTTTATTCTCAGAAAACCCAAGTCTTACTGCTAAAGATAATATTTCAATACCCCTCTCTGAGTTTACACCTCTCACCAAAGCCAAACTTAAAGATCTAAGAGAATTCGTATTCAAGTGGAAGAGAATTACTTTTTCAGTATTGGAATCCGGAACTTATTTTAAATATAAAGACGCTCTTAAGGTAGAAGTTACGCAAACCATTGCAGATTTAGAAAACCTTAACGTAGATTTAAATTTAGACGTGTTAAAAGAAATAGATGAGGATATCAATAGGGCCATTTATACAGTAGCTATTGTTGGCGCAACCAAAGCCGGTAAAAGCACAATAATAAACTCTCTTGTTTCCAAGTACGTTTCTCCTGTTGATATAAGACCAACAACTGGTATTCCCACGAACATTGTTCCTGGCAAAGAAGAAAAAGCAGAAATACTATTACAAAATGATGAAATTATTCCGGGTCCTGCGGAAGAATCTTTTATAAATCAATATGTCGCTATTGATCAAAATCGAAGTAATTATAAGAAGGTAAAAATGGTAACTGTTTGGATTCGTAGCGCCAATATGGAAAAAGGACTTTCCTTTTGCGATTTCCCAGGCCTGGACGATGCGGATCCTGTTATTGAAAAGACCGTTGTTAATGCATTGAAATTTGTTAATGCAATAATTTATGTGATTGACGCAAGTAGTATGACATCAGGTTTTAAATTCCCAAAACAATATCGGGATGATCTTCTTAATTTAAAAAACAAAGACAAAATATTTCTAGTCTTTAACAAGATGGACTACTTCACAGATCCTCAGTTGATAAAAGACTTTAAAGCGTTTATTGATGAACAGTTGGAATTGCTTGAATTAAGTTCATTGTTCTCTTATCCCCCAATTTACATGCACGCTAAAAAATCTTTTGATCAACGAATGAAAGGTGTATACGAGAAGGACGAAATGATGACTTTAGAATCCCAAGTGTGGGACCATTTACTTGCGAATAGCAAATCTGGTCTACACAACCTTATGAATATTGTTGGGCAATTAGGACAGGAATCTGAAAGATTATCCCGGATGTTAAGTTTAAGGGTTGCAGATGGTGATGAGCAGAAGCGCCTCAGAAATGAATTGCAAACGACCGAAAGCGAATTATCTAAAATAAAAGTTTTTGAGAGACAAAAAAGAGCTGAGATTAAAACTTGGTTGGAGAATACACTCGATATTGAAAAGGAGCATCTTATCCGTCACTATACAAAACACTTAAAAAACATAAGCATTAATAATGCTTTACCTAACGATACTGGCATTCAAAATTATTTAACGGAACAATTTACACTAACTGCCCCTGAACTATTTGAACAACTAGAAAATAAAATTACTGAACTTCATAATGATTTAAACCTTTGGGTCAATAACAAACTTCAGCCAGTCGAAATTTCAATTGATAAATATACTAAGCATCAATTTCGTAATTCAGAAACATTTTTCCAATTGTTACAACCCATCTCTCATATTTTCTCTGAATCATATGGGAAAGCAGTGCCTACAAATATGCTTGGCAATATTTTTTATCATATCGCCAATGCACTTGAGGGATTCGGTGATGTTCTCTGGGAAATATTTACAAATTCACAAACTGTTCGAAATAAAAAAATAAGTTCAATAATTAAGAAACTAACGATTTGCTATGACGAAACATTTGCAAAAATATATTTTGCATTTAACGCTCACTTGGAACACAAATGTACTCAGCTATTAAATAAAGTGGTCGATCGTTCGAAAGTATATATAAGCGGAATGAATAAGCAAATATCCGAGCTTAATAATCCTTTAACTCCGGCTGAAAAGAAATTATATGAATTAGCTGGTGAAAAATTAACAGAACTTGATAATCAATGCAGCGCTATTAAATTACAAATCGAGGAACATACTTCCACATTTAAACCAAAAGAGGATAGCACCAAAGAAAGTTTAGATGCTGATATTGAATTAATCGAAAAGCAATTGCGCATTGTAAAAAATGAGATTCTTGTCAAAAATCTTGGCACTACTGACGCGAAGAGAATTGTCCTGCCCCATTTACAACCAAAAATCGATGAAAGGATTAGCAAATTACTTCGCGATCACCCGGGTACGCCAGCCTCAAAGTATGAAACCTTTGAATCACAACTTCAATTCTTTGATATGTCTGAGTACTTTGAAATGATTTCGAACAGAACTTACTGGCCCCATTTTGAAGCTACTTTCAATAATAAAGATAACCTTAACAAGCACATTAATCAGCTTTCAACATTAAGAAACACGATAAGGCACGGGCGCGAATTGACACAACTTATTTTAGCTGAAGGTCAAGCTTCCATTCTTTGGTTTAAGATGGCTCTTAAAATACAGAATGGTGCAAATTAAGACTACGCAATTTTTAACTAAAAATTATCCCGTTGAATTTTTCACCAGCAAAATTAATCAATATGCTCTTTCAAATTCCCCAGTAAGTTTCTTTGCGGCTCATCGAAAATCGATAACATAATAAGAACTCCTTAAAAAAACCATAAATTAATTCAAATTGATATATGTACCCATTCGAATAAAACCAAGTTACTTTGCATTTGTCCGCATTAATACTGATAAATTACAATTAATTCAAATGTGAACTCCAGTTTTTATTGGCCATTTAGGGCTAAATTGTTTAATAAAATAATTTGATTTATAAATCAATTAAAAATGGGTCAAAAATGTTTCACTTTTGTGTCACTCGGATAATTAGGTTGCCGTAAAACCCACAACCCAGGCAGCTTTTTAAAAGGGTTCGAGTTGACCATCTACCAGCACTTATGCCACAATCGATTTTCCAATAGTATTTAAAAAACAGCCTACTGAAACCTGGCCACAAAACGTTAACACTAACTGCCACGGAAAGACCTCGTAAAATTACCACCAACAATAAATTGACATTTGAATCGTTAATACAATAAAACATGAAAAACCATTTTATAAAACTTGTGCTTCTTGCCTCGACAATCATCGTCCTGACAAATTGCAATAAACTCGGTAAGGACTTCGACAACTATTTTTATACCGACATTGAAAACTCGGCTGGACCTTTGACCCTCTTCATCGACGGTAAAAACAAAGGTGGGTTACCCTATTTAAAGACTTCAGTCTCACCGACTAATGACACAATAATAAATCACGCCTTGCATTTAACTCTCAAATCTGGTAAATATAAAATTGAGGCCAAGGACAATCAAGGCAATCTAAAATGTTCTTTTACATTAAAGTTTAGATCAAACTTATTGAGCACTTCAGGTACAATTGGGAGACAAACGACAGCCGCTTCTGGCAAAATTGTTGTCACCAAACTCAATTACTAACGGCGAAAAATCCAAACCACCTATAACTTAAGTATACAGAACTTAAAATTTACAAAATTCAGAATAAGCAGGATTTGACTACTGCAAAATTAATCTGCTTTTTACCTTCATAAAATAATCCAAACAGATTATCATGAAATTAAATTTTATTCCATGCATTTCATTATTTTTCTTTTTTAATTCCTTTTCTCAGGGTGGCTGGACGAAGATAATAAGTGCTACAAATCCTGTAACGACTTTTACCTCGAATGGCTTTTACAAAGGGTGTGCATGGATTGATTTTGATAATGATGGCCTTCTTGATTTATCAGCTGCGCCAAATTATTTATTTAAAAACTTAGGGGCTGGAAATTTTACAACCGTTGTCACCGGCATTTTACCATCACCGATGCAAGATCCTGGCGGGGTTAGTTGGGCAGATCTCAACGGAGATACACTTCCAGATCTAATTTTAGCGGAATACCCATCGAAAATTTACTTGAATTCAGGAGGTGGTAATTTTACTGATTTTTCATCAAACTTGCCGAACTTCAGTAATTACGCTGCTTGGGGCTGTACAATTGGTGATTACAACGGGGATAATCGATTGGATTTATTATATGTACACGCTAACGGTTTTCATGGTGCTGCCACACCTTATCCATGCAGGTTATATGCGCAAAAAACAGGAACATTTGATTTCGTTCAGAAGACAGGATATGCTTTTACAGATTCGTTAAAGCCATACACTGTGCCCTACTGGAGCGATTACGATCAAGACGGCGATATGGATCTTTTTATTGCAACAGGACCAGGTGGGGCTGCTGGTTATGATTACTGCTATAAAAACATGAAAGTAGAATTGAGCATTGATACGCTTTTTAGGATGAATAGTAATGCTTTTACTACATTGAAACAGGATGGACAATGTTATAATTTCATTGATTATGATAACGACAAGGACTTAGATCTATGCCTAACCAACTACAATGGGAATCAAACCTGCTTTTACAACAATAATTCTGGAGTTTATTCATTCTCTACAACGCCATTTACTTTAACGCAACAAAACCTTTCAAATTGTTGGGGCGATTATGATAATGACGGTGACCTTGATGTAATTATCACAAGTGATAATACGATTACTCGTTACTTCAGAAACAATGGAAATAATACATTTACCCAAGTAACTATTACTTTAACTAATGTTGCAGGGTCGGCAGGTATTACAAACGGGGACTATGATAACGATGGGGATTTAGATCTGTTTATACATGGTGCTGGTAATGCGCGGTCGTTATTTAGAAATGATACCGTGGCTAACATTAGAAAATTTGTAAATTTTAAACTCATAGGGGTTACACCGAATATAAATGCGATTGGTGCAAAAGTTAAAATAAAGGCTACAATAGGTGGAGTTCCTACTTGGCAATACAGGGAAATAAGCGCACAAAATTCGTTTCAAAGTCAAAATGATTTAAGAGTGCATTTCGGTTTGAATAATGCTACTATTATAGATTCGTTGATAATTAATTGGCCATCGGGAACAAATCAAACGTACACAAACGTTATCCCAACGAATTTCTATGTTATTAAGGAATTAGGCGGGTTAACTACTTCTGTTAAAGAAAATAATACGATAGAACCAAATTTTTTGTTGTATCCCAACCCTGCTAAAAGCAGTTTAAATGTTAAGGTAAACTTTGAGCTTAATAGAAACACCTTGTTGAAAATATTAGATTTGAATGGGAAAGAAGTTTACTCTTATCATTTAACAACCAAAGTTCATGAAGTTGACATAAGTAAATTTGCAGACGGAACTTATATTGTATCTATATTGAATGATGGAAAGAGTAAAACTCAAAAAATTATAATTGAAAGGTAAATCACAGCAATTTACATTTTAAAATTATAAAGGATAAACGTAATTTTCTGCTTATTATAGAATGAATAATCCATTTCTGTAAATCCGAGATCTTCGTTGAAGTATATGATAACAGAACTTTCACCAAGTTTATCATGAGTGGCTGTTCCTACAATTTTCCAGCATTTGTAGGTTCCACATTGGTATTTTCTAGCTTCTATACCTTCGATTGAATAAGTTGAATTAACAGTACCTCGAAAAGAGCCAAAAACTTCGTAAATCCACAGTGTACTGTTCCATGTTCTATTTTTCATTAATGGGAACTTTACTTCGGGAAACGGAGCTATTTCGGTAAGTAAATATTGATTCTGGCGAATTGGGTGCATCCATATGTGCGCGCTGTCTTCAATTACGCCCTCCTGATATTTCTTTTCCCATGCTCTATTTATTCCGTTTAAAGCATGAGGAGCAAGTTTCATTGAATCTTCAGAAGTAAAATTAGTTCGAAAAGTTACCAGTGTTTGTTTAGGATCTATATCCCATATTTTGCCAGTAGTTTTTATTGTAATTGTTTCTCTTGTAAGGACTTTACCGGAATTATCATAATATATCGCAGAGAAATCAAACTCTCGATTTGGGCACCAGTATTTGCATGTACCTTTCTTAGTTTCTGTTTGAGAAAGCAAACTTAAAGCTAAAGAGGTCAGCAAACAAAAAGTAACCGAAACAACTACTTTAGATTTCATTTATCTAATTTACTCAAACTTTCTTTTGCTCGTGGATTTTCGGGCTTTATCTTCAAAGCTTGTTTATAACACTTAATGGCCTCTTCTTTATTGTCTTCAGATAAATAAATATCGCCCATATCGTTCCATGCAACCACTATTTTTGGAAACATTTTGGTATAATATTTATAGAGATTTAGGGCTTTTAAAGGTTTATCTTCCTGCATTAATTTTTGTCCTACTTCTAACAAAATCATATCGTCGTCAATCACTAACTTCGCTTTCGCTAATTCTTCTTCTAATTTAACTTCCGGCGACCTATCCACTATCTCGTATACTTTTTTTGAAAGTTCATTTTCAAATTTCGGATTCATTGTGAGCGCATCTTGCTCAATTTTTCCCATAAAATAAAGCTGCGTAATGTTCGGAAGAACCATACTTGTATTTATAGTGCTTTCGTTTGTGATCATAAAGAAGACAACACCTTCCCCAGGCAAACGAACGATTCTTGCAAAATATATTCCGTTACTACCACCGTTATCAATCATTTTTGTATTACGACGGCTTTTTGAAATATTACAGCCATATCCAAAAAAAGACTCGCCATTATATCCTTCCTCTTGCGTATGCGCTGTGAACATTTTTTCAATCGATTCCTTTTTTAAAATAGTGTTGTTGTTAAAACTATTTAACCATAAATACATCTCATCTAAAGAAACCTCTAAACCTCCATTACCTTTCAAATTCCAATATGGACCACCTCCGACTTTTTCAAAATGGGATTGATGGGTGCCCCATATATTTCCATTCTGGTAACCTATCGCGATTGTATCCTCTTTAGTTAATGGATAACGGTAGCCGATTTTCTTGATTCCTATTGGCTCGAAAAGATTGGTCTGCAAATATTTTTCATAATCTAATCCCGATACTTTTTCGATAATAATAGCAAGAATACTCATGCCAACATTTGTGTAAACAGCCTTTTCTCCAGGCTTGAAGGCCAGTGGTTCCGAGAATGCTCTTTTTAAAAAGGCTTCTGTTTCAATTTTTTCATAATCACCACCATCCTGTTTGAGGAACTCATGAAAGCCTGACGAATGAGTGAGTAATTGGTGAATTGTAACTGATTCTTTATCTACAGGAATTGTCGGAAAATACTTTTTTAACGGATCTTCTAAAGTCAATTTATTTTGTTCGACCAATTTCATAATTGCCGCGGCCGTAAAAGCTTTGGTAATACTGCCCATTGAGGCTAAAGTGCGGGGTGTAAAAGGAATCTTGAGATTTTTATCGGCCCAACCGTAGCCTTTACTAAAAATCTTTTTACCATCTTTTATAATTAGAAGTCCACCACTGAAGTTTTTTTCTCCAGAAAGTTTTGTGAGATAATCATCAATTTTTTTACAAGTATCATTTATAAAAGAATTTGCCGTTAAGGAATTTTTATCGATTTCATGTGCTTTATTACTTGAACAAGCAACAAACATTATAACCATTGCCAGTATTACCGCTACGTTTTTCATGTGTTTTTTATTCAAAATTACTTTTTACAGAGATGCGATTTAGTTAAGGAAAGGTTAAAGTTTCCTTTAAATTCCGCTCTTTAAAAAGAAGTTAACTTGGCAATTTCATTTATTATTTTTCATTGAGTTTCTTTAACATCACTTTGGCATTTGAATTATTAGGATCAAGTTCGAGTGCTTTTTTATAATTTTTAATAGCTAAGTCTTTTTGATCAGTTAGCATATATGCTTCTGCTAAGCTATCGTAAGGGGCGCCAAAATTTGGGTAGGCTTCAACATTTAGTTTAAAAACAGCGATCGCCTCTTTAAACATGTTTTTTCTAAGGTAATTATAACCCAAGAGATTAAATTCAACCCCATCTAATTCATAAATTTCAGATTGATTTTTTTTAAGATAGTAGTATTGACCAACAGCAGAATCAGCATTCGCCTTATTGGTTGTAATTGCAAACTCCTCGACATAAGATCTTTTTGGAAATATTTTCTCCCGGTTATAGAGTATTCTTCCTACCGCGCGGGCAACAACATACATATCATAGGGTGAACTGTTACTAAATGCAACAATCAATTTATTATCTTCAATAAATCTATAGGCGACTGAGGCGAAGCCATAAGTTCCTCCATCATGACTTGCAAGAGTAACAGAATCATTTTTTGACTTGGGATAATAACTCATATTCCAGCCATAACCGTAACCATTCTTATAGACAGTATTAGTTAACTTTTGATATTTTTCTGAAAGCAACTTATAATTGTGCAAAGCCTGATCGTATTTAAAAAAATCCTCTACGGTTGTGATAATATGACCAGCCCCAAACACCTGTGATGGATGGCGGAACCGCGCAGGCTCATATCCGGTGTAAATAAAATTGTACCCATAAGCTAGATTGGGGATTACCTGCTTCTCTTCTTCCGTATTACTTTCTGTCATGCCCGCAGGATCAAAGATTTTTTGCTTTATCAGTTGCGTATACGATTTACCGGAAACCTTTTCAGCTATGCAACCAAGAACAAAATAACCAAGATTGGTGTAATAATACTGAGTACCGGGCTTAAACATTAATTTTTGGTTTTTGAACAAATCCATATACTCAGACCGAGTATATGCTCTTCCTTGATTTGCATCATAATCGGGAATAATATGATAGTTCGGGATACCCGAAGTATGCGTAAGTAATTGATGTATCGTGATGATTTTACCGGAAGTAGCAGGGTATTCAGGAAGGTAGTCACATATTTTTCCCTCAAGTTTTATTTTCCCTTCCTCGACCAACTGCATTATTAAGAGGGCGGTAAATTGTTTACCAAGTGAAGCCAATCTAAAACGGGTATTAGTTGTGTTGGGAACGTTCCATTCCATATTAGCATAACCAAATCCATTTTTATAAATGACTTGATTGTTTTCGGCAACAAGTATGGTGCCATTGAAGTGAGCATTCTGCTTAAATAAATTCATAAGGGAATCTATTTCCTTCGTTTTTTTTTGCGCGCTCCCAGTATTGATTGACAATACAAAAATTAAAAAAAGTGCTATCTTCTTCATCTATTTAATTAAACTCTTTGCGAAATTCAACTCAATATCATTATTGGTTATTATATCAGTTATGGTTGGCATTACATTATGGTTAGGAATTATTCCTTTGTCTTTTGGCACGTAATTCTTTACTGCCATGCTATAATTCATTAAAGGAAGCTCAAGCCTTACTTTTGAGTTAGGCAAAATAAGATCAGGAGTTGGGCCAGAGCAATTACCATAATAACCGCCGCCACTTTCTTCACCAATAAAAATAGCTTTTGTATTATAATGTAGTACAGATAAAAACTCGCAGGTTGTTGAAAAGCAACCGCCGTTTATGAGCACATAAATATTTCCTTTAAATGTTGGTTTGGAATGTGTTTGCAGACCGTAATTTGGATGTTTAACATTATCAAAGCTGCCGATATCGTTTGGCTTTAACATTCCTTTCGGAGCTTTAGCATCGGGTCGAGTGGTGTATTTAAAAAATTCAAACTTTTCCTTTTTCATTCGAATGGATTCGTAATAATCAAAATCTTTATCAATGAAATAAGAGAATAATTCTTTTCCATACTCATCAGTACCACCACCATTATTTCGCAAATCAAGAATTAGATTATTGACATTGTTTTTTTCTAGAGTTTTAAAAGCAGATGAGAGGAATTTAGAATAATTAACCCCTGCTTTTTTAAACTGCCCTTTGTCAAAACTTCCGATTCTCAGATAAGCATATTTTTCATTTGGTGAAAATTTGAATTCTGCAGGTGGCTCGTTGACTAACGTTGGATAACGTTCTTTGCGGATATCCAATAGTTTATCAAAAATCAAGCCTTGTAATTTGGCAGTTTTGAAAGTGCTTTCGTTAATTGAAATGTATTTTACTTCATAAGATGTTGAGTAACCATAAAGGATATAAAAATATCTGGTAAACCAGCGCATTGCTGAAATGGCTCTGTATTTATGAGTTTGATTATTGCCATCAGAAGGAAAGAACGATAAATATTCTTTTAAGAAATCTGAAATTAAATGCCCGTTTATGGAGACTATCTCGGCTCCAAGAAAATCTTTATCATTTAGTTCTGAGAAATTGCGCTTTACAAAAAGTTTGTTTCGAACAAAGTGTACTTGAAAGGGGATAGCTGTTGGACCTTCATCTAGTGAATCTAACCGTACTTTAGGGGGGACTACCCTTAAATGGCCATCACCAATATGAGAAGCTATCTTAAATAGAAATACTGTAAATTCAAGATCCGACATTTCTTTTGTTATAGCTGATTTAGATACTATAAATAATGAATCCATAAAAGCTTTTGATTTGTAGCGGTAAAGCCCGGGATGCGCTTCTTCAAGTGAAGCACGAAAAATATCAAAATCTTGCTTTAACTCTTCAACAGAAAAAAAACTCTTACTTACTAAAGTACTTTGAGCAAATACGCTGAAGGCTGTGGCTAGCTGTGAAGCAACAATTAGAGTTATAAAAATGATTTTCCTCATTTAATTACAGTTTTCAATTATTTTATTTAGTACCTTTTTTAGCATTTCGATCTCAGAGTTTGTAACTCCATTAAGTGCCTTTTTTCTATTTGATTGAATAACGGGAGCTGAATCTTTAAGTATTTTTAGCCCTTGCGTTGTGATACTCAAATTGAATCGCCGCCTATCACTAGAATGAAAATCCCTTTTTAGAACCTTTTTTTTTACCAAGATTTCAATAATACGAGTTACTGAAGCGTAATCTTTAAAAACAGTTACCGCAATTTGTTGCTGTGTTAAATCGGGTTTATTTTGAATCGTTTTTAATATCAACCATTGGTCAATCGTTATGTCAAGCTTTTTTTTACTTATGCTCTGCTGAGCAAACTGCCTATAAGACTTAATTGACTTTTCTAAAGTATAAAAAATGATTTGCTCTAATTGTTCCATAGGTAAAATATTAATTGATACAAATATACTTGATATATCAATTAAATCAAAATTTTGCTCATTTTTCAACACTTCCTCACTTTATAGTTTAATTTATTTTTTCAAATATTTTGACTAACTCCTTTGTGAGTACAGTTGCCATTGCATCACTATCAGGCCCTTTTTTATCCCTTGACCAAACGATTATAGTAAATCCGTTTTCCAATATGTACGCTCTATTGTTCCACATCCAATCTTCCCTACCTGCCATAAAAAAATTAATGCGTTTACCTTTTACAGTGGTAAAGACCCAGCCATATCCATAATACAATGCGGTATCCTTATCCCGGATAAGACCACTGGTTTGTGGCTGGAGGGATAATACCAATGTTGAATCAGAAATGAGTTTATTATTTCTGACAGCCAGCGCCCATTTATACATATCATTTGAAGTACTAAAATAAGCGCCTACCTTATGGCTAGCTAAATTTGTTTTGAGAGCCCCGTTGACATATGACTTAGCATATACCGGTTGCTTCTTTAGGGAATCCAGTTCGATTGCGGCGAGAATCACCGATTTTTCTTTTTCTTGGGCCGATTGACCAGTGTGGTGCATTTCTGCAGCATTTAGAATATTTTGTTGTACATAATTCCGATAAGACATCTTCGAAACTTTCTCGATAATGTAATCAAGTAAATAGTAGTTCTCGTTCCTGTAAAGCCATTTACCGCCAATGGAACCAGCAATCTGAGAGTGTAGTATCCCATTAATTAATTTTAGAGGTTCTGTTTCACCATCAATGCAGTTACACTCATCCAATCCGCTGGTATGGGTAAGTAAATAACGTATAGTTATAGACTTCTTATCCGAAGGCACATTATCAAAATATTTTGTGATGAGATCATTTATTGACAACTTACCCCTCTCGTGCAGTTGCATTATAGCGGTACTGGTAAGGCATTTTGCACTTGATGCAATCCCGAAGGCAGTGCTGGTGTCGATGTTATCCCCTTTGCCATTATAAGCTTTATGAAAGATAATGCCGTTCTTATCAGCAATTAAAGCAACACCAGCAAACCCACTATCAACATAAGAATTGAGGTAGCTATCAACTTTCGAGAGCAGAGAATCTGAAGTGCACGATTTACTGCTTGCAGACTGATTGTTTTTTGTGTTCTGCTGACATGCTGTTAAAGCTATTATCAAGATGGAAAGCAATAATTTCATTTATATATAACAAATTAACATTGGATCCTATTGGCTTATTAATGGTTTTAAATCTTTATCTTCATTAGTGCCCACCTTTACGAGATCATGACTATTAATTTTCAAGAATCAATTTAAGAGTTGTTGTTTTTGTTTCTGAATTTATTTTGCAATAATATATACCTGGAGCTAACTTGCTCAAATCAACTATAGCAGAATGCCCCCCCTTAGTTTGTTTTTCTATAGTTAAAAGAGAAACTTCCCTTCCCAGAGCATCAACTATTTTTATCTCAACAAATTCATCACTGCTTAAATAATAATTTAGTTGGGCTAAATGTTTACTTGGATTAGGGAAAATAGTTGCTGAAAACGAATTTTCGTTTTTAAAATCCTTAATTCCAACAGTTGTTAAACAAGCTCCTTCATTAGCATTGTAAAAATTATTTGTTGGGATGTTGAGGCATGTGTCTGTGATACCAGATGGCCATTTAATGATCATTGTATCAATTGTTGAGCTATTTGCCATACCAAAATGCAACCAGAGATTTTGACTATTGTATCCGGTTTGCGCAAGAACCTCTTGCATTTGCCAAATATTATTCCCGGAAATATTGGCTTTAACTAATACTTTTGCGCCGATAGCGGATTTGTTAGAGGAAACTCCATTACACTTAACTGTGATCCATTTGTTTGCGTTGCCATTATTGTGATAGAGAAAATTTGTTTGGTTTAATTGGTTAGCAACGAACACATCCAAACTCCCATCGTTGTCATAATCACCTAAAGTGCAACCAAAAGAATTTCCGCCATCATTTACAATTTGGCCTGACGAAACGGAAGTAAATGTATAAGTAGGAAAACCACTATTTAAATACAAATGATTATTTCCACCATCATCACAAACAAATAAATCTAGGTTTCCGTCATTATCAATATCGCCCCAAGCGCTTCCCACACTATTACCAGTCACTTGAACAGTACTTGCCGAAACCGGGGTTAGTGTATAAAGCGGTGCTCCACTATTGTTGTACAAAATACTGGCCTGATTAGTGTAATTAGCTATGTATAAATCTAAATCACCATCATTATCATAATCACCCCAACTGCCGCCTAGGGTTGCTCTTCCGTCAGCAATTGTATACGAAGTAAAGCTTAAGCCCCCATTATTCACGTACAATTTGTCATTTTGGTTACCTGCATTTCCAACAAACAAATCAGGGCGCCTATCATTATTAAAATCTGCCCATATTCCAGGGATTGAAAAATTTGAATTATCTAACTGAATAGGATTGGTTTGATTTGTGGTGAAGGTGTATGATGGTGGCCCTTGATTTAAGTAAAGAAAATCACTACCCATAAAGTTAACTGTGTAAAGATCTAAATCTCCATCAGAGTCAATATCAATCCAAGATGATGAATTTGAGTTTGCCATATCGGTAGTAGTTGGTGTACTTAATAGTTTTAAAGGATTCGAACCACCATTTCCTTGATAAAGAAAGTTACCGAAATTATTTCTGTTTGTAACGAAACAATCTAGTTGACCATTATTATCATAATCGCCCCAAGTACTACCAATAGAGGAACCACTATCGGTTACAATACTACCCGTAATAATTTTTGTAAAATTGCCTGCTCCGCTATTAATATATAAGTGGTTATTTTGACTAGTTAAATTTCCATTTGAAACAAACAAATCCAAATCATTGTCATTATCAATATCTACCCAACTACCACCACCACTTCTGGCGGTATCAGTTACAATGGGATTTAAAGTACTCGTAATCTTTGTAAAAGTTTGCGCATTACTTTTCGGCGCAATTAGGAAAATAAATAAGGGGATTAAATGGATTTTTTTCATCTTGGTATTTTATTTAATTGTTACTAATGATTTTTTTCATCCACACATCAAAATCTTCAATTATTTTAGTGTTGAAATTTGTTGGAAATATGCTTGAGATTGTACCGTTAGCGTTTCTTTGGTAACTTTCTTCCATTGTAGGGATCAGCATGAGATTGTGGTCTGTTCCTTTGAGTTCAAGAAATGCAGCGTTGTTTGGGTGGTACTTATTTACAATTTTTACTAATTCCTTATGAGAAAAGTCGTTAATGGTTTGAATATCGGTTTCACCCCAAGCGGATAAAACTTTTGAAGTTGTATTAGCCCATGTCTCAGTAACATTAATTTTATTTAATGACTGACTGAAAATTATATCTCTGGTTAGAAAATCATCTCCTCCTGCATAATTAAAATCTCGTTTTAAAATCCTTGCATACTCATTGTTTTGGGATACCAATTCCGATGTTTTTTTATTATTGACTAATAATTGAAATAATAAGGTTTCGTATAACTTCATGTCTTTTTCGCTTTGGACGTAGTCGATTCCTAATTGCGGATTTTGAACTCGAAGCATTTCGGTTAAATACTCCAACCAAGGCTTTATTGTGATGCCCATTACAATAATTCCTTTCACATTACTATTTAAAGCAACATAAGGAGCTTCCATTCCTCCCATAGAATGACCAAGAATAAAAACATTATTGGTGTCAACGTCTTTCTGTTTTTTTAAATCCGATAAAGCAGCTTTAAATGATGAAACCTCCGTTAAAAAATCCATCGAATTGCATTCAGGAGTATTTTGACAATCACCAACACCGGGTTTCTCGGCACGCATTACGATGTATCCTTTTTCGGCTAAACCGTAAACCAATTTTTTATAAGGATGATGTTCAGGAAGGTTATCAATTGTTGTGCAGGGATATCCAGGGATAAAAAGTATTGCGGGTTTTTTGCCTGTGGTTTTGGGTTTAAGATAAATACTTCGAATTAAACCTTCTTTAAATTTGAATGAATTGTATTCAACGATTAATTTTTCAGATACTTCTTTTGGGTTGCCAATTACTTTCCCTTTTAATTCTTTAGGTTCTTTATCGCGCATAACCAAGTATGTTACCGTTTCGCCTTCCCTTAATTTTAGACTTGGCGTTTTTAATTCTGCTATGGTTTTAACTTCAACACCATTCACTTTTAAAAGAATGTCTCCCTCTATAACGCCTAACTCAGCTGCGGTAGTGCCCGGAAATACTTTTCTGAAATAAACTCCTTCGTTAGATTTAAGTTCGTTTTTCTCTACTAACTCGTTCGGAATTGGGGAGCCGATGTTGCCTTTATTTGAAACTCGTTTTAGAGTTTGAGAATTTAATGAGATTGAGGATAAAATGATAAGGGTGGTAAATAGTGTTTTCATTATAAAGTTCGATTTTGCAATCGAAAATAATTAAAAACGTTAATGCCAGCTTGTCAAATCCTGCTTATTCTAAAATTGATTTAGAAGGTGAGGTGCCATATTGCTTTTTTGAAGGCTTTGCTTAAGCTTTGCATGTCTGAAAACCCTGTAATAACTGCTATGTCGGCTAATTTAAGTGCTTTATTTTGCAAAAGTTGCTTTGCAATTTCCAATCTTTTAGAAATTATGTATTGAAGTGGACTGATTTTAAAAACAGATTTAAAGAGTCGGAAAAAATGGTATTCAGATAAGTTAGATTCTTTAGCGATAGTATTAATTTCAATTTTAGAAAGATAATTGCTATCAATATAATCTTTACCCTTTAATACCTTCCTGTACAATTCCTTTTTAGTGATAACCTTTAAAGAATTAATGGAGTTTATTTGCTTTAAAATTGGGCGGTGATCTAAAACGACCTTTTCAGCCAATTCGTAGAAAAATTCCTTTGTAAATTGATGATTTGCAAATGGGTCTTTATCCAAAATTTCACCTAAAGAAAAAAGCAATTGCCCCAATTTGGTCTTATCAAGTGAATATTTGTTCTCAAAAAAAGATTCACTGGTAAAAAATTTATCTAATTGTATATCGGAAAATGGCGTACCTGGCTCAATAAAGCTGGCAACAACTTCGGAGAGTATTGTTGGATTAATATCGATACAAAGACCTTTAACTGTCTCATTACTTCCAATATTAACTTTTCCTTCTGAAAAATCATTACCCAAAAGGTATTCGCCTTTGTTCACGCGGAATTTATTGCCATTCACTTTGTAGTTCTCTGTTCCTTGAAAAACATACTTTATTGAGAACCCTTTAAAGTCAATTGGTGAATCCAACTCGCTAAACATTGAAAAATTAACAATACCATCTTCTGTAAGAGATTTAGAAGAGCTTGAATTGCTATTTTCGATTAAAAGACGATACATGAGAAACTAAATTAACAAATTTTTTAGAATATCGCAATAACGTTTATAAAAAATCCACGGACTAATTGATTCACTTTTGTGTCACCCTGCTAATTCAGTAGACCTGACATCCAGAATTGATGCGGGTTCTTAAAAGGGTTCGAGTTTTACTACTTCATTCTTTGGAAAAAGCAACTACCTGCTACGCTTTCGTCCGAATTCATGAATTAAAGAATTAGCTAAGTTAAAATCATCCCTCCACTTATTCAATCTCCTCAACAAGTCCTTATCTAAATAATCTCGATACCGATAAAAATCTTTGAACATGGCGTAGCTATCCTGATATACATCGATGTGCTTTCCATATTCACATTCTTCAAATTCCCTCTTTAATTGCTTTACATGCTCCCGGATTTTGGAAATAAGTGGGGATGGTGGTTTTGAAGTTGTGATGTTCAACATATCTTCTGGCAGTTCGTATGGAATTTTAGAAGGGTTCTTTAGCACTTTCTTAAGATACTTGTCAAATTTGGCTTTGTCATCTTTAAATTCCAAATACCTTTTCAAATTCACATCTCTATCTTTCAATTCTTGGCCAAGTTTAATTAAATCTGTCTTATTGAGGTAATACTGATGGCCTCTTTTAAAATAATTGCCAAACTTAAGTTCCTCAATAATAAATTTAGCAGGGTTATAAGGCGCGTTTTTTATATACTTTGAAATCCCTTCATTTTTTACCCACTCTCCTCTCTGAATAGCCAATTTTTGAAATTCTTTTGCTGCCTTGTCAATCGATTCTTTCGAAAATCTCTTTGATTCGGTTAATTCTGAACTTCCAAGAACTTTTGATAAAACTGTGTTTAGCTTTTTTAATTCGTTGAGTATTTCTATTTCCTTATCCATTTCATTATTTCATTAGCTATTTTAAAGATAACAAATTCCTTATTGTTCAAAATAGTAATGAACCCAATTCCAATGCCAGGTTTGATTAGATTTCATCAAATAGAAACAACGGTTCAGGTTGAAGGGGTAGTATTCTACTTAATGCGAATTAATACAATTCCTGATCGATTTTAATTTGTATTGTAACAAATTCATCCGCATTAATTTGGATACATTAGAATTCACACGGATTACAACCCTTTCTGGACTTGGGTTTCAGGTTAAATTTATTTATAAATTAACTTGTTTTATAATAACATTAGTCGACACCTTAAATTCTATGCGCCAAGAATATAAGAATATCTAAAAAGTCAGATGAAAAGAAAATTCCATTTGCAAGTGGCACAATCCAAAATGCTTCACTTTTATGTGTTCCAGGCGCCGCATTGGCTTAGCTTTTAAAACCGGCTCGAGTTTACTACTCACCAATTCATGTTTAACTATACTCCTCTTTAGTAAACATAACAATCTCTTTTACAAGATCGATCCCAAGATGTTTTTCTAACGCAACTCTATCTTCGAGTATTTCTTGATAACATTCAAGCAGAAACTGTTTACTTAGGTTTGGGTCAATCAAACACATCCGCGCCGCCTCTCCGTATACTGACTTCAGCCCCGCAACTTTCAATAAAATCTCCTCTACTTCCACTCAACAAAATTATATATTAAAAGGACTCTGGAAATTGAGAAAAGTCATCTTAGTGTGAATTAACATTAATAATTCACAAAAAATAATAATCTCAACCTCAAATAAATGCACTGTTCTGTCTAATTTATTTAGTTATAACGATCTTCTCCTTATTCCAAAAAACAGTAAGATTCTCATTATTGAAGTCTTTAAAACGTAAACCATCTACAGTCTCATCTTGCTTAACTAATTTCGAAGAGCCATTAATGCTTACAATAGCCGTTGCCAAGCCATTGCTATTATTCTTTACTAAACCCATGTACTTTATTACAGGTATAGTTTTTTCAGGTTCCTGCTTTAAATTTTTTACCTTCTCAACTTTCGCTTTAACTGGCTCTTTATTTAAGCTTTTACTTGAATGATTGTTTTTTTCTTTTGGTTCGCTTTTTAAGAATGGATCCTCATAACTCAATTGCAGTTTGTAATTAACACTATCCTTGATGTCTTCGATCTTAGCAGATGTCGAACTATCGTTAATTCGAGGTTCATCATCCGGATTATAAAATGAGTAAAACCTAAAGGCAAAATAGCCCCAGATCAATATATTGAGCGGTATAAGAATATATAAACCCTTCTTCCCCTTGAACATTACGGATTTAACTTGAATTTTAATTGGTTACTATATACTGATCTATTTCCTACAGAGTCTACTGATCTTAATCGCCACCAATAGATAGTACTTGAAGCCGGAGGTGGATTTGTAAGAGCGTTGATGGAAATACTTTGTAAATAGGTTTTAGTTTTACTTATAACGTTTGTAAACGATGAATCGGTGGCAATGTAAACACTATCATACCTAGCGTCAGGTGCTCCAACCCTGTTCCAAACCAAGTTATTGGTCGGTGTTATTATTGCATTGTGAGATGGTGATGATAGAACAGGTGCCGCAGGTGCCGTTAAATCAATGGTAAAGGTTAAAGCCGTGTTATACTGGGAAATACTGAAGTCATTGCTTGCCCTCACTTTCCATGAATAAGCTCCTTGAGAAGAGAATGTATATGTATACGTAGTTAAGGAAGTTGTCGTGTCCTTAACAACGCCACTGCTGGAATTCAAGATCAACACTTGATATTGTGTAGCTGCATTTAAAGCGATCCAAGAAAAAGCAATGCGTTTTTCGGAAGTAAGGAGGTTTGCTAACGGATCTATCGTACTAACGGTTAATGAGCTTAAATTACTTGTGGTATCAACTTTTAAACTGAAGGTTTGGTATACAGTATTCCCACCAGCATTTATTGCTCTTATTCGCCATTGATATGCACCGGGCTGTAAACTAAGATTATATTTAGATCCTGTTATTGTCGTATCGGCAATAATTTCTGTTATACTCGAAAAATTCGGTTTAACAACCTGAATATTATACTTCTCAGCTCCATCAAGTAGCTCCCACCAAAAAGTTACTTTATTGGCTGTTGTAACCAGATTATTAGCTGGCGCGTTTATGGTTATAGTCTTATCTTTTATATCTTCTACAATAAAATCCTTCTTACATCCAAGTAAGATGATGCCGGCAATTGCGAATAATACTACATGTACTTTTTTCATGATGTCTTTTGTTCAAATGATTGCGTAATAATTGTAAGAAACAAACTTTTCTTTTTTGCTTGCATATCCGACACAGTATAAAATCTGGCCGACATGATCTTAGCAATGTACTTATGTTTTGTTTCCAATGTGTTTAAAAGTGTAAGGAGATTATTAAAATCGCCCTTTATCGTAAATGTATTTGTTTGAACATTCAAATCGTCGTTGCTAAAAGAGGAATTGTTGGGTATCTCTGTTACCAAACATTCATTTTGTTCCGCAAATTCAGAGATATATGCCGTTAATTTATCCCTAACTGCCAATGAATCGTTTTTTGAATATGCCTTTTCAAATTCCTCCATCTTTGCCTTTAAAAGCGGTAGCTCCTTTTCTTTTTCCTTTAACCAAGCTAATTTTTCCTCTTTTTCCTTTATTTGATCTTGCAAAGCAAACGTATCCGAAAAACTGAACTGGTATCCTACATAGAAAAAGAGAACCAATCCCGCTAAAAGCAAATAACATTTCTTTGTATAATTTAATTTATCCAGCATTAGTTAGTTATTAGTCGTATCTCAAAATTTGGTAAAATCTTCTCTTTGTTGTAGGAGAATTTTTCAAGACTTACTTCTTTAACGAATTTCTGCATCTTTAAAATATTTAACCATTCATTAACTATCAGGCTTTTGTTGCAATTTCCTTTGATCACTAAATGTTTATTCTCAAAAGTTGTCAAACTGTCATCACTTTCGTCATTTTCATTTTTTGGGTTAAAGTAGAGTTGACTTAATACGACTTCTTCAGGAATTGTTGCGCCAATTTTATCCGCATACTCGCTCAACTTGTTTCTATTTAGTACACCTGCGCCTTCAATGAGGTCCTTTTTGCTTTTATAATCACTTAATAGCTTATTGATCTCGTCATTTTTACCTTGGTAAACCGACAACTCGGTTTCCAATTTACTGTTTTCTTCAAAATAGCTGGTGTAAAATACAACATTTGTAATCGCGATTATAAAAGCGATAGCAACACAAAAAAGAGTTAGAACTTTAAACTTGTTCTTCTCACTATGCTTCAATTCCAAATCGTCTATCGCTGCATTTGAATTCTCATTGATCTTATTTTGCATTAAGTAACTTAAACCGGCCGCAAACCCTAAGCTGTTTTCTTTTTCAAATTCTATTCCTTCCAATTTTAATTTATCTTCATTAGGTTTAAGGCTTTGAATGCTTTCAATAGCTCCATTATTAAGCTCCACTGAATGTAAGCTAGTAGGTAAACAATTAAAGCTCGACCAAAGTGGTTGTAATCCTAAAATTGCAGGGGCACCTATAAGCACATTGGCTACATCCACTTTTTGAACTTTCAAATCGCTTACTACGGAATCAACTTGTTCCTTTCTACATAAACTTAAAAAAGCTGTATGATCACTTTGTCTGAAAACCTGAATGTTTAGTTCATTTTTGTTTACAGTTGGTAGATTTTGTTCTATTAAATTATCAATTGATTGATGCGCTTCATTCGATAAACCTATTTTTTTTGTTACAACACCCTTACCATTAATGATAACAACAACAGGCAGTTTACTCTTTATTATTTTTTTTGGGAGATCAAGTTTATCCTTTGTAGTTTGTTTATAGATCAGTTCGAGATTCTTCCCCTTGTTTTTCAATAGGGTAATATGATAAGTGATTCCCGCTTCATCAAATAAAGCCTCCACTGCGCACACTTCTTGCTTCACCAAAAATTGTTTAGGTATGAGCTTATCGAAGATCATTAGTTATAAATAACAGTTGGTTTAATAAAAATCGTCAACTTATTTTCCGACTTAGATTTAGTACGATTACCGAAGATCCATTTCAAAATTGGAATACGTGACAGTAATGGCAAGCCACTACCTGAGTTATTCACCTGATTTTCTTCTAAACCTCCTAGCATGATCATCTCACCATTTTTTACCCTCACCAACGATTGAAAATCACGATTAATAGTTCCCGGAGGAGCCGTATTTGAAACGCGCTCAGTAAAACTCGATTGCTTTACATTGATAGTCATTGTTATTTGCTCATCTCCTGATACCTGTGGATCAATAGTTACAGATAGATCGGCGTTCACTGCTTTCCAGTTTTGCGTTTGTAATATGTTTTGCTGAGTATTAGCTTGATTCACTAAATTATTATTTACCTCCAAATAATACTGTGTTTGCCCAACACTTAATTTTGCTTCGTGGCCATTTAATGTAGCTATTTGAGGTGTTGAACGTAACTTCAATATACCGTTTGACTCCATAGCCTTAAGGTTCAAATAAAAATTAGGTGTTACATTACCAAGATTTATAACACCAAATCCATTAATACCACTGATCAAATTATTTATAGATTTTGAATTCAAACTAATATTATAATCTGGTAGCAATGATCCTCCTGTTGTATTGGTTCCCGTTCCTAAACCCATGGAAATGCCTGCTGATAAGGAGTTGCTTTTACGAACATCGGCAATGATCACTTCTATATGTACCATTGGCACTACAACATCTATCTGGCGTAAAAATGCTTCTAATTCATTGATGCGAGGCTGCGAACCGGAAACGATGATCCCATTCATATCCTCAAACACTTTTAACTCTATTCCTTTTTTTAATTCAGCCGGAATAAAATCAATTATCTTCTCGATAGTTCGATTCTTTAATGTGATCAATTTACTTAGTCGCAAGCCTTCTAAATTTCTGTCGCCAAACAAGTACACACTTCCATCCTTTTTAAAAGTTAGATCTGTTCCATTGAAAAGTAATTTTAAAAATTCATCATAAGGAGCGTCTACTACTTTTAAGGTAGTATTCCCTTTTAGGTCATTAAATAAAAAATAATTTTTGTCTAATTGTTTTGAGACTGCACTCACAATATCCGCGATCGGCGTATTTTGGACATCCATGCTTATCAAACCGTCTTTTACTACAATGCCAGTGTTCTTATCATCTTTCTTTGTTCCGCTCAAACTACCAAACGAATTGTTTGATGAACTTCCTTGATTTGGATTTTGAGCCGCTATTGCTTGCTTTTTTTCAAATACATAAAAATCATCATCGGTTTTAGTTACTTTCATATCATTCGCAAAAGCCAATTTTTCAAGTGCCGAATTGAATGTAGCGCCTTGCATAAAACCACTAACCGTTTTATTCATTAGATCCGGAGAATAAATAATATTCTTACCACTTTGTTTGGTGATCTCTTTCGCTACATTACCAAGGGTGTCATTATTCAGATCATAGCTCAGTAGATCCAAACTCTTCTCATATTGAATATTGAGTTTTTTTGTAATGATCTTTTTTTCAACTACTGCGGGAGTAAATTTTACGAATGTCATGATCGGCCCCATAAATTGTATATCGAGGTCATATCGCTTACATAAAAACAAAAAAACTTCTTCCCGGATCCACATTAACGTTTAAATTATTACTTAGTCCTATAGCGCGTACATATTCATGAACAGTGGCACCGTTCATCGACAACTCTACTTTATCATTTACTCCGGGATATGACTTCGCTAATTGAATAAGTTTTTCATCCAAAACGTCAAAACGATCTTGAGCGTTTAAGCTAAAACTTAGGATTGTTATAAACAGGATGATCCAATTTTTTTGCATACAGTTAATTTTCATTAATTAAGTAAGGATATATTTCTTCTAATGTTGTCTCACCCTCTTCAAACAACTTTAACGCGTTTTGTGATAGCTTATCAATTTTATTCTCTTTCAAATAGTCATCAATGCTTGTAGTGCTGTTCTTTATTTTTTCGCTTAATTCCGTTGTAATATTTATTACCTCATAAATAGCCTTTCGGCCTTTAAAGCCGGTAAAATGGCAATGCTGACAGCCGCCAGCATGATAATGAGTTTCAATACTTAAATGGCGATAGTTTTTAGGAAGTGCTTTTGGGTCTAATTTGATAGGTTTTTTACAATGCGGGCAAAGTGTTCTAATTAAACGCTGCGCAACAGAAAGATTTAATGTATTAGAAAGTAAGTAAGCAGGAACTCCCATATCTACCAAACGATTTACTGTTCCCCAGGCAGAGTTGGTATGAATGGTTGATAATACTAAGTGCCCTGTTAAGGCTGCTCGAATAGCCATTTGGGCGGTTTGTGCATCTCTTATCTCACCTAGCATTATGATATCAGGATCTTGACGTAGAAATGTTTTTAAAGCTTCCGAATAGGTTAAACCAATATCTTCCTTTATCTGCACCTGATTTATTCCATCAAGCGTGTATTCAATTGGATCTTCAACCGTAACAATATTGTTCGTTGACTTATTCAGAACTTTTAGAGTTGCGTAGAGTGTAGTTGTTTTACCCGAACCCGTAGGTCCGCTTATTAAAATAATTCCATTTGGTTTTTTTACCGCTAACTCGTAGCGCTCTAATTCCTCATTTGTAAAACCTAATTTCTCAATTTGAATATGGCTAGCATCGCTTCCCAATAAACGCAGTACAATTTTTTCTCCATACAAGGTTGGCAAAATGGAAACGCGAAGATCAAGATTTGAATTATCAATTTTAAAACGAATGCGACCATCTTGGGGCATGCGCTTTTCAGCAATGTTACATTGAGCTTTTACTTTTATCTTATTAATAATTCCAGGGTATTCAGAGCGATTGAGTTTATGCCTGTCGATCAAAACACCATCCACTCTAAAGCGGATCCTGCATTTTTCGCCATATGTTTCAATATGAATATCCGAACTATTTAAACTCTTTGCTTCTTTAACAAGTGTTTCAATGAAGCTGTAGTCGTTTACATTTAAGCGATACGTTTCGTTGGAGGCAGAATCTAAATTAAAATTGGCATTAGACCGCGGATAAAAACTCAAAAGCAATTGCTCTACTTTCTCCGCTTTTTCTGAAACGAGATCAATTGATTTCCCCAACATGATCTCGAGTTCACTTTTTAGATCACTGTTTATGCGATCACCATCACAAAAAAAAGACAATACGCCATTTTGAATTCCGGAAGGAACAATTTTATAATACCAAGCTTGATCAATGGTGATTTGATTCTTTAGATCCGCACTAATTTGTATTTCTTCCATTTGGTTATTAAGCAATAGTGAGGGCGAATTGCACACTCCTTACTAATTTACCCAATATAAAGGCGTGGAAAATATGGTGAAAATATGGTGAAAAAGATCGCTTTTGTAAGGTCTTAAATTGCAGTATTTTGTATACTAAAGAGTGATTTTTACCTATGTGAACACGTAGGTGTTTTTAGGCCTAAACAGAGTATGACCTAATGCTTGAAAAGCAAAGCTAATCGAAGCTTAATAATTGATGTTTATGTACAAATCTTAAAAGATCAACCGCGTGTTTTGACTGGGTTTTTCTGTATATCCGTTGCTTGTGATAATTAACTGTTGCTGCTGAAATGGATAAGCGTTTTGAAATTTGAATATTGGTTAATCCATTGCAAATTTCTTTCATTACTCTTGTTTCCTTATCTGAAAAAAGTTCATCAATTTTTTCTGATAGAAGCTTTCCCTCCTTATGCTGAGCAATTAATTTATTTTCAAATACAAGTTCATTATTTATTACCTTATGAATTGAATCAGTGAGCTCTGCCAATTCAGCTCCTTTTGAAACGAATCCATTAACACCTTTAGAAATGAGTTTGCTTAATGTTAGCGGATCATCAACGTTACTCATCACGAGTATTTTCACTTTTGGGAATTTGGTTTTAATAATATCAATAGCTTCAAAGCCATCGATGACAGGAATATTAAGATCTAAAATAGTGAGATCCGGTGATTGTTTTTTTACAAGAGTGAGTAATTGTTTACCATTAGAAACATCTCCCGCAACTTCAATACTTCCCGATCTTTGAAGATATACTACTAATGCTTTACGCAAAATAGTTTGATCTTCTGCAATGATGACTTTGACATTTGATACCATAAACAGGACAGATTTATATTTTAGTTGATACTATACTACTAAAAAAACCAGATACATCTACTCACCATTTTGCCAAACCCTTTTTTGGGTTTGCAAGCCCTACTTTTAAATTTGTATCTGTTGTATAAAACTAGCTCTAATGGATAACGTTCAATTAAAGCTTTTGTTATGTTAACATTACTATACTCTAATATAAGACATTTTTTGTTTCAAATTCTAAGTGTTTTCTGCAGTTCATTTTGTAGTAAAATAGCTACAAAAAAGCGAATAACCTTTATATATCGTGGATCGCGGCCAAAAATACTAAATCCTTAAAGGCGATTTTTGGTTTAGAATTGGTCATTTTCACTCCAAATTAAATTATACCATTTCCTAAAAGTATATTTTAAAAAGGTGCCGAACCAAAAAAACCACGTGTTCACACAGGTGCAAATACAGTTAGAATTGCATAAATTTCAACGTATTAAAACCATTAATAATGACCGAGAAATTCAAGGAACATTCATTTCTTCCGCTATTTAGAAAATTTATTGAAGAAATAAAAAAAGGCAAACATTTACAAAAGAACGGCAAAAAAATAAAGCCGGCCAGCATTCGTAATTACCAATACTTGCATTTATTGCTCACGAAATTTTGCAACGAAAAGAACTTTACTATTCGCTTAAAGAACGTGAATGGTTTTGACGAGAAGCAATTCGCGGACGAAAAAAAATACTGGAAGGATTTTTACATAGCCTTTACAAATTATCTGTACGATGACCTTAACCATCATGATAATTATGTGGGCCGCATGATAAAATTATTACGAAGTTTTTTTAACTACTTAGTCAATGAAAAGGGATTGAACGTAGGGGCTTTCCACAAAAAATTTTACGCGCCATCAGAGGATGTAGACATAGTTGTAGTAAGCCCGGAACGTTTGAATTACCTGATATTTAATACGGAGCTTGAAAAACAATTAAGCCCGGATCTTAAAAAAGTAAAAGATGTATTTGTGTTTGGTTGCGCTGTTGCTCTGCGCTTTAGCGACTTGATGGCTCTCAAGAAAAGTAATTTGGAAAGCATTAATAACAGGCATTACATTAAGATCCAAAGTAAAAAAACACAAACATATACCTGTGTAAAATTGCCTGGTTTTGCTATGAAAATAATAGACACTTATAGAACTGAATATAAAGACAAACTTTTGCCCGAATTCAACAAGGCCTTTATGAATAAAAAAATAAAAGTGCTTATGAAACTATACGGCTTTATAGAACCTATTGAACGTAGCCGACAAAAAAGAGGAGTACCGTGCAAGGTTTATAATTACAAAAGTAAAGACCGTACCCTTCGTTTTTGTGATGCGGTTACCACACACACCATGCGCCGGAGCGCTATAACCACCATGTTAAGTTTAGGCATGAAAGAACAAATGGTGAGGCAAATAAGCGGCCACGCTGCTAATAGTAAAGAATTTTACAGATACGTATCTTATGCCCAAACCTATTTGGACACCGAAATTGACATGGTGCACGAGCGATTGAACAATAAAAAGCTGGAATTTGTATAAAATTGCGACTAAACCTTGTATTTATTTTCACTATATTTGATATACTAAAAATCTCTGCAAACCTTGCCAGCATTAGCCTATAGCAAAAATAATTACTATGCCTTTGGCAGCCAAATGCCAGGACGCCAATATAACTCAAACTCATATCGTTATGGGTTTAATGGGAAGGAGAATGATAATGAAGTGAAGGGAACGGGAAATCAGCAGGATTATGGGATGAGGATTTATGATAATAGGTTGGGTAGGTTTTTGAGTGTAGATCCTATTGGTAAAAACTTTGCCTATTACACAACTTACCAGTTTGCCGCCAATAAACCTATTACAGCAATCGATGTTGATGGCTTAGAAGACGTTCATGTTACCACAAAGAAAGGAAACAGAGTCATGTTGATGACGTTTACACGGACCGACATCAATCAAATAATGAACGGAGGGCATCCAATTCCCAGAATTACTTATGACAACAGTAAAGAGTCTGTTGGGCAGTTTGCAGGGCCAAATAAGAAAAATGAAAAAGCTGTATATGATGTAGTTTTAAAAGAAAATGAAGAGTACATCAAAAACGAATTGGTCCCAAAGAATTTAAAAAACAACATAACAACTACGGGATATAATCCAATTAAAGCTACGCCAATAAAAGAACCCGTACCAGTTAAATCTATAGAGGGTGATGCAAATACTGAGCAACCACAAGTTGTTATTGTAACTTATGTTGTTGTAGATATTAACATGACAGTAGATCAGGTTAGTAATTTTGTTTCTGATAAAAAGGGAACGAAAGAATATTTGGCCGCGGTTGAAAAAGAATTTAAGGCTTTAGGATTTGATGAAGTTAGAATTAATAAAAAAGTCAATATTGTCGATAAGCCAATTTTTTCGGATAAATTATATAAAAAGGAAGGCTCATCTGATGATGTAGGAATTTATCCAACAAAAGCGTCCGCAGGTGTGGAATATAGAACTGTTCCGGCTAAGAGCGAAAACGGTGATAAGAAGCAATAAGGTTATGCATTGTTCTACTATGGCATATTTAATACAGGTAAAGTTTGTCTTTTTTTTCATTCTGTTTAACCTAATTTGTTTAATAAGTCCCTCTCAAAGCGATAGTTGTTTTAGGATATTTAGTAAATTCAATAAACTGCAAATGGAAGGGCCTCTAGTTGAAGGAAATAAACAGGGGGCATGGAAATTTTATGATGATAGTTTAGGGTATTTATACAAAAAACAGTCTTTTCAAAATGATTATCCTCATGGTGAAATTACTGAGTATTATCCAAACGGGGTTATTAAACTTAAAGGTGAATTTAATGAGAAGGCCGTTAAACACGGAAAGGAATATGATAAAAAAACAGGTGCTTACGTTGCCTTTGATAAATCTTTACCCGTAGGTAAGTGGATTTATTATAATGAAAGTGGGAGTATTATTAGAAAAGAGTTTTATAATAGTAAAGGCAAATTGCTTAGAACTATAAAAGGGGAAAAGTGAAGCTGCAGTTAGTTAGGTACTTACCGGAAATTCCATACCTGCCCAAGCACAAATGCTAAAGTTAGGGAATCCTGATAGCTATTAAGTAATCAAAAAATTAATATATTTGAGTATAATTACTTTATATGAAAGCATCATTTAGATTTATTGTAGTATTCATGTCGTTGAGTTTTTTATCCTTTTCGCAAGAAAAATTAATGTCAACTCAAAGACACCTGGAAGAACTTAAAAAGAAAGGGCTTCAGATAAGCACTGGAGATTTTAATGAAGACGTGGATGCCGTTTTAAAAAAGGCAATTGATAAGTATTGGAACTATTGCCCGGTAAAATTTGTAAGTAATACCAAATTAAATAAGGATCAACTTACTTTATTGATTGGTAATTATAAGATCAAGAGTTGGACGGATTATTTTTACACTAAAATGACCTTTGTGAACTCAGGGTGGATGTTCTTTGAAGCCCATTTTGATAATTTAACTGCGAAGGGTGTTAATTATGGTGCAGATAAAGGTTTTGAACAAATGGAGTTTAAGATCAATATTTTTGTTTTAAATCTAGCGGCTCAGTTCAAGTTTCATGATAGTGTTTATACAAAGGGAAAGAAAAAAGGTCTTGATCAATGGGGAGGTTACAGAAATAAACTGAAGGAGTCAAAGATCCTTATACCTACAGATCTTTTTAATCATGGGGTTACAAAAGAATCGTTTAAGGATCTTAAGAGTGCTGAGTTTGCTACAGCGGAGGAAATTAACAAACGCCTCGCTGATAATAATACCAAGGGATATAGTGTTTTAGTTGCATATACATCACCTATGGGCCGTTATTTCAATGTTATTGATCTTACAAGTGGCGATTATTTATTATTCCTGAATCTAGGCGGAAGATTTCAAGATGGAATGACGGGAGATCCTAAAGTGATTGACGATAAGGCTGTAAAGAGTGGAATAGAAACTATAAATGAATCAAAGTAAAACCGAAGTAATTTATTGCCGATTAGTCTGAAAATCAAAAAAGTATTCGCAACCGAAGGCGAACGAAATATGCGAACGAATTTTGATGATCTAATATTGGTAAAATCTGTACTATCAATTGAAATATTTTAATGCTTTGTTTAAACCTTAGTGGATTTATTCGCTCAATAGTTCCCATTTTTTACCACCGGAATCAATAAAATTTATCAATTGGCCATTTTCGATGGTCAACTGTTTTAATGGACAAAAAGAATTATTTAATGTTTCAAATTTATCTATAATTAAATCCGCATCCAGAATTGTTTTTATTTTTATTTCCCTTGTTTTAAACCACGAGGAGAACAAAACATAACTGTAATCTTTAGGATCTTTAATAAAATAATAAGAATAAATGAAGTTGATTTTCACACATTTGTAATCACTGTATATTCCATTATTGCATTTCGCATCAGAAAAGAAAGATGAATTAGAGTTTTGAATACTTTTGTTTTGAAATCGAATATTTACAAATCTGAGAGTGTCACTATTATTAATGAATAGTTTATCGCTCCTATGTGAAAGAGTATCAATATTCAACAACTTATAATTCATTTGAGGACATACTGTTGTGTTACATGAAAATAACACTCCTAGAATACTGACAAAACAAAGAAATGCAGGGTTTTTAATTACAGACATAATTATTTAGTTACTTTGGTTTTTCTACTTCCGCCTTAGCTTTTTCAAGTTTCGGAAACCATACTTCAAAATTCTTATTACTTGGACAATGTTCTGAATAACCACAGCCACCACCATCGTGTTGATCTTTAAAGAAAATATCTTTATCAGCATTATTTGGAACAGGTCCGTTCTTTAAATCATCCCAATTAGAGCCCAAATTTTGTATCACATCACCTATAGCATTTATAGTGTAAAATTTGACAGGGCTGTTTTTCTCAAGAACCTGTTCTTTTCTATCAGGTGTATTCATTGCTATAATGTTTACTTCAGAAGGTCTAATTAATTTATTAGTTACCAAGAAGTTTACTGCTTCAATTGCAACATTACCTCCATGACTATGTCCAACTATAGTTACAGGTTCTCCCGGGACTCTGTGCTGCAATATATAAGCGGCAAGTTGAATGCCAGCTTGCTGCCTAGCTTCATTTGAATTATCACCAGACCATTCAAAATCTATGTCACTTGTTGAGTTTCCAAAAAGTTTAGGGAGTTCTTGAACAACTTTATCCGCCTTTTCAAAGAAATAAGCTCCGGTGTTAAAATTCACTCCAACAAAGTCGAAATTAGTTGTTCCGTGAACAAAAAACGCTTCTAATCCATCCAAATCAATGGCTTGAAGTGGTGTGTTACTAGCAAATTGATAAGTAGTAAGATCAGCGTACTTTGATGATAAAGGATCAACACTCAAAAACCTTCCCAATCTATTATCATAAATTCTCATCCCATAATCCTGCTGATTC
>JADJLA010000003.1 GCA_016705695.1 Sphingobacteriaceae bacterium
ATGAATGATAAAATGTCACGTGGTGGTGACGTATTTGTGAGTAAAATAAATAGTGGTAAATGGAAAACTCCTGAACAATATGGCAAACCTGTTGCTTCTACGTATTGGGAAGGCGGCGCTTGTATCTCACCCGATGGAAAACGTTTATTTTTTTACAAGTGAGCGCAAAGGTGGTTTAGGCGGAAGTGATATTTGGATGGTAGAAAAGATCAGTAAGAAAGAGTGGGGTAAGCCGGTAAATCTTGGTGCGCCAATAAACAGTATTTACGATGAGGGCGGAATGTTCTTAGCGCCTGATGGAAAAACATTGTTCTTTTGTAGTAACGGACCAACTAGCATTGGTAGTTACGATATCTTTAAAACAGTGTTAGAAAATGGCAAGTGGAGCGCGCCAATGAATTTAGGTTATCCTATAAATAGTTCAGGAAAAGAAGGACAATTAAGCATTAGCGCAAATGGAAAGACGGCATATTTCTCAAGTGAGAGGGCCGGAGGAATGGGCGAGAGTGATATTTATATGATAAATTTAAAAGACTATGCCATTCTTGAAAAAGACAATAAACTAAAAATGAACGATGGCTTAAGCATTTTAAAAGGAACTGTTCGCGATGGCTACGAAGGCTATGGTGTTGCTGAAGCGGAGATCATTATTAGCGATGCAAATGGAACACAGGTAGCATCTACTAATACAAATGAGAACGGCGAGTATTTCTTGACATTAAAAGGTGGTCAAAACTACAAGATCGACGTTAAGAAAAAAGGCTTCCAGGAGATCAGCGAAACAATTGAATTGAAATTAGGAGCTAAGGAAACGGTGACTTTGGAAAAGGGGTATTTGCTAAAGAAATAATATTCTTTAAAAGAACGCTCTAATAGTTCCGCCACCCAAATGAACTACGCCTGATGAATTGGCGGCTTTTCTGCCATTATAATTAATGCTTATTTGCAAGTTCTGATTGATATTACGTTGGTAAAGTAATTCCCAAGTGTAATTGGTTCCATTTGCTAATCCATTCAACATTTCAAAAGCAATGGCCGATGATTCCACATCGTTGTAACGCATTTGTAAAAGATCAAAGCGCATATTAAAACTGCCTTTTTCGGTTTGGTTGTATTTTAATTCTAATCCTGCATTATGAATAAATGCTCTTTGAAAACCTTCCGCATATGTGTTCGCTTTTTCCCCATATTTATAAAGAACGCTTATCCTAAACGTTGTGCCGGGCTGGTAACTTAGTTTTTGCTCGGCTTCAAGAGTATGAAGTAAATAGTTGCGTGAAGAAAATAGCAGCGAATGATTTCCTTTAATTCCCATTAAGCCGGTTGTATTAAATGTGAACCATTTGGCAAAATTCAAACGACATTTTACTTCGTGGGTTTCCAACAAGCGTGTCTCAATGCCATTGTTCAATAATTGCTTGGAGGCATTATTGATATAAGTATAATCACCGCCAACAACAGATGAGGATTGATTAAAGAAAACACTTTGCCTGAAATTATTTGTATTGGCTATCATTAAGGTATCATCAATATTCAAGAACGGATTGAAATAATACAATTCACCATTATCCATGGTTTTATTATCAATGCGATACGCAGTTTGTAAAGCAAAACGACTCACAAATTTGGCGCTCTTGCTTTTCTTTTCACGCAATAAGCTTTGCGGACGAATATTTATACTCGCGCTCAACTGGTTCTGCAATACTTTTACATATTGATTGGTAGGGGCGTAAATACGAATGTATTTAGCCTGATCGCTAAATTGGGCGATCTCAAACTCGTTAAGTTGCTTGATGTTATCATTATTATAATCCAACCACGAAAATTGCCCTTGGCCCGGCGCTACTTCAATATAATAATACTCGCGTTTATTTTCTAAACCATAACCTGTTTCGTAAAAGATCCCCATGGTTAATAGTCCTTTGAACCATCGCGGATTGTATTCCAAACGATTCAAAAATGTATTATCCGGTTTTAAAATTGAGCTGATGGTGTTCTTTAAATTCAATTGTCTATACGTAACATAAACCGAGAAGGGATTATTTTTAATGCTATTAATATTCGCCTGAAAACCAATATTAGTGGCCATGGTACTGTCTTTTACTTCGTTGTTGTACGCTTGCTTATCTCTTCGTTCTTTATAAAACAATTTCATAAAGTTCATGCTCGAATCGGCACTACTTATACTTCCTTCCCATTCCCAAAATTGGTAAGTGCGAGGTGTGAAACGTCGTGTACTATCCAAAACAAATTTATTATTCTCAAAATCATCTACGTATCCGAGTTTTACTTTGCCAAATTTTTGGTAAGCAAATGATTTGTGTCGGTAAAAATTAGTGCTTGTGATCTTATCGTTACTTGTTAAGTAAGAGCCGGAGTATTGACCGTTAAAATTCTTGCTATTATATCTGTTCAATAAATTATGACGAATACCTTGATACGAATTTCCTTCTATGAAATTATTGAATTGGTAAATGCTCGAAAGTCCTTTTGTCCTAACAAATCCTAATTCTACATTTCCAATATGTTGGTCGTTAATAATAGTTCCTGTTAAGGGTCTATTCCAATCCCTATCAAATTCAATGCTTCTAAAGCGTTCTATTTGTTTAAAATTCTTTTGAACGAATTCGTAATTTACATTGTAAACCAATTTGGAAGTATTGCCTAACGAATCTTTTGTTAATTGCTTTTGATTCTTACTATGCACTTTTACACCGCTGCCTTCATCGTTTCCTTTATTTTGCAAACTAAATGTATTAATGTCGTTTTTAGTATACACCCCTTCTACCTGCAAACTATTTTGATTGGTAAGCGAATAATTAAAACCGGCAGTGAACATCTGACTTTGTTTCGGGCTCACCAGTGGGATCAAAGGTTCAAAACTTCCTTGAGGGATATTATTTATTGGCGCAATCCATTTATAAACTCTTCCATTAGCAGCCGAAGCAACCTGAATATAATTTCCTTTTCCTGCACCAACATTGCTGAATTTTACAAGGTATTGTGCACTATCAGGATTCGTACTGTAAACATAAATTGTATGAATAACCGAGTTTACAACACTATCTCTTTTTAAATAGAACACATCACTATTATTAAATGTTGAAAGTGTTGCGCCACTTGTGTATGCTTTTTCTAAGGTATCGCCAACTCGCGCTAATTCCAGTTTTTGTTCTTGCGTTAAGCTTTGTTGCAAGGCACGGTTCTTATTATCTTGTTCACTAAAAAAATTGAAATAGGCCTTTGCTTTTTTACCTTGGATCTCTTCCGAGAATAAAAAAAGCGATCGCGCGTAATTTCGTTCGGCATATTGAAACTCTGCAACAATGCGTTTATCTTTTGTTATTTGTTGTCGCGCGGTAAAAGTTAATTCACCTGTATTATAATCTATGATATAATCATTTTCTTGTCCGCGCAATAATAATTTCCCGTCAATATAAATTTTTTCGGTACCGCTTAATACAATAATAAAGGGTTCGTTATCCGCTCCTCGCAATCGGTAAGGGCCTTGGTTGTTTTCTATTCCAAAGAATACCATCCTTGAAAATTTTCCGCGCGAAATAGCACCCGCCACTTGCGTTTTAAATGTAACGGGTTTGTTATTGGTACTATCCAAATACACATTGTCTAAACTTATCCCTTGCGCACGTTTGTAAAAATTCATGAAATACGAATTTTGCGGCCGACTTAATTGATAATCTCCCACCACTAATTTTGTGCTTTCATTATTTAACTGAACAAATACTTTATCAAATTCTTGTAATTGCGCAGTTGTTCCGTCCGCTTGAAACGGAATATTATTATCAGTGGCAGCCATCAAAATGTCTATCTCTGGCGTTAACTTCCCACTCACCTGCAAATTCAAATTCGAATTTAAAACGGCATCCTGGTTATTTCCTACCGAAATTCCTCGACTGATATTTCCATTTTTATTTAATCCATCATTCTTTAAAAGACTGGAGCTATAATTATTCTTATCGTACTTTATAGTAAATGGCCTATCCGGCATAGAAAGATCGGTGTATAATTGCGAGGCATCTTTATGAAAATACAATTGCTCAAAATTGAAAGGAAAAACGCGGTAACTCACCAAAATACTATCCGGTCTTCCGCTTTTAAAAATTAACGCGTGTAAAGGATAATTGATCTCCGGTTTTTTTAATGAATCGGCGGCCGCAAAATAAGTTATGCTTACACTTTCTTTGATCAAACTTAAACTGTCTAATTTCAAAGTATCACTTTTTACTTGAAATGTTTTTACGCGCGCGCTTCTAAAATATTGCGCGTTCACCCGAACGCATACGCCCAACAGTAGTAACAAAAGGTATTTACGCGACAGTAACATTAGTATAAAACGTTTTTAAAGTTAGTAAATTGTGCAAGCTTTGCCCTCTAATATTTTTGTTTTTGCCTTTGTATCACCTTAATTTGAAGACCTTATGAAGATAGTTACTTACAACGTTAATGGTATTCGCTCGGCCCTCGGAAAAGGCCTTATTGAGTGGATGAAAAGCGCCGATCCGGATGTACTTTGCATACAAGAAATTAAGGCAAATCCTGAGCAAGTTGGACTTTTAGAGTTTGAAGAGTTGGGTTATCATTTATACTGGCATCCCGCTCAAAAAAAAGGCTATAGCGGTGTGGCAATTTTTACAAAACAAAAACCAAAGCATGTTGAATACGGTTGCGGTAATAAATTATACGATTTTGAAGGCCGCGTGATCCGTGCCGATTACGATGATCATTCGGTAATGAGCGTTTATCATCCAAGTGGCAGTAGTGGTGAGGAACGGCAAGCTTTTAAAATGAAGTGGCTCGATTTTTTTCAGGAATATGTCAACGAATTGAAGAAAAAAATTCCAAATCTGGTACTTTGCGGCGATTATAATATTTGTCACAAACCTATCGATATTCATAACCCAATTTCCAATGCAAAGTCGAGCGGTTTTTTGCCCGAAGAACGCGAGTGGATGGAGAGTTTTATCAATAGCGGATTTATTGATTCGTTTAGGCATTTTAACCAAAACCCTCACCAATACAGCTGGTGGAGCTATAGAGCCGACTCAAGAAACAAAAATTTGGGCTGGCGTATCGATTACAATATGGTAAGCGGCCCAATGGCCCACAGACTCAAGCACGCCGTGATTCTTTCGGAGGTAAAACATAGTGATCATTGCCCAGTTTTACTAGAGCTTAGCTAGTGCTTTAGTGCTGGTAGCCAATTTGTTAAGTTTTATCGAGAAAATTCCGTTTTTTTATGAAAAAATTAGGAATGTTACGCTAAAAATATAACTTTGTTGCTTATTAAAGTGTAATTTCTAATCAAGATCGTTAATTTTTTAGTATGAAGAAATTAGTATTGTTGTCTGTTACTGCCATCGCTCTTATCACTACTTCTTGTGGCGGTGATAAAAAAGGTGATAAGTCAGGTAAAACAGAAGGCAAAGGCGGAGTTTATTTAGGTGGTATCTTAAGGTTAAATGAAGTAGAGAATCTTAAGAGCTTTATTCCAATGTCCATTAATGACGTTCCAACTTATCACATAGCTTATCAGGTTTATGAGGGCTTAGTAAAATATGATCCTGAAAACTTAAACATTATCCCTGCATTGGCATCACGTTGGGAATTTAGCTCTGATCTAAAAGAGATCACGTTCCATATTCGTCCAAATGTAAAGTTTCATGATAACGCTTGTTTCCCTGAAGGAAAAGGACGCATCATGAATGCGAATGACATCAAATTCTGTTTCGAAAGATTATGTACTCAAGATCCGGCAAACAATTTATTTGAATCTACTTTTAAAGATAAAGTGGTTGGAGCTACCGAAGCGTTCATAGCCTCTAAAGGTGGAAGTACTAAAAGAGTTAGCGGTGTTGTTGTTGTTAATGATAGCACTTTGGTTTTAAAAATGACGGTGCCTAGTTTAGGATTCCTTAATATTTTAGCAATGCCGGGATGTTTTGTTTACCCTCCTGAAGCATTTAAAAAATACGGTAATGATATGCGTGTGAACGTGGTTGGTACCGGTCCGTTTTTCGTAGAAATGATAAAAGAAGGTGAAGTAGTTATGATGAAAAAGAATCAAGACTACTGGGGAGTTGATGAACACGGAAATAAATTACCTTATTTAGATGGTGTGATGTGGAGCTTTATCCGCGAGAAAAAGTCAGAGATCTTGAAATTCAAGTCAGGAGATCTTGATATGATTTACCGTATACCGGTAGAGATGTTCTCTGAGATCATGGGAGATCTTTCTGATGCTAAATCTAAAAAGAACGAATTCCAGATTATTAGTTCACCGGCTTTAAATACAAATTTCTTTGGATTTAATGTTCAAACTAGCACTAAAAATGTATTTGCAAATAAAGCGGTTCGCCAAGCATTCAATTACGCTATCGACCGTAATAAAATTGCAGTATTCACTATTCAAGGTGAAGGAGCCCCTGCAGAATACGGAATGGTACCTTATACTGAGTCGTTCGAAAAAGAAGGATATAATTATAAAGGAATTAAAGGATATCCACTGGATGTTGCAAAGGCAAAAGAGTTAATGAAAGAAGCTGGTTATCCTGACGGAAAAGGTTTTCCTGAGATCAATTTAGAGATCAACAGTGGTGGTGGCGATAGAAATATTTTAGTTGCTGAAGTTATCCAAAGCATGTTGAAAGAGAATATCAATGTAAAGGTCAATATCAATACAGTTCCATTAGGCGAACACATTGATAATGTTCAATCCGGTAAAGCTGATTTCTTCCGCTTTGGTTGGAACGCCGATTATCCGGATCCTGAAACATTCTTGACATTGTTCAATGGCAAGCACGTTCCTGCGAACCCTGCAGATAAATCGTTTACCAATTTCTTCCGTTATAAGAATGCACGATATGATTCGTTGTTCACGGCCAGTCAAATTGAGCCTGATAAAGCAAAACGTTTTGCTTTAATGAGCGCAGCAGAAGCGGTAGCAATTGATGATGCACCATTTATGCCAATATTTTATGATGAGAACTTTAGGCTAGAACAAAAAGGCGTACGCAATTTGCCTGAGAATGCCATGAACCATATTGATCTTACAAAAACATTTGTTATCCCTGCGGATAAATTAAAGAAATAAAAAAGACTTTTTAAAAGGATCCCCCTACAGCAATGTTTGGGGGATTTTTTTTGACATTTCTCGATACGATTTTTGCAAGAGGCAGACAAAAATCACTCGAAATGACAGGCGTTATCCAAAAAATGATAGCAATCCCTTCCATCAAAAATTCGTACTTTTATAGGGTATATGAGAAAGGATTTTGTGATCATAGTGGCGGGAGGAACAGGTACCCGAATGCGGAATGAAACGCCTAAACAATTCTTGGAAATAAATAAAATTCCGGTGATCGTTTTGTGTATCAATAAATTTTTGAAGTATAAGCCTGCAATAAGCATCATTATCGCAGTTCACCCTGCTTATAAAAAAGAATTGGCGGCCATCTGTAAAAAGCACTTTCCAAAAAAGGAAATACAAATAACTACAGGAGGCGATACTCGCTACCAGTCGGTAAAAAATGCATTAGCCCTTATTGCTGCAACCGAAGGCGTGGTTGGAATTCATGATGCAGCTCGTCCGTTCGTTGCCATCGACGTTATTAAAAATTGTTTTTCGGTTGCTGCAAAAAAAGGAAATGCTATTCCTGCCATTACCTTATTTGAAAGCGTTCGCAAAGCAAGCGACAAAAAGAACAAAGCTGTTGACCGAAATAAATTCAAGATCATACAAACACCTCAATGCTTCAATGTCAAACTCATTAAGAAAGCATTTACAAAAAGGTATTCACCATCATTCACAGATGATGCAACGGTGTTAGAATCCGTTGGCGAAAAAATAAATTTAGTGCAAGGCAATTACGAAAATATCAAGATCACAAATCCTAACGACATGATCATAGCAAAAGCGTATGTGAGCCATGACAAATGAAGAAGTTGTAGATATTTTAGATCTCCAGGCCAAGCTAATGGAATTGCATGGCGAAAATTCTTTTAAGTCGCGCGCTTTTTCGGGAGCAGCATATCGTTTAGATAAATTACGCTACGATTTTACCGGACGAACTCAAAAAGATATTGAAAGTATAGAGGGTATTGGCAAAAGCATCTCCAAATTTATTTGTGAATTACTCGAACACGGTTCGGCCAAAGAACAAGACGAACTCATCAACAAAACCCCTCCCGGCGTTATTGATATGATGGGTATAAAAGGACTCGGACCAAAAAAAGTTCACGCCATCTGGAAAGAACTGGATATTGAAAGTGTAGGAGAGTTATTGTACGCTTGTAACGAAAATCGTTTGTCTACTTTAAAAGGGTTCGGACAAAAAACACAAGAAGCAGTTAAGGCTAGCATCGAATTTAAAATGGCCAACTCTTCCAAAAAACATTATGCAAGCGTTGAACCATTTATAACTACATTAGTTGAGAATATCACAAAAGCCGCGCCAAAAATTAAAGTAAGCGTGGTGGGAGATTTTAGAAGAAAAGCAGAGGTATTAGATAAAATAGAAATATTAAGTGACCCTGCACTTAATTTAGATCTGAAAAAACTCGAAGAAAAAGTTGGGATGCCGTTTGTGCATCATAAATTTCTAGCAAATGAATTTGTAAAAAAGCAGTTTGAACTCACTGCCACAAAAGAGCATTTACAAAAAGTAGATTTTGATTCTTTGCCGCAAGCAGAATATAAAACCGAGGAAGAAATTTATACCGCATTAAAGTTACAATACATTGAACCCGAATTGCGCGAAGGTTTAAATGAGGTGGAGTTCGCCAAAGAAAACAAGATCCCAAAACTCATCGAGCTAAGTGATCTGAAAGGAATTTTACATAATCATTCCACTTATAGCGATGGTGTTCATTCACTAAAAGAAATGGCCGATTATTGTAAGGAACTTGGTTATCAGTATTTAGGAATTTGTGATCACTCAAAATCGGCTTTTTATGCGCAAGGTTTAAATGAAGAGCGAGTTTGGCAACAACAAATGGAAATTGCTAAACTGAATAAAGGATATGGAGATAGCTTTAAAATACTAAGCGGTATTGAAAGTGATATTTTAAATGATGGCAATTTAGATTATGCCGAAGATGTTTTAAAAACATTTGACTTTATAGTTGCTTCTGTGCATTCGAATTTAAAAATGACAGAAGAAAAAGCAACCGAACGCTTGATAAAAGCTATTGAAAATCCATATACAAGTATTTTAGGACACCCAACCGGGCGTTTATTGTTAGCGCGCCCTGGCTACCCTATCAACCACAAAAAAGTAATTGATGCTTGTGCGGCCAATAAAGTAAGTATGGAATTGAACGCGCATCCTTATCGCTTGGATATTGATTGGCGCTGGATCTGGTATTGCTTAGAAAAAAATGTGATGGTTTCAATTAATCCCGATGCACATCACATGGAGGGTTATCACGATATGAAATATGGTGTTTGCGTTGCAAGAAAAGGAATGCTCACAAAAGAGATGTGTTTAAATGCTTTGGATCTTGCCGATCTGCAAATTAAATTTAAGAAGTAAATGGCTATCATAAATTCCATAGCAAGTTGGTTGATGAAAAAGCGCATGCATCAGATCGAGTTATTTATGAAATACCCGGTAGATGTGCAAATGGAATGGATGCATAATTTATTGAACGCGGCGAAGGAAACCGAGTATGGCAAAAAATATAATTTTGGCGAGATAAATTCATATGAGCAATTTAAAAAGCAAATACCGATAAACGATTACGAAAGTTTAAAACCTTATATCGAGCGAAATCGCAAAGGCGAACAAAATTTATTATGGCATACCGATATCAAGTGGTTCGCAAAAAGTAGCGGCACAACCGATAAAAGTAAATTCCTCCCGGTAAGTTTAGAACATTTGGATGGTTGTCATTACCGTGGCGGGCGCGATATGGTAACTTTACATTGCGTTAATAATTTAGAAACGCAATTGTTCACAGGAAAAAATTTGGCTCTTGGTGGAAGTTTTAAGGAAGATCAGTTTGGCGATCATCAATCGTTTCATGGCGATGTGAGTGCCATCATTATTCAGAATTTGCCCATGTGGGCCGAATTTTTTAGAGCACCAAATGTTTCAATTGCTTTAATGGACGAATGGGAAAGTAAACTCGAGAAGTTGGCCGACACCATGACGAACGAAAATGTAACAAGTATTGCCGGAGTGCCAAGTTGGATGTTGGTTTTATTGAAACGCATTTTAGAACGCTCGGGCGCTAAAACCATAAAAGAGATATGGCCAAACTTTGAAGTGTATTTTCATGGAGGTGTCAGTTTTGGTCCGTACAAGGAACAATTCAAACAATTATTTGGTAGCGATAAAGTATCGTACTTGCAATTATACAATGCATCTGAGGGATTTTTTGGAATTCAGGATCAAGCAAATTCGGATGAGATCTTATTGATGTTGGATTATGGCATTTTTTACGAATTTCAGGAATTAGGGCAAGATAAACCCGTGATAAGTTTAGATGATGTGAAAGTAGGAATTGATTACGAAATAATTATTTCTACCAACGCGGGCTTATGGCGTTACCGCTTGGGTGATGTGATTCAGTTCACATCCATCAATCCCTACCGTTTTATTATCATTGGACGAACAAAACAATGTATAAATGTATTTGGCGAAGAATTAATGGTGCATAACGCCGATAACGCTATTGCAGCCGCCTGCGAAAAAACACATGCCATGGTTCGCGATTATACAGTGGCACCCGTTTTTATGAACGAAAATGCAGGGGCACACGAATGGTTGATAGAGTTTGAACGCCAACCAAACAATTTTGAGTTCTTTGTTGCGTTATTAGATGAGGCTTTGAAAAAGCAGAATAGCGATTATGAAGCCAAACGTTATAATAATTATGTATTGCATTCACCAGTTGTAAAAAATATGCCACAAAATTCCTTCTATAACTGGTTAAAGTTCAATAATAAATTGGGCGGACAGTATAAAGTACCGCGTTTGAACAATAAACGTGATACCTTAGAGGAAGTTTTAAAAGTAAATAAACTTGTATGAACCACATAGTAATTTCGTGCCCTTCGTGTAAGACTTTCGTGTCCTTCGTGGTTTCTGCCTCTAAGAAATTGCATTTTATACTTTTTGTTTTTTTGTTGTGTTCATTTCAAAATGACACAAAGCCCCAGATCATTAAAAAAGCGCATGATTATTTTACGGTAGATAATTTAGGAAACGTATTCTTCATAAAAGAGAACGAAATGGTAAAACATTTAGCCAATGGAAATTATTTTAACCGTTACAGTAATTTGAAATTAGGAAATATCACTTCGGTAGATGCCACCAATGCTTTACGTATTATGTTATTTTATAAAGATTATCAGCAATTAGTTTTTGTAGATAATCAATTGACACAAAAAAACGATCCTGTTTCATTGGAAAAATTGGGACACGAACAAACAGAACTTGCTAGCGTTTCGGCAAATAATGGAATTTGGTTATTCAACAAGGCTAATAATGAATTGGTACGATTTGATGAGCAACTAAAACAAATAGCTTCCACCGGAAATTTAAAACAGATGTTGCAAACCGAGGAAGTGAAGCCAAATTTTTTAATGGAGCATAACGGAAATGTATTTTTAAATTGCCCAGATATTGGCATTTACGTATTTGATATTTTTGGAACCTTTAGCAAGATCATTAGTTTAAAAGGACTAAAGAATTTCCAAGTGAACGAGAATATCATTTACTTCCAAAAAGACAACGGCATTTGCAGCTATAACTATAAGTTGTTTGATGAGGTGTGTAAGCCCTTTCCCATCAATAAATTAAGTCAAACCGTGTTTTTAAAGAACAAGGCTTATTTAAGTAATAATGATAGTCTTTTTGTTTTTCAATAAAGATCCGGGCTATTTCTTAACATAATTTCCGTATTTAAAGCCTCGCCAGTTTGTTATATTTGTTTTCAGCTCTTATACAATGGGAGGCACAGCCGAACCAGCTGTATTAGAGATGAAAATTCCGATCGAAGCATCGGGAAGATAAGGCTTACCACTTGTGGAAAAAACCCCGAACTAGCATCTAAAAAGTGTACATTAGAACTACCAATTGGCACAGAATAACATACTCATCAATAAGCTGGATGAATTCATCCGTAAGTACTATAAAAATTTACTGATCAAAGGAACTTTGTATTCATTAGGTTTATTGTTTTCGGCCTTTTTGAGTGTAGTAGTGCTAAATTATTTCGGCGAGTTTGATACAACGGCACGAACCATTTTCTTTTTTAGCTTTTTAGCGCTTACAGGTTTTGTACTTACAAAGTACATTGCTATTCCGCTTTTAAAATTAAATAAGATTGGCGATACCCTTAGCTACAATGATGCGGCTAATATTATCGGAACACATTTCTCAAACGTTCAAGATAAATTGCTCAACGTTTTACAGCTTCAAAATCAACAAGGGCTGTTAGGCTCTGATGAACTGCTCATGGCAAGTATTGATCAAAAGATAAATGAATTGCGTCCTGTACCTTTTACTTCGGCTATCGATCTTAAAGAGAATACCAAATATTTGAAATATGTCCTACCCGTTCTTTTCCTTTTCATTTCAACGTATATCATTTGGCCCGGCATTATTACTAAAGGCACCGATCGTTTGGTGCATTATCAAACTTACTATTCAAAAGAAATGCCTTTTGAATTCACCATTTTAAATAATGATCTGAGTGCTTTGCAATCACAAGATTTTGAAATGAATGTGAAAGTTAACGGCGATCAATTACCGAACGAAGTATTCGTAAAAATAAATGGCGTTGAATATAAGTTGGATAAAACGGATAAAGTAAATTTCACCTACACATTCAAAAATCTTCAAAAGAACACCAATTTTAATTTTGCCGCAGCGGGATTTGAATCAAAAGAATATGAATTAAAAGTTTTACCAAAACCGATGATCACGCAATTTAGCACACAATTAATTTACCCTGCATATTTGAATAAGCCCAATGAGCAATTGGTTAATTCAGGCGATCTTCAATTACCTCAGGGCACAAAGGTTGTTTGGACCTTCAACACAAAGAATGCCGATGACCTGAGTTTACATTTTACCGACACGCTTATTAATCCTGTGCATACCACTCAAGATCAGTTTACCTATGCGCGCAAGTTTTTGAACAGCAATAATTATATTTTAAAAGCTACAAATGCCTTGGTTGATAAAGCCATCGATTCTGTTTCTTATGTGATCAATGTTATTCCCGATCAATATCCCATGATCGATCTTAACCAAACTACCGATTCGATCAATACAAAGAACATTTACTTAAGTGGAAGTGTAAAGGATGATCATGGATTCTCACGGTTGAACATGGTACTTAAAAAATACGGTACTGATTCAACCAATAAACCTATTGAGAGTTCGGAAACTATTCCTATCAATATTAATCCAAAGCAAGTATCGCAAACGTATTATTATTTTTTAAATACAAGCACTTTCAATTTAATGCCCGGCGATAAGATCGAGTATTACTTCGAGATCTTTGATAACGATGGCGTGAACGGTTCTAAATCTTCCAAAACAAATGTATTGGTGTATAAAGCCCCAAGTTTGGATGAGATCAATGATGCAGCCTCAAAAAATAATTCAGAAATAAAAAATGATCTCGAAGAAAGCATCAAGCGCGCCAAACAATTGCAAAAAGACGTGAGCGACCTTTCTAAAAAAATAAATGATAAGAACCAGTTAAGCTACGAAGAGAAGAAAAAGCTGGAAGAGATCATGAACAAGCAAAATGCTTTAAAAAATAAAATAGAGGAAGTAAAAAAGGAGAACCAGCAGAACAATCAAATGCAAAATGAATTCTCCCAGCAAGATGAAGCTATTTTAGAGAAACAACAAGAACTCGAAAAATTATTCGATCAGATCATGACGCCCGAAATGAAGAAGTTGTTTGAAGAACTTCAAAAGGCCATGAATCAATTGAATAAAGATCAGGTGCAACAAAAATTGGAAGAGCTAAAACTCACCAATAAGGATATTGAAAAAGAACTCGATCGTAATTTGGAATTATTTAAAGCCCTGGAAGTGCAAGAGAAAATGCAGAATGTGGTGGATAAACTGGATGAGCTAAAGAATAAAGAGTTGGATCTGAAAAATGAAACAGAGAACAAGGATAATAAATCGCCAGACAATAAAGCCTTAGAAAAAAAGCAAGACGATATCAGCAAGGAGTTTGATAAATTAAAAGAGGACATTAAAGAACTCGAGAAAAAGAATGCTGAATTAGAAGAACCCGCCAAGCTTCCTAGCAACGAAAAAAAGAAAGAGGATGTAAGTAAGGAAATGAAGAAAAGTTCAGAAAGCCTCAACAAAGGAGAAAAAAAGGAAGCTGCAAAAGCGCAAGAAGATGCCGCCAAAAAAATGGAAGAGATGGCCGAGGAGATGATGGAAGAGATGGAAATGGAAGCGCAACAACAAGATGAAGAGAATGCTGCGGCCATGCGCCAGATCTTGGAGAATTTATTGAACGTGTCGTTTACCCAAGAGGAATTGATGAAACAATTAAGCACCACACGAATTGATAATCCTCAGTATTTAAAAATTCCTCAGCTTCAAAATAAATTAAAAAGCGATAGCAAAATTATTGAAGATAGTTTATTGGCTTTAAGTAAACGCGAGCCATCGGTAAGTAGTTTTATTAATCGCGAAATAAGCGCCATTAATCATAACATGGAAAAAACTATTAAGTCGTTGGCCGAAAGAAATACATCGGATGCTACAACGCGCATGCAAACGACCATGACATGTGTAAATAATTTAGCCTTGTTGTTGAACGAATCGTTAGAGCAAAAACAAAATAAAATGAAGGCTGCTGCCAAACAAAAAGGCGGCAAAAAAGGAAAATGTAAAAAACCAGGTTCGGGTTCAGGTCAAACGCCATCCAACGCGCCAAGTATTCCTAATATGAAAAAATTGCAGGAGCAATTAAATAAACAACTGCAAGCTTTAAAGGATGCCATGGATAAAGGCGAAAAGCCGGGAGAAAAACCAGGTCAGAAACCGGGACAAAAACCCGGACAAAAGCCAGGCCAGAAACCCGGAAACGGACAAATGGGTAACCAAGGTTTGCCTAAATTGAATATGCCTGGAACTAGCGAGCAATTCGCTAAAATGGCCGCCCAGCAAGAAGCCATTAGAAGACAGATGGTTCAAATGATGGAAAAGTTAAAAAACAAAGGATCTAATCCTGGAGGTGATATGGCGGAAATGATGGAACAAACTGAAAAAGAGCTAGTTAATAAACAAATTAGCAATGAGATGATCAAGCGCCAAAACGATATTTTAACCAAACTACTTGAAAGTGAGAAGGCTGAGCGCGAAAGGGAGCAGGATGAAAAGAGGAAAAGTAATGAAGCGAAAATTCAAAATTTAAGTAACCCTGGACAGTTTTTAGAGTATAAAAGACTAAAGGAAAAAGAATTGGAACTCATAAACACGGTTCCGCCTAGTCTTACGCCTTTTTATAAAGAGAAGGTGAATAACTACTTTAATAGCGTAAATAAGAAATGATTTTAACCAACGGGGAAAACTTGAGAATAAGTTCAGACACCCAAAATATAACTTTAGTTGAGAGAGTGATCGACGATGTGTGTGAAGCGTACAAAGTAAATGAAGATCGTTATGGCAATATTCTAATTGCAGTAACCGAAGCAGTGAACAACGCCATTCAACACGGAAATAATAATGATCCGGCAAAATCTGTAACTATCACTTACAATGTTGATCCAAAGGCGATCACATTTTTTGTGTCGGATGAAGGAAAAGGGTTCGATCATAAAAATCTTCCTGACCCAACAGCACCCGAAAATATTGATAAGATAAATGGACGAGGAATTTTCTTGATGAAAAATCTGTCCGACAATATACAGTTCGACCAAAATGGCAAGCAGGTTCAATTGAAATTCAATTTCAATTAGGAATATATCAAATGACTCCCTACTGCGTTGTTGCAAAAATTTTAAATCCTCACATACCTTTGTATGCTCCGGTTTAAAATTTTTACACGCCTTGTAGGAAGTCATTTTATACATATTCATCAACTTGTAGATTATTTAGAATTTTGAAATTGAAAAAAGAAGGAGCGTTCTAATTTAATGTCGTTTAAGAAAATAATAATCTTTATAAGTTTAACCTTGCTGCACCTTTTTTCCGGTGCGCAGATCAATCTTCAATCCGGCGGCAACAACGGCAAAGAGGCACTCGCCATTCAATTCTTCGAACAAAGGGAATATGAAAAAGCAAATGTGTACCTCGAAGATCTTTTTGATAAGAATCCCACTATTTGGTATGGTTACTATTATAAAAGTTTGATCGCTGTAAAGGATCTTGATAAAGCAGAGAAGATCACAAAGAAATTAGTGAAGAGTAATAAATATGATCTTTCGGTTTTGGTGCATTTAGGATATATTTATAAACTGAAAGAAGAGCCAAAGAAGGAAACGGAGTGCTACGAAAAAGCATTAAAGGAATTAAACGCCGTACAACCTTTTATTAATAATTTAGCGCAAGCGTTTGTAGATGCAAAATTATACGATTACGCCATTACGGTTTACAACAAAGGAAAAAAAGCAACGCCCGACTATCCTTATTTCTACGAGCGCGCCGATGTATATAAATTGAAAGGTGATATGGTATCGATGGTGAACGAATATTTGGATGCCATTGATTTTAGAGATTCGGAATTATACATGGCGCAAAATAATTTGCAAAATTCTTTAGGTTACGATGAAGAAAGCGCTGGGTTAAAAAATCCCATTTTAAAACAAGAATTACAAAAGCGTATTCAGTCAAAGCCCGATAAAATTGTGTTCGCCGAATTTTTGATCTTTATTTTAAAGCAACAAAAAGAATTTGACGCTGCCTTTGTTCAAAGCAAATCAATTGATAAACGCAATAAAGAAGATGGTCGCCGTATTTACGAATTGGCGCGCATTTGTGTTTCCAACAAAGCGTGGGAAACCGCACAACGTTGTTACCAATATTTAATTGATAAACCAAATTGCATCTATGCCGAATCTTCATCCATTGAAGTATTAGGTGTAGAATATGAATTGGTATTAGAAAAACCGCAGGCTACAAAAGAGGAATTAACTATTGTAGAACAAAAATTACAAGCCGCTTCCGATAAACACAAAGGAAGCTTTATGCAAACCTTTGTAGTAAAGAATTTGGCAACGCTTAAGGCTTATTATTTAAACAAACCCGAAGAAGCCATAGCGCTTTTAGATGAGGTGATCAGTAACCCAAGTATAAAACCGGTGGATAAAGCTGATTATAAAATTTTACAAGCCGATATTTATTTGGTGAGCGGCGCTATTTGGGACGCTTCACTTTTGTATTCGCAAGTAGAAAAAGATTTTAAATACGAAGCCATTGGTCACGAAGCTAAATTCAAAAACGCCAAACTGAGTTTTTATGCCGGTGATTTTAAATGGGCTAAAACACAATGCGATGTTTTAAAAGAAGCCACTACAAAATTAATCGCCAACGATGCACTTGATCTTTCGCTTATCATTACCGATGCTATTGGCGTGGATACAAATGAAGTTCCTTTACAATTATTTGCCAGCGCGGAGCTAATGATCTTACAACATCGTTATACCGATGCCATTGCTCGAATGGATAGCGTTAATTTATTATTTAGTAATAATACCCTTGGTGATGATATATTTTTTAAGAAAGCCGCTATTTACGAACGCACAAATAGATATGCCGACGCCGAAAAAATGTATAAGGATATCATTGAATTTTATCCAAGCGAATTGTATGGCGATGACGCGCAGTATAAATTAGCGCAACTATACGAGAACAAAATAAAAGATACCGCAAAAGCCAAAGAAGCTTACGAAGCTATCATTACTAATTATCCCGGAAGTATTTTTGTTACCGAAGCCCGCAAACGTTTCCGTGAACTCAGGGGCGATAAGATCAATAACTAATAATTGTAAAACCATTATATGACAATTGCAGTATACGCGCGTTCTACAAAAGATAACCTACCGGTTTATATTGAGCAGCTTTACAATCTGCTCACTAAAGAAAAAGTAAAACTTATTATTTTTAAAGAGTTTTACGAGTTCCTTAAAACCGAACACAACTTCAAATTAGATCTGAATACGTATTCAAATTCAGAAGAATTAATTTCGAAAGCAGATTATGTGATCTCATTAGGAGGCGATGGCACCATGCTGGAAACAGTGTCCCTGGTTCGTAAATCCGGAATCCCCGTACTCGGTGTAAATACCGGTCGCTTAGGATTTTTAGCCAACGTAAATAAAGATGATCTTGAAAAAGCAGCAACGCTTTTAATAAAAGAAAAATTTACTTTAGATAAACGCGAATTAATTGAACTCAGCGGTTGCGATAATTGTTTTGGTGATGTGAACTATGCACTCAACGAATTTACAGTTCACAAACAAGAAGGTGGCGCTATGATCCATATTGATACCTATGTGGATGGTGTATTTTTAAACTCGTATTTTGCCGATGGATTGATCGTTTCAACGCCAACAGGTTCTACAGCTTATTCGTTAAGTTGTGGTGGACCAATTATGATGCCCGATTCGGATAATTTTATTATTACGCCAATTGCACCACATAATTTAAATGTGCGTCCGGTTGTAATTCCTAATAAAAAAGTGATCAGCTTTAAAGTAAGCGGACGAAACGAAAGTTTTTATGCTTCACTGGATTCAGTTACATCTTCCATTTCGCCCAAATCGGAAATAAAAATAAAACTAGCCGATTTTAAATTCAACCTCATTAACCTCGAAGGCTCGCACTTTTTTGGCACTTTACGCAACAAATTACTTTGGGGAATTGATAAAAGGAGGTAATGAAGAAAATCATATTTTATATTCTTCTGGCTTCAAGTTTATTTTCCTTAACCACATGTAAAAAATATCCTGAGAACAGATTGTGGTTTAAAAATCCTGAAAGAATATATCCCTTCCAGGGTAATTTAACTAAGTATACTGTTAATGGAATTGACAGTTTGGATTTATTGAATGCTTATTGGGGTAATCAATTTGGGTTGGTTAAGGATATTAGACAAATTAAATTTTCCACAACGTATAATACTCCTAATGAACCTCGGGCAACTTTAATTTTTTCTGGTGGACTTTCAACAAGTTTGTATTATAGCTTTGGTTGCAAAAAGAGATGTATTAATATTTCGATGTATAGGGATACTGCGATTTATAAAAAAAGACTCTTTATTAGTGATCAAATAGCATGGAAAATTAATCGTTTAGCAAAAAGTGGCCCTTTTAAAATCGAAACAACGCTAGATAATGGCAATAAATATGAGATCCAAATTGAATAAACCATTAACAATAAATCCCCTAATTTTACGTTATACAAATTGATGCGCTTAAAGCTGGTATATATCTTATCTTTCTTAGTGGTGTTTTCGGCTTTTGCCCAAACAGCCAAGCGTAATTTTCGTCAGCGCGAAATAGGAGTATTTTTAGGAGGTTCATACTACATTGGCGATATCAATACCTTTAAACATTTTGTGTATTCAAAACCGGCAGCCGGAATTTTTTTTAGATACACCACCAATTACCGTTACGCGTTTCGTTTTGGATTTAATTACGGAAGAATAGCGGCTGCTGATTCAAAAAGCAAAAGCGCCGATCAACTTTTACGCAACGCAAGCTTTCGTTCGGATATTTACGAATTGCACATTCTTTCTGAATTTAATTTTGTAGAGTATCGCATTGGGCATAACAAACATTATTTTACCATGTTCATTTTTGCCGGTGTAGCGGGTTTTCATCATAATCCCCAAGCAAATATTGATAATGGCAGAGGATGGCAAACGTTGCAGAACATTCACACCGAAGGACAAAAAAAAGGATACCCACTATATCAATTTTCTATTCCTTTTGGAATTGGATTTAAGTACAACCTTTGGGATTTTATGGGTATTGGTTTGGAGTGGGGTCCGCGCAAAACTTTTACCGATTATTTAGATGATGTTTCAGGACTATATCCTGATCCCTCGCTTAGTCCCAATGCGGTTGCCTACACATACCCTAATAAAGTTCCTGCAGATCTTATTGGCACCATGCGTGGAAATCCTCGCACAAAAGATTGGTATTTTTATTATGGTGTTTCCGTAAACTTCAAACTCCGCGATCGTGGGGGCCCTTGTTATGGGGTGAATAATAACAAGTATAATTAGATCTTTTATTTTAGCACTTAGTTTTTTTGGGCGTGCCGACAAGCTCATCCGATATACGCTGGAAATTCGCTTGCCGTCGCGCTTTTCGCTACAAGCCTGCTTGTCCTTTGCAATGTTTGTAGGGCTCCGGTAGCTCCTAAAGTCGCTTCCTCACCCAACAAACATCCGCCGCGGCGGATGCAAAGTACTAAGCAGGGCTTTCCGCTTCTCCCGATAATTATCGGGACGCTCACGCGGGCGGTAATAAGAGACAACTGCCTCTTTTTACTGTCCCGCGCCAGGGGATGCGGAGGGTTTAGCTCTTTTTTGTAAGGCACGAACAAAAAAAGCCGAGCGAACAGCGAGCCCGGAGCAGCCCGACCCCTTTGCTCCGTAATTCCATCGGCAAAGGGGAGGCGCCCAAATAAGAAATATGGAAAATGAAGATTAAAGCAAGCTTCAAAAACACCCTAATCTACTGTTAAACAAACCCTTATCATCCGTAATTTTTATCAATATTCTTTTGAATTAAGGGATATTATTCTAACTTTGCCTTCCTAAATTTTTGATTGAATATGAGCATTTTAGAAAGTATTAGAAAGCGTACCGGTTTATTAGTTGGTATAGTTGGTTTAGCCCTTGTGATCTTTATCCTCGAAAGCCTTTTGGGTTCGGGTGGTTCCATTTTTGGTGGCGATGTAAATGAAGTGGGTGTTGTGAACGGAAAAAAAATTGACCGAAACGAATTTTACACCAAGGTTGAGAATCAGTTGAACGGTATCCGTCAACAAAAACAAACAAATGATATCGACGATCAAACGCGCAAGCAAGTAGTTGAATATATTTTTCAATCTTATATTTCTGAATTGGTTATCAAGCCTCAGTACAATATGCTTGGACTTTCGGTTGGTGAAGATGAGTTGTATGAGAACATGGTGGTTAATCCATCGCAAGTTGTTATTCAACGTTTAACCGATCCAAACACGCGCCAGTTAAATCCTCAGTTTGCTTTACCCGATGGCACATTGGATCGCAATAAATGGAAACAAGTTGTTGCAAGTGTTACCGGCGATCAGGAATTGGCTGTTAAGCAAATGGAAGAAGACGTATCTAATACTCGTTTGGCCGAAAAATATTCAGCGCTTATTAAAAAAGCAATTTATGTTACTTCTGCTGAGGCAAAAATCAATTACCAAACACAAGGCGCCAAATTAAATGTAAGTTTTGTAATGAAACGTTACGATTCAGTTGGAGATAGCGCTGTAAAAGTAAGCGATGACGATCTTAAGAAATATTACGAAGAAAATAAATACAAGTACGTGAATAATAAGGCGAGCCGTAAAATTGAATACGTATCGTTTCCAATTGCTCCAAGTATTGATGACGTAGCCGCTATTGAAAAAAACGCGATGGAAGTTGCAGACGCATTTAAAAATAAAAAGGCTTCTGAAGATAGCGCATTTATGATGGCGGAGAGTGAGAACGGACAAATTATTGTACAGGATTTTAGCCGTAAAAATATGGTGATCCGCGATACAACAGTTTACGTGGATCCGATCGGAACTGTTTATGGTCCTTACAACGAAGGTGCTTATTTTAAGATCTACAAATTATCAGAGACCCGTAACATTGCCGATAGCTGCAAGGTTCGTCACATCTTGATTGGAACCATCGATCCTCAAACACAAAAGCCAACACGCGCTAAAGCCGCTGCTAAAAAAACAGCGGATAGTTTATTGGTTTTGATAAAGGATAAAAAAGTAACCTTCGACACTTTAGTAAAAACTATTAGTGATGATAAAGGAAGTATTGATAAAGGTGGAGATTATGGTTGGTTCAATGAGACCACTCAATTTGTTGAGCCGTTTAAAAATGCAGGTTTACAAGGTGTAAAAGGGAACATTAGTGTTGTTGAAACACCATTTGGTTATCACATTATTGAAGTGGTAGACCTAAGTACAACACGTCATACAAATTACCGTTTAGAGCAGATCTTTAAACCAATTGTTCCTAGCGAAGAAACAACCAAGCGTATCTTTGAAGAAGCAAAACAATTTGCCGGAGAAAATAGCAGCGCCGAATTATTTGACAAAGGCATTGAAACAAAAAAATTAACCAAGCGTTTAGCAGATAATATCGACGAGAACGATATCACTATTCCGGGTTTAGAAAGTGCAAAGGAATTAGTACGTTGGGTTTACTCGGCAAATAAAGGCGATGTGAATTTATTTAGCTATAACGATAAGCACATGGTAGTTAAATTATCTTCTATAAAAGAAAAAGGGTTTTTACCTTTAGAAGATGTGAAGGATGATGTAATGGCAGAAGCAATTCAACAAAAGAAAGCAGAGCTATTCATGAACGAGTTCAAAGCAAAAGCAGCCGGTTCAACAAACGTGGATGATATTGCTAAGAAAATGAATTTGGAAGCTATGACACAGGATAATTTAGGACCTGAGTCGCACAACGTTCAAGGCATAGGACATGATGATGTTTTAGTGGGTACTGCAGCCGGAACAAAATTGGGCGCTGTATCTAAAGTGATAGCAGGTGAGGTAGGGGTATTTGTTGTAAAAGTAAATGCGGTAATTCCCGGCGCTCCAACAACGGATTATAGAGAGCACAAGAAAATGTTAGAGCAAATGTATTCGTATCGTGCCGATACAGAATTCTATAGTGCTTTAAAAGAAAAAGCCAATATTGAGAATCATACCGGAAGATTTGAATAAGGATAAAGGTATTTAAAAGAGCCCCCCACTAAAATGGGGGGCTTTTGCATTACATCATTTTTTGAATTATCTTTAATAAAACCAAAACTCATGTTTATGAAAAGAATCATACTTTTATTTTCAGCTATTATTTTATTAAGCATTAACGCAAGCGCTCAATTTAATTTAATGTGGGCTAAAAATATTGGCGGAGTAGATCCTGATGAAGGCCTAAGTGTTGTGACGGATGCAACAGGAAATGTGTATACGGTTGGAACTTTTTCGGGCACAGCCGATCTTGATCCTAGTGCTAGTACACTTAATTTTACTTCTATAGGCGATGAAGATGTTTATGTGATCAAACAAAACAGCATTGGTGGTTTAATATGGGCTAAAACTTTTGGCGGAACAAATACGGATATACCGGCAGGAGTTGGTGTAGACAATTCAGGTAATGTTTATATTTCAGGAACATATGGTGGTGCTATAGATCTTGATCCGAGCGCTGCAACGTTTTCTTTTTTTACAGGATCTATTGAAGTGTTTGTTTCTAAATTGGATGCTTCCGGTAATTTTGTTTGGGGTGTAAGTATGGGAAGTGGCGCAAATGATAGAGCAACTGCAATGAAGGTAGACGGTTCGGGAAATGTATATACAACCGGAAGTTTTGAAGGTATGATGGATTTTGATCCGGGTGCGGGAACTTATAATATTACTCCTTTTGGATCAGGAGGAACAGATGTTTTTGTAAGTAAACTTAATACTAATGGGAATTTTGTTTGGGCTGTAAATATGGGTGGCGTTGGTGTGGATGATCCTAAAGGAATTGTAGTTGACGCTTTATTTAATGTGTATGTTACAGGTTCTTTTGAAGATGTTGCGGATTTTGATACAGGCGCTTCTACATTTACGCTTTCGTCGTTAGACCAACAAGACGCTTTTGTTTGCAAGCTTGATGGTAATGGGGCTTTTGTTTGGGCAAAACAGTTTGGCGGCATAGATCGTCAAAGCGGAACCGGACTTGCACTGGAAGGAACTACGAATGTTTATATAACTGGAGAATATCAAAATACGGTAGACCTTGATCCGAGCGTAGGAGCATTTACCGTAACATCAACCGGAGCTTTGTATTCTAGTTACGCAGTTAAGTTAAGCAGCGCCGGAAATTTTGTTTGGGCAAAAAACATAAGCGGATCAAATGATGTACTTGGTAACAAAATCGTCATCTCTCCTGCAGGTTTCGTGTATTGGTCGGGATACAATAAAGGTATAGCCGATCTAGATCCGGGTGCCGGAACTAATAATTCTAATGCAACAACAGGGTTCGACACATTTGTAACAAAACTCGACGCTTCCGGCGGCTATATGATAGCTGAGAGTTTTCCATATGTATGGAATTCGTTTGTTGTGAACACAACTTCAGAGATCATTTTAACCGGGAGATTTAACCTAACAAGAGATTTTGATCCTACAGCAACAACTTCAACTATTACATCTGTGGGCTCAACGGATGGATGTATTGTAAAATTAAATCAACTTACTACTTCTATTTATGAAAGCGAAACTAAGGCTTCGCAAATTGTGATCTATCCAAATCCAAATAATGGAAGTTTTGTGATCAATGCAGAGGAAGGGTCAAAAGTGAGAGTTGTAAATGCATTAGGACAAGAAGTTGCAACGTACATTATTTCAAATGGCGAGCAAAAAATTAATTTGAACGAATGTAAAAGTGGAATTTACTTTTTGATTATGAGCAGTAACGGAAAGCAGAGCTGCAAAAAATTTGTGATCGCTAATTAATCTTTTTCCGGAGTCTTTAACCAATCGTTGAACGAATGGCTTTTATTCTTTTCTTCGAGATGCTTTTTAATATCAGCCGCTCTTCCTTTTGGAATTGAACTAATAAGCCTTTGCGTGTATTCGCTTTTTGGATGGTTATAGATCTCGTCGGCATCACCCATCTCTTCAATTTTGCCTTGGTTCATTACCACCATACGGTCGCTCATGAATTTTACAACGCTGAGGTCGTGGCTAATAAAAATATAAGTGAACTTGAATTCTTTTTTTAGATCGTTCAGTAAGTTCAATACTTGTGCCTGCACACTCACGTCCAATGCACTCACACTCTCGTCACAAATAATGAATTTCGGATTCAATGATAAAGCACGAGCTATACAAACCCTTTGACGTTGTCCTCCGCTAAACTCATGAGGATATCTGCTATAGTATTTGTATTCCAATCCAACTTTATCTAAAAGCTCCAATACCAATTTTTTACGATCACTATTATTTTTACCAATGCCATGTACGGTCATTGGTTCCATTAAGGCATCTCCAATGGTTAAACGTGGATTTAATGACGAGTAAGGATCCTGAAAAATGATCTGAATATCTTTTCTTAAAGAACGGAAATCACTTTCCTTCATGCGCAAAATTTCTTGACGACGGTAAAATATCTGACCTTCTTTTGCTTCAGTTAATTTTAAAATGGTTCTTCCTAAAGTAGATTTACCGCAACCGCTTTCTCCAACTAATCCTAATGTTTCCCCTTCAAAAATATCAAAACTCACATCATCAACCGCTTTTGTCCAGTTCAATACTTTACCAAACATAGTTTTCTCGGCAGGAAACCATGTTTTCACATTTCTTAGTTCAAGGATCTTATCGCGCTGATATAATTCTTTATGTTGTGCAATGCGCTCTTCCTTCGTTACCATAACATTCTTAAGCGCTTCGTTCACATCACGCTTTATCTCTTCGATCTCACCATCTTCATGACGGATCATAAAATCACTCACCACAGGTAAACGTTTTACGCGCATGTCTAATGGTGGACGACAAGCTAATAAGCTTTTTGTGTAAGGATGTTGTGGGTTGCTAAAAATATCTAATACATTTCCTTGTTCAACAATTTTACCTTTGTACATTACCACAACACGATCAGCTAACTCTGCAATAACCCCAAGATCATGAGTAATGAACATGATACCCATATTGTGTTCCTGCTGCAATTTTTGCATCAGATCTAATATTGTTTTTTGAACAGTTACGTCAAGCGCAGTTGTTGGCTCATCAGCGATCAAAATTTTTGGATCGCAACTAATGGCCATGGCAATCATTACCCTTTGTTTTTGTCCACCAGATATTTGGTGAGGATAACGGTCCATCATTAGTTCAGGAGTTGGCAGTTGAACCTCGCGAAAAAGCTCAAGTGTTTTTAGTCGAGCTTCTTTTTTCGACATTTTTTTATGAAGCACCAAGGCTTCCATCACCTGTTCGCCACATTTGATAACCGGATTCAGCGAGGTCATTGGTTCTTGGAAGATCATAGCGATTTCATTTCCCCTATAACCGCGCATTACTGTTTCCGGTGCTTTTACCAGATCAACAATTTTTCCGTTCTTATCTTTGTAAAGAATTTCCCCGCCGCTAACTCTACCCGGAGGATTTGGGATCAAAGCCATCACCGAAAGTGAGGTAACCGATTTACCAGATCCGCTTTCCCCAACAATACCTATGGTTTCGCCTTTATGGAGCGTAAAAGAAACATCGTTAACGGCCTTGATGTACTCGTCTTCAGTTTTGAATTCGGTAACAAGGTTTTTTATCTCTAAAAGGACTTCTTTCTCCATAAAAATAGAACTAACGAAGTAAGCAATTATTTTCATCAATCAAAAATGCTTTAGCCGTTATGTGCTTTTTTACCTATGAATTAATCTTAAAATAAATCTAAATAAGAACTCATTCCACATGTGCTTGTATCTTACTAGTAATGAGCGCCGTATGAGTTTAAAAGTTGTAGGATTAAAAAGTTCCATTAATTGCTTTTTTAGGTTTTGAATGATAGATTTGTAGCTCTAAAATCAAATTAATTCTTAATAAATATGAGTAACTCAGGTTTTTTAAAATCCTCAATTGGAAAGAAAGTTATTATGGGGGCAACCGGCCTTTTTCTTATCACTTTTCTTGTCGTGCACTGTTTCATTAATATGCTAATTTTCTTTAATGATGGAGGAGAGACATTTAATAAGGGCGCCGAATTTATGGGAACCAATTGGTTAATTCGTGCTACGGAGATAATCCTTTTCGTTGGTTTAATATTACATGTGGTGCAGGCACTAGTGCTTACGCTTGAGAACCGCAAAGCTCGCCCTGTACCTTACGCCAAAGTAAATGGCGCTGCAAATAGTTCTTGGTATAGCCGATCAATGGGATTATTAGGAACACTTATTCTAATGTTCCTCATCATTCACTTACGACATTTTTGGGTAGAAAGTCGTTTTACTGATCATATTGCACACAATGAATATGAAAAATTGGCTGGTCAGGAAACAATGTATCGTGAAATGTTAGAGGTTTTTGAAAATCCAATCGTAGTTCTTGTGTATGTTTTAGCCATGATCTCATTGGCGTATCATTTGCTTCATGGTTTTCAATCTGTTTTTCAAACCTTAGGATTAAATCATCGTAAATACACACCACTAATCAAAAAGGCAGGTATTGTATTTTCAATTGTTATTAGTGTATTGTTCGCATCAATGCCAATAGCTATGCACTTTGGTTTCGTAAAATAATTTATAACTCATAATTCAACTTTTATATTTCAAGATATGGCTTCATCACCAAAATTAAATGCAAAAATCCCTGCGGGTCAACTAGAACTTAAGTGGACCAATTACCGCTCAACTGTGCACTTGGTTAACCCTGCTAATAAACGTAGTTTAGAAGTATTGGTTGTTGGTTCGGGTTTAGCCGGAGCATCTGCTGCTGCTACATTGGCCGAAATGGGATACAAAGTAAAAGTATTTTGCTTTCAAGATTCGCCTCGTCGCGCGCACTCAATTGCCGCGCAAGGTGGTGTTAACGCCGCAAAAAATTATCAAAATGATGGCGATAGCGTTTACCGTTTGTTTTACGATACTATTAAAGGTGGAGATTATCGCGCGCGCGAAGCAAATGTGCATCGCTTGTCAGAGGTATCAGGAAGCATCATTGATCAATGTGTTGCGCAAGGTGTACCTTTTGCGCGCGAGTATGGTGGGATGTTAAGTAATCGTTCGTTTGGCGGTACACAAGTTCAACGTACGTTTTATGCGGCAGGACAAACAGGACAACAATTATTATTAGGAGCTTACTCTGCATTACAACGTCAGGTTGGAATGGGCGCTGTAAAATTATTGGCGCGCCATGAAATGTTAGATGTGGTGAATATTGATGGCAAGTGCCGTGGTATCATTGCACGTGATCTTATAAGCGGAAAATTAGAAAGACATTTTGGCCACGCAGTATTATTGTGTACTGGTGGATACGGAAACGTATTCTTTCTTTCTACAAATGCAATGGGAAGTAATGTAACTGCTGCATGGAAAGCGCATAAAAAAGGAGCGTTCTTCGGAAATCCTTGCTACACGCAAATTCATCCAACATGTATTCCTGTGAGTGGTGATCATCAATCGAAATTAACTTTGATGTCAGAATCGCTGCGTAATGATGGACGTATTTGGGTTCCAAAAAGCAAAGAACATGCGCAAGCAATTGCTTCCGGAAAAATGAATCCGAACGATCTGAAAGAAGAGGATAGAGATTATTATTTAGAGAGAAGATATCCGGCGTTTGGAAATTTAGTTCCACGCGACGTTGCTTCTCGCGCTGCAAAAGAAAGATGTGATGCGGGCTTTGGAGTAAATGCAACGGGTCAAGCGGTGTATCTGGATTTTGCTTTCAACATGAAATACAAATACGGTAAAATAGAAGCTACCAAAAAAGGTATCGAGAATCCTACCGAAGAACAAATGACGGAATTTGGACAAGCTGTTATCAAAGAAAAATATGGTAACTTATTTGATATGTACGAACAAATTACCGGTGTTAATCCATATAAAAATCCAATGATGATATATCCTGCAGTTCACTACACTATGGGTGGATTATGGGTGGATTATAATTTGATGACAACCGTTCCGGGATTATACGCTTTGGGTGAAGCAAATTTCTCTGACCATGGCGCCAATCGTTTAGGGGCTTCTGCTTTGATGCAAGGTTTAGCGGATGGCTATTTTGTGATCCCATATACTATTGGAGAATACTTAGCCGAAGAAATTCGCACAAAAGCAATTCCTACGGATAGCGAAGCATTTGTAAAAGCAGAACAAGAAGTAAGTGATCGATTGAACAAATTATTAAGTATCAAAGGAACAAAAACAGTTGATTATTTTCACAAGCGCTTAGGAAAAGCAATGTGGGATAAATGCGGTATGGCGCGCAATGCCGAAGGTTTAAAATGGGCTATTGAAGAGATCAAAAAGATCCGTTCAGAATTTTGGTCAGATGTTCGAGTACCCGGCGCTTTAAACGAATTCAATCCTGAGTTGGAAAAAGCAGGGCGCGTGGCCGATTTTATTGAGCTGGGCGAATTAATGTGTATGGATGCATTGCATCGCAACGAAAGTTGTGGTGGTCATTTCCGCGAAGAGTATCAAACTGAAGAGGGAGAGGCAAATCGTGATGATGAAAAATTTGCTTACGTAGCGGCTTGGGAATACAAAGGCGAAAGTAATTTTGAATTGCACAAAGAAGAATTGAAATACGAGAACATTAAAATTGCAGCACGTAGTTATAAATAATTAATAAAGAAGTTATGGGTGGAACAAGCGAAAAAATGATAAACGTCACCGTAAAAGTGTGGCGCCAAAGAAACAAGAACGAAAAAGGAACTTTTGAAACACATGATATGAAAGGTGTTTCAACCGACATGTCGTTCTTAGAAATGTTCGATGTATTAAATGAACGTTTAATTAACGAAGGAAAAGACCCCGTGGCATTTGATCACGATTGCCGAGAAGGTATTTGCGGTATGTGCAGTATGTATATTAATGGCCGACCACACGGACCGAAGAATGCTGTTACAACGTGTCAATTACATATGCGCAGTTTTAGTGATGGTGATACTATTGTTGTTGAACCTTGGAGAAGTAGTGCTTTTCCTGTGGTGAAAGACTTGGTGGTGGAGCGCGCAGCATTTGATCGCATTATTGCTGCCGGCGGTTTCGTATCTGTAAATACAGGGAATGCAAAGGATGCTAACAATATTTTAATTCCAAAACCGGAAGCCGACGAAGCGTTCAATGCGGCGGCATGTATTGGTTGTGGTGCTTGTGTAGCTGCCTGTAAAAATGGAAGTGCTATGTTGTTTGTATCGGCAAAAGTTTCTCAATTAGCCTTGTTACCACAAGGTAAAGTAGAGGCACAAAAGCGTGTATTAGATATGGTTCATCAAATGGATATTGAAGGTTTTGGTAATTGTACAAATACCGGAGCTTGTGAAGCGGAGTGTCCTAAAGGTATTTCACTTGAGAACATTGCGCGTATGAATAGAGAATATGTGTTTGCAAGTGCGAACGAAAAGAAATAAATTCATCTGAAATATTTAGAAAGCCACCTAAAAGGGTGGCTTTTTTGTTTTAGCAATGTTAAATCAGTGTAAAACCGATATTTTGTTGATTCTCTTGAGAGAATGTTAAATAAACAAAGCATAAATTTTATATTTTCGTAGAACTAATTAATCTTATGAAAAATTTTTTACTAATTCTTGCTATCAATTTCATTTGTCTATCTATCAATGCACAAACAGAAATGAACTCTGTTTGGATGAAAGGATTTGGTGATTCGGGTAATGAGCACATTATGGCAAGCACAATTGATGCATCTGGAAATATTTATGTAACCGGTCGTATACAGTATTCGTTGGATATTGATCCGGGCCCATCAACAGTTACGGTGGATGTGAATAATAGGCAATGTTTTTTCTCTAAGTTCTCTCCAACAGGTAATTTGTTATGGTCAAGAAATTTTGATGGTGAAAGTGTAGCTGAATCTGATGGCGTTGGCATAGCAGTTGATGCTTCGGGCGATGTATATGTAACAGGTTATTTTAGAGATGGTCCAATTGATTTTAATTTAGCTTCTCCCGGCACAAACACCATTGCTCCGCAAGATAAAGATATGTACATCGTAAAATATTCTTCGGCCGGTGCGTTCGTGTGGGTAAAAGCAATTGGAACTCTTTCTGCAAATATCACACCGAGATTTGTGAAAGTAGATGGGGCTGGCGATGTGGTTATAGTTGGTAGTTTTAATAATGAGGCACCAACAACTGTTGATTTTAATCCGGCAGGACCTTCATATACATTAGCTTCTAATAGCGGACCTGATGATGCTTTTATGGCGAAGTACAATTCGAGCGGTGTATTGCAGTGGGCTTTTAATGTTGGATCACCTCTTGGAGAAATGTTCTTAGGAATTGATATAGATGCTTCAAATAATATTTATGCTGTAGGAACAATTCAATCAACCGCCGATATTGATCCGTCTACAACCGGTACATATACGGTTGCATCCGAGGGGACGGCTGAGGCAATTCTTATTGCTAAATATACTTCCGCAGGTGCTTTTGTTTGGGGACATGCCACGGGCGGAAGCATTGGAGATGGAGCTATTCGAGTAAAACTCGATAATAATGGCGACCTTCTTGTTTCAGGTTATATGACAAGCACGTCTTTTGATGCCGATCCGGGCACTGCAACTGTTACACTTACAAAAGTTGGAATTGGTCCTACAGATGCATTTATTGGAAAATATAATTCTACAAACGGTAATTTAATTTGGGCAAAGAACACTGGCGGATCGGCAAATGTGGAGCCTTACGCAATGACATTGGATGCGCAAAATAATATTTATTTAGGAGGAGGATTTAGTGGAACGATGGACATGGATCTTACTGCAAGTGTAAATACATTTACTGCAATCACCATTGGTGGAATGGATGTGTATTTAGCAAAATATGATCCAAGCGGAAATTTTGTAGTAGCGTATAATTTCGGAGGCGGTTCAGGTCCCGGAGGCGGTGCTAATTTTATGCAGATCGCAAGTAATAACGATATTATTTTATCTGGTTATTATTCTACTGTTGCGGATTTCGATCCTTCAGCCGCTGCTAATACTTTACCTTATGTTGGCGGAAGTGATGCTTTTGTAAATAGATATTCGCAATGTGTTAGTCCTGATACCCCAACTTTAGGAGCAACATCTTTAACCATGTGCGCTAATGGCGTTGCAACTTTATCTGTTGTTGCAGGAAATTTAAATTCAGCAACTAATTGGGTATGGACAAGCGTTGCATGTGGTTCATCAACTATGAGTGTTGGCGCAACAGCAACTGTTTCACCGCCATTTTTAACTTCATATTTTGTAAGAGGTGAAGGTGGATGTCCTACACCAACAGGCGCATGTGCTAGTGCTTCGGTATCGGTTGACCCTTTAAAAGGAATTACAGGAACAGTAACAACAGGCGCTGCAATTCCGGTTCCTGGCTTTATACAGTTATTTCGTTATGAAGGACCGTTGACAAAATGGGATTCGGTAACCTATCAAAATGTGAATGCTTCAGGGATTTATTCTTTCAATGCGGTAAATTCCGGTAGTTATATTATCATGTCTATTCCAACTGCAACGGATATGGTTAAAACGTATGCACCAAATAATGCAACATGGAAAAACTCAACTGTTTTTTATCACGGTTGTTTAATCGACTACAATATTAATATCAATGTTGTTCCAATGCTTACGCTCACACCTGGCCCAGGAGTTCTTTCAGGAAAAATAATCGAAGGGCAGGGTTATGGTAATAAAGGAAATGTTACACCAGGTAACCCAATTGGGGGAATTTCGATCAAAGGTGGAAAAAATCCGGGAGGTGGAATTATGGGACAGGCTAGAACTGATGCAACGGGTGGGTATACGTTTACCTCTTTGCCTCTGTCGGGCATAGGAGAAAGTTATTTCATCTTTGTAGATATTCCGGGAATTGACACAAACGGAACACATCATTCGGCAATAGTTACCGGAACAACGATGTATACCGATCTTGATTTTGTGGTCGACTCTGATTATGTGAACCCAATTGATTATACAGGAATAAGAGAATTGAAACTTGATGGCGAACGAATTACAGTTTACCCAAATCCTGCTACTGATCTTGTGTATATTAAAATGGATGCAAAAGGAGAGTCGAACATCTCTTTAGAGCTTTATGATATGTTAGGCAAAAAAGTACTAACGCAGAATTATGAAGCAGTGCAAAGTGAATTTAAAGCGAGCATTAATGTAGCAACACTTAACCGTGGGGTTTATTTTGTAAAAGTGAGATTGAATTCAGGCGAGGCAATGATCAAGTTTGTGCTTTCGGAATAATGACGGATCACAAAGGTTGCACAGATGACTTGGATCTTGTATCATCATCTATGATTTTAAAAAAGGCGCTAAGCGCCTTTTTATTTAATACTCTACTTATTTGAAAACAAAGATCAGCGTGCCATCATTCTATACTCTGATCCCTATCACCAATACATCATCAATTTGTTCAAGCGAATCTTTCCAATCTTTAAAGGCATTGGAAATATTTGATTTTTGAACGTCCATTGGCTGGTTGATATTACTTAACAATAATTTTTGCATGTTAGAGAGCATGAACTTCTTCCCTCTTGGTCCACCAAACTGATCGGCAAAACCGTCACTGAACATGTAAATGATATCACCTGGTTTTACATCAATGGTGTGATTCATGTATTCGCGTTTCTCTTCAAATTCTAATCCACCTATCGCAAATTTATTTGGTTTGATTATCTCCATTTCGCCTTTCTCTTTGCGGTAGATCCATAGCGGACGATTGGCACCGGCATATTCCACGGTACCTCTCTTTTTGCGGATCGCGCAAAGGGCAATATCCATGCCATCTCGTCTTTCATTATCAGCGCGACTTTGATTCAAGGCTTCTTTTACACCTTTATGTAATTCTAAAAGTATGCCGCCAGGCGAAGAAATATTTCGTTGATTGATGATCTCGTTCAATAAATTATTTCCTACAATACTCATGAATGCTCCGGGAACTCCATGTCCTGTACAATCGGCCGCAGCAATAAATTGGGTGCTGTTGTGATCGGAATGCCAGAAGAAATCGCCACTCACAATATCTTTTGGCAGATACAGGATAAAGCAATCGTCAAGCGCCTGTTGCGTTTTTTTAAGAGATGGCAACAAAGCTTCCTGGATGTTTTTCGCATACTTGATACTATCCGTGATCTCATTATTCTTATTCTGGATCTCTTCTTTTTGTTTAACTACTTCTTTGGTGCGTTCGTCAACTTGCTTCTCTAATTTTGCTTTATCGGCAACCAGTTTTTTTGTTTTGATAGTGTTGTATGCAAAAATTCCGGCACCAACGGCGATCACGCACAATGTGTAGAACCACCAGGTTTGATACCATGGCGGTAGTATCTCGAAACTGAAAGTGGCGGGAGAAGAATTCCAAACACCATCATTGTTTTTTGAACGCACCATGAAGGTATAAGTGCCGGGAGGAAGAGAAGGGTAGGTGACCTCTGTTTTTAAGATCTCAGGCGTCCAATCCTTATCCAAACCTTCCAACTTATATTGATACATTACTTTTTCGGGCGCGATCAAACTGATGCCAATATATTTGAATGTGAGGTTGTTCTTTGACGATGGCAAAACAAGATCCTTTGGTAAAGTACTTAGCGAATCGATCGCATTGGCATATTGTGCGATATCTTCTTGTCCAAAGAAAAGTTTAAGGTCTGTTATATTTAAACTGGCTTCTTTTTTATTGATCACCTCCAGTGTTGGATCATAGATCTCAAGTCCGCTTACAGTGCCAACAAGCACTCTGCCATCTTTTGTAAGTGCGTTTGCATTAGCGTTCGATTCTAAACTTAACAAACCATCGTCTTTTCCGAAATGATTCACATGAATGTTGTTGTTGTAAAAATCTTTCACGTTCAATACATCCATACCGTTATTTGAGCCGATGTAAAGGTTGTTCTTATCATTCATTTGAAGGAAATTGATGTACCCTTGTTTTTTGAGGATCTGAGTATAAGATTTGTAATTATAAAGATATAGTCCATCAGAAGTACCTAACCATATGTTCTTTTTTTCATCCACAGCAGCGCAGGTGATCCTCGTGTAAACAGACTTGTTTATACCCTTCAATAACGTTGCCTTAGTGCCATTGTATTGGACCAGTCCATTTTCCAAACCAAATAACATGTTGCCATTCTTGTCCTCTACCGCAAAGAATATTTTAAATAAGATCCCTTCCTCTTTTAGTTTGTTCACTTCCTTTTCTTCCGAAACGATCCCGTTTTCCATTTTGAACACACCGTTGTTGGTGCCTATCCAGATCCGCCCTTTGCTATCCTCGTAAAGTGAGTTGATGTATTGTTTTCGTATAATAGGATCTTCTACCGTGGCAAAATCGCCATCCCTGTAAATGCAAATACCTTCGCCGGTACCAAATAGAACACTTCCATCTTTAAATGGAAGTATGGTATAAATGCTATTATCGGGGAGATATTTTTTGCCTTTGAAGTCGGTTTTATACGTTGTAACTTTTCCGTTCTCGATTTTAGCAACACCATTGTTACTACATCCTGCCCAAATGATTCCGTTGGCATCTTCAGCTACGGCATTGATATAATTATCGAGTAAGCCATTATTCTTTGTGTAATATACAAAGCGGTTATTGAAAAATTTATAAACGCCGGTTCCGTTTGTTCCTATCCAAATATTTCCTTCACGGTCTTTCATTAAACACATGATCGAATTATAGGTAAGGCCATTTGTAAGGCCATAGGAATTTTTTGGCTTGGCTGTTTTAAAGTCATATGAGAACAAACCTTCCGCATATGTTCCAAAATAAAACTGGCCGTTATCTAACTTTAACATACTGCTGTAGGAAATGTTTCCGTTACCTTTGATCTCATCAACGGCTTTTATTTTAAGATCTTTGTTGATGGTATTTAATCCGGTGGATGTTCCTATAAGCATAGTGCCATCGTCATCTTGGGCTATGGAGAAAATAAAATCATTCATTATTCCATTCTTTGTATTGAATTGTTTGAACTCACCATTAGAAGAGGAGTAACGAATGACGCCATTTTGTAAAGTTCCGAACCAAATGTTTTGGTCCTTATCAATGAACATCGAATAAACAGAACTTGAATTAAGGATATCATTCTTTTCGAACGCTGTTATTTTTCCCGCCTCAAAAACAAAAACGCCTTTTTGAGTTCCTATCCATGTTTTTGGCCCAACCGAAAGTAGTTTGTAGATCCACGCATTCTTTAAACCTTCTTTTTCTGAGTAGTTCTTAAATTGGAATTGATCGTAAACACTTAAGCCTTTGCTTGTGCCAAACAATAATTCACCTTTGTTATTTTCTGCTATCGAAAAAACAACATCATCTATCAGGCCATCATTTTTGGTTAATTTAATGAATTTATTGCCGTCGTACTTTCCAACACCTCCGCTATTTGTACCAAACCAAACAAACCCTTTAGTATCCTGGTACATCGAAAGCACCTGCGATTGTGGCAAACCGTGTTCGGTATTATAATTCCTGAAATTGTATGTTTGAGCTTGCGTGCATAGCGCAACAATAAGCGATATAATGAAAACGAGACCTTTTATATTTCTCTGGCAAAGCATTATTCAAATTTAAAAATAAAAGCCAACTTTTAAGGGTTGGCTTTTTAGTTTGTATAGAATTCCTATTATTCGGTTATCACCAATCGACTTACGCGTTCAATCTCGCCGATCTTTATCTTGAGCATATAAATTCCGGGACGGTTATGACCCAAGTCGAGATTTAATTCAAAATCCCTGCTAAAATGCTGTTGCGCCGGAACAATGGTCTTTATGTTCTTGCCGCTGATATCATTTAAAATGATCTCAACGGTTTGGGCTTTGTCCAATTCAAATTGAATATTCAAAACACCATTGGTAGGATTAGGGAATATGCGCACTATACTCGCATCCATTTTTAATTCTTTAATGGTGGCGTTAACAAGTGTTGGGTTGATCTTTGCAGAATCTATCACAAAATCAAGATCTGTAAGCGCGGTTAAGGTAGTTGTTAGCACTCTGTGGTAAGTGCCATTGGTATCTAGGCCAGCTATATCTACTAAAATAAAATAACTTTCTCCCGGACCCGACAATGGCAATGACGCAAATGTATAACCTCCTGTTGCATCAGTTTTTGCTTGTGCTGATATTCCTCCACCGGGATTCTTTCCGCCTTTGATCGAAATTCCTCCAATAGGATTTCCGGGAACAAAAGTTCCTTTGCCGCCGTAATTCTGACCTTCAGTGATCTTTCCTGATAGCACACCCGGCCCTGTTCCGATAGTTGCAAGTGGGATAACGTTTATATTTTGAGTAGTACCATTAACGCAACCGTGAGTTACAACTGTTGCCGTTTTCCAACTTGTTTCACTTGGCGCATAGGTAATGAGCAAAGTGCTTGCACTAGGCTCACATTTTAAAATATATGTGAATGCATTTTGTAAAGCAAATGTATAAGTACCCGAAGCGTTTAGCGGTTGATAAGTTACAGAATCAAATTTGGTAAGAATTGGTTCGTACTTATATAGTATCACATTTCCAGCTGTTAGAGGAACTGAACTAACATCAACAGAGCCGGTAAGATCTTTATTTGGGTTAATAGTTAACGTATTAATGCCGGTGTTAGCAGCGCAACCATTAGCGTCGCTAGCACTTAAAGCAAAAGTATACGAGCCTGATGCTGTTGCAGTAACATTTAGAATTGAACTTACTAATGAAGTTTGAGTTAATGCAGCCGAACAAGTCCAATTATAGCTCACTGGATTTACAGCGCCAACTATTGTAGGAGTTAATGGGATCTTATTATTCAAACATCCTAGTACTGATGAATTTAAATTGATGCCAACAGAATAAATAGTGATAGCAAGCTGCAAAGTATCTTTTTGCGTACCTGAAATGGCAATAAGTCCAAGTGTGTGCGATCCAACAGTTGTAAATGAATGCGCAAAATTAGTTGAAGTAGATGCGTAATAATTTGTATTTACAAACCATCTTACCGAATCGGTACTTGTGCTCTGGTTAACAAAGGTATATGGAGTGCCTAAGCAAAGGTTATTGCTACTTATACTAAAATTGGCAACAGGAGGAATAAATTCGTAAACAAATGTTCCGGGAGTATTATTGAAATTGTTATCATAATAATTTCCCAATAAGTATAACTTTGAGTTAAGTGTTTGAAGTTTGTAATTATCACCTTGACTATAAGGTCTGCCTAAAGTGTCAATTGAAAGCACATCCCCTGAAGTTGACATATTTAAATAACCTACATAAGGCGCTTTAACACTCATGGTATTAATGTTTTGTGAAGGGTTGGCGGTTTTGCTGCCAAAGTCCTCAAAGTAGGAATACCAGATAGTATTATTAAATGCAATAAGAGAATTTAGTGAGAACGGATTTAAATTTGTCATTACGCTAGTGTAATTAGTTCCATCGGCAGTTTCAATAATTTCAAAGCCACCTCCTGCATTTCTTAATCCTAAATATAATTTATTGTTGAGTATAGTCATTTCAACAACATACTCATTAAACCAATTGTTTTCGTAATTTGATACAACTGAAAATGTGATGCCGTCAGAGCTCTTGAGTATTTTTCCATTATCAGGAAAAGTATGACCAGCAATATATAACTCGTTATTAAATATTATTGTTTGAGTAATTCTGTTAAGATTAACTGGAAGTTTGATGTTTGTATTTACTAAGCCCGCTTGTGCATAATGCTTTCTGTAAATATAAACAGAGTCGCTCTGATACATTTGCGCGCTAACAAAAACAGTTAATGAATCGTGGTTTGTTGTTGGACTGAAAAAGCCTTGATTTAAAACTCCTCCATGAATATTAAATGGCAAGCTAACTGTTTCGCTAGTGATGGCATTGGTACTAGAGTTGTATTCGTATAAACTAAAAAATGTAGTTGTGCTAGATATGTTAGCGGCACCGAAAAAAACATAACTTGTATTTGAAGAGGTGTTTGTGAGTACAGAGCAACCATACGATCCATAATCATAGAGTGTACGTGTGTAGTTAATTGTAGAAAGTGAATTTGTGGTTGTATTAAAAAGTTGAAAGTGTGAACAATATCCACCAGAATAAGTTGAATCATTTAATATGGCAATGGTATTTCCGAACTTAGCATTGTCTGATTGTCTTAAATAGGTTGTAGTGTTTGCATAATCAACATTTGCGTACAAAGTGTCCCAGCGATCGCGAATGTTTTGAGCTTTATAAAAATAAGTAAAGCAAGTTAAAACAAGGATTAGTTTAAGCTTTGTAGAATTGTTCATTTGACGTAAGTGTTAAAACGCTAAGATACTCAAATTTGGTCGATTCAAAAATCGATTTAATACACATAAATGATTCTTTAGAAACATTTATTAATGAATTTCTTCAAGCCCTTGTTAACTACGAGTGGACTTTCCAAAAATCCCATATGTCCATCGTGTTCTAAAACCAACACATGCTTATTTCGAATAGTTTCCGATTGCGCTAATAAACTTTCATAAGGTAAAATATTATCATGTTCGCCAATGATCATCATCACAGGGTAACTTACCATCCCTAAAATAATATCGCGGTTTGGTCTGTCTTTCATTCCTTCTAATGAGGCCACAGCGCCTTGTTTACTAACGCTTAAGGCAATTTTTGTAGCAAAAGAAACCTCGTCTTTTAAGTACTTTAAATTTTTTGTGGCAAATAAATTCTTAATAGTGTCTTTTGTGTAAACACGTTTATTTGCTTTCACTAATTTGATCGCACGGGCTCTGTCTTTCTTTTTTTCTTCCGAATCGGGTAGGGCGGTGGAGTGGCATAAACATAAGCCGCACAAATTTTCGGGAAATAATTCGGCAAATGCCAGAGTCGTGTAACCTCCCATGCTGTGACCAACGACCACATATTTTTTCAAACGTAAGCTATCCATTACTTTTTTCACGCATTTGGCCATTAATTCCATGCTGTGCACATACCCGTAACAAGCGGTTTGTCCGTGCCCCGGAAGATCAATGGCGATAACTCTAAAGGTTTTGGCTAATTCAGAAATGTTTTTCTCCCAAATTTCCTTTGATCCCAAATAACCGTGTAATAATACCACAACTCGGCCTTTTCCTTGGTCGGAAAAAGAAACAGTACCCTTTTTAAATGTGGTGGTTTTGATCATCTACTTCTCACTCATTTTTATGATCTCATTAAACTCATCTTCGGTTACCGCGCTTACCGAAAGCCTTGCCAAACGCAGCAATTGCATGGTTTTGAGCTTGGCATTCTTTTTAATATCCACCAGCGAAACCGGCATTTTAAGGGCTTTATACGGGCTAATTTGCACGGCCAACCAGGCAACTTCGTCGGTACTTGGATCCTGGAAGTGTTCTTTTACCAGCTTTGCTATCCCAACAATATTCAAACCTTCGTTGCTGTGGTAAAACAAGAGTAGATCGCCCTTTTTCATGGCCCTTAAATTGTTGCGAGCAGCGTAATTTCTAACCCCATCCCAGGTTGTAACCTTGTCTTTTACAAACTGTTCCCAACTGTACTTAAAGGGTTCTGATTTAACTAGCCAATAATTCATGTTTTTTGAGTGTTTAATGACTTTTTATTACCAAAGATAGAAATAAGCTCAAAACTATATTCCTAAAAATCTAATGTTTTAAAAACATGATTAAAATTAGGTAAAAATCGAAAAAAGAGCCGGAAAAATTTGATGGTTTTCATTAAAATATGCCTACATTTGTGGCCGAATTAAAAGTAGTTTTTCTCTTGAATATGATCTCTATATTGCCAAAGCCAGCGTACCTTAAGCAAGTATTTTTAATCGTTTTAGTTCTATTGCTTAGTATTAAAATGAAGGCGCATGAGCCAACAGAGCCGGATTCTTTGGAGCTTGTTAATGCAAAAACAACAACTGATCATAATAAAGCAGGCGATCACGGAAAACACGAAGAAAAAGTAAACATTCAAGAGGTAGCCTTTGATCACGTTCTTGATGCTCATTCTTGGCATTTATGGGGTGATCATGAACATTCGGTTTCTTTTCCATTACCGGTAATACTTAAAACAGATAAAGGGTTAGTATTCTTCTCTTCAGGCGAATTTCATCATGACACTCATGGTAAAGTTGTTGTAGAAAAAAATGGTGAACGTTTTGTTAATTATAAAGAAGATATTTACTACGCCAGCGAGTCGCAGAATGCCGAGGGTGAGTACGTAGAGTTTGCAGTTAACGAGAAAGGAAAGAACACTGTAACAAATAAAGCGCCCCTTGATTTTTCAATAACTAAAAATGCCGCTCAATTGATCTTCTCGGCACTTATACTTATATTTTTATTTACATCGATGGCATCTGCTTACAAAAAGACAGGTGTTACTTCAGCGCCAAAGGGTAAACAATCTTTTCTTGAGCCTTTTGTTGTTTTTGTTCGTGATGAGATCGCTAAAGCGAACATTGGACCAAAGTACGAAAAGTACGTACCTTATTTATTAACTGTATTCTTTATAATTTTAATTAATAATGTATTCGGACTTATACCAATAAGCGCAAATGTTACAGGTAATATTGCTTTTACGTTTGTGCTGTCTATCATCACTTTAATTGTTACAAATGTTAGTGCGAATAAAGCATATTGGGGGCACATCTTTTTACCCCCTGCCCCAAAAGCATTGTATCCAATTTTAATTCCAATCGAGATCGTGGGTATTTTCACTAAACCATTTGCCTTAATGATACGTTTGTTCGCAAACATGACCGCAGGCCACATTATTGTTATAAGCTTAGTTGGATTGATATTTGTTTTCGAAACATTATGGGTTTCTCCCGTTGCTGTAGCGTTTGCATTATTCATTGACATTCTAGAGTGTCTTGTAGCAGTTTTACAGGCTTATATATTTACATTATTAACTGCATTATTTATTGGCTCTGCGATGGTTGAACATCACCACGAAGATAAACATGAAGAAGCAGGAGCACATTAATCGATTTTTTGAACCAAAATAAAAACAAATAAAATGACAGGAAGTATCGCAGCAATCGGTGCAGGACTAGCAGCTATAGGCGCTGGTATCGGTATCGGACAAATTGGTGGACACGCAATGGATGCCATTGCACGTCAACCGGAAGCTCATGCAAAAATTCAAACTACTATGCTTATCGCAGCAGCCCTTGTTGAGGGTGCCGCTTTATTCGGTATTGTGGTTGCTTTATTGTAGTCAGCTTCTCCAAAAGAGTAATTAAGCCTTTTACGGTTGGTAAAAGGCTTAATTTTAAAAATTATTAGAAACAAAAATTAAATAAAATGAGTCTTTTTATTTTAGCATCGCTAGTAACCCCGGGAATAGGTCTTATTTTCTGGACCGCTATAGTTTTCTTGCTCCTATTAGGTATTCTTGGAAAGTTTGCATGGAAACCCATTTTGAACGCTATCAAAACCCGCGAAGAAGGAATTGAAAAAGCTTTAGGCGCTGCAGACACTGCGTTAAAGGAAGTACGTGAATTGAAATCAAATAACGATAAAATGTTGCTTGAAGCTCGTAACGAACGTGATGCACTAATGAAGGAAGCGCGCGAAACTAAAGAAAGTATTGTAGCTGAAGCAAAAAGCAAGGCGCAAAAAGATGCTGATCGCATAATGGCAAGTGCTCGTGAACAAATAATTAATGAAAAGAATGCGGCTGTTGCTGAACTAAAAAACCAAGTAGCTTCTTTATCTATTGAAATTGCTGAGAAGATCTTACGCAGCGATCTTTCAACAGATGAAAAACAAAAAGCGCTTGTAAGTAATTTAATGAAAGACGTTAACCTGAACTAAGAATGATCGTTGCCTCAAGATACGCTAAATCACTACTTGATCTTTCGCTTGAAAAAAAGCAGTTAGACGAGACAAGGAATGATATGAAGATCATTAAAACAGTTTGCGACCAAAATCGCGAACTTGTTACCCTTTTTAATAGCCCTGTTGTAAAAACAGATAAGAAGATCACGATCTTGAAAGATATTTTCGGAAAGAACATTTCTAAATTATCGTTGTCGTTCTTAACTCTTTTGGCAAATAAACGCCGCGAAGGATTTATACCTCAGATCGCCGCATCGTTTGACGAATTATATAAGAACAAAATGAATATCACCACCGCTGTAATTAAAACGGCAATTGGATTGGATGATAAATTAAAGAAACGTGTACTCGAGATCGTAAAACAAACCGCCGGAAATGGTGAGATCGAACTTATTGAAAAAGTGGATCCTTCCATCATTGGTGGATTTGTGCTTTCGATAAGCGATAGACAATTAGATGAAAGTGTAAAACATAAACTGACCGCACTCAAAAAGAATTTATTGGACAGTAAGTATATTAGTGTTAATTAAGAACCAAAAATAAAATGGCTGAAATTAAACCGGCAGAAGTATCTGCAATTTTAAGACAACAATTAGCGGGCTTTAAAAGCGAGGCTGAATTGGAAGAGGTAGGAACCGTATTACAAGTGGGTGACGGTATTGCTCGTATCTATGGATTATCAAAAGTTCAATCGGGTGAGTTGATCGAATTTGAAACAGGCTTACAAGCTATTGTATTAAATCTTGAAGAAGATAATATTGGTGCCGTATTATTAGGTCCTAGCGTTGGTATCAACGAAGGAAGTCCGGTAAAACGTACAGGTAAAATTGCCTCTTTAAAAGTTGGAGAAGGAATGTTAGGTCGTGTGGTTGATACGTTAGGAAATCCAATTGATGGAAAAGGACCAATAAAAGGTGAAACTTACGAAATGCCAATTGAGCGTAAGGCTCCGGGTGTAATTTTTCGTCAGCCGGTAAATGAGCCTTTGCAAACTGGTATTAAAGCTATCGATGCCATGATCCCTATTGGCCGCGGACAACGGGAGCTTGTAATTGGAGATCGTCAAACCGGAAAAACAGCGGTTTGTATTGACACCATCATTAATCAAAAAGAATTTTACGAAGCAGGCAAGCCTGTGTTTTGTATATATGTAGCTATTGGTCAAAAAGCATCAACAGTTGCGAACGTTGTTCGTGTGTTAGAAGAAAACGGTGCAATGGCCTATACAGTTATTGTAGCTGCAAGCGCCTCTGATCCTGCTCCATTACAATTTTATGCGCCGTTTGCCGGTGCTGCTATCGGCGAATTTTTCCGCGATACCGGTCGCCCTGCTTTGATCGTATATGATGATCTTTCAAAACAAGCGGTTGCTTATCGTGAAGTATCTTTATTGTTACGTCGCCCTCCGGGACGTGAAGCATATCCTGGTGACGTATTTTATTTGCACAGTAGATTATTAGAGCGTGCCGCAAAAGTTAACGGTAACGACGAGATCGCTAAGAACATGAACGACCTTCCTGAATCTATCAAGCATTTAGTAAAAGGCGGTGGATCATTAACAGCATTACCTATCATTGAAACACAAGCCGGTGACGTATCTGCATATATTCCAACCAACGTAATTTCAATTACCGATGGACAGATATTCCTTGAGTCGAATTTATTTAACTCAGGTGTTCGTCCTGCTATTAACGTAGGTATTTCGGTATCTCGCGTGGGTGGTAATGCTCAAATTAAATCAATGAAAAAAGTTGCGGGAACTTTAAAATTAGATCAGGCTCAATACCGTGAGTTAGAGGCGTTCTCTAAATTTGGTTCTGACCTAGATGCTGCAACAAAATCTATTTTGGATAAAGGTTCTCGTAACGTGGAAGTGTTGAAACAAGCACAATTCTCACCTTTACGTGTAGAGCAACAAATTGCGATCATTTACTTAGGAACTAAAAATTTAATGAAATCAGTTCCAATAAATAAAGTAAAGGAATTTGAAAAAGAATTTTTGGATTCGATGGAGCGTAAGTATAAATCAACGCTTGATGCATTAAAAGCAGGTCAGTTCACTAATGAGATCACAGATGCGATCGAAGCATGCGCTAAGGATCTAATGGGAAAATATAACTAATTTGATAATTACTGATGAGGTAATTAGCTAATTATCACATCATCTAATTTGCTAATTAAATAGAGATGCCAAATTTAAAAGAGGTTCGAAATAGGATAGTATCAGTTGGTTCAACCATGCAGATAACAAGCGCCATGAAAATGGTGAGTGCTGCTAAATTGAAACGCGCACAGGATGCCGTTGTTCAAATGCGCCCTTATGCTAATAAATTGAAAGAGATCCTTGAGAATGTAAGCGCTAGCGTAGACGTAAGCGAAAATAAGTTCGCAAGAAAAGGTGCTGTAAAAAGTGTATTGATCGTTCCTATCTCTTCTAATCGTGGTTTGGCTGGTGCGTTCAACTCAAGCATCATCAAAAAAACCTGGACCATCATTAACGAATTAAAAGATATGAGTATTACGGTAATACCCGTAGGTAAAAAAGCTTACGATGTATTTAACAGAACTCAATACAATATTCATGGTAGCGATATCCCTGATCATGGAAATGATCTTTTCAATAAACTAACGTTTGAAAATGTAGCACCGTTCGCCGATAGCATTATAAATGCTTATGCAGCCAAGCAGTTCGATAAAGTGATCATCGTTTATAATCAATTTAAGAACGCAGCTGTTCAAATTCCAACCGAAGAACAATTATTACCATTAGAAGCTCCAAAAGCAGATACTACTAAGAAAAAAGCTGATTACGATTTTGAACCAGGAACTGAATATATTATCAATGAATTAATTCCGCGTTCGATAAGGACACAATTTTACAAAGCATTATTAGATTCGTTTGCAAGTGAGCACGGAGCGCGTATGACTGCAATGCATAAAGCAACAGATAACGCAACCGCAATGCAAAAAGAATTAAAAATTACGTATAATAAAGCCCGCCAGGCTTCTATCACCAAAGAGATCCTTGAGATCGTTTCAGGTGCAGAAGCTCTGAACGGATAAAAATAATTGTATAATCCCGTAAGATTATGCGAATGCTGTTGCAATTCCTCTTTTGGAATTCTGGCTTAACCTCCCAACAACATTTCATAGTCTTACACTAAACAGAAAGAGAGAAGACCTATGAAGTTATCCATGTTTAAATTTAACCTGCCAAAAGAATTATTGGCAGAGTATCCGGCAAAGAACCGCGAAGATTCACGCTTAATGGTGGTTGAGCGCGCTACTGGAAAGATCCTACACAAAAAATTCAAAGATATATTAAGTTATTTTGACGAAGGTGATGTGATGATGTTGAACGACACCAAAGTATTTCCTGCCCGTATGTACGGTAACAAGGAAAAAACAGGTGCTAAGATCGAAGTGTTTTTGCTTCGCGAATTAAATACCGAAAGTCGTTTATGGGATGTATTGGTTGATCCCGCTCGTAAGATCCGTATCGGTAACAAATTATATTTTGGCGAGAATAACGATGCGTTAGTTGCTGAGGTAATTGATAATACCACATCGCGCGGACGTACACTGCGTTTTTTATATGATGGTAGTTACGAAGAGTTTCGTAAGATCCTTTATGACCTTGGAGAAACACCATTACCAAAATACATTAAACGTAAAGCCGAAGAATCGGATATTGAGCGTTATCAAACCGTATTCGCAAAAAATGAAGGTGCAGTAGCTGCTCCAACTGCAGGTTTACACTTTAGCCGCGAATTATTAAAGAAGTTAGAGATCAAAGGCGTGCAATTTGCACCATTAACGTTACATGTGGGTTTAGGAACTTTCCGTACAGTAGAGGTAGAAGATCTAACTAAACACAAAATGGAAAGCGAAGAAGTATTGATCGGCAGCGATACTTGCAAAATGGTTAATTCTGCAAAGGAGAAAAAGAGAAAAGTATGTGCGGTTGGAACTACAGTAATGCGTGCGGTTGAATCGTCGGTATCTACAACAGGGCAATTAAATCCGTATGTGGGTTGGACAAACAAATTCATCTTCCCTCCGTACGACTTTAATGTTGCCAATTGTATGATAACTAACTTTCATATGCCAGAGAGTACGTTGTTAATGATGACTGCTGCTTTTGGTGGATATGATCTTGTTATGAAAGCATACAAAGAAGCTATCAAAGAAAAATATCGTTTCTATAGTTATGGAGATGCGATGTTGATCATCTAGGAGTATAAGAAGTAAGTATAGGAATAAAGAATATTTGCCATTAAAAAAGCCCTGCATTTCTGCGGGGCTTCTTCTTATACTATATTCTTACTTCTTATACTGTTTAATTAATCCCAAATAACCCTTATCAAAGGCACTTTATCACTATCCTTTTCTTCTTTTTCCTTGCGAACTTTAACTTTCTTGGCTTCTTGTATAACGCCCTTTTGTTTGAAGATGCGGAAGCAAAGTCCAAATTCTAAACCCCCACCAAGCACCGAGGTAAAATATCCCGAATTGTTTATTTCATCAGAAACCGAATTTGCTTTTCGTTTTTCTTTTACCAAACCGTTAAAGCCGTATGCCATTGCCATGACCCCAAATCGCTTCGAAAAATAAACTCGCGATCGCACACCGGCACGAACAACGGCTCCTTTGCCTGTATAATTAAATAACTCTTTAGGTGGAGAGCAATAAGAAGATTCGGTGAATTGATAGCAACTGCCTTGAACTTTAAAATATCCTGCGGCTCCAAACAACGATACATCTATACGTTTTGTAACAAATGGATGATAAGATCCATCAAGCGTGAAGTATTTTGTGCTGGCCGTCATATATTCATTGCCAGTGGGCATATCGGCCTTATAAAACTTATTTGCGTTGAGGTTATAATTCTCACCGCCCCAGCTAAAGCCTGCGCCTATCTTGTCGGTAATACCATATTCCATTATTAAAGGATCAATAACTCCGTTAACACGTTCGGTATGCACTTTTTTGCCGTCGTCGGTTCGCGTTGAGAATATGGCAGTGCTAGGACCACCCGTGATGCTTGTTGCAAGACATCCTTTATAAAAAGCCCTTGGTTCTTGCGCAAAACCGCAAGATGTTATAAGAAGAAGAGCAATTTGACCTGTTAAAATTGTTAGATTCTTCATGGCTGATGAGTTTAGTTTATATGTTAACGGAAGTTAAGCCGTTTTATTGCCCGAGATCTTTATCCCCAACTCTTTCAACTGTTCCTCACTAATTTCACTCGGACTATCGATCATCACATCTTTACCCGAATTATTTTTAGGGAACGCAATAAAATCGCGAATACCATCTGCTCCACCAAACAAACTGCACAAACGGTCAAATCCAAAGGCCAGGCCTCCGTGTGGTGGCGCGCCAAATTCAAAGGCATTCATTAAAAAGCCAAATTGTTTTTGCGCTTCTTCTTTGGTAAAACCTAATACTTCAAACATGAGCGCTTGAAGATCTTTATTATGAATACGAATACTTCCACCACCAATTTCTACGCCATTAATTACCATATCGTACGCATTGGCACGAACATTTCCCGGATCAGATTTCAATGAAGCAATATCTTCAGGTTTTGGAGAAGTGAATGGGTGGTGTTTTGCCACCCAACGTCCACGCAACGATTCCGGTAAATTTGGATCACCTTCATTCCATTCCAATAAAGGAAAATCAATTACCCATAAGCACGAGAATTTATTTTTATCACGTAAGCCTAAGCGATTTCCCATTTCCAAACGTAATTCAGATAATGCCTTGCGAGTTTTATCTTCATCGCCTGCCATTAGCAACATCAAGTCGCCCGGTTGCGCGTTAAATGCAGCTGCCCATTTTTTAAGTTCTTCTTCGTTGTAAAATTTATCTACACTCGATTTAATAGTCCCGTCGGCATTATACCTTGCGTAAACTAAACCTGTTGCGCCAATTTGCGGACGCTTTACAAATTCAGTTAACTCATCTAATTGTTTGCGTGTATATTCTGCAGCACCTTTAGCACAAATACCAACCACTAATTTTGCATCGTTAAATACTTTAAACTCTTTTCCTTTCACCACATCGTTCAATTCCACAAATGTCATTTCAAAACGCACATCGGGTTTATCGTTACCATAATTCTTCATGGCATCGGCATAGGTCATGTGTGGCATTTTAGGAATGTCAATATTCTTTACACTCTTAAATAAATGTTTTACTAATCCCTCAAACGTATTTAAAATATCTTCTTGCTCCACAAAACTCATCTCGCAATCTATTTGCGTGAACTCCGGTTGTCTATCGGCGCGAAGATCTTCATCTCTAAAACATTTTACAATTTGGTAATAGCGGTCAAATCCACTCACCATTAATAATTGCTTAAAGGTTTGCGGACTTTGCGGTAAAGCGTAAAACTGCCCACCATTCATTCTGCTTGGCACAACAAAATCGCGAGCACCTTCGGGAGTAGATTTGATAAGTACAGGAGTCTCTACTTCTAAAAAATTTAATTTGTCTAAAAAATTACGCGTTTCAATTGCTAGGCGGTGACGTAATTCTAAATTCTTGCGTACTATATTGCGGCGAAGATCTAAATAACGATACTTCATTCGTAATTCATCGCCACCATCGGTTTCATCTTCAATGGTAAATGGAGGCGTGATGGATTTATTTAATATGTTAAGAGTTTCAACTTTAATTTCAATATCACCGGTTACATTATTTTTATTCTTGCTTTCGCGTTCAATAACTGTACCTGTAACTTGAATTACAAATTCGCGACTTAACTGACGTGCTTGTTCGCTCAATGTTTTGTCCCAATCAGGATTAAATACTAATTGAGTAATACCATAACGATCGCGCAAGTCAACAAAGGTCATGCCGCCAAGATCTCGGCTTTTTTGCACCCAGCCGCTAAGCGTTACTTTTTTAGTAATATCTGAACTTCTTAATTCCCCGCAGGTGTGTGAACGTAACATAGCTTATAATAAGCACTAAAATTACGTAATTCAGGTGATTTTTTAAAGGGAAAAGGAGGTAAAATCTAATTAAGAGGGAAATTTATCATTACCTGCGCGCCTTCTTTATTATTAAAGGAAGCCTTACCGTCTATTTGTTCGGCCAGCGATTCAATAAGACTTAAACCTAGCGATTGCCTATTGATATTGCTCAAAGACGGGAAACCCACCCCGTTATCAGTAATTACTAGTTTAGCTAAGCCGTTTTGGGTAAAAAGCTTAAGGCAAATGGATGGTTTTTTATGGTCTTTAAAGCCGTGTTTAAATGAGTTTGTTACTACCTCATTTACAATAAGCCCTATTGGAATGGTCTTTGAAATATCCAAACTAAGGTTCTCCATATTCTTATTTATTTCGGTATGCGAAAAAACAGGATGGCTGCGCTTTAATTCCTGGATCAATTCGGAGATATAGGTGTTTAAATTTATTTTATTGAAGTTGTCTTTGGCGTGCAATTGATCGTGCACCATAGCAATACTCAATACGCGATTTTTTGCTTCGAGTAAAGCTGTTTTTGTTTCTTGATTATCGGTAAGGTCACTTTGAAAATTGAATAGACCAATGATCACCGAAAGATTATTTTTTACACGGTGTTGGATCTCGGCCAAGAGTATTTCTTTTTCTTTAAGCGAATTTGAAATGGTTATTTGATCGGCGCGATTCTTTTTGAGAAGTTCTGCCAGCTCGTTATATTGATTATTTAGAAAACGAATAAAAGCGAAAACCAGAACGATCGTTAAGATGATACAGAAGTAGATATTATATAAAAAAAGTAATCTGTTTTGTTCTTCAGTAAAAGTTGTGCCTTTAAGCGCAGTAATGTTTGTGAGTTTAGTAACCAAAAATCCTCCGAGTATGATGGAAAAGAAAATGGCCGAACGAGTGGTAGGTTTATTTGGATTATGCAATAAGGCAACGCAAAATATAACAGGAAAGTAATAAAGGTAAGCAGCTGTTGAAAGGTCGTAATATTGATTTACAAAAACCAGTGTAGCGCTAATAACAACAACAAACGCGTAAGCAGCAGCTTCATATTTTTGCTTCGAGTTTAAAAATATCACAAACAATGCGCATATGGCAATTATTGATTCAGCTATGGCAGGATAAGCTTCGCCAAGAAAGAAAATATTAGTGGAGCCAATAAGTAAACCAAAAACGATAACAAGCGCCAAGAGATTTAAGATCCTGATCTCTCTTTTTTGATGAAAGTCCAACTGAGGGCGAGTACCGATATTGAGTAGCTTGGAGAACATAGTGCCAATAGTGCGGCCTCAATGTACTCAATATTTTGAAGATGAAAATATTTAACGACTAGTGTACAAGGGAGTTTATCGAAAAAAACAGTGTGTTTGTCTGATTACACTACTATATTCACGATCTTCTTAGGAACAACGATCACTTTCTTAGGTGTTTTTCCTTCCAAGTATTTTTGAGAATTTTCGTGCTCTAAAACTATTTTCTCTATTTCGGCAGGAGAAAGCGTTGTTGGTAATTCAATATTAAAACGCATTTTACCATTGAAAGAAACCGGGTAATTGAAATTATCTTCTACCAAGAACGCAGGATTGAATTCCGGGAATTTTTCGAAAGCAATACTTTGTTTATGTCCTAAAACACTCCACAACTCTTCGGTAATATGTGGTGCATAAGGCGAAATTAAAATGATCAAAGGTTCTAAGACCGAACGCTTATTACATTTTAGATCGGTTAACTCATTTACGCAGATCATAAAATTACTTACCGAAGTATTGAATGAAAAACGATCAATGTCTTCTGTAATTTTTTTAATGGTAGCGTGTAATGTTTTTAATTCAGCTTTTGTTGGAGCATCTTCGCTTATTCCGTTCACACAAAGTCTCCATAATTTTTTCAAGAAACCTGAAACGCCTGTAATGCCATTGGTATTCCATGGTTTGCTTTGCTCTAAAGGACCTAAGAACATTTCGTAAAGGCGGAGAGTGTCGGCGCCGAATTTTTCACTCATTAAGTCTGGAGTAACAACATTCAATTTTGATTTCGACATTTTCTCTACTTCAGCCTCGCAAATGTATTCGTCATTTTCAAGGATGAATTCTGTTTCTTCAAATTGTTCACGAGCTTTTCGAAACTCCTCTACTTTCAGTTTATCGTTTTCAACTAAGTTTATATCAACATTAAATCGAGTGAAGTTATGAGGTGCTGTATGTTTTCTTTGATCACTTTGTGGAGAGTATTTACGAACCAAATTATTTAATTCGTTTAAATAATCATCGTCCTTATTTACAGGTGCAAGTGCCAAATTCTTTGAAACGTAAATGACTATGGGTTTTCCTTCCTTATTAGAAAGTTTATAATTATATCTATAAACGAAATTACTCCTCCCCTGTATCATCCCCTGATTGATCAACTTCTGTGCAGGTTCTTCAACATTAATGTAACCAAGATCTTTCAACACTTTGGTCCAAAAGCGTACGTACAATAAATGCCCTGTGCCATGTTCGCTTCCGCCAATATAGAGGTCAACATTTTTCCAGTAGTCCATAAACTGTTTGCCTGCAAACTGCCCACTGTTTTTAGCGTCCATATAACGCAAAAAATACCAAGAGCTTCCGGCCCAACCCGGCATGGTGCTGTGCTCGTAAGCAAATTCGTTTTTGTATTTCCAATTATTAGCGCGTGCCAAAGGAGGTTCGCCATCTTCGGTTGGTAAATATTTATCTACTTCTGGTAATACTAAAGGCAATTCGTTTTCAGAAAGTGCGTAAGGAATATCGTTCTTGTAATAAATAGGAATTGGTTCTCCCCAATAACGTTGGCGGCCAAAAACAGCATCACGCAATCGGTAATTTATTTTTCCTTTTCCAATATTCTTTTTTTCAATTTCTTCAATGGTTTTTTTAATAGCGTCTTTTACCTCAAGGCCATTTAAAAAATCGGAGTTAATTAATTTTCCTTCTTTTTCTCCCCAGGCTTCTTTGTCCAAGTCGTGCTCTTTACTTGGTGTAATTACTTGCGGCAAAGGCAAACCAAAATGTTTCGCAAATTTAAAATCGCGTTCATCATGCGCCGGAACAGCCATTACAGCGCCTGTACCATAACCTGCCAAAACATAATCGCCTACCCAAATAGGAATTAATTTTCCGGTGAATGGATGCTCCACAAAAGATCCTGTTGGAACTCCTGTAACTTTATTTACATCGGCTTGGCGTTCGCGTTCGCTTCTATTCTTTGCTTTGGTAATGTAATCTTCTACAGCAGCTTTTTGTTCAGGTGTAGTTAATTGCGCAACCAATTCATGCTCGGGTGCAAGCGTAACAAATGAAACTCCAAAAATTGTATCGGGGCGTGTTGTGAAGACTTCGATGAAAGCCTCACCCCCAGCCCCTCTCCTAAGGAGAGGGGGGCTGTCCCCTAGCTTCTGCTTTATAACGGCTATAACAGTATCGATGCTTTTGGAAACTTCCGCATTTGTGAATCTAATGACTTCGAATCCTAATTGATTTAAAACTTTTGTTCGCTCTTCGTCTTTTTCTTTTTGCTGTAAGTGAATTCCACCGTCAACTTCAATGATCAGGTTTTTTTCGAGGCAAATAAAATCTGCAATATAAGTTCCAATAGGATGTTGTCTTCTGAATTTAAACTCAAGTTGTCTATTTCGAAGCATCTGCCACAACGCATCTTCACTTTCTGTTAAAGGCTGCCTGTTCTCCCTAGCGTAATTTTTTAGGAGTGCGTAAACAGAGGGATCTGCGGTCTGCCATTTTTGGCTCGCAGTCCCCTTCTCCTTTGGAGAAGGGTTAGGGATGAGGCTGAATTTCAAACTCGTTCCCTCACTTTTTCCTATCCAATTACGTTGTGTTTCTTTTAAACTCTCTGTCCAATCCAACGTATCTAATCCATCTAATAAACGTTGGGCGTATGCTGTAATTCGCATGCTCCACTGTTTCATTAATTTGCGTTCTACAGGATGTCCGCCACGTTCACTCACGCCATCTTTTACTTCGTCGTTTGCTAAAACAGTTCCTAATGCAGGACACCAATTCACATACGCCTCTCCTAAATATGCAATACGATAGGCCATTAGCGCATCGCTTTTTTGTTTTTCAGAAAATGCTTTCCACTCAGCAGCCGAAAATGGTTTTACGTTATCATCACACACCGCATTTACTTTTGAATTTCCGTTCGTTTCAAATTCAGAAATAAGCGAATCTATTTTTTCGGTTTTGTTAGATGTTTTATTATACCAACTATTAAATATTTCAATGAAGATCCATTGGGTCCATTTGTAATAAGCGGGATCAGAAGTTCTCACTTCTCTTTCCCAATCAAATGAAAAACCAATTTTATCTAATTGCTCACGGTAACGATTTATATTTTGTTCGGTTGTAATGGCAGGATGTTGTCCTGTTTGAATTGCGTACTGCTCAGCGGGTAAACCAAAACTATCATAACCCATTGGGTGCAATACGTTAAAACCTTTATGGCGTTTGTAGCGCGCAACAATATCAGAAGCAATATAACCTAAAGGATGACCCACATGTAAACCCGCGCCTGAAGGATAGGGGAACATATCCAACACATAATATTTAGGTTTTGAAGAAGAATCTTCTGCTTTGAATGTTTTGTTAGCAGCCCAAAAAGCTTGCCATTTTTTTTCTATGTCCTTAAAATGGTATTCCATAAAATAAGTGCGGTTTTCCCCAATTTATGAGGTGTACAAAGATAGGATTTTGTCTGGGGAAATCAAATATCGAGGCTGAATTCGTCCGAATCCAAACCCACAGGGAAGACCTTACGAAAATCCTCTAAATAGTCCATGTCGAGCGTAATGGTCTCCATACTTTCTTCATTGGCTTTGGTATGGCTAATGATCTCGCCTCTTGGATTAACCACCATACTATCGCCCGAATGTGCAAAATCGTTCCCGTCTTTTCCAATGCGATTTACGCCAATAACGTAACATTGATTTTCAATAGCGCGAGCAATTAATAATTGTTTCCAAGGTTGATTACGAACTTCGGGCCAGTTGGCAACGTAAATTAAAACGTCATAGTCCCATTGTCCGTTCTTGAATTTATTACGGCTCCAAACAGGAAAACGCAGATCATAGCAAATAAGCGGACAAATTTTCCAATCGTTTATTTTTTTGATGATCTTTTTTTTGCCCGCGGTATAAAATTCATCTTCTTTGGCCATTCTAAATAAATGACGTTTATCGTACGAATCAAATTTTCCGTTTGGCTCAACCCAAAATAAACGGTTGTAATAGTTATTGTCTTCTTTTGTAGAGATACTTCCAGTGATAACAGCGTTTTTTTCTTGCGCCATGTTTTGCATGAACTCAAAACCAATTCCTAAATGATCTTCCGCATTTTTTTCGGGCTTCATGGTAAAACCGGTGGTGAACATTTCGGGTAAAATGATCAGATCAGTTTTAGTTGGAATAGAAGAGATCAGTTTTCCAAAATGTTGGATATTCATTTCCACATCTTCCCAATGTAAATGCGTTTGTATGATCGTAACGTTCATAGGTTAAAGATAGTATTTATTTAGTATTTCTTTATTTGGGCGCCTTATCGGGCCTTCGGTTTTAGCCAACTCTTAAAGCATAAATGCCGCGCCACCGCACATGGCCACGCTAACGTGTGCGGGGTCTTTTGCCCTTAGGGGCAAAAGCCTCCGCCACGTTGCGGCATTAATGCTTTACTTCGTTGGGCTATCACCTCAGTCCCGGGCGCAGCAGTATCGTAAAAGAGGCAGCTGTCTCTTTTTACCGTCCGCGTGAGCGATTGAAGCGGAAAGCCCTGCTTGTCCTTTGCAAAATGTTTGTTGGGCGAGGAAGCGACTTTAGGAGCTACCGGAGCCCTACAAACATTTTGCAAAGGACAAGCAGGCTTGTAGCGAAAAGCGCGACGGCGAGTGAGGTTTCCAAAAATATTCGACCCGAACTCGCCGGCACGCCCTAGTAATAAAAAACATTATCTTTACGCTATGCCTCAAATTTCGGCCGTGATCATAGCGTTTAACGAAGAAAAGAACATCGAACGATGCTTGCGATCGCTGCAAGGCGTGGTGGATGAAATTGTGGTGCTGGATTCATTTAGTAAAGACAAAACCGAGGAAATTTGCAAAAGATATAATGTAAGTTTTTATCAGCACGCGTTTGATGGACATATTCAACAAAAGAACAGAGCTATTACTTATGCGAAATTTCCGCATGTACTGTCGTTAGATTCGGATGAAGCATTGGATGAAACATTGAAAAAGTCAATTCTGGAAATTAAAAATGATTTTTCTAAAGACGGTTATTACATGAACCGCCTTACCAATTATTGCGGACATTGGATCAAACATTGCGGTTGGTACCCTGATAAAAAAATGCGTTTGTGGGATAGTCGCAAAGGACAGTGGACAGGAATAAATCCTCATGATAAATACGAATTATTTGAAGGAGATAAAAATGCAGGCTATTTAAAAGGAGATATTTTGCATTACAGTTATTACAGTGTAGATGATCATTACAAGCAAGTAGAATATTTTACAAACATTGCGTCAAAAGCTTATTTTGAGAATGGAAAAAAAGCACCGATGTTTAAATTAGTTGTAAACCCTATCGCGAAATTTGTGGATCATTATTTTTTGAAGCTTGGATTTTTAGATGGTAAATCAGGATATTTGGTTTCTAAAATTTCGGCCTACGCCACCTATTTAAAATATAAAAAACTGAGAGCACTTTACGCACATGGCAAGTAAGCTACGCATATTATTAAGTAGAACCGATTCTATAGGTGATGTGATCTTAACATTGCCAATGGCCGGTGTGCTTAAAGCAAATTTTCCGGATTGCCAGATCTTATTTTTGGGAAGAACCTATACAAAATCTATCATTGAATTAAGTGAGCACGTGGATGGATTTGTGAATTATGATGAGATCTTAAAGAGGGATAACAAAGCGCAGATCGAATTCATTAAGGACCTAAATCTCGACATTTTCATTCATGTTTTCCCTGTAAAGGAAATTGCGAAACTTGCAAAAGCGGCAGGAGTTCCAAGACGGGCAGGAACAAGAAATCGTTTGTGGCATTGGCTTACATGCAGCAATCTTATTAAGCTTTCGCGGAAGAATTCTGAACTTCACGAATCGCAACTAAATATGAAATTGCTTTCGTTCTTAAATATTGAAACCAATATTGATCTGAAAGTGATACAAGAGTGTTATGGATTTTCTAGAGTAAAACCTTTGGGAAATGAATTATTTGTGAATTTATTGGATAAGCAGCGAACTAAAGTAATTCTTCATCCTAAATCAAAAGGAAGTGCCAAAGAGTGGGGCTTAACAAATTTTTCGAAACTTATACAGCAATTACCAAAAGATAAATTTCAAATTTTTGTAAGTGGTACAAAAGAAGATGGTTTGCAATTGGAAAATTTTATAAAAGAAAATCCAAGTGCTATTGATATAACCGGCAAATTAAGTTTAGATGAATTTATTTCGTTCATAAATTTATGCGATGTGTTAGTAGCTGCAAGTACCGGTCCTTTGCATATTGCAGCGGCTCTTGGCAAAAAGGCCATTGGTTTATATTCGCCTAAACGTCCAATTCACCCGGGCCGTTGGGCTCCGGTGGGAAAAGATGCGCACGCTTTGGTATTTGATGAGAATTGCGAGAATTGTAAGAGCAAACGAGATTGTAATTGCATAGAGAAAATAGAAGTACAAAATTTGTACATTTGTATAAACGCAAAATGAGTTTTTTTAAAGATAAAGTAATTTGGATCACAGGAGCCTCTTCAGGAATTGGAGAAGCATTGGCTTTAGAATTAGCCAAACAGGGTGGACGTTTAATTTTATCTGCGCGACGTGAAGATGAATTAAAACGCGTGGCCGCTTTAACCAAATTGCCTGATTTGGATATTATGCTTTTACCGTTCGATCTAAAAGATACTTCTAAAGCAACGGCTTTAGCGGCAAGCATCCTAAATAAATTCGGACGAATAGATATATTAGTGAACAATGGAGGAATGAGCCAGCGAGCTGAAGCAGAGAAGACAACAATTGACATTGATCGTGAACTAATGGAAATTAATTATTTTGCCTATGTAAATTTGACCAAAGCGGTTCTTCCCTATATGAAACGTCAAAAAAGCGGACATGTCATTGTAATAAGCAGTATTGCCGGAAAATTTGGTTTTTATTTACGCTCAGGATATTCGGCTGCTAAACATGCGCTTCATGGTTTCTTCGATTCGTTTAGATTGGAAACAGAAAAAGACGGAATTAAAACTTTGATCGTTTGTCCTGGAAAAATAAAAACAAATATTTCGTTGAATGCCGTAACTGACAAAGGTGCTCATGGCAAAATGGATCCCAGTCATGAGAACGCGATGAGCGCAGAAGAATGCGCAAGAATTATTTTAAAAGGAATTCAAAATAATGATGAGGAAATTTTAGTTGGTGGTAAAGAATTATTAGCCGTAAAGATCAAGCGCTTTTTTCCTAAGTGGTTTGGAAGAATTATAAGAAAGCAGAGTCCGTTTTAAAACATTAATTGTCCCGTAGGGACAAACTATCATTAGACAAAAATGTAGTGTGAAAAAGAGCTCCGTAGGAGCGACCTATAAAATGGTTTAAATTTCAAAATAGTCACGCTACGGGTTCTATTATAGCAATTATAAATTTCTAATGATAGTTTGGCTCCTACGGAGCCTTATTGACAAAACTTCTCATAAGCACCTCTGGCAATTTCCATTCCGCTCTCAGCTGCGCGTTTGAGATCCTCGCAAGGATCTTGTTTTAAATTTACTTTTGCAACGCCTCGCCAATAATACGCATCAATATAATTTGGATCCAGTGCAAGGCATGAGTTAAGATCTTCCACGCAATCCTTAAAATTCTGCTGTTTCCCCAGGGCAATTGCACGTTTAAAGTAGTAGTCGGGCTCAAATTTATTTATATCGATCGCTTTTTTGTAAAAGTTAATAGCGCTTGGCAGATCATCTTGGTTGTTAGAACAGTTCCCTAAAATAAAATAGGCCTTGCTGTTGTTCTTATCCACTAAAAGTGCATTGCTTGCATCTTTACGGGCCTTGGCGTAATCCATAAGTGCATAATAAGCTGATGCGCGAGCAACATACGCTTTTGGATAATTATACATCACTATCACTGTATTAAATTCTTCAATGGCCTTTTTTGGATTATTATTTTTTAAATACCATAAGCCTTTATTGTAAAACCCTTTGTAATTGTAAGGCGCTACATTGGTTGCTTTATTAAAGTACATTAAAGCGCGATCATCATTATTGCGCTGCATATTCTCTACACCCAAGCTATTAAGTGCTAAAAAATTATTCGGATATTTTTTTAAAATGTCCTCATAAAGCGTAATGCTATTTTTCCATTTGGTATTTCGTATAAATGAAAGTGAGCCCAAAGCACCGATCAAAATAAGGGGAATGATCATTTTTTGAAAAGGGATCTTTTGAATTAAAAAGCAGCAAGCCAAGCAAAACCAATTATGGCTACATACATATATCTATCGGCATAAAGCACCTCGCCAAAGGGAATGAACTGCAGAACAAGAATTAGATTACATAAAATGAATAAAATAATGGCTACAAGATCCGTTTTTTGCTTTTTGTAAAGAAGATAGAGTACAGCAAATATCAACAGAAGAAATGCCAGTCCGATAATGGTAAACAACATTTTCTTTTCAGGAAATGGATAGATAACGCTTAAGTTATACGGAATAATAAATAGGTTAAGATATTTGAATAGTGCAAAGCCTGCATTGGTTACTCGTTCGTACACGGGAAAATCATGAGAGTAGTTAATGAACTGATCGGCTGCTTGTGTTTTTAAATTAACCAGGCCAAAAATAATAGAAATAATAAAGAATGGGAGTTTGTTTGGCAAATGCTTAGGGTCGAACTTTTTGTTTACGAACAGATCTATGCAAATTAAGCTTAAAGGAAATACTACGGCAGATGGTTTGAACAAACAGGAAGCTATAAAATAAAGTCCGGTGTAGAGCAAAAACTTATTGTCTTTACGATCCTTATATTTCAAATAACTTAATAAGCCAAGCAAATAGAATAGGGTATAACCCAAATTTTTTAATTCAGAGATCCAATTCACCGATTCGCTTTGTAGTGGATGTAAGAGGAAAATGATAACGGAGATGGACGCTATATTTTTTTCTTTGAATAAACGAAGGCTTAAAATGTAAACAAGATATCCGTTGGTTAAGTGGAACAATAAATTAACGAGGTGATGCGCCATATCGCTTTTTCCGAACAAGAACCAATCGATCGCATGTGTGAGCATTGTAAAAGGAATGAAGTTCCCAACATAATGCGAAGAGAAAAGAGCGGCCATATCAAACCCTATCACATCTCTGTTGCGGAAAACCATTTCGGGATCATCCCAACTGATATGCGGAAAATTAAGGGTATTGCCATAAGCAATAATAGTTGCCAATAAAGCAACTATTAAAAATAAATGATCGGCAGCTAATTTTTTTATAGAAGGAAGCACACGTTCTATTTCCTTATTTTGATCTTTTCAACTTGCAATACTTCACGGGTGATCTCATCATAAACGAAAGCTACTAGCGCTAGTTTTTTATCATTGAATTTTGAATCTACAGAAAAGTTACTGTTTGTAAGTGTTACAGTTGATAACGCTGTAATAGGAGCAGTTTTAGCAACCTCTCCCCACGATCCGTTAATAGCAGTTCTGAGCATGTGTTCGAAATGGTAGTGCTCAACATGATCGGGGTTTTGCGAATAATCTAATTGTGGACCAATGATACTATCTTCTGTTAATACCAATTGCAGTTTTACATTGTTGGCATAAGCTTGTAAAAAAGTAAGCTTAGTGGTTACGTTTAGGGCTCTGGCAGTTTTATCATAAGCACTCGATAGATCCATTTTTACCACAAAAGGATCGTTTTGCGCTAAACCAACAGTTGTTGCCCAAGTATCTTTATGTACCAAAGTAAAACCGGGATATACTTTGCGATTCACCATTCCATTTGGATTACCAATTGTGCTTACACCAAATCCTGAAGTGGCATCCCAATCGTTACCAACAGTACAAGTATATGAGGTAGGAAATTCTGAATTTACTTTCGCAAAAAATCCGGCGTGAATAGCAATAACCACTAAAGAAGATTGGTATTGAGCGCTTAAGTTCTCAGCTAAAATGGCAGCAGCCGGACAGTTACCACATTTATGTCCAGTATAATCTTCCAATAGTGTTTTTTTGAATCCTGACACAGCAGAATTATTAATGGAGTCAAAGGTTGTACCAACCGCTGTTTGTGTAACTATATTTGGCTGTTTAACCTTATCGCACGAAAAGATCCCTGTTAGGAGGACCCCTAAAATAATGCTAGAAATTAATGTTCTCATGTTCATCATTTTTATACTTATAAATATACTAAAAACTACTGGTTAATGAAAGCGATAGACCATTGGAAGCAGGCACGTTACGACAAACGCCTCCTACACAGAAGATACCGGCACTTTGTTTACCATAACTTATAGCCAAACGATGCGGTCCGCTGTTATACCCTGCATTAAATAAATAATAATGGATTCTTAGATCAGTAGTTGGAATTGAAGACTCACTACCGGTTTGCGGATTGCCATAATTCCATTGATCAAATACGGCAACAAAGAAATTGCTGTTGATTGACCATTCGATCATACCAGTTGCCCAATTTCCTCTTCCTACTCCATTCGAAGTTGTAACTACATCCTTGGCAGGCGTTAAAAGAAATTGTGTTTCAAAACGTATTGCACTTCCCGGTTTGTATTTATATGTAATATCTAACAAGAAAAGATCTGAGTTCAAATTCTTATAACCTGCATTCAACGATCCGGCTTGAATGATATTACGATTATAAAATTGGTGTGAATACATAAAGGTAGCTTTCACTTTTTTATTGAATTTTTTATTGATCTCTATAAAGAAATCCTGATAGTAACGGTAGTTATCGTTATAACTTACGTCTTGAGAAGTGTATTCTCCATTTCTTAGCACGCTATCCACGTGGTGTTTTTTCCCCGATATTTCTTTAAAGTCCCATTTGGTTTCATAAAACGTTCTTCCACCAGCCGAATCACTTACCGAGTATTGTTTTAAACCATGCGCTTGCGAATAATTCACAGTTATCTCTACACCGTATTTTCCCCCAAGCGGAGTTCCCTTTTTAATTTTATATTGTGCTTCGGCCATAAAACCTAATTCGCCATTTAATTGTGTTGCGTAAGGATTTAAAGCTAATAACGTATAAGCGTGTTGTTTTGTTGTTGCTGGAAGATAGTTGATCAATAAATTTTGTAATGATTCAGCGCGATCGCTTCGGTAACTCATGTTATCAATTCGTTTTCCTTGGAATAAAAATGAATAACCATCACCGGCATATGAAGTTGTTACATACAAAGCGTCACCGTATTTGTAACTCAATTTATTATCTGCCGATGGGTCGTTTATTTTATAAGCGTATTCAGCGCCTAAATTAAATCCATCGCGAATGATATTGAAACGGCCCGAATAACAGCCAACATTCTCAGGCAATATCAAATTAGGATCTTGCCCCGTTTGAAATTTACTTACAAAACTTCCGCCAATGATGAATTTTGTTTTTGATGTAATGATCGAATCAAACAATTCGTTAATGTTTATCTCTCCGTCGACTCCGCGCACAATGCCCGGACCAACCGTAAAAAAATAACGTTGCTTTCCAATCACACCTTTTAATGTAATTCCTTTGTAAGGATTAGAAATGATGCGAGCGCCATCCAATGAGTTATCGTATAATAAACCTGGTTCGTAATACGTTCTTAAGGTTAATCCATTACCAAACATTTCGTAAAAATTACCAACCGTTACATCAAACAATTTATCTTGGTAACGCACAAAACGGTTTGTAATACCTTGTCCTTTATATTGTGGTAAAAATCCTTGTTTTACATTATTGTACGCTTCATATCTAACACCGGCAGAGAATTTCCCTTTAATGAAATTGATATTCCCAAAGGCATTTGATAGTAATTTTTCAGGAACTTTTGGGGCACCTATCAATGAATCGGGATTGTAGTACTGCGCATCGATCTGAAAATTACCATGAACAGAAGAGCCAAGATCCTGAATAGGATTGCCTTCCTGCGCAAAAAAATTAAACGGATTTAGGATAAATGCTAATAAAAAAGTAGCTGCTAGGCTACTCTTTAAATATGGTTTTGTCATGAAGTAAAAATATCAAATTAATGTGAAAGTGCTTCACCCTTAATTAGTTTTTTTACATTCTCGTATAGTTTTTCTTCATCGCCATCTGTGTATGAATTATGGCTCCAAACAATTTCACCTTTACCATTAATAAGGAAGGTATGAGGCACGTTATTTACATTCATAGCCCTCTTAAAATCTTGATTTTCATCAAGATACACTTCGTATTTCCAGCCCTTGGTTTTAACATCGGTAACTACTTTTGCCGAGCTTCTAATATCATCAATACTAACTGCGATCAATTTTACGCCGGTTTCTTTTTGCCAAGTTTCGTATTCTTCAGCAATAGCATCTAATTCTTTTTTACAAGGCTTACACCATGTGGCCCAGAAGCTAATAATGATAGGCTTCCCATCGTTACTAAAGGTATTTGAGTTTATTTTTGAGCCATCTAATTTTTTAATGGTTGCAGCGGGGATTTTATCACCATCTCCCGGCACTACAAAATTGGAAGCAAAAAGGGCGATCACAAAAAGTAAAATTATTTTTTTCATAGGGTTTAGTTTACTGATACTATTCCAAAAATAATACCAATTTTCAGATATTGCTATTTCTAAACTGTCTTTAAGCTCATATTTCCTTATTATTTGTTAAAATTTACCATAATGTCTTCAAAATTTTACCGAGTTTTGTGTTCGCAAAAATGAGTGTAAAGAACATAGCTATTTTAGGAAGTACAGGCAGTATTGGAACGCAAGCTCTGCAAGTAATAAAAGATAATCCCGATCATTTTAAAGTTGAAGTATTAGTTGCCAATGGCAATGCCGATCTTTTAATAAAGCAAGCGTTGGAATTTGATCCAAACGCGGTTGTAATTGCCGACGAAAGTAAATACCAACAAGTAAAAGAAGCGCTTACTTCACATGATATAAAAGTATTTGCCGGCGCAAAAGCAATTGAGCAAATTGTGGAGATGGAAACTATTGATCTTGTATTAGCAGCCATTGTTGGTTATGCCGGATTAGCAAGTGTGATCAATGCCATTAAACACAAAAAAAACATTGCGCTTGCTAATAAAGAAACCTTGGTTGTTGCCGGTGATCTGGTTACAAGATTGGCTTTTGAAAATGCAGTAAATATTTATCCCGTGGATAGCGAGCACTCTGCTATTTTTCAATGTTTGGTAGGAGAGTTTGACAATAAAGTAGAAAAAATTTACCTCACCGCAAGTGGTGGTCCGTTTAGAGGAAAAACAAAAAATGATCTGTTGCATGTTACACGTGAGCAAGCATTAAAACATCCTAACTGGACCATGGGTGCAAAAATTACCATCGACTCGGCAACCCTTATGAATAAAGGGCTTGAGGTGATCGAAGCAAAATGGTTATTTAATTTAAAGCCCGAACAAATTGATGTGATCGTTCATCCGCAAAGTATCATTCATAGCATTGTGCAATTTGAAGATGGTAGTATGAAAGCGCAAATGGGATTACCCGATATGAAATTACCAATTCATTATGCGTTCGCTTATCCTTTGCGCATCAAAACAAATTTTCCTCGATTTGATTTTATGAAGTATCCGCAACTTACTTTTGAAAAACCCGATACAAATACATTCACCAATTTAGCATTGGCTTACGATGCTTTAAAAAAAGGAGGTAATATGCCTTGCATATTAAATGCTGCAAATGAAGTTGCGGTGGATGCTTTTATACATGATAAGATCAAATTCTTACAAATTGCCGAGCTAGTAGAAAACACCATCGCAAAAAGCACATTTAAAAATAATTTGTCGTACGAGCAATACGTTGAAACCGATAAGCAAGCGCGCTTAACTGCAAAGAGCTTAATCTAAAACCGCAAATTTATTTTGCCACGGAGGCGCGGAGGCACGGAGTTTTTCCAATTAAATTAATAGCTAGTGAAATTGTTTTTTCTCCGCGCCTCCGCGCCTCCGTGGCTATAATCAAGGTAAAACATTGGTTAACAAACTCTAAATTAGGCCCAACGACTTCCAAAAACCCTAAAAAAATCGTAATTTTAGCCTCTATTCTCATTATATCTTTAAACGCGTATGTTAATTAAAATTGCTCAGTTATTTCTTAGCCTCACTATATTGATCTCTCTTCACGAGTTCGGTCACTTTTGGTTCGCCAAAAAATTTAAATGTCGCGTAGATAAATTTTATTTATTCTTCGACTTTTTATTTCCGTTTGCCGGGATGTTGAATTTTGCCTTGTTCAAGAAAAAAATTGGCGATACGGAATATGGAATTGGCTGGTTCCCTTTTGGTGGTTATGTACAAATTGCAGGAATGGTGGATGAACAAATGGATAAAACAATCATCGATTCTGAACCAAAACCATGGGAGTTACGCAGCAAACCGGCTTGGCAACGTTTGCTGGTAATGATGGGTGGAATTATTGTGAATTTTGTTTTAGGAATTTTTATTTTCTGGATGGTACTTTGGTATTACGGAGAAAAAACGTTGCCGAACACTTCGTTGAAAGAAGGGGTAATGGTTGATTCGGTGGCGTATAATTTAGGATTACGTAATGGCGACCATATCATTGCGCTTGATAATAAAATTGTAACAGCATTAAACCGTGTGCCCGTTGAAATTGTAATGAATGGTGTTGAACACATTCAAGGCGTGCATTCAAACGGACAAAAATTTGACCTTGCTATTACAGATAAAGATCGCGCTGTTATTTTGAAATCACTCAAGCACGCCAAATTTCTAGAGCCACGTTTTATTGCGAATGTTGGATATGTTGATTCAACCATGTTTGCGGCAACCGCTAAACTTCAAAAGAAAGACCAGATCATTGCAGTAAATGACAAAAATGTTTTGTATTATGATGAGTTAAGAACTCAGCTAAGAGAAAATGCCGGGAAGCTTGTGGTGCTTACTTTACTAAGAGGTAATGATACTGTACGCACTAAATGTAATGTTACAACGAATGGAACCATCGGATTTAATCCTGGTTTTGTAAATAAATTTGAAATAAAGGAAACTAATTACAATTTATTCCAAGCGTTTGTTCAGGGCTTTAGTGATGGCATGGAATTGATAGTGTTACAGGCAAAGCAATTTGTTGTGATATTTACAGTACCTGAAGCTCACAAACAAGTTGGTGGATTTTATACTATGGTGCAGCAAATGAGTCCTGTTTGGGATTGGTATGCATTTTGGAGATTTACTGCATTTTTATCATTGGCATTGGCTTTCATGAATTTTTTACCAATACCCATGTTAGATGGCGGTTATATCATGTTTATCCTTTGGGAAATGGTTACCCGCAAAAAAGTGTCGGATAAGATCATTTACTACGCAAATCAAGTAGGATTATTTATTGTACTTGCCTTGATGGTATATGCTAACACCGATTGGTTGAGAGATTAGTTCTTAACCTGAGTACTGCTTAACGTATCTTTCATATATTTATCCATTATAGACCTAATGAAAAAATATACCTTACCTGTTGTTTTATTTTTATTTTCTGCGCAGATCTTATCGGCGCAAAATACAACCATTGGCAATAAGGGTAAAGAAACCACCGGTGGTTTACATAAGGTGATGATCATTCCCTTTGAACCAAAATTATACAATAGTGAAATTGATTATTTGGTGAATAAAGAAACCAAACTTACCGGTAAAGAAATAAAATTTAAATTTCGCGACGGCATCAACGAACAATTATTTAAAGCGTTCAAGAATACAAAATACGGTGTAGTTGATTTAATGGAAGATACTGTAAAGTATAAAAAAGACATGATCGGTATTTACTCGCATTTAAATTACGAGTACGTTAAAGTTCCCGATCAAGAACATTACAAGCCACCACAAAAAGATAAAAGCGAAAAGCAAGTAGAGAAAGGGCAAATAAAAGTTGAGACCAACAACGATGTTCGCTTTATGAATGCCAAGATCAATAATGCGAAATTGGTGCCAATGCTTTATGGTAAATACAAAACTGATGTGTTTGTTTTTATTAATCAATTAGATATTAAAGCGGCCATGTCGTCAACCGAATTTGCGGGCGCAGGAAATGAGTACCGCAAAATCGTGCTGCATTACACCGTTTATACTTACGATGCCAAAGAAATTAATTCAGGGATAGCAGAACAAGAATTTCCGGCCGACCTCAATGATCCAAACAAGATCATCACTAAATATTTTTCTAAAGTAGCGGAAACCATTAACGCGAGGGTTGTGAAGGCGTTGATGCCTGCGAAATAGATTCTATTATTGAAAGTGATGGTCAAAGCTTAATTCATAAATATTTGTAGTCCTGGAAAGGAGGAACGTTGATTGGTTGAGCATTTTAAATATATTGGCCCCCCAAAAAGCTTGGGTGAGGGCGGTTGGAGCTTTGGTGCGACTTGGAAAGGAATGAAAGTATGAGTTGATGGCTAACATGGGGTTGAGCGGGGGGGGTGGGTTCTTCTGTTTTTATCTTTTTCAAGCTAAAATATAATAAACAAGCATGCTTATTTTAAATACAGTCTTCATGAACAATTAAAGATATAAAAATTAAGAGATATTCCAAAACATATGGAAAGCCCTTCGATAAACTTAGCGATCAATCAAGTCGTTAAATCCAATCCTACCAAAATAAGAAACAATTCATCTGAGGTATAGAAGCCTTTTATTTCGTAAAGTTTTTTGCTGGTGCTCCAATCCTTGATCACCCCATTTTTTATCTCGTACAGTTTTTTACTTGTGCTCCAATCCACAATAACACCATCTTTTAATTCAAGAAGTTTTTTACCGCTGCTCCAATCGCTCAGTATCGCTCCTTTTATTTCGTAACGTTTTTTACCGCTACTCCACTCAGAGATCACACCGCTGCTTATTTCGTACAATTTTTTACTGGTGCTCCAATCACTGGCAATACGACCGTTTATTTCCAGTATTTTTTTGCTGCTCGACCAATTTGATACAATGGTTTGCGCATTTGAGAATGAACTCAAGAGAATGAAAAATAAAAGGAGATTTTTAAACATGGTGAAGGTTTTGGTTAAACAAATATAGAGGAAATTTTTAGAGGCAGAAACCGCAAAGATGCTTCGCATTCGCGCAAAGGAGGCGCAAAGGACGCTAAGTTTTATCACCATTACTCAAAAGAAGGCAAAGACCTTCGGTTGCGCAAAAGGACGACAGTATTGCTCAGGCTTTGCGAAAGCGCAGCTTCTTTGCCTCCTTAAATTTTTATGCGATTAGTTGATCCTTTGCGACCTTTGCGAAAATCTTTGCGAAGGTCGAAGGCCACTTTGCGGTTTCTGCCTCTAAGAGCTCTATTGGAAATTGATCCTCAAACTAAATCCGCCCGATGTATTAGAAGTAGGGAAGGATGCAGACGTTTGTGGTTTGGTGCGGATCCAATCTAAGTATAAACGCAAGTTGATGTTCGGCGTTAATAAATAATCGGCAGAAGAACGTAGGGTAATAATGTTTGTGCCTCCCGTTGGAACACTTATATCATCAGCGATCCTGCGAATGATGGAAAGATTTTTACGGTAGCTAAAGTCAACTTTTAAAGTTAAGTCACTCTTTAGTGGTTTGCCACCAATAGTGATCTTCTTCATGGTTAAGTTTGGATAGCGGTAACCTAAACCAACAATGTATTCTTGTCCTTTTGATTCAATTATTTGTGGACCGGTAATGTTCAACGAAATAGTTTTATCGCGTTTCATTTCGGCATTAGCTTGCCAACCCGGTTTTTGGAACTGAAGATCGAATTTGATCAATGGCGCAAAACCTTCGGTAATAGTTACGGCGTTAATGGTATAGTATGGATTAAAGTTGGAGTTACCTGTTATTGGATCGGCCACCGGCGAACGTGTGATCTGGCTTCCTCCATTACTGAACAATAAGTTGTTTGAATAGCCCGAAACGTTGTATGTGCTTCGGTAACCATGACGAATTGTGATTGAACGGAATGTTTTTTGCATGCCTTTTAACTTTCCTAATCCATCCCAGCTAATGGTCCAGTTTGGCATTGGTATAGATGGAAAAATATTTCGCGTAGAATAATTTTTGATCTTATTGCCTGTATACGTTTGATAGAACGCTCCAATTAATACGTCTTGTTGGTTGATGCTATATCCGTCGATGTAACTAATACTACCCGAGGTAGTGTTTACTGTTTGAAGACCTAGTGAATTGTTATTGCCTTGTGCTAATTCTTTTGCAAGGTCAAATCGTACCAACTTAAACTCATCAAACAATACTGACTCTACGCTTGGTTTTGCATCCCTTAGCGATTGGAAGAAACTAAACGTTGTGATATTGAAATTTCCTGTTTCATTTGTGCTCTGATGAAAATTGTAATAATCACTTCCGCTTAAGCTAGGATCGTTGGGATCATAAACCATAAACTCACTTAAATTTTTTGATTTGGTATAGTTACCTGTTAATTCAATTTTAAAGCTTCCGTGCGGTTCTATAGATGATCTGTAAGTTATACTCTTACTTTCTGTTTCTATGTATGGTGTAGTTTGATTCTGTACTTTAGATAACCAACCATTCTTCGCGCTTGTTTCTCTAATGGTGGCATCATATAAACCGCTTGTAAATAAAAAGCCGGGTGCATTTTGATTCGATTGATCCATTCCCAGGATATTAGAACGCGGCATAAAATTAGGTAAGGCTTGTCCTCTTTGTTCTTGATAGGTTAAGGAGACATTTTTCACCATCATAATTCCGCGCGCAATAAATTCGGCAACGGCCTGAAAATTCTCATTCTTTTTTGGATTTGTACTATCGGTAAGTGCTGCGGTAGATTTAGTAGGTGTTGGTGCTTTTACAGCTTGTTGTTTTTTATTTTGGCCCGTATTAATGCGTTTAAAATAGGGGATCTTGTTGTATAAAGTGGTCATCGCTAAACTTGCAGTAATATTATGTTGATTGGTATTATTGATGGTGTTTCCAATGTACATCGAATCGGTTGGCATACCAAAGGGTGCGCGATTCCATGTATAAGTACCGCCAAACTTATAACTTACGGTTAAAAAATCTAGTAATGGGATTTTGCTAAGCGGAGCGCTGTAATTCAAATTCATTTGTTGGCGGTATGAAAGATTAGCACCATATTTTCCTTCATTGAACTTATGTTCATTAGCTGTTCCTTTACCGTAAACTGTTTCACGGCCGCTTAAGAATGTGTTCAATACCGAGTCGCGTTTTACTTGATTTGCTTTTGTAACATCGCCTTGTGGTTCAAAGATCCTTCCTTCGTTATTAGCTGCAAAATCAAACTTTAACGATTTGGCAAGATCCCAACGCAAGTTGTATGTACGGTTGATAAGGAAATTCTTATTGTACAAACTTGGATTAACAAATTCAGTTGAGTTAGCATAGAAGCTGGTGATATCTCTGTTCTTTAATAAACTAAAGCTTCTATTCACGTCAACGCCGGCACCAAAACTATTTGGCATCAATTGTAAGTTGAAATCTTTGATAAGTGCAAACCATTTATTTTGGAATAGTTTTACTTTTGAGAATGGTTTTATGACCAGAGGTTTTGGTATGCTATATTGGTAAGTAAGATTACCACGATACTGTTTTACCAAATTTGTATCAATATTAATGTTACGTTTAAATGTTTGTGTAAATGCGAACGTGGTAGAGAAATTACTTATATCCCAAGGCATAGGTTTGGCCCCTTTGCGTTTAAAGCCATCAATGCGTACATTGGTTAAGTTAAAACCTTTACGCTCGGTAAAATCTACTACTTGGTCTATGATGTTTTGTTTTTTAGTATCGTCGATCTGATCGTTCTTCTCAAAATCCTTCATGCGAATATCAGGATCGAGCGGATTAAATAGCGGTTTAATGATTGTTCTACCGTAATTATAATAAACCGGTAATGTGATCTTCCATTTAGTTGGGAAAAATTTACCGGCGTTGATAGAGGTGCTCATGTCCCAAATTTTTGTACTCTCTTTACGGCGTTCATTTATTTTTTGTTCAACACCTCCGTAGAATGGAGAGTAATAAGTTCCGGCTAAAGACGCATTACCAAGGTCGGCCATTTTTAATTGTAATTGCCCGGTTGCGGCCCATCCACCTTGATTATTAAAATCGGTTAAGCGTAATTCGTTCACCCAAATTTCGGCGCAGTGCGAAAGATTACCCGGATCTTTAGGGTTACGAACACCAACCATCACACTCTTCACTGTTCCCAGATTAGGATTTCCTACAATGGTCATTGAATAGCCACCAAAGCTTTCGGTAAATGGTTTGGTATAATTGTTAAGCTCGCTAAAGTATCCAAAACGCGGATCGTTATTTCTATCATTACGAAGTTTTGTTACATCGGCAAACTTAAAGTTGATCTCGTTCTCTGTAGGCCAAACTATAGCGCGTGCATCTACATTATTAGGATCGTAATTTCCCTTTGGCGTTAATTTTAAAGGTACTTCGTATTCGTAATAGTTATTGTTGTAATCTGTACCAACCCTAAAGAATAGTGTAAGATCGCCATCATTCAATGGAATTCCATTCATGGCTTCGGCATGCACGTTCATTTTAATATTATTGAACATCCTTGTATCCAATTCCACATTTTTAAATACCGCGCGGCTATCGCCATCTTTTAAATTACATACACGTACTTGCAATGATTGTTCGTTTTGTAAAACCAAGTTGGTGGTTTGAATATTCTGTTGTTGTTGAATTCCCGGAGGCATTACATAGTTAACCGGAACTTTTGTTCCGTTTTCTTGCAGGCTTACAGCCGATACGTCAAACGCAGTGGAGTTATCATCTGTTTTAATATACTCTCCCGGTTTTTTAAGATCATAAGCGTAACGTCTCCAATCGCTTCGCACTAATTCAAAACGGGCCATGCGTAATAATACAGGGCGTTCAAAACCTTTCATGAAAATACGCATGAAACGAATAGAGTTAAATCCTTCGATGCCACCATAAGTATTTTCGAATTGGGCTATGGGAATTTTGAATTGATACCACTTCACTGTTTTTTTAACTCCACCAAAATCGGCAGAACCATCAAAAGCATCTACAATGTAATTTGTGCCTATAGAGTTTGGATTCACATCTGATTTTGAAATGTGGATGCGGTATTGATAGTAGCTTTCTGTTTCGCTTAAGGTATTATCACGATTCACATCTTCAATATTGGGAATATTACTTGCCGCAGTTGAATAGTTGCCGCCATTAGGATTAGCGTTCTCATATTGAGCTTCTGTTGGTGAGTTACCTTCGGGATTATTATATTTTGAATAACGAACAATAGTTTTGTCTTGCGCATTATCATAATCATCATCTCTAAAGAAATTATAATTATCACTTGACGGATCATTTTTAAAAGCTATAATGGCGGGTGCGGTTGCAACGAATGAAGAACCTGAAACATCACTAAGCGGACCTGCAAAAACACGTCGTTCAGTAGTGTCGATCATTCCATCGTAACCAACGTCCTGATAAGGTCTATCGTTATTGTCTTGCGAAAATGCATTTACTGTAGGAGGAATAGCAGGCACATTGGCAATTCCGGTTTCAATTACAGGAAGATCTTGAGTTGTGGAGCTTTGTCCGGGCAAACCATTTTCATAGGTCATACGGCCATCTTTCACAATATCCTCAGAAATATTTCCTAAGTTGATATAAAGATCTCCAACCGGAAGTTTGGTCTTATCAAAATTAGGATCTGTTTTTGTATCGTAATCTTCGTTAAATGGATCCATTAACCAAAACTGGATGTACTCAATATTGGCCGATTGAAAATCATTGGTCTCTAATCTACGCATGATACCGCCCCAACGTGTATCAGGTTTTAAAAGCAAACCATTAACGTCTATACCTCCCGACACACTTGAAGGCAAAACATCGTAGTTATAAGGTCCACGCTCTGTTGGATAAAATCCAAGATCTAAAAGTGGCAATACAACTTGTTGCCCATTTGGTGGTGTTTTACCCGGGAATAATTCGGTTTCAAAAACCTGGCGTCACATGTTGTTCGAAAAAATATTATCGTTGTAATAAGATGGTGTTGTGCCTTGACCTTGCGTTCGCGTGAACATTGGATCCACATTATACCAATTGAAACGTGCTCTGTTCAATCCAGGAGTAATAGTGCTTCCTTGTGCGGCTTCAGGAAATAAAGATTTTTGTCCTTGTGGGATACTTGATAATATCCAAGCGTAAGGGCTGCGAATATCGATCAACGAAATTGATCCTTCAAAATCATCAATGTATGAATTACCACCATCTTGCTTTATAGCTTTTGCATTTCCGGGAAATAATTTTGCAACCTCACCGCGCGTGGTTAAACTACTCATCTCTTTTGTGCTGTAAAGAGGAAGTTTATCTAATAAACGCGTTAAGAAAGGAAGGTCGGTCTTGTAATTGTAATCTAAACCGATCACTGTATTTCTTACAGGCTCATCACCCAAACTTACTTTTTGCGTAACGGGCCTTTCGCTAAAACGCATTATGGTACTTCCTAAAGTAAGATTACGCCCTGCTTTATAATCTAAACGTGTACCAATTAAACTTTTTTGTTGAACGTTAAAGAGTGAATTACTTTCTAAAGATACTTTGATATTGGCGCCTGAGTTCAATAAGCTTTCGTTGATGATCTTTACACGGCCTAAAGTATAATCAACAGTGTAATCCGCATTTTCTTGGAGGGGAACACCGTTGGCGGTAACTAATACGGCTCCTTGCGGAATATTAAGCGCGTTCAAAGAGATCTCAGATCCGGCAGCCGATTTAAAAGTTCCTTTGATCTTGTAACGATTTTTTTCTTGGATAAATGTTGCGGCAGTTCTCGTTGAATCATATAACTCCTGGAAAATATATTTATTAGCTCCCGGAAAATCATTATTGATATCAAACTTTTTCATTAAGCCATTTCCAAAAGGTTCGGCCATTGGTAAATAGATGCGTCCGTTGTTTGGATTGATGGTAAAATCTTTAATAAAATCAAACACACCATCCGGAATACGATCACCATTCACGCTTAATTTATCGCAATTCAATACGCGTATCAATTGTTGGCCGTTGATAGAGCCATGAGGAATGTATGGTACATCAACACCTGTTTCAATATTGTTGTAATAAATACCCAACATGAAATCCGTTGGATTTACGTTAAAAGCACCAATAGAATAAACGTTCTTCATCATTAGATCCCATAATGGGAAGCGCGTATTAACCACCGAACCTTTTAATAATTTACAAACGAGTAGCTTTGTATTATCAGGATACTGTTCGCTGAATTCACCAACTTGATATAATTTTCCGTTGAAAGTGTATTGATAAGAAACTGCTAATACCTGATCGTTGTTCAGTGTTTGATTCAAAGAAATAAAACCTGTACGGTTATTGATAAAAAATTCTTGCGGATTTAAACGGCGTGCATTGTAAATGATATCGTAATCACGTGCTTGCACCAGATATTGACCGGTGGAGTTATTTACATTGGTTGCAATTGTAGTTACAGGCAACGTGCTAGCGGCTTTACTCGCATCTCTATCTTTTAATAAACCATCAACAGTGTTGGTGATCAAAGAATATAAATTATTAGAACCATTGGAAGGATTAACCCCTAAACTGTCATAAACGCCATAAGACGAAGGAATGATGAGACTTCCTGCTTTTGTTGAAGCTAAACCGGTAAACACATCAGCGCTGTCTTCTCCAAGATCTTCAAAGGCCACAACGTTACGCGTTTGCTCCGCACTTCCTGTTTGATTTAAAATATACACTTCCACTTTAGTAATTACTATCGGTGTGCTTATAACCGGCAAGGTGTTCATCCATGCATCGTAATTTTTGCGGAAGAAATGCCCTAAGTAAAAGTGTTTATTGCCTTCGTAATTGTCAACGTTAACGGTAAAGGCTTGCGTTTGAGCGCCACCTTGTACATTGATCTCTTGTTTTTTACCACGTTGTTGAGAGAACACAGTAGTAACATCTAACTTACCAAATTGTAGTTTTGTTTTAAATCCGAATAAAGTTTGACTACCTGTTATTAAAGTGCTATTGAGTGGCATGGTAACGTTACCCGCTTCAATTTTTTTAATGATCTCGTCTTCGTAACCTGTATAATCCAATTTGATCTGATTTTCCCAATCAAAAGAGGCTTCGGTGTTATAGTTGGTAGTGATCTTCATCTTATCACCGATCTTACCAATTAAGTTCAACTGAATGCGCATGTTGAAATCGAAGTTGGTTATTTTTTGTTGACGTTGAGGAATGGCAGGATTTAGTGTTTTGTTTCGGTTCAAACCAAATATCAATTCGGCAGTACCTGTAGGTTTAATGTCAACGGTGTTACCGCCAAAAATCCGATCGAACAAGTCGCTGTTAACTTCCAACTTAGGCACCATACTTTTGCGCGGCTTGGTGTTGAGCTCATCAGCGGCAACACGCGAGCGCCAATAATCGCGCACCGCTTTTTTGAAAGCGTAATTCTGATATTCTTTTTGGGTCATCCAAGTATCAGGACGGTAATCTATTTTATCTCCAACTTTTTGTGATACATCGTACGTTCCATTTTTTTGATCGTACTCAATATCCGTTTTTATATTCGAAGGATTTTCGAGATACAATTTTGATTTAGGATCGTACTGCGGAGGTTTACCTGCATTATCTTTGAATTTGAACGGCAGATCATCCGGATCAACAGGTTCAACAGGATCGGTTGGCGAATCAACCGGCAACACGTTCACTGTTTTTGCTTTGTATTGAATCAACTCATTGTTGAGTTCAATATTATTCATGGTACTAGGCTGATGACCCAATACCGTGAATAAACAGGTAGTAACACTTGTTAAAGCAACAAAACCAAATATGTTAGATACTCTCAAAAATTAAATATTCTTTAACGCGGTTTTTATTAATAGTTCAACATTATCTGTACCAACGCCCTGTTGTTTGATTGCTTTTTCCAAGGCCTTTTCGGCTGCAAGTTTCTGAAAACCAAGGGTTGTTAATGCCATTAACGCCTCCTCTTTATTTTTATTGTACGAAGGGGCCAGTATGCTTGATATGCCGCCCTCGTGTTTACCAAGTTTTCCTTTTAGGTCAACCACAATACGCTGAGCGGTTTTTTCGCCAATACCCTTTATGCTTTTTAACATGGCAACATTGGCGGTGTTAATTGCACCAACAATATCAGGTGTACTTAAACTCGAAAGCATTAAAATTGCACTTGATCCACCAACACCACTAACTGAAATTATTTTTCTAAAAAGATCGCGTTCATCTTCTTCAGCAAAACCATAATACTTTGGATTATCATCACGAACATAAATGCTTTCAACAAATAATTGTACTTCTTTTTGATCAACGATCTTAGAATATGTAGTTAAAGAAATAAAAAGCGCATATCCGATCCCGTTGCTCTCAATGATGACCTGAGCAGGATTTTTTGAAGTAAGGTGGCCTTTGATGTAGCTGATCATTTCTTTTTTCTAAACAAATTATTTTTGATTTTGCGCGTCAACTACCGAAATAGTAACCATGTTCACAATTTCGCGAACACTGCTTCCTAATTGTAATACATGTACAGGTTTTCTTAATCCCATTAACACCGGACCAATAGCTTCTGCTCCTCCTAATTCCTGCATCAATTTGTAAGCAATATTACCAGCTGCTAAATTTGGGAAAATGAAAACATTCGCGTTTTTATCGGCCAGTGTGCTAAATGGAAATTGTTCTTGTAACAAAGCATTGTTTACAGCAAAGTTTGCCTGAATATCTCCATCAACAATTAATCCCGGATAATTTTTATGCAAGATACTTACTGCTTTCGAAACTTTTTTAGGTACTTCTCCATCAGCAGAACCAAAATTACTGTATGATAGCATCGCAATGCGGGGAGTGATATTAAATTGCTTTACTGTATTTGCTGTAAGCACTGCTATATCCACTAATTCTTCTGCAGTGGGATCGGCGTTCATGGTTGTGTCTGCAAAAAAGTAAGGACCTTTTTTGGTGATCATTACATACAATCCTGCAACGCGACAAACATTTGGTTGTACACCAATGATCTCTAATGCAGGTTTAATTGGTTGCCCATATTTGCGGGTTAATCCACTGATCATGGCATCAGCCATTCCGCTTTCTACCATCATAGCACCAAAATAATTTCGGTCGCGCATCAATTTACGCGCATCGTATTGCGTTAAACCTCTACGTTGACGTTTATGCCAAAGCGAATCACCAAATTCATTTCTACGATCTTCTTCCTCAATGTATGGATCAATGATGAGCATATCTGAAAGGTCAATGTGATTCTCTTCAGAGATGGCATGGATCTTTTCTTTTTTTCCTAAAAGAATTGGAGTAGCAATACCTTCGTCGCGTACTACTTGCGCAGCTTTTAAAATTTTGTAAGTATCAGCTTCAGTAAACACAACGCGTTTAGGATTACTCTTTGCTTTGTTAGCTAAACTGCGCATCAACTTATTATCTTTTCCTAAACGATTCTCTAATTCGGCTCTATATGCATCCCAATTGGTAATTGTTTTTTTAGCAACACCGCTGTCGATGGCTGCTTTGGCAACTGCTGAAGATACAGCAGAGATCAAGCGGTTATCGATTGGTTTTGGAATAATATAATCAGGACCGAAGCTTAAGTTTTTTGACCCATATGCTAAATTCACATAATCAGGAACAGCTTCTTTTGCTAAACCGGCAATAGCCATTGTGGCTGCTAATTTCATTTCTTCGTTAATGCAAGTTGCGCGCACATCCATTGCTCCACGGAAAATAAAAGGGAATCCTAATACGTTATTCACCTGGTTAGGATTATCACTTCGTCCTGTAGCCACAATAATGTCTTCACGAGCAGTTATGGCATCTTCGTAAGAAATTTCGGGAGTTGGATTTGCTAAAGCGAATACCACACAGTTTTTTGCCATGGTCTTCACTAATTCTTTATTCAAAATATTTCCTTTTGATAATCCAACAAACACATCGGCACCTTTGATGGCTTCTTCCAATGTATTGAGCTTGGTATTATCAGAGGCGAAGAAAGATTTATACTGATCAAGATCTTTTCTTCCTTTGTGGATAACACCTTTGCTATCCAACATCAGAATATTTTCTTTTTTTACACCAACGGCAATGTACATTTTAGCACATGAGTTTGCCGAAGCTCCGGCGCCGTTGATCACTAATTTTATATTGGATAATTTTTTTCCTGATATTTCAACAGCGTTTATCAAACCGGCTGCTGAGATGATAGCGGTGCCATGCTGATCATCGTGCATCAAAGGAATATCTAATTCTTCTTTTAATCTGCGTTCAATCTCAAAACATTCAGGGGCTTTGATGTCCTCTAAATTTATCCCGCCAAATGTTGGCGCGATATTTTTTACCGTCATTACAAACTGGTCAATGTCTTTCGTATCGATCTCAATATCGAACACGTCAATATCAGCGTAAATTTTAAAAAGCATTCCCTTTCCTTCCATTACTGGTTTTGAAGCTAAGGCACCAATATCACCCAAACCAAGAACGGCCGTTCCATTTGAGATAACGGCTACTAAGTTTCCTTTTGCGGTATACTTGTATGCATCTTCCGGATTTTTTTCAATTTCCAAACATGGCTCAGCAACACCAGGCGAGTAGGCCATGGTTAAGTCGCGTTGCGTGCTGTAAGGTTTTGTAGGAACTACCTCTATTTTGCCGGGACGACCTTGTATGTGATACTCAAGGGCATCTTCTCTTCTAAATTTACTCATAGTTGATTTTAAGGATTACGAAAATACGAAAAAAAGCCAAAAAATGACCTTTTCAGAAACGATTTAAACTACTGATAATCAGTAAATTAAATAACACAATAAAATTGTTTAAGTGGAGTTATTTTTTACCGTTTAAAAAGGCTAAAATGTGCGCGCAAACTTCGGGCACTCGTTCAAGATTTAAAGTATGTCCTGCTGCGGGTATCACTTCTAATTTTGCACCAATAATATTTTTGTGAACTTCACTTGCTAAGTACACCGGAAGCAACGTGTCTTTCTCTCCCTGAATGATAAGTGTTGGTGCTTTGATGTTTTTTAATTGAGGTCGGTAATCATCTCTTTCTTTGGTAGCGCGCATCAAATTAAAAATAGCTTGCGCGTTTTGGTTAAGATCTTCGCGCGACTTTTTTAGCATTTCTATTGGGATAATGGGCTTACTGAAATAGTCATCACTCAAAACGTAAGGCATCATAGTGTCAAACATCAAGCCATAACCGCCTGTTTCTAGCGATCGCCACCAACTTAACTCAATGGCTTCAAAAATTTGTGTCTTATGCGCAAAAGTGGAAAGCAAAACGAGTTTATTTATTTTTCGAGGATAGTTTACGGCCAAATGTTGAGCCACCAAACTTCCATATGAAATACCAATAATGCTCACTTTAGATATTTTTTCCTGATCCAAAACCGAAATTACATCTTCGGCATGTTGATCAAAATTCCTTGGATCACCCGATTTATCACTGTTTCCCTGAAAAATAAAATCCATCAAAACGATCTTGTAGTGATCTTTAAAAAAAGGCAAACAAAAGAACCACGCTAACGTAGATTGCGTTAACCCATTTAAAAAAACTAAAGTTTCAGGCGCGTTTACATTGCCTTGCACTTCGTAATAAATGTTTAATCCGTCTTTTGTTTTGCAATTCATCTCATTAGTAATTTAATGTGATCTTAGTTTTCTCAACATTTAATTTCGCTTTTTTACCAAGGTAAAGCGCCATGTTTTTTTGAATGTGGCCGGCAGGAAAATCAAAACATAGCGGATATTTGTATTCTTTTACAGCGTCAAAAATGATCTCGTTCGCGGTTTTTCCATAGGGAATTGCGTTATCCTTCATGTCGCTCATGCTGCCAACAATTAGCCCTTTTAAGTTCTTTAATTTTCCGCTGCGTTTTAGTTGCAGTAGCATGCGATCGATGTGATACAATTGCTCATCAAGATCTTCTATGAACAAAATTTTATTTTTAGTTACAATATCATCCGCACTTCCACTTAATGCATAGATCAGCGAAAGATTTCCACCAACTATTTCGGCTTTTGCTTTTCCGGCGCGGTTGAGTTTATTTTTTTTGAGTTTGTAATTTATTTTTTCACCAAAAAGTAAAGTTCTTATCGACTGAGTTGCCTCTTTGTTTTTTGTGAATTGGAATGCCATAGTTCCATGAATAGTGGCTATTTTCAGTTTATCTAAACGCGCCTGAAGTATGGTGGTATCGCTGTATCCTATAAACCATTTTGGATTTTTTTTCAGCGAATTAAAATTTACTTTATCTATTATTCTTAATGTTCCATAGCCACCACCGGCAATTAGAACAGCCTTTGCTTTTTTGTGATCAATAGCCCATTGAAGGTCGGCAGCCCTTTGTTCATCGGTGCCTGCGAACTGATGATGTTTTTTAAAAACGTTCTTTCCTAGTTCAACTTTTAATCCCCAGCTTTTTAAAATAGTAATAGCAGGCTCAATTTGATCTTTGTCGCGAGCTCTTGCGGTACCAATTATAAGAATTGTATCGCCGGTTTTCAAAAAAGGAGGTTGTTTCATTCTTTATTCATACGAAGGTAAAAAATAGATTCACTTTTATCACTATCTTTACGCTTTAAATATTAACGTTTTATGCCGAACTCTTTTAAACGCACGCTTGTAACCGCCGCACTGCCATATGCTAATGGTCCTGTTCATATAGGGCACTTGGCAGGATGCTATTTGCCTGCGGATATTTACGTGCGTTATTTGCGCAGTATTGGCAGTGATGTAAAATTTATTTGTGGTAGCGATGAACACGGTGTCCCTATTACAATCAAAGCAAAGAAAGAAGGAATTACGCCTCAGCAAGTGGTAGATAAATACCATAAAATAATGGGTGATGCCTTTAATGAGTTTGGAATTTCATTTGATATTTATTCGCGCACAAGTAATAAAACGCATCATCAAACAGCCTCCGATTTTTTTAAAACGCTTTATGATAAAGGCGGATTTACTGAGCAAGTAACCGAACAATATTACGACGAAGAAGCAAAACAGTTTTTAGCTGACCGTTATATTACAGGAACTTGTCCGAAATGTGCTAACCCAAATGCATATGGCGATCAGTGCGAAAAATGCGGATCAACATTAAACGCAACGGATCTTATTGATGCAAGATCAACTTTAAGTGGAAGCAAACCGGTATTAAAGCAAACAAAAAATTGGTTCTTGCCCCTAGATAAATTGCAACCAAAAATAAAAGCTTATATCGATTTACATAGTAATTGGAAACCAAATGTATATGGCCAATGTAAAAGTTGGATAGAAAGTGGAGATGGATTACAACCAAGGGCTATGACGCGTGATTTAGATTGGGGCGTAAAAGTTCCGGTGGCAGGAGCTGATGGAAAAGTATTATATGTATGGTTCGACGCGCCTATTGGTTATATCAGCGCAACAAAAGAATTATTACCAAATAACTGGAAAGATTATTGGCAAAATAAAGAGTCTCGGTTGATCCATTTTATTGGAAAGGATAATATTGTTTTTCATTGCATCATTTTTCCTGCGATGTTAATGGAACATGGAGAATTTGTTTTACCTGATAATGTTCCGGCCAATGAATTTTTGAATTTGGAAGGTGAGAAGATCTCTACCTCGCGCAATTGGGCGGTATGGTTGCACGAATATTTGCAAGAATTCAAAGGGCAGCAAGATGTATTGCGTTATATGTTATGTTCTAACGCGCCCGAAACAAAAGACAATGATTTCACTTGGAAAGATCTGCAAACAAAAAATAACAGTGAGCTAGTTGCCATCCTTGGTAATTTTGTGAATCGTACTGTTGTTCTAACGCATAAATTCTACAATGGTAAAGTTCCGGCTGCCGAAAAATTCAGCAAAGAGGATATGATCGTGTTAGAAGAATTAGCAAAATTCCCAAGTAAGATCAGCGAACCATTAGAACATTTTAAATTCAGAGAAGCGATAAGTGAGCTCATGAATTTAGCGCGTTTAGGAAATAAATATTTAGCAGATACGGAACCTTGGAAATTAATTAAAACAGATGAAGAGCGTGTAAAAACGATCATGAACATTGCTTTGCAGATTACTACGAATCTTGCGATCTTGAGTGAGCCGTTCTTGCCTTTTACATCTAAAAAACTATTTTCGTTCTTAAACATCAATCCATTAACTTGGTTATTTGCAAAAAAGACGAATAATTTGCCAACCAATCACGTCATTGGCAAGGAAGAATTATTGTTCGCTAAAATTGAGGACGAGCAAATTCAATTGCAATTACAAAAATTGGAAAATAGTAAAAAAGAAAATACACCGGCGCCTAGTATTCCTCCTCAAAAGGTGGAGACCACTTTTGATGAATTCTCCAAAATGGATATCCGTGTGGGAACTATTTTAGAAGCCGAGCGAGTGCCAAAGACCGATAAATTATTGAAGTTAAAGATCGACACCGGAATAGATGTTCGTACGGTTGTGAGTGGAATAGCGGAATGGTATAAGCCCGAAGATATTATTGGGGTACAAGTAAGTATTTTGGCAAATTTGGCACCGCGAAAAATAAAAGGAATTGAAAGTCAGGGAATGATATTAATGGCCGAGAATACCCAGGGCGAATTAAGTTTTGTGGTACCAACCAAAAAAGATAAAACAAATAATGGCTCTATTGTTAAATAGGATAATTATCGTATTTCTTCTGTTTACTTGCTACAAACCTTTAGCTCAAAATAAAAGACCAAGCGATAACGATTATCAAACGCGTGAAGAGTTTAAAAGATTCCACCGACGCGCAATAAAAGTAGGATCATGGCAAATTCAAAACTTGAAATTTGGGGCAATTGTTATAAGATTACAGAATGATAAGCGTAAAGTAGATGGGTATTTAAAAGTTGGAGATGAAAAGTCGGCAATGCAAGTTCAAGCAGAGGCGCAATATCGTAACAGATCAATTATAAGTGCCGCATTATCGCAAATTGATTTTTGTAAAGTTTATTTTATTTTCTCACAAAGTAGCGATTCTTTATTGGCCGGAAAAAGGAATGATGTGTTCGTAGATTCAACCTTAAAAGTTCAGTCAAGTATTGTTATGAATGAGAAATTCTATGTGCTGCTTGAAGAGGATTTTCTTTATCAAACCTCTATTGGTTTTGTTAAAGAAGACAGCGCAAAATATGCTGTGGAAAGAGGTCATACAAATGGAAACAAGCCATTTTTGTTTAAAAATAAGTATGGTCACCAATTAAAAAACCCATTTCCATATAAGTGTTCAACGAATCTTTTTTTTATTAAAAAGGTAATGGTTCGCGAAAGAGTAGAGTTGGAACAAGGTAAATCACAGAGTGTTAAATTTAGAACAGTAAATGCTTATAAATACTATAGCAGCATTTTTGGGAATACAAATATTAAATTGTACAACTTTTACCAAAGTAGTCAAGGCCAGCAGGTGAGTGATCCGGAGCTCAAACCGTTTCTGTATTAAATTCTAAATTAATTAGATACCTCTACATTTGCTTTAAGAGCTTAGTTTTTGTATATTTGGAATACTAATAACCTATCAAATGAAACTAATTTTACCTGCTATTGCTTTAGTGTTGTGTTTAGGAACAAATGCTCAAAGCGGAGATAATCATTGGAGTGCAAGTACCGATAAAAATGTTGCACTTAACGGAAAACGTCAGATCGTCCTCAATAAATACCTTGTGTATAATTTGAATTTAGCCAATTTAAAAGCGCAGTTGGCCACTGCTCCTAACGAAAAAGCAACCATTATTAATAATAGTAATTGCATTATTACCTTACCTGCTCCAAATGGAGAAATGCAGTTATTTAAAGTAGTTGAGGCCCCAATAATGGAGCCTGCTTTGGCCGCGGCATATCCTGATATTAAAACGTATTCTATTAAAGGTATAACTGATGTATATGCTAACGGAAAAATTGATGTGAACGAATTTGGTTTTCATGGAATGATCCGTACCATTAAAGGAGATTATTTTATTGATCCTTATTGTTTACAAAACACCGCTGATTATATTACCTATTACACCGCTGATTTTGTAAAGCCTGAACAAGATAGACTTCCTGAGGTTGGTTTACAGAACAGCGATCTGCAGCCTAAAAAAAAAGAAAACGTAACAAGTCTTCAAAGCACAGCACTAATGCCTCCGGCGGCGTGCGTGGGAGCTAATTTACGCACGTACCGTTTAGCAGTAGCCTGTACGGGCGAATATGCTGTTGCCGCTACTGGCTCAGCTACTCCAACTAAAGCTCAAACACTAGCAAAAATTGTTACATCAGTAAACCGTGTTACAGGCGTTTACGAAACAGAAGCTGCAGTACGGTTGGTTTTAGTAGCAACCGAAACTGTGGTTATCTTTTTAAGTGGAGCAACTGATCCGTTCAATAATACAAATGCTGGTACTTTAATAGGACAAAGTCAAACTGTTATTACAGCATCAATTGGAACAGCAAATTTTGATATCGGTCATACTTTTAGCACCGGTGGCGGTGGCTTAGCTACACTTGGATGTGTTTGTAATGCAGGCAGCAAAGCCCAGGGCATAACCGGTAGCCCAAGTCCTGTTGGCGATCCTTATGATATTGATTATGTAGCCCACGAAATGGGTCACCAATTTGCAGGTAATCATACATTTAATTCAAGTGGAACTGGATCGGGAAGTTGTAACGGAAATCGTAATTCATCTACAGCCGTTGAGCCCGGAGGCGGGGTAACCATAATGGCTTATGCAGGCATTTGCGGTTCGCAAGATATAGCGTCAAACAGTATCGCATATTTTCATGCAACAAGTTATGATGAGATAGTAAACTTTACTCAACTAGGTAGTGGTAATGGCTGTGCTGTAACTTCAGCAACCGGTAACCAACCTCCTGTGGTAACAGTTTCAGGCAACTTTTTTGTACCGGCAAATACAGCATTTACTTTAACAGGAAGTGCTACAGATCCTAATAGCGACCCGTTAACTTATTCGTGGGAAGAGCGCGATGCCGGTTCCGCAGCAGGTAATTGGAATTCGGGCAGCAAACCTTTCTTCCGTTCGTATACTCCAAATGTATCTTCTACACGCATGTTCCCGCCACAGAGCCAAATGCTGAATAATCAGTATCAATCATTGCCTGGTGAGTATATGCCAACTACAGCTCAAACGCTTAATTTTAGATTAACAGCTCGCGATAATAAAATGGGCGGCGGAGGTGTATGTTATGCACAAAGCACCATATCGGTTAGCGCAACATCCGGATCCTTTGCAATTACGTATCCTAATTCTACCGGAATTGTTTGGGGAATGGCACAACTGCAAAATGTAACCTGGAATGTAAATGGTACTGACGTGGCGCCGGTAAACTCTCCTAATGTTAATATATTGATCTCTTATAATTCAGGAATTACGTTCACAACATTACTGGCAAATACACCTAATGATGGCATAGAAGTGATAACTGTTCCAACATTAACTGCAGGCGTTACAACATGTCGTATAAAAGTAGAATCAGCAAATAGTATTTTCTTTGATGTGAATCAACCGGATTTTGAGATCGCTGCTTCTGTAACTGGTTTAGCGGATGTCTCAGCAGGAAACGCTTTAGGAGTTTTAGTACTTCCTAATCCTTTCACAAACGATTTCCAGTTAAAAGTTGGTACTTTATCATCAAGTTCAAAAACAGAAGTTGTTATTACAGACGTGTTAGGTAAGGTGATCAAACAAATAACTTATGATAAAGTGAGTATCTTGGATGAGCGCATCGATCTTTCAGAATTTAAGGCTGCTGTGTACTTTGTTACTGTTGCAAATAACAATACAAAAATCACCATTCGTATCATTAAGCAATAAAAATTCTTATAAAATTAAAAACCCGTCATGTTTATGTGACGGGTTTTTTTATGTTCAATTTTTTAGCGTTTAGCGTATTGCTCTTGATAATATTGTAAATAATTACCGGAGGTTACGTTGTTCAACCATTCGCTATTGTTCAAATACCAATCAACGGTTTTATCTAAACCTTCTTCAAACGTAACGCTTGGAACCCAAGCCAGATCATTCTTTAATTTAGTAGCATCAATAGCATAACGAAGATCATGCCCGGCACGATCAGTAACAAACGTGATGAGTTTTTCATTTGTTCCTGCTCCGCGGTTCAATTTTTTATCCATGATACGGCACAGTAAGCGGATCACATCAATGTTCGTCCATTCATTATGTCCGCCAACATTATAAGTGCTTCCATCTTTTGCTTTATGAAAGATCGTGTCGATTGCGCGTGCGTGATCAACCACAAATAACCAATCGCGAACATTTTCGCCTTTACCGTAAATTGGTAGAGGTTTATTATTTAAAATATTATTGATGCAAAGTGGAATTAATTTTTCGGGGAAGTGATTTGGTCCGTAATTATTACTGCAATTAGAGATCACACAAGGTAAACCATAGGTATCGTGATATGCACGCACAAAATGATCGCTACTAGCTTTAGAAGCAGAGTAGGGGCTGTGCGGATCGTAAGAGGTAGTTTCAACAAACATACCAGTATCTCCTAATGCTCCGTATACTTCATCCGTACTTACATGATAAAAACGTTTGAAGGTGGTGTTTGGTTTTTTAAATAGAACTTTAGCGGCATTCAATAAATTAACCGTTCCAATTACGTTGGTCATTACAAATTCTAATGGATTGGTAATGCTGCGATCTACATGACTTTCGGCAGCTAAATGTACAACGGCGTTAAATTGTTCTTTTTCAAAAAGCGCGTTAATAAAAGTAGCATCAACAATATCGCCTTTAACGAATTTGTAGTTGGGTTTATTTTCAATATCAGTTAGGTTTGCCAAATTACCTGCATAGGTAAGGGCATCTAAATTATAGATCTGGTAGTTTGGATAGGTATTCACAAACAATCTAACAACATACGAGCCAATAAATCCGGCTCCTCCGGTGATCAGTATTTTCATTTTCGGACGATTTTTTTTGGTAAAATTAGAATAAAATGGGGTTCCTCAAAACATATTTAAGCTTATTTATAGGTTTCTAAATTTAATCTTGTTATAGTTTATTGTTGGGTTTTATATCCTCTTAACTTATTGGAACAAAAAATGTTGACGCCGAAGAAATGACATTAAAGTGGTGTTTATTTCTTAGAAATTGTGGTCGGTAGGAACTAGCAAATAAAAAAGATGATCAAAAATTGAATCGTATCATTACCCTATCAAAACTCGTTTAATGTGGTAAGAAGCTCTTTGTTTTCGGTTAACCATTTAATTAAACTGTTATTGCGTGGAGGCAAGTTTAATTTTTGACAGATCTTTGATCGGTAATTTTCAACGGTTTTTTCGGTTAGGAACAATAGCTCACCGATCTCTTTTGAGGTTTTGTTTTGAGAAACAAGTTTTAGTGTTTTTAATTCAGTGGTTGAAAGGTCCTTAAATTTATCAAGCAAAAGTTGTTTGCGTTGTTCAAGCACATTGTAATCATTAAACGATTCTTTTAAAGTTGGTCCAATATATTTTTGACCAAGCAAAACTTTTTGAATACAGTTCGTGAGCTCATTCACTGCAAAATCTTTAAGTACAAATCCGTACGCGCCAAATTCCATGGCTTTCAAAAGCATTTCTTTTTCTTTGTACATAGTTAAGATGATCACTTTTGTATTGAGATCATTTTTTTGAATTTCTTGTGCAATTTCGAGCCCGTTCTTCATAGGCATATTTATGTCCAACAGGGCGATCTCAGGAGTTTCGGATCTGATCTTAGCAAAAGCCTCGGCCCCATCTGAACATTCAATAATAGTAAGATCCTTAAAAGAATCTTTAATAAGCTCAATTAAACCTTTTCTGAAGATCGGATGATCGTCGGCGATTAGTAATTTCATTTGATCTTTAATATTAATTTAAAACCTTTGGGATCGTTCTTTGTAATTGAAAATGTGGAGTCTATAATTTTTGCATGTTCTTTGATCGATAAAATACCTATACCATTCAATGCTTTTAGATTCGCATTATCCCAATTGCCGTTGTCTTGATATGTCATCACAAGGGCGTCTGATTGAGTTTCAAATGAGATCTTTAGAGCGGTAGATTGGCTATGTTTTATTGTATTGTTAAGGCATTCTTGAATTATTCTGAACAAGTGTGTGGATTGCTTAGGAGAGAGCTTGTCTACTTCAGGACAGAAATCAAAACTGCACTCGAGGTTGAATGTGTTTTGTATGGATTCTATGAGGCCGGTGATCACAGTTCGCAAACCAACTTTGGCAACGTAAGATGGGAAAAGATTTCGTGAGATCTGCCGGGTTTGTTCAATAACACGTTCGATCTCTTTATTGGCGATATCCTTATTTTTGGCAGATGGATCGCTGGTGATCTTGGATTTAAGAATGGATAAACTTTGACCAATATCATCGTGTAGATCTTGTGCAATTCTACTTCTTTCATTCTCAATATTAATGATCAAATTTTTACTGAATAGTTCTTGCTGGATCCTCATATTTCGATTGTAACGCAAGTAAAAATAGGTCACTATCAAAGCGATCAATAGTAATGCGACCCCACTTAATATCCAACGCAAATATACTTCGTGGCGATAGTTTTTTTGAAGAAGGAGCAGTTTGTTTTGTTCTCTTTCGAGTTGGATCTCTTTTTTCTGAACGTTATACCTTACTTGAAGTTCGTCGAGGGTTCTTGTATTTAGGGCTTTATGTACACTGTCTTTAAAATTGGTATAAAGTAAGTAGTAGTTGAGAGCCTCCCTAAAATTATTTTTTTTATTATTAAGTAAATATTTCAGATCGTAAAGTTGCATGATGCCGGTAGAGTTTTTAGAATCCATTATTAGATCCTCATTGATAGCGATCGCATTCTCAACTTCTTTTATTAGGCCTTTATCAAGTAGAAAGCGAGCTTTACTTAATGAGGCATTTGCAGCTTCGATCTTGAAATTATATTTATTAAAAATATAAATGGCCGAATCTTTGTAGGTGATCCCTTTTTCAAATTCATTATTCCCAATATAGGCCGAGCCAAGAATGGCGTATGAATTGGCAAGCTCTACAGGTAAATTATTTCGAATATTGTAATCCATTACCTCGCGAAATATTTTCGACACTTTACTGTAATTATTAAGGCTTACCTGAACCAAACAATAATTTAATTTTATATAACTCAGCAATCGTGTGTATTTAGTATTGCTGGTAACTTTTATTCCCCGCTCAAAATCATCACTCGCCCTTTCAGATTCGCCTAAGTAAAATTTAACAAGACCTAGATTATTCAGAAAATTAGCCTGGAAGTAGACATCATTTAATAATTCGGCCTTGGAAAGGCCTTTAATATAATATTCTGCAGCAGCTTTTGTGTCACCTTTTTCTTCGCATATGATCCCCAGAAGATTATAGATCTCAAATTCGTTCTCATTGTCTTTATTCTTAATGCTTATTTTTAAAAGTGGTTCTACATCTTGTATAGTGTTCTGCGTTAATCCATATTCTCTGTCTACATAGAATAGTCTTATTTTAGAAAGGATCTCAAAGTGTTCATCTTTGTTTTTAAGAGCAATGTCGAGGCATTTGTTGTATAAATGTATAGCATCTTCGAGTTTTCGTTTATAGAATTGAAAATTACCCTTGTAAATAAAGAATTCCGCAAGAGAATCTTCGGGATAATGATGAAGCTCAATAAACTTAAAGAGTTCATTTTGCGCTAATTCAAATCGTGCTGAATCAAGATACGAGGCCTCTTTTACTTTTGAAAAATGTAAACGTAAACTATCCTGGTAAGCTATCCCTTTACTTAACCAACACAATACCAGCAATAAAGTTGTTAAAAAGCGCTTTTTCATGAATTAGAAGCATAAATATAACGGATTATGCTGATTATAAGAAGGGGGGTGGCCCTCTTTTGGGCTTTGGGACCAAGCAATAAATTAGCTAATTAATTTAGGAGTTTTTATTTAACAGAATAACAAAAATGGGAAGTTTGCGATCTACAAGGCAATTAGTTTTTTTAACCTCAGTGGTGGTAGCTTTTTTTGGAAGCGTTTATTCACAAAATTTAGGCAGTAGCTCGTCATGGGCAAAGTCAACTGAAGGAAATAGATCGTTCATTCAAAACAAAGGGCAATTCTTTGTTGATCCAATGAACAGAACAGAAGTATTGTTTGCAGTGGATAATAGTACTTCAAAAATATATTTTACAAAAAAGGGGATAGTTTACAAGTTAGTAAAAGAAATAAAAAAATCAGTAGAGGAAAGAGAGCGTGAAGAGGAATTAGAGAAAGAGGCTAAAAGAAACATTAAAACTGCAGAAGAATTTAGGGCGTTTGAAGAAAAGGAACACAGGCTTAAGGTTGAGCGCGACATTGTGGAAATGCTTTGGACCAATGCAGACCCTAACGTTGAAGTGATAGGTATCGATCCAAAGAACGATTATCACAGTTATAATGTCATCATGCCAGGAGGTACTTTTAAGAACATAAATTACATCAAGGGTTATGAGAAGATAGTTTACAAGAATTTATATCCCGGTATAGATGTAGAGTATACGTTTGCTGAAAAGGACGGATTAAAATATTCTTTGATCTTGCACCCTGGTGCCGATGCATCAATTTTTAAGATGGTATACAATAAAGATGCAAGAACGGTTCTTAACGGAAACTTACACATTGATACAAAGGTTGGCGAGATCATTGATCACGCTCCTTTCACATTTTACGAAAGTGATCATAATGTAACTATTAGATCAAAATTCAAAGTAAAAAATAATGAAGTGAGCTTTGAGCTTGGCGATTACGACCACCTTAAAACAGTTGTTATTGATCCGTGGACACAGACCCCTAATTTCGTGTCTAATTGGGATTGCGTTTGGGAATGTGAAAAAGATGGAGCGGGTAATGTATATATTATTGGTGGCGTAAATAAGATGCAACTGCTTAAATATAACGCCGGAGGCACACTTCAATGGACCTACAATACCCCTTACGATACCTCAGCATGGCTTGGTACTTTTGCAACTGATAATGCAGGTAACTCATACGTTACACAGGGCTCAACAGCTCAGATACAAAAGATAAATACTGCAGGAGGATTAGTTTGGAATAATACAAGTCCAAGTAGTATGCTATCGGCCGAATTTTGGAACATTACTTTTAACTGCGATCAAACCCGTTTAGTTGTTGGAGGTACAGGAGGCGCACTTCCGCCATTGCCTTACATTTACCAAATTGATGTGAATACCGGAAATGTAGTAAGCAGTTTACAAGTAACTCCTGCAAATTTATTTCCTACGCAAGAGGTGAGATCTATATGCCCAAGCGGAAATGGAAAATATTATTTTTTAACGCACGATACGGTAGGTTACATCAATCAAAACTTTTCTATTTGCGGCCCAAATACGTCGGCGATAAAAAAAGCAAGTAATTCGTATGGGCTATCATACAAGTGCGAGAATTTTAGATATAATAATTCCGGTATCATGGCAATTCGTTCGAGTGGCCAGTTTTTTTATACGCACAGAGGTAACCAAATTGATAAACGTTCGCTTACAACGTTAGCGGTTATAAGTTCAGCTGCAATTCCGGGTGGAGGATATGCAGGAAGTGCAGTTCAAAATAGCGGAATAGATATTGACGCGTGTGGAAACGTTTACGTTGGTTCTAAGAATCAGATAGTGAAGTATGATGCCAATCTTACACAACTTGCAACCTTTGCAACGTCATCAGCTTTTAATGTTTATGATGTGCATGTGAGCACAGGAGGCGATATTATTGCTTGTGGAAGTACAGGTACTAGCGCAACAGCTGCTCGTACAGGTTATATTCAATCAATTGCGGCAAGTGCTTGTGCTGTTATTTCTTTTACATGTTGCGATCCTTCTATTTGTATCCCGCCAAAAAAATGCATCACCGATCCTTCTTTCTCGTTAACTGTTTCTACACTGGGCGGTACATGGAGCGGAACAGGAGTAAATGCGTCAGGTATATTTAGTCCGGCTTTAGCTGGGGTAGGAACACACACAGTAGTTTACACTTTAGCGTGTGGTTCAGAGTCGGTTTTAATAACCGTGTCGTCTTGTTCACTTAATATTTGCCAAACAAATGGTTCTTTAACTGTTTCAGGTGGTACTGGCCCATATGTTTGGTCGAGTATTAGCACTTCTTTAAATTGTACTGCGTGTCCATTTTCAACATGTACTTTTTTATGCCCCGGAACTCAAGTTTCTGTTTGGACCGCAACCGGTAGTCCTGTAAGTCCTCCTACAGCAACTGTTTTCCCTATTAAAGTAAAAGACGCAAACGGCACTACGTATACTATCACAAATATGGCTTCTGTTCCTAACTGCACAAATACGTGTCCTACATTAACCATTTCAGTTACGTCGCAAACAAACGTAAATTGTTTTGGTGCAAGCACAGGTTCGGCTGCCTTAACTACAACCGGCGGTGTTGGTCCACATACTTATACTTGGGTGCCTGGAAATCTTATTGGCGCATCGCAAACCGGTTTAGCGGCCGGTGTGTATACTATTAACGTAAAAGACGTGAATGGCTGTACGGGATCAAAAACAGTTAGTATTTCACAACCTACTTCTGCAATTAGTGTAAGTGTTGCATCCAATGCATCTTTAACGTGTGCTCAAAATGGCTCGGCTTCGGTTGTTGCAAGTGGAGGAACTCCTGGTTATACATATACATGGTCGCCAAATGGTGGCAATGCGAGTTCGGCAACAAATTTATCTGCGGGTAATTACACTGTTACAATAAAAGACGCTAACGGCTGTACAACCACAACAGTATTAACCATCAATCAAAACACAACAGCACCAATTGTAACTGTATCTGGTAATGCAACATTAACATGTATAAATACTGCGGCTGTATTAACCGGAACTTCGGTAACAACAGGATCAAGTTATACTTGGCAACCCGGTAATATTTTCTCAAATACAATTTCGGTAAGTACACCAGGTAATTATACATTAAACGCTATTAATCCATTAAATGGTTGTTTGGGTTCAACGGTTGTAGTAGTAACGCAAAATACGGTAGTGCCAAGTGTAACTGTTGCAGTTAGTGGTACTTTAACTTGTACAAATATTACTTCAACATTAACTGGCGGTTCAAATGCATCACCGGCTAGTTTTACGTGGATGCCAGGCAATGTAACGAGCTCAACGGCTGTGGTAAGCTTACCGGGCAATTACACACTTACGGTTACAAACCCGGCCAATGGCTGCGTTAATTCAACTGTAGCAATAGTTGTGCAAAATACAGCTACTCCAAATATTTCTGCAAGTGTAAACTCAACATTAACTTGTATCACTACATCTATTAGTATAATTGGTAATTCAAGTACGAGTGGAGTAAGTTACTCGTGGCAACCAACGGGTCAAACAACCTCAAGCATTGCTGTTTCTACGCCAGGAAATTATACACTAACGGTTATCGATCCTTCTAATGGATGTAAATCGAATACAGTTGTGGCGGTTGTTCAAAATACAACTTTACCTAATGTATCTGCTACGATAGGCGGATCTATAACATGCTCTAATCCTACTGTAATTCTTAATGGAAATTCTACAACACCTAGCGCAACGTTCACATGGCAACCCGCAAATGTAAATTCATCTACAATTTCGGTTGCAGCAGCAGGTAGCTATACATTGTTTGTTCAGGATCCAATAAATGGCTGTATAAATTCAACCGTTGTAACGGTTATTCAAGCAGCAGGTGTACCAACTATTTCAGCAAGTTCTAGTAATAGTTTGAATTGTGTGAATACAACAGCCACGCTTACGGCTCAAAGTAATGGACATACAACAGTTTGGAATGGCGGATCATTATCAAATGCTAGTAATCCTGCAACTATAAGTGCCCCGGGTTCTTATACCGCAATTACTACAAACACAACAAGCGGTTGTACAAGTTCTATTGTTATTTCTGTGATACAAAACACAACTGCTCCTAGCATTACTATTGTTAATGGCGGCACATTAACTTGCACCAATACAAGCGTGTTGCTTACCGGAAGTTCAAATGCGGCGCCTGCAACTTATACATGGCAGCCTAGTAATATTTTTACAAATACAATTAGTGTTTCGGTGGCTGGCAATTATACCTTAACGCTAACCGATCTTTTAAATGGTTGTGCCAACTCAAGTGTGGTAACAGTGGTTCAAAATACAGTTGCACCAAATGTTTCTGCTTCTGTGGGATCAACATTAACATGTAGTAATACGTTGGTTACTCTCACAGGAAACTCTTCAACCAGTGGCGCTGCATTCTTGTGGCAACCTATGAACCAAAATACATCTACGGTATCGGTTTCTTCGGTAGGCAACTATTCCTTAACAGTAACTGATCCGAGCAACGGTTGTACCTCAAATACGGTTGTGAGTGTTGTTCAAAATACGCTGTTGCCAAATATTTCTGCTATAGTTGGAGGAACAATTACATGTACAATTCCAACAGTGGTTATAAATGGGAATTCAACCACGAGTGCTGCAACATTTACATGGTTACCTTCAAATGTGAACACAAGTAGTGTAATAGTTGTTAGCTCTGGAAATTATACATTTAATGTTACCGATCCTTTAAATGGTTGTGTAAATAGTACGGTTGTAACTGTAACACAAAATGGTGCATTCCCGAATATAAATATTATTACGCCTGCAACTTTAACATGTATCAATTCTACAGTGGCTTTAATAGGATCGTCATCCACTAGTGGAGTTACTTATTTGTGGATACCACAAAGTGTAAATACGCCAACTGCAGTAGCTTCAAGCGCAGGTAGCTATACATTTAGTGTGTTTGATCCTGTAAATGGCTGTACAAGTAATAGTGTTGTGAGCGTAACTCAAATTATTAATACACCAACTGCAGTTCTTGTAAAATCAAGCGATCTTAATTGTTCGGCAACTAATGTTACCTTAACTGCTCAGGGCAGTGGTAATAATTATGTATGGAATGGCGGCAGCTTAGTAAATGCATTAAATCCTTCGGTTGTAAATGCAGCAGGAAATTATACGGTAACAATTACTGATGCTGTAAGTGGTTGTGTGAGTAATTCGGTTATTACAGTAAATCAAAGTTCGCTAACACCAAATATATCAGCAATAAAATCGAATGACCTCGATTGCAATAATACTCAAGTTACTTTAACCGGAAGTTCAACAAGTACCAATGTTAATTTCCAATGGGTAGGTGGTCCTGCTTCGCAAATATTTAATGTAACTTCTCCGGGTATTTACACTTTATCAGTTACTGATCCAGGAAGTGGTTGTGTGGTTTTCACAACGATTGCTGTGAGTAGTATACCAATGTTCAGTACATCACTTTCTGTTTTTGGTCAAATAAGTTGTAATGGCGGTTCCAACGGCGTGATTGAAATAAATAACATGGGTGGTGGCCAAGCGCCTTTCACAATTACAAATGTAAATAGCAGCGCTGTTATAAATAATGTGATCGCATTCCCTGTCCAAATAAACGGATTAAGCGCTGCAACCTATACTATATTAATAACCGATGCAAATGGTTGTTCAAAAACGCACGAGTTAACATTAAACGATCCGTCCAAATTAAATTTAATGATTGGTGGAATTGCAGATGTGTGTGCAGGGCAACATGCAATTGTATCATCAACCATTAATGGAGGCTCACCAGGGTATACGTATTTGTGGACCCCGAGTGGAGCAAATACATCAACAATAAGCGTTGTTCCATTAGCTTCAGAGCAATACACACTGTTAGCAATCGATTCGCGAGGTTGTGCGATCTCTTCTACTCTGAATATTACAACTCATCCACAACCTTTAATAGAACTTGATAAACCAAGTGTTTTTGGTTGTAACCCGGTTTGTAACACATTTAGTTTAATGCAAAACCAAATACCAGGATACTCATACACATGGTGGTTCTACAATACCCTAGGCAGCACTGTTTCGGCGGTATATAGCCCAACCATTTGTTTCAATACCCCTGGAGTATATAATGTGAGCGTGAGCATTTCCTCACCGTTTAATTGCAATGCTACACGATCGTATTCAAACTACATAACAGTATTTAGTAAACCTATAGCAGATTTTAGATTTACCCCCGATAAAGCAAGTACTACCGAACCGGAGATCAAATTTTACGATCAAAGCACGGGAGCAACTACGTATAGTTGGTACGATGAGAACGACCAATTCTCAACCGAGAAGGATCCTACGCATAGTTTTTACGATCCGGGTAAATTCTTAGTATCGTTGATCGTTTCAAATCAATATTGTTCAGATACAATTTCAAAATACATTTCGTTTGAAGATGAGTTGTTCTATATCCCAAATACATTCACTCCAAATGATGACGGATTGAATGATCTTTTCCATCCTGTCATCATAGGATTTAAAGAAGAAGGTTACAATTTCATGATCTTTGATCGTTGGGGAACGTTGTTATATAAAACGCATGATCTAAAGGACAAAGGATGGAATGGATATTATAGAGGCGAAATGAGTAAGGATGATGTTTATATTTGGATGATAGATGTTAAGTCATCTATGTCGGGTAAAATGAAACATTTAACAGGACATGTTACGCTCCTAAAATAAAAAATTAACCTTTTTTCTATCTGTGTTTTTTGGTTTATATAAGTAATAGTAATGATAGAACAAACAAAAAAGGTGCTGTAGTAAGCACCTTTTTTCGTTTTAGAAAGCCTTTATTAAAGACTCCAATAAGTTAAGCCCTTTATTTTCCCTTTGTACATCCCTTTTATATCTACGAGTACACCTTTATTAGAAAGGATTGTCTTATAGAATTTTTCATCAAGAGCTTTATATTCTTTATGATTTACAGCAACAATTACGCCATCATAACCTTTGCCTAATTTGCTTAAACCAAAACCGTATTCGTGTTTTAATTCATCGCTATCAGCATGCGGATCAACGATCTCAACTTTAACACCAAAGGATTTTAATTCCTTTACAATATCAGCTACTTTACTATTACGAATATCGCTTACGTCTTCTTTAAATGTAGCGCCCATAACCAATACTTTTGATTTGGAAATATTTTTTCCGCCTGCAATAATCTTCTTTACGCAAGTTTTAGCTACATAAAAACCCATGCTGTCGTTTACATAACGTCCGCTATTGATCACGCGAGCATGATAACCTAAACTTTCTGCTTTGTAAGTCAAATAATAAGGGTCGACACCAATACAATGTCCGCCCACAAGGCCCGGTGAGAATTTCAAGAAATTCCATTTGGTGCCGGCTGCAGCCAATACATCATACGTATTAATTCCCATTTTATTGAAAATGATCGAGAGCTCATTCATCAATGCAATATTCACGTCGCGTTGTGTGTTCTCAATAATTTTTGCGGCTTCAGCAACTTTAATGCTAGATGCTTTATGTGTTCCGGGTTCAACAATGATCTCGTATACTTGAGAGATATTCTCTAAACTTTCTTTATCGCAACCGCTTACTACTTTTAAAATTTTGGTGATGGTATGTTCTTTATCTCCCGGATTGATGCGCTCTGGCGAATAACCAACCTTAAAATCTTTCATGTATTTTAATCCGCTTACTTTTTCAAGTACGGGAATACAATCCTCTTCGGTACAACCCGGATAAACAGTTGATTCGTAAACCACATAATCACCTTTCTTTAAAACCTTACCAACCGTGGTTGAGGCTGCTATCAAGGGTTTCAGGTCGGGTAGGTTATGTTCGTCAATTGGTGTTGGAACTGCAATAATAAAAAAGTTAGCTTTTTTAAGATCCTCTAATTTGTGCGTAAAAGTTATATCCGAATTCTTGAATTCACTTTTTGGTAATTCATTACTCGGGTCAATTCCTTTCTTCATCAAATTCACGCGCTTCTCGTTGATGTCGAAACCTATCACCTTTACTTTTTTCGCGAAAGCCAAAGCAATAGGTAAGCCAACATAGCCTAATCCGATCAAAGCAACTTGCGATTTCTTTTTTACAATATCCTGGTACATCATATAAGTACTTATTTATTTTTTAAAACAGACTTTGGTCTCAGATCGTAGATGCGCTCAATGATATCAACCACTTTCAATCCTTCTAACGCATTTGTAGATATTTTATTTTTCCCTTGTAAGGTTTCAACAACATTCTCAATTACGTTATGATGATTATTTGCCGAACCTTTATATGCGCCGTAATCATTGGCAGGATTGGTTTCCGCCAAGTCAGGCATTTTGTAATCTTTAATATTACATACTTCAATTTGATCCATGTATTGTCCGCCAACTTTCACGCTTCCTTTACTTCCAACAATAGTTAACGACGATTCTAAATTTTTTTCCCAAACAGAGGTTGAGTAATTAACGCAGCCCATTCCTCCATTCACAAAATCAAAACTTACAAAACCACTATCTTCAAATGCTGTGCTTTTTTGGTGATTAAAATCGGCAAATTTTGCTTGGATATTCGTGATATCTCCAAATAGCCAATACATAATATCTATCCAGTGGCTGAATTGCGTAAATAAAGTTCCTCCATCAAGATCTTGTGTGCCTTTCCATCCGCCAGCTTTGTAATATCTATCATCACGGTTCCAGTAACAATTCAACTGTACCATGTAAATATCGCCCATTAATTTTTTCTCCATCACTTCTTTTAACCACATGCTTGGAGGAGAATAGCGATTTTGCATTACACAAAAAACTGTTTTATGATGATGCAAGGCATTGTAAATTATTTTTTCGCAATCGGATTTTGAAAGCGCCATTGGCTTTTCAACTACTACGTGCTTGTTAGAATCTAATGCTTTTAAAGCGTGTGCAGCATGCAATCCATTGGGAGTGCAAACATTCACTACTTCCACTTCCGGATGTGCTTTTAAAAGATCATCGATATTAGAATAGAATTTTTCTTTAAGGTCATCTATACCTAATTTTTCCTTTGGCAAAACATCACAAACTGCTACTAATTCGCAATCATCATTACGTCTTACCATTTCGGCGTGTCGTTTGCCAATATGTCCTTGTCCTACAACTGCAAATTTTATCTTTCCCATTAGCTTACGCGTTTTACTATATTATTTTTCAATTCGTAAGTTTGTTTGCTCTCTTCGCAAATGGCAATTCCGTTAGCATCAAAATTTAAGCGATGACCAAACTCACTCATCCATCCAATTTGTTTGGCCGGATTTCCAACCAATAATGCATACGCAGGAACATTTTTTGTTACAACAGCGCCTGCGCCAATAAAAGCAAACTCGCCAATATCATGTCCGCAAACAATAGTTGAGTTAGCGCCAATAGTAGCCCCTTTTCCAACATGAGTTTTGGCGTACTGTTCTTTGCGATTTACAGCGCTTCTAGGATTTGTAACATTGGTAAAAACCATGCTTGGCCCAAGGAAAACATCATCGTCGCAAGTAACTCCGGTATAAATAGATACGTTATTTTGAACCTTTACATTATTGCCTAAAACTACTTCAGGAGACACCACCACATTTTGACCTATATTACATTTTTTGCCTAGTTTACAGTTGGGCATGATGTGCGAAAAGTGCCAAATTTTGGTACCCTCTCCAATGGTACAGCCCTCGTCGATAACGGCCGTGGGATGTGCATAAAAACTGGTTTGGTCCATAAAAAAATTAAGAGTACAAATTTAGAAAAACCATTAATATCTCAAAATTTTGATTATCAATTAACTGGAAAATCACTTATGTGTTAAAATGTACCAATTGTGAAAAAATAAGTACCAAATCGTAAAAAAGGCAAAAGGTTATTTTTTTATTCAAAGAAAAATGAACATTTTTGTTAAAATTATACAATTTATAATCGATAAATATTTGCTATGATGAATATGTACAAATTAACGGGAGCCATTGCTCTAGCTGTAGTTTTAGGAGGAGAGATAAAGGCTCAAACATATAGCTGGTCGCCGGCCGGACCTGTTTTAAGCGCAGGGCGTTCGAGGAACATGGTTATAGATAGATTAGATAACAAAGTACTTTATGTTGGAAATGTTTCCAGCGGTATATTTAAATCAACAAACTCAGGCACTACTTGGTTGCCGGTTAATGACCAAGATACGGTTCGTAATATCAGTTATTTAGCACAAAGCGCTGATGGAACAATTTACGCCGCAACAGGAGAAGGTTTTTTAAGAGCAACAGCTAAAAGCCGTTCTATTCCGGGCACTGGCCTTTATAAATTATCAGGAAGTAATCTTGTACAGGTGAAGTCATCAACTGTAACAGGTTCTGTTATCAATAAGATTGCATGTCATTCATCTAGCCCAAGCAAATTTGCTATTGCAGGAACTAATGGATTATTAATCACAACAGATGGAGGAAATACATTTACGCAAGCAACGGGCGCAATTCCTGCAACCGCTACTGCCATTACAGTTCATTACGACAACACAGATGCTATTTATGCAACGGCAACCAGTAGTTTAATTTCTGGTGGGTATATTTATACAAAGGTTTATAAATCGACTAGCGGAGACCCAAGTGGTTTTGTTGACATTACCCCTAGCTCAAGTGAGCTTCCCGATATGGCATATGGTAGAATTGAGCTAGGCATTGCTAATTCTAATAACAATACCATTTATGCTTCCGTGGCTAAATCTACAACAACTAACAATATTTCATCGGCAACATTATATGCGTTTTTTGTGAGTAAGGATGCGGGTGCAAATTGGACACTGATCCTAGAGGGCTCACCACAGTTAGACCCTTTATCAAATGGTGGAAGTTCTGCTGCCGGAGATTACGCACATTGTGTTACTGTTAATCCTTATAATGCCGATCAAGTATTTGTTGGCAGTTATAAATTTTACACTTGGACAAAAACAACAGGTGGACCTGAAGGTATTGGAACTTGGGTGAGATACGGAAGTGAGTTTGCATTTAATTCTCCTTTTTACTTGCGTCAGAACATACACGACATAAAACTAATAACAAGTGGAAGCGATTTGCTAGCAACGTACTTTGTAACCGATGCCGGTGTTTATAAATCTTCCGATGATCTTTTAACTTTTCAGTTCTTTTCTGCAGGACTTGGAACAGCTCAATACAACAGTGTTGACATCACGCGTTTTCCAAAAACAGCTAAGCAAACAAATTCATTAGTTCCTTACTCAGGATATATTGCTGCAACAGCAGGTAATGGCGTAAGTATGTTCAGCGGAAATTATCCTTTAGTTACTTCAGAATTAAATTACTTGAATGGTGACTTCTTTAATGGAACATACTCAAAGTTATCTCCAAATACTGCATTCTTTACAGCTGCAAATAGTAATATGTATGTTTCTCCTGATATTTCAACCGGCGACCCTACTCTAATGCAAGTGAGTCACCTAGGGTCAGAGTGTCAAACGGATCCAAGTATTACGCAAATTGATTTCCGTGGAATCAGCAATAACGGATCAACAAAAGACCAGGCTTACGTAAACAATACGTATACTTCAACTGGCACACCGTTTAAATTATGGGAGAACACAAAGGTAGATGGGTCGGTAACAGATCCTAAGCGATTTGTTACAATAGATTCAACAATATTCTTTAATGATTCAATTCGCGTATTGATACCTATCACAACAACCGTTGCAGGGGCAACATCCTATACAGTTAGTTTGATCAAGCCTCAAGCATCTGCTATCATTGATAAAGTGAACATATCAACATTCACGGTTTCGATCGCCACCACTACAAGTTCTTCATGTTTTGGAAATGCAAATGTTTCGTATACTACCAATACAAAAGCAACCATGGAATTTGGTGGAGCAACATCTCCAACTACTTTGCCTTCTAGTTATACGTTAACAGGATTAACTTCTACAGTGGTAAATACTTTAAATAAACTCGCAATTGACCCTGTAGATCTAAAAGACATTATTCAATTTGAAATACCCGTAAACCCGCTTACACCAATAGTTACAAGCACAGCAAATCTTCAATACGTTCGAGTTGGTGTTACTGTTTATTATCGTTATGCAGCAGGAAGTACGATCAATTTAAAGAATGATAATATATCTTCTTTATCATTCACTAGTACCGCAACTATTCCGGCAACAGCTTGGACCTTCTCAAATGTTGGAACAAACTCTTTGATCCCGGTATCTACTAACCCACCAACAAAATATAAATTGGATTACAATTCCAGATTAGCTATTTTGAATGATAAAGGTGTTTTGGTTAGTAAGCGCCCTTTGAACACTAACGACCCTCAGAAATTCCAAATGGTAAGTTGTACCGGTGCTTTAACAACTAATTCAGGAACTTATACTGCCGGTCAAATGACAGTAACAGGTTTGCCTTATTTATTAGAGTGGGCTCCAAATGGTAAAGCAATTTACTATGTAACATCTTCTCTTACTCCAGTACCTGTTTATAGGGTGTATAAGGTAAACGTTGGAGCAAGCATCCATGATTTTGCAATTGATGATTACAGAGGTGCATATTATACCGGTTGTGTAAATGGAAAAAGAACATCAACTACAGTATTTACATTCACAACTAATTTTAATTCTCCTTTCAGAACAACTCTAACTTTCACATGTTCAGAGAAGATAACCAACTTAGCTGTAAGTGATGATAATAAAACATTATTGTTAACCACTTCGGATGCAACTAACAAAGTTTATGTGAGTTCACCTAACATGGACACAGATAATATTGATAATACCGTTGTTTCTTTCATAAGCAAAACTGGAACTGGATTGCCAAACGGTTCTATGAACTGTGCACTATTTGAAATGACCGACAATAAGCGTGTATTAGTTGGAACTGATAGAGGTGTATATGTTACAAATGATATCACTGTTGCAAGTCCAACATGGGTAGATGCAAAGAATGCAGCAAGTACTACCAACGCACTTCCTAATGTACAGATCTTTGATATCAAACAACAAAAAGCAAGTGCTTGGGATTCATATAACTCAGGCATCATTTATGTAGCTACCAACGGTAGAGGAGCTTGGTTAAATAAGAATTATTTAGTTCAAACTGTAATAGGTGTAGAGGAGCACGAAGTAATTGCTAAGAATACAGGTTTATCATTGTATCCAAATCCAACTAACGGAAATGTAACACTTAATTTCTTTGCTGCGGATAACGAGAACATCGTGATCAATGTAATGGATTTGAGCGGACGCGTAGTGAAATCAGAAAGCCAAAGGAATTTATCTTACGGTTATACTGATCATACAATTAGCACTAACGACTTAAGCAGTGGTGTTTATATTGTAAACGTTACAAGCTCAAAAGGGATTAAACGAGTATCCAAATTAGTAGTTTCTAAATAAGAATATTTAAAGTATAATTAAAAGGCTTCCCAAATATGGGAAGCCTTTTTTGTTTGGCATCCATGCCAATAAAAAAACCCCCGACGATAAATGCCGGGGGTTTTCTTCCTAAAACTAACCTTGTTATTTCTTAATCTACATTATCATGTAAGAAAGAGTTATTCGGACGGATCTCCACTTTTTTATCATCGCCTTCGCTTAATGTAAAGCGAGATACATTTGATTCCTGCGAATAGTTCTTATTCTCTAAATTAATGTTCTTTCTTGAGAATGCTGTTTCTTTTTCTAAAGAAGCTAAGCCTTCGGGGCTTTTCATTTTCAAGGTGATCTCTTTTAGTTTACGAATACGCTCCTGAGCTAATTTGATCTGCTCTTCGCGAGAGATCTCTGCTACGATAGTTGGCGTTTCAGAAACCGGCTCTTCTTTTATTTCGTTTGTTGGATACTCGGTATTTTCATTTACAGTTGTAAACGTAAATTCTTTTGTTTCCGTGATCTCAATATTTGTTGCCTCTATATTCCCATCATCATCAGTTAAATTTGTTTCAGTGATCTCAAAACTAACTTCTTTTTCTTCCATGATCTCTTGCTTAACGAATACAAATGGTTCTTCTTCCTTAACTTCGTTAACCGGAGCAGTAACTTCTTCAGTTTTTGTTTCGTTCAAGTCAACCACTTTTCTTTCTTTATAGAAGGAAGCTTCAAAACTTTGAGAAGGGCGTGATTTAAATCCTGTAGCAATAATAGTAACGCTTACGCTATCACCTAAAGATGCATCAGTGCCATAACCTGTTATCAATTCGGCTGTACCACCAGCAGCTTCTTGAATAAAGTCGGTTATCTCACCAAATTCGTCCATATCAATATCATCACTACCACTCATGATGTTCAATAATACATGACGAGCACCGCTGATATCGTTATCATTTAATAATGGAGAATTCAATGCGCCTTCAACAGCTTTTAAAGCACGTTTTTCGCCGCTTGCAACTGCGCTACCCATAATGGCTACGCCGCTGTCTTTCATTACAGTTTTCACATCGTTGAAGTCAACGTTAATGTGCATATGTAAACTAATGATCTCGGCAATACTTTTTGCAGCACCTGTTAATACATCATCGGCATGAGCAAATGCTTCGCTCATTTTTAAGTTACCGTAGATCTCACGTAATTTATCATTGCTGATCACTAAAAGTGTATCAACATACTTTTTCATTTCTTCTAAACCAGCATCGGCTTGTGTTTTACGTTTTTTACCTTCAAACATAAAAGGTAATGTAACAATACCAACTGTAAGTATTCCCAACTCACGCGCAATACTTGCAATTACCGGAGCAGCTCCCGTACCTGTACCACCACCTAAACCGGTTGTGATAAATACCATTTGCGTATTTTCGGTTAAATAGGCTCTGATCTCGTCAATAGATTCAATGGCGGCATCGCGACCAACATCGGGAATAGAGCCTGCGCCCAATCCTTTTGTAAGATTGCTTCCTAATTGGATCTTGTGATTAACAGGGCTTTTTTCAAGCGCTTGTCTATCAGTATTAGCTACGATAAAATCAACGCCTTTAATGCCCATCAAGAACATATGGTTTACAGCGTTGCTTCCGCCGCCGCCAACACCGATCACTTTTATGATCGAACTCTCGGCGTTTGGTAATTCAAATTGCATCATGGTGGTTATGGTTTTAGGTTATTAAGGGATTAGTTAGTTTATAAATTAATTATTCAATGTCGTCGCTCATCCAATCTTTTGCGCGAGTTATAAGTGTATCAAAAAAAGATCCTATCTTTTTCTGAGAATGATTGGTTATTTTTTTTGCTTCTTTTACCGAAACAGTTTCTTCTTTCTCAACTAATTCAGGTTTGTTGAAGTTGATGCCACGTTTTGATTCACGCTCATATTTTTCAATGCCTTTCATCACTAGTCCAATACCTGTTGCGTACAATGGATTTTTCAATTCATTATCGGCTGAACTTAAATGTTTATTGGGTGTTCCAATACGGCAATCCATTCCGCTGGTAAGCATGATCAGTTGTTGTAAATGTTTTAGCATCGATCCACCACCTGTTACTACAATACCCGCAGATAATTTACGCTCGTAGCCTGATGATTTTATTTCGAATAAAACAAACTCTAAAATTTCTTCCATACGCGCTTGGATGATCTGCGCTAATAATTTTACAGAGACTTCTTTTGGTGCGCGACCAGATAAACCGGGAATTGAGATGATCTCGTTCTCTTGGTTTTCTTGAGCTAATGCCGAACCAAAACGCACTTTTAATTGCTCCGCTTGTGATTTAATGATACTGCATCCTTCTTTGATATCATCTGTTACAATATTTCCGCCAAATGGAATTACGGCAGTGTGACGAATAATGCCATCGTAAAACACAGCAACATCTGTAGTGCCACCACCAATATCCACCAATACAACACCGGCTTCTTTTTCTTCGTCGCTTAATACGGCATCTGCACTTGCCAATGGCTCAAGGTGAAGATCAACAATTTCTAAACCTGCGCGATTAACACACTTGAAAATATTTTTTACGGCACTTACTTGTCCGGTGATGATATGGAAATTTCCTTCTAAACGAATTCCTGCATGCCCAATTGGGTTTTTGATGCCGCTTTCGTTATCGATGATATATTCTTGTGGAATAACATGAATTACTTCTTCACCCGGATTCATCACCAAGCGATGCATGTTGTCGATCAATTGATCCACATCTTTTTGACTAACTTCATCGTCTAGCGATTGGCGAGTGATCATACCACGGTGTTGCATACTTTTGATATGTTGCCCGGCAATGCCCACAATAACTTCTCCAATATCCACATTGGCTTTATCGGCTGCTAAAGCAATAGCTGTTTTAATTGAAGCAACAGTTTGCTCGATATTTACCACAACACCTCGGTTCACACCAAGCGATTCGGTTTTGCCAATGCCCATGATCTCAATTTTACCATGTTCATTTTTGCGACCAACAATGGCAGCAATTTTTGTGGTTCCAATGTCTAGCCCTACTACAAGGTCAGAGCCTAAATTAGTTGTGTTTTCTTCCATAGAATTATTTTTTGGTGCAAACAACCAGGTTTTTAAATTTTAAATTAATAGTTGAATATTTGTTCCAGCTATTGGTCTTGTTCAAACCTTCGCTATAGAATAATTTAAGTTTGTTTAATTTCACATCAAGATCTTGATTTTTCCCAAGTAAAATGGATTGATCACCAACAACAGGTGTTAACACAAATTCTTTTTCGGGTGTAACATAAATTTGATGAATAAGATCGCACAACAACGAATCGGCATAAATGTGTTTTGAAATATCGTAAATATCATCGAGTACGCTTATTTCTTTGAATAATGGGTTTTGTGCAATTTGATCAACGGAATATTGGTATCGGCGAGCGTAGGATTCGTAAATAGCGCCATTAGCAACTAAAACTCTTCCGGTTGATCTAAAACTCAAAGGCATCAATTTACTTAATGAATCGATATAGTAACTTTCGCCGCTTGAGGTAATGATTCGAACCAAAGGACGACGTTGTTTTACCGAAATTTTAAGATCTCCATTTACATCGTAAGATATTTCTGCATTTTCAACAGCAGGATTGGAATTCAAAGCCTTTTCCAAACCATTGATGTCGATATTTTTTAGTTCGTTGTTCACTAGTACATCATGTCGTTCTTCAAAGAAATTCTTTACTTCAGTTTCGTTTATGAATTCGTTTTCGGATGGATTGATGATCTCCACAGAAACATGATTTACCTTGGCATGGCTGTGCTTTTCACTGGCAAACGACCATGACATTACGAGGCCCGAAAGAACAAGTGCCCAGGTAAGTGCGGTAAAGAGTTTTCTATAATTTATTTTTTTCAAGATCTATTTTATCTTTTCTTTTAGTATGTCTTCGATGGGTTTTACTAATCCATCAATATCTCCCGCGCCCATGGTAACTATCACTTCGTGATCGTTAGTTCGAATGTGTTCCAAAACTTCTTGTTTGCTTAACAACTTTTTATTTACTGTTGTTACTTTTTCAAGAAGCATTTTCGATGTAACACCTTCTATCGGAAGTTCACGTGCTGGGTAAATATCCAGCAGAATTACTTCATCCAACAAACTCAAGCTCTGAGCAAAACCATCTGCAAAATCCCTTGTGCGGCTAAAAAGATGAGGTTGAAAAACACCTGTGATCTTTTTGCTTGGGTAAATTCGCTTCACTGATGATATGGTCGCTTTCAACTCTTCCGGGTGATGCGCGTAATCATCAATGTAAATTGTTTTGCTCGATTTGAATCGGTAATCAAATCTGCGTTTCACACCACTAAAAGAACGTAAGGCTTTTTTTATTTGTTCGCCCTTTAAACCAACTTGCTGTGCGATCGCAATTGCCGCGAGCGAATTTTCAACGTTATGCATCCCTGTAATTCCGAGACAAACGCCTGTTAAATTTTCAATCGGACTGATCACATCAAAGTGCGCTTCATTTTCTATAAAACGCACATTTTCAGCAACATAATTGGTATTTAAATTTAAAGAGTAGATGAGCTTATTAGAGGGAAGAGTTAATTCATTATCAACATTTTTGTTAACAATCAAACAGCCATCTTTTTGGATCAAATTCGCGAATAATTCATAACCTTCTTTTACAAATTGGTGGTTCTTGTAAATATCTAAATGATCGGCGTCACAACTCGTAATTACAGATAGATACGGATGTAATGTGAGGAACGAACGATCGTATTCGTCCGCCTCAACTACCACGTATGTTTCGCTTTTTGAAGGATCGCCAAGTAAGAGATTTGTATCGTAATTCTTCGAAATTCCACCCATGAATGCAAAACAATTAACGTCATTACTCTTCAGTAAATGCGAAACCATGGTGGTTGTTGTGGTCTTTCCATGAGTGCCCGCGATGGCAATTGTTTTAAATTGTTTGGTTATTTCGCCTAGTACGGCCGATCGTTTTAAAATGGAGTAGCCATTTTGCTTTAGGAAAATATATTCTTTGTGTTCTAAAGGAACAGCCGGCGTAAATACGATCAATACTTCCTCAGGTTTGTATCCGCTTAAAGTTTTTTGAAGAAATTCAACATTCTCTTCGTAATGACAGGGAATTCCTTCATTCTCTAATTGAGTTGTAAGACCAGTTTTTGTTTTATCGTACCCCGAAACTTTTTTGCCGTAATGATTGAAATACCTGGCCAAAGCGCTCATTCCAATACCGCCAATTCCCAGGAAATAGTATAGTTTGTAATTTAAGATGTTCATTTTTTAAGGAGCTTTAGTACTTCTTTGGCTATGATCTCCACCGAATTATGAATGGCCATTGTGCCAATTTTTTCTGTGAGTTTTTTTTGCAAGGGTTCGTTCTTTATTAATTCAACAGCTTTTCTTACCAGATCTTTTTTGGCATCAACATCTCTTACTAATAATGCCGCGTTTTTTATAACGAGCGACATGGCATTTTTTGTTTGATGATCTTCAGCCGCAGTTGGTAAGGGAACAAAAATACTTGGTTTTTTTACCGCGCACAGTTCAGAGATGGCACCTGCACCGGCCCTTGAGATCACAACATCTGCAAAAGCGTAAGCAAGATCCATGCGTGTGATAAAATCAACGGCTTTAATATTTTTTGTTTCAAAAGGAGCGAATTGTTGTTTGGCTGTTTCAAAATAGTTTTTGCCTGTTTGCCATACTAGCTGAATATTTTCGTCTGCTAATTGTTTTAAGCCTTCACCAATAGCTTCGTTAATACCTTTGGCGCCCAAACTTCCACCAACAACTAAAATGGCTTTTTTATTTTTATCAAGTTTAAAAAAGTCAAAGGCTTCATTCCTTTTTTCTGAAACGCCTGTTATATCTTGACGAATTGGATTCCCACTAAACACGATCTTTTCTTTCGGAAAGAATTTATCCATGCCTTCGTAAGCCACGCAAATGGTATTTACTTTAGCACTCAAAATTTTATTGGTAATGCCCGCGTAAGAATTTTGCTCCTGGATCAATGTTGGGATTCCCTTATTGGTAGCGGCTTTTAGGATGGGTCCGCTAGCATAACCACCGGTTCCAATAACCACATCAGGCTTAAAATCTTTAATGATCTTGCGAGCTTTTAGCAAACTCATGATAAGCTTGAACGGAAATGTAAAATTTGAAAGAGATAAACTTCTTTGAAATCCGGCAATTGGCAAACCAATAATTTCGTAACCGGCCTTTGGAACTTTTTCCATTTCCATTCTTCCTAATGCCCCAACAAAAAGAATTTGAACGTTTGGAATTTGTTTTTTGAGTTCGTTAGCAATTGCTACTGCAGGAAAAATATGACCACCTGTGCCACCACCACTTAATATGACCTTAATCTGTTGCAAGTTGCTCTTCGGTTTTATCGTTATTGCTGTTGCTTACGCTTAAAATAATTCCTAAAGAGATCATGGTAAACCAAATGGATGTTCCGCCCATACTGATCAATGGTAACGGTTGCCCTGTTACCGGAAAAAGATTTACAGCAACGGCCATATTAATGAGCGCTTGAAATACAAGACTAAACGCCAAGCCGACGGAGATCAATCCGCCAAAGGTTTTGTCGGAGTCGCGCAAGATACGAATGCCCCTAAAAAATAAAATGAGATACAGGAATAAAATTAGAAGAGCGGTTATCAAACCATACTCTTCAATAATGATGGCATAAATAAAATCGGAAGAGGCTTGTGGTAAAAATGCACGTTGCGTTGAATTGCCCGGGCCTTTTCCAATAACACCACCCGTAGCGATCGCAATTTTTGCTTGTTCGGCTTGGTAATTGCTTTTACTATCATTGCTTGCAAAATTCTCAATACGTGCTTTCCATGTTCTTCCCCTTGGAATAAGATCAGGAACAGTAAAGATCAAAAGACTTAAAAGCAAACCAAACCCAACGCACAGTAGTAATATATAAGAGATGAATTTCAATTTAATTCGACCCGCGAACATCAAGAACAAGCAGTTAAGAAATAATAGAGCGGCTGTAGAGAAGTTAGCAGGTAATATCAAACCACAAATAATGCCTATTGGTAAAAGTAAATGAAGCGTTAAACCTTTAAAATCTTGCAACTGATCAAATTTTAAAGTGATAGTTCGCGCAACGTATAGTAATAGCATGATCTTGGCGATGTCTGAGGATTGAAAAGTTAAAGATGTTCCAGGAATTGGTAACCAACGAACTGCCTCGCCCGCACTTACACCTTTAAACAGTGTAAAGAGTAGGAGAGGGATACATAAGTAAAAACCAATTTGCGAGATCTTACTAAAGGCTGTGTATTTTATTTTGTGAAAGAAATACGCCAGTAAAAATCCCGAAACGATTAAGCCAAAATGTTTAATAAGGAAAAATTCAGTATCACCTTGTTTGTATTTGTGAGCAAGAGTTACAACGGCGCTATAAACCACCAAAGTAGAGAGCAGTGATAATAAAAGCATTATCACCCAAATAACCTTATCGCCTTTTAAGTAACTGAATAATTTCATTTTTCCTTTTTTATTGCGCTTGCCGAAGTATTCTGATCTATTTTTGATCAGGTATGTGCCGTCGTTTTTAAAACCATTTCGAAAAATGATGTAAAACCTTAAGGCTTTCCATTAAGCTGCGTTCTTAATTAAAGTGACCTAACCGCCGCTTTGAACTGCATTCCTCTATCTTCGTAATTCTCATACAGGTCGAAGCTAGCGCAAGCAGGTGATAAAAGCACAACATCACCGGTTTTGCCTATCTTGTATGCAGCAGCAACAGCATCGTGTGCGTTGTCAGTATCAACAATAAGTTCAACAGTATCTTTAAAAGCACTGATGATCTTTTTATTGTTCTTGCCTAAGCAAATGATAGCTTTTACTTTTTGTCCAACTAGTTCGGTTAGTTCGTTGTAGTCATTTCCTTTGTCTTGTCCACCGCAGATCCAAACAATTGGTTTTTGCATACTTTCCAAAGCATACCAGGTAGAATTAATGTTTGTTGCTTTCGAATCGTTGATAAATTCAACACCATTGATAGAGGCAACAAATTCAAGGCGGTGTTCAATACCTTGAAAATCTTGCAGACTTTCTTTGATGCTCTCTTTTCGTACGTCCACAATGCGCGTAGCCAGAGAAGCGGCCATTGAATTGTACACATTGTGTTTGCCTTGTAGGGCGAGTTGTTCAATCGTCATAATTAAGGGATTTTGGTTTGGTTTATAATTTATGGTTATTTGGTTTTCGGTTAAAAATGCGCCTTCGCCATCAATTGGTTTTTTGATGCTAAAGGGCACAAGGTGTACTGGACTTTTCCAGGTTCTCATATATTCTCTCATCACTTCATCATCTGCATTGTACACAAATGAATCTTGTGAGGTTTGATTTTGAACGACGCGGAATTTTGAGGCCACGTAATTCTCAAATTTATTGTCGTAGCGATCTAGATGATCTGGAGTGATATTTAAAAGAACAGACACATCCGCTCTAAAATCAAACATGCCGTCTAATTGGAAACTGCTTAATTCTAAAACATAATAATCAAAATGCTCGGTAGCAACTTGTAAAGCAAAACTCTTTCCTACATTTCCTGCTAAACCAACATTATATCCTGCTTTTTTAAGGATATGATAGGTAAGCATAGTTGTAGTTGTTTTCCCATTAGATCCCGTGATGCAAATTGTTTTAGCAGACGTATAACGTCCCGCAAATTCAATTTCGGATATCACCGGTATATGTTTCTCTTTTAACTTCACTATTAATTCTGCCTTATCAGGTATGCCTGGACTTTTAATTACTTCCGTTGCATTCAGTATTTTTTCTTCTGTATGTTTTCCTTCTTCAAATTCAATTTTATTTTCTACTAATTGCGTTCTGTATTTTTCCTTGAATGTTCCTTTATCACTTAAAAAAACTTCGTAACCTTTTTGTTTTGCCAGTATAGCGCTACCTACACCGCTTTCGCCTCCTCCAAGTATCACCATGCGTTTGCTCATTATCTTAATTTGAGAGTTACGAAGGTGAATACTGCCAATACAATTCCTATGATAAAAAAGCGCATCACAATTTTTGCTTCATGAAAGCCCTTTTTTTGATAATGATGATGTAAGGGAGCCATTTTAAACAAGCGATGTGTTTGAGCGAATTCCAATCCTCTTTTTTTCTTTTGATATTTGAAATAATATACCTGAAGAATAACGGTTAAGCTTTCCACTACAAATACACCGCACAAGATGGGCACCAATAATTCTTTACGAATGGAGATCGCGAACACAGCAATAATTCCACCAATGGCTAAACTTCCCGTGTCTCCCATAAAAACCTGCGCAGGGAATGAATTGTACCAAAGAAAACCAACACAGGCACCAATAAATGCTGCAATGAATACCACTAGCTCAGAGGAGTAGGGGATATACATAATGTTGAGGTAATCGGCAAAGATGGTATTACCCGATACATACGCGAATATTCCAAGAACAACGCCAATGATCGCACTTGATCCTGCGGCCAAACCATCAATTCCGTCGGTGATGTTAGCGCCGTTTGAAACAGCGGTTACAACAAGGATAACCATTGGGATAAAGATCAACCAACCGTATTTGGCGCAATCATCACAAGCCCATGAAATAAATTTGCCATAGTCCAATTCGTTGTCTTTTAAGAATGGAATAGTGGTCTTTAAATTTTTGCTTGGTTTATCAGCGTATTTAGCAGGGGTGGTTGTTTGTTGCTTCTCGCCAGTGTTAGAGATGCTGAAATTATCTGTAGTTGCTTTGCTTAAACGTTCTTTAACTACAACATCCGGATGGAAATACAAAACGCAACCAACGATCAGCCCAATACCAACTTGCCCAACAATTTTAAATTTACCTTGCAAACCTTCTTTATTCTTTTTAAATACTTTTATATAATCATCCAGGAATCCGAGAGCACCTAGCCAAATTGTAGAGATGAGCATGAGTATGATATATACATTTAATACTTTTGCAAATAGTAATGTTGGAATTACGATGCCTGCAATGATGATCAAACCACCCATAGTAGGTGTTCCACTTTTTTTAGCTTGTCCTTCTAAACCTAATTCGCGAATAGTTTCTCCAATTTGTTTTTTGCGAATGACTTCGATAATGCGTTTACCAAATATGAGTGTGATAAGCAAAGAAGTGATCAATGCAAATGCTGCTCGGAATGAGATGTAATTAAACACCCCTGCTCCGGGAAAATCGAAGGCTTTATTTAAATATGTAAATAAGTAATACAGCATTATACTTCTATGGAACTAATGGTTTCTTTAAATAGTTTGTAATCATCAAAATCGTGTTTCACTCCTTTTATCTCCTGATATTTTTCGTGTCCTTTTCCGGCGATCAAAATAATATCTCCGCTTTTTGCTAATGTACACGCGGTACGGATCGCTTCTTTTCTATCAGAGATGCGTAATGTTTTTTTCACATCTACCGGAGAAACTCCTTTTTGCATTTGGTTCAAAATTTCTTCCGGATCTTCACTACGAGGATTATCGGAAGTTAAAATGATCTTGTTGCTTAATTCGCAAGCAATGCCAGCCATAATAGGACGCTTTGTTGTATCTCTATCGCCACCGCAACCAACTAAGGTTATTACTTGCTCGTTGCCAGTGCGAATATCTTTTATTGTTTCTAGAACATTTTTTAATGCATCTGGTGTATGTGCGTAATCAATAATACCAATAACACCGCCTTTGGATCTAAAATATTGAAAACGACCTTCTACTGAATTTAAATTACTTAAAGCAGTAAGTACATTTGTTTTATCTTGTTTTAAAAGAACGGCTGTAGCGTACACAGTTAAAACATTATATGCATTGAATGAACCTATCAATTTAACCCACACTTCTTTATTGTCAATATTGAGTAATAAACCGTTCAGATGATTTTCAATGATCTTGCATTTAAAATCGGCAACGGTCTTTAAACTATACGAGTGCTTACTTGCCTTCGTATTTTGCAGCATAATCTTACCGTTTTTGTCATCCACGTTAGTTAATGCAAATGCTTCCGATGATAACTGATCGAACAAGCCCTTTTTTGCTTTTATATATTCATCAAAAGTTTTGTGATAATCTAGATGATCGTGGGTGATATTACTGAACGCTGCTCCTGCAAATGAAATTCCGGTAACACGATGTTGAACAATGGCATGAGAACTCACTTCCATAAAGGCATACTCACACCCTTGCTCTACCATGGTATGCAAAAGTTCGTTCAGTGTTAGTGCATCAGGAGTGGTGTGCGTGGCAGGAATAACTGTATTATTTATTTTATTTTGAACTGTAGATAATAAACCTGCAGAATACCCCAGTGACCTAAATAGATTAAATAACAAAGTAACCGTAGTTGTTTTTCCGTTAGTTCCGGTAATACCAACGAGTTTTAATTTAGAAGATGGATTATCAAAATAATTACAAGCAACAAACCCTAATGCTTCGTGAGAATTTTTCACTTTCACATAAGTAACTTCTGTCTTGCGTTCTTTTGGAAGTTCTTCGCAAATAATGGCAATAGCACCATTTTCAATCGCTTTTGTAATAAATTCATGCCCATCACTGGCTTCCCCTTTAATAGCAACAAATACTGAATCCTTTTTTACTTTTCGCGAATCAAAGGTAACCGACGAAATAGCAGAATGCGTAGAGCCAATGATCTCTTCCAATCTTACTTTATATAGTATGTCGCTCAGCAGTTTCATTAACTCAGTGTCAAAATAATTTTATCACCTTTGTTGTATTTTTGTCCAACCGAAATGCTTTGTTTTTTTACAAGTCCATATCCTTCCAATTTCACATTCAATCCTCTATTCTCTAATAGATACAATGCGTCCTTTGCTGAAAGGCCGCTCAAATTTGGAATGAATCCTTTTTTAAGTGTGTCTTCCAGTTTTGCTTCAGCTACATTTAATTTTGTACTGTCGCTATAATTTCTTGAAACGTAGGTTGAAGTTGCCGGAATATTTTTGCTTGGAATATTCAGTTGTTTAACGACTTTATTTAATTCATCACCTTTTAGCATGGCAATAACCGGTGTTCTATTGATCACATTGTTTTGATCATTGATAGGCGAAAGAAAATCTAAACTTCCCGAATAAACTTTTTCAGCGATCTCTTTAAATACCGGACCGGCAACTAATCCTCCGTAATAAATACCGTTGCTTGGCGAATTGATGATAACGATACATGTATATAAAGGATTATCAGCAGGAAAATATCCTACAAACGAAGCTTGGTATGTGCGTTGATTACCCTTACCATAAATACCATTTTTAGCTATAGCCGCTGTTCCGGTTTTGCCACCAACTTTAAATGCAGTAATGTTCAAGCCTTTTCCTGTACCGTTTAATACAACTCCTTCTAATAATTCTTTTGCTTTTTTTATAGTACTAGGTTTTACAACTTGTTCTTTAATGACCTCAGTTCCAAATTTCATTACTGTATTATCGTTACGCTTAATTTCTTTTACAAAATGTGGTTTTACCATTTTACCATTATTGGCAATGGCATTGTAAAGCGTTAAGGTTTGTAGAGGTGTGATTAAACTTTCATAACCGTAACTCATTTGAGGTAGTGTAACACCACTCCAGTCTTTATCTTTTGTTTGTTTGATCAATGGCTTACCTTCTCCGGGAATTGTAAGACCCAACGGTTTGTTCAAACCAAATGAATTTAGCCTGTCAACAAATTGTTGCGGATTTTTTGAATAGTACTTTGTAACTAATTTTGTGGTTCCAACATTCGACGATGTTTCAAAAACACGTTGAGCCGATATCTTCTCGGCTTCAGGTTCGTGAGAGTCGGTTACGGTGATATCATAATAATTACATTTCCCTCTTCCAACTTGAACTTGTTCGTCTAAGCTCAAATTATAGTCTTCAAGCAATGCTAAGAAAGAAGCTAGCTTAAAGGTTGAGCCTGGTTCTGTTGGATAACCAATGGCATAGTTTAGCGACTCGTAATATTCTGTAGAATCTTTTCCACCTTTGGTTAAGTTGGCAATTGCTTTTATAGCACCCGTTTTTACTTCCATTAACACAGCACAACCATGCGTTGCATTATTTTTCAGCAGAGCTTTTAAAAGTGCATGTTCGGCAACGTCTTGAATGTTGATATCAATAGTTGTGTAAAGATCACTTCCATCTTTTGGTTCAACTTCGTTCTCGTCATTAATTGGTCTCCAAACATCACCTGCAATTTTTTGCATCAAACGTCTTCCACTAATTCCTGTGAGTGATGTATCAAATGCGCCTTCTAATCCAACAGGTTTAACCCCATCGCGCGCTAAACCAATGGTGCGGGCAGCTAAAAGTCTAAAGGGACGTTCACGCTTGTTTGTTTGAAGGGTTACTAAACCACCTTTGCTTCCTTTGCGAAGAATAGGGAATTTTTTAAGAGACTGAAGATCCTTATAGGAAACACTGCGTTGCAATAGCACGTAACGATCTTTTGTTTTGCGCGCGCTATTTAAAATTCGCAAGTATTGAGTTTCAGTTTTGTCTTTGAATAAGTTGTGCAAACTATAAGCTAGCGAATCTTTATTCTCACGGAATAATTTTTCATCAATACTTGGTGCGTTGATATCAATTCCAATTTCGTAGTAGGGGAGGGAGGTAGCCAGCAAGGCCCCGTTCACATCAAAAATATTACCGCGAACGGCTTCTATTTCGTGAACTTTTGTGGTGAAAGCCTCGGCTTTTGCTTTCCATTCATCACCTTGCACAAATTGTATCACTATGATGCGATACAAAATTGAAAGTGAGAAGACACAGAGCAGGACGTAAACCAAATAAATGCGCGATAGTATATCTTTTTTCTCTTTCAATTTCTTTATTAGTGTTTCTTATTTAGTTGTGCGCTGTCTACTTTTATTTTTAAAGGTGGTGTAATTGGTTCTTTTAAGCCTATTGGCTCTGCAGCTTTAGCAACTTCGCTTTGTTTGCTGGCAAACATCAATTCACTTTTTGTATAAATAAATTCTGATTTTAATTCTTTTAAATTGTTGGTGATCTTATTCACATCTCTGATCGTATCATCCGCGTAATATCCATAAGCAATGTATGATGTTGCTACTACCGCCATAAATAAAATAAAAGGAACGTGTTTAAAGTTCTTTTCATTTGCTAAAAAAGTCCCACTGAAAACCCCTGATAGTGCTTTTGCAAGCACTCCTTTCTTTCCAGGCTTTGCATTCGCTTTTTTAACGGGCGCTTGCTGAACCTGTTCTTCGATCGGCTCTTCTTTTTTTGTTTCGCGTATCTTATTCGCCATTTATATTTTTTCTGCAACTCTTAATTTTGCGCTTCGTGCTCTTGGATTTCTTTCGATCTCACTCGCACTGGGCAAAATTGGTTTTGTTGTTAAGTTCTTATATACTTTTGTTGTTGATCCGTAGATCACATCTCTTTCAATTATTCCTTCGGTGTTACCGCTCTTAATTATATTCTTCACCAATCTATCTTCTAAGCTGTGATAAGAAATTACCACCAATCTTCCTCCAGGTTTAAGAACCGTGTAACAATCGTTCAAACATTCTTTAAATACTTCTATCTCCTGATTCACTTCAATGCGTAAGGCTTGAAATAAGGGAGCTAAGAATTTATTCTCTTCGTGCTTTGAATGACAACTCTTTGTAATTTCTTTCAGATCCTCCGTTGTTTCAATTTCTTTTTCCTCGCGATGTTTGCAAATAAGCCAGGCTACTTTTTTAGCATTGCTTATTTCTCCATACTCTTTAAAAACAGAAACGAGTTTTTCTTCTGAATACTCATTCACAATTTTTTTCGCCGTGAGATCACTATTCTGATTCATGCGCATATCTAATACTGCATCAAATCGTATAGAGAAACCGCGCTCGGCCGAATCAAACTGATGAGAAGAAACTCCAAGATCCCCAAGTATTCCGTCAACTTGTTTTACACCATTCAACTTCAAATAATTTTTCATGAAGCGAAAATTTTGTGGTATCAAAACAAAACGAGGATCGGCCAAAGCATTCTTCTGTGCGTCCGGATCTTGATCAAAAGCGAATAGTTTTCCTTTGGCACCTAATTTTTTAAGAATCGCTTTTGAATGTCCTCCCCCACCAAACGTAAGGTCAACGTAAACACCATCGGGTTCCATATTCAAATTCTCAATACACTCATTTAAAAGAACGGGTATATGATAAGCGTTATCACTCATCATCATTAAAATTCAGTCCACCTAAAACATCTTGCGCCAGTTGTTCAATATTCACATCTTGATTCAGGAATTCTTCATACAATGTTTTATCCCATATCTCAATCACATTATTGCTGCCAAGAACTTTTATATCTGATTTAATTTCTGCGTGTTGAGTAAGAGATCGTGGAATTAACAAACGTCCCGACGAATCGGCATCCGAATTTGTAGCACCTCCGGTAAAGCGGCGAACAAAAACGTCGTTAGCTTTAATTAATCGGTTTAACTTGCTGAGTTTGTTGTTCAAACGATTCCATTCGCTTATGGGATAAAGCACTAAGCACTTTTGGTGAAGGTTGCGATTGATCACAAAACCTTTATCAAAAACGCTGTCCATTTGCTTGCGGAGGTCCACAGGGAACATAAAACGCCCTTTTGCGTCCACTTTACAGTCGTATTCTCCTATGAGGCTTGCCATCCCTTGATTTCTAATGATTTAACAAAAATACGTATAGTTTTACCACTTTTTACCACTTTGAGACACTTTTTACCACTTCTGTTGAAAAAATGGTCGTTATTAACATTGTTAGTATCCTAAAAATTTTGTATAATGATTGAGCAAGTGGTATATTTTTTCCTTTGTTTATAAGTGTTCCACGGGCTTGAGGTAAGAAATGCTTGTTTAAGAAGAGGTCTTTTTGAGCCTAAGGATATTAACAAGCCATTCTGTATTTTTCGCTCATTCGTTTCTGCTCCGTTTTACCCAAAAACTAACCGTAATATAGAAGATGCGAGGGGAGAAATGAACTTGAAATATAAAACTCTTCAGTCTTCATTATTATTTTTCTACCGTTTATAACTAATTCTTACCTTTACAATGAATGACTTGTATCTCTTTCATCATCTATAAACCCTGATAAATTTTATTATATTTGGTTGATGACAAATTCACTTAGGCGATCATGCGTTTTTTTTCTGGTAATATTTTGTCAGATGGTGTACGCCAATAGTACAGATGACGGTTCGGCCAGAATTCAATTCAGTTACAATTCCCCTACTAAAATATTGATCACCGAGAAGTGGTACTTTAAGAATGGCGATAATTTAAATTACGCAAAAAAAGACTTTGATGATACAAATTGGGATACGATCAATACGGCTTTAGGGGAAGAAGCAATGCTGAAATATGGTTTTAAGGGCAAGGCTTGGTTTCGTTTGCATTTGATGTTTGACTCAACAGTGACTTCAAAAAGTTATGTTTTCCAAATCTATCAAAAAGGTTCAAGTGAAATATATTTCAATGGTAAACTGGTTAAAGCTATTGGGAATGGTGGAGTAGAAAAATCAATGAGAATGGTTAGAACGACCCACTTTATTTAACACCAGTTAAAGGTGAAAAAAAATGTTATCGCTATTCGTTACGAAAATCTTGATTATGAACATAGTTATAATAGCTCGGGCGCTTTAATGGGAGGATTTTATAGTTCTATTTATGAACCCGAAAGTTATTTTGAGTATGTGTTCGAACAAATCACAACTGCTTCTGTAAATGGCATGGGACTTTTTTCTTTTTTCTTGTCAATTGGCTTGGTTCATTTTTTGCTCTTCATTTTTTATCGTTCAAGAAGATCGAATTTGCTATTTTCAATGTTCTGTTTTTTGTTTAGCTATTATTTTTTACACTTCTTTTTAACCACTGTAATTTTGACTGAACCAATATCAAAGAGTTTAATGGTTGCCTTTTTAGTTATCTCCGTTCCTTTTTTCTTCCTCGCATTACTTAGTGTTCTTTATTCACTGTTCTATGAAAAAAACCCTAAACTACTTAAGTATCTTTTTTACGCTTCCATTCTTTGCTCTATATTATTAATGACCTTCCAAGTGATCGGTTATATCATGGGTCTTATTCTAGTTTTAATTACTGTAATAGAGCTTTTAAGAGTGGTTATCGTTGCTATACGGAAAAAAAAAAGAGGGCTGAATTCTTTCAATTGGTTTCGGCGCATTTGGTCTTTTTTTATCTACCATCTTCCTCGCGATGATCTTAAGTGGTGGAGATTTTGATATTGAAGGAGGGTCGATAGCGGAGAAATTATTTTTAACCTCGTTTATTTTAGCCATCATTAGTATTCCACTCTCCATGTCAACCTTCTTAGCTTGGGATTTTGCACAAACAAATAAGTCATTGGCAAATAAATTAATTGAAGTAGAAGAGTTGTCTGCTAAGTCAATAGAGCAAGAAATAGAAAAACAAAGATTATTAGCAGGACAAAATGAAAAATTGGAGGTGCAAGTTACAGAACGAACAAAGGAAATTAACGAACAGAAAAAAGTAATTGAAGAAAAAAATAAAGATATAACTGATAGTATCAATTACGCGCAAAGAATTCAGCGCTCAATTCTACCTACCTCAGTAGAGATCAATGATATTTTTAAAGAGAGCTTTGTTCTTTTTAAACCACGCGATATTGTGAGCGGTGATTTTTACCAATTCAAAAAGAAAGGCGATCATAAATATGCAATTCTTGCCGATTGTACCGGGCATGGAGTTCCGGGCGCATTAATGAGTATGATCGGAAGTAACTTATTAAATCAGATCATCATTGAGCGCGGCATTATTGAGCCAAACAGAATATTGAGTGAGTTACACAAAGAAGTGAGAAGTACTTTGAGACAAACTAGTGGTGTGCAATCACACGATGGTATGGATGCTTCTGTTGTATTAATGCATAAGAAAAAATTATTCATTGCCTCGGCAAATCGTCCGGTTTATATTGTGAAGAATGGAGAACTCACAGAATTGAAACCGGATAAGCGTTCCATTGGTGGGTCGCAAGCAGCAGATGAAATAACGTTTAATGTTGTTGAACTTGAAGCTGAATCTGAAATGATGCTCTACTTATTTTCGGATGGGTATGCCGATCAGTTTGGTGGCGAAGCCGGAAAGAAATTTAAAGTGAAGAATTTAAGCCAGCTCCTCTTATCGATTCATTCAAAACCTTTGAATACTCAAAAAGAAATACTCGATACCACCTTCGACAATTGGAAAAAACATTTAGAACAAGTGGATGATGTTAGCTTGATCGGGATCAGATTTTAATTGCAGCAAACTTAGCTCATTATTTTTTTACGGTAAACCTGTAAGGCTGGCAAATGAATTCCTAAAAGATCATTTCGCTCTAGGTAGATATTTGATCTCTACAAAACGATTATAGGCTTTTAATGAGTCCTTTTTTACCTCTGATTTTTCGGCTTCAATTACACTTTTACCATGAACAGTTAAGTTAATACTTATATGTGGCCATTGACGTTGAATAGAAGTTGTTACACCTGATTTAATTAATGCATCGTGTACAGCCATTAATCGAGTGTCGTCAAGTTTTTTTCTGTTTGTTTCGTCAAAATTGGTGCAGACCATTAATTTGATCCCTCCGTTCTCTGACTGCACTCTTTTAGCAAATTCATTTAAAACGGTTTGGCTTTTGGTTTTTTTATCGATAGGATTTACTTCCAAAATTTCTGAGGAATTTTGAGCGAAATAAACTCTGGCAATTTGGATCTTCTTCGGTTCTTGAAATGAAACCAAAACAATCGAAAGAAATAGAATTATAGTTTTCATAAAATTTAATTAAAACTCACAATTGTTAGGTGTACGAGGGAATGGTATCACATCGCGAATATTCGTCATCCCTGTTACAAATAACACCAAACGTTCAAAGCCTAATCCAAAGCCGGCATGGGGACAAGCACCAAATCTGCGTGTATCCAAATACCAACCTAATTCTTCCACAGGGATATTCATTTCTTTCATGCGCGTTTCTAATTTTTCCAAACGCTCTTCACGTTGACTTCCACCAACGATCTCTCCAATGCCAGGAAATAAAATGTCCATTGCGCGAACTGTTTTTCCATCATCGTTTTGGCGCATGTAAAATGCTTTGATGTTCTTTGGATAATCAGTTAAGATCACGGGCTTCTTAAAATGTTTTTCTACCAAATAGCGTTCGTGTTCGCTTTGAAGATCAACGCCCCATTCGTTAATTAAATATTGGAATTTCTTTTTCTTGTTGTGGTTGCTTTCTCTTAAAATAGCAATAGCTTCTGTATAAGTTACGCGTTCAAAATTATTGTCTAAACAAAATTTCAATTTTTCAACCAAATTCATTTCACTGCGCTCGAGTTGTGGTTTTTGTTTTTCCTCTTCCAACAAACGTTGTGATAAAAATTCAATATCGTCACCGCATTTTTCGATGGCATAACCGATCACGTATTTTAAAAGTTCTTCTGCTAAATTGGCGTTATCGTTCAGGTCATAAAACGCCATTTCAGGTTCTATCATCCAAAATTCGGCAAGGTGACGTACCGTATTTGAATTCTCAGCTCTAAAAGTTGGACCAAACGTATAAATATCGCCAAAAGCCATTGCTGCTAATTCGCCTTCTAATTGTCCTGATACCGTTAAGTTAACCGGCTTACCAAAAAAATCTTGCTTATAATCAATTTCTCCGGTTTCTGTTTTCGGAGGATTTTTATATCAAAATTAGTTACATGAAACGTTTCTCCAGCACCTTCGGCATCATTAGAAGAAATAATAGGAGTATGCAAATAAATGAATTCTTTTTCCTGAAAAAATTTATGTACCGCAAATGCTAAAGCATTGCGCACACGAAACACCGCGCCAAACGTATTGGTACGGAAACGTAAATGCGCTATCTCACGTAAAAATTCGAGGCTATGTTTTTTTGGCTGTAAAGGAAATTTTTCGGCATCACTATCGCCAAGGATCTCCAATGTGTTACAAACTAACTCTACAGTTTGTCCTTTTCCTTGTGAGGCGATCAGTTTTCCAACTACACTAATACATGCACCTGTAGTGATTCGTTTTAAAATTTCTTCAGGGGTATTATTAAAATCAACAACCACTTGTAAATTATTATTGGTTGACCCATCGTTTAACGCAATGAATTGATTGTTGCGAAATGTTTTTACCCATCCTTTAACTATAATTTCCTGCTCTGCTGGTGATGTTTTGAGAACATCTTTGATCCTAATGCGTTTCATTTGTAAAAAATTGAAAGGCAAAGATGCAAAAAAAGGACTAAAAAGTGAAATAAAGAAGGGATTTAATTAAAGCCCGGTATGTTTCCTGAAAAGCTTGATGGCTAGTGCAAGAAGAACGATCCCGAATACTTTTTTCACAATGGCAATTCCTCCAACACCAAGCAGCTTTTCAATTTTGCTTAGGAATTTAAGTACAAAGAAAACGATGACCACATTTAATACAATTGCAATAATGATCGAGAGTAAATTGTATTCAGCGCGAATAGAAAGGAGTGTTGTTAAGGTTCCAGTGCCTGCAATTAATGGAAAAGCTAAGGGAACAACACTCGCGGTAGCAGGAACAGAGTCTTTTGAAATTTGAATTCCTAGGATCATTTCAAAAGCAACAATGAATAACAAAATGGAACCTGCAATGGCAAAGTCGGAAACGCTAATACCGATAATATTCAAAATGGCATCTCCAACGAATAAAAAAGCTAACATGATTCCCATTGAAACCCAAGAAGCCTTGCCCGCTTGAATACCCCCAACTTTTTCGCGAAGAGCAATGATCACGGGAATTGAACCAATCACATCAATTACCGCAAAAAGCACCATGGTTACCTTTAAGATCTCAACAATGTCAAATTGCAAATTCATGAGGTAAAACTACTTAAAATAAGGAATTAATAAACCCCAAGTTATTAAGTTTGTATCGTTAAAAGTTTTGTTCGTTATAAGTTCGCTGTGTGCTTTGCTTCTTTAATTTTAGCTGATTGAATAGAGTGATTAAATATCTGCTAGTTTTTTGTTTTTCAGTGTTCTTAAACAGAGCCCAAACTACAACGCGTGTACTATTTGTTTTCGACGCTAGCAATAGCATGGTTGGAAAACATGGAGATATCCAGCGCATGGAAGGGGCCAAACAAATGTTCAACAAATTCATTGACAGTTTAAGTAAATTAAAGAATTATCAATTTGCTTTGCGTATGTATGGTCATACTGTAAAATATCCTCCCGGTGACTGCAATGATAGTAAACTGGTTGTTCCGTTTAATATGAAAAATGGTCTTGAAATAATAAAACAAAAAGTAAATGAAGCCAAACCAACCGGCATTACCCCTATTGAACATTCATTAACCGAATCGGCCAATGATTTTCCGGATAAGAAAGCTAGGAATATGATCATTTTAATTACCGACGGTATTGAAGAGTGCGGGGGCGATCCATGCGCAGCGCGACAAAAACTTTACGAAAAGGGAATTATTTTTAAACCCGTGATCATAGGAATTGGTTTAACTATTGAACAAATAAAAACATTTGAGTGTGTGGGAACGTATTTTGATTTTGATGATCCGGATATTTACACGGACGTAACTGAATTAATAAAAACGCAAAAGAAAAAAAAGACATCGGCCCAGGTGAATATATTGGATAGCAAGAATAAACCAACAGAAACCAATGTGAACATGACCTTTTACGATGTGAATAGAAAAAAGTATAAGTACAATTATATTCACACCTTAAATAAGTTCGGAAATCCTGATACATTGTATATCGACGATTTTCCAACATACAAAGTTATTGTACATACTATTCCTCCAAAAGAAAGCGAAGAAGTAAAACTTACCGAAGGAAAGCACACCACTATTCCTGTAATAGCTCCGCAAGGCGCCATGGTAGTATCGCGACCAAACGGCGTGTATAATTTCAACGAAAAAGTAAAATACATTGTGCGGAATGTCAACGAAAAACCAACCTTGCATGTTCAGTCCATAAGCACATACGAGCAATACATCATCGGCACCTACGACCTGGAGATATTAACTTTGCCACGAACCTTTATGTCGGGTATAAAAATTGAGCAATCAAAACTTAACGAGATCGTTTTGCCGAGCGCAGGAATGTTGCAGGTAAAAGCTATTGAAGCAGGCGATGGTTGTATATTGATGAAGAAAAATGGTAAAATGGAACGTGTTACAAACTTAACATCTTCAACAAACCAAACTTTTTATATGCAACCAGGAAATTACGTGATCGAATGGCGCTCAAAATCACTCAAAGGAAGCATTTATACCATCGAAAAAAAGTTCAGTATTACCAGCGATCAATCTACCTTGGTAGAATTGTATAAATAGACCCAAAACCACCTCCTTTTTAACATTTAACTATTTGATTATCAAATTTTTAATCTATTATTGGGAATTAGGGTCCAATATCTTATATTTGCACCCTTAATTAAAAAAGTATTTAGAATCAATTTTTATGCAAAACAAAGGAGCTATAAAAGTATTTGCCCTGTTACTTACACTGGCATGTATTTTTTATTTATCGTTTACATGGATTACGCGTAGCGTAGAAACAGAAGCTGTTGAATATGCCGAAGGCATTGTTAATGGCCAGAAGTACAAAAGCCTAGCCAAGGAAGTTGCGAATGGCAACACTTCAAAAGAACAAAGTATTTTAGATTCTATCAAAGGTAGAATTGCCGATAGATATCTTGATTCGATGAAGAAAGAGGTTGTGTATAATCTCTTCATCGCAGAATATACCTACGAAGAATGTAAAAAGAATGAGTTGAACTTAGGTTTGGACTTACGTGGTGGTATGAACGTAACCCTTGAGGTTTCGATGATCGATATCGTGCGCGGACTTTCAAACGGAAGCACGGATGTGATGTTCAATAAATCACTGGATGAAACGCAAAAGAATTTAGGCGTAAATAATAATGATGATTTTATTACTGCATTTGAAAAAACCTATAAGAAAAACGCTCCTACCGCAAAACTAGGACCAATTTTCCAAACTGTTGAGAACAAAAGCGAGATCTCTTATAATTCAAGCAACGAAGAAGTAATTGCATACATTAGAAAGAAAGCCGGCGAGTCGGTTAGTAATGCAGAGAAAACTTTCCGCAGTCGTATCGACCGTTTTGGTGTAACACAACCAAACATTCAAAAATTAGAAGCAAGCGGACGTATACTTGTTGAATTACCGGGTGTAAAAGATAAGCAACGAGTGCGTGAACTTTTACAAGGAACGGCGAACCTAGAGTTCTGGGAAACTTATGAGAACGGAGAAATTGCATCCTTGATGGATAAAGCAAACTTTGCTATCCGTCAAACTTTATTTCCTGAAACAATTGTTGCGATAAGAGATACAACAGCTGCAAAAGATTCTACATCGGTTGATGTAAAAGCAGACTCATTAGGAACAAAAGATTCGGCAGCGCTTGCTGCTTCAAAAACGCCTTCGGTAAATCCGCAGGATACGGCGTTGAAGAATTTCTTAAAGAGAATGCCACTTTATTCAAACTATTCACCTCTTCGTCCACTAATAGAGTACGACGAAAAAGGTCAACCAAAAAAATATGCTGATGGTCCTGCTGTTGGTCGTTCGTACTCAAAAGATGATACCGCAAAAGTTAATCAGTACTTAGGAATTCTTAAAACCAAGAATATCTTCCCATCGAAAGTAAAATTCATGTGGAGTTCAAAAGCCATTGAACAAAAAGATGAAAATGGAAAAGTAGTTACAACCTACTATGAATTGTATGTAATCAAACAAACAGATGCAAAAGGTAAAGCTGCTTTAAGTGGAGATATCATTACAAGTGCTAAAAAAGATTACGATCAACGCAGTGGTGGTGTTCCTTTAATTAGCATGAGCATGAATGCTGATGCTGCTGATAAGTGGAAACGGATAACCGGTGCCAACAAAGGAAAATGTGTTGCCATTGTAATGGACAACATGGTGTTCTCATCTCCGCGAGTTAATCAAGAGATCAGTGGTGGTTCATCGCAAATTACCGGAAACTTTACGGATTCGGAAGCAGATGCATTGGCCGCTATTTTAAGTGCGGGTAAATTACCTGCTCCGGCGCGTATTGTTGAAGAGAATATTGTTGGGCCAACTTTAGGTCAAGAGGCGATCGACTCAGGTTTAATGAGTTTTGGAATAGCTTTAATGGTGATCTTATTATTTATGGCAACGTACTATAGCAAATCAGGCTTGGTTGCCAATGTTGCCCTTATATTTAATATGTTCTTTGTGATGGGAGTTCTTACATCGCTCGGAGCCGTGTTAACGTTACCGGGTATTGCAGGTATCGTATTAACCATTGGTTTGGCGGTGGATGCTAACATTTTGATCTTCGAACGTGTGCGTGAAGAATTAGCCTTAGGTAAAGGAACACCAATTGCCATCAAAGAAGGTTTCAAACATGCCATGAGTTCTATCATCGACTCTAACGTAACGCTTTTATTATTAGGTATCATTCTTTACGCATTTGGTAGTGGTCCGGTTCAAGGTTTCGCAACTACATTATGTGTTGGTATTATTGCCTCTTTATTCTCTGCTATTTTAATTACACGGGTTATTTTCGAATGGATGTTGGAGCGCAAAATGGAAATTCCATTTGATACTAAAGCAACTCGTAATGCATTTAAAAATATCTCTATCGACTTCGTTGGAAAACGTAAGATCTATTACGCTATTTCATCACTGATCATTGTTGCAGGTGTGGTAATGTATTTCAAACATGGTGGATTGAACCTAGGCGTTGACTTCAAAGGAGGTCGTACGTATCAAGTGCGTTTTGAAAAAGACATGAATACAGAAGATATTAAGGCGGCTTTATCTGCACCATTTGAAGGTTCACCGGAAGTAAAAACATTAGGAAGTGCTAATCAAGCCAAGATCACAACAACATATAAAGTTTCTGATAACAGCGCAACAGCAGATTCGGATGCAGAAGCTGCGTTAAATAAAGGATTATCTGCTTTAAATGCAAAGTATGAAGTAATGTCGCAACAAAAAGTTGGTCCTACTATTGCAACCGACATCGTTTACGGTGCTTATGGAGCGATCTTATTCTCGTGTTTAATGATGTTCGTTTACATTGTTATTCGTTTCCGTAAATGGCAATATGGTTTGGGTTCGGTTGTGGCTTTATTCCACGACGTTCTAATTGTATTATCATGTTATACTATTTTTGATGGTATCGTTCCTTTCTCTTTAGAGATCGGTCAGGATTTCATCGCGGCAATCTTAACGGTAATGGGCTATACCATGACAGAAACTGTGGTTGTGTTCGACAGGATCCGTGAGCGCTTAGCCGACAGCGGAAAATCAGATGTATTTGGCGAAGAGCGTAACAAATTGATTAACTACGCTTTAAATAGTACATTAAGTCGTACCATCTTAACATCGTTAACTGTATTCTTCGTACTATTAGTGATCTTCATATTTGGTGGTGATAGTATCCGTGGATTTATCTTCGCCTTATTGATCGGTCGTATCATTGGTACTTACTCTTCATTATGTATCTCAACTCCTATAGTTGTTGATTTTGAAAAGAAGAAGTAAATAATAATTACAATTTTAAAAAGACCCGTTCCAAAAGAGCGGGTTTTTTTGTTATCAAAAAATGACGTATCTTAGTTATAGAACAAAAACAAGATCGTATGAAAAAATTAAGTCTGCTTTCAATCCTTTTTCTTAGCGCTAAACTTTTGGCACAATTGCCACCGGCTGCTCAGGCTTTGTATAATGAATTTGCCTCCATTCCGAGTCAGTCGGCGCAAGTGTGCATTAACGCCGGCGCAACAGCTTCGGCAACTGCCGATGGAAAGACATTTTACATGAAATGGTTTCCCTCTGGTGCAACACCAAGTTTAACGCCCTTGATGGTTGGTTTGCACGGTTCTGGCGGGAATGCATTTTTAATGATGGCAAAACATTTACAATCTGCCCAGTCGCAAAGTGTGGGGATGATCTGTTTGCAATGGTATTTAGGTTCAAGTTCCTCTGCCCCCAATGATTATTTTGGCGACACAACCTTGTATACATATATAGATACGGCACTCAAGCGAATAAAATACCCCAAGAATAAAGCTTTATATCATGGATTCAGTAGAGGGTCAGCGAGATCATATGCTATACAATTTCTGGATGTTTATCCGGGTGTTGGTAAAAATTATTTCTGTACTATCATGTCAAATGCAGGCAAACCCGATTCGGCCTATCCTTTCTTTCAAGCCGTTAATTCACCTACCAACACAAATCACTCATTTTGTAAAGGAAAAAAATGGGCAATGTTCTGCGGAGGACTGGATCCAAATCCGGGTCGTGATGGTTGTCCGGGAATGAATTCCGCGAAAACAAATTGGGTACAAGCCAATGGTGGATCAGTAGGACTTTTTATTCAGGATCCAAATTTAGCACATACTGGATTTGTAGATACACCAACTTATATTGATTCACTTTTTAAATTCTATAAGCCATGTTTTCAAAGTGGTGTTCAAGGATTGAATGAAAATCATAGCGAACACGAATTCAAGATCTTCCCAAATCCTGTTCAGGATCATCTTAATTTAAGTACTAAAAACTTGAAGGGAGAAACACTAACCATTTATGATTGCTTAGGAGTGTTAAGAAAGCAAATAAAAATAGAGGGTGCCGAAACAACAATAGATGTTTCTGAATTTCAAAAAGGAATTTATTTCATTGAATTAGGTAGGAGCAGAGCTAAATTTGTGCGTGATTAGATCTGGAATTTAGATCCTGATTCCAACTATACAAACGTCATCCACTTGTTGTAAGCTGCCTTTCCACTCTTCAAGTTTTGTATTTAATACGTTTTGTTGCTCATCCATGTTTAGTCCTGCAATGGAGGTTAAAATGCCTTTGAGGGTTTTCTTCATGAGTTTTTTGCCATTCTTTCCGCCAAATTGATCTGCATAGCCATCTGAAAATAAATAGAGCATGGTGCCTTTTTTGGGTTGTTCTATTGTTTGACTAAAGCCGCCGGTATTTTGAAAACCAATTGAATTTTTGTTTGGACTTAATTCTTTGAGTTGTCCTTCTTGATTTACGATCCATAATGGATTATTAGCCCCGGCGTATTTAAGTTCGGAATTTTTTGTATTGTAGGCACACATGGCCACATCCATGCCATCGTTCACTTTAGCGGTGTCTTGTTTATTCAATTTCTCATTTAAAGAGATGTTAAGATAATTGAGTATATCGGAGGGGTCCTTTAACTGTTTCTCATAAATGGCTTGCTGGATAAGATTATGTGCCATGATGCTCATAAAAGCACCAGGAACACCGTGACCTGTGCAATCCACAACCGCAAAGAAAATAGTGTCCTCGAGTTTTTCCATCCAATAAAAATCCCCGCTCACAATATCCTTTGGTTTAAATAAAACAAACGAATCTTGAAAACAGTGATGAATTAACTGTGTGGTTGGTAAAATGGCGTCTTGTAATCGTTTTGCATATTTGATACTGTCGGTGATATCTTTGTTCTTTTCCTCGATCACTTCATTTTTGGATTCGAGCTCTAGATTGATCTTTTCTTTTTGCTTGTAATTCTTGATACTAAAGAATAGCAGTATAAGCACAATAATAAAACCTCCGCAGAAAAAATAAATAAGCTGTTGTTGATCCTTAGTTTTCACGGCTTGGATCATTTCTTTTCTTAGCACTTCCTCTTTTTCAAGCTCCTGTTGTTTTTCGAATTTGTATTTAAGTTCGGTCTCAGTGAGTTGTTTGGTGTTGTTTTGATTATAGAGTGAATCGTAATAGATCTTGTGATTCTTGTGTGCTTCAAACGCCTCTTTATAATTTTTATTCAAAGCATAGATGTCGGCAAGATCCTTGTATAAGGTACCAAGGTAATCAACAGCTCCAATTTCTTTTGCAATTTCCAAAGCTATATTAAGGTTGGTTATTGATTGCGCATATTGTTTTTTCTCTGCAAAAATGGCAGCAAAGCCTTCATGGCAATTAGCAATGGTTGTTTTGTCACCCCTTACTTTGGCAATGTTCAAAGCGACATTGTAATATTTTAAGGATGAATCAAATTTTTTCAAGTAAATATAGATCCCGGCGATGTTTGAATAGTTTGTTAGCAAAGCGTCTTCTTTGCCCGCCTCCTTATTTACATTTAGTGATTTGATCTGGTAAATAAGTGCAGTATCATATTTCTGTTGGTAATAATACACGTTACCAATATTATTAAGACAATTGGCGATCGATGTGTTTAGTTTTTTCTTAATACTTAGATCAAGCGCTTTGTTGTAATACTCAACTGCTTTTTTATAATCCTGTTGCACTCTAAAAACTCGGCCAACATTCATTAACGATAAAGCAATACCGGAACTGTCTTTTATTTTTTCGCGACCTTTTAACGATTTAAAATGGTATTCTAACGCTTTTTCAAAATTGCTCAACGCACTATAGCCATTCCCAATTAAATTATAGCAATCATACATTCGTTTTTCATTACCTAATTCCTCAAATACTTTTAGTGCCTTTTCTCCATAAAGATTATTATTGTAGTAATTCGATTTATGTTGATTATACAATCCAATGCTATAATAAGCAGAACCGACCCCTCTTTTAAATTTGATCTTCTCTGAAAGAACTAAAGCTTTGTTGGCGTAAAAGATCCCTGAATCGGGAGTAATATTGGAAGCCTGGGCGCTTGCACTTAGATAAAGTTTAATTATACTGGTATCTTGTTTTGATTTTGGTATTTCAGACAATAAAGAATCAAGTTTCTGAGTTTGAGCCTTGATCAACGTTACAGAAACAAAAATAAGAAAACATAGTGTTGTTATTCTTTGCATCCTCTTTCGAATTTAATGGTAATGCTTATTTAATAATTAGTTTCTGCGTTTTAGTTGTGGTATTTGTTTTAGCTTCTAAAAAATAAACACCCTTGGCATATTTATCTGCAAACAAGAAGACATTTTTATCTCCTTGGTTTATTTCCCCATCGTAAATTACATCTACCAATTGCCCCATCATACTATATAAACTTACTTTTATAGCTTGTGTTTTGTTTGAACTTAATGGAATACATGTAATAGCACTTGCAGGATTTGGATATGCCGCTTTAAATTCAAAGCCATTGTTTTCTTTCACAGAACTTGTTGGACACAGCACTATTTTAAATGTATTTCTTCCCAATGGCGCTGTTATTGGGCGTTGCATAGTTTTACCACTGGTTGCAGATGCTTCAATATAATAGTAAATTGTTTTTCCTAAAGCTTGTTGAGGAATTGTACCTGTGTATTCATCGGTTAATGCATTGGTTAATGTCATAGGAACTTGATTAAATCCTAATAATGTATCAATGGTCCAATAAACTTTTGCAGTATTAATCCCAGTTCTGTGCATGATCTTTGCTTTTACACTATACGAAGGATCAAAGTCACATGAATTTTTTATTTGTTGGTGAGAGATTAATAACGGATCGTTTGTGTGCACTGCATGTGTGATACAATGAATAGCACCACTTTGCGAAATAAGTGTGCTTCCTGCTTCATCCACATCAATGGGAACTAATTTATATCCGGGTAATGATGCTTTTAAAATGCGAATAGCAGTTGTATCGTATTGCTGATAATACGTAGGGAAAATATAGGTTTTATTTACAAAAACCCCATTGGTATAAGTGCAATACCAGCCTCCCGATTGATTTGGCCATTTATTGTTCTTATCCTTTGGCATAGGAATTCGTATAACTTTATACGGCGTTCCATAAACCGAATTATAAGTGGATTGAATGTATTGAAGATTGGCTTCTATTTGCGGACCATCAGCAATTCCTGCAGGATATTCTCCCCACAACAGTGTTTCTTCATCCAATAATTTCATGTGCATATCAATATGATGAATACCATCATAAGGTAATGTTGGCATTTTTATATAACGGTTAATGCCCATAAATTTTTTCATGATGGTATCAATTTGTGCAACAGTTTTAGTAGTGTTCTCAGCAACTGTAAGTGTAGATGAGAAAGCGGTACCAAAACCATCACTCATATAATTTCCTCCGGTGTGCACAAGATCCCAAGGTGGTGTTTTAGTTTCGTAAATTGGAAGTCCAAATGCAGCAGCAATGGCAGTTGGCGTTACATCATCCAAAGGGCGCGGACGATTATAGATCCAATCAACTAAGATCAATGAATCCACGTAAGCGCCATAAACCGAATTGCCCGAATAATCGCGGGCCCAAATAGAATTGTATGGTATTTGAAGGAATTTAAGATTTGTAAGAGGAACTAAATTGGTAGTAAGATTACTTTTTACATTATTAGAATCGGAACAAATAATTGTAACAATGGTTTCTAATTGCGCGGCTTTAATAATGGCACGATGAATATTTGTATAACTGCCTGTCCATGTAATGTTCAAAGTTTGTATCTCTTCCCACTCAGCAGCATTACGAAGTTTAGTATAAGGTGGTGGCGTTACAATTAATGATTTATGCTTCGCATTGCGAATGGAATTTAGATATTCTTCCATTTTTTCCTTCTCACCCGGAGCAAAGTCCTTAGGAAGTTCTTCCTGCGCATTCATTTTAAAAACGAAACACAAGCTCACAAAAAGTAGTAAATGTTTTTTCATTAAAATTTAGTCTATACCAAATTTAATCAAAAACTTCCAATAATCCTTATGGTTTTAAACCGTCCCAACCTTGAGCTTTAAGCTCAGTTACAGTTCCCGATTTGGTAACAAGCAATTTGCCCTTTGATTCATTGGTAATGTGGCCTATAACAGTGAAGTCGAGCTGATTTTTAACTTTTTCATGGTCTTTAAGATCTATGGTAAAAAGTAATTCGTAATCCTCGCCACCACTTAAAGCGCAAACCGTAGGGTCGAGGCCAAATTCGCGAGCGGTATCGTAAGTTAATGGATCAATAGGGATTTTTTCTTCGTACAATTCAACACCAACGTTTGAATTTTTACAGATGTGTAAAATTTCAGAAGCTAATCCGTCGCTGATGTCAATCATAGCAGTTGGTTGAATTTGCAATCGTGCGAACAGATCAATAATATCTTTTCGTGCTTCGGGCTTTAGTTGACGTTCTAAGATATAATCTTTCCCTTCTAGGTCGGGTTGTACTTTAGGATTCTCTTTATATACTGCTTTCTCTCTTTCTAAAATTTGTAAGCCCATGTATGCTCCACCAAGATCTCCGCTTACGCACAATAAATTAGTTTCCTTAGCGCCGCTTCTGTAAACTACAGTGCCAGGATCGGCAACACCGATGGCAGTGATGCTAATTACCAAGCCGCTTGTACTTGATGTTGTATCTCCACCAACAAGATCAACGCCATATTTTTGGCAAGCCATTAACATGCCCGAATATAATTCTTCTACAGCCTCTAAACTAAAGCGACTGCTTAAGGCAAACGATACTAAAATTTGTTTTGGTTGCGCGTTCATAGCGTACACATCGCTTAAATTCACCACAACACTTTTATAACCCAAATGTTTTAAGGGCATGTAAGTAAGATCAAAATGTACACCTTCCACCAACATATCGGTGGTAACAACCGTTTGTTTAATTCCAAGTAAAAGTACAGCTGCGTCATCGCCAACACCTTTTACAGTTTCTGTATTTTTAAGTTCGATGTGTTGAGTTAAATGGTTTATTAAACCAAATTCACCAAGGCTGGAAAGTTCTGTGCGTGTTGAGTTGTCGAAATCCATTACTTTAATTTTATGCAAACATTTTTTGGTTCTGTGAAAAAATCTAATGCTTCAAAACCACCTTCGCGACCAACGCCGCTATCTTTAACACCACCAAATGGTGTACGAAGATCGCGTAGTAACCAGCAATTGATCCAAACAATTCCAGCGTGAATATTATTGGCAAAACGATGCGCGCGAGTTAAGTTCTCTGTCCAAACAATGGAAGTAAGTCCGTAACGTGTGCTATTAGCCATTTCCAGCGCTTGTTCTTCTGTATCAAAAGGTGTAATTGTTACAACAGGACCAAAAATCTCTTCTTGGTTAGTTCTGCAAGTATGAGCTAACCCTTCAATAACGGTTGGAGCAATATAATAGCCTTCGCTTAATTCGCCTTCTAATTTAATGGCATGTCCACCACATAAAACAGTTCCGCCTTCTTTTTTAGCAAGCTCAACGTAACTCAATATTTTTTCTTGATGAGGTTTTGAAACCACGGCGCCAATTTTTGTATCATCCCTTAAGGGATCGCCAACAACTAAAGCTTTTGTTTTTGCAACAAAATCTTTTTTAAATTTTTCGTAAATGCTTTTCTCAACATAAATGCGCGAACCGCATAAACAAATTTGTCCTTGATTGGCAAACGACGAAAGCATAGTTGTAGACAACATTTTTTCGTAATCGCAATCGGCAAATATCACATTTGGATTTTTCCCGCCAAGCTCTAAAGATAATTTCTTGAACATAGGCGCTGCGATAGATGCAATATGCTCTCCGGTTTTTGTTCCGCCCGTAAATGAGATCAATGGAATATGTTTATGAGAAACAATGGCATTGCCAACTTTTCCACCTAAGCCGTGTACAATATTTAAAACGCCGGCGGGCAATCCTGCTTCTATGCAAATTTCAGAAAGCAAGTGCGCTGTCATTGGTGTAACCTCCGAAGGTTTTGCAACAACGGTGCAACCCGCAGCCAAAGCCGGTGCAATTTTCCAGGTAAATAAATACAAAGGTAAATTCCAAGGCGAGATACATCCCGCAACACCAACAGGTTGACGCAAGGTATAATTGATCGCAGTATCTTCCATGCTATGCGAATTCGCAGAGTAATGTAAAATGCCCGTACCATAAAAATGAAAATTAGCAGCGGCTCTTGGAATGTCTACTGTTTTGGCAAGCTTTACCGGTTTGCCATTATCTGTACTTTCTGCTAATGAAAGTTTATCTAAATTCTTTTCAATTAACGCGGCGATCTTTAAAAGATACTGCGAACGTTTTTCTTTAGGCGTGATACTCCACAAAGGAAAAGCAGTTTTTGCAGCTTGATATGCAAGCTCCACATCTTTTTCGTCGCTATCGGGAATAAGCGAATATACTTTTCCGTTCGCCGGATTGTAATTGTCTAAATACGATTTGGAAACAGGGTCAACCAGTTTTCCGTTAATATAATTCTGTAATTTATACATGTGTTTTAAAGAGCCTTAAAGGTACTAAAAAAGAGGGAAATAAAAGAGAAAACCAATATGTCACCCCTAAAGGGGTTTCGTTCATAGTGGTGTATTTCGCCCCCTTCGGGGGCTACCGATATGTCGCTCCTACGGAGCTAGGAAATTTTGTCTCGCAGATAATTTTAATAGTCGTTGAATGAACGTCACAGTCCCGTAGGGACGACATATCGGTTAAAAGAAAAAACTATTTAATGATCTTTTTCAATCGTTCGGTGATCTCAAATACTGCCGGGCAAACCATGGTATTTTTGAAGGCAAGGCTTAATACTTGATACATTTTTTTACGGTTGGTATGCGGGTATTCGCGGCAAGCATTGGGGCGGTTATCGTAAATACTGCAATAATTATCTGCACCTAAAAATGCGCAGGGGGCTTGTTGCAAAACGGCATCATTGTCCTCATCCATTCGAAGGTATTTTTCAAAAAAAGAACCCGGTTTTATCTTCAGTGCTTTTGCAGCGCGTTCAATATCGCGTTCGTAAAAAATAGGTGACGTTGTTTTGCAGCAATTACCGCAGGACATGCAATCTATCTGTTCAAAAACTTCGTCGTGTAATTTCTCAAACTGTTCGTCGAGGTCATTAGGTGGTCTGCGAATTAAGCGTTTATAAAAACGATCATTCTCCGATTTAAGTTTGTGTGCTTTTCTATTATGTGATTCGAGATCCAAGTTTGTTTAAGTTGTTTTTGAAAGAAAATCTTGCCGGTGGAAGATTTTTGAAGCAGTATAGCAAGGGGACAGCAGTTCTAAATATATGTCATGTTGGTATCACTTGGTAACAAAAACAAAAACGTCTTCGTTATCTTTTTTCATGAGGTATTTTTCGCGAGCAAATTTTTCGAGGCTTTCGGTATTTGTTTTTAATTCCTGAAGCTCTATTTTATTTTTTTCGATCTCGGTGATATAATAGCTTTGATCTGTTTTTAATTTGTTGAGTTTACTCACGGTTTCATGTTGCGTGAATACATCGTTCTTGTCAAAGAAAAGCAACCAAGCAATAAGCGCGGTTATCGTTAAAAAATACTTATTCTTTATGAAGTTTAGTAAAAACATATACCTTTATAGGAACTAAGTTACCCATAATAAATGCGCTCAACTCATATGATACAAAGGGTTATTAAAACCGCACTGTTAGTTGTTTTGGTGCTGAATATCAGGGCACAAGGCACTTTTAAGACGGCGCAGCTTAAATATGAAAGGGTAAGATCGGCTTATAAGACCAAATTTGAGGGTCTTAAAAAGGAATTAACATCAGTAGGATTTAGTGTAAATACCTACGAAATATACTTGCAGGTTTTTAAGCACGAAAAGGAAGTGCAAGTATGGATGCGAAACAAAGGCGATGCAAAATTCAAACTTTTTAAAACGTATAAAATTTGTTCGTCGAGTGGGGAGTTAGGACCAAAAAGAGTGCAAGGCGACGGACAAGTGCCAGAGGGATTTTATTATATTGAACATTTTAATCCTGTAAGTAGTTATCATTTGAGTATGAAAGTTGGTTATCCAAATAAAAGTGATTCAAAAAAAGCAACGGGCTCACCTGGTGGAGATATCATGATCCACGGAAATTGTGTGACCATTGGTTGCATTCCTATTGAGAATGACCCAATTGAAGAATTATATATTTTATGTGTAGAAGCAAAAGATCGAAAGCAAAATTTAAGAGTGGATATGTTCCCTTGTAAATTTACAGAAGAGAATATAAAAATGTTGAATCAAAATTTTTCAAAGGACATGAACGCGTTTTGGGGCATCTTGAAAGCGGGGTATGATAGTTTTGAAGCCAATCACATCGTTCCTAAATTTACGGTGGACGCCAAGGGGAATTACATTATTACAAAATAGATGAAACAAACTATTATTTTTTTGACCATTTTATTTTTTGTTTCGTGTAAGCAAAGCGCGGAAGAAATCCCTAAAGACGTTATTGATAAAGAAAAATTTATTGAGGTATTAAAAGACAAAGCATTAGCCGAGGCCGCTTTAAATGTGAATGTAAAAAATGTACCGGGAGAAAAATTTGATTCGGTTTATAATTTTAGTGTTTACAAAGAGAACGATATTACCAAGGCGCAATACGATTCTACCATGAAATATTATTCTACCAAGCCCGGAGAATTCAAAGAATTAATGGAAACTGTTTTGGAAAAGTTGAACGTAGAAAAAGCGAAGCGTTAGTGCAATATCTTAAACATTAATTCACGCATTAATTCCCCACTTCCTAAACTCCCATTATTTACGCCCTTGCTTTTTAAGTCGTATTCTTTTAAATACGAAAAGATGTGTTTTAATTTTGGCACCGGATAATTATGTGCTGCGCGCATATAGCCTTCCACAAAAAAAGGATTTACACCAAGGGATGAAGCGGCAGCAAATTTTGATTTATCGTGTAAAAAATGAACCTTTAAAATTTTGGTATAGTAACCAAATAACGAACTCATGAGCATCACCATGGGATGTTCTCTTTCATTCGCGCCAAAGTAATTCACGATCTGATTTACTTTTAAAATGTCTTTATTTCCCAAGGCATTTTGCAACTCAAATACGTTGAAATCTTTACTAATGCCAATATTATCTTGCACAAGTTCAGCTGTAATTTCAGTTCCTTCTTTTAAATTGATGAATAGTTTATCTATCTCATTCGCAATTTTGCTCAGGTCATTTCCCAAAAACTCGAGATCATAAATGATGCTTTTGGATTAATGCTATACCCTTTGGCCTTTACATAATTTCCTATCCACTCAGGTAATTTATTATCGTAAAGTTTATTGCTTTCAATGTATACTGAATTTTTCTGGAGCGTTTTTCCAATTGACGAACGCTTATCAATGGTTTTGTATTTATAACAAAACACCAAAATGGTAGAAGCCAATGGCGCTTTTAAATAATTAACGAAGGCTGTTGCAACCGAACTTGAAGAAGCAGCTGAATCATCGTCGCCATCTGCACTTTTTTTATTTAATTCTTTGATGTTCTGCGCTTCCTTTACAATTACCACTTGGTAATCGCTCATCATGGGGAATTGTTTTGCCAATCCTAAAATAGTACCAAGATCCGTGTCTTTTCCGTAAACAATATTTTGGTTGAATTCGCGATCGGCCTCACTCAAGGCATTATTCTCAATATAGTCGCTTACCACATCAATGTAATACGCTTCTTCACCGCTTAAAAAATAAACGGGCTTAAATATCTTGCGTTTAAGATCTAAAAGTATTTGATCTACTTCTTTCATTCCGGTATGAATTTAATAAATTCCTCAAGAGATGAACTATGCTTTTTATGCTTAATTTTACAACATGCCGGTACGTTTAGACACATATCTTTGGGCCATAAGGATTTACAAATCGCGCACCTTGGCGGCTTCCGAAATTAGAGGAGGTGGAGTAAAATTTAAGGACAAAGTAATTAAGCCATCGCACATGGTTTCTATTGGAGAGATCTTTAACATCAATTTGGGGAGCGATAATAAAAAGATAATTGAGGTTGCTGTTGTGATAGAAAAACGACAATCAGCTGAAAAAATAAAGCACGCGTATATTGATCATTCGCCACCGATAGAAAAACAGGATAAACTAGAAACCATGTTCTTTAAAACCAATGTAAAAAGCGAAAAGGGTAGTGGTAGGCCTACAAAAAAGAATCGTAGAGATCTAGGAAAACAGGGTGGATGGTTTTAGTTTTTCTCTGCAAATTTCGCATGTCATTTCTCGATACAAAAAAATGAAAAGAGGCGCATTTTTTCTCCCGATAATTATCGGGACGAAATTACAGGGCTTGTCAATTCGAGTGATTTTTGCCTGTCTCTTGCAAAAATTGTTTCGAGAATTGACCTGGGAAATAAGTGATATTAATTTACACCAAAGAAATATCAAACTGCACAAGATCAATAAATTCTTGCACGCGCTCGTCAACATCTTTTTGAGAAAGTCCTATTAAACGCTCGGTTCCAAAACGCTCAACTGTAAAACTTGCCATGGCACTTCCAAAAATGATCGCGCGTTTCATGTTCTCAAAACTAATATCTTTTGTTTTTGCTAAGTAACCAATAAATCCTCCTGCAAAACTATCGCCTGCACCTGTTGGATCAAATACTTCTTCTAAAGGTAATGCCGGTGCAAAGAAAACTTCTTCTTTATTGAACAGCAAAGCACCATGCTCACCTTTTTTAATTACTAATACACTTGGCCCCATTGCCAATATTTTTTGAGCCGCTTTTACCAACGAATATTCTCCTGATAATTGACGTGCTTCTGAATCATTGATCGTTAACACATCGATCATTGTTATTGTTTTTTTAAGGTCCTCCAAAGCAACATCCATCCAAAAATTCATTGTATCCAACACAATTAATTTCGGACGTTTTTTCATTTGCGTAATTACTTTTTGTTGAACCATTGGAACCAAATTTCCTAACATCAAGAAATCGCAATTTTTTGCTGACTCAGGAACGATTGGATCGAAGTTCTCTAGCACATTTAATTGTGTATCTAGTGTATCGCGAGTATTAAGGTCATTATGATATTTACCGCTCCAAAAAAACGATTTTTCACCCTTTTTTATCTGTAAACCATCCAATTTTACACCCTCTTTTTTGAGTGTATTTAAGAAGCTTTCCGGAAAATCATCTCCAATAACCGACACTAGATCGATATCGCGTGTAAAGTACGAAGCCGCTAGGGAGATGTAGGATGCAGCGCCTCCAACGATCTTATCTGTTTTGCCAAAAGGCGTTTCAATTGCATCAAAAGCTACTGTTCCAACTACTAAAAGACTCATTATAAGGGGGTTTGTTAAATTTTACGGCAAATATATTGTTTATTTCGGAAATCTGCCTTAATTTCGCATCCCTAATCAGAAAAAATTCCTTCTTAGCTCAGCTGGTTAGAGCACGTGACTGTTAATCACGGGGTCCCTGGTTCGAGCCCAGGAGAGGGAGCAAAAAAAACCGACTAAATAGTCGGTTTTTTTGTTTTAAAGAATAAGGTTTGATTACTTCTATTCGATCACCAATTTGCCAATTCCAATTTGTTGTTTGCCCTCGAAAATGGCATAGTGATAGAATCCATTTGAAAGTTTTATCGCATCAATTTTATTCAATCCTTGAATGAGTTTCTGTTTATGAACTATTTGACCCAAACAATTGGTTAAAATTAATTCCCCGACTGTTATTTCATTGTTAATTTGAATCTCAAAAGTGCCATTATTTGGATTCGGATACACCAGCACCTTCGTTGATGCTACGAAAGAATTATTAATATTTGTACCCGGACATAAATTCCCTAAGCCGGTTGCAATTAAATTTGAAGGTTGCCAAAGCGGAAATCTTGATGGGTGATACAGAGAAGCATAAGCTCGACTCACTTGACCCTGAGTAAACATTTTAAAACAACCTGAATTTGAGGAGTAGTCCATGTAATTTTCAGCGTTTATTAAAACATTATTACAATTTATTGGTAAGGTGGATGTAGGAGAAGAATGACAACCATAACTACCACCTAAATAATCACATTCTGGAGTGTCGGCCACATTATCACCAGGAATTGCACAACCACCTTGGAACGTGTGATACAAATTTAACCAATGACCAACTTCATGTGTATTAATTCCACTTTTTTCTTCACCTGAATTATAACCCAGATAAATACCATTCAAACCAATCATTGTTAATTTTGCATTTGACTTCGCGGTATCTGGAAAAGTTGAAAAACCTCCCCAGGTATAATTTCCTGAGCCGCTTAAGTCATTCTGCACGAAAATATTCATGTATTTATAATTATCCCAAGCCTCTGCAGCTATTAATGGCCAATTGGTGCTGCTGGCATAACCTGATGTGGTTGGATAATATTCAATCCCTGTTGTTGGGTTGCCATCAGGATCTAGTTGAGCTAGGGCAAAAGTAATATCTGGCATTGTACCGCGAATACCCATAAAGTTTGTGTGTACAGTGTTGAAATCAGGATTTAAGCCATAAAAATCTTTATTCAACAAAGAGATAGCTCTTTGAATTACGGTGTCATTAACGAGTTTTCCGCCCTGAACGTTACCATAAACATGAAAAACAACTGGAATAACATAACATACTGTAGAAGATGATTTGTTTGCGCCCTGTTGTTTTATATATTCAGCAGTAAATAATTCAAAGTTATCATGATCAATTTTAGATTTTGGGTTTGATTGATAATAAGAATCCATTGCTTCAGACGTACCACATATATTATGGTTGTTTGATTGAGAAAAAGTATTTGAAATAAATACTATGTTTAAGGCCAATAAAATTTTTTTCATTGTTTTGTTTTTAAAATGAAGTTATCTTGTAACAGCAATTTTCCTTGTAATATTTAAATTGGCAGAATTTAAAAGTATATTATAAATTCCTGAATTGAGAGAGCTTAAATCTAATGGTATCGTATTGTATCCCTGTTCAATTCTGATTATTTTTTCAATCATTACCTTTCCTACTAAATCATAAACAATAATATTCGCTTGCATTGGTGTTTTTGAGGAGAGAATTAGATTGGTGAAATCATTACTAGGGTTTGGATAAATTTCAAAATATAAATTATCAATGCTATTATTACCTACACCCGTAATATTATGACCTAAATTAACATTGTCAATGTATAAGTTGTTTCCTAAATCAGAAGTACTAACAAATTTTACTAAAACATTAGGGTTGTTAGCAGCGCTTGCAGGTAATGTTATAATTTCATGTCTCCATTGGCTGCTAACTGTTGGTGTAAAAATCGAGAATTGAGGAGGGCTAGTTGCTAATGTTGCGCCAGCTTTATTGTAAACTGTAATCCAATTCGACCCGCAATCTGTAGAAATTTTCACTTCTAATTTATCATTTGTAGAGATGTATTGGGAAAATGCCACATCAAAAGTTAACATCGGTAAATTAACAGCAGTTAAGTTAGAAGGGGGGAGGTAAATCTCATCAATCAATCCAACTGTTGTGCTTTCACGTAGATTAATTTTAGCTGAGCCGCTACCATTAGAACCAGAACCGGCTTTTACCCATGTAGCATCTTGTTCAGGATTTACAACAAACCAATTTGTTGGGGGGAAGTTAGCAGTTGTAGTAAAGGATTGACTTATTGGAGCTGCAAAAAAGGTTTGTATTAAAGCTGCTTCAATTGATATTTTATTATTCCCATTATTTATATCCCCCCCGCTAACAGAATTAATAACTGTGCTGATGGTGTGGTTGCCGGCTGAAGCAGTATAATTACTTAAAGCAATAATTGAAGTTGATAAACTAGCTAAAGATCCATTCCAATTAAAAGGTGTTTGGGCTATTCCATCAATTGATGTGATAATAGTCATTGCTGTAATAGCATTGGAGCCTTGATTAAGCACTGTAATTGTAGGAGTAATAGCGTTAGCACAAGAAAAAGATGGTAAGGAAACCGTTGTTAATTTGGCATCGTTCAACAATGCACCAACTCTATTGGTTCTATGTGCTTGCCAAACTTTTTTATTTCCATCATCTTGCACATATCCAACAAAAGCCATTTGTGACTTGTCTATTATATAACTTGGGAGAGTGCAATATACAGTAAATGTAAAAGATTGGCCAGCTGTCCATATACTTGGTAGGGCTGTGCCAAAATATATGGTAGGGTAGGTTTGGCGAGCAACATCTTTAAAATTTTTCTCACCGTTTGTTCCAGGTGCAAATACAAAATCAATCTCTCTTTCAATCAATACTGTGCGGAAAACAAATGAACCAGCAGAGGTAAAGGATTGTGAAGATTGCACTGTAACTGTTACCACGGCATTAGTATATGTAATAACATCCCACGAAGTATTCATGGTTATTGAAAAGGGAGTTGTGTATGATGCAGCGGAGGCTATTGTGGTTCCAGTTAAGGAAGAAACAGCATCTGATGTAGCGCCAAAAACTGTTGGATTTTGACCATCTAGTCTTCCCGTACTTGCGTTATTTATATTATAATTACCTATTCTGTTATAATTTTCGTACCAATTAGTTTGATATAGTGACCATGTATTTGTAGGTGCGCTGGGTAAATTTGATTGCCATTTAATAGGAATAACTAAAGGAGTGTTAGATGGTTGAGCTAACAGTGAATTTAAGATGGGGTTTGCTGTATAACAAGGCGCGCTATTTTCTCCTGTAAATACTTCGTATAAGGAAATGCGAGTTTGTGCATTGGAAAGAGAAAACAAAAACAATGCGGTTAATGATATTAAAAAGTGCTTCATAGTCAAGTATTGATTTACGAATATATGAAAAATCCTCATGATTGTATGCAACCTACAAAACAAGCCTTTGATATTTAGAGTTTAGGTTTTTTTGGAGTTGGTATGCTGTAAAGCAAAAAAAACCGACGCATGCGTCGGTTTTTTTTATAGATTAAATTGATTATTACTTCTTCGCTTTCAAATAATTTTCGTTCACCTTATTCCAATTGATCACATTAAAAAATGCGGTCATATAATCCGGGCGGCGATTTTGATAGTGTAAATAATAAGCATGTTCCCAAACATCCATTCCTAAAATTGGAGTGCCTTTGCAATCAGAAATATCCATTAAAGGATTATCTTGATTTGGTGAGCTGCAAACACATAATTTTCCATCAGGTTTTACACTTAACCAAGCCCATCCGCTTCCAAAACGTGTAGCGCCGGCTTGTGTAAAATCAGTTTTAAATTTATCAAATCCTCCAAGGTCTGTATCAATTGCTTTTGCAACTTCTCCGGCAGGAGCACCACCTGCATTCGGCGCCATTATTTCCCAGAATAAACTGTGATTAAAATGTCCGCCACCATTATTTCGAATAGCAGGGCTGTATTTAGAGATATTTTTACAGATCTCTTCAATACTTAAATTCTCTGCACCACTTCCGGGTAATGCAGCGTTTAAATTTGTTACATAAGCATTGTGATGTTTTCCGTGGTGGATCTCCATTGTTTTTGCATCAATATGCGGCTCTAGTGCGTTGAACGCATAATTTAGTTTTGGTAATTCAAATGCCATAATTTTATTTTTTAATTAGTAATTGATTTATTAAGAGGTATAAAGATAACTATTTTTTTATGATTTGGGCGCCAATTCGCGCTTTCCGTTGCAAGCCTGCTTGCCCTTTGCTATGTTTGTAGGGCTCCGGTAGCTTCCTTCGGTCGCTTCCTCGCCCAACAAACATACGCAAAGTTCTGCGCAGGGCTTTTCACTACAATCGCGGGCGCTTTATTCCAGTTAGCTCACCGTAAAAAGTTAAAGTCATTATTATTACACGAATATTTTTTCGAGATTTTTTTAAGGAGCACTTGGCTATCAATTTATTTTAAAACCTCAATAGCTTTCAAAATACAATTATCGTGCTCATTTAAATTAGGATAATACCCGTCTTTATCAAACAGATTCCTGCCTATTAATGATTTAAGGATCAATTCAATTCCGATTAATTGCTTACCGTTTGCAGAAATTTGCGAATTATTACTTTTTGAATTTACATAAGATGAGAATTCCTGCAACACTTCAGTGCCCACCTTAAATTGCATATTAAAATCGTTTGCGGTTTTAAATTTACTTAATAAGATGCTGCGTTTTTTGTCGGTATATTCAAAAGCAAATGAATTAATAGTGCCTGTATAATACATACGATTTACAATGGTGCTATATTTGGCAGTGTCAACCGGAACAAAAACATCGGGTACAATTCCACCACCACCGTACACTACTTTTCCGCCGGGCGTGATGTATTTTTTTGTCTTATCAAGTTTAATACTGTCTAAATTATATAACTCACCATTTTCGTAACGATCGTATTCTTCATTATAATACGCATCATTTCCATGCGTATAAGGTTTTTGAATGCAACGTCCTGTTGGTGTATAATAACGCGCAATAGTTAAACGAATTCCCGATCCATCCGGCAGATCAATTTGATCTTGCACCAAGCCTTTTCCAAAACTTCTTCTTCCAATAATAGTTGCTCTGTCATTATCTTGTAAAGCACCTGCAACAATTTCGCTCGCACTCGCGCTTCCTTCATCAATGAGAACAACGATGGGATTCTTTTCAAAACCACCTTGTGTTGTTGAATTGTAAGCTTTTTTAGGATGTGCTCTTCCGGCGGTATAAACAATTTGTAAGCCATTAATTAAAAATTCATCAGCCAAGTCAACCGCTGTTTTTAAAAATCCACCACCATTTCCTCTCAGGTCGATGATCAATTTTTTCATTCCTTTTTTAGTAAGATCGTTAAAGGCCTTTAAATATTCATCGTAAGTAGTAGCTGCAAATTTGCTGATCTTCATATAACCAATGCCTGGTTTTACCATGTAGGCAATATCAATACTATACAAAGGAATTTTATCGCGTGTGATCTTGAACTCAATTGGTTTTTTTAAACCGCTTCTTAAAATACTCACGTTAACTGTGCTTCCACTTTTCCCTCGTAATTTATCAAACACCATTTTATTGGTCACTTTTTTGCCTGTCATTGGTACTCCATCAACTGCTACAATTTTATCTCCCGCTTTAATTCCTAGTTTTTCACTTGGTCCGTCAATAATAGGGTTCACTACGCGTACGGTGTCTTTAATGATATTGAATTCTACACCAATGCCATCAAAATTTCCTTCCAGTGGTTCGTTCACTAATTCAAATTCTTTAGCGGGAATATAATCGCTGTGCGGATCCAAATTTTTCAAAAGACTTGCAATTGCTTTTTCTTCCAGATCGGCCGGATCAATTGTATCTACGTAATGTTTTTCAATGTAATTGATAAGACTGTTCATTTTTGTGCCGTTTGCTTGCTTATAATTAGCAATAGCAGGCGAAGAACTCCGTTTAGATAAGTAGTAACCTGCGGTTAAACCTAATGCCAAAACAATGGCAAAATAAATAGGCATTAACGACTTGCGTTTGTGAGGTTTATGATCGCTTGGCTCGAAGGTCATTTTGTACTACATTTGTAAGAGTAACAAATGTAGTTATTAGTTTGTTGAAAATGGTGCTCATTGTAATGAATAAAAAGGGGAAAATATATAATTATGCTATTTTAACGATAGTGCTATCTCTTTTTATTTGCCTTTCGTGTAAAAAAAAGAAGACCGCTGATCCGGTTCCACAATATCCTATTCCATACATTGCTGTAAACGTTACTATTTATCCAAATGATCCTACAAACTTTGCGCTTCAGGCCATTGGCGGTTGGAAATATTATTCGGGCGCGGGAGTTCATGGCTTGATCATTTACCGAAAAACGCAAGCTGATTTTGTTGCTATTGAGAGAGCGTCTCCCGAAAATCCTAACGTTGCAGCTTCGGCATTAAAAGTACAATCAGATAATTTTACATTGAAGGATACAATAAAAAATGCGCGCTGGCAAATAGTGGATGGAGCACCAATGAATAGCACCTCGAACTGGCAATTACGCTTATATGGAACTACGTATGACGGAAATGTTTTGCGCGTAATGAACTAACTCACTACTTCCACTTAGTGGTTTTGATCAACTGCAATACATCTTCACGAATAAAATCCAAAACTAATTTTAGTGAATCAATATTTGGGCTTGCATTAAAGTATAATGCGCCGCGTAAAAAATGATGCGTGCTATCGGTTAAATAGAATTGTAATCCCGAAGCTGTATTGCCTTCTATATCGTAAAGCAAACCGTAAACTTTTGAACTATCGCGAATGATCACGCTTTCATTCATGCCTGTTGCTTTTACTTGATGGCGAATTGCAAAATTGCGAGCGTCTTCCAAATACGTGGCGATGTTATTATCAACTTTTTTATAGCTTAAATGTATTGTGGCTTTAAATTTGGGGAAATCAATATTCAACCAACAAGGTTCTGCATTGCTGTGTTTGTCTTTGGCTAGAACGGCGTAACGCGGGTATTCAAATGAGAACGGACAAACGCTATCATACTTTACATATTCTTTTTTTGGCATGTCAATTCTAAAATAGCCGCGAGGTTTTGGCGAATAGATCTCATCATCGTCACCGTCGCAAGAGATAAAGATCCATGAACAAAATAGAAGAACTAGAATAGCTATGAGAATGCGCTTTAACATAATGTAAAAATAGAGCACTTTTAAAGCTCAGTTTTACAATTAAAATATACTTATCAAAGGTAGAACGTTTAAAAAGGAAGGTCTTTTGAGCTCATATCGTCAAAGTTGGTGTCGGTATCAAAACCACCTTGAGGGTTTTGCGAACCTGTATTTTCACGCTTTTGTAAAATTCTAAATGTATCGGCCATAATTTCCGTTACTTGTCTTTTTTGCCCTTCTTTATCATTCCATTGACGCGATTGGATCTTGCCCTCTACGTAGATCTGCATTCCTTTTTTAAGCATTTTCTCTGCGTTCTCTGCATTTGTTCGCCACATCACAATATTATGCCACTCGGTATGTTCAATGCGATTGCCGCTTTTGTCTTTGTACGCTTCGGTGGTTGCTAAACTAAAACTCACGCGCGCTATATTTCCTTCGAGGTATTTTAATTCAGGATCTTTTCCTAAATTTCCTATTAAGATCACTTTATTTACGCCTGCCATTTTTAAAGGTATTAATGAACTCTAAATATAGATACGTTTTTCGACTTCCCGACACGCAGTTTTTAACCAACAATTTATGAGTTTTCACACATTTAACAGCTTCTCTTAACATGGTCAATATGAATTTTACTATATTTACTACACATCATAAAACCAAATCACATGAGAACAAAATTACTTTCTATCTTTTTTTGTTTCTTTTTTATTTCCATTGATGCTCAAACTTGGCAATGGGCAAAAAAGGGCGGAGGTCCATTGAGCGATAAAGCTCAGGCCATAGATATTGACAACAATGGCAATTCTTACGTTGGAGGTTTTTATAATGTTGCTCAGCCTGCAAGCGTCACTGTAAATTTTGGCGCATTTACTCCGCCTACCAATTGGGGCAAGGAAGGATTTTTAGCTAAGATTGATAAATTTGGAAATTACCAATGGGTACATGGCGCTATTGGTGGTTATGATGAACGTGTACTAGGTGTTCATGTGGATAAATTAAACGGTTTTGTTTATGCTACCGGTACCACTTGGGGTTGGGGACCAAACATGTGCGATCTTGCTTTTGGTACCTGTTCAACAAACGCTACTTATGGTGAGCACGATCAGATTTTTTTGGGTAAATATGATTTGAATGGGAATTGTCAATGGCTCATTGAAGCTGGTGGAGAAAGTGATGATCATGGATTAGATATTGCAACAGATAAATATGGAAATATATATTTAACGGGTTTTATTTCGGATGCACAATTGAATTCTACACCTGCGGTTTTTGGATCATTTTCTTTGACCGCGCCTCTTGGTGATTCTTTAGCCTTTGTTGCAAAACTTTCGCCAGCCGGTGTATTTCAATGGGTACAAACTTTTGGCGGACATGATGGTGAACGCGATCATAAAATTGAAGTTGATAGTGCTTGCAATGTTTATGTTGCCGGTGGATTTTATGGAACAAAGGTATTTGGCACCTCAACACTAACATCAAGTGGAGTTGATATTTACGTCGTGAAGTATGATAAGAATGGAAATTTTATTTGGGTTAAACAAGTAGGCAGCTCCTTAGACGACAGAGCAAATGGAATTACCATCGACCCATCTCAAAAAATTTATATCACAGGAGAATTCAGAGACACTTGTGTTTTTGGTAACGATACATTAAATAATAATGGTGGACCAAACGGAAGAGATATTTTTGTAGCCAAGTTAACAACTGGCGGCATTTGGAATTGGGCAAAAAAAGCAGGCTCAGGTGCAGGTGGCGAAAGAGGGAATAGTATTTGCAGTAATACTAAAGGCAATGTTTTTGTGACGGGTACATTTGCCGACACTGCAAAATTTGGCGGTTCAATATCTATTATCTCAAGCCCTTTTACAACAGTGGATGTTTTTGTGGCCGCCATTGACACTTTGGGTAAATGGCGATGGGCAGTAAAAGGAGGAGGAGCATTAGAGGATAAAGGAAACGGAATTGCGTGCGACGACTCTTGCAATGTTTATACAACAGGTTGGTTTGATCAGGCGGCAAGTTTTGGATCACATAATTTAACGTCGACCGGAAGTAAAGATGTTTATGTGGCACGTTTAAATAGCACATGCTTTACGTACACCACAGATATAATTAATGGATATAAAGATCTTGATCCGGATCGTTTGTATGGCTATGTTTTTCCGAATCCAACAACTAATAATTTGCAAATAAAGATCAATGAAGGGAATTTTGATCCACAAAACACGCGTATAATATTTATAGATATGCTTGGTAAAGAAGTAAATGTTGCAATGATAAGTGGAAAGGATCTTTTATTTGATGTTACATCATTGCAGAACGGTATTTATTTTGTTTTGCTTAAGAATGAAAATGCGTCAACAACCATTAAATTTATTAAGCAATAAAGATCCAGATACTGTAACAAAAATGGAAACACTTTTTCGGATAGCTCTTATTACGCACATCATAGCAGGTTCATTGGCATTGCTGACCGGATTATTCGCCATTCTGTTTAGGAATAAAATAAAATGGCATCGCCCATGTGGTAAGGTTTATTTCTGGAGCATGAACATTATTTTTGTTAGCGCTACGTTCATGTCTATCTATCACACGAATTTATTTTTACTATGTGTTTCTTTTTTTACATATTATTCCGCCCTCACAGCTTATCGTTCGTTAAGTTTAAAAAAATTGCATCTCGATCAAAACCCAGCCAAGTTAGATTGGGCCATTGAGATATTTTTTGGAACAGTACATTTGTGCTTTGTGGGTTACGCTATTTTTTCATTGCTTAATGGACACCAGGCACTTGGTACAATTAGTTTGGTATTTGGTTTGATTGGCGTTCAGAGTAACCTATCTACCATTAAACGACTTCGCAAAAAACTCGGCTACAAAAATTACTGGTTGCTTGCGCATATTGGCGGCATGTTGGGAAGTTATATTGGAGCTATGACGGCATTTTTAGTAAACAATGGCCAGTACATTCATGTTCCGGGAATTGTTTTGTGGTTAGGGCCAACCGTTATTTTTGTACCCCTTATTTTTTATGAGATCAACGTTCATAAAAAGAAGAGCAAGAGATTTGATGAGATCAAATAAAAATGGAGTATATCTATTATTTCACATTAAAATTAATACTATGAACATTAAAAGATCACTTTCGTTTAAGGCCTTAACACTTCTTTTTGTAGCGTTTTGTTCTTTCAACTCTTCCGCTCAAACCAATTTAACCGATAATGGAAATCAAGATGAGATCCGTGCTTTAGAGAAAGCCAAGAAAGAGAATGCCAAAGAAATGGAAGCTTTTGAAGTATTCACAAATAATTTTAAGCATTCAAAAAATGCGGTAGCTAAAGCAATGCCTTTGCCCGATACATCGTGTATTGTAACTATACTTGTAGTAGTTCATGTTTTTCATCCTAACGGTGCAATCGGTGTTCCGCTTAGTCAAATAGCGTATGCTATCAATGATCTGAATATTACTTTTTCTGGTCAAGATGCAGATTATGGAACCGTGAATGCAGCTTTTTCCGGCGTAAAATCATATACCAAAATTCGATTTGCTTTAGCTAAGATCGATCCTAACGGAAATTCAACAAATGGTATTGTGTATTACAAAGACAAACAAGTTGGTTATGCCAACAGCCCAATGTGGGATAATGAAATAAGTACAATTGCTTGGGATAATTATAAATATTTTAATGTTTATGTGATGAATGATCTTTTTGGAAATGGCGTAACTAATAATTCAGGATTTTGTTTTTATCCAAATTCAGGCATGATTGCTGCGGGAAGAGTGCGAATGGTGTACAATTATTCTTATCTTGGTTTTGGCGGCGCCTCATTCAATAATTTAGAATTCAACCAAACATTTACACATGAGTGCGGACATTATTTGAACTTGCTTCACACATTTGAAGGAACCAATTGTTCGGCTGCAGGAGATCTTTGTGCCGATACACCTCCTACAGCCGTTGCAGGAGCAGGTTGTAACGCTACACAATGTACGGCTTTAATTAATGGAGAAAATTACATGGATTATAATGCCACTTGTTATAAGAATTTTACCATGGATCAAAACACGCGCATGGAAGCGGCATTAATGCATCCGGCACGAATTACACAGTGGCAATATGATAATTTAGTGGCAACAGGTATTCTTAATTCTGCCAGTACTAATAGCTGCGTTAATGCCAGTCCATTCTTTTCATTCTCAAAAACACAGCTATTTGAGGATATTTTAAATACTGGCTCTATTGCTACGCCGCCTGTTATTATTTATGCGTGTGGTGGAGCACAATTTGCAAGCACTGCTCAAACTTTGGTTCAAGGCACAGATTATACCATCTCTAATTTACCTTCTGGATTATCAACCTCTTTAGTTACCTCGGGCAACGGTAAAACTGCAACGTTAACTTTGATGGGGCAGGCTGTTAGTCACGGTTCGGTAAATACTTTAAGCAACATTAATTTCGCTTTTACAAATGCAGCGGTTGTTGGTGGAAGTGTAACTGCGATAACCAATTATTCAAATACACTAAAGATCAAGTTTTATGACCCATGGGGATTAACATGCTCAAATGCGATAAACATAAGCGCAACATCTTCTGCTACTTTGGCTACCCTTCAAACCATTGGAAGCGTTCCTAAAAATTACGGATTAAGATATAGCGCAGGAAACTATTATCTTGAAAATTACGGGCGCGGTATTATTACCACAGCTTCCAATAGTGATAACATTGTTTTTTTACCTGCAGGAACATTAATTGGGCCGGCCAGTGTATGGAGAACCGGAGGAAATTCTGGCGTACTTTATTCTTCTTCTCATAATGCGCTTGATGGCACAACCGGTTTTGTTGGCTTTAGAATGCAAATAGGCAATGATTATTATTATGGCTATATGACCATACAAGTTTCATCTACCAGCGGTGTAACACTTATTGAATATGTTTATAGCAACAAACCCAATGAGCCTGTAACGGCAGGTACAAATTGTTTGAATTTAGGATTAAGTAGAATTGAACTTAGCGATCCATTTAAAATTTATCCGAATCCATCTTCAAAAACCATTCGCATACAAAACTTTGGAGGCAATGCAATTTCTGACCTTGTGATCATAGATGTAACAGGAAGAAAAGTATTAGAGCAAAAAGAAAGCACTTCTGAAATACATATTGAACATTTGAATAGAGGTATGTATCTATTACAGATCACCTCAGGAGGGAAGACTTATTTGAATAAGTTTATAAAGGAGTAAAATTTGACTTTTATTAATCAAAATAAAACCATGAAAAGTATATTCTCAATTTTATTGTTCTTTGTCGTTTCTCAGATTAACGGACAGTGTTGGAAATCGATTGCTGGGGGTGGTTTACATTCTATTGCAATCAAAACTGATGGTACTCTGTGGGCTTGGGGATATAACGGACAAGGAGAAATTGGTGACGGTACACTTATTGATAAAAGTTTACCAACTCAAATAAGTACAAGCACTAATTGGCAATCAATAGCTGGGAGTTATGCTCATTCTCTTGGCCTGAAGACAAACGGCACTTTGTGGGGATGGGGATATAATTCTTATGGCCAAGTAGGGGATGGCACCTATACGAGTAAAGCCATTCCAACTCAAATTGGTATTGACAATAATTGGAAGCTCATTAGTTGTGGTGGGTATCACAATCTAGCGATAAAAGCTAATGGAACTCTTTGGGCTTGGGGCAGGAATAATTTTGGAGAAATAGGAGATGGTACAAATACTATTAGAAACATTCCGATTCAAATTGGTTCTTCAAGTAATTGGCTTTCTATTGCATGTGGTTATGGACACTCTTTAGCAATAAAGACAGATGGCACTTTATGGGCTTGGGGAGATAATACAGACGGTCAATTAGGAGATGGCACAAATGTTAGTAAAAATACTCCTGTTCAAATTGGCACGGGAAATAATTGGAAGTTGATTGTTTATGCTAGCGGACATTCTTTAGCAATCAAAACCGATGGTACTTTATGGGCTTGGGGAGATAATTATTTTGGAGGATTAGGTGACGGTACCAACATAAGTAAAAACCTTCCAACCCAAATCGGTACCGACAACAATTGGTTGGCTATTGCAGGTGGATATAGGTATTCATTGGCAATAAAAACAGATAGCACTTTATGGTCTTGGGGGGAGAATATTCAAGGACAATTAGGGGATGGTACAAATATAAGTAATAATAGCCCGCAGCAAGTTGGTACCTACACAAACTGGTGCGCAATAACAGGAGGAGGCAGTCATAGTTCGGCAATAAGAGCAGATAGCACAATGTGGGCTTGGGGAGCTAATCAAAAAGGCCAATTAGGAGATGGAACTCTTATTGATAAATACACTCCAATTTCAGTAACTTGTCAAGTTATTGGAATTGAAGAATACCTTTACAATTCAAATTTCCATTTAATTTACCCAAACCCATCTTCAAAAATCATTCACATACAAAACTTTGGAGGCAATGCAATTTCTGACCTTGTGATCATAGATGTAATAGGAAGAAAAGTATTAGAGCAAAAAGAAACCACTTCTGAAATAGATATTGAACATTTGAATAAAGGCGTTTATCAGATATTGATCACATCAGAAGGAAAGATGCATCCTTGTAAGTTCATAAAACAATAGTTCAGTATTTTTGAAACTGTTGCACCATCCCATAAAGTGTTTAAAGATAAAACTATAATGTTTGAGGGAAAGTGAGCCATGTTATTCTCTCGCTGCCCATAAATACCTATGTTTTAGGGTTTTGTAATTTAAAAAAACAGCGAAAAATTTGCATAATTAAAACTTTGCCCTTACATTTGTCGCCCGTTCTAAAATTCATTGGGGGGTTAGCTCAGCTGGTTCAGAGCACCTGCCTTACAAGCAGGGGGTCACTGGTTCGAACCCAGTACTCCCCACTCTTAAAAGAAAAGCCTCGCAAAATTTGTGAGGCTTTTTTATTTAGTATAGTTAGGAGTTATTAAACCATTTCAAACTGCATTTTGCTAAGCTTTTGGTACAGCCCCTCTTCATTTTTCATAAGCTCTGAGTGGGTTCCTGTCTCCAATACAACTCCTTTTTGCAATACCACAATTTTATCGGCATTTCTTATGGTAGATAGGCGATGTGCTATAACAATACTTGTTCTGCCAACCATTAATTTCTCTAAAGCTTCTTGCACTAATTGCTCGCTTTCGCTATCCAAACTGCTTGTGGCCTCATCTAAAATTAAGATGCTTGGGTTTTTTAATACCGCGCGTGCAATAGCAATACGTTGGCGCTGTCCGCCTGATAGTTGAATTCCTCTTTCGCCAACTAAGGTTGTAAATTTATCGGGGAAGGATTCAATAAAATCGTAAGCATTTGCTTTTTTTGCAGCTTCTTCAATTTCTTTTTCCGTTGCATTAGGCCTTCCGTAGGCAATATTATCTCGTATGGTTCCTGCAAATAAAATAACATCCTGTGGCACTAACGCAATTTTTTTACGCAGATCTGTTAACGAATATTCTTTTGAGTTTTTCCCGTCAATGATGATCTCACCGTTTATTGGATCGTAAAAACGCGAGATCATAGAAGCGATAGTGCTTTTACCTGATCCGCTGGAGCCCACTAGGGCAACGGTTTGGCCAATATCAGCTTTAAATGAAACGTTTTTTAAAACAACAAAATCCGGTCGGGTTGGGTAATTGAACGATACGTTTTTAAATTCTATCTCTCCACTTTTTGTTTTTTCTGTATCAACAATATTTTCAAGATCAATATTTTCAATGTCGCCATCAATTAATTCAAACACTCTATCAGTTGCACCTAATGCACGTTGCAAAGAGGCGATCTGTTCGGGTAAACCCCCTAACGAACCGGCCACAAATAAGGATAACATCATAAATGTACCAAAAGCTTCAGCCGTTAAAGTTTTATCAACCTTTAAAGCAAACAGCATTTGCCATAAAATAAAGAACACCGATCCAAATACAAATACCATCACAAACGAAAAGAAAAGACCTCTGAAAATTCCGTACTTCAAGCCAAACTCACGAATCACATTTGCTACCTTATCGTACTTTTTTATCTCGTAATCTTCATTTGTAAATGTTTTTACATTCGTAATTCCTGTTAGTGCTTCACCAACAACAACATTCGATTCTGCAATTTTTTCTTGGTAAGTTTTAGAGAATTTCCTGATCTTCTTGGCAAATAAAATAGAAACAATAGTTAAAGGCGGGATGATCACAAGGAACCATTTTGCAATTGGGCCCGAGGTCATCACCAAAATAATTAATCCACCGATACCAACAATGGTTTGCCTGATCAACTCAGCAATTGTTATGGTAAATGCATCCGAAATAACACTTATATCTGTGGCCATTCGGCTACTTAATTCTGCCACCTGACTTTTAGAAAAGAAGCTCATGGGCATTTGTATCAATCTCTTGAATGTATCTAGTCGTAATGCTTTAAGAATATTTTCGGTTACTTGCGCAAAAAGATAAACTCGTCCAAATGAGAAAGCTGCTTGCAAGAGTAAAATACCAAGTAGTACGCCACCAATTTCCATTAATTCAACACGTACGGTTTCGGCATTCTTGGTCTCCTCGGCAAGGTATCCCAACATTTGTCCCGATTTTAAAGGAAATATCAAACCAACTCCGGCACTTCCCACTAAAAAGATCATTCCTAAAACAAACTTCCACTTGTGCTTGCCTAGATATCCAAAAAGACGCAATGATCTTTTAAGATTAGCGATGCTAAGCTTTGCCTTAGGTAATTCGTCGGTATCGTTATTTGTAGGACCTGCGCCCCTTCGGCCTTTTGCCATAGATCAAAAAATATGGGCAAAATTAGGGTTTTTTCGAGGTATAGCTGTCATATAATTGTAATGAGGCCTACCGTTTACCGCCATTTTACGTCTGTTTACCGCTTTGGTGCCTTACGGAGTGGCCAGGTTTATAGGGTAAAATTTATTTGCGGATTAAATAAATTGCCTATATTTGCAGTCCGTTTTAAAAAGTATAAAAATTAGAAAACATGAAAAGGACCTTCCAACCATCGAGACGCAAGAGAACCAACAAACACGGGTTCAGATTACGCATGGCTAGCGCTAATGGACGTAGAGTATTAGCTGCACGTAGAGCTAGAGGACGTAAGAAATTAACAACTAGCTGCGAAAGCACTCACAAGTAATTAATAATCAATAGATTATATATAAATCCACCTCAAAAGGGTGGATTTTTTATTTACCTGAAATCATTAGTACTATTCCAAGAGCTCACACTAAGATTATTACTGAAAGCAAAGGTGAGATAGGTTGTAATACCCATATTGAAAATGAGAATATGAAAGAAAGCACCCACACGATACATGCCCCAATAATCGGCCCCTTCAGGTAGCCATATTAAGCGTGTAGGTAAAGTAACCGCTAAAATTGCCGATACCAAAACCACAGTAAAGACTAAAGTTTCAAAACGGCGCATTGGCCAATTAAAAAATTTGCGATGCTTGCTTAACCCACTTCCCCATTTATGAATGAGGTAATAGTTGCCATGATCAGTTTGGGCGAATAATAAAAGCTCTTCATCTTTTCCATCAGTTCTGAAATTTTCGATGGGCGCCAAAATTTTAAAACCTTTAAGATCTTTGCGATGTTTGGTATTGAGATCCTTTATTTTTAAAATAGCTTCGTAAGGAATCTCTTTTTTGTAATTCTGAGAATCAATAAAACGTAAACGGTAGGCGATGCAAATTTCTTTTATATCGGCTAAAGAAAAAATGGCTAATATATCGGCATCATCTTCATTCATCAATTCAAAAGAACGATTATAAAGTTGAAGATGCGAAAGAACTTTTTTTTTGTGAAATAGATCGTTGTTCAGGATCTTATGTACTTCATTAATAATAAGGTCTTCCTGCTTAGCGTGTTTGATCTTTCGCTTTAAAAGTTCGTTAACTATAAGCGCATTTGGCTTCATTAAAACGGAATGATGGCGATACCCACCGAATAAGGAATAATCCCATCGGGCCCTCTTTTGGTGAATACTTCGCTAAAATAGTAACTCGCGGTTAAACAAAATTGCTCAACGCCTATCCTGGCAACAACACCATACCTTAAATAATTCATGTTCTTGGTATCGTAAAATTTGAAATGCCCTTTATCATCAAACACTTTTCTGAAATCGCTAAATACATACCCAATTTTTCCACCGAGCATTATTTTGAATTTGGAAATAGTTTTGGTTCTGAATCGTATCTCTAAAGGAACTTCCACAATTCTTTGACTGAAACGATTGACGGTATAATTGTTTGTTTTTGGAATAATATCGGTGATATTATGTTTTTGCAAACTATCATAACGATACACAAAATCGGCATTGCTATGAAAGTTATGATTAAAAAAACCAATGCCATATCCAACACTAAAATTAGAACGACCAATGGATTTATCAAACATTAGCGCCACATTAAAACCTATGCTTTTCCAATTCATGGTAATTCCTTTTGGAACATTTAACCAACCGGTATGGCTCACTTCGAGAATCAAGCGATCGCTTGGCTCGCTTTTATAATTCTTAAGGTCATACTCTTCGTATTCTTTTGTTACTTTTTTTTCCTGTTTTGATTTGTCTTGCCCATTTGCAATAAAACAAAGCAGAAAAATATAACACAGCGTATGGGCGATTCTTTTCATAAATGAAGTAGAGCAAATATAAACAATTTTAACATTATTTCCTTGCGTGTGCATTTGAGAATTCCCTAAATTGTGTAGCTATTAAATCAGCACCAAAACGGATCTTTTTTTATGAAAAAACTTTACCTTGTTATTTTCCCCTTTATCGCACTTTCTATAATTTGTACAGCTTTTGTTTCTATGAAGTTTCATGGTAAAAGTAGTGGCGGTATAGATAGTAGAAATGGTTCACCCGGAGAGGGAACTTGTTCAAATTGTCATTCGGGAGGTTCTAATGCAACAACAGTAAGTATTAATGTTACACCTTCTTTAACAAGCAATGAATTTACTCAAGGACAAACATATACAATTACTATAACTGTTGCAGGAAGTGGCTTCAGTAAATTTGGTTTTGGTTGTGAGATACTCGAAAAGCCAAGCAATACAAACGCGGGTTTAATGCAAAGCCCAGGAAGTGGAGTGCAATTGATAAACGGAAGTAATGGAAGAAAGAATGCTTTGCAAACTGCCCCAAAAAACGGCTCAGGCACCGCAGACTTTACATTTGAATGGATAGCCCCATCAAATAGTAATAGTGTTACTATTTATGCAGTAGGAAATTGTGTAAATGGTAATGGAAGCACAAGTGGAGATTTTTCACGAGCAGTTTCCCTTACCCTTACAACACCAACAGTAACAGCATTAGGCGAACAAAAAGAAGCATCATTGAAAGGGTTTAATCTGTATCCTAATCCGGCACAAGACAAGATCCATTTAAGTTATTCTTTGATCGATCCAAAGACTATAAAAATTCAGTTAAGTTCCATCGCCGGAGAAGTTGTTGCTGAGTTAATGAATGAAGGGCAAGCGAATGGGATCCATGCAAAAACCTTTGACATTCCTACTGATCTGGCTCCCGGTGTTTACTTTCTAAAGGTGTTTACAGATAATGAAAGTGTTGCTCAGCGATTGGTTGTGATCAAATAATGTGCGGTTCCATTATTTTTATATAACTTTATCTAAACCAATTAAAAAAATTTCATGAAGAAAATCTACACACTATTATTTGTATGCATTAGTTTGATGAGCGCACGCGCTACCTCTTATACTATTTCTACAAGCGGTACATCTTATTCACCAAATACTTTAACTGTAAGTATTGGCGATGTAATAACCATTCAAGCGTCGGGTGCTCATCCTTTGGCTCAGGTTGATCAAACAACATGGAATGCAAATGGAACTGCAACAGTTAGTGGCGGTTGGGGAACTACAACGGCAAATCATACGTTTACAGTAAGTTCAGCAAACAGCATCTATTTTGTATGTACCAATCATGTTGGGTCGGGAATGAAGGGGCAAATCACAGTAGCTGCTTCCGGGATCAATGAGAATTCAAATGTGGTAAATTCACTTTCTATCTTTCCGGTTCCTGCGAGTGAAACCATCCATTTAAACTATTCTTTAAAAGAAAGTGCTTTGATCGAGATCGATATGATTAGCTTGAGCGGACAAAAAGCAGCATCCTTAGTTAATGAAATTCAATTAATTGGAACACAACAAAAAGTACTGAATGTTCCTTCAAACCTAGCTTCAGGCGTATATTTCATACAAATAAGCGCTAATGGTTTAAAAACGGAAGAGCGTTTAATAAGCATTAAGTAATTTCGACTAATTTCATATAAGATCCGCTCAAATTGGGCGGATCTTTTTTATTGATTATTTTCCTCAAAACAATTAAAATTGTTGTTAGATTTGTTACAGTTATAAACTATGCATTTATCAGAAAAGGTTAAAGAGATAGCGGAATCGCAAACCATTGCGATGGCGCGAAAAAGTCGTGAGCTAAAAGCACAAGGCATTGATATCATTAGCCTGAGTTTAGGCGAACCCGATTTTCCAACACCGGATATAATTAAGAAAGCGGCGAAGGATGCTATTGATAGTAATTTTAGTTACTATACGCATGTTTCAGGTTATTTAGAATTACGAGAAGCTATCTGTAAAAAGTTTAAACGCGATAATAATTTAGAATATACACCCGAAGAAATTGTTGTTTCAACCGGTGCAAAACAAAGTATAGCCAATGCGGTGTTATGTATCATTAATCCGGGCGATGAAGTAATTGTTCCTGCACCATATTGGGTGAGTTATTTAGAGATACTAAAATTGGCAGGAGGGGTTCCAAAGATCATTAATGCAACCATTGATGCTGATTTTAAAATAACGCCACAGCAATTAGAAGCAGCCATCACTCCAAAACGCGCATGATCATTTTAAGTACACCCTGTAATCCTACAGGAAGTGTTTACTCAAAAGATGAATTAAAAGCCTTGGCCGATGTGGTGAAAAAATATGATGAACTTTATATTTTAAGTGATGAGATCTATGAGCATATCAATTTTGTAGGAAAGCACGAGAGCTTTGCCCAATTTGATTTTATTAAGGATAGAGTGATCACCATTAATGGTGTTTCAAAAGGATTTGCCATGACAGGATGGCGCGGAGGAATTTTAGCGGCTCCAAAATGGATAGCTCAAGCGTGTGATAAAATGCAAGGACAATTTACTTCGGCAACATGCAGCATTACACAACGTGCCATTCATAAGGCAATGGAATTGGATTTTGATACGTATATCAAACCAATGCAACAAGCATTTCAAAAACGCCGCGACCTGGTTTTGCAATTGATGAAGGACATTCCGGGATTAAAAATAAATAAACCGGAAGGGGCATTTTATGTTTACCCTGAGGTAAGTTATTATTTTGGAAAAAAATATAAGGACATGAAAGTGGATAACGCAACGGATCTTTCCTTATTCCTTTTGGCCGAAGCACATGTGGCCATAGTTCCGGGTGCGGCTTTTGGCGATGATAAATACATTCGTTTTTCATATGCCACCAACGAAGACAATTTACGCGAGGCTCTTAAACGCATGAAAGAAGCTTTAGCAAAACTATCTTAATTCGATGAGAAAATTTTCTATAAAAAAAGAACACGTTCGCGAAATTTTCAGATCCTTCAACAACCTTAACGTGCTTATTATTGGCGACGTAATGGTGGATAGCTATTTATGGGGAAAAGTAAATCGCATTTCTCCCGAAGCTCCCGTTCCAATTGTTTCGGTATCAAGTAAAGAAATTAGATTAGGTGGAGCAGCCAACGTTGCTTTGAATATTCAAGCATTGGGAGCAAATCCTATTTTATGTTCGGTGATCGGTGTAGACATTGAAGGACAACAATTCTTAGATCTTTTAAAAAGCCAACGCCTATCACAAAAAGGAATTTTAAAAAGTAGAGATAGAATTACAACCGTAAAAACGCGCGTGATAGGTAATAAAGCGCAGTTGATACGTGTAGATGAAGAAAATGAAGGAGATATTACACCGGCTGAAACAAATCAGTTACTTAATTTGATCTCCTACATCATTCAACATGAAAAAATTGATGTAATCATTTTTGAAGATTATAATAAAGGTCTCATCACACCAAAACTAATTCATAAAGTGGTAGAGCTTTCACGATCAAAGGGCATTCCAACGTGTGTTGATCCAAAGAAAAAGAATTTCCTGGCGTATAAAGGCGTAAGTTTATTTAAGCCAAACTTAAAAGAATTGCGCGAAGGATTGAAATTGGATATTGATACAGATAATATCAACGATCTTCAAAGAGCGATCAGCAGCTTTAGAGTAAAACAAAAATTTGAAACCGCATTAGTTACACTTGCCGAAAAAGGCGTGATCACTAATTCAAGAAAAGTAAAAGAGCATTTACCTGCACATATTCGCAGCATTGCCGATGTAAGTGGTGCCGGAGACACTGTAATTAGCGTAGCGGCATTGTGCAGAGCATTGGATTGTAACGAAATATTTACAGCAGCACTTGCAAATTTATCGGGCGGATTGGTTTGCGAAGAAGTAGGCGTTGTGCCAATAAGTAAAGAAAAATTATTAGACGAAGCATTGGAATTGGAGTTCATTAAGAACTAAGATTTTGTGGGAAAGATCATATGCAGGGAGTAACACCGTACAATTCTAAAGATTCAAAAAAAGAGCAGGTTGCTCAAATGTTCGATAACATCGCATTTCGTTATGATCTGCTGAATTCTATTCTGTCATTAGGTATTCACAAAGGTTGGCGAAAAGACTGCGTTAAATTATTACGCGAACATAAACCCAAACTTATTTTAGATGTAGCCACAGGCACCGGCGATTTTGCCATTCAATGCGCTCAGCTTGATCCCGAAAAAGTAATTGGTGTAGATATTAGCGAAGGCATGATGAAGTTTGGTCGCGAAAAGATAAAGAAGAAAGGACTGGATAAATTGATCACATTGGAGTATGGTGATGCAGAAACTATTTCTTTTCCCGATAATACATTTGATGCCATTGTAGTTGGTTTTGGTGTGCGTAATTTTGAAAACCTCGAAAAAGGACTGATAAATTTGTACCGTGTTTTAAAGCCAGGCGGTAAATTAGTGATCCTCGAATTTTCCAATCCACGAAATGGATTCATCAGATGGGCTTATAATTTTTATTTCAATAAAGTAACACCGTTCATTGGTCGTTTATTTTCAAAAGATGTACGCGCATACACCTATCTACCTGAAAGCGTGAAGGCTTTTCCTGACAATGAGCGCTTTACCGACATTCTTAAAAAACTAAAGTATACGCAAACCAGCTTTAAGAGCTTATGTTTTGGCATTTCTGCTATCTACCAAGCTAGCAAGTAGTGTTTGGCCGAAAAGTCCATTTTCATCGTTGTACTTGTTTTGAAAACAGTCATTTACTAATGTAAACTCCTTGGTTTTCTAAACAACGTACGCCTCGAAACTGAACTTTCCCATCCAAACGCAAGAGTATGCTATTAACAAAAGAGGCAAATTATCAACAAAGGGTTTTTCTAATCTATTTTTTCTAATATTTACAAAAATTAATTAAAAGGATCTATGTCGGAAGAAGTAGAAAGAAATGACAGAGGCGATCTGTTCTCAAAACCAGTTAGAGCAGGAAAGCGCACTTATTTTTTTGATGTAAAAAGCACCAAAGGAAACGAGTATTATTTAACCATCACAGAAAGTAAGAAACGTTTTGGAGATGATGGTAAGTTTTTTTACGAGAAACATAAGATCTTTTTGTACAAAGAAGATTTCGAAAAATTTGCAGATGGTTTTCATGAGGCAATTGAATATATAAAAGAAAATTCTCCGGTAATTGAAAATCCGGTGAGCGATCAAAAAAGCCCATCTTCGGATGTAAGCTTCGAAGATCTAGGAAACTAATACCAACGGCGGACATTTGTTCGCCGTTTTTGTTTTACACCATTTTTTTTAACCACGAAAGGCACGAAACACTTTCACGAAAACACGAAATTTTGTGTCTTTCGTGTAAAATTTCCGTGCCTTTCGTGGTTAAAGGACTTGAATCACTCCACTTTTTGTTAAATATTATATCTAAAAAGTCATTTTGACCTCTTATTTGAACTGCTTTTTGTTCTCAATGAATTTTTGAGCTAATTTTGAAGCGCTTGAAAAAGTTAAATACATATATAGCGTATTTTTTGTTGGTGGCCTTCTCGTGGGTTATTACTCCCACGCATACCATCCACGATCTTTTTGCCGATCATCATGATACCGCCGATAATTTCTGTAAGCTTAATCACGCGCATTTAGGAACTCATCTTGAAGAACAACACATCCATTGTGATATTTTAAAATTAGATTCTCCTGCTTACGATCTTACAACGATAGTTGCTGTTGAATGTGTAAGCACTGAAATAAATACATCTTTATCGTTCTACAAGCAAAGAGCCATTCAGGCCGATCTTTCTTATAATTTACCTTCGCGCGCACCTCCTGTGATATAATTTCTGTTTAAGCTTGATACTTTTCGGTATCAACTATTTCTATTGTAGAATTTAAAAGAAATTAAATGAAAAGCATTTTATTCATCGCTTTTTTTATAAGCGTTTATATAAGTGAAGCCCAAGTTGTACTTAAAGGCTTCATCAAAACAAAAACAAAGCAAGAGGCTTTGCCGGGAGCCGTAATTTATTTGCCCGATCTAAAGAACGGAACAGTATCTAAAACAGATGGCAGTTACGAAATAAAAAATTTACCGAAGATCAAAACCATTGTACAGATCAAATTGATCGGTTATAAAACGTTTGTGGAAACTATTGATCTTTCAACCACAACGGAATTGGATGTTGAAATGGAAGAATCGGTTATTGAAGCCAATGAAGTTGTTGTAACTGGTGTGTCGCGCGCAACCGAAATTAAAAGAAACCCTGTGCCGATGGTATTCATCGATCAACATCATTTAACCGAAAACTCTTCAACAAATATTATTGATGCCATTGCAAAAGTTCCCGGGATAAATGCTTTGGCAACCGGACCAAATGTTTCAAAACCATTTATTCGTGGATTAGGATACAATCGCATTCTTACTTTGTTTGATGGAATTCGTCAAGAGAGTCAGCAATGGGGAGATGAACACGGAATAGAAGTGGATCAGTATTTAATTGATAGAATAGAAGTAGTAAAAGGTCCCGCCAGTTTAATTTATGGTTCGGATGCATTAGCGGGCGTTGTGAATTTAATTCCAGCAAATCCTTCGCCTGATGGACAGATCAGCGGCGCTTTGCAAAGTAATTACCAAACAAACAATGGATCGCGTGGTGGTTCGTTTAATTTAACCGGAAATTCATCGGGTTTTATTTGGGGCATGAGAACGTCGTATAAAGAAGCAACTAACTATCAAAACAAATATGATGGAAGAGTTTATAATACCGGATTTGCCGAAAGGAATTTGAATGCATTTTTAGGATTGAATCGCAAATGGGGTTATTCGCATTTGAATTTTAGTATGTATGATAATATGCAAGAGATCCCGGATGGAAGCAGAGATTCAAGTTCTCGTAAATTCACCAAACAAATTTCGGAAGAAGATACTTTGCGTCCCTTAGTTTCAAATTCGGAATTGAATTCATATTCCATTAACGCTATTCATCAGCGCGTGCAACATTACCGTGTGTTTTCTTCAAATAACTTTATCATTAAAAAAAGCAAACTGGCTTTAAAATTGGGCTATCAGCAAAGTATTCGTGGTGAATATGCGCATCCTCTGGCTTTGGATGTTCCGGCCCTATATATGAATATGGGTACGGCAAGTTATGACGCCAAGTTTTACTTTCCCGAGAAAAAGGGTTTTGAAAGTATTATTGGGATAAATGGAATGTATCAAATGAATGATGTAAGCAAAGGAACGGAATTTGTGATCCCGGATTATAAAATATTTGACATCGCACCATTTATTTATGGCAAAAAGAATTTCGGCAAAGTAGATATTGCGGCAGGGGCAAGATATGATACCCGTTCGTTCAAAAACACGGCGCTTTATGTAATTACCGATCCTATAACCGGTTTTGATAAAACAACATCCGATACTGTAGGCGCAACAAAACAGTTTAGCGATTATACGCATACATTCAATGGTTTTTCAGGAAGTTTTGGTATTACCTATAATATCAATAAAAAAGTAATGGTAAAATTTAATGTGGCAAGAGGATATCGCGCGCCAAATATTTCAGAGATCTCGGCCAAGGGTGTTCACCCAGGAACAGGCTTTCAGCAATTGGGCGATGAAAATTTAAAACCGGAATTTAGTTTACAAGAGGATATTGGTTTGTTTTACGAAAGCGAACACGTTTCGGCCAGCGCTGAGGTATTTAATAATACCATTAGCAATTATATCTTCAATCAAAAATTAAATAGTGTAATGGGTGGAGATTCTATTTATATGGAAACAGGAAATGCTTATCCTGTGTTTAAATTCATTCAAACCAAAGCACAATTACTTGGTGGAGAAGCACGAATTGATATTCATCCGCACCCTTTAGATTGGTTGCATTTTTCCAATGCGGTATCATTTGTGTACGCCACAAATTTAGGGGGTAATGGCGCGGTAATTAATGATAGTACTAAATATTTACCGTTCATTCCACCGTTGCATACTAATTCTGAACTAAGCGCGGAGTTCTTAAAAAGTGTTGGTCCGTTTGAACATATTTTTATAAAAGTAGGCTTACAATATTACGCAGCTCAAAACCGCGCCTTTTTATTTAATAATACCGAAACAAAAACGCCATCCTATACTTTATTAGATGCGGGAATAGGAGCAGAGGTAAAAAATAAAAGAGACAGAACCTTATTTACCATTGGAATTTACGTTAGTAATTTAACGGATGCTGCCTATCAATCTAACATGAGTCGCTTAAAGTATTTTGATAGTTACCCCGTAAATGGTTCAGGGCGATCAGGCATTTTTAATATGGGAAGGAATTGGAGTTTTAAAGTGAATGTGCCGTTTTGTGTGAAGAAGGCGAGCTAGTGTTGGATATTATTTTAAATTTTGAAGGGCATTCTGTATGCTCTGAAAATATCTATTACAATTGGCTAATGAGTCTTTACCATATCTTCCAAAAAAGCCTAATGAATCAAAATAGATGGTATTACCTTTTTTATCTAGAATGATCGTCATAGGAAAGGACGATAAAAATTTGAACTTATCTTTCATTTTCTTTTCCTGGCAAATAGCGCTTAGTAAACTATCCGCATTATTTAGGTAAATAAAATTCTTTGTCTTTATTTTTTTTAAACTAAGTTTTCGATCAATATAAGCGTTTGTCTCTCCGCTTGCCAATATATAGGCCATGTCATTTCTTACGGGCTCTATCAAGGTGTCTAAAGTAGTAAGGTCTTCATGTCCGTGGTTTGCGGCATCCCAGAAATTAATAAAGTAATATTTTTTGCTTTCGGATTTTCGGTCTATCGCTTTAACTCTAGCGATTATTTTTTGTTTTTCGACCGTAATATCCAGATCCTTTATTTTAAAAATTCCGACTGGACCAGAAGTGCGTTTAAGAGAATTCTCGTAAAGTTGCAGACCAATGAAGCAGCAATTAATCACTAAGGATAAAATCAGAAATATTTTGAACCACCTATTCATATGCTTTATTTACTTAGTCGATTGAAATATAAAGAAAGAAAGAAAATCCCGGCGGTTGGATATTTACAATCATATACAATTTTACCGGTTTGATCTAACACAAAGTATGAAGGAATCGTTATGCAATTAATTTTTTTTGAATTCATGTATCCTGAAAGTAATTTATTCTGTTCAGTAACGTATATCAGGTTCTTCGTTTGAGTTTTTAGTTCAGTAATAAAATTTCCGGTTGCATAATCTGAATTTTGGAATGCCGCGACAAATAGGGCTTTTTCACCATGAACACCTGCTAAGGAATCGAGTCTTTTATACCTTTGAATTGATTGAATTTGCCATCTATTAGTTTCGGATGTATCCATACCGAAAATTTCTCGTTCTGTTATACTCATTGGCTTGCTTAAAAAACAAACGCATATGTAATTATTTAAAGGGGCTTTGGGAAATTGTGATTTTAGTTGATTATTTAAACCTTCATAACCTTCTTTTAAGGTTGCATCTTTTATTAGAAAATTTTCATTCATGAATTTGTTTTCATCAATACGCCGTATTGCCATTTTTGTGCCCGCATAAATATTGTAACTTAACGAAGCGATGAAAACTATGTATAAAATGTTCTTGATGGTATAATAGTGTTTTGATCTTAGTAATCCTTTTGTTTCTTTTTCTAGTTCACTTAAATTGTTTTCGTGAAACTCTTCAATTGTTCTTTTATAACACGCTTCAAAATCATCACCCTCATTCATTTTCTCTTCCAATAAACAACAAACGTGATCCAAGAGATTGATCTGTAATTTCTCGATCTCAATACCACGAATTTTAATGTCGTTTAAAATAAAATCTATTTGTTCTTCAGATAAACTGTAAGGCATGTTTTGTTTTTGTATCCAGTAAATGTTTCATGGTATTCATAAATTCGTTGAATTCCTTGATCTTTTCTTTTGATTTGGATTTTCCTTCTTTGCTTAAGGAATAATATATTCTCAAACGTTTCCCAATATATTCAGTTTCGGTTATTACTAAGCCTTCTGCTTCTAAAGCATGTAAAGTAGGGTATAGTGCACCTTCACGAATTTGAATTTTATCACTCGTAATTTCTTTTACGGTTTGCGTTATCTCATAACCGTACATACGTTTGTGTTCCGATAACATTTTTAAAATAATTGTTCGAAGTGTGCCCTTAATTAATTCTGATGAAAACAACATGATATATATTTTATACAAACATACATCAAAGTATGATACATCAAAGATTGATGTATTGTTAAATGTTCTATCTTATTGATAAATAGGGAATTATTTTTCTGGTTTTTATTTCCTCCCCCGTCTTTTGCTCCGCAAAATCCACCCCCTCAAGAGGGGGATGGCGCCTAGCGAAAATAATTATACACCAACTCCGCCTTTGCCTTTCCGATCACTTCCGTTAATTGTTCTAGCGTTGCTTCTTTGATGTTTTGCATCGAGCGTAATTCCACTAAAAGTTTTTGAGCGGTTTTATCGCTGATGCCTTTTATTTCGCTGAGTTCTGATTTAAATGTTTCGCGGCTGCGTTTATTTCTATGGTGTGTTATTCCAAAACGGTGGGCTTCATCGCGAATGTGCTGAATTACTTTTAAAGTTTCGCTTCGTTTATCTAAGTATAGTGGAATGGGATCTTCAGGAAAATAAATTTCTTCTAAGCGTTTCGCAATGCCTATCACGGCAACTTTTCCTACAAGGTTTAATTTTTTCAAACTATTCATGGCAGCACTCAATTGCCCTTTGCCACCATCAATTACAATTAATTGTGGCATTAGTTGGTTTTCTTCAATTACGCGTGAGTATCTTCTTAAAATAACTTCTTCCATGGTTGCAAAATCGTCAGGACCTTCCACCGTTTTTATATTAAAATGTCGGTATTCTTTTTTGGCTGGCTTACCATCTATAAAAACAGGCATCGCGCTTACGGCATGTTCTCCTTGGATATTACTATTATCAAAGCCTTCAATTCGTCTTGGTTCTTCCGTTAATCGCAGATCTTTCATCATTTGCTGCATAATGCGGCTCACATGTCGTTCAGGATCGGTAATGGCAATTTGTTTGTCTTGTTCTTGTTTGTATTCTTTACTATTTCTCCAACATAGGTCCAATAGTTTTTTCTTATCACCAATTTTAGGAATATAATACTCGCAATCAGGTAGTTTTATTTCAGGTTCAAATGGTAAAATGATCTCTTTGCTTTTTGAATTATATCTTCCGCGCAATTCTACCATGGCAAATACCAAAAGTTCTTCGTCGGTCTCTTCTAGTTTTTTACGCAGTTCAATAGTTTGACTTTGCACAATAGTTCCATTCACCACTTTAAAATAGGTAATGTATCCCGATTTTTCATCACTCACAATATTAAATACATCGGTATCGGTAATAGTAGGATGCACAATGGTGGATTTACTCTGAAAAGCTTCCAGCATCTCTACGCGTTGTTTTAGTTCCTCTGCTTTTTCAAAGTCTAAACCTTCCGCCTTTTTTTTCATTTGAGAAGTAAGTTCCTTGATTGCAAAATGAATATCGCCCTTAATGATCTCGCGAATTTCTTTCATATCTGCATTGTACTCTTCTTCTTTCTGAAATCCAACACAAGGTGCTTTGCAATGCCCAATGTGATATTCTAAACACGGACGAAATTTTCCTTTGTCAATATTTTCTTGCTTCAGATCGTAGCTGCAATTTCGTAAAGGAAAAGTTTCGCGAACAAAATCCAATAAATTGCGCATCACTTTTACATTGGCATACGGACCAAAATATTCTGAGCCATCTTTTATTTTTTTGCGTGTATAAAATATGCGCGGAAAACGCTCGTTCTTAATAATGATCCAAGGATAGGTTTTATCATCGCGTAAATTAACATTGTAACGCGGTTTTAAACTCTTAATTAAATTATTCTCCAACAATAAAGCATCCAATTCTGTTTCTACTTTAATGGTCTTGATATCTACTATCTTTTTAACCATTAATGTTAAACGGTTATTGCCATGTTCTTTGGTAAAATAACTACTTACCCTCTTTTTCAGGTTCTTAGCTTTTCCTACATATAAAAGGTTGTTCTCCTTATCAAAATACTGGTATACACCCGGTGTTTCGGGCAGTACTTTAAGAGTGGTTAAAATATGGTCGGGAAAGGCAGGAATCACAGGTTAAAGTTATTAAATACTTTGCCAATTTTTGATATATTTACTACATAAATCAATCCCATGAAAAAAGTTGTTGTTCTATTGCTGAGTTTGGTGTTTGTTGCCCAGGCTCAAAACCCCTTAAAACCAGAAGATAAATTGCCATTGAGCCCAAAAGTAAAAAAGGGAGTTCTTAAAAATGGCATGTCGTATTATATCGAAAAAAATACAAAACCTGAGAATAGAGCGGAGTTACGCTTAGCTGTTAATGCGGGGAGTACAATGGAAAACGATGATCAACAAGGTTTGGCTCATTTTGTGGAGCATATGGCTTTTAATGGATCAAAAAATTTCAAGAAAAATGATCTGGTAAATTATTTAGAAAGTATTGGAACAAAATTTGGTCCTGATTTGAATGCGTACACCAGTTTTGATGAAACGGTGTATATGTTACAGATCCCAACCGATAAAAAAGATATCGTCGACAAAGGTTTGTTGATCTTAAAGGATTGGTCGCATAATTTAAGTTTTGATAGTGTTGAAATTGAAAAAGAACGTGGCGTTGTAATGGAAGAATGGCGTTTAGGCCAAGGAGCTATGGAGCGAATGAATCGTAAAACCTGGCCAGTGATGTTCAAAGATTCACGTTATGCCGAGCGTTTACCAATTGGAAAACCGGAGATCTTAAAAAATTGTAAGCAAAGTTTATTAAAGCAATTTTATAAAGATTGGTATCGCACCGATCTTCAAGCCATAATTGTGGTTGGGGATATTAACGTAGAGGAAATGGAAAAAAAGATCATCGAAGTTTTTTCTGATATTCCTGCTCCTGTAAATCCAAAACCAATTAAAGTATGGGAAGTTCCTGATCAAAAAGATTTTCGTGTAGCAGTGGCAAGTGATAAGGAATCTCCTTATAATATGATCCAATTAGCATACATGCAAAAGGAAAATAATAATGTAACGAAAACTTATGCCGATTTTAAACAAACCATTATGCAGGAATTGTATAATGGAATGATCAACGCGCGTTTAAGTGAGTTAACGAAGCAAGCAAGTCCGCCATTTATGTTTGGTTATACGGGGTATTTCTCAATGGTAAGAAGCAAGGCTAGCTATGGAAGTTTTGCTGTGACCAGTAACGGTAAAGAAGTGCTTGCCCTTAAAGCATTAATTACAGAGAACGAGCGTGTAAAACGTTTTGGTTTTAATCAGAGTGAATTGGATCGCCAGAAAAAACAATTGATGACCAATATGGAAAATCAATTTAATGAGAAGGATAAAACCGAATCGAAGCAATTGGTAATGCAATACGTTTATAATTTTTTAACCGGTGAAGCAGAACCGGGAGTTGAGAACAGATTTACATATTACAAAGATCTTGTTCCTCAAATAAAATTGGAAGACATCAATGCGTTAGCAAAAAAATGGATAGGTAATGGCGAAAATGCAGTTTCTATTATGATGTTGGCAGAGAATGAAACAAGTAAAAAGCCTTTGGAAGACGACATTAAAGCTGCGTTTAACGAAGCGCAAACGAACAAAGACATTAAAGCCTATGAAGACAAAGTGATCAACGAACCTTTGATCGCTAAAAAGCCTTCTCCGCAAAAAGTATTTAAAACAGCAGATAGAGGTTATGGAATTACAGAGTGGACATTAGGCAATGGCGTAAAAGTATTATTGAAACCAACTACATTTAAAAATGATGAGATCAATATGCAAGCTTATAGTCCGGGTGGAACTTGTCAATATCCCGAAAAAGACGTTATTAATGCGGATTTCTCAAACTCTATACAAGACGAATCGGGTTATGGGAAATTTGATGCAACAGCACTTGAGAAGTATTTGCAAGATAAAACGGCAAGATTGTATACAGGTGTTGGAACTTACGATGAGAGCTTGTTTGGTAACTCAAATAAAAAAGACATTGAAACTTTATTACAATTGGTGAATTTGGTTTTTACCAAACCACGTAAAGATTCGATCGCATTTTTATCAGCCATTGAAAAACAAAAAGCATTTCTTCAAAACGCCGGTAGCGATCCCGATCAGGTATTTGGCGATTCTGTGCGTTACTTTATGAGCAGCTATCACTTCAGTGCAAAGCCAACAAGAGTAGAAGATCTAACAAAACTAAACCAAAAACGTTGTAACGATATTTTCAAGGAACGTTTTTTAGATCCAAGCGATTTCATGTTCATTTTTGTAGGAAGTTTTAATTTAGACGAAATAAAACCTTTGATAGAAACATATATTGGAGGCATCTCGGCGAGTACAAAGCATGAAGCCATAAAAGATATTGGCGCTAAAACACCAAAGGGAACTTATAATAAAGTTTATAAGAAAGGTAACGAACCAAGAAGCCGTGTGAATTTGTCGTGGACCAATGCGTTCGAATACAATCGTAAGAATAGATTTGAAGTATATGCTTTGATGAAATTATTGAACATCACTTTGCGTGAGAATTTGCGTGAAGATAAAGGTGGCGTGTATGGTGTTGGAATTTATCCTGCCATGAGTTATACACCAACCGCGGGATTAAAGATCACTTGTAGTTTTGCATGTGCGCCTGATAATGTTGAGAAATTAGTGAATGCAGCTAAAGAAGAAATTGCCAAGGTAAAAAAAGAGGGAGGCAGTGAAGAGAACTTGACAAAAGTGAAAGAGGGCTTTTTGAAAGAGCGTGAATTACAATTGAAAGAAAATAATTTCTGGATGAGTTATATTATGAGCAGCGAAACAGCTGGTGAGAATTTAGCGGATATTGACAAGTACAACGATTGGGTAAAGGCTTTAAAGAAGGAAGATTTTAAAGCATTTGCCAATAAGTATATTGTTGATGGTGAGTTAAAGCAGTTTGTTTTAAATCCTGAGAAATAATTCTGGACCGCGGCATAGTAAATAAGAAAGTTTTTGTTGCAGCACTCGATTGGGGTTTGGGTCATGCCACTCGTTGTGTGCCTATTATAAGAACGCTTTTATCTTCAGGAAATACCGTAATTCTTGGAACAACATCTTTAACCGAAAAGATCTTTAAAGAAGAATTTCCGGAATTAAAACATTTGCAATTACCGGAGTACGACATTTCTTATAGTTCAATTTTGCCCTTATGGTTAAAATTGGGAACCCAATATACAAAGGTTTTAAAAGCGATCAAGAGCGAACATGAGATCGTTGAGGAATATATTGCAGTTCATAATATCAATGTTGTAATTTCTGATAATCGATACGGGCTTTATTCAAAGAACGCCCATAGCATTATTGTTTGCCACCAATTAAGTTTAAAAACACCTTTTTTTCAAAAATGGTCTAACAGTACACATGTTGAATTATTAAAAAAATTTAATGAGGTATGGGTTCCTGACTATGAGGAAAAAGATGCAAAACTCGCCGGAGAATTAAGTGAGAACGTATTTGGATTGAATTGCAAATACATCGGACCCTTAAGTCGTTTAGAAAAAAGGGAAGCCGAAATAAGATACGACTATCTGTTTTTATTATCTGGACCGGAGCCAACGCAAACAGATCTTTTAAAAAGTGTGATCGATAAATTGAAAAGTTACAAGGGCAAGGCAGTGATCATTTCCAGCTCTTCTTTCAAAATTGATCTGCCGGCGAATATCATTCTTATTAAGTTGCCCAATGCAAATGAGCTTTCTCAACTTATAGCAGAATCAAAAACTATTGTTTGTAGAAGTGGTTACAGTACGTTGATGGATATCTATCTTTTAGAAAAAAAGGAACTTATTCTTATTCCAACTCCCGGGCAAACCGAGCAAGAATATTTGGCGGAATATTGGAGTAAGAAATTTAAGAGTGTGCATTTAGCCGAAAGTCAATTAGGAAATCATTCATTTTGATTAAATGTAAATCACATTTTACTTAAATAAAAAACCCCAACTGATAATTCAGTTGGGGTTCTCAATAATTAAAATAAATTATTTTGTGATCATGAGTTTTTCAGTGATAACCTTATTGCCAATGCGGCATCTTACAAAGTAAGTTCCTTCCGTTAAAGCACTAAGATCTAATTTTACAGTGGAGTAATTGCTTTCAATGCCTTCACGTGCAACCACTTTTCCAAGCACGTTTACTATTTCAATACTTCCTTTATTTGCATTTTTCGATTCAATGTAAACCACGCCATTGTTAGTTGGATTTGGATAAAGTTTAAATGAAGAAGAAAGATCATGCGAAATACTTCCGAACCCAGCTGTAGAGAATGTTGCAACTCCGTTTATCATAAGGGAATCAATTCGAAATGTTCCACCTGCCGCTTCCGAATTCCAGGCATAGATCCTTATTATATATGGACTAGATTGGTTTGTAAAATTTGGTCCTGAGAAATTAGCACCACATTGGTTGTTAGCAACTGACCCTGCTGCAGGACCTGAAGTGCTGTTCACATCATCAAACCAAAAAAAGGTATCACCACCTTGAATTGTAATTACCGTTGTGCTGGCCGCAGAATTTAAGGGTGTATAAGTAGCTGCAACATTAGCTGCGTAACTATCTTTATTTGTTCTTACAGCAAAATGACGAATACCCGTAGTTGAACGGCTTGCACCAAACGTCATGTTGTTTAGAGTTACGCTATATCCTGCTTGAGGAGTAAGCGTAACTTCATAATATTTTGCAGGATCAATAGATCCCGTGAATGTTGTATTAACACTACTAGTTGCCCCAGTTCCCCAACCGGTAAATGAAAAATATGCTGCACCGGTAGAGTTTGTACCTGTTCCAACAGCGGCCCATGAATTTGTACTTACACCAGTTGCTACTTGAGCAGGTGTTGGATCAATAGGCCCCGAGCTGTTTGTAACGGCGGCAAATGTATATTTTAATCCAAAACTTTGAGCGTTTACTGATTTAACAGTTAAACAGATGATAAATAATGAAAGTAATTTTTTAACCATGATAATTAGTTTTAATTTTATCCAAATTTACAATTAAACACCTATATTTCTATTACTAAAATGTTAAGGTTATCCATAATTATCAGTGCTTTTCTCACAATGTTTCAACAGGGCTATTCTCAAGCCTCAGAAACTAATGGTTTAGTTAAATGGATCACCATCAAAGAAGCACAGGAAAAGAACAAGCAATTTCAACGCCCAATCCTTATTGATTTTTATACCGATTGGTGCGGCTGGTGTAAGCATATGATACGTACCACGTATTCTAACCCAGCTATTGCTGAGTATATAAATTCTAATTTTTATCCGGTAAAATTCAACGCAGAGGGTAAGGATACCATTGAGTTCAATGGTAAAGTATATAAACCTACTTCAAAGGAACCAAAAACGCCTCATGAATTTGCTCTCAAATTAATGGGTCAACAATTGAGTTATCCTACCACGGCATTCATCACCAATAATTACGAATATACTTTGTTGTCGCAAGGCTATCTTGAAGAAAAGAAAATAGAGCCTATTTTGGTTTTTATGGTGGAAAATGTATGGCGTAATACAGCCTACGAAGTATTTGGTGCCAACTTTGCTAAAACATTTTACGATACTAATTTCAGAAAGAAACCTGTAAGGGTGTATACGTTCAAAGAGTTGGATAAATTGCAAAAGAAAAAGCCTAAAAAAGTTCTGGTAAATATCACAAGTAGTTTTTGTAATTCGTGTAAGGTAATGAGTAAAACAACCTTTATGGATAGCGCTATAGCAAAGATCATCAACGAAAAATATTATTTGGTAGAATTCAACGCTGAAACTAATGATACATTTGAGTTCAAAGGAGAGAAGTTCATTAAAAGTGTGATCAATAATTTTCCGTTACATTCACTTGCATTAAAAATATCCAATAATCGTTTTTCATTACCCGCTACTTGTGTATTAGATGAAAAGCTAAATACTATTGACGTATTTAATTTTTATTTTTCTCCCGAGCTCATTAAACCGGGCTTGATATTTTATGGGGAAGATCATTTTAAAACAAAAAAATGGCCCGAGTTCATTGCCGAGTATAACAAACCAAGTACTAAAAAGAAATAATGAATAGCTCTACTATACATCATGTAAATACGAGCTTGATCATCATTAGTTGCATCATTGCATTTTTTGTGCCATTCGAACTTTTTCTTTTTTCGTACGGAGTTTTAGGACCATTACATTACCTCACCGAGATCGGATGGCTACATAAAAAAAATTACTTCACAAAAGGAAAGTATGATTTTTTGGTTCTCACAGCAACGTGTATTGTTATGGTGTATTTCAACTTTAACCCAACCAAACATAGCATAGGCTATCTTCCCGATCTTATCGCTTTTGGTTTATTGTCTTCAATTGCGTTTGTTTTTATGAAAGATTGGTTGTACCGAGTGGCGGTGCTTATTTTGGCAGTGATCTCTATTAGTTACCTTAATGATGCGAATACTTATTTTACTTGGATCGCTATTTTTCTTCCAACCATCATTCACGTTTTTATTTTTACTTGGATGTTCATGTTGTACGGAACATTAAAGGAACGTTCTTGGCCTGGCATTATTTCTATTATCACACTTATTGGATGCGCAATAGTAATATTTGTTGTGCAACCTCAAGGTTTGTTTTACCAAGTGAGTGAGTTCTCGCAAAAAAGTTATGCGTTGTTTGCTGAGTTGAATGTACGCTTGATACAATTCTTTCAAATGGGAGAGCTAGCAGGTGTGGAGCAGATCTATACAAGCAATGCAGGTTTTGTGATTATGCGCTTTATTGCGTTTGCATACACGTATCATTATTTAAATTGGTTCTCGAAAACTTCGGTGATCAAATGGCATCAAGTTCCTAAAAAAACATTAATAGCAACCATTGTTGTATGGTTGCTATCAGTTGCTTTGTATGCTTATGATTATAGTAAAGGATTAAAAGTACTGTTCTTCCTTTCGTTCCTGCATGTTTTCCTAGAATTCCCTTTAAATATTACTTCATTCAGGGGTATAGGAAAAGAATTATCTTCTTTAGGTAAAAGTAGAGCTTAGCCTAGCAATTGTTTCACTAATTGCGAAACCAATTTATTATCGGCCTTACCTGCAAATTGTTTTGAAGCTACACCCATCACTTTTCCCATATCACCCGCGCCGTTAGCGCCAACTTGTGTGATGATCGCTTGCAATTGTGTTTTTATTTCTTCTTCGCTTAATTGCTTTGGCAAATATTCTTCCAACACGCTGGCTTGGTAAGCTTCAACTTCGGCAAGGTCAGCGCGATTTTGTTGAGTATAAAGATCACCGCTCTCTTTACGCTTCTTCACTTCTTTTTGAATGGCTTTCATGGCTGTGTCTTCCGAAAGACCTTCAGCCGATGTTTTTAATAATAAAATAGCAGATTTGATCGCGCGTAATGCCTCTAGTTTTTTTGCATCTTTAGCCAACATGGCTGTTTTAATATCGGCGTTTATTTTTTCTTCTATGTTCATAATGTAAATATGTCAGTTCGAGTGTCCCGCTTTTTCAGCGGGACGTATCGAGAACAAAAAAGCCACCCCGTTAGGAGTGGCTTACGTTAAATATATTAATTAGTGTGTTACTGTAAATTTACCGGTTTTTAAACGTTGGTTATTGTTACCTGTTACCGAATATAAATAAATGCCAGTGTGATATTTGCTCACATCAGCTTTTACTTTTCCATCTGTAAATGTCAAACGTTCTAGAACTTTTCCTGTAAGATCAATGATCTCTAAATTCTTAGCATCTGAACTTTCTGTGTTAACGTAAAATACAGTATTAGCCGGATTTGGATAAGCTATCACATTTAATTCATTTACCGAAGTTTCTTTTACCCCAACTGTTGATGCAGGATAAACAAAATTATCTACATGAATTGTGCTTCCTTTTTTTGCACCATAACGGATAATTGTTCCTGAGAATTTATAACTTGAACCAACATAGATGCACATACTATCAGGAGTAACAGTACTTGAATAAGCAATTGCTAAAGTAGCATTGGTCATAGCAGTAACGGTAGCGGTGTATGTGTTTTTTGCACCACCAATATATGAACGGCTTGTGCCATTCCACTTCCATAAAGCAACACTAACTCCTGAAGTATCACCGGCTACTGGTGCGGTTTGATAACAATAAGTTATTTGTGTTGGGCGTTGATTGTATCCAAAACCATCTACTAATCGAGGGTTAACTGATAGTAAAAGACCTCCGGTAAAAGCGAATCCACAAGTATCATCAACAAAGCCCGGCGGTATAAAACTACCAAGATTGTAATTTTGTGTTTCAACGCGCATAGACGATGAGCCTGAACAATTCGTAGCAGTTTGAGTTACTGAAGTTGGATTGCTTGCACTTATTAACCCATGGGTTAATACATTGGTTGACACCCAGCCAACTGCTTCTTTTGGAATATATCCGGCAGGGCTTGTAACCCAAGGCTGATCAAAATTAGGGTCTGGAGTTTGGGCATTTAAGTTAAATGTTAAAATTGCCCCAAATACTAGTAAAAGTTGTTTCATGTTTCGTATAGTTTATAACCAAATGTACCAAATTTAGGCTTTTGAGCCAAATTGTAGGTTTTAGGCAATTTTTTGTAACTTTGTACGTTATATAACTAATTGAAAGTACGACATATAGCCATACTTATTTTACTCATTAACCTCTTGAAAGCTCAAGTGGCTGCTCCTCAATTGCGTTGTTTGGCAGTTGGAGCAAGTGGTGATGTAACATTAACATGGATCCCAACGAATGATCCGGGTGGATTATTTTTTAGCTACGAGATCTATCATTCTATCACGGCAATGGGTACATATTCCAATATTGGAAGTATGGGTTCTATTGGAAATGCATCATTCACTCATACAACTACTCTGGCAAATACACAAAGTCAATATTATTATGTAAGAACAAAATTCGGACCTGGCGGTTCAAACATCTCTTCATCATCAGATACTTTAAGAAGTATTTTCTTGAATTTAAACAATCCGGGCGATGGCGTTGCGCATTTATCCTACAATCAATTACATCAACCACCTTTGGCAAGTACTTCCGTAAGTTTTTCTGTTCAACGAGAATATCCTACGGCAACATGGGTGAATTTATTGAACACAGGAAATCTTTCCTACAATGACTCAATTACTATTTGCACACCACAAACATATAATTATCAAGTTGTGATAGGTGATGGATCAGGATGTACATCCGTTTCAAATGTGCCCGGAGGAATTTTTCAAGATAAGAACGGACCAACACGCAGTTTAGTTGATTCGGTAAGTGTAATGCCTAACGGACAAACAATAATTGGTTATCAACCTTCTGTTTCCAATGATACTTGGGGATATAATATTTATCAGGTAATTCCTCCAAGTAGTAGTAATACACTCATGGATATTGTTCAGGGTCAATTTAATATCCTTTATACATTTACATCAACCGCCGCACTTAATGGCTCTGTGGAATTTTTAACTGCACCTATTGATAGTTGTGGTAATCCGGGCTTATTGAATTTCCCTCACAAAACAATTTTTTTAGATCACACTTACGATAAATGTAATTATCAAACGCAATTAAGTTGGACAGCATACTCTGGTTGGTCTTCCGTTTCTGAATACCGTGTTTATTATTCGGTAAATGGTGGCGCATTTCAATTTTTAGGCTCAACCAATAATACATTTTATACACACACCGGAGTAGATCCTGCAAAGAACATTACGTATTTCGTTCGTGCCATCAATGCAAATAAAACAGTTACATCTTCATCAAATCGTGTTAACTTTTTCTCTTACCAAACCGTAGCGCCCGATTTTATTTACATCAGTTCGGTTTCTGTAACAAGCGACGAAACTATTCATATTAAATTTATTGTTGATGCTATTAAAATGGGAAGTGGATTTGATCTTTACCGAAGTGAAGATGGAAGTTCGTATAAAAAAATAGGCTTCATTAATTTTACAGGCGGCGCAAATTATAACTTTAATGATATTGACCTAAACACGCGTGAACGCAGCTATTATTACAAAGCGTTAGCAAAAGACAGTTGCGGTAATGATCGTACACAAAGCGCGATCGTGAAATCGGTTTGGTTGCAAGTAGCGGATGTAAAGCAAAGCATGTTCGAGAAAAGATTAACTTGGAATAATTACACGGCGTTTGGTGGAGGCTTGGGTGGTTATAGTGTTTACAGAATTGTGAATGATGTGATACCTGCGCAACCCACAGGATATACAAATGGGCCGGTTAACGAATACATAGATAATGTAGAAGATGCAGCTTCGGAAGGATCAAAAGTAGAATACATGGTAATTGCGGTAGAGGCTTTAGGAAATCCAAATAATATTGCCGAAACGGCTAATTCAAATCGTGCCACAACGTATGTTGAAGCAGATGTATTTATTCCAACCGCATTTGCGCCTAAAGGTGTAAATAAAGTGTGGAGACCGGTAACGCACTTTGTAGATAAGAACGATTATAATTTAAAGATCTTCAATCGTTGGGGAAATTTATTGTTTAATACCAATGATGATACAGTGGGTTGGGACGGAAACGGATCTCCAAATGATACCTATGTGTATTTGATCACTTACAAAAACTCCAGAGGCGAGTATGTAGAGTTGAAGGGTACTTTTACTTTACTTTAGCGCATTCCATTTAGAGGCAGAAACCACAAAGCGCTATCGCTTCACAAAGATTTTCACGAAGGTCACAAAGCTAGATGCAATACTCTTCGTGCCCTTTGTGTTAAAACTTTGTGTAGGCCGAAGGCCGCATCGTGGTTTCTGCCTCTAAAGTCTACAACCACTTTTTCCGTTTAAAGAAAATAAGCTGTCCTATCATAATAGCTAACATGATGCTCCAAACAATAGGGTAACCATAATGTTCTCTTAGTTCAGGCATAAAATCAAAATTCATTCCGTATACCCCAACAATAAATGTAGCGGGAATAAAAATACTGGAAACAATGGTAAGCACTTTCATTACTTCATTCATGCGGTTAGAAGCATTGCTAAGGTAAACATCCATAATACCGCTCAATAGATCGCGATAAGTTTCAACGGTATCAATAATTCGCGTGCTGTGATCTAAAAGATCGCGTAAGAATATTTGTGTGTCCTTACTTATAAAGTTAGTTTCTGATCGTATCATATTGCTGATCATATCTCGCATTGGCCAAACTTGCTTCCTCAAGAAAATGAGTTCGCGTTTTAGCTCGTAAAGTTTTTTAAGCGATTCTTTGCTTTCGTTGTTCATGATCTCTTCCTCTATTTGCTCAACCGCATCGCCTATTTTTTCAATGATGGTGAAGTAGGAATCTACAACGGCGTCAATTAAACAATAAAACAAGTAATCAGAACCCAACTTTCTTACCCTTCCTTTTGCTTGACGCAAGCGGGTTCTTATAATATCAAAAGCATCACCACCAAAAGGTTCCTGGAATGAAATAACGGTTTCTCCTGCAAGTATCAACGATAATTGTTCGGGATGTACGTGCCCATCGAAGGTGATCATTTTCATGATGCAATAAACGTAATTTTCGTACTCTTCAAATTTTGGACGCTGATCGATGTGTACAATATCTTCCTGAGTTAAAGGATGTATATCAAAATGTTTCCCAATGGCCTCAATAAGTTCGGTTTTATGAATGCCTTCCACATTTATCCATTTTACCATGCCTTTTTTTACGTGGTTCATGCATTCCGAAAGATCATAGAACTCGCGTTCAAAATACTCGGCTTCACTGTATTCAATTAAAGTGATCTTTACACGGTCAGTGGTAACTTTCCCATTGTAAACCAATGTGCCTGGAGGTAAACCGATGTCATTTTTGTTATTCTTCCGTCTCCTTGCCATTATTTATTGCTTCTATGGTTACAACAATTTCGCCTTTTACCTGTTTTGCAGAAAAGTAAGTTATCAATTCTGCAAACGTACCGCGTTTATTTTCTTCATACAGTTTACTTATTTCGCGCGATACACATGCTCTTCTTACATCGCCCAAATATTCCTTCAACTCCTCTAAAAGTTTTACTAATCTAAAGGGTGATTCGTATAAAATAAATGTACGTTCTTCATTGGCCAATTGCTTTAATTTTGTTTGGCGTCCTTTTTTTTGCGGTAAAAATCCGTAAAACACAAATGTATCGCAAGGAAATCCGCTACTCACCAATGCCGGTACAAATGCAGTTGCACCCGGTAATGTTGTAACTTCAATATTTTGCTTGATACTTTCTCTGATCAATAAAAATCCAGGATCGCTTATGCCCGGTGTACCCGCATCGGAAACTAAAGCAACGTTTTGTCCGTTGCTGATCATTTTCACTGCTTCTTCTAATATTTTATGTTCGTTGTGCATATGATACGAACGTACGGGTTTTTCAATATTAAAATGTTTGAGTAAAAAAATGGTATTGCGTGTATCCTCTGCAAAAATTAGATCTACTTCTTTCAAGGTATTAATGGCACGAATGGTCATGTCTTCCAAATTGCCAATTGGTGTTGGCACCACAAATAATTTCCCACTCATAAACTATGAAGTTAAAAGATGTGGAGCTCGCTTTTTGAAATGCTTTTAGATGTTTTGCATAACACCTTGTTGATAGTGCATTAATTGAGGATCTGCTTGAAATGCTCTCGGGTAGAGGGATCCTGCCAATCAATCTCGCCAACTTCGTTACCGGTTAACTCTTGTTTGGCATTGTAAAAATAAGTTACCGGGATAGAATGAATTCCAATGGAAGGAAAGGGCTGTTCGAGTTTCAAAAACGTGAAAGGATATTCGCGACGCTCTTTAAATCCAATAACGGTTTCCATTGGTTCGTCGTCAACGATCACGATTTCAATTCCCTGCAATTCGGTGTCTTTGATCTTTTTCATCGCGTTCATTTCTCTAATGCAATTACCACACCACGAAGCACTAAAACTCACAATCACCTTTTTACCTTTTAAAGAAGCAAAATCAAAGGATTGACCGTCTAATGATTGAAGTGAAAGTTTAGAAATGTCTACGCTTGGCGCTACTCTATATTTATTATAGAGATAGAATCCGCCAATGGCAAAAAGGGCAAAAATTAGAAGAAGACTGAGTTTTTTTGGCATGATATTAAGACTCGGCAGTTGATTAGTATTGGCTCAATGCCTATTTAATGCAAAATTACGAATTAGATTTGCCTTTCTAGGTGTTATTTTTAGCTAAAATAGGGAAGTTTCTTCTGAAGTGTGTGGTTTGGTTCTTAATTACCTCCATAGTTTCGGTGATCTTGTTCCGTTTTATGCCGGTTCCGATTACACCTTTGATGTTAATTAGGTGTATTGAGCAAAAAAGTGATGATAAGGATATGCGATTGAAACATGATTGGGTTTCTTTGGAAGAGATCAATGAGCGTTTGCAATTGGCGGTTGTGTGTAGCGAGGATCAAAATTATTTGAGGCATGATGGTTTTGATTGGGGAGCCATAAAAAAAGCCATGAAGCAAAACAAAAAAGGAAAACGAATTAGAGGAGGAAGCACCATAACACAACAAACAGCAAAAAACGTGTTCTTATGGCCTGGCAGAAGTTATATAAGAAAGGGTTTTGAAGCTTACTTTACATTTTTGATAGAATTATTTTGGAGCAAAGAACGAATTATGGAAGTGTATTTGAATAGTATTGAAATGGGAGATGGTATTTACGGTGCAGAAGCGGCTGCTCAACATTGGTTCAAGAAAAGTGCTATTAAATTAAATAAAGACCAGGCAGCTGCAATTGCTGCAGTTTTGCCAAACCCACGAAAATATGTGGCAAATCCTGCGGGCCCATATATACAAAACAGAAAGGCGTGGATAAAAAAGCAAATGGATTTTTGGGGAAATGATCTGGATTATGATAAGATAGAAGAAGAGAACTAAGTATTAGAAATTAGAATTTGAAAAAAGTATCCTTTATAATTATTTTTATCTTAACTGTGATCAGTTGCGGAAGCGATGCGTTAAGCAATGAGAAAAAAATTGATAAACCAAAATTAAAAACTGGTCAAGAGGATAAAGATGCTCGCGTTAAAACACGTTTAGATTCCATGTTCACGGTGTGGAACAGACTCAATAGTTTTAATGGAAGTGTTCTTATTGGGCGAGATGGAAAAATTTTACTCCAAAAAAGTTACGGACTTGCGGATAGAGAACATAAAATATATCTCAACGATTCTACCATGTTTCAATTGGCTTCCGTATCAAAAGTAATTACGGCAACCGCTATATTAATGTTGCACGAGCGAAAGTTAATCGATATTGAACAACCGTTTGAAACGTATTTTCCGGGGTTTAATTATAATGGAATTACAGTAAAACAATTATTATGTCACCGCTCGGGCTTACCAAACTATATTTATTTTTTAAATTCAGAGATAGGAACATCTGGTGGAAAATTCACCAACCAACAAGTTTACGACCAAATGTGTTTTAAGGCTCCGGCTCCGTATTTAAAACCAAACAAGCGATTTAATTATTGTAATACCAATTATGCGTTGTTGGCTTTGCTAATAGAAAAAGTTACGGGTACGCCTTACGAAGATTACTTAAAGAAGGAATTGTTTGAGCCATTAGGAATGAAGAATACCTGTACCATTAATGAAATAGATTCGAACCGAATTGCAAAAGCCTATAATTTGAAATGGAGAACCGAGCCGGGCGACGCCAGTGATTATGTATTGGGCGATAAAAGTATTTTCTCAACGCCTTACGATCTATTTTTGTTTAGTGAAGCCATGTATCAAAATAAAATATTATCTCTCGAAACTCAGGCTTTAGCTTATGCGCCTTATAGTAAGGAACAGCGCGATAATAATTATGGTTTTGGATGGCGAATGCGCGACCATAAAGATTCGGTTAAAAAGGAAGTTTTCCATAATGGTTGGTGGCATGGCTACCGCACGGCTTTTCACAGGCGTTTAAGAGATAAAACAACCATTATTGTTTTGAGTAATCAACTCAACAAAAATGCCTATCATACGTATTTGATCTATGAGATCTTGGATAATAAAACAGGGCAGGACACTTTGCAGTTGGTGGATGGGGAATAACGCCCCCTTTTTAACCATAGAGCGCACGGAGTTTTTTCATTGAGGACACAGAGAAACCTATTTTGTCATCTTTGGCTTCCGCCTTTAAAAGACACTTGTTTGTAAAAAACCCTTAAAAACTCCAAAAAAGCAAAATAAAAAAGATCTATTCCTTATTTTTGCAGCACATGCTTACCCTTTACATAAAAGAGATCAGAAGCTTTTTGAGTTCACTCATAGGTTATGTAGCCATTGGTGTTTTTATCACGCTCATTGGTATCTTTTTATGGATCATTCCAACCGAAGCAGGCGGAGCAAATATTTTAGATAATGGTTTTGCTAATATTGATCCATTATTTTCAATTGCACCTTGGGTGTATTTGTTTTTGATTCCCGCAATTACCATGCGAAGTTTTTCGGAAGAAAAAAAATCGGGAACCATTGAATTGCTTTTAACGCGACCGATCACAGATCTACAAATTGTAATGGCAAAATATTTGGCAGGATTTACGTTGGTTGTTATTTCGTTATTGCCAACACTTATTTATTATTATTCGGTAAGTAAACTTTGCACCGGCGGAACGCATGTGGATACAGGAGGTATGTGGGGTTCGTACATTGGTCTTTTATTTTTAGGCGCCGGTTTTGTAGCTGTTGGAATTTTTTCTTCCGCTATTTCCGAAAATCAAGTGATCGCTTTTATTATTGCTTTATTATTGTGTTTTTTCTGTTACATCGGTTTTGATTTTATTTCGCAAGCCGGTGTATTCGCTAAATCAGCCGCTTTTGTAAAAGCATTAGGTATAAATGATCATTACGTGAGCATGAGCAGAGGTGTGGTTGACACACGCGATATTATTTATTTTGTGAGTGTGATAGCGATATTTAATTTATTAACCCGTTTGGTTTTAGAAAGCCGTAAGTGGTAATGAACAAAGCAACAGGAAATAAACGCAAAGATATTTTGATGCTGGCAGTATTGCTGGTAATAGTTGTATTGATCAATTTCATTGGCTCACTTTCATTTAAACGTTTTGACCTTACAAAAGAAAAGCGCTATACCATTGCCGAATCCACAAAAAGACTTTTAGGTGAATTGGATGATGTGATCTATTTAAAAGTGTATTTGCATGGCGATTTTAAACCAAGTTTTGCCCGCTTAAAAAATGAAGCCAAAGAAATTCTGGATGAGTTCCGTGCGTATTCCAACGGAAATATTGAATACGAATTCATAAACATTTACGAGAACGGAACAAAAGAAGAACAAACAGCTACAGAGAAGCAATTGTATGAAAAGGGATTAGAGCCTGAGCAGATCACTTCTTCTAATAACGAAAAAACATCGCAAGGCTGGATCTGGCCGGGAGCTTTGGTATCGTACAAGAACAAAGAAGGTGTTTGGCAGATCTACAAGCGCCAGATGGGAATGAATAATGAGGAGGAAGGAATTAATAATAGCGTTCAGGATCTTGAATATGGCTTGAGTAATGTAATTCGTAAACTTCGTCAAAAACGTTCGTTAGAAGTTTCGTTTGTAGAAGGACATAGTGAGGCCGATACAATTCAACAGTATGATTTGATGCGTTCGATGGCCGAATATTATACGGTAAATCGTGTGGAGATCAACGGAAGATTATCGGCACTTAAAGATGCCGCAGCTATTGTGATCACAAAACCCGATTCTGTTTTTACAGATAAGGATAAATTTATCATCGATCAGTATGTAATGAATGGAGGGAAAGTAATGTGGTTGGTTGATCCTGTTAATATTAACATGGATACTCTTCGTATGCGCGGTTATTCGTTAGGATTTTCGCAGCAGTATAATATCGAAGACATGTTATTTAAATACGGCGTGCGTTTGAATCCGGTTTTGGTACAAGACTTTTCGAGTGGGGCTGTTCCTATAAATGTGGCTGTTCCTGGAGCAGAAGCAAAGTTTCAATTACGTCCTTGGTTCTATAGCGTATTATCAATGCCCGATGGATCGCATCCTATTGTAAAAAATCTTGGTTTGGTTAAAATGGATTATGTAAGCACCATTGACACAATTACTGCACCGGGAATCAAAAAAACCATTTTATTGCATAGCGGTAGAAATACCAAGGTGCAACCAACGCCTGCGCGTCTCTCATTTGCTATGGCAATGAAGAAACCAAATCCTCAACAATTCAACAATCCATATCAGCCTTTGTCAGTGTTGCTAGAAGGAACATTTAATAGTGTGGTAGAATACCGTTTACCCAATGCATTATTAAATGACCCAACATTCAAGTATCTTGATCATGGGATCAAACCATCAAAAATGGTTATTGTAGCCGATGGTGATCTGGCTGTAAATGGAATAGATTACAAAACGGGTAACATTATGCCTTTGGGATATGATATGTATACCGGGCGAACATTTGCCAACAAAACATTTTTATTGAATTGTATGAATTATTTATTGGATGATGAAGGATTATTGCAATTGCGTTCGCGCGTTGTTACTTTACGCCTCCTTGATAAAAAGAAAACTGAAATGCAGCGTACCAAATGGCAAATGATGAACGTGGCACTTCCGGCTGCATTGATATTTGGTTTTGGAATTTTACAATTCTATATGCGAAGGAAGAAGTACTCCTCTTAATTGCCACGGAGACGCGGAGGCACAGAGAATATTTCTAACTAGAGTAAAAACGAAAAGTAATTGTAATAATTAAAAAAGCTCCGTGCCTTGGTGCCTCCGTGGTTAAAAAGCACCAAAAACAAGGGCGCGAATCTCTCCACGCCCTTGCACCTATAACAACAAACAAACTTAGTTTTCTTTTGAGGGCATTACTTTACCCATGATCATATCGCCCATGATGTGCTTTTCTTCTATGTAAAGCTTGGTGATAACGCTTACTGTAGTTTTATTGTAATCAATTCCCGTGATCTCCTGGCTATTGTAACCGGAGTGATAAACACTTAACACTAAATTTTCGTTTTGTAAACGTGCTGGGATTGATATCGTATAATTTCCATTTTTATCGGTAGTAACGGTGATGTCTGAACCGACAACAGTTATTGAGACCCCTTTCATTCCTTTATTAGTTGCGCTATTTAAAACTCTTCCATTGATCACTAACTTTTTATCGGAACGAATGTGAGGTTGCTTTACTGCTATCTCACCTTTCATATGTTGTTCAACCGGAACATCTTTTGTTTGAGCTGATGAAGGATTGTAAAATCCTAAAGCCATAAAAAATCCTGCTACATATCGATTGAACCAAGGTGTAACTACTTTTTGATAATTACTGATCGGTGTATTGTGTTGATGCTTGGCAATTCGTCCGCATGTTTTTTTACCTTCGTTCACATTAAAATAATTAATGATCTCTTCGTTCGTCATGCGCGAAAAATCAACAACTTGTTTTTGACACGATAAACAGAATTTGCCTTTTTCTTCGTCTAACATTTTCTCCCAGTTCTCGTGACAAGGCTCTGCGATGTTTATTTTTATGGTTTGATGTTTCATGGTGTTTGTTGTTTCTATAATTGAGATGAGAAATCAAACCATTTTCCATAAAGATACTACTTAAATAACTGAAAATGAGTTACTTATATTTCTATTTTTAACCACGGAGACACGAAGACACAAAGTGGATCACGAGACGTAGCAAGACGGAGAAGAGCACGGAGCGGAGGATTTGCCTTCGGCAAATCTGTCTTTTGCGAGACTCGGTCGAGTTCTAACTTTCCAAACTGCCGCGTGAGGGATTGTAGCGAAAATCCTTTTTGCCTTTTTCAGGCAAAAAGATTGTAGCGAAAAGCCCGACCCCGAGCTAAGACGATGTTCGAAATGTTGCGAGGGGGCCACGCCCAAATAATTAAAATAAAAAACCCGCTGCTGTCACAACGGGTTTTAAATTTTGTATTGTAAGAATTACATCTTAGTATCTGTAAGCATCCCCTTTAAACGGACCTTCAACTTTTACTCCAATATAATCAGCTTGTTCTTTATTTAAAATATCTAACTCAACACCAATTTTTCCTAAGTGTAAGCGAGCAACTTTTTCGTCAAGAATTTTTGGTAACACATATACTTTCTTTTCGTAAGCAGCAGTGTTTGTCCATAATTCTAATTGAGCTAAAGTTTGGTTTGTAAATGAATTACTCATTACAAAACTTGGGTGACCAGTTGCACAACCTAAGTTCACTAAACGACCTTCAGCTAAAACAATGATATCTTTTCCTTTGATGGTGTATTTATCAACTTGTGGTTTGATAGTGTCTTTTGATGCACCGTAAGTTTTATTTAACCAAGCCATGTCGATCTCTGTATCAAAGTGACCAATATTACAAACGATAGCGTTATGTTTCATTGATTCAAAATGACGACCAACAATGATGTCTTTATTACCTGTAGTTGTAACAATGATGTCAGCAATTTTCACTGCGTTATCCATTTTTTGTACAGCGTAACCATCCATTGCAGCTTGTAATGCACAAATTGGATCGATCTCAGTTACAATAACACGAACACCTTGCGATGATAATGATTGTGCCGAACCTTTTCCAACATCACCATAACCTGCAACAACAGCAACTTTACCTGCCATCATAATATCAGTTGCTCTGCGGATCGCATCAACTAATGATTCGCGGCAACCATACTTATTATCAAATTTTGATTTTGTAACCGAATCATTTACGTTAATAGCAGGTAACAATAAAGTACCTTTTGCCATACGCTCATATAAACGGTGTACACCTGTTGTAGTTTCTTCAGATAAACCTCTGATGCCTGCAGCTAATTCAGGATATTTATCAAATACCATGTTAGTTAAGTCGCCACCATCATCCAAGATCATATTTAATGGTTTGCGATCTTCGCCAAACCATAATGTTTGCTCAATACACCAATCAAATTCTTCAGCATTCATTCCTTTCCAGGCATAAACTTGAATTCCCGCAGCAGCAATTGCAGCAGCAGCGTGATCTTGTGTAGAGAAAATATTACATGAACTCCAAGTAACTTCAGCACCTAAAGCTGTTAATGTTTCAATTAATACAGCGGTTTGAATGGTCATGTGTAAACAACCTGCAATACGCGCACCTTTTAAAGGTTGGCTTGCACCATATTCTTTACGAAGCGCCATTAAACCCGGCATTTCTTCTTCGGCTAATTTTATTTCTTTACGACCCCATTCAGCTAACGAGATATCTTTTACTTTTGATTTTACAAATTTTGTAGTTGTGGTGCTCATTTTCGTATGATTTTTAAGATTTTAAAATAATATACAAAGATAAGCCTTAAGTTTGTAAATCTCAAATTGATACACCTAGAATATATTAATGATGAATTAAGTCTTGGAATGCTTGACCTGCAAGGGTTTAAGGCCGTTAATGTACTTGAAGAAAAGCGCGAAATTGAGCGAAAAGGCACCCTGTTCTTACTTAAAAAAATGTTAAATACTGAGTCTGTAGAATTAGTATATAATGAGCTGAATCGCCCGTTCTTAAAGGGCCGTAGCGAGCATATCAGCATTTCGCACTCGCATCAATGGCTGGCAATTAGCATTCATAATACAGTTGAAACGGGCGTAGATGTAGAATTGATCCGCGAGAAAGTGATCAACATCAAACACAAATTTTGTTGTGATGCCGAACTTGAATTTGCACAAAATGATATTGATAAGCTTACATTTTTATGGTGTTGTAAAGAGGCTGTTTACAAAGCGTACGGAAAGAAGGAATTGGAATTTAAAAATATAATTGTGGATAGTTTGGATCTAAAACCACGAGGGGAAGTAAATGCCTGCATTCACTTTGAAGACCACATTCGTAATTATAAATTAATGTATCGCAAATTTGAAGGTTATTTTCTAGCTTTGATAGCACATGAAATTCGATAAGCTTATACATAAACGTTCATCTTCATTGGCTGTATTGGTTGATCCCGATAAGTTCGATAAAGAGTTGATCAAACTACTGAAAAAAAGTTCGGTGTCGTTTATTTTAGTTGGTGGAAGTAAATTGAAACGAAATAATTTAAAAGAAACTGTAAAGGCAATAAAAAGGATCACTAAAATCCCCGTGATACTTTTTCCGGGAGATGAATCGCAGCTATGCAAAGAAGCGGATGGTATTTTTATTTTAAGTTTGCTTTCGGGAAGAAATCCGGAGTATTTGATAGAGAAGCAAGTTCGTGCCGCAAAAAAAATAAAAGAACTTAAGCTCAAAACATTTCCGGTGGCTTATATTTTAGTTGACACAGGTAGTAAGAGTGTAACACAAAAAGTAAGCAAAACAAAACCACTTAAAGGAGAGCAGAAAATTTTAGACACCATGTTGGCCGCCGAACAATTAGGTTTTAAAGCAGTTTATCTTGAAGCGGGAAGTGGTGCAAAACAGCAAGTAAACGCAGCGCTTATTAAAAAAGCTTCTCAAAGTATTTCAATTCCACTTATTGTTGGAGGCGGCGTCAGTTCTGCCTCAGGGGCAAAAAAAGCAAAAAGCTCAGGTGCAAATGTGGTTGTTGTTGGTAATGCCCTCGAAAAAAACAAGCTTTTGATACACGCACTTTCAAAAGTTTTTGTATAATAGCATAATATTAAATGAAACTGATTGTCATAACCGGCTCTAAAACCTTTCCCGACGAGCCAAGTTTGGTCACCAAAATGTTTGAAGATGGTTTAATGACTCTTCATCTGAGGAAACCTAAACTCACCACTCAGGAAATGCGAGATTACATTGATGAGATCCCAAAATATTTTCACAACCGGGTCATTATCCATTCGCATCATATTCTTGCAGCCAAATACGATCTTAAAGGAATTCATTTTACATCTACACATTTAAATAAAAAGTGGAAATACTTTTTCACACGTTTAAGATTACGTATAAAATTTGGAAAGCTTTTTAAAACACGATCTTATAAACGCCTCACTAATATTCACAATAAAGAAGAGCATGATTTCGATTATTTTTTGATGGGCACGGTATATAATAATTTAACCGGGGAATTATACGGGGGTTTCTATGAAGAAGCCTTAATTGCTGCATTAAAAAGCACAAATAAGAAAATTGTGGCACGCGGTGGTGTAACCGCCAAGGTGATTGAAAAAACAGCTAAATATGGTTTTGACGGGATCGCATTTAGTTCATATATATGGGACAATGAAAACCCATGCAATCAATTCCTTCATATCATTCGTCGATTCAACGAGCTTAATATCAAGATCGAATAATGTCGGTACTTGCTACAATAGCGCTTATTTCTGGTGTTCTTGGTGTTTTGTTTACTATTATGCAACGCATTTGGTGTTGGCCCTTTGCATTAATTAGTGTAATCGCATCCTCTATAGAATTTTATAACGAACGTTTGTTTGGCGATATGGCTTTACAGGGGTTTTATTTTGTAGCAGGAGTTTATGGTTGGTATTATTGGGAACGAAATAAGGAAAAGGAATTTAAGGTAACTAAAACTCCGGTAAACATTTGGATGGTAATGGCTCTTATTACGGCCGCACAATCTGTTGTATATTATTTCTTGCTTAAGAAATTTAAAGGTGATCAAGTGGTGGTTGATTCAATATTAACAGCTTGTAGCATTACCGCTACATTTATGATGACAAAAAAATGGCACGAGAATTGGGCCTTTTGGGTTTTAATTGATCTCGCTTATGTAGCTTTGTATTTTAAAAAGGAAATGATACTTTTCGCCATTTTGTATTTTATATTTGCAGCAATGGCGTCTGTTGGTTTTTATATATGGAGAACTCAAAGATCATTAAAATAGCTGTTGTTGGTCCCGAAAGCACTGGGAAAACCGTATTGTGCGAGCAACTGGCTTTGCATTATAACACTATTTTCGTCCCTGAATATGCCCGCGATTATTTCCTTACAAAAAACATTGAAGGTCATACCAAAGAAGATCTGAATATCATTTATGAAAAACAAATTTTGTCGGAAAGCAAAATAGTGAAACAGGCCAATCGTTTTTTATTCTGTGATACCAATTTAATTTCCGGAAAAGTGTGGGCTGATGTTGTTTTCAAAAGTGCGCCGGAATTCATTTCGCAAAACATCAGTAACACCAATCATGATCTCCATTTGCTTTGTGATATAGACCTCCCTTGGGTGGCCGATGAACAACGCCGAAACGAATACAATCGAAAGGAGATCATGCAAATGCATGTGAATGAATTACAAAAACTAGGTTTAAATTTTGAGATCATCAAAGGCTTTGATAAAGATCGCGTGAAAAATGCTATAATTGCTATTTCAAAATATTTTTAGCCTCGGAGCTTGTTTTTTCTACCACTGCGTAATAGTTTGTTTAATTATTTCTCCATGCCTCCGCGTCTCCCTGGCAAAATAAAACCTAATGTTAAAACCAATAATTAACCCCCGCGGAAATAAACACATTTTGATACGATTGCTTTACATCGCGCATGGTTTGAGAGATCTTTTTATTTGTTGGAGTGGCAGGCGCTTCGCCGATCACTAAAATTTCGTTGAATTTACAATTGGCCTGCAAATAACTTATTTCTAAAGCAGCACCTAAACTTTGGAACAAACGGTAATTGATCCCTAGTGCTCCTCCAAATGAAATGGCATCGGCTGTTGATGAATTAAATTTTAAATATTGTGACGAGCTAACACTTAAAGTAACCTCAGGATACTTTAATGAAAGATAACCGGCATTGATTTTTGCGTACATCAAAAGATCATCGCTAAAAACTTTATGGTACCCAAAGGATAAATGAACTCCAAATGCTCGCCAGTTTGCTTTGTCGGCTTTCCATGCTGAATCACTATGGTATAAATATTTATGGGTGATAGGTTCTGTGTTTAACTCATTAGTAGATAAAAAACAATTCAATCCAAATACCAAACCATTTTTTTTCATATGGGTAAAGGTTAAACCTGCCGCAGCGCCGGTAAGGCCAGGACCAATTTCATTTGTATCTAATGTTTTTCTATTGAAATTTCCAACAGGCCATGCGCCACTTGCAAATACAGAAATGCTATTTTCTTTTCTCGGCGCATCTAATTTTTTTGTTTGAGTATTTACAGTAGGCGTATTTGGTGGAACGTAATCATCTTTTTGCTCAGTGCCGGGCGCTTGGCCAAGAGTGGGTAGTTGCGGTTGTTTTTTTTCACCGTATTGGATCTCAGAAATTTCGTTTAACGGAATATTTGCTTCAACACTACTCATGTTACCACCAACTTTAAAGTAAACACGTGCGCTATCTTGTCGTGTAATGCTGCAACTAATGTGTTCGCCTTTTTTTGTTACAATAATATCTGTGGCTTGAGTTTGAGCAAAAGCAGGCTTTACTATTAAAAACATTAAAAGCGTGAATAGGTATTTTATAAGGCCCCGGTTCATATTAACACTCTAAAGTTAGGTAAAAAGGTTAAATGTTTTTGAGGCGTGAATTATAATTCGTAACATTGACCCGTCTTAAGGGGTGCTTTTTGTTTACAAAAGGCTGAGATCATACCCATTAACGAGTGAGCTTCTCAAAGCGCTTGTTAAGCACCTGAACAGGATAATGCCTGCGTAGGGAGAGAATTAAAGGGCCAATGCAATCCCCTTGCAAAGGTTAGTTTAATTAAAGTATTATTTATAATGAAAAGAACAAAAACGTTTTTGTTTGTGCTATTAAGTACGGCATTTGCCATTCAATTAAGCGGGCAGAACAAATTTACCGGAACAGTTAAGAATGAGGAAGGCGAGCCAATTTCGTTTGCTGCACTAGGTATTAAAAAAGGATATGCTTCGGCTATCAGTAATGCAGAAGGGCAATTTACTATTGATGATTTTCCAAAGGGCCAGCAGGTTGTTGAGGTGCGATCGATAGGTTATCACACAATATTAGATACTGTTGAAGCAAATGGCGATCTAAATAAAGAATACACTTTGGTGATCGATAACAAAACCTTGGATGAAGTGGTGATCCAATCTACCCGAGCCGGAAAATTTTCGGGAATGGCATATAGTGAAATGAGTAAGGAGGATATCGCAAAAAATAATTTAGGAAAGGATGCCCCAATTTTGTTAGATCAAATGGCAAGTGTAGTTGTAAATAGCGATGCGGGAAATGGAGTAGGCTATACAGGACTTTGGATCCGCGGAACAGACGGAACGCGAATTAATGTTACCATTAATGGTGTGCCGGTAAATGATGCCGAAAGTCAGGGAACATTTTTTGTGAACATGCCCGATTTTATGTCGAGTGTAAATAGCGTGCAAGTTCAACGTGGAGTTGGTGCTTCTTCAAATGGGGCCGGCGCTTTTGGTGCAAGTATCAATTTTCAAACGAATGCGTTAAATGAAAAAGCGTACGGACAAGTAATGTCTTCTGTAGGTTCATACAATACATTCAAAAACACATTGGCTGTTGGAAGTGGTTTGATCAACGGAAAATTTAGTATGGATGCGCGTGCTTCTAAGATCAGCAGCAACGGTTATATTGATCGTGCTAAAAGTAATTTAGGCTCCTTGTATTTTTCGGCGGGGTATTATGGTAAAAAAGATGTATTAAAATTTATTGCTTTTACTGGAAAGGAAAGAACATATCAAGCTTGGTATTATGTTCCAACGGATTCTTTAGGAAGAGGAAATCGCACATTCAATCCTGCAGGAATTTATTTTGATGCCAACGGAAACATACAATACTATAATAACGAAACAGATAATTATCAACAAGACAATTATCAATTGCATTATACTCGCAGTATAAATTCAAAACTCAATTTTAATTTAACAGGTCATTATACAAAGGGACGAGGATATTACGAGCAATACAAACAAGGCGAGAGTTTAACTTCTTATAATATGAATGATGTGATCACTGCAAAAGGAGATACCATTACAAGTACTGATCTAATTCGCCGTTTATGGCTAGATAATGATTTTGTAGGTGTTCTGGGAAATGTAAGTTACAAAGCCAGTAATAAATTATCGCTTGTATTAGGTGGTGGTTATAATGATTATTATGGTCGCCATTTTGGAAGAGTGATGTGGGCACAATTTGCTTCTAATGCAACTATTGATCATGAGTATTATAAATATACGGCTTCAAAGACCGACGCCAATGTGTATTTGAAATTAAATTATAATCCTATCAACGATCTTTTTGTATTTATAGATCTTCAACAACGCATGATCAATTATTCGTTCCTTGGATTTGATGATAGTTTAAAAAGCACCAAACAGCAAGAAGCGCTTTCATTCTTTAATCCGAAAGTTGGTGTGAGTTACCGTTTAAATTCGGCATTGAGCGTGTACGGATCTTTTGCCATAGGAAATAAAGAACCTAATAGAAATGATTATGTGAATTCTACGCCAAAAAGCCGACCAAAAAATGAGAATTTAAAAGATGTTGAATTGGGTGCGCGCTACACGAGCAATAAATACAGCGTTCAGGTAAATATATTTAATATGGATTATACCGATCAATTGGTATTGAGCGGAAAAGTAAATGATGTTGGGGCTTATACACGCGTTAACGTAGAAAAAAGTGTTCGTAGAGGAGTTGAATTAGAATTTGCTTATGCCCCAAGTAAATATGTTACTTTGACTGGAAATTTGACACTTTCGCAAAATAAAATTAAAGAATTCAATGAATACACGGATGATTATGATAATGGCGGACAAATTTTGGCTACGTATAAGAATACGGATATTTCATTTTCTCCAAATACAATTTCATCATTAGTGTTAGCATTTAAACCTATTAATGGATTAGAGATCGCTTTGATCAATAAATATGTCGATCGTCAGTTCTTAGATAATACGGCTAAAAAAGAGCGAAGCATCAATCCTTATAATTATAATGATGTGCGTTTTAACTACACGTATAAATTCAAAAATTCAACTGAATTAAGTTTGATGCTAACACTCAGTAATATTTTTAATACCGTTTATGAAACAAACGGATACACCTATGGATATTATTACGGAAACCAATTAAATACATATAATTATCTGGCTCCGGCAGCGCCCTTGCATTGCATGGGAGGTATAAGTTTAAAATTTTAGAATCAGTTTTAGTGATGAGGAACCGCGGGTGTTTGTGGGGCCTGCGTTTTTTTGTACCTTCACTCACTGATGTTACTTATTTACTCGGTTTAGGAAGGCCAGGGTGGTGTTTGGCGCAATTTTTGTGATAAATCAACGTATTTATGTATATTAGAGTACTAGTTTTTTAAGAAAATAAATAGATACCGTATGGAAAGATATAAAAACGACGGAACGACTACTACGCCTACGATCAATTTTGATCTGTTGGGTGGAACTTTAGAAATTAAAGGACGTTCTATTCCTGAGAATTCAGTTGAGTTTTATAAGCCCTTAACAGAGGCCTTAAAGATATATTCAAATCAGCCCAAAGAAACAACCACGGTTACCATTGAATTAGAATATTTTAATACCAGTTCGGCGAAATGCCTTCTTGATTTTTTTAAAGAATTAGAAGGACTTCGTGTTGCCGGAGTTAGCGCAGTGAAGATCCGTTGGGGATACCAAGCTGAGGACGAAAATATTTTAGAAGCCGGAAAAGAATATCAAACAATGCTGAAGATCCCTTTTGAATTGTTTTTATTGGAAGAGTAGTCACTTCTAATATTTTTCCTCTAAATACTATCTCTCTTTTTTTATAGTGTTATGTTGTAAAGGATTCGCTGTTACTTCTGAATGCAATTTGCGATTCTTATAAATATCCATATACAAAGCATTTTTAAACGAATGTTCGCTGGCAGTATTTTTACCTGCAATTTCAAAGGCAGTGCCATGATCGGGCGAAGTGCGCACGTGTGAAAGTCCTGCAGTATAATTTACCCCTTCGCTAAAAGCTAATGTTTTAAAAGGTATTAAGCCTTGATCGTGATACATCGCCAAAATACCATCAAATTGTTTGTAATTCGCACTTCCAAAAAATCCATCGGCGCTGTAAGGTCCGTATATCATGCGATCGCCGCGCGCTTTATCAATTCCAGGTTTTACTATGGTTAGATCTTCATCGCCAATAGTTCCATTATCGCTGGCATGAGGATTTAATCCCAAAACTGCAATGCGCGGTTTACGAATTCCAAAATCACGAACGAGTGATGTGTAGAACATATTTATTTTTTCAGCAATACTCTCAACCGTCAATTTTGCAGCAACATCTTTTAATGGTACATGATCGGTTGCTAAGGCTACACGCAAACCTGAATTAGTACACATGACCATTAATGGAGTTCCGTTCAGTTTTTTCGCTAAATAATCTGTATGTCCTATAAAATTAAAACCTTCATTTTTAATGGTGTGTTTGTTGATAGGAGCAGTAACCAATACGTCAATTTTATTGGCCATCAATGCTTCCGTTGCTTTTTCTAAAGAGATAGCAGCGTATTTTCCACCAACATCACTGGCCTTACCCATTTCAATATTCACTTCTTCTTCGTAACAAATAAATACATTTACTTTTTTGTTATTGATCTGACTTAGATCGCGCAAAGGATGAAAATTAAATTCCTCAATACCCATTACCTTCCGGTAATACGAAACGGTTTTTTGCGAACTGAATAGAACAGGTGTGCAAATTTCATTGATGCCCGGTTCTAAAAATGTTTTCAATATCACTTCTAGTCCAATACCATTTATATCTCCTTGTGAAACGCCTACTACTAATTTTTGATCGCTCATACGTTTTATTTTATACCGTATTTGGTTTTATATTTCAAATACAATTCGGTTTGTTGGTTTTTTAAATTCACTTCTTTACCTGCAATGTAAGCGGCGGTAATGATGCTACTTTTCATATCTAAAATATCACCTTCACTAATTACAAAACTGGCCGTTTTATTTTCCTCTAAACTTCCAAGTTTTTTATCAATGCCCATGATCTTAGCAGTGTTGTATGTAATACTCATTAAGGCTTCTTCCTTATTAAGACCATGTGCTACAGCGCTTCCTGCCAAAAAAGGTAAGTTACGACAGTTCATAGCTTCCATTTCCGTATCACCTTCGCTACTTAAACAAAATAAGATTCCTTCTTTTTGTAATAAAGCTGGCAATTTATAAACCGCATCAATATCATCATCAGCTTTATCGGGAAGATCATGCACGCGAACAATCATTACCGGAATGTTACTGCTCTTAATGTCTTTTAAAACTTTGGCAGCTTCCTTTACACCAACTAAAACCGGATATTTAATAGAGTAGGTCTTGCAAAAATTAATAGCCATTAAAATATCTTTCGCTTTATCGGTAGTATATATAAACGCTTATCGCCACTAAAAACGCCACGCATGGCTTCAAAACGTAAATTCTTTTCGTCGGCTTTTCCGCTTGAATAATATGCCCAGGCATCTTTCATAAAAGTGTTTAGCGAATTCAATTGGTCATTGTAATTCTTCAAACCTTTATCGTCTTTATCATCATCAGAACGCGTAACGTACTGTGGAAAATTCATATGCACACCATCATCTGCTTTAAATTCGGCATCTTCCCAATTCCATCCTTCCAACGCCATAATACTTGATTGACCACAGATCATTCCTCCGCGCGGAGTTACTTGCGTGTATAAAATACCATTGGTTTTAATAGTAGGTACAATTTTATTATCGGTATTGTATGCAATTAATGTGCGAATATGAGGATTGATATAACCAACATCTTGAAGATCGCGCGTTGCCCTTACACTAAAAGCATCATGCAAGCCTAACACATTATTTGCATTAATTAATGCAGGATAAATATGCTTTCCTTCCAGATCAATAACTGTATCATAGGATCTGTAATCCGGTTTAAAACCAACAACCGACATACACATTTCTATCTTATCGTTATTTGTAACAATAATGGCTTTATCGATCACTGTGCCATTTCCTATATGCGCAGTAGCATTGATCAATGCAAATTTGTTTTTCTTCTGAGCGAATGAACTAATGCCTAAGGCTACAAAAAGTAAAAGAATATAGTTTGACTTATTCATCATTTTCATTTTCGTGTAAATTATCTTACACCGGTTTCCTCCTCACTAACCCCTTCTGTTGTTTCACAATGGTACAAGCCACGGCGTTTGCTTTTAAATTTGGTAACCGCTCCGCCCTTTTGTTTTTCGGCCATTAGTTTGGCAATAAGGCGCGCGCGTTCGTTCTTTATATACGCTTGTAATTTTTTATCTTGCTCACGATCAAAATAGATCTTTCCTTCAATAAATGTTTTGTCAACCTTGGCATAAATGCTTAAAGGATTATCGGTCCATAATACAATATCAGCATCTTTACCTACTTTAATACTTCCAACTTTATCGTCAATGTGTAACATTTTAGCAGGATTTAGCGTTGCTAATTTCAAAGCTTCCACTTCAGTTAACCCACCGTACTTAATTGCTTTAGCTGCTTCTTGATTTAAACGGCGCGCCATTTCAGCATCGTCGGAATTTACAGACGTATTTACGCCCACCTTGGTAAGAATGGCTGAATTATAAGGGATAGCATCCATTACCTCGTTTTTGTAAGCCCACCAATCTGAGAATGTAGAAGCACTCACGCCATGCGCTTTCATTTTATCGGCTACTTTATAACCTTCTAAAATATGAGTAAAGGTGTTTACTTTAAAGCCAAACGAATCTGCTACATGCATCAGCATATTGATCTCACTTTGCACATAAGAGTGACATGTGATAAAACGTTTTTTATTTAAGATCTCGGCTAAAGCTTCCAATTCAAGATCTTTGCGGACGGTAACTTTTTTTGGAGTGTTAGAAGTTAAAGCAGTATTATATTCTTTGGCGCGCGTAAAAAAATCTTTGTACACTTGCTCAACGCCCATTCGTGTTTGTGGAAAGCGAACCGAATTAAGATCACCCCAATTACTTTGCTTTACATTCTCGCCTAATGCAAATTTAATAAAGCCATCAGCATTTTGATATTTCATGCCTTCGGCATTTTGCCCCCAACGTAATTTAATTAAAGCACTCTGGCCGCCAATTGGATTTGCCGAACCATGTAATAACTGCGAGCAGGTAACTCCACCGGCGAGTTGACGGTAAATATTAATATCCTCAGGCCAAATAACATCACCCATTTTTACTTCAGCACTGCTGGCTTGCGCGCCTTCGTTAACACCTTGCCATAGTGCAATGTGCGAATGTTCGTCAATAATACCGGGAGTTAAATGCAAGCCTTTAGCTTCAATTATTTGCGCACCGGGTGCAGAGGGTAAGTTGGAGCCAATTTTATTTATTTTACCATCAACAATTAAAACATCACAATTAGAAAGGATGCTATCTTTTTCGTTGGTCCAAACTGTTGCGCCCTTAATTAAAAAACTTCCTTTTGTTTTTAAATAAAGATCTTTATAAGTTGAAACATCTGCAGGTAATTCAATCCCATAAGAAGAGAACGGATATAACACTTTTCCCATTGTAATAGCAGTAGTTGTAGTTGCTGCTTTTGGTTTTACTTTATTTGTGTCTAAAGCCGAAACAAATTTTAATTCAACGTTGAACCAGTCACCATTTGGCCAGCTACCGGTTCCGAAAAATCCTTTTGTTGTTTTATTGTAAACTAAGTTCATTCTTAAAACTCCTGAAGTGTCGTAAGCAAAATTAAAAGTTGCGAGTGAATTACTTAAATTAAAATTCGCATTCACTTTTGCAGTATCAACCTTTACCACCAATTTGGGTTTATATTCATCGCCGCTAATTTGTACCGAATACGTTTGTTTGTTGGTGATCAAGGAATAATTTCCTCTAACGTCATCACCATATAAATTCACAAAGGTGTTTGATTGTCCGTTTACCCAATGTTCAAGGATGTTTGCCTCTTCTTCAAATATATTTTTTGAACTAATAAAGAAGTTGGCATACATATCCTTTTTAAGCGAACCAATTTTTGTTTGTGCATTCACAAATTGTGCAGGGTTGGTGGTTAAAGCTTTTAATGCCATCTTTTCACTCAAGCCATATTTAATGGCCTTGCGAATATTTGCTAAGAAAACTTTTTTATCTTTTAGATCAGCAGTTGTGATGCAGAACTGAATATTGTTCTTTTCAAAGGCCGCTAAATTGCTTGGAGCCATTTCCCAATGTTTAAGATCGGCCAAAGAGATGTTATCTGCATCAAAAGGATCTTCTACATCATACGCCTCCGGAAAATTTACAGGAACGATACATTTGGCACCAATATTTTTAAGGTCTTCAATGCGCTGGTAATCGGCATTACCAACTTTTAAAATATATTGGGTATTGAATTCTTTAGCAATTAAAGCAATGCGAGAGTTATTGAATTTCTCATTACTCTCCATGATGCCGGGCAAACTTTGCAACTGATTAAACGACTCAAGTGAAATGTTATATTCTACTTTTCCTGCATTTGTTTTATACCACTGGGCATCATAGTATGTTTGACGAAGCAAAGCAATGCATCCCGTTAGAGAACTTGGATAATCTTGTGTTGAGCTACCTTTATTCAATGCGTAGAAGGCCGCGCATTTATCAGTGATCATACTTTCATTTTCTTTGGCATTATTTAAATTTACTAATACACCACTACCTCTCACAATGCCATCTTTTTTTGCAGAAAGCACAGAACCTATTCCTATTTTTTTGAAAACATCTGCTTGGTCGGTTTGATGAACAAAATTCTTGTAAGTTTCAACATCCGATCGAATGGCTTGGTTCCATCCATAAGCACCTTTTACATTGCTTTCCATTTGTGGACCAGCTTGACGGCGATTGCGGCGTTCGTTCTCTCCCGTTTCAGAGATACCATATTCTGTATACAGGTCAATGAATGATGCGTAAACGTGTTTTCCTTTAAGATCAAACACAACAGCGCTCTTTGGTGCAGCGCCTTTTTCTAATACATCAACGATCTTACCATCTTTAATAATTAGTGTTCCATTTTTCAATGTGGTATTTTCGTCCACATGAATTACTGCGTTAACAAAAGCGTAGGTTGTATGAATGGGATTAGGAGCGCCGTTTGCAGGAAAAGTGCTTTGCGAAAAGCTGAAATTTATGCACAAACAGGCAAATCCTATGACTAAGTTTTTCATTTAATAAGGAATAGGCTATAAAATTAGCTACATTATGTGTATTTCCTAATAAAATAATGAGTTATTATTCCATGTATTTTTGTTAAATTAGTGCTTTAAAAACCACATTATGTATAAAGGATTTTTGCATACACACATTTTAGTAGTTACACTGTTTTTACTACTTTACGTTATAAAAACCATATTGTTATTGAGCAACCGAACTGATCTGTTGCAAAAATTCTCTAAAATGTTCAAAATACCTGAGATGATCATCAGTACTTTGTTTTTGATCACAGGTATTTACTTAGCAACGCAATTGCCGTTTGGAAGTAAGTATGATTATTTGTTTTGGATAAAATTAGTAATGGTGTTCGCTTCAATTCCTATTGCGATAATTGGATTTAAGAAGTCGAATAAAATCTTAGCGGCTTTAAGTTTATTATTGATAACAGGAAGTTATGGATTAGCAGAAGTGTACGGAAAGAAAAAGGCAATTATTGCTGTGGATGCAAATGCAGCAATTGCCAACGATGGTATTGCCTTATACGAAGCTAATTGTAAATTGTGTCACGGTGCTGATGGAAAGTTAGCTATGGCCGGAGCAAAGGATCTTAGCGCAACAACAATGGATGTAGCCGCCATAAAAGAAATTATTTTGAAAGGGAAAAGCACCATGCCGCCGGCTCCGGTGAATGATGAACAGGCACAAATGATCGCTGACTATGTGCACTCGAGCTTGAAAGGCAAATAGAAGAACGATTAATGAAGGATTTACATAGCACTGAAAAACCCAAACTTACCTGTGTATTAATTGGCGTTGCTTCAAAGCAACAGGAAACCGAGCAGGTAATGGAATATCTTGATGAACTTGAGTTTTTAGCTCGCACTTACGATCTTGATACAGTTCGCGTATTTACACAACGCCTTGATAAACCTGATAAATCAACTTATATCGGTAAAGGAAAAGTAGAAGAGATCTCTGCTTACGTGAAAGAGAATAAGGTTGATGTGCTCATATTTGACGATGAGATCTCGCCATCGCAACAACGAAATTTAGAAAAGGTTTTTGGAAAAAAAATATTGGATCGTACTACACTGATCCTTGAGATATTTGAACAACGTGCACAAACCGCTCATGCAAAAACACAAGTGCAATTAGCACAGTATCAATACATGTTACCGCGCTTAACAGGGATGTGGACGCACTTAGAACGTCAGCGCGGAGGAACCGGAACGCGCGGAGGAGCGGGTGAGAAGGAAATCGAAACAGACAGACGTATTGTTCGCGATAAAATTGCGTTGTTGAAAGATCGATTAAAGGAAATTGATAGGCAAATGGCCACGCAACGTAAAAATCGCGGCGATCTTATTCGCGTTGCTTTGGTAGGATACACCAACGTTGGTAAAAGCACCATCATGAATATTTTAAGTAAGAGTGAAGTGCTTGCCGAAAATAAATTGTTTGCAACCTTAGATACAACGGTAAGAAAAGTAACCATCGACAATGTGTTCTTTTTATTGAGCGATACAGTTGGATTCATCAGGAAATTACCAACGCAATTGGTAGAAAGTTTTAAAAGTACCTTGGACGAAGTGCGTGAAGCTGATCTTTTGGTGCATGTGGTGGATATTTCGCATAAGAATTTTGAGGATCATTATAATGTGGTGAATCAAACGTTACATGATATAAAGGCCGGAGATAAGCCGGTTTTGCTTGTCTTCAATAAGATCGACGCATTTAAATATAAACCAAAGGATGAAGATGATCTTACGCCAACAACGCGAGAGAATTTGTCGTTGGAAGAGGTAAAAAGAACCTGGATGAGAAATTTGAACAACAATTGTATTTTCATAAGTGCCATCAATAAACAAAACATGGAAGAGTTGCGGAGCACATTATATAAAATGGTGAAAGAAATGCACATCAAACGCTACCCTTATAATAATTTCTTATATTAATGAATGTAGAGTTTGTATACGCAGAAGCAAATGATCTCAAGAAAATTGTTGAGACCTATAACTCAACTGTTGCTTCTCGTTTAGTTACTGCCGATCTGGAGCCGGTTTCTGTAGAAAGCAAACAACAGTGGTTCGAGTCGCACAATAAAACTAATCGTCCGCTTTGGATCGTAAAGTTGAAGGTAATTACGCGGGTTGGATGAGTTTTAATAGTTTTTATGGTCGTCCTGCTTATGATATTACCGCCGAAGTAAGTATTTATTTAGAAGAAAGTGTCCGCGGAAAAGGTTTGGGAAATGTATGCTTACAAAAAGCAATTGATGAAAGTAAACCAAGGGGAATTAGGAATTTATTAGGTTTTATTTTTGGACATAACGAACCTAGCTTAAAATTATTCTATAAATTTAAGTTCGAGAAATGGGCCCATTTTCCTAAGGTGGCCAATATGGATGGAGTAGAAAGAGATCTGATAATTTTGGGATTAAGAATTAACTAATGGGAAAGCACGAAATAAAAAAAGTAGATCTTTCATTTGATGTATATCAAAGCGAAAGTGATCTGGAAGCGAACGATCAATTACTTTTAAATAAGGCAAAAGAAATTGCAAAGAGCGCACATGCCCCGTATTCAAATTTTAAAGTTGGCGCTGCTTTACTCTTAGAAAATGGCACAATTGTTACAGGAAATAATCAAGAGAATGCAGCTTACCCAAGTGGAACATGCGCTGAAAGAACAGCCGTTTTTTATGCTTCAGCTCAATATCCAACAAGTAAAATTAAAGCTATTGCTGTTATTACTGATAATGTAAATCAATTAGAACCGGTAACGCCTTGCGGTTCGTGTCGACAAGCTTTAGCAGAGTATGAAATAAAATTCAGAGAACCAATTCGTGTGATCATGGGTTCGGCTTCCGGAAAAGTTTATATTGCTAAAAGTGTTGAGAGTTTATTGCCCTTGATGTTCAATCAAGATCATTTGAAGTAGTGTTTTTTAACCACGAAGCACACTAAGTTTTTTCACGAAGCACACGAAGTGGAAAAACTTCTTTGTGAGCTTCGTAAAACATCGTGTTCTTCGTGGTTAATGCCTCTAAAAAAGCGAAGTTGTTACGCCAATTCCTGGCTTATCATTCAAAATAACTTTCCCGTTAGAGTAAGTAATTCCTAGGAAAGGATCATTCTTTAATAAGGTTGGAGCATCTAAGTCAATAAAATCAGCGCACGAAATAAATTGCGCCATCGCGGAAGTGCCGCAAGAACTTTCGGCCATGCATCCTAAAAATATTTTAAGATCAAAAGCCTTACAAAGTTCTATCATTTGAAATGCTTCTGCCAGCCCCGTGCATTTCATGAGTTTGATATTAATTCCCGAAAATGCGCCTTTTATTTTTGTGATATCGCTTAAGCGTTTAATGCTTTCGTCGGCAATAATTGGTAAAGGACTTCTCTCTGTTAACCAAGCAGAATCATCTAATTGATCTACGGGAAAAGGCTGTTCTATTAATACAACATTTTGCTCTTTGAACCATTGTGCTAATTCAAGCGATTTGTTCTTGTCTTTCCATCCGCGGTTCACATCAACGTAAAGAGGTTTATCGGAATATTTACGAATGGTTTGCACTAATTTTCTGTCATCGTCCGTTCCCGCTTTTATTTTAAGGATGGAAAAATCTTTTGCTTCTTCAATTTTTTGTTTGAGTTTTTCTTCCGAATCAATTCCAATGGTGCAAGCGGTTAAAGTATTCTCTGCAGTATTTAACCTATATAACTCGCGCACACTTCTGTTCTCAATTTTTCCTTTCAGATCATGTAAGGCAATATCTATAGAGGCTTTTGCTGCATTACAATGTTCGTCCATTTCATCCAACTCCATTAAGATCTCTTTAATAGAACACGGATAACTTTGCTGTTGCAAAAATGGTTTGGCCTTATTTAAGAACGCTGTTGTTTGCTCTAATGTTTCTCCGAGATAGGGAGGTAAACACGCTTCGCCATATCCAACAAAACCATCCCAAACAATTTTTGTGTATACAGTTTGTGTTTGCGTTCGAGTATTTCCACTTACTCCAAAAGGATGTTTGTATTCCAACAAAAAAGGATGATAGCTTAATTCCATTGCGGCAAATTTGCGACTAAAATTTTTATAAAACGTCTTTCATAAAATAAATGTGAGTACGATCTATAAATTTCAAATTTGGATAAAGTCAAAACATTCTCATTATCAGTTAATTACATATGATTTTTAGCTATGGAATATTGCCTTTTTCTGTTAAATTTGTTGTTCACCAAATTCTCATCTCATGGCTAAGACCTTAACAGAGAAAAAAGCGAAGTTCACCAAAGAACAATACATGAAATGGTACGAATCGATGCTATTGATGCGTCGCTTCGAAGAAAAAACCGGACAAGTTTACGTACAACAAAAAATAAAAGGTTTTTGTCATTTATACATTGGGCAAGAAGCAATTGTTGCCGGAACTGTGAGTGCAACAAAAAAAGGAGATAAACATATTACGGCATATCGCGATCATGCGCACGCTATCGGTTTAGGATTACATCCAAAATATGTAATGGCTGAAATGTATGCAAAGATCACTGGTTGCAGCAAAGGCAAAGGTGGATCAATGCATATTTTTAGTAAAGAACATGGTTTTGTGGGCGGGCACGGAATTGTTGGCGGTCAAGTTCCGTTAGGAGCATGAATTGCATTTGCAGAAAAATATAATGGAACAGATAATGTTTGCGTTTGTTCGATGGGTGATGGCGCTGTTCGTCAGGGCGCATTGCATGAAGCATTTAATATGGCCATGACATGGAAATTGCCTGTGGTATTTATTGTAGAAAATAATATGTACGCCATGGGAACTTCTGTAGAACGTACAAGTAACGTTCATGATCTTTGGAAATTAGGATTAGCATACGATATGCCAAGTAAACCGGTTGACGGTTTAACTGTTGAATCGGTTCACGAAGCGATGGAAGAAGCAGTTGATAGAGCAAGACGAGGTGACGGACCAACATTTTTGGAAATGAAGACTTACCGTTACAAAGGGCATAGCATGAGCGATGCTCAAACGTATCGTACAAAAGACGAAGTAAAGGAATATCAAAAACAAGATCCAATTGAAAAAGTATTGGATACAATGAAAGCAAATAAGTGGATAGACGATGCCGGAATTGAAGCAGCAGAAGCAAGGGTGAAAGCATTGGTAGATGAATCAATTCAGTTTGCGGAAGAGAGTCCGTATCCTGAGCCGGAAGAATTGTACAAAGATGTTTATGCAGAACCAAATTATCCTTTTATAATAGAATAATAAAACTCATTTGAGATACTATGGCGGAGATCGTTAGAATGCCCAAACTAAGTGATACAATGACCGAAGGTGTTGTTGCAAAATGGCATAAAAAAGTGGGAGATAAAGTGAAGAGCGGCGATTTGTTAGCGGATATCGAAACCGATAAAGCTACAATGGAATTTGAATCATTTCAAGATGGAATTTTATTACACATTGGCATTCCCGAAAAACAAGCGGTACCTGTAGATGCAATTATTGCAGTACTAGGAAAAGAAGGAGAAGATATTAAAGCCATACTAGCTGATGCCGGAAAAGCAAAGCAAACTGAAGTTGGTACAAAACAAGATGCGACTGTAAGTAATGTGAAACAAGAAGCCTCTGCTCAAAAACAAGAATTACCAAAAGGCGTTGAAGTTGTGCGCATGCCAAAGTTGAGTGATACCATGACGGAAGGCACGATTGAAAAATGGCATAAAAAAGTTGGAGATAAAGTAAAGAGCGGAGAATTATTGGCAGATATTGCCACAGATAAAGCCACAATGGAATTTGAATCATTTCAGGATGGAGTTTTAATTTATCAGGGAATTAAAGAAGGACAGCCGGTTGCAGTGGATGCGATCATTGCTATTTTAGGAAAAGGCGGAGAAGATGTGAATGCAATTCTTGCTGCGGTTGGAACTCAATCGGAGGCAAAAGCAGAAGTTAAGCAAGCGGTTGGTGCAACTACGGCAACTACACAAAAAGTTGCAGCTACAGCAAACGTAGCTGTAAAAACTTCTACAACATCAAACGGAAGAATAAAAGCTTCGCCTTTAGCAAAGGCCTTAGCAAAAGAAAAAGGCATTGATCTTAGTAGAGTAAATGGAAGTGGCGACGGTGGAAGAATTACCAAATTTGATATCGAGAATTATAAGGGTGGAAGTGGAGCAAGATCAAATTTTGTTGGAGTAGAAAGTTTTACCGACGAACCGGCATCCCAAATGCGTAAAACTATTGCTCGTCGCTTATTAGAAAGTAAAAATGGCGCACCACATTTCTATTTGAATATAGAAGTGGATATGGACAGCGCAATTTCAAGCAGAGAAGCCATTAATAAAATTAGCGAAGTAAAAGTATCGTTCAATGATCTAGTGATCAAAGCTTGTGCGTCTGCTTTAAGAAGACATCCTCGCGTAAATAGCAGTTGGATGGGCGATAAAATTCGTTTGAATCATCATATTCATATTGGAATGGCTGTTGCAGTTGAAGATGGTTTATTAGTTCCGGTAATTCGTTTCGCCGATGGAAAAGCAATTACGGATATCGCTGCCGAAACAAAAGATCTTGGTAAAAAAGCGAAGGAGAAAAAATTGCAGCCTCAAGATTGGGAAGGAAATACATTCACCGTTTCTAATTTAGGAATGTTTGGAATAGAATCATTTACGTCTATTATAAATTCACCTGAATCGTGTATACTCTCGGTTGGTGCAATTCGGGCAGTTCCGGTAGTAAAAAACGGAGCAGTTGTTCCCGGAAATACAATGAAATTAACTTTAGCTTGCGATCATCGTAGTGTAGATGGAGCAACTGGTGCAGCATTTTTGCAAACACTAAAAACATTTATTGAGAACCCGGTAATGATGTTCATTTAGAGATAAGCTATCCAATTATTCAGGATTTATTTTAAATGTTAGATGTTAAATTATAAATGGAGGTCAAACAGAATATTATAGTTACTAAAACATTTAATTTCTCTAAACAAATAATTAAATTATATATAAGTTTAAAAAGGGATAAAGTATTTGAATTAGCAAGTCAATTGATAAGAAGTGCCACAAGTATTGGTGCAAATGTTGAAGAAGCTCAGGCAGCGCAATCCAAAAGAGATTTCATTTCAAAAATGAGTATTGCCGCAAAGGAAGCACGAGAAACAAGGTATTGGTTAAGATTATTGCATGAAACTGAAATTACTGAAAAAGAAGTTGAACACCTTTTGAAGGAAGTAGAAGAAATAATAAATATCTTGACTAAAATCGTGAAGACGTCAAGCACTAATTAATTTAAAATTCATCATTTAAAATTTAACATATCATAAGTGGAAGCATTTGTAAGATCAGAAATAAAGAACGGTATAGGGTACATCACCTTTTTTCATCCTCAAAGTAATTCAATGCCTGGAACTCAATTGCGCAATTTAGCAGCGGAAGTTGAGAAATTAGGGAAAGATAGCAGTGCAAAAGTTATTGTATTAAAAAGTGAAGGCGAAAAAGCATTTTGTGCTGGTGCAAGTTTTGATGAATTGATCGCTATAAAAGATCTTGACACAGGATTAAAATTCTTTTCGGGATTTGCGGCTGTTATTAATGCTATGCGTAAAGCTCCAAAATTTGTGATCGCACGTGTGCAAGGAAAAGCAGTTGGTGGTGGAGTTGGAATCGCTTCAGCCGCTGATTATACATTTGCCGTAAAAGACGCCTCTATTAAATTAAGCGAATTAGCTGTTGGTATTGGTCCGTTTGTGGTTGGCCCTGCTGTTGAACGCAAAGTAGGAACTTCTGCTTTCTCTCAATTAACTATCAATGCAACTGAATGGCAAACTGCTTCTTGGGCTAGAGAAAAAGGTTTGTATGCAGAGTTGTTTGATAACGTGGCCGACATGGATAAAAATATTGAAGCACTTGCCACAAAATTAGCAGCAAGCAATCCGGAAGCCATGAGCATGCTTAAAAAGGTAATGTGGGAAGGGACTGAAAATTGGGACAACTTGCTTATTGAAAGAGCAGGCATGAGCGGGAAGTTGGTTTTATCAGAATTCACGATTAACGCTATTAATAAATTCAAAGCGAAAGCTTAGGTGAAAAACATCATCCTTCTTCACGGCGCTCTTGGAGCAAAAGATCAATTAGAGCCATTAGAAAGTGCGCTATCTCAATTAAATTATCAAGTTCATTCTTTTTCTTTTTCAGGGCATGGTAAAACTGCGTTCCAAAATGAATTTGGAATTGTTCAGTTTGCTAATGAACTGGAAAAATTTATTTCAAAGCATAAATTGCAACAGCCTTCTGTATTCGCGTATAGCATGGGTGGATATGTGGCTTTATATTTAGCTTCACAGAAAAACAGTTTGTTAGGTAATATTATCACACTTGGAACAAAATTTGGCTGGACCAAAGAGACAGCTCAAAGAGAAATAAAACAACTGGACCCAAAAGTAATTCTGGAAAAGGTGCCAAAATATGCTGATGCTTTAAAGCAAAGACATGGAGATGATTGGGAGTTACTTTTAGAAAGGACAGCCGACATGATGGTAAGTTTGGGAAATAACAATATTCTAAATTCAGATCTTTTCTCAAAAATTAATAATCATGTGCTTGTAGGTTTGGCAGATAAAGACTCTATGGTTACTGCAGAGGAAACCACTATTGCCATTGATCAACTGTATAATTCTGAACGGTACACGCTTCATGATACCAAACATCCAATGGAAACCGTTGATGTAGCAATATTAGCCGCGATAATTGACGCCTTTTTGAAAAAATGATCTATTTTTTATAGATCAAAGCAACCGCGTAAGCATTTACACCTTCTTCTTTTCCTACGTATCCCAATTTTTCGTTGGTTGTAGCTTTTATAGAAACACAATCCATATCTACATCCAAAATAGGAGCAATTACTTTTTGCATGGCTTCAATATGAGGATTGATCTTTGGCGCTTCCATGGCAAGCGTAGAATCAATATTTCCAATGGCGTAATTTTTTTCTTTTAAAAGGCTAACCACTTCCTTTAAGAGTAATTTACTATCCGCATTTTTGTATTTGTCATTTATATTAGGAAAATGAAAACCTATATCTCTCAAATTTGCAGCGCCTAATAATGCGTCGCAAATAGCGTGAAGCAAAACATCGGCATCGCTATGGCCATCGCAACCTGAGTGATGATCAAGTTTGATCCCACCGATCCATAATTCTCTTCCTTTTTTTAAAGGGTGTACATCGTATCCAAATCCAATTCGAAAATTCATATTTCTATTTTTATCACCATTTTCGTCCTGAGCGCCTGCCTGCAAGGCAGGGAGTCGAAGGGCTAAAATTCATGCTAATTTTTTAATTTACAATTTGTATCTCCTGCCGATAAACCCTCGCAGCTTTTTTTGGCTTGTCGTTTTGTTGTATTTTCTAAAGTACCAGAGTCATACGTGCCGTTTGAATTGCTGCATTCACAGTAGTGTGTTTTTTTGCAGGATGAGAACATCATCACAACAAATAATATGTAAATACATTTACTCAACTGCTTTTACTCCGGGTAAACTTCCTTGTTCAATATATTCTAAAAGGGCTCCGCCACCGGTGCTCACATAACTTACTTTATCGGCTAAATTATATTTATTGATGGCCGCAACGCTATCGCCGCCGCCAATTAAAGTATAAGCACCATTCTTGGTTGCTTCTGCAATGGCAAGCGCAGCTTGTTTGGTTCCGTTCTCAAAATTACTCATTTCAAAAACTCCCATAGGTCCGTTCCATAAAATGGTCTTTGAGTTTTTGATCACATCGGCATTCATTAAAATAGTTTCCGGACCTGCATCTAATCCCATCCAGCCATCAGGAATTTCTCTGATCTTACTTTCTTTAAAATTGGCATCGTTCGAAAAATTATCCGCAATGATGGCATCTGTTGGAATATAAAACGTAACCCCTTTCTCTTTTGCTTTTTGTAAAATATCTTTCGCTGTTTGCAAACGATCATCTTCGCATAATGATTTACCAATGTTTCCACCCATTGCTTTCACAAATGTAAAAGCCATACCGCCGCTAATTAAAATATTATCGGCTTTATTCATTAGTTGTTCAATGATCAAGATCTTATCACTCACTTTGGCGCCACCAATAATTGCTGTGAAAGGTTTTGCAGCATGATTTAATACTTTATCAATGCTGGCAACTTCGTTAGCCATTACATAGCCTAAGCATTTATTTTCACGTGTAAAGAATTTTGCTATAACCGCTGTAGAAGCATGCGCGCGGTGAGCTGTTCCAAAAGCATCGTTCACATATACGTTTCCATGTTTACTTAGTAGTTTTGCAAAGTTCTCATCGCCTTTTTCTTCTTCTTTGTAGAAACGAAGATTCTCTAGCAATAATACTTCTCCCAGTTTTAGCCCTGCCGATCTATCAAATGCTTCCTGACTTATACAGTCGTCAACAAATGAAACATTTATACCTAAAGCTTTTGATACATTTCCTACAATATGACTTAATGAGCATTTATTAGTTGGACCATCTTTTGGTCTTCCTAAATGCGACATTAACACAATGCTTCCACCATCTTTTAATATTTTTTTAAGTGTTGGAATGGCAGCTTTGATCCGTGTTTCATCTGTAACTTTAAATGTACTATCTAAGGGCACGTTAAAATCTACGCGAATTATTGCGCGTTTACCTGAGAAATTTATAGAGTCAATTGTTTTCATAATTTTATTTTTTTCCTGTACTGCCAAATCCACCTGCACCTCGATTACTATCTTCTAAAACAGTAACCACTTCCCATTTAGCTACTTCATGTTTGGCAATTACCATTTGCGCAATACGCTCGCCATCGTTGATCACAAAATCTGTATTCGATAGATTTACCAATAGCACCTTTATCTCTCCACGATAATCGGCGTCAATTGTTCCTGGTGAATTTAAAACGGTTAATCCATTCTTAAATGCTAATCCGCTGCGTGGACGAATTTGTGCTTCAAAACCAATAGGTAGTTCCATGAATAAGCCAGTGGATACTAAATTTCTTTCTAAAGGTTTTAAAGTAATGGCTTCGTTTAAATTCGCTCTTAGATCCATACCTGCGGCATGTTCTGTAGCGTACTCCGGTAAAGGATGTTTACTCTGATTTATTAGTTTGATCGTTGGCACCTGTGCTTTTATTAAAGTTTTTCAGGTTAGAAAATTCCAACTTATAGAAGAAGAAAACAAATAATACTACTAACAAATTATTCAAAATGAGCTTTAGGTACTTGTTATCAAGGCCTTGCCATACAAGAGAAAGCAAATAAAGTCCCACTGCAAAAGCAAAGAACACGCTAATAGCCCTTACATTGTATTTTACAGGATAATATTTTTGCCCAAGAATGTATGAGATCACCATCATGATGCCATATGCCGCAAATGTGGCCCAAGCGCAAGCCATATATCCAAATTTTGGAATGAACGCGAAATTTATGGTGAGCGTGATCACAGCTCCAATGATCGTAATGATGGCTCCAAATTTTGTTTGGCCTGTTAGTTTATACCAAATGCTCAAATTATAATACACGCCTACAAATAGATTTGCCAAGAGTAAAATAGGCACCACAGCTAAGCCTTCCCAATAGGTTGGAGCGATCATGCGTTTTAAGATCGGTAAATTCATCATGGTAACAAGGAAAATAAAGGCACAAAAAATAACGAATGCTTTCATTACAAATGCATATATCTTTTTTGAATCTTTGTCTTTGGCGCTATTGAAAAAAAATGGTTCGGCAGCATATGAAAATGCGAGCCTGAACATGGTCATTAGCATAGCAATTTTGTAACACGCGCCATAAATTCCTTGCGCATATTGTCCTTCGTAGCCCGGCATCAGTTGTTTTATGATGAGACGATCGAATACTTCATTCACCATCCCGGCAAGACCAAGGATCAAGAGTGGCCATGCGTAATGGAACATTTCTTTCCAAAGTTCAAAATTAAAAACAAACCGAAATAACTTGAATTGGGGTGCGAGAAATATCAGTGAAACAAAATTGGCTATCACTCCGGATAAAAAGGAATAACCTATTCCAATTTCCGGATCGTAAAAAGAAGCAAGTACTCCTGGCTCATTGCTTTCGTAGGCGTGTTTACAGAACACAAAAAAGAAAACGTGCAATCCAACATTCACAAAAACGTTAAGCGCTTTTAATAATGCAAATGTTTTAGCCTGGTTATTGATGCGTAAGCGAGCAAATGGAATGGCCATCACAGCATCTGTAGCCAGGATAGCAATTGTCCAGTAAATGTATTTGAGTTTATCAGGGTAATCGAGCCAATTAGCAATAGGTTGTGCAAATAGCAAAAGGATCACCGAAAAACTTACTGATGAAATGATGAGCGATGTAAGTGCCGTGTTGTAAACACTGTTTTTATCTTCTTTTTTACTTGAGAAATTGAAGAACGCTGTTTCCATTCCATACGTAAAGATCACATTCATAAAAGCGATGTAAGAATAGATCTCTGAATTCACGCCAAAATCAACCGGCCTTGTAAAAATATAAGTGAGTAATGGTGTAAGAAGAAAATTCAAAAAGCGAGGCAGTATGGTGCCAAGGCCATAAATGACCGTTTGTCCTGCTAATTTTTTGAGTGGATTCGACACGCTTCTTCCTTTGGTAAACTATAAATTTAAAGTTTCCCTGAATGAGATAGAGTAGTGGTATACTGAAGATATTAACTGTGTATTGAACAACATTGGTAAACTGTGGTAATAAATTACGAGGTGCAAATGACCAAATTATTTTTTCCGTAGACGCTGTAGGGCACGCTGCGCCTCGGATTGCCTGCCTGCCGGTAGGCAGGGAAGCGATAGCTTTGCAAGCAAGCCAAAGCTGACAGCCGGAAAGGCGCCCAAATAATAAAAATACATTTGAAGAATTTCGGTTAAATAGAACCGATAGCAGATTGAGAACCCTTTACAACATCCCCAATTTTAACATCGAGTTTGGTGCCTAAAGGCAAGAAAAGATCAACGCGTGAACCAAATTTGATAAAGCCCATTTGTCCGCACTGCTCAGCTGTATCACCTTCTTTGCAATACCAAACAATTCGACGAGCTAAAGCGCCGGCAATTTGACGAAAAAGAATTTTTGTGCCGTTTTGATGTTCAACAACAACAGTAGTGCGCTCATTATCGGTGCTGCTTTTTGGTTCCCAGGCCGCTAAAAATTTACCAGGATGATATTTGAAAAAACTAACTTTTCCTGCAATAGGATAGCGATTGATATGCACGTTAAGTGGCGACATAAAAATGGAAACTTGCAAGCGTTTATCTTTAAAATATTCGCCTTCTTCTGTTTCTTCAATAACAACAACTTTACCATCGGCAGGCGCAATTATTTTACCATCGTTAATGGTGAACTCGCGCTTAGGATCTCTGAAAAATTGCAAGATGGTAATGATCAAAAAGCCACTTAAAAGGTACGCAAACCATTGCGCAATAAGGAACTCAGGAAAAAAGTATTTTGCAATAAATATGATTATGGCGCTGAAAACCAGTACTATAAAGAGACTCGGCCAACCTTCTTTGTGAAATGTCATTACGTTTCTAAAATTTTGTTCAAATATAAGGGTTTATAACCAATAAAATTGTCATTAAATTTCTTGTTAAATTAACTGCCTTTTCTAAATTTGTGAACGCTTAAAAAAACGCAATTCTTAAATATACTAAACTATGAGCAAAATTAAAGTAGCTAACCCTGTGGTTGAACTTGACGGTGATGAAATGACCCGTATTATTTGGAAATTTATTAAAGACAAATTGATCCTACCTTATTTGGATCTTGATATTAAATATTACGACCTAGGAGTTGAGCATCGCGATGCAACAAACGATCAGGTAACAATTGATTCGGCAGAAGCCATAAAAAAATATAATGTTGGTATCAAGTGCGCCACCATTACCCCAGATGAAGAGCGTGTAAAAGAATTTAAATTAAAGCAAATGTGGAAATCGCCAAACGGAACCATCCGTAATATTTTAGATGGAACTGTTTTCCGTGAGCCAATTGTTTGTAAAAATGTTCCGCGTTTAGTTCCAAACTGGACAGCCCCAATTTGTATTGGTCGTCACGCGTTTGGTGATCAATACCGCGCAACAGATTTTGTTACCAAAGGAAAAGGAAAATTAACTGTAACGTTTACACCTGAAGGTGGTGGCGAAACACAATCGTTTGAAGTTTATAATTTTAAAGGTGATGGTGTTGCAATGACAATGTATAATACAGATGAGTCGATCAAGGGATTTGCGCACTCATGTTTTAATACAGCATTAGCAAAAGGATGGCCTTTGTATCTATCAACTAAAAACACCATCTTAAAAAAATACGATGGCCGTTTTAAAGATATTTTTGAGGAGATCTATCAAAAAGAATTCAAAGCAAAATTTGAAGCAAAAGGAATTGTGTATGAGCACCGTTTAATTGATGATATGGTTGCAAGCGCTTTAAAATGGAATGGAAATTTTGTTTGGGCTTGTAAAAATTATGATGGCGACGTTCAATCGGATACAGTTGCGCAAGGTTTTGGTTCGTTAGGATTAATGACATCGGTTTTAGTTACGCCTGATGGAAAAACAATGGAAGCAGAAGCTGCTCATGGAACTGTTACGCGTCACTATCGTGATCACCAAGCAGGAAAGCCAACTTCTACAAACCCAATTGCAAGTATTTTTGCTTGGACAAGGGGTTTAGAATTCCGCGGAAAATTAGATAATAACAAGGAGTTAATCGACTTCTGTCATTCATTAGAGAGAGTTTGTGTTGAAACTGTTGAGAGTGGAAAAATGACAAAAGACCTAGCGGTTTGTATTCATGGTAATAAAGTTAAGTTAGGAGAACACTATTTAAATACAGAAGATTTTTTAAATGCTCTTGATGAGAATTTAAAAAAAGCACTAAAAAAGCAATTAGCTTAAAAAAAGAAAAGCCCTGAGAGATCAGGGCTTTTTTATTTTCTGATCAATATATGTTCGAGTTTAAAAATGCTTAATTATTTGATATTATTTTTGTTATGAAAAAGATCGCATTTTTAGCGTTCCTGTTTGTTGTTTCTTGTAAAAAAGAAAAACTTCCGCCTATTGATGATAAGATCGACTTAGATGGAAAGCAAGTTAATGATTCATCATTAATTGATCCTTCCGCATTTTTACTTTCTTCTGCAATTCCTAATCCAACTTCTACTGACTTACAAAAGCATGTAATAATAACGGCGCATGGTTTTTCGGCTACTAATTTCGAATGGTTAGAGTTTAGCAGTTGGTCTAAAGGAAAAAGTGATTTATTAGTGTCGCGTGTTTTGCTTGGAGGACATGGAAGAGATTATGCTGACTTTCAAAAGGCAAAATGGGAAGATTGGCAAAAGCCTATTATTGATGAGTACGATCGCTTAGTATCAATAGGCTATAAAAACATAAGTTTGGCAGGTTCTTCAACAGGTTGCCCTTTGATAATTGAAATGATTGCATCCAACAAGATCGTTACTGATAATTTAAAACATATTTTTTTGGTCGATCCAATTGTTATTCCATCTACTAAAACACTTCCGTTAGCGCCGGTATTAGGTGGTTGGATCATTAATTATATAACAACTGATCTTGAACCTGCGGAAAATGGATATTGGTATAAATACCGACCACACCAAGCGCTAAAGGAATTGAATAAAATAACGAAACGTGTGCGGAAGGATCTGCAAAAAGGTATTGATCTGCCAGCTGGAGTTAAACTAACAGTTTTTAAAGCCGAAAAAGATGATGCAGCCGATCCGGCTAGTGCTGTTTTAATTGAAAAAGGAATTAAAGGGAGCAAGATAAAAATGCTAAATACTGATCTTCATGTTTTTACTCGTCTTCTGGGAAGAGCTTCATTTAGCACTAGCGATAAAGATCTACAATTAATGACCTTTGAGGAAATATACAATTCGCTATGAAGATCAAAGAAAAAATAGTTTTGTATATAAGTCTTATTTTAGCATTAAGTGTAAATAAAGTATGCTCACAAGATTCTACCTTAAAGATAAGTGGAGGAATTTGTATTAATAAAATGGTGGGTTTTTATTTTATGAATGGAGTGAGTGGAGAAATTAGTACGTCAAAAATTCTGAAGGGTAAAGTAGATCTAGGATTAAATATAACTACTTCGTCTTTAGGCTCCGCTTTTGTGTCAAATGCCATACCTGTACATTCCGCTGAATTATATATTCAAAAGGTATTTAGAAATGGAAAACATTTTCGGCCTCTAATTGTACTAAATGCAGGTTACGCAAAAGCATTTTATGGAAGTAAGATCTATGATAATTTGCCGCAATCAAGTTTATTAGTTTCGCCCGAATTTGGCATGCGTTACGCGTTCAATTTCCCGATCGTTTTTAACGCTACTTTAGGTTACAATGTTATTAGCGGTAACGGAGTAAGCGGTGCAGGATTTATTTACCCCGTTTACATTCGTTTTAAGGCTTTGTATGCTTTCGGGAAGAAGTAATTGTACAGGTCAAATTTGAAATTTGTTTATCAGTTCAATTTCAAGATCTGATACCCCACTTTATTAAACTCAAACTTATCTCCTTCTTTACATTTAGTGAATTGCTCACCCAAAGGAGATTGTAAAGAGATACAAATGATCTCGCGTTCATCGATCATTAATTTGCCAAGGTTGGAAGCCATAAAAAAGAAACCGCGGTTGGTCTCGATCAAACTTCCCAAGCCAATTGAATCAGTTTGTTTTTCAGGATCAATTCTAGAAATTAAATTATTTTGATTTTCCCACTCCTGTAATTGTTTTCCTAATTTCTCTTGTTCTAAATGCACCATAGCGCGGCCCGTTTCGTGTTTATCGCCCGCGCTACTTTTGCTTTCTACATTGGCCGATTCAGCGAGTTCACTCAATGCATCGCTTAGCAAAGTAATCTTGTAGTGGATCACTTGCTTGCATGCACTTAAAATAGAGTGTTTAAATGAACTCATTTTGTAATTTAATAAAGCAGAGCATTGTTGAACTTACAACAATTAATTTTTATATGGTTTTACAAAAACCAACAATAAGATCTAGAAGGTTAGAGGGAGTACAACACTCTTTCCGCCACGCAAAACTTCAACTTCTGTAGTATCACCTTTTTTAAAGTTAGCGAGAGCCTTCATATAATCTTGAACATTTTTTATTTTGTGAACACCTAAACGTACAACAATATCATCTTTTTGTAAACCCGCTTTTGCAGCCGGTTTCCCGTCGCTAACACCATCTACATGTAAGCCTTCGCCTTCGTAAGTATAATCGGGCATAATGCCCATGCTTACTCTAAATCCTGCTTTACTTGATTCAGGATTACGCGTTTTTAAAAATGTTAGTTTTGGGTAACGGTATGTTTTTTCTATGGTTGCAATAATATGATCTAATACGGCCGATTCGCCTGTGTAGTTTACTTTTTCAATATCATCACTTGGTTTGTGATAATCGCTATGCTGTCCGGTAAAGAAATGCAACACAGGAATCTCTTTTAAATAAAAAGAGGTTTGATCGCTTGGGCCTATGCCGCTACTATCTTTTATGATTTTAAATTCGCTTTTTAAAGAGTCGATCAGCGGAACCCAAACAGGTGAGGTTCCTACGCCATAAATAAGAACTTTTTTGGTTGAATCATTCAATCTGCCTATCATATCCATATTGATCATGTAGTTAACCGTTTTAAGATCCACATCCGGATTCTCGCAATATTTTTTACTTCCAAGCAATCCTAATTCTTCTCCACTAAAGCAAACAAATAAAATATTGAAGGGCTCCGTTTTTTTATTGTTAGAAAAATAGTTTGCCAATTCTATCACCCCAGCTGTTCCACTAGCATTATCATCGGCGCCATTGTGAATTTTACCTTCCGGATTTGCATCCATACTATTGTGATCGTGACCTAATCCTAGATGATCGTAATGCGCGCCAATTACAATTGTGTAAGGAGCTTTGTTGTTCAAATATCCAACCACATTATTCGCTGTATTTTCTTTTATATCCTTTGTGCTTGTATCGTGCTTATTTGGATTGTATTTATATTTGAAAGGTTTTAAATAGGAATTATTGAAATTACTTAACCCGGCTGCTTTAAATTGTTTGGCAATATAAGTGGCAGCTAATATTTCCTGGGGACTCGACGTTCCTCTTCCTTTTAATTCATCGGAAGCCAAATACGAAATATGTTTTTTTATTGATTCCGGTTTTACGTTTTGTGCAACAGAAAATGTGCTCAAACCGAGGTAAATAACAATGGCTAATTTTTTCATATGTTTTTATTATAAAACTTTACTTTGGCAAACAAAGTTGGAACGAGGTACTGAAGTTTTTGCAATAGCGTTAAAACCACCGTCTACTTCTTTAAAATTATGAATACCCCTCGCTTTTAAAATACTTGCTGCGATCATACTTCTATAGCCACCGGCGCAATGTAGGAAGAACGGTTTATCGTTTGTTATTTCAGCGAACCAACTATTTATTTGGTCCAAGGGTCGGTTATAAGCTTCGTTCACGTGTTCGGCAGCATATTCAGTTTCTTTACGCACATCGATCACTGTGTCCTTTTCAATTTTCACTTCTTTCGCAAATTCCTCAGCGCTTATTCTATTCACGCTATCAACTTCTTTATCTGCTTTTTTCCAATCATCAAAGCCGCCTTTTAAATGTCCAATGATATTATCAAAACCAACACGGCTTAAACGTGTAACACTTTCTTCTTCTTTTCCTGGATTTGTAATTAATAGAATAGGTTGTTTAACATCACGTATCAAGGCGCCAACCCAAGGAGCAAAATCGCCATTGATGCTTATATTAATAGAGCGAGGAATGAATCCATTCGTAAATTCAGCCGGAGTTCGTGTATCTAACATAATAGCTTCGGTTGTTTCTGCCGCTGCTTCAAATTCGGTAATTGATAAAGCTTTCATGCCATTATTTAAAACTGTATCAAAACTCTCGTAGCCTTTTTTGTTCATGGCAACATTCATGGGAAAATAAGCAGGAGGAGGTAACAAGCCATCGGTAACTGCTTCCACAAATGCCTTTTTATTTGGTTGATTCAATGCGTAATTTATTTTCTTTTGATTACCCAAAGAATCAACTGTTTCTTTCATCATATTTTTTCCGCAAGCACTTCCTGCTCCGTGCGCAGGATAAACAGTAATGTCATCTGCAAGAGGCATGATTTTGCTATTGAGCGAATCGTATAGCATTCCAGCAAGTTCTTCCATAGTCATAGAAGCTGCTTTTTGCGCAAGATCGGGCCGACCAACATCGCCAAGAAATAAAGTATCACCACTAAATAACGAATGATCTTTTCCGTTTTCGTCTTTCAATAAGTAACATGTACTTTCTAATGTGTGGCCGGGTGTATGTAAAACTTTGATGGTAATATTTCCTAATTTGAATTCTTCACCATCTTTTGCAATGATCGCTTTAAATTCAGGATTGGCATTTGGACCAAAAACAATTGGCGCATCTGTTTTTTTACTTAGATCAAGATGACCCGAAACAAAATCGGCATGAAAATGTGTTTCAAAAACATATTTTATTTTCACATTATCTTTTTTTGCGCGTTCAATATAAGGTTGAACTTCTCGCAAAGGATCAATGATGGCGGCTTCACCATTTGAGGTGATGTAGTAAGCACCTTGTGCCAAACAACCGGTATAAATTTGTTCTATTTTCATAACTATTCTACTAACAAAGTTAATAAGTTGAATGCAATTTGCGTGGATAATTATCATTTCTTGGGATATTAATTCAATTTATTGAAAATCAAATAAATATATCATATTTAGATGTGATAAAAGCATGCGTTTTATTGCAGAGTAGCAGAGAATGGTTACATTTACGATTATGCAAATTCCAAAGGATGCAATTGAGTTAAGAGGTTATTTTACCTGGATGGGTAAAGATGGCATTGCGCGGACGAGTGTAAAACCGGGGATAGATATTACACTTGAATTTGCAATGGAAAACACAAAAGTGGTGACAAGTTTTTTTTCTGATAAAAAATTTCCTATCCTTATCAATTCGCGAGGAATAAAATCAATGAGTTATGAAGCGCGCCGACATTTTTCGGCACAAGATAGGGATACGAAAACAAACGCGTTCGCAATCGTCATTGGTTCAACGATCAGCCGTGTTCTGGGAAACTTTTATTTAGGTATAAATAAACCGGCTGTTCCAACAAAATTATTTGATAACGAAGAAGAAGCTACTAAATGGCTTCAACAGTTTTTGAACTAATGGCTCCAAATAACAAGATCCCTCTTTCAGATAACGCGCGCGCTAATGAGGTGCTTGAAGTGATCATGGCATTTGCGCGTCAGGATTTTGGAAAAAAGGTAAGTCTAAAAAATGATGATAGCGTTTTAGATGGCATAGGCGCAGGGGTAAATATGCTGGGCGAAGAATTGCAGCATTCAACTATTTCCCTTAGAGAAAAGGAGCAGCTATTAAAAGAGATCCATCATCGTGTGAAAAACAACATGCAGATCATTTCGAGTTTATTGAGTTTACAATCAGAGAGCACTGAGGATCAAAAATTCATAGGGCTTATACGTGAGAGCCGTAATCGAATTAATTCAATGGCCCTGGTGCATGAAATGTTATATCAATCAGATGATCTGAGTAAAATTGAATTGAAAGAATATATTGAAACATTAAGTTCAAGCGTTCACCGATCTTATGCTTTACCAAATTCTGACCTTGAATTTGTTTACGATATTGAAGCTAAAGTTCATTTTAATATCGATAAAATGATACCTATAGGTTTGATCTTGAATGAGGCTATTAGTAATTCTTTAAAACACGCGTTCCCAAAAGGGAAAGGGAAGTTGAGGGTTAGTCTTAAGCGACAAAAAGAAAAATATCAACTTTTAATTTCTGATGACGGGATCGGTTTTAAGAAGGATTTTGACCCTGAAAAAGATTCACACCTTGGGATACAACTCATATACATGCTTACCGAACAATTAGGTGGTAAGTTGGTGGTGAAGAGTGAGGGTGGCGTAAGTTATAGCATTCTATTCTAAATTAAGCAAGTTCAGGGTGTAGGGGGCAGGCCTTTAACCTAACCGATAAGCTCAAAACATTCTTATTTAATTTTATAAGATATATTTTTTATGAAATATTTTCGTTATTATTACATGTAAAATCATGAAGCCATGAGATCAATTTTTATTTTTTTATTTTGTGTTTTAACAACGTCATTCTTTTCACAGACGCCTGTTTACGACGATCTTACATTTGACGAAGAAGAGTTGAGTGCAAGCTATAAAGGGTCTGCAAAACAACACATCAATTTAAAATCCAAAAAAGGAACCGGCGGTATGCCCAAGGTGCCTGAAGCAGATGCTTTAAAAACCGCGGAGATAACCGATATTATTTTAGTTTTTACTGAAACAAATGAAGATGCTGCCGGAACACGCGAAGAAAACAATCGCGAACGTTGGGAGAACTTGATGAGCACTTATCCTGAGTTCTTTCAGTTCTCTACTAGCTATAAAAATGTTTGTCAATGTGTGATGGGTGGAGATGCTGAAACATTAAAACCTAGTCAGGGATTTTATATTTATTATAAAACCGCTGAGCAAAAAGCTGCAGAGAAGGCGGCCGAAAAAGCGAAAGCAGATGCGGAATTTTTAGCAGAAGCTGCCGCAGCAAAAAAAGCTGAGAAAGAAGTAAAGAAAGAAGATAAAGTTGTAAAGAACGATAAGAAAGAAAAAGAGAAGGAAGTAGAGAAGCCAAAAAAGGAAAAAGAAAAGAAAGAGGAGAAAAAAGAAGAAGTAAAGGAGGAGGAAGAGACTTCTACTGCTGTGGAAGGTGCTGTTGAAACCGTTGCAGTTGAAATTAAACCAAAAAGAGCCGGTTATAAAAAACCAAAAGTATCTAAAGATAAAAAAGCTTGTCGCCCTCCTTGTTATGGATACGGTGAGGAGGATCTTAATAATTTCTTCAAGGATCAGATCGTATTGAGCAAAAAACAAAGACGTTCGGTTAAAGGTTCGGCATCTATTGCAAAGCTTTCATTGAATTTTGACGGCTCTATTAAAAAAGCAATGGTAAATGGTGCTAATGCTCAATTGAACGAACTTGTAACTGTTGCTCTTAAGAACATGGATCTTTGGAACCCGGCTGTAAAAGCAGGTGTAACTGTAAAGTCAGAAGTTAAGATTACGTTGAAATACGATAAAAGCACAAAGGCCATTAAACCTTTTGAAGTAATGATCACTCCACGTCCAAATCCAAAGTGCACCGAGTGTAAAACGGATTCGGAGATATTTGGAGATTAGTACAGAAATTGAAGGATTGAAAAAACCTCTCAGGAATGGGAGGTTTTTTTTTCGCATATTTGAAGTTTAGAAATAAGACAATAAGTACAAGTAAATGGATTCGGTATCACACATTGTTATTGGCGCTGCAATTGGCGAAACATTTCTTGGCAAGAAAATAGGGCGTTGGGGAATGTTATTAGGTGCAGTTGCGAAAAGCGCACCAGATTTTGATCTGTTTTACACCGGATTAGCCGACCCACGCGCTTATATGTGCGAGCATAGAGCTCATACACATTCCTTGTTTATTGAAGCACTTTACGCTATACCTATTGCGTGGTTGCTGGTTAAACTCTTTAAACAAAAAGTTTCATTTCAGCGCATGTTACTATTTATGCTGGCTTGTTTATGGGGCCATTCACTTTTGGATTGGTGCACTAACTTTGGCACACAACTACTATTGCCTTTTAGTAATGAAAACTACTCGTTAAACACCCTTGCGATCGGTGATCTATTATTTACACTACCTATGTTAGCAATGGTTTTGACCGCTGTTTTTCACAAAAGAAACAATGAGCGAAGGAACAAACTTGCCCGAGCCTCTTTGATATACTGCTTAGCTTATTTAGGGCTTACCTTTATTAATAAAGCTCAAGTTGAGACTGTTGTTCAGAGATCGATGGCGAAAAACAATATTCCTGTTACTACCCATATAACAAATCCAACGATGCTTAATAATGTATTATGGTATTCTGTAGCCAGCAATGATAGTACTGTTTTTATTGGGGAGGTTAGTTTATTTCACAGGAAAAATCCCATCACTTGGTACAGCTACCCACGTAATCAACAGCTGATGCAACAATGCAAAAGCAAAAAAGATGTTGAAATACTCAGATGGTTTGGCGACCCTTACACAATTGCAGAAACAAATGGTGATACATTGAATATGTATGCCGTAAAATTTGGCAGAACAAATATGAAAGAAAGCGCATTACAAAAAACATTTGTATTTCACTATAAACTGTATCAAAAAAGCGGTATTGAGATCATGGGCATGATGGAGCCCAATGGAAAAAACACCAATCTGAAAGAAAGTTTTGTTGATCTATGGGAAAGAATTTGGGGGAGAAGATATTGAAGCAAAAAGCTCTCTTTTACTTCTCAAATAAAAAGCATCCAACTAACTAGAGTTTTTTTTGTGCCCTACAGGTTATATTTATCGAACTTTATTGATGCTTTTCAATCAATTAGAATATTGATTTATAGCTACGCTGAGATAAAGAGGATTATTTAGCTAATTTCAGAATTCTAACAGCTCCTTTTGCAACTAATAAGAAAACGATTGAGCCAATAATTAGGTCAGGGAATTTTGAATTGCTGAAGTAAACAAGGATACCCGCAACAATAACCCCAACATTTACGATCACGTCATTACTGGTAAAGATCATGCTCGCCTGCATATGGGCCTCCTTACTTTTTGACTTCTGAAGGAGGTAAAGTGAAACAGCATTTCCAATCAAGGCAAAAAGCGATATCACTATCATTGTTTGAAATGCTGGAATTTCTTCAGACCCTAAAAACCTCCTTATAACTTCAATTATTCCAAATAGGGCTAAAGCCATCTGCAAGCATCCACTAATTTTCGCAACTCTTTTCTTTTTGACGGCTACATGTCCAACAGCATACAAACTTAAGCCATAAACAAAGGCGTCGGCAAGCATGTCCAAACTATCAGCAATCAATCCCATCGACCCCGAAAAAAATCCGGTGATGATCTCTATAACGAAGAGTGTAAGATTGATCAGCAAAACATTCCAAAGTAATTTTTTTTCCTTGGAATGATCATCATTAGTAAAGGATAACTCGCTTTCCTCACTATGAATTAAAGTAGCTCCAAGGTTCAAATCATTTACAGCCTCATAAATTGGATTTATTTCGCTCTCATGATAAACATATAAATTTCTATTCGGTATATCAAAATCCAATTTCACGAACTCTTGCCCATCCAATTTCATACGGATCATGTTTTCCTCAGAAGGACAATCCATTTTAGAAATATGAATAGTTGATTTTTTCATAACTCAAAAGTACAAAAGTAGAAATGAAAAAAATGAATGAAAAAAGGTCAACAAGTTTCCTTATTGACCTTTTGTACCCGAACTCGGGGTCGAACCGAGATATCAGTGAAGATACTGGTGTTTGAGACCAGCGCGTCTACCAATTCCGCCATCCGGGCATTTCTTCTTTCTTCTTTTATGCGCGTCTACCATCCCGATAGCTATCGGGACCGCCATCCGGGCATTTTCTGTTAAAAACGAGCTTTAACAGGGGGTACAAAGCTATATTTTCTTTAGCACTTGACCAAAAAAATTGCCTAAAACCCACAAAATCACTATATTTGCACTCCTTTTTTAAAACATGGAATCAGAGGTTCGTTTATTTTCAGGAATTGCATCGGATGTTGTGGCTACAAAAATAGCTAAGGCATACGGTCAGCATTTGGGTAAGGTGGAGCATTATCGCTTTAGCGATGGTGAATTGCAGGTATCTTACGAAGAGAGTATTCGTGGGCAAAGTGTATTTATTATTCAAAGTACAATGCCACCTGCTGATAATTTAATGGAAATGCTTTTGTTGATAGATGCAGCCAAACGTGCAAGCGCTCGCCACATCATCGCAGTACTTCCATATTTTGGTTATGCACGTCAGGATCGTAAAGATCAACCGCGTGTAGCAATTGGCGCAAAGTTAGTAGCTGATATGTTGGCTGTGGCTGGGGCAACTCGCGTTATGACGATGGATCTTCACGCTGATCAAATTCAAGGTTTTTTTAACGTGCCGGTTGATCATTTATATGCATCAACGGTATTTATGCCCTATATACAATCACTTAACTTAAGTAATTTGGCTATGGCCGCTCCTGATATGGGTGGAAGCAAACGTGCCAATGCTTACGCAAAACATTTAAATGCTGATCTGGTTATTTGCTATAAACAACGCGCTAAAGCAAATGTGATAGAAAGTATGACGGCTATTGGAGAGATAGAGGGAAGAAATATTGTATTGGTAGATGATCTTGTAGATACTGGTGGAACTTTGTGCAAAGCGGCAGATATGATGATGGAAAGAGGTGCTTTAAGTGTAAGAGCAATTTGTACACATCCTGTATTATCAGGGAAGGCATATGAAAATATTGCTAAATCAAAATTGAAAGAATTAATTGTTACAGATACTATTCCTTTAAGTCAGGAAAGTGAAAAAATAAAAGTATTAAGTATTGCCGATCTATTCGCGAAAGTGATCAACAGCGTTCATAATTACGAATCTATCAGCTCGAACTTTATAGTATAACCCGTAAAATAAATAACCGAGTTGAGAACTACGAAACGGGCGTAGAGCTTAACTCACAAAAATTAAAACAAAATGAAAACAGTATCGTTGAGCGGTTCGCTTAGAGCGAACGTAGGAAAAGTAGATGCTAATGCTCTTAGAGCAAAAGGTCACGTACCATGTGTAATTTATGGTGGAAATGAGCAGATCCATTTCCATGCAGATACACGCGCATTTAAAGATGTGATCTATACGCCTGAAACAAGTATCGTAGAGATCAATTTGGATGGTAAAACTTACAAAACAGTATTACAAGAATCTCAATTTCACAAAGTAAGTGATAAATTGATTCACGCCGATTTTTTACAAATTGTAGATGGTAAACCAGTAACAGTTCATTTACCCGTTAAAACGATTGGAATGGCTGAAGGTGTTAAAGATGGTGGAAAGCTACATATCAAAATGCGTAAGTTGAAGGTGAAAGGTTTAATTAATAAACTGCCTGAGCGCATTGAATTAAATATTGAGAAATTAACTATTGGTAAAGCAATTGCTGCGGGTGATATTAAATTAGATGGAATTACCATATTACATCCTGATAACATTACTGTAGTGAGTGTACAAGTTACTCGTGCGGTTGTTGCCGAAGAAACTACTCCTGCTGCAGGCACATCAACTGCCCCAGCTGCGGGTGCTGCAGCTACTCCGGCTGCTACAGCTACTCCGGCTGCTGGTGCAAAAGCTGCTCCGGCCGACAAAAAGAAATAAGAATTACACTTTATTATATAAAGCCTCCACGAAAGTGGGGGCTTTTTTATTTGAGAGAAATAATACCCCACATGCGGCCCGTAGTTGCTTTGTCGCGGCGGTAACTATACATTTCGGGTTCAAAGGTGCAGCGGTTCATTGTCCAGATATTTCTTTTATCAATCCCATTATCCAACAAAACAAATCGATTGCATCCTGCCAGATCAATTTTATTATCGGCTAAAAATTGTTCAGGAAAACCTTCTTGACGAAACTCTTCGGTAACTTCAGGACCAACTTCAAAATGCGTTTTACAAATGCCTTGGCCAATGGCAACTTTAATATGATCTACTTCTGCGCCAAGCTTTAGCATTTCATCAATTGTTTTTTCAACTATTCTTCCAACTGTTCCTCGCCAACCTGCATGCGCCGCACCTACCACCACATTTTCTTCGTCAAAAAATAAAATAGGAAAACAATCAGCAACACTTATAGCTAAAATTAACCCGGGTTCGTTTGTTACAAGCGCATCACCTTCTTGCTGACCAATAATTGCATTTTTTACATCTGTTCCGTGCACTTGTTTTAAATTACAAAGATCGTCGAGTTTCAATCCAAGTTCGGAAAGAGCTAATGTTCTGTTTTGTAAAATGTTTTTTGGATCATCCTCTGAGCCACCCAAATTCAAACCTTGGAATAAACCGGTACTTACTCCACCTTCGCGAGTGGAAAAACCATGTGTGCAATTAATATTAGGAGCTTTGAGCCACATTATTGGATATAACTTAATTTCATCATATTCGTACGTCCACGTTCTTTCATTGGCATACTTGCAATGTTCACTACAAGGTCATCTACTTTTAAAAAGCCCTGGGCCTTTATAAAATCTTTCAGATCGTTGATGGTCTCGTCGGTACTTTCGTATTTATCATAATAATAGCCACGTACTCCCCATACCAAACTTAAAGTAGTAAGTAAATGGCGGTTATCGGTAAAAATAAAAATATGTGCTTTTGGTCTATGACTCGATAATTTAAAAGCAGTATAACCACTATTGGTCATACTAATAATTGCTTTTGCATCTGAATGTTGACACAAAGTAACTGCGTTATAACAAATGCTATCGGTAATGTAGGTAATGGTTTTTAATTGAGGTAAATGTTCGCGGTAATAAATGGTGTCTACTTTTTCTACTTGCTCTATCACTTTGCGCATGATCTCAATAACCTTTGTAGGATATTTTCCAACAGAAGTTTCGGCACTTAACATTACTGCATCGGCACCATCCATAACTGCGTTAGCAACGTCATTTACTTCGGCGCGAGTGGGTGTAAAACTCGTGATCATGCTTTCCATCATTTGTGTTGCAATAATAACCGGCTTAGAGTAGGTCACACATTTTTCAACCAGCATTTTTTGTAACATAGGAACTTGTTCCATAGGTAATTCAACTCCAAGATCACCACGTGCTACCATTATACCATCCGATACATCAATGATATTATCTATCTCAAGAATTGCTTCCGGCTTTTCTATCTTCGAGATCACCTTCGCGCGTTTGCCTGTGTGTTTAATAATATCTTTTAATTCTACCACATCGGTTACGCTACGCACAAACGACAAAGCGATCCAATCAAAATCATGGCTCAAAGCGAAGTCAAGATCACGAAGATCTTTAACTGTTAAGCACGGCAAGGATATTTTTGTATTAGGAAGATTAACTCCTTTTTTTGAACTTAATGGTCCGCCACTTATAACTGTACATCTTACTTCATCTTTTCCATTGGTAGAAACAACTTTTAAATGAATCTTTCCATCGTCAATTAAAACTAACTCTCCTACTTGAACGTCTTTTGGAAAATTTGGATAGGTGATATAAACTCTATTGGCATTGCCTTCTTGCTCTGTAGTGGTTATAATTATGTCTTTACCATTTTCTAACTGAACTACTTTATCTTTTATAAGCCCAATGCGTAATTTTGGTCCTTGAAGATCTCCTAAAATTCCAACATGCCTGTTCAACTTTTTGTTTAAAGCACGAATATTATTGATGGTATTTTCAACGGCACTATAATCGCCGTGCGAAAAATTGATGCGACAAATATCTAAACCGTTGTTTATCATTTCTTCAAGTACCACAATATCGTCGGTAGCCGGGCCCATGGTGGCAACAATTTTAGTTCTGTTAAAAGAGTTCATAGAGTACTATAATTTAAGCTTTAAAGATAACAAATAATACTGATGCTCAATTTGCCTCAAGTTATTTTTTGAGTTAACAAATTTTGATCCGTATTTACCATTCTAAGGTTAAAATGAAATTGATAAGGGATGATGTTATTTTAACCCAAGAATTGGTTTAACTTGAATGTGTATATTTGCCCACCGGTAAAAACAGATAAGAAATGCCTAATAAACTCCAAAAATTTGCAGATATAGAGCGTTTTGAGAATTGCTTCTCCTTTTTTTTTGAACAGATAAAGGACGGTTTTGCTATAAAGGGAAAGTGGCGAGAGGAATTCTTTAAGAATGAGAACCCTTTAATTTTAGAACTTGGTTGTGGTAGAGGAGAATATACTGTGGGTTTAGGGCAGGCTAATAGAAATAAAAATTATGTTGGTATTGATGTAAAGGGTAATCGCATTTGGACCGGCGCTAACTTTGCTTTAGAAAATAAGCTAACCAATATTGCTTTTATACGAACACGTATTGATTTTATTGAACATTGTTTTGGTGAGGCAGAAGTGGATGAGATCTGGATCACATTTCCTGATCCGCAGCCGCAAAAACCGCGCGAAAGAAAGCGACTTACCTGCCAACGATTTTTAGATCGTTATAAAATGATATTAAAACCAAATGGCATCATTCATTTAAAAACAGATAGCACAAGTTTGTATGAGTATACTTTGGAAGTTATTGCGGAGAATGAACATGAATTGATTTGGCATACCAGCGATCTTTATAAGAATTGCCCTGAGGATAGAAAAGAATTAACGGCGATAAAAACGTACTACGAAAAATTGTTCACGGAAAAAGGTGAGGATGTTAAATATATTTGTTTTCGGTTAAGCTGAGCAATCCCTTAGATCTTGATGCCTATTAACGTTACATCGTCAATTTGTTCCAGCTCCCCAACCCAATTTATAAATGAATTAAAGAAAATTTCTTTTTGTTGCGCTAGTGGTAGATGCGCATTGGTCAGTAATAACTCGCGTAATTTCTTACCCATAAATTTTTTCCCAAGCGGTCCTCCAAATTGATCTGGAAATCCATCGGTGAGTGTGTATACAATATCTCCTTTTTTTAGATCAAGATCATGTTGGGTAAAAGGACTGTCTTGCTTATCGTGTTTCCCAACGGGCATTTTGTCGGGTTTGTTCTCTAACATTTCATAAAGGCCATTTTCTTTGTTTTGTCGAGCTATCCAGATCGGGTTATTGGCAGCTGCTATCTGAATCTTCATGTTTAGCATGTCGTATATACATATACTGCAATCCATCCCATCCTTTCCGCCATCAATGCTTCCATCCTTTTTTAAACGCTCTATGATGGATTTCCTTGTCTCGTTAAGAATATCGGCTGCTGAGGTGTGACCATCTTTAATGGCTCCTTCTATACTTGTGATATTTAGTAAGCTCATAATAGCGCCTGGAACTCCATGTCCGGTGCTATCGGCAGTAGCAACTATAAAACGACCATCGTGCATTTTACTGGCCCAATAGAAATCGCCGCTTACTACATCTTTTGGCCTGAACAACACAAAATATTCTGTAAGATTTGCATCTAATAGTTCTTTAGTAGCCATGAAACTACGTTGAATACGTTCGGCGTAATTGATACTATCTGTAATTTCTTTATGTTTTTCTTCAATAAGACTTTTTTGTTCTTCCACAACATGTTTTTGTTTTTCTACCTCTTCCTTTTGGATCTCGATGATCTTCTTTTGTTTTTGTGTAACCTTGAAACGGTTATAAATGAAAACGGCAAATACAAGAACAAGACTTAATCCAATGTACAGTGCGTATCGTTGATTTTTTTCTTGTTTGAGTTGTAATGTGGTTATCTTTTTGTCCTCATCAACTTTTAAACTATCTGCCAATTGCTTTTTCTCAAAAATATAATTCATTTGTTTTTTTGTGGCTTCTTTTCGCATGTCAATATCGGTGAGCGTGTCGCGATAGGCAATGTAAAGATCAAGCATTTGAAGAGATCGTTTGTAATCTTTCAGGTCGCGATAAATGTCACTCAAGTTCGTATAGGTGTTTTTTAAAGTTTCGCGATCGTGAGTGGCAGTGGCAATTTCAAGAGCACGCTCCCCTTGTTTTTTGGCCTCCGGAAGCCTCTTAAGTTTATAATACGTTCGTGAAATATTGTTGAGTAAATTGGCAAGTTGCGGTGACCTTCCATATTTTTCAATATACGTGGCACTTTCACTGTAATATTTTAAAGCCTCCTCATACCTACCTAATTGTAACAGATCGTACCCAACATTATTCAATGAATTTGGAAGTAATTCAACATCATTGAGCCCCCTTGCTAAATTACAAGCTTGCAGCGAATAGAAGTATGCTGAATCATAGCGATCTTGTTCGGAATATATAAAGCCAAGAATATTATAGTTGTCTATTTCGTGTCGCTTGTGCCCCAATAGTTTTGTCAAACGAAGTGACTTAAATCCGAAACGTAAGGCCTCTTTGAATTGACCTAATTTTTTAAATGCAACCGCAAAGCTGGCTGTAAGTTTCATGATTGATAAAGTGTCTTTATTTTTTTCGGCCTGGGTCAAACCCAATTGAAACATTTCCAATGCTAACAATAATTCCGATCTTTCTGACAAGAGCATCCCTTTGTTTTCGTAGAACCTTGGTAAAAGGTCGTCTCGTTTCATTACTTTTGTAAGTTCAATAGCAGAATCAAGATATAAAATGGCAATAGCCCCTTCGGATCTTTCTCTGCAAAGAAATGCTTTTGTGTCATAGTACACAGCCATCGACTTCTGCGCAAATGCAAGCGAGCTCTTCGATTTTTTCGAAATGATTTTGCTCGCCTCAAGTCGCAATGGCTCAACATATTGTTCAAATTCGCCGTAAGGAGATTCGTTAATTAAAGCGATCAATGCTTTCAATCGCATGGTATCATGAACATTGCTCTTTTTTAAAACGAGTTTTAGTGAATCGAGATTTTGACCAAAGAATGCGAGAGAGCCCAGGGTGTATATGAAAAGAAACAGTAGCCTTCTGGTCATAATTCAAATTAATTTATTCAACAATACTTAGTGATATATCAAGAAAAAAATCTAAGTTAAATATATAGACAAAATCGATTTTAGAAAGGAATACTCGACCAATTGTGATTTAATTGGAACGAAAGATCACTTTCTCTCCTGACAAAGCTCCACCAAAACACCATTGGTGCTTTTAGGATGTAAAAAACAAATGAGTTTATTATCGGCGCCTTCTTTAGGCTCAGCATTGATCATTTCAAAACCCTCTTTTTTTAAGCGCTCTATTTCTTTATAAATATCATCCACTTCGTAAGCAATATGATGTATGCCTTCTCCCTTTTTCTCAATAAATTTTGTAATGGCACTATTTTCGGTGGTGGCCTGTACTAATTCAATTTTGGTTTCGCCCAACATAAAAAAAGAGGTACTTACACCTTCGCTTTCAACGGCTTCAATTTTATAATGCTCTTTGCCAAATAATTTGGCGAACAATGCGTTTGAATTTTTAAGATCCTTTACGGCAATACCTATGTGCTCAACTTTTTTGATCATTCTTTTTGAATTTGGTGTACACTAAAAATGCGATAAAAGATCCTGCAAAATAAACAACTAAACCAAAAACGGTGAACCAAATAGGATGAGGCATAGCTAATAAATTAATTAGTCCTAATACAGTTAATACCGTTCCAACCAATAGTGAAGGCATCCATGTTATTCCTTTGATGATATTGGTTGCAACTAAACCGCCAACAAAAGCGCCCAAAAAATAACCAATAAGAACTAAAACAAGTGATAATGGAGGCGCATTTTGCATGAACTGTTTAACCTGCTCGGGATCGTTTGGGTTAAAATTAACAGGTGGAGGAAAAATAGCCATCTCAACGGCCTGGGCCAAAAAAATGACCAAAACGCCTACTACAAGGCCCGCCAACACTGCTAAAACTTGCTTCATTCGCTTCTTTTAGTGACAAAATACGGATAAAATGGCCGTTTTAACAAGAAAATGAGTACCTTTATGCATCAAAATTTACGAAACATGGCACCTGCATTTATTTTAGGCATTTTAGGCGGACTTGGAGCCCCTGAGATTATCATTATCCTAGTGATCGTTTTATTAATGTTCGGAGGTAAAAAAATTCCTGAACTAATGAAAGGTTTAGGACGCGGTATTAAAGACTTTAAGGACGCTAGCAAAGGCGAAGGTTCTAGTACTGAAATAGAAAAAAAATAATTTAATCCGAATCATATTTAAGCGTTATTCTGAATGGAGTAACGCTTTTATTGTTCATATCAGATCCTATTTGTGTATCAATTCACTAACATCAAACAATTACAAGCCGATCTAAAAGCCGGGAAGATCAATGCTGTTCAATTAGTAGAGCAATCTTTTTTAGAAATTGAAAAGCGCAAGAACTTGAATGTTTTTTTAGAAGTGTTTAAAGATTCAGCATTGCAACAAGCAAAGTTAGTTGACGAAAAAATTAAACAAGGTAAAGGCGGAAAGCTTGCCGGTGTAATTGTTGGATTGAAAGATAATATTTGTTACAAAGGACATAAAGTTTCTGCTTCTTCAAAAATTTTAGAAGGATTTGAATCGTTATACTCTTCAACTGTTGTAGAAAAATTATTAGTGCAAGATGCGATCATTATTGGACGTTGCAATAATGATGAATTTGCGATGGGAAGCAGCAATGAAAATTCTGCTTACGGGAATGTGCTCAATCCATTGAACGAAAAAACGGTTCCCGGCGGTTCATCAGGTGGATCAGCAGCTGCGGTAGCTGCAAATTTTTGCCATATTGCTTTAGGATCAGATACCGGTGGATCTATTCGTCAGCCTGCATCATTTACGGGAACAGTTGGAAGCAAACCAACGTATGGACGTGTTTCGCGTTGGGGATTGATAGCGTATGCTTCATCGTTCGATCAAATTGGCCCCATTACAAAAACAGTTGCCGATAATGCTTTGGTATTAGAAGTAATTGCAGGAAATGATGCGTATGATAGCACAGCTTCGCAAAAACCGGTTGAGAATTACAGCGAGAAATTAGGAACGAATAAAAAATACAAATTAGCGTATATAAAAGAATGTGTGTTTGCTGAAGGACTTGATCCGGAAGTTAAAGCATGTGTGATCAATAAAATTGAGCAATTAAAAAAAGAAGGATACACAGTTGAAGAAGTAAGTTTTCCGTATTTGGATCATTTGGTTCCGGTGTATTATGTTTTAACTACTGCAGAAGCAAGTTCAAATTTGTCACGCTTTGATGGAATGCATTTTGGATATAGAAGTAAAAATGCGACGGATCTTGTAAGTACTTACAAAAAATCGCGCAGTGAAGGTTTTGGAAAGGAAGTTCAACGCCGAATCATGCTCGGAACATTTGTATTAAGCGCAGGGTATTACGATGCATATTATGCAAAGGGACAAAAAGTGCGTCGCCTCATACAGCAAAAAACATTTGAGATCTTAAAACAATACGATCTGATCATTACGCCAACTACACCGGGTACAGCTTTTGAATTTGGAAAGAATAGTGAAGATCCAATTAAAATGTATTTGGAAGATATTTTTACGGTGCAAGCGCCAATTGCAGGAATCCCTGCTATGTCAGTTCCATGTGGCTTGCACAGTAACGGATTACCAATGGGCATACAATTAATGGCCAATTATTTTGAAGAGGCCAAGATGTACGATATGGCTCAGAAGCTGGAAACGTTAGGGTAATTTTTTTAAGTAAAGCACTTCACCACTTTCTGCTACCAAAATTTGCGCATTAAGATCGGTGATCACCATCGCTTTAAAACTATAATCTTTTTGAGTGTATTTAAATTTGATGGTATAGGTTGATCTATCCCATGTATAAGGAATTTCTATCTGCACCTCTTCCGTTGTAAATTTTATAGCAGTTTCTGTGATCTCTATATCAAACTCTTCTACTACAGCTGTATTATTTTTTAGCATAGTCGTTGGACAAAAATCACACACATGAAATTTGGTGCTATCCTTTTTTTCGAGAGCGCAATTAACTCTCCACTTGCCTTTTAGGCTGAGGTCTTGGGCCTTAGAAATAAAGGCGCCTAGAAAAAGAAGCGTAAAAAGAAGATGTTTCATGCGCTAAAAATATAAAAAAAACCGCCTTTTGGGCGGTTTCAGGTATAATTTCGATGAAGCTTAATTTAAGCCATACGATTTTGTGCTTGCAACGGCTCCGGCCTCGTCCCAGCTGGTCCAAGTGCCTGTTTTTTCGCCATTACTATAATTCATTTCCATGCGTTTTTTTCCTGCTTCATCATAAACGATCCAAGTGCCCGATTTTTTTCCTGCAGAATAAAAACCAATTGCTGATGTTATTCCGTTCTCATTATAACGAGTCCATTGACCGTCTTTATTTCCGTTTGCCATCATTCCCGATTCCATTATTTTTCCGCTCGCGAAAAAATAAACTGCTTTGCCTGAAATAATTCCATCCTTCACATCCATTTCCGACTTCACATTATTATTTAAAGACGTAATAACACCGGAAAATAAATTTCCTTCGCTATCAATATATAAACCCTTTTCGTTAAGACTTTGCGCATTTGCTGCAAGTACTAAGAAAAAGAAACAAGTTGTAATTAAAGTTTTCATGAGTCCTGGTTTTTAGTTGTTATACGCAGAAACTAGTCACGCGGTTTCTTAATACAAAAATATTAAGATAATGAACAGGTAATGTTAAGGAAACAAAATCTTAACCTAAACTTTACTTTAGAATACGTTAAAAGCTCTAAAAAGCTTTACTGTAAAGGGATGTGGAGGATTTCAAAGAGAACTTAAACTAAGCTCTGTGAAGGTATTTAATTCAGATGATTTGAGGGTAACCTCATTGTATCCTAAAGAATTTACTTTAAGAGTAAGAGTCTCGGTGGTTTTAATAGTTATCTGTATCTGGCCGTTAAAATCGGTAATATATTCTTTACCTGTTTCGGCCAACACTACTTTTGCACCCGCTAACTCTTCTCCTTGTGAATCGGTTACTTTTATAAATACAGTTTTGGTAACTTCTTTACCGCCATTTCTATCATCATTGGCAAAAGTTCCCAAACTCAACGTAAGCGCAGTAAGTATATATAGTAATCTTTTCACAGTACAAATTTAGGATGAGGATAGCAGGAGAACCTTAAGGCAATGTTATCAAATTGTTATTTGGATTTAGATGCTTTTTTGGGCGCCGGGCGGGCTGCTACGGGCTCGCTGTTCGCTCGGCTTTTTTTGTTCGTTCCTCACAAAAAAGAGCTAAACCCTTCGCATCCCTGGCGCGGGCGGTAAAAAGAGGCAGCTATTGCTTTTTAAACGCTAGCTCTGTAATTGCATGGGCTGGAACAGTCAAATTGAAAAGGGAAATTACTTTAGTGTAAAAACTTTTTCGCCGTTGATCCAAGTTGAAATTACTTTTGACTTTAATACTTCGCCTTCGTTACATTTCATCAGATCGGTATCTACTATAATAAAGTCGGCAAATTTTCCTTTTTCTAAACTTCCTTTTTCTTTTTCTTCAAAGTTAGAGTAGGCGGCCCAACTGGTCATTCCTCTTAGAGTTTCTTCTCGTGATAAAGCATTTTCCATTTGATATCCTTTATCCGGTAAACCTTTTGCGTCTTTTCGAAATACAGCGGCGTAAAATGTTTTAAAGGGATTGATATCTTCCACCGGAAAATCGGTACCTAAAGGAATGGAGCCTGCGTTTTTTAAAAGTGCTTTATAGGCATATGCATTTTTTACGCGCTCATTTCCTAATCTGTCTCCGGCCCAATACATATCGCTGGTAGCGTGTGTTGGTTGAACAGAAGGTAAACAATTCTTAGAGAAATATGTAAAGTCAGCTTCGCAAATAACTTGCGCGTGTTCAATTCGCCAGCGCATATCTTTTTTGTCATCAAGATATTTGGAATAGATATTCAAGATCACGCGCGCTGCCGAATCGCCAATGCAATGCGTATTCATTTGAAATCCTTTTTGTGCCATTAACTTTGCTTGCTCTTCAAAGTACTTTATATCACTCAATAAAAAGCCCTTCCATCCGGCTTTATCGGCATATTCTTTGCACAGGCAAGCACCACGCGAACCTAAAGCCCCATCTCCATAATATTTAAAAGAACAAATATTAAGTTTATCGGTTTTGTACTTTCCGTGCTCTAAATAGTGAGCTAAGTTTTCTTCGGTTGGAGTTAACATTGCATAAACACGTATTTTTAGTTCATGCTCTTTATGCAATTTATCAATGGCATCGATAATATTTTTCTCTAGCCCTGCATCATCAACCGTGGTTAGTCCCATTGCTAAGCAATTTTTTTGAGCATTCAACAAAGCGCGTTTAATTAGATCGGCATTTTGTTTGGGTATTAATTTCTCAACTGAGTCAACTGCATTATCAACTAATAAGCCTGTTAACTCCCCATCTTGAAGAATAAACTCTCCTCCATTTATTTTTGTTTTGTTATTTAGTTTTGCAAGATCTAAAACAACTTGATTCACTAAGGCAGCATGGCCGTCTATGCGTTTTAAAAATACAGGAACATCAGGAAAAATCGCATCTAGTTTTTCTTTGGTAGGGAATTCTTTTTTTTCCCAATCGTTTTGATCCCAACCTCTACCTACGAGCCATAGCTTTTCGCTCAGAGATGTTGGCTTCACAAATTCCGAATTGAGCTTTGAATGTTCAATAACTTTTTCTAAAACTTCATTGTAAGAATTAGTGCCAACTAAATTAGCTTCGGTGAGTCCTTTACCATATCCGTAAAAGTGACAGTGCGCATCTATAAATCCGGGGTATATAAATTTCCCTTCGGCATCAATAGTTTGTTTAGCCGTGTATTTATCATTAATAAGTTCATTGCTTCCTGTTTCAATAATTTTACCATCTTTAACAGCAATTGCTTCGGTAATTGTAAATAGCGAATCAACTGTGTAAACGGTTGCGTGATCAATAATAAGATCAACTTCCTGTTTTGGTTGGTTTGAACAAGAAAAAAGTAGAAGCGAAGTAAAAACAAAAACGAATTTATTCATTGAACTATTAACAATACAATCCCGTTCTTTCACCTTTCAAAAATTCTTCCGTAACGGTGGCTACGCAACAATTTTTTTCATCGTCTTGATAAAAAATTACTTCGCATATTTTGACTAATTTATATGTACATTTGGAATAACATGAAACCCGAGGAAAACAAAGCTATTGCTAAAAAATGGTTCGAGGCTTTTAATGAGCACGATCTTGAAAAATTACTGTTTTTATACGATGATAATGCCCAGCATTACAGTCCTAAACTAAAGATCAGGCAACCCGAAACTCGAGGTTTTGTAATGGGTAAGGACCAATTGCGTGCCTGGTGGGCCGATTCCTTCAAGCGTTTACCGACATTAAAATACGAAGTGGTAAAATTAACTGCTGACGAAGAGCAAGTATTCATGGAATACACGCGTTTTGTGGATGGCGAGGAGAGTTTAAGCGTTGGAGAAGTGTTGGAAATTGAGAAAGGAAAGATCGTGGCTTCTCGTGTTTATCATGGGTAATTAAATGCCACAGATTACACAGGTTCACACAGATTTCATTCACAGATTAAAATAGAAATAAAAAAATCCGTGAAACAAATCTGCGAAAATTAGTGAAATCGGTGGCATAATAAATGGGCCTATCCTCAGCTTTCTTTAGTAGCCTGCTAGATTGTAATAGATAAACTTAGATTAGTGAAAATTAGTGTAATTCGTGGCAAAAAGGAGTCGCGGAGCGACAGTAAAATCTTATATTTGACCTATGCGTATTGATATCATAAGTGTTGTTCCCGAATTAATGACGAGTGCTTTTAGTCACTCTATTTTAAAGCGTGCAGCAGCAAAGGGATTGGTGGAAGTAAATCTTATTAATTTGCGCGATTATGCTGTAGATAAACATAACAGTGTAGATGATTATGCATTTGGCGGTGGAGCAGGAATGGTGTTGATGATAGAGCCAATTGACGCGTGCTTAAAAGATCTAAAAAGCAAACGCGATTACGATGAGGTGATTTATATGAGTCCTGATGGACAAATGCTAGATCAACCGTTAAGCAATCAGTTATCGCTTAAAAAAAATATCATTATTTTATGTGGACATTATAAAGGCGTTGATGAACGTGTTCGTCAACATTTAATTACTCGTGAAATTAGTATTGGAAATTATGTTTTGAGTGGAGGAGAGTTAGCCGCTGCGGTTTTAAGTGATAGCGTTATTCGTTTATTACCCGGTGTTTTAAATGATGAAACCTCTGCGCTGAGTGATTCTTTTCAAGATGGATTAATTGCACCGCCGGTTTATACACGTCCGCAAGAATATAACGGCTGGGGAGTTCCTGATATTTTATTAAGCGGACACACTGCCAATATTGATAAATGGCGCCACGAAGAAAGTGTGAAACGTACTAAGGAAAGAAGGCCTGATCTATTGAAGTAAGTTGCCGTGAAAGATCTTTTAACCGTTAAACGGATTAACGTCTTCTGTTTTAGGTTGAAAATTGAATTTGAATTCAGAAACTTTTTCAAGATCTTCTCCAACCTCAAGCATATCCTCATCTTCAATTTCGTAGATCCAATTGATCTTAGCTTTACTTTTAAAATTACCGGTAACACCTTGGATCAATTCCAAAAGGATCTTTATGCTGGAAGTATTTACGTAATTAAGATCAATGGTTAAATTTACTTCACCCTTATGATTTGCTTTGAATTCTTCAAGCCAGCCGAGTATAGGTGCAAAAAACCCTTTGGGATCTTCAGGAAAACAATTTCCAAGAATCCTAAGTTCTCCGTTGGTATTAAAATCGATCTGTGGTGAGCGTTTTTTGTAAGGCATCACTAAATTTTCCATGTTACTTTTATAAGGTTTAATTTGCAGGTTCAAGGTAGATAAATGAGTTTAAATATGCAAGAATTTTTATTGCCATAGATACAACAATTGAACTGCTTATTTGGATATATCCCTCGATCGCAATACACTTATAATATCACTCAATTGACATTCCTTCGCATTTACCAATAACAAGTAGTGGTACATCAAGTCGGCAGCTTCATTCAAAAATAATTCCTTGTTATTGTCTTTTGCCTCAATAACCAATTCTACAGCTTCTTCCCCAACTTTTTGTGCTATTTTATTTAGTCCCTTTTTCAATAGAAGGTTAGTATACGAACCCTCAACAGGATTTTTAATACGATCTTTAATTATTCCTTCCAGTTCAAACAGAAAATTCTCAGGCGAATTCTTTTCATTAAAACAGGTATCAGCACCGGTGTGACAAACCGGCCCTTGAGGAATTGCTTTAACTAAAAGCGTATCGTTATCGCAATCTTTTAATATTTCAATGACATTTAAAAAGTTTCCACTTTCTTCTCCTTTGGTCCATAAGCGTTTTTTACTTCTGCTAAAAAAAGTAACTTGTTTTGTAGTTTTTGTTTTTTCCAAAGCATCTTCATTCATAAAGCCTAACATCAATACTTTGTTTGTATTTACATCTTGAATTATAGCAGGAACAAGTCCATCGCTGTATTTTGAAAAATCTAAGTTCATAGTCTTACTTTTATATTTTTACGTTTTAATTCTTTTTTAAGATCATCAATGTGTATCTCGTTATAATGAAAAACACTGGCAGCCAAAGCGGCATCAGCTTTTCCAAGGGTAAATACATCCTCAAAATGCTTGATAGTTCCTGCGCCGCCACTAGCAATCACAGGCACATTTACGTTCTCGGAAATAAGTTTGGTGATATCATTTGAAAAACCATCTTTTGTGCCATCACTATCCATGGAGGTGAGTAAAATTTCTCCGGCGCCGAGCGCAACAGCTTCTTTTGTCCACGCCAATGCTGTTTTTTCAGTTTTTATTCTTCCACCATTTAAATACACATACCATTCTGCACCTTCAAATTTTATGTCTATTCCAACAACCACACATTGACTTCCAAATCGGTGAGCCATTTCGTAAATAAGTTGTGGGTTTTTAAATGCCGCGGTATTTATAGCAACTTTATCGGCACCCGCTTTCAAAAGTGCTGAAACATCTTCCAAAGAAGAAACGCCACCGCCAACTGTGAAAGGAATATTTATTTTTGACGCAATTTTAGTTACTAATTCAGAAAGTGTTTTACGTTTATCGTTGGTTGCAGTAATATCTAAAAAAACTAATTCATCAGCACCCTCTTTACAATAACGCACGGCAAGCTCAATAGCATCGCCCGCATCACGAAGTTCTTCGAAATGGATTCCTTTTACTGTTCGGCCGTCTTTAATATCTAAGCATGGTATGATCCGTTTACAAAGCATCTTTTATAAATAGTTTTAGATCGTTTGTACTTATACGTCCTTCGTATAAAGCTTTGCCAATTATAACACCGCTACAACCCATGTTGCGAATTGTATATACTTCATTCATGTCAACAACTCCGCCACTAGCCACAAAATTAAGTTTTGTGAATTTCTCCAATATCTTTTTGTATAAATCGATAGATGATCCGGCAAGCATTCCATCTTTACTCACATCCGTACAAAAAGCTTGCGTTAATCCATTCTCAATATTTTGTTTTAAGAAATCAAAAATATTTAACTCTGTGCTTTCGATCCATCCTGAGATGGCTATTTTTTCCTCCTTTACATCTGCGCCCAATAGAATTTTAGGGGAGCCATATTTTTTTATCCAAGTGTAAAACAATTCCGGATCTTTTACGGCAACACTTCCAATAGTTGCCATATCGGCGCCTGCATCAAAAATAGATTGAATGGATGCGTTTGTTTTTATCCCTCCTCCAAAATCAATTTTCAGATCGGTTTGATTTGCAATTTTATCGAGCACTTTAAAATTAACCACTTCGCCTTTTTTGGCGCCGTCGAGATCAACCAAATGTAAACGCGAAATACCTATAGCTTCAAATTGTTTGGCCACTTCTAGAGGATCCTCATTGTAAATGGTTTTTTTACTATAATCTCCTTGCGAAAGGCGCACGCATTTTCCGTCTATGACATCAATAGCGGGAATTATCTCGAACTTCTTCATAAGTTGATAAAATTTTTAAGGATCTGTTCGCCCACACTGCCCGATTTTTCTGGGTGAAATTGGGTACCGTAAAAATTATTCTTTTTCAAAGCCGAACTGTATTTTAAAATGTAATCCGTTGTTGCAATGGTATTCTCTCCTAGTTCAGCATAGTAGCCATGAACAAAGTAAACAAATGAATCTTCTTGCACGCCTTTAAATAGCGGTGACTTTAAATCAAAAATATTATTCCATCCAATTTGCGGAACTTTTAATTCTTTAGAACCAAAGTGTTTTACTTTTTTATTGAAAATACCCAAGCATTCTGTTTCGCCTTCTTCGGAGAATTCACACATTAATTGCATGCCTAAACAAATTCCTAGTACAGGTTGTTTAAGTTCTTTAATAACTTTATCTAAATTCTTTTCTTTTAAATAACTCATTGCGGAACTTGCTTCTCCTACACCGGGGAAAATGATCTTGTCGGCCGATCGTATTTTTTCGGGATCGTCGGTAATGGTCACATCAATTCCAATTCGCTTAAAGGCAAAATCTACAGAAGTAATATTTCCGGCATTATATTTTACCACAACTAAATTCATAAAACACCTTTTGTGCTTGGTAATTCATTATTATTCACGTCTCGTTTCAAAGCAAATTTTATTGCTTTAGCAAATGACTTAAAAATGGCCTCTATCTTGTGGTGTTCGTTCTCACCCTCGGCCTTTATATTCAAGTTGCATTTTGCGGCATCAGAAAACGATTTAAAAAAGTGAAAGAACATTTCCGTTGGCATATCACCAACTTTCTCTCTTTTAAATTCGGCTTCCCAAACGATCCAGTTTCGTCCGCCAAAGTCGATGGCAACTTGTGCCAAGCAATCATCCATGGGCAAACAGAACCCATAACGTTCAATTCCGCGTTTATCACCAATAGCTTTTGCAAACGCTTCTCCTAATGTAATTCCAGTATCTTCAATGGTGTGGTGTTCGTCAATATGCAGATCGCCTTTGCAATCTAATATAAGATCAATGTTTCCGTGTTTGGCAATTTGTTCTAACATATGGTCAAAGAAATTTAAACCGGTTGAGATCTTTGAGCTACCACTGCCATCCAAATTTAATTTGATGTCGATATTGGTTTCCTTAGTATTACGTTCGTGCTGAACAGATCTGTAAGAATTTAAAAGAAAATTGTAAATGTCCTTCCAGTTATCGGTTAAATAGGACACTTCATTTTCTTTAATAGCGTCATAATTTTTAAGTGCGATGCATCCTGTTCCCAAATTTTGCGCAAGCTTTACATCCGTTAAGCGATCGCCGATCACATATGAATTCTTAAGATCATAATTTCCATTCATGTATTTTGTAAGCATTCCGGTATTTGGTTTGCGAGTGGGTTTGTTTTCTTTTTCGAAACTTCTGTCGATGCAAACTTCAGAAAATTTTACACCTTCATTTTCAAAACTCTGAATAATAAAATTTTGAACCGGCCAAAATGTATCTTCAGGGAATAACGCTGTTCCTAATCCATCTTGATTAGTTACCATTACCAATTCGTAATTTAATTCTTTGGCAATTTTACCTAGGTAGGTAAATACGCCCGGCAAAAATTTCAATACGCTAAAGCTGTCGATCTGCCAGGTTTTTGGTGGTTCCCAAATAAGAGTTCCATCACGATCTATAAATAATACTTTCTTCATTTGTATGCATTTAAAAGGGATAATAAATTAAGGTTCTCTTCTTTGGTTCCGATAGTAATGCGCAAGCAGCCTTCGCATAATTCAACGCTACTTCTATCGCGAACAATTACTTTTTTGGAAACGAGGTAATTGTAAATATTTCCGGGATCGTTCGTCTTCACAAGAATAAAATTAGCATCGCTTGGATAAACTTTTTGAACGAATGAAAATTTTTGGAGCTCGCTAATAACTTTATCTCGTTCTTCAACAACCTCTTTGATCCAGTTATTTATCTGCTCAATATTATCCAATGCTTCCAGCGCTAATTTTTGTGAAACGGCATTCACATTGTACGGTGGTTTTATTTTATTGAAGATATCAATAATAGGCTCTGAGGCAAATGCCATTCCAATCCGTAAACCCGCCAAGCCCCATGCTTTTGAAAGGGTTTGAAGGATCACCAAATTGGGATAGTTTAAAAGCTCAGGAATTAAACTTCTGTATTTGGCAAAGTTGATATAGGCTTCATCTATCACAACAATTCCTGAAAAATTATCTAGTACAGTTTTTATATCATTCCATTTTACACCATTACCGGTAGGGTTGTTTGGGCAGCAAAAGAAAATAAGTTTTGTATTCTTATTGATCGCTTTTAAAATTCCATCAACGTTCAATTGAAAAGTTTCAGGCAATAGAGGTACTTTTAAAATATTCACGTCATTAATACCTGCCGAAACTTCGTACATACCATAGGTTGGCGGACAAATGATCACATTATCTTTTCCGGGTTCGCAAAAAGCGCGGAATAAAATATCAATTGCCTCATCGCTTCCGTTACCCAAAAAGATATTTTGAATTGGCAAGCCTTTGATCTTACTCAATTTATCTTTTACATCTAATTGCATTGGATCAGGATAGCGATTATAACTTTCCTTTAAAGGTGAACCAAACGAATTTTCGTTGGCGTCTAAAAACACCCCTTCCTTACCTTTAAACTCATCACGCGCGGATGAATACTTTTTTAAGGTCTTGATGTTATTTCTAAGTATGTTGTCTAAATTAAATTCCATATTGTTTTAAACGTATTGTTACTGCATTTTTGTGAGCGGTTAATCCCTCGGCCTCTGCCATAAGTTCAATTGTGTTTCCAATGTTCTCTAATCCCTGTTTACTTAAGTGTTGAAAGGTAATTTTCTTTACAAAACTATCCAACGAAACTCCACTATAAGCTTTGGCATATCCATTGGTTGGCAAGGTGTGATTTGTGCCTGAAGCATAATCTCCGGCGCTTTCGCAAGAGTAATTACCAAGGAAAACTGAACCTGCATTAACCACTTTTTCCGATAGCTCTTCATAGTTCTTACAAGCAATGATCAAGTGTTCGGGCGCGTATTCATTTAATAATTCCATTCCTTGTTCTAAAGAGTTCACCAAAATTGCTTTGCTGTTCTTTAATGCTTTTTGAGCGATAGCAGAACGATTTAATTGTTTTATTTGAATTTCGAGTTCAACTATTGTTTTATCAATAAGTGTTTGCGAGTTGCTTACTAAAAGTACCTGACTATCCTCTCCGTGTTCGGCTTGCGATAAAAGATCAGCAGCAATAAAACTTGGTTGAGCCGAATCGTCGGCAATGATGGCAACTTCTGAAGGGCCCGCAGGCATATCAATAGCAATTCCTTCTTTATTTACCAATTGTTTGGCGCAGGTTACGAATTGGTTACCCGGCCCAAATATTTTATAAACTTTAGGAATACTTTGCGTGCCGTAGGCCATAGCGCCAATGGCTTGCACGCCGCCGATCTTGAAAATAGTTGTTATGCCACACAGTTTGGCTGCAAATAAAATGGCAGCGTTTACTTTTCCTTCAGAATTGCAGGGCGTACACAAAATAATTTCTTTACAGCCTGCAATTATTGCAGGAACACCAAGCATTAGAACAGTAGAGAATAAAGGAGCGGACCCACCGGGAATGTATAAGCCCACTTTTTCGATGCCAATGCTTTTTCTCCAGCATTTTACACCTGGCATGGTTTCAAGGAATTTTATTTCTTCCTTTTGCGACGTGTGAAATTTCTCAATGTTTGCTTTAGCTTGTGTAATAGCCGCTTTCAATTCATTGCTAATTTCATTTTCGGACGAATCAATTTCTTCTTCACTTACTCTAAATGAATTCAATGCTATTTTATCAAATTGCATCGTATATCTTTTCACGGCAGCATCACCATTCGACCTGATATCATTAAGAATGGCAGAAACATTATTTTCTAATTCTTTGAGATCAATTGCAGGCCGTTTTAAAATGCTCTCCCAATTTTCTTTCGGAGGATTATTTAATATTTCCATCATACGATCATTTTTTCTATGGGTACAACCAAAATTCCTTGTGCGCCATTATCCTTTAACTTTTCAATGATATCCCAAAACTGGTCTTCCTTTACCACTGAATGAACGGAGCTCCATCCTTTTTCTTCTAAGGGCAAAATAGTTGGACTTTTCATCCCCGGTAAAATATCGCAAATCGCTTTTAATTTTTTGTTTGGCGCATTTAGTAATATGTATTTATTGCTTTTTGCACTACGCAAGGCTTTTATTCTGAAAAGTAATTTATTCAGTAGTTCTTTTTTGTCTTTGTTTAAGTTCTTGTTTGAAACCAAAACTGCTTCTGATCTTAATACAACTTCTACTTCCTTTAAGCCATTGCTTAAAAGCGTACTTCCTGAACTCACCAGATCACAAATAGCATCGGCCAAACCAATTCCAGGAGCAATTTCAACACTGCCACTTATTTCGTGGATCTCTGCTTTTACTTTTTTCTTTTTTAAATAGTGCGATAAAATAGAAGAGTAGGATGTGGCAATCCTTAATTTATTGAGGTCTTTTATCGAGTTAAATGTTTTATCTCTTGGAATTGCAATACTTAAACGGCATTTTCCAAAACCTAATTTTTCAACGGTCTTTACATTTTTGTTTTTTTCCAACAAAACGTTCTCGCCAACAATTCCAATGTCGGCCACGCCATCTTCCACGTATTGTGGAATATCATCGTCTCTTAAAAAGAAAACTTCCAAGGGGAAATTAGCAGCTTCTGCTTTTAATTTATTAAGGCCGTTGCTTATGTCAATTCCGCAATCTTTTAGTAAGCGAATTGACTCCTCGCTTAATCGTCCTGATTTTTGTATGGCTATTTTTAGTTTCATTTTGTATTTTGTTTGTAATAAAAAAAGGCTTACCAATTGGTAAGCCTTCGCATATAGTTAATACACTATCATTACGACCTACCGTTCAATAGAAAATAATGATGATGTAATTGATTTTTCATGGAGCAAATGTACATGTTTTATTTAAACCCGCAAATTATTATTCAGAAAGAAGCTTTTGAGCTACAGGCAATATGAGTTTTTCCCATTCGGCGTACTCTTTGGCGGATGGATGTAGGCCATCAACAGCAACTAAATCGGTTCTGCCTTTCATTAGCTGGCTGATCTTAAAGATATCTAATATAACTATATCTCGTTTTTTTGCTTCGGCTTTTATAATGTCATTGAATCCTGAGATCCCCTTACTTATGTCTCTTCCTCCACCGAATAAGCTTCCTTGAGGAGTTACTCCAAAATCCGGGATGGTTATCAATACGATCCTTTTCTTATCAATTTTTTTTGCGACGTGATCAATGATATAATTCAAATTAGAATGAAAATCTTCTTTAGTAACTTCTCTTACCCAATCATTCACACCAATTAAAATGGTAGCAAAATTGCAATCCGATTTATCTAATTTTGGTAATTCAATATCAATTAAATTTTGAGTTGTATATCCGTTTTTTGAAGGGTTGAACAACAACTCTGTCTTTAAGCCTTTTTCATTAAGATGTTTTGTTAAGATGCTTGGCCACGATTCGGCCTCAGTTGCTCCTGTGCAAATGGTATAAGAATCGACTAAAGGCACGTATTTAATAACCTCCTTAATTGGCATATTACTCTTATTAAAGGAGGTAAATAGAGCTATAACAGTGAAGCATATGAACTTATACATAGTAACAAAGTAAGGTATTTGAAATGTTAATTCCCTGCAAGTGAAGTTTTTTTTCTCTATTTTTAATTTTACTAAACTTAAAAATATCCCTATGAGAAGAAACATTTACTTAATTACAATTTTTACGATGTTCGTGCTTACCAATAAAGCGCAAACAGCGTTTTGGACTGAAAATTTTGGAACTAATCCTGTTTGTGCTAATGTTCTTGCATCGGCTTATACAAGTACTAATGGTGCGTGGACAACTAGCTTAACAGGTACAAATCAAACTTTTCCTAACATTTGGTATGTAAGCGCGACGGAGGCCGGAATGGGGGTAGGAAACTGTGGCGATGGTTGCACAAGTAATCCAACATTAATAAATCGTACTTTGCATATTTCAACTAATGTAGGAGATCTTGGTGCTGCATATTTAGCGGGAATAGGTTTCAACTCCGACATAAGGGCGCAATCACCAACTATTAACTGTAGTGGTAAGAGCGGTATAGTTTTAAATTTTAATTATATCATGTGGGGCGTAGTTAATCAAGATTATTGCCAGATAATGTATTCCGCAGATAATGGCGTAACATGGTCTAATTTAGGTATACCCCCTCAAACACCTACTGTTTCTTGCACTGGTCAAGGGTTATGGACAGCACACACTGTAGCATTGCCTATTAGCGCAAACAATAATGCTACAGTAAAAGTTGGTTTCCGTTGGCAGAACATAAATGCTACCGGTGCAGATCCCTCGGTAGCGGTTGATGATGTTGTATTAACATACAGTGCCGCGGTTGCACCATCGTTAACGCCAACTTTTTCTTTGCAAGCAACTATTTGCAGAGGTGATTCAACGCAAGTTACTGCAAGCACAGGAACAAACGTGGCAAGTGGCTATACATGGAGCGCTGTTCCGGCAGGCCCAATTTTTTCGGCACCAAATGCTTCGGTAACTTATATTAAATTTAATACAGCTACAAATTACACGATCACTTTAACTGCTACTTCAGGAACAATGATCGGTTCAACTAGCCACACGATCACTGTTAATCCAACTCCAACAGTTTCGGCGTTCTCATCAACTAACGTAATTTGCAATGGTAATTCGGCAGTGCTTACTGGTTCGGGCGCTATAAATTATACATGGACCCCCGGAAACATGACGGGAAGTCCTGTTACGGTTTCTCCAACAGTAACAACCTTGTATCAAATTGTAGGAACAAATTCGTTTGGATGTAAAGGATATGGTTCTATTAATATCACTGTTATTCCAAAACCAACTATCGGAATAAGTTCAAGTACTATGAATGTGTGTATTGGATCTTCTGCAACAATAACTGCAACAGGGGCTTCAACCTATTCGTGGGCTCCAAACAGTTCATCGTTGGCAATATTAGTTGTTTCTCCAAGTGTTAATACAACTTATACCGTTGTTGGAACATCATCGGCGGGTTGTACAAATACAAATACAATAACTATCACAACATCTTCATGTAGTGGAGGAGGAACCGGTTTAAATTCTTATATAAATAATGAATTGCTGTATAGTGTATTCCCAAATCCGCTTAAAGATAAAATGATCATTAAAGTAGGCGATGCGAATATGAGCAATGTAAAAGTTGAATTGTTTGATGTAGTTGGTAAAAAACTATTCGAGCAAAACTTAAATAGCTTAGCTGCCGGAACTGAGCAAAGTATTCAAGTAAGCAGTTTACCAAAAGGTGTTTTTATTTTACAAATGAATGTGGATGGTAAAGCTCAAAAAGCAATGCGACTCGTAAAAGAATAAGAAAACAAGAAATTAAAAGGCTCTCAAGATATTGAGAGCCTTTTTTGTTTTAATTCAATATCAATTTTTTTGCAACACTCTCTTTTGGTTTAGAAACAGCACTAATATCTTCGCCAACTACCCCAATAAATAACTTGTTTTTAATAAGATATGCTTTATTCTTTATGATATCATTAAGGTCAATTGTTCCGATCACATAATGGTATTCGCCACCGGTGTATTGCTCAGAAATATTTTGGAATTCGAACTTTTTAAGATCTTCTTCTTTGTTATAACGTAAATACACTTTTAATAAGGCGTTATTACTGAATTTAATATCCGGACTTTGCTTTTGTTTTTTGTATTCGTATTTATAACCATAGCTCAAAGCTGAGATATCTGATAATACCGCTGCGCCTGTTGGATTTCCGCCGGCACCGCGGCCTTTGAGGAATTGCTCACCTGAAAATTCACCATCCACAATAACACCGTTAAATTCGTTATCTACACTATACAAATGATTCGATACGGGTACGAACTTTGGAAGTACAAAAATACTGATCTCGTTTTGCGTTAATCTTTTCACCGTTGGAACTAGTTTTATTTTGTAACCTTTTTCGCTGGCGTAATTAATATCGTGCGGGCTTAAAGTAGTGATGCCTATGTTCAATACATCTTCTGGTTTTGCAATTACACCAAACGCATGCAAGGCTAAAATAATAGCTTTGAATTTAGCATCAAATCCTTCTACATCATTAGTTGGATCGCTCTCAGCAAACCCTTTTTCCTGGGCCTGCTTTAAAGCTTCTTCGTATGATAGTTTTTCGGCAATGGTTTTTGTAAGAATGTAATTGGTTGTGCCGTTAAAGATGCCACTCAATTTTTCTATTTGCTCATTGTCAAAATATTCTTCTAATGTTCTGATGATAGGAATACTTCCACAACTCGAAGCTTCATACAATAAAGAAACATTATGCTCATGTTGAAGATTATAAAGTTCTTGTAAGTGCGAGGCAACCATTTTTTTATTGGCAGTAACTACGTGCTTGCCTTTGCTTAAGGCATAGCTAACAATTTTAAATGCTTCGTCGGCATCGTCGATCAATTCAACAATAAGATCAATTTCCGGATTATCCAGGATCTCCTGTTTGTCAAATGTAAAAACGCTCGACTCAAGTGGTCTTTGTTTTTCTCTATTCTTTACCGCAATTTTTACGATATTGGCCTTAAAACCCTTGCTGTTGTTAAGTACATGGTACAAACCCTGGCCAACACAGCCAAAGCCAAACAATCCTATATTTATTTTTTTTGCCATAATTTTTGTTTTTACAGAACGCCTAAAGGGTTCTTAGTTAGTAATGTATTCTTTTTAGAGTTATAAAATTGATTGATGATCGCGCAAAGTTTTTCGGTTTCAATTAAAAAGCCATCATGTCCGTAAAACGAATCAATGAGCTGAAATGAACTATTAGAAATGTTTTTCGCTAGGAATTCTTGTTCATGTGGAGGAAACAAAAGATCGCTGCTGATACCAACTACTAACGTTTTTGCTTTTAATTTGTCAAGCGCTTTTTCAATAGAAACTTTTCCTCTTCCAACATTGTGAGAATCCATAGCATTTGCTAATGTTACATAAGAATACGCATTAAAACGATTCACTAATTTTTTGCCTTGATAACGTTGGTAAGAAGACGAATTGAAATCATTTATTTTCTCGTCGTGTTTTTCTTTTTGCGTTTCGTTATAGGTTTGATGATTTCTATAACTCAATAAAGCAATACTGCGCGCTGCGGCTAGTCCTTTTTGTCCACCATCAGGTGTGTTTGAATAGTAGGTTCTATCAGCTTTAATAGCCAAGCGCTGACTTTCATTAAAGGCAATTCCCCATGGAGAATGTTTTGCATTTGTAGCAACGATGATAGTGTTCTCAAACAATTCAGGATGTTTGATGTTCCATTCAATAGCTTGCTGAGCGCCTTGCGACCCACCAATTACTGTATGGATCTTTTCAATTCCTAAATGTTCGCGCAAAATATCGTGCGCTGCAACCATATCGCGAATTGTTACCGTTGGAAACAAACTGAACAAAGGTTGGTTTGAATATTTGTTTACGGTTAACGGCCCGGTAGTTCCATAACAAGACCCAAGATTATTTGCACAGACAATAAAGTGGTCTTTTGGATTGAACAGATCGTTCTCTCCAAAAAGTCCGGGCCACCATTCAAACACATTACTATTAGCAGTAAGTGCATGGCAAACCCAAATAACATTATTTTTTTTAGCATTTAATTTTCCATAGGTATGGTAGGCAATTTCCAAGTTTGGTAATTGTCCGCCATTTTCTAAAGCAAAAGGATAGGGGTAATGATAGGTTAAGTGTTGCATGGTCTCTTAGTTTTTGCTTATGAATAATGTATGAATTAATTGTTGCTTTTCATCTGCTTTCAAAAGATTGATAGGGTCTATTATTCTTCTGCGAGTTTGTTTGCTGATATAATAGGGTAGATGTCCGCCTTTAATTAGTGTAGCTGTAGAAGCTTCAAATTGTAATGCTGTTTTAAAGTCTTCTGACTCTAAAAGATTATATGTATTTATTTTTGTTGTATTATTTTTCATTGTTTTAATTTTTTGCGTCTAGTATTAGACAATTAATAAAATTAGGATGATCCCGATCAAATAATGATCGCCGCAAAAGCGGTAGTAAGTTTAAACTGTAAGTAAATTAGAGTTTAACACATACAACAACAACAGCACCACATGCGCATGTTATTTGAGGATGTAAACAATGAATTGAACTGAGCTAACCCTGATGAGCTTGTTCTTTGGATGATGTTTTGATTCTGTGTGTTCATTTTTTCTTTTTTTAATTTATCTCTCCTCTTACTCTCATCAGAGGTAGGATTTAGCACCGGTTTTCCAATCCTTTTACAGACTTTTAGTTGGTTGCCTGCGAGTCAATGAGCCTATTCTCTCGTCGCATCTTGATAAATTAAAACACACAAAGGGTGGGTTTTAATTCGCTACAAATGTAAAGGAAATTAAGTATTAGTTCCAAATTTATTTTAAAAAAGCCCTGAAATGCTCTATTTAAAGGGATTTAGGAGAAGTTTATAAATTCCCCTAAAATAAAAAAACCTCCCATAAAGGAGGTTTTAAATATTAACTAGCAAATGGATGCTTATCTGTCCATTCCTTCCGTTTCTTTTTTCTGTTGATCCTTCAGTTCTTTATAGGTCAACATTTTGTAACCTTCTGTACTTACTTTAAATACACCATCATCTACAGGTTTGGTGTCAACCTCAGTTACAGTAGAGATCATTTTCATTTCCATTCCACCTTGGTTCATGCTCATTTCGGTTTGCATTGGATAACCTTTTAGGTCAGTAAGGTCAGGACCCATTCCACCTTTTTTACCTTTTGAGGTACCCGGCATTTTGATCTTATCAGTGAACCATACATCTGTTTTCACTTCTTTCTTCTCTTTATCTTTTCCTACCATTGATGTTACAACAGCTTTTGTGCACTCGTAACCTGCTATCATCTTTTTCTCGGCTGTATACTCAATGGTTGGTTTTTGTTTTTTGCCGGCATTTTCTTTTTCATCTGCATCAGCTTCGGCTTTGGTCATGGTCCAACCTGTTTTGTTTCCCATTTGTTCAAACAAAGCGGTTGTCATTGCGCCATCATTCAAAAATATTTGGCTACCCATCATGCTGGTAACTTCTGTTTTTGATTTATCACCCTTCATATACGTAATAACATCGTTTTCGGCCATACCTGCGTATTCTTCAGGTAATCCCTCAACTTTCACCGACATCTTAACTGTAATGTTATCCTGCGCGTTTAATTGGATTGAACCAAAAGCCAGGGCTGCGATCATTAATAATTTTTTCATTGGTTTGTTAGTTTTAAAATTGTGCTATTTGTTTTTCAAATTTAGTGCCAATTTACTAATTGTGTTGTGTTAAAATTATACAATTATTTGAATGGGAACAAAGTGGTTAAGAAAGGTCTTAAACGTAAATGAGTTAATCTATTGAAGGTCATTAAAGAACTTTTGCATCTCGTCCTTACTTACCTTTTTCATGGTTGTAGGTACGTCAAATGAATTATCAGGAACCTCAATGCCGCTTATTTTTTTGGCAAGGAAACGCATTTCCATACCCATTTTTTTAACTCTATAATCTAAAAGAACACCCTTCACATTGGCATAGGGGGTTAACTCATTACAAGATTCCATTCCAAGGTCTTTAGTGTACCAAGCATCAAATGTAACTGCAGGATTATCAACCATTGCTACCTTAAGCTTATAGCATTTTAAACCAAGCATTGTTTTTGTTTCTTTGGTTTCTTCTATCTTTAATTTATAGGTGTTGTTTTCGGCAACAATATCTACCACGTTTTCAACGCAGTATTGTTTAATGTCCATGAACTTTACAGTTTGGATGATGGTCTTATCTTCAAGATTTCCAATAACTGAGGTATTGAACATACCCATGGTGCTCATCTCGATAATGAATTTGTTTTTTTTGTATTTTAATACAGCAGAACCAGGAGCCAATCCGGAAAGAGGATGTGTTTGATCTACGGCCTTTGAATCAAATTCAATAACACCTTCTTCGCTTCCGCCCTTTTTTTCTTCGCCTGAACATGATTGAAGGCTAAAAACAAAAGCGCCAGCACATAATACCGCAAAAAATACGATCGCTTTGAAAATATTTAGCCTGAATTTCAAATTTACAAAGGGGTAATATTATGATTAAATTTCATGATATGCAAGAAAAAACCCCCTGAAAGCGAATGATTTTAAGTAGGACCGAAAGAAAAAATTAAAGCGGGTTTACCGTTTTGCGAAGAGTTTCTCTGCTTACGTAAGTTATCCCTACAGGTAAATTGAATGACTCGTCGGCTACGCCAACACTCTTTACCTCTTTAGCCTTGAAGTGCATTTCCATGCCCATGCGTTTGGCTCTATAGTCCATCAACATTCCTTTTATTTGGGCATAAGGTGTTAGCTTGTTAAAATCTCCAACACCAAGGTCTTTAGTGTAATAAGCATCAAATTTTACTTGCGGACTATCAACTAAACTTACTTTTAGTTTATAGCATTTCATGCCTGCAATTTGTTTAGTTTCTTTAGTTTCTTGGATATTGAGTTTGTAATCCTCATTTTCCTTTTTAATATCACCTTCTTTATCTACGCAACCTTGCTTAAGATCCATAAAGGTTATAGTTTGTGTCATGGTTTTCTTTTTCAAATTACCAAAGATACTTGTGTTGAAACCAAAAGATGACATTTGCATAACGAAATTCTCATCCTTATATTTCAATGTAGCTGAATTGGGAACAAGATTTGCCATTGGATGCTCAACATCTACAGCTTTGGTCTCAAATTCAATAACACCTTCGTTCTCTGAAGAACGCTCTGCAACTGCATCATCATTTTTACATGAGGGCATCACGGCACAAAAAAATGCAATGGAAGCAACGAGGAGCTGTTTTGTTATGGTTGAACTTTTTTTCAAATTTTACTTTTAAAAAGGACCAAAAAAAATCATTCCGAAATAAAAGGAATGATTTAAAATTTTATATTTCTACATCTAAATTATTTTAAGGTAACCGTTTTATCAACAGATTTACCTTCTTCTAATTTAATGATGCTATTACCAACTAGGGTCATGGTTGCAGGACCAAAAGTTCCGGTATTTACAGCAGTTGTTGTAGCAACAATATCATAAATAGCAGGAAGCTTGAATACGAAAGAAACATTTCCACCACCATCACTTACGCCATTTGCCTTAAGATCGGCAACAACAGTTTGGTTATTACTTGTTTTTACGTTAGCGTATAATTGCACGGCCGCGTTTGAAACGGGGGCACCACTTGCATCAACACATTTAACGTTTGCTGTACAATCTGTATTTTTATCACACGAAATGAAAAAATAATTGATCGAAAGCATTAAAACAATAAAAGGAACAATAACTTTGTTTTTCATAGTATACAAATATAATAAAAAGCGATGAAAATCACAAAATTTAACCAATATATATTTTTTTTAAGCCTTCTGGGCCTTAGTAAGATGGGTGCGCAAACGCTGGGCAAGGAGACCGTTTTGATAGAAACCTCCCTGGGTAATATGAAGGTGAAATTATACGAGGAAACCCCTCTTCATAAGCTCAATTTTTTGAAGTTGGTGAGCGACCATGTTTACGATAGCCTCTTATTTCATAGGGTAATTAATAGCTTTATGATCCAGGGCGGAGACCCTACCAGCAAAAAGGCTAGACCTCTTGATACGCTTGGCAATGGGGAGCTTGGCTATACCGTTCCGGCCGAGATAAACCCCAAACTTATCCATAAAAAAGGCACGCTTTGTGCGGCCCGAGAAGGGGATGATGTGAACCCAAAATTCGCCTCAAGTTCGTGCCAGTTTTATATAGTTCAGGGCAAGGTAAGAAGCCCCGAAGACCTTAAAAAGGCAGAGGATAGGATCAATAAAACGGCTAGTACAAACGCGGGAAGGGCGGTGATGAAAAGCGAAGAGGGTAAAATGTTAAAAGCTCAATATGACCAATACAAGGCAGCGAATTTAGCCGACAGCGCTGATATAATTAACAAGATCATTGAATCGATGATCAAAGAGGAAATAGTAAAGAAGCCAGTTTACGCAATGTCTGATCTTCAAAAGACAATTTATTCCACCGTTGGCGGCACCCCACATTTGGATGGAACCTATACAGTTTTTGGAGAAGTGATAGAAGGATTGGAAGTGATCGATAAAATTGCGTCTGTAAAAGTAGATGGAAATAACAGACCGGAAAAAGACTTGAGAATGAAAATTACCCTAATAAAGTAATTACTTTCGACCCGGACATTTTTTGCAACGATCGCCCTTTTTGAAATTCTTGCAGCAATCTTTTTTCTTTTTGAAACATGTCAATTCCATTACCGGTAGTAGCGGACTGTTATTTAGGAAAGGTTTTGGCTTTATGGGTTCAAACATGACTCAAAATTAATTGTAAGCAAACTAAAAGCATATACCACAAACAGGGTAATTTTTGATACTTTTGTATGCTGTTAAATGGATATTAAACCTCTACATACTTGGCTTACAAGCACAAAAGAACCTTTACTTATTTCTGGTCCTTGCGGTGCCGAAAGCGAAACTCAGGTTTTAAGCACCGCCGAGCAATTAAGCAAGATCCCACAAGTGGCTTTATTTAGATCGGGAATTTGGAAACCGCGCACAAGGCCAAATGCGTTTGAAGGCATGGGCGAAACGGGATTGAAATGGTTGCAAACAGCAAAACAGCAATATGGTTTGCGTACAACAGTTGAAGTAGCCAATGCGCAACATGTGGAATTAGCTTTGAAATACGGCGTTGATGTTTTGTGGATAGGCGCACGCACAACAGTGAATCCGTTTAGTGTTCAGGAAATTGCCGATTCATTAAAAGGCGTTGATGTTCCGGTGATGATCAAAAATCCAATTCATGCCGATCTGCAATTATGGATCGGTGCTATTGAACGAATTCATCAAGCAGGAATTGATAAGATAGCAGCTATACACAGAGGATTTCATTATTACGGAAAACATAAATACCGCAACGAACCCATTTGGAAAATTCCTATTGAACTTCGTACACACCTTTCTCAATTACCAATTATTTGCGACCCTAGTCATATTGCCGGAACACGAGAACTTATTCAAGAAGTAGCGCAGCAAGCGTTGAATATTGGCATGGATGGATTAATGATAGAAAGTCATACAGATCCTGATAAAGCACTGAGCGATGCTAAGCAACAATTAACACCGGATGCTTTGCGAAAATTAGTATCTGATCTTGTTATTAGAGAAGATAAACCTACAAACGAAGGGCACAAAGAACAACTGGATGAATTCAGAAAACTAATTGACGAGATAGATGAGAGTATGATGGATATTATTCAGAAACGTGAAGATCTGATCCGTTTAATTGGTATGTATAAAAAAGATCACAACATTACTGTTTTTCAATTAGAACGCTGGCAAGAAATTTTAAAAACACGAGCTCAGTGGGCTGATAAAAGAGGGATCTCTCGTGTGCATAGTGAAAAATTATGTCAGCTATTGCACGAAGAAAGTATTCGCATCCAAAACGAATTGTTTAATTAAAATCATTTATTTTTTAGCCACGAACTGCACGAATTTTCACTAAACTGTGTTTAAGAGTACAGTTAAATTACACTTATCTGTATGTAAAACATAATACGTTTAGATTGGTGTAATTAGTGAAATTCGTGGCTTGTTTAAAATGAGCAATCGTCAACAGCGGATTTTGATTTTCGTTCGCCGGTAGTTCCAAAAACAGGAGATACACCGATCATGATCTCGGCACTATTTAATGCGGGTTTCGACATTTTGTTGATGGACATATCGTAAGCAAAACCCATTACCAAATTATTTATAATACGAACCTGGAAAATGCCGCAAATAAAATTCTTTCCACGCACGCTCAAGCCATAAGCAAAACGTTTGTACCAATAGTTCATCACATTTATTTCAAAATTGGGAATGCTCTTGTAATTGCCTCTTACGTTCAATGCGACCAACAATTTATTTTCGAGAGGTAATTTAAATTTCCGCCCAATACTAAAAATATAATGTGGTGGTAATTGACTAGGCGATCCAATTTGCTTTGACGAAAAGTATCCTTTTTGTTTTAATATGGAAACTTGCCAGATGCTAAGATCCGCAAAGAATTTTTTATTGTTGATGCGAATTCCCGGCACTACATCAGGGTAAGCAAAAAATGAACGTGCTGAAGAAGCAACTGCGGGATCGTTACGATCAAGAATAGAACTGTTGATGTAAAATTGTTTAGCTCCTGCAAATACGCCAACCGACATCTCTGTTTTTTTTGTTATGAGCAAATGAAATGCATAGCAAGCGTATAGGCTATTATCAATAAATGCACCGTTACGATCCTGGTCAAAATATACACCAACACTATGCCAGTTTTTATACGCTCGTTGAGGAATAAATGTATAGTGCACATTCAAAAAAGCAACTTTAGGATTATTATTAACGCCTATCCATTGTGTTCGCGCGCCAAAAATAATTTCGGTAGGTGAAAGTAAGGATGTTCCACCGGCGGCTGGATTATATCCTGTTTTGTTGAAGATGAATTGCGTGTATTGCGGTAATTGCTGTGCGAAGAGCTCAACAGAACAAAAAATAAATATGTAAAGCAGTTTTTTCACCTTAAAATAGTAACGTCGCCTTTTAAGAATTTATTTTTATCGCCCCCCTTGAAATAGAACACGTAATAATAAGTGCCATCGGCAACTACGCCACCATCCCATGGAATATATGTTCCTTTTTGCGAATGCACTTGTTGCCCCCATTTATTAAAAACGTATAATTCAAACTCAGGGTAATAAGTGGTTTGAGCTATCTGCCATGCATCGTTGTAATTATCTCCGTTAGGGGTAAAATGATTTGCCACGATCACTTTACATTCGAGCTTTTCGATCTTGAAGTTGATGACAGTGTCTTTTAAAGCCGAATCTTTTGCGGTAACCGAATAATCGCCTTCAACAAGATCTTGAATAGAAAAATTATTTGATACGCCATTGCTCCATTGAATGGTGATAGGTTGTTTGCCGCTCAATACTTGAACGCCCGCACTTCCTTTTTCGCACGATTGATCGATCTTACTGAATTGCACGCTTAAAGTTGTAGTTTGAGAAAATGAAACAATAAAGCTTGTGAGAAAAAAAAGAGTATAATGGAATTGTTTCAAAATTATCTTAACGTAAAGATAATTAAATTATAGCTACACGCTCTATCCAATCGCCATGCTTTTTAATAAGTGCAATAAGCTCATCAACGGCGGTTTCGCTGGAAATGTTTTTCTTAACCACTTCTTTGCCTTTGTATAAGCTAATTTTACCGGCACCCGTTCCTACATAACCATAATCAGCATCGGCCATTTCGCCTGGGCCATTTACAATGCAACCCATAATGCCAATTTTTACCCCTTTTAAATGATCGGTTCGTTCGCGGATCTTTTGTGTTGTTTCTTGAAGGTCAAATAATGTTCGTCCGCAACTTGGGCAACTGATATATTCGGTTTTACTAATACGTGTGCGTGTAGCTTGTAAAATTCCAAATTGTGTTGAATTGAGCGTTTGTAAATTCACGCATTCATTTTGCTTTATCCAAATGCCATCGCCCATGCCATCTAATAATAAGGCACCGGCATCGGTACTGCTGTACAATTGAAATTGCTCTTCGGAAAGTTTGTTGTAATTGAATTTAAACAACACCGGAGTTTCGCATTTGGCATTTTTAAGATCGATCATCATGCGACGAAGATCGGCCATTGCTAATTCGTTGAATGAATCAAGGATCAACACACAGTTCTTTTCTTTTCTTATTTTTTCAATAAAAGCGGAATTTAAAACTGTATGATCCGCAACTATAAAATTCAAAGTTGATGAATGTTCAATACTCTTAAAGTATTCTTCTCCACAAAATAAAGGATAGGCTCTGTTTTGTGTTTTGTTCTTTTTCCAATGTTCGCAGTTGTAAATAATTCCTAATGTTCCCGGGATCTCAAACTTAATAGAGTTTTCGCCAGCATAAATATAATCAACAGCCATATCGCTGAGGTTCCATTTATCAAGGGGGACAGAATAATTATATCCAACCGGAAAAAGTGAAGCCGGTGTAATTTCTTCTTTGGAACTATAGTCGGCTATTACGCGAGGCACATTATGATCACCAATATTTATCACATGATGCGTTTTGTGGCGAATGTATTCAAAAGTGTTATAAGGTAATTTACCTTCAATTTTTTTGACACTTGAATCTGTTTTTCTTTTAGTATAACGGTCAGCTAAATGTTTTGCAACAGGAATTTCGTATTCCGGTTCTTCAGTTAATGAAACGCGAATGGTATCTCCTAATCCATCTTCCAACAAAGTGCCAATCCCAACCGCCGATTTAATTCTTCCATCTTCTCCATCACCGGCTTCGGTAACACCCAAATGCAAAGGGTAATTTCTGTTGGTTTCTATCATTTTGCTTACCAATAAGCGATAAGCTTGAACCATTACCTGCGTATTACTTGCTTTCATGGAGATAACGATCTCGCGATAATCATTCTCTTCGCAAATGCGCACAAATTCCAAAGCGCTTTCTACCATTCCTAAAGGCGAATCGCCATAACGACTCATAATGCGATCGCTTAACGAACCGTGATTGGTTCCAATGCGCATGGCAGTGCCGTATTCTTTGCAAATTTTTATAAGAGGCGTAAAGCGTGTACGTATTCTTTCTAATTCTGCTTCGTAACCTGCATCTGAATAATCAATGGTCTCAAATTTTTTCTTATCCGCATAATTACCCGGGTTCACGCGCACTTTTTCTATCAGGCGCGCTGCCATTTCGGCGGCATTGGGCGTAAAATGTATATCAGCAACTATAGGTGTATTAAATCCTGCGGCACGAATTTCTTTTTTAATAAGCTCTAAATTCTTGGCTTCATTTAAACTTGGAGCAGTGATGCGAACTAATTCACAACCTGCCTCTATCATGCGAATACTTTGTGCAACAGTGCCTTTTGTATCCATCGTGTCGGTTGTGGTCATACTTTGAACACGAATAGGATTTGAACCGCCCAAAAGCAGCTCGCCAATTTTTACTTCTCGCGTAATAAAACGAGAGTAGGAGGTAAGGCTGTTACAGTATTTAGAATTGTGCGACATTAAGTTTACAAAGATACGCTAATTTGTGTTTTGAAGTGCTGGCTTATCATTATTTAAGAGACTTACGAATGCGTTTGGTAATTGGCACCCAAACTCTGCGTCCCACATCTCCCGCCAGATCAATCGCAATATCAGTACGGAGTGTTTTTTCGCGATAAGTTTTCCGATCTTTATTAGACCCAACTACCAAGTCGCCTAAGGTGCGATTGTTCTTTATTTTTTCTTGACGCGATTTGGTATTGCCGCATCCGAATCCAATTTGTTTATTGGTTTTTGCATCAATGCAAATTACATCGCAACTTGCTTCTACTTTATTGAGTAAAAAGGTTTGACCATTAAATTCCGATTTTGCATCACTAACAGTTTGACTAAAATCGCTTTCGTTTATAGCAAGACTTTTTACCTCAATGATATAGTCAGGAGAAATAGACTCGTTATCTATTGTTATGTTTTTTGTGATTTTGCCTTCAGAGATGAGGTTCTCAATGAATTTGCTTTGGTATTGGTTTTGCGCGTTTGCATCCACGTATTTTGGATAATTAGCGTTTATAGATGTGTTTGCATAATTTTCAGGCGCAACTATTTTAACTACTACCGGCCTTTTAATGTCTTTTTTAAAAAGTGTGCACTGCGAAAATGCGATCGCGGCTAGGATGAGGATAAATTTTTTAAGTTGTTTCATTCGTGTAATTCTATTTCGTCAATAAAAATAAATGCTTCACCGCCTTTGCCTTCGTGCCATTCGGGTAATTGCCCGTAATATTTTGCTACAAGTTTAATAAATTTTAGGCGTTGTGGCGTTTTGAGATCAATACTTATTTCTTGAGTTTGTACGGTAAGATCTTTTATGCCTACGGCTGTTTTTGAAGCGCCAACCTCTTTATAATTTATTCCATCGACCGAAGTGTAAATGGTTATCACCTTTGGAAAAACGATCCACGAGCGCGTATCTTGCAAAAAGCTAGCGCTAACTTTGGAAATAAGTTTTGGATCTTTATTTTCTATAACGCATTCAACATCCTGCCCTTGATATCCCAACCAATCACCTTTTCTCCAATCGGTGTCACCACAAACGCCGTCCACTAATGATTGTGGGCCTTCTGCAGAATATTGAGGATTTACTTTCGATTTGATCTTAACTATTTGTTTTGCGTTTGTTTTAAATAAATATGCAACTGCATAACTGCTGTCTGCCGCTCCGTATGCCTTTACTTTTACTTGCGAAGTATAACTTACCATAAATGGCTTAGTATAATTTGTTGAGCGCTTTGTAACTGTTGAACCATTAGTAGAGTAATAGATCTTTTCTCCCTTACCATTGATTGTTTTTAAGCTTACCAATTGAGGCGCGTTAAATGTTTTGCTTTTGTAATTTATGATAGGCGTTGGAACTAAGAGATGATCTTTTATTACCGAACTCGGTCGGCTCACAGCTCCAAATGTATTATTGGCAGCTATCATTTGCTTGTATTCAAATATAATGTTACCACCTTCTATTAAGTTACTATAATTTATAAAAGCACTTTGCCCCGGAGTACCATTGATATTTATACCCGACACATTCGTAATACTTCCCGGTTCTGATTCGATGCGCAAATTTTTTCCATTCTCAAAATTTATAGTAGCTTCTTTGAATGAAGGTTTGAACAAAACTAGTTGCGTATTGCCAGGACAAACTTGATACATTCCCAATGAACTTAAAACATACCATGCGCTCATTTGCCCACAATCATCGTTGCCTATTAATCCGTCAGGCGTGTTCTTGTAAAATTTAGTAAGGATATTCGTTACTTGTTGCGATGTTTTTTGCGGTTTACCAATATAATGGTATAAAAATGCAGAGTGATGACTTGGTTCATTTCCATGCGCATATTGCCCAATTAATCCCGTAACATCGGCTTGTTCTCTTCCGCTGGTTTTAGCGCTTGTAGAAAACAACTCATCTAGTTTAGCTTCAAACTTTGCATCACCCCCATGAAGTTTTATTAATCCATCTATATCTTGAGGTACATAAAATGAATAATGCCAACTGTTTCCTTCGGTATAATGATTATTTATTTCGGTTGGCGAAAAGGGCGAGTACCAATTACCGTTAATGCGCGGCCTCATAAATCCTGTGCTTGCATCAAATAAATTTTTGTAGGCTTGTGCTGTTTTTAAAAGTTGGGGAACATCTTTGTCTTTAAACGAATTCCCATTTGCGCAATGCACCAATTATCGTAAGCGTATTCTAGTGACTTGGAAACACTTTCGCTTTGATCATTCACTTCAAGGAATTTCTTGGAATAGAATTTTTTAATACCAAACTCGTCGGTGGATGCTGCATCCTTCATCGCCTTGTAAAGTGCCAATGTATCGTAACTTTTTATTCCTTTTGTGAACGCATCAGCAATTACAGATACGGAGTGATAACCGATCATGCAGTTGGTTTCGTTGGATGATAATTCCCATACAGGCAATTTTTTTCCTTCGAGGTATTGGTTATAAAATGTGTTAATAAAATCATTCGTTCGTTTTTGTTCAATGATGGTAAATAAAGGATGAAGTGCGCGATACGTATCCCAAAGAGAGAATACATTATAGTGAACGTAATTTTGTGCTGTATGAACCGTGTTATCTCTTCCGCGATATCGACCATCGGCATCCATATCCAAACTTGGATGAATACAACAGTGATAGAGTGAGGTGTAAAAAATAGTTTTTTTGTTTTGATCGGGCTCGTTCACGTTGATTTTAGCCAATTGCCTGTTCCATTTTTTCTCTGCTTGTTTTCTGTAGGCATCAAAATCCCAAACGGTAGCTTCTGCTTGTAGATTTTTTGCTGAACCTATATTATCTACATTGGATAAAGCAACTTTAACAACGAGTGGCTTTTTATCTTTAATATCAAATTCAATGATGGCCCCTTCAGTGATCTCTTTTTGCAGAGAGGTCCACGAAAGATCATACGTGCTATTTTTTAAATACGTGATGTTTTTAATGGGCTTACTCAACTTCATTGTAAAATAGCAATATTGTTGTTTGGCCCATGCTTCGCTTATACGGTAGCCATTTATTGTAATACTATCAACTAGTTCCAAATGACAATCTATGCGTTTGTCGCGATGTAAAAGATCAATTATTACAAAGGCTTTGTCGCCCGTAAATTTATAACGGTGTATTCCCACACGATCGGTGGTAGTTAATTCGGCTTCAATTCCATTATTAAATTTAACCGAATAGTAACCGGCATTTGCTGTTTCATTTTTATGGCTAAATTTTGCACCGTAGCCCTTGCCACTTTCTCCGTTATTAGTATTGGCCGGTGTAATTAAAATATCACCCCAATCGCTTACGCCGGTTCCACTCAAATGCGTGTGAGAAAAACCATAAATGATACTATCGCTGAAATGATATCCGCTGCAGCCATCCCAACTTCCGTCTTTTCGAGTATCGGGACTCAATTGCACCATCCCAAACGGAGCAACTGCTCCGGGAAATGTATGACCATGTCCGCCGGTTCCTATAAAAGGATTTACATCTAATGCTAAATTAGTTTGTGCATTTGAATACAAAAACAGAAAGCAGGAGAATAGTTTAAAAAACTTCATCATGTGAATTTACGAATTTATTACATGCAATAATTCCTTGATGGTATTTTCATCCGCATTTTTAGAAATTGTATCTAAAGCAGCTGAATGAAAACTTGTGCATCGCGTTATTTGCTTGATCTGTTTAATATTATCGGGACGAATTCCGCCACCGGGAATGATGTTTATTTTGTCGCCGTAACTCTGTTGTAATTTGGCAATGGTTTCCATTCCTTCCAACGCAGTTTCTTTGCCGCCTGATGTAAGCACATTGTCAAAACCAATATCTATCAAATGTTCAATGCTCTCATTCATATTTAAACATTTGTCGATATATCTGTGAAACGTACATTTCATTGGCCGCGCCAATTCAACAAGCTTTACGCAAGAAAGAATATCGATGCTGTTTTCTTTCAATACACCAAATACAACGCCGTCGATCTTAAATTTTTTGCAGAACCAAATGGCCTCTTCCATTAATTTAACTTCGTCTTTTTTAAATCGAATGATCACATGAAGAGGTATTTTTATGAGCTGACGAGCTTTTGCTATTTCTTGAAAGGAAGGCGCTAGTCCACCGCTTTCATAGTCATTACAAAATTCAATACGATGAGCGCCCGCTTTTTGAGCAATGAGGCATGATTCTATATTAAAGCAAGCTATTTCTAAGAGCATTATTTGCAATAGTATTCCGAATCGTACAATGTATTTCCGGTTGAATCGGCCAAGGCATAATTAAATCCTTTTTGTAAAGCAAAAGCACCGTGCTCTCCTTTTTTATTGATGGCCAAAAAACCAACTTGCACTTCTTTATAATTCGGATTTTTCGCAACTAAACGTTCAATGGCTTTTTTGCATGCTTCTTTAGGAGAAAAACCTTGACGCATCAACTCGACAACTAAATATGATCCGCAAATTCTTAAAACGGTTTCGCCAACTCCTGTAGCACACGCAGCACCAACTTCATTATCTACATACATTCCAGCTCCAATAATGGGCGAATCGCCAACGCGGCCGTTTATTTTATATGCTAAACCACTTGTAGTACACGAACCCGACAAATTTCCGCTCATGTCCATCGCAACCATTCCAATTGTATCATGATTCTCTATGTTCATCATAGGTTTATAATCACTTTTCTTTAGCCAATCTTTATATGCTTTTTCTGCTTCGGCCGTTAATTTTTTCGGCTCCAAATTAAAGCCATTTTCCAAAGCAAATTTTTGGGCACCGCTTCCTACAATTAATACGTGAGGTGTTTTTTCCATTACCATTCGCGCAACCGAAATGGGATGTTTGATGCGCTCTAAAAATGCTACACCACCGCATCTTCCTTTCTCATCCATAATACTTGCATCTAATGTTACATTTCCATCGCGATCGGGTAAACCCCCTAAGCCAACACTTAAATTGGTAAGGTCATCTTCGGTAACCATTACGCCTTTTTCAACGGCATCAAGTGCTGCGCCATTGGCGGATAATATTTTCCAGGCGCCATCGTTGGCTGCTAAACCGTGTTTCCAAGTTGAAATAACAATTGGTTTTGCTACCTTGCCGTCAGGCAGGCTAGCTGCAATTGAACTTTCTTCAACTAAACTTGCGGCTTTACTTTTGCTAAAGGCAAATAAAGATCCTGCTAATGCCGTGAATTTTAAAAAATTTCTGCGTGTGGTCATAATGATGATTTTAGTGTGGTAATTTATCTTTTAGAACACCATAGATATAAGTTCCAAAAACCGCGCTCAATAATACAGCTATTACAATTAAAGATCCGCTTCCGATCAAAGCGTATAACGGTCCCGGGCAAGCACCAGTCATGGCCCAGCCTAGTCCAAATAGTAATCCGCCAATAACATTTCCTTTTGTAAATTCCTTTGGATCGATCTTTATTTCTTCGCCCGAAAATGTTTTTATTTTGAATTTTTTAATGATCAATATGGAGATCATCCCTACAACAATGGCCGAACAAATAACGCCATACATATGAAAAGATTGAAAGCGGAACATTTCTTGAATACGGAACCACGAAATAACTTCGCCCTTGATCAGAATAAACCCGAACAAAATACCAAGCGCTAAGAATTTTAAATTTTTCATTTCTAAGCTTTATAGTTTCATAATAATTGGAAGGATCACCCAGGTCATTAATAAACCACCTGCAAAAAAACAACAGGTAGAAACTAATGATGGCCATTGTAAATTCGACATTCCCATAATAGCGTGTCCGGATGTGCAACCATTGGCATAACGCGTTCCAAAGCCAATTAAAAAACCGCCAATTATAATTAGAATAAAACCTTTGAGTGTAAGAAGTGAAGAGAAATTAAAAATTTCAGCGGGTATCAACCCTGAAAAATTTGTGATCCCTAAGGTGCTGATGCTTGTTACGGCTGATTCTGATAATGCAATATTATTTGGTTTTTGAAAACATAGCCGGCAATACATCCACCAATGATCATTCCTAATGCATATACCAAATTCCATGATTCGGCCTTCCAATCATATTTAAAATATGTTACGTTGGTTGGAATACACATGGCGCACATATGTCGTAAAGATGATGAAATACCAAATGCTTTGTTGCCAAACAAAAGCAAAAGTGGGACCATCAATCCTATTAACGGACCTGTAAAATACCAAGGCCAAGGTTGTGTTAAGATACTCATGTTTTATTTATGCATGTTGTGTTTGTTCAGTATTATCGTAATCTATGCCGCTAGCTTTCAAAATACTTTTTATTTTGAAAGCATACCATGCTAAAAATGCAAAGCAAAATACCGGAATAATATACGACAGATGAATATTTGTTTTATCTGCTAATAATCCTTGCATTGGTGGAATAAAAGCGCCACCCAGTATCATCATGATCAAAAACCCTGAAGCCTGGCTTGTGTATTTTCCTAAACCTGCCGTTGCTAATGAAAAAATGCAAGGCCACATGATCGAACAAAATAAACCGCCGCTTAAAAATGAATAAACACTTAAAGCGCCTGTTGTAAATAAGCCTATCAACATGGCAATGGTTCCTAATGTTCCAAAGATCATTAAAGTTAAAGCAGGTTTTTGTTGCCCCATAAAAAAGGCGAGCACTAAAAGCAAAACACAAATACCATACATTAAAAACTTACTTGCATCTACACCGCTTAAATGATTCATGTACAAAACTAAGCTCAGCGCAAGAAATGGAATTACAAGTGTAAGAATGATATTCAATGAACGTTTCATTTGAAACGCACCAATAGAACCTGTCCAACGACCAATCATTAAACTTCCCCAGTATAACGAAATAAAAGGACTTATCTCAGAATCTTGCAATCCTCCAAACGCAGGAAGTTTTAAAAGCGAACCTAAATTACTTTGAATGGAAACCTCAACACCTACATAAACAAAAATGGCTATCATTCCTAATAGAACTTGAGGATAGGCTTTTGTTTCCAAACGATTTTCTCTTTTTATTTTTTTGTATTGTAATAATAAGATGCCGGTGATCACTAACAAGAAGAGTGCAAATAGCACCAAAAATAGAAATTGACTTTGATTTGAATTTACAACTGTAAATCCAAAATAAAGAAATACAGCGATCAAAAATACAAGCGTGCCAATGATAAAGAACAAGGGTGCTTTTAGTATTTTCATACTGCTATCGCTTTCTTCGATCTTTAATTTTGGTATTTGTGTAAAATTTAAAATAAGGGCAGCAACACCAAATGCAATGGCCAGAATTACATATAAAATATTGATAGAGGTGATAGAAGCACTTTCTTTATCGGCAGCAGATGCCATGGCTTTTCCAAACAAAACAAAGCTTATTAAAATGGGACCAATAGTTGTGCCAAATGAGTTTACGCTTCCTGCAAAATTTAAACGATGAGAACCCGTGGCAGGATCGCCAATATTCAACACCAATGGGTTGGCCGAAGTTTGTTGTAATGAAAATCCTAAAGCAATAATAAAAAAGGCAACAAGTATAAAAGCAAACGATCCTGAATTTACTGCGGGGATCATACATAACCCTCCAATGATGGAAACCAACAGGCCATACACAATTGTTTTTTTATAACCGATCTTGTTGATGATATCGCTGTTTAACTGCAACGAAAAAATATACAGCAATAAAGACCCAATAAAATAGGCACCGTAGAATGCGCTATCAATTAACTGTGATTGAAACTGTGAAAGCGAAAAATGTGTTTTACAAAACGGAATAAAGATCCCGTTGGAGGCCGCTAAAAAGCCCCAGAAGAAAAAAACAGTAACAATGGCGATAAATGATGAGCTTCCACTTTTGGACATGAAATAAATTTTATTAAAAATATGGCTTTTAAATGCCTCATATTTTAACGGAATATACATTTATTAACAATTTAGCCTTTACTAAATAGCGTTTGTAGATCGTTTACATAAGGCTTTTTCATTTTCTTTGTATAATGGAATTACTGAGTCCTCAGCACTGGAAAGATTACGAATTGATCGATTGTGGCAATTTTGAAAAGCTCGAACGTTTTGGAGAATATATTACTATTCGTCCCGAGCCGCAAGCCCTGTGGCCAAAAATTTATAGCGAAGCCGATTGGTTAAAGCAAGCGCACGTAAAATTTATTCCAAAGTCGAGCAGCAATGGCGAATGGAAAATGCTAAAGCGCATGCCCGACCAGTGGGAGATAAAATATAAAATGGGTGGTCAAAAGCCGAACGATGCAAGGGAAATTGTTTTGCGCCTTGGCTTAACTGCATTTAAGCACGTTGGTGTTTTTCCGGAGCAAGCGGTAAATTGGGATGTGATCTATGATCATTTAGCACCTTTAAGCAAACCTAAATTCTTGAATCTTTTTGCATATACCGGCGGCGCTTCTTTAGCGGCAAGAGCTGCAGGCGCGGATGTAACACATGTGGATAGCATCAAGCAAGTAGTAAATTGGGCAAACGATAATATGCAACGATCTAAATTGGATAATATACGTTGGTTAATTGATGATGCATTGAAATTTGTAAAAAAGGAAATGCGTCGCGGAAATTTTTACCAAGGAATTATTTTGGATCCTCCGGCTTATGGACACGGACCAAGCGGCGAGAAATGGAAACTTGAAGAGAATATCCACGAAATGATGGAAAGTGTTTTACAATTATTGGATAAAGACAAACATTTATTGATACTTAATGCTTACTCTTTAGGATTTTCGGCAATGATACCCGAAAATTTATTAAAACCTTATGCTACTAAAAATAAGTCGAATTTAAGTGTTGGGGAATTATTTTTGTCGGCAAAAAGCGGCGTAAAATTACCATTAGGTGTTTGGGGAAAATTAAAAAAATAAATTATATGAATCGTTTATTTATTTTATTGTTTGTTGCTTCTGTGCTTCATACAAATGCACAGCTCAATTGCGAGATCTTAAGAACAACCGGCGCAACCTATAGCTTGATGGCTTGCAAGAACGGAACAGGCAAATTATACAATACCGATACGGCTTTAACCAATAGATTTAAATACCGCGGTTTTAATTTAAAATTGGTGAGCGAATTATCTCCTGAAGAAAAAGCGGAATTAAAAAAGACAAAGATCCAGTTAAAGCAAACCGATACCGTAATGTTTTACGATTGGGATATTTTGCAATCGGCTAAGATGGGATATTTTGGTCCTGCCATTGGAAAAGTGCATATCAATCCAAAAGACAGTTCGATCAAGATCTATAAATATTTTCTTACGCCAACCACAAAAGATTACGTTCCAACCCGTTTTAAGATCATCCGAATGGGAGCAGATAATTTTATTTTCTACGATATCGATCATCCATACCTCAACATCAATTATTATTTCAAAAAGAAGGTTGTTTTTACGAACGATAAATAACCGCAACGTTTTTTTTAGCCACGAATTACACTAATTTTCACTAATCTGTGTGTAAGAATGCAATCAAGATTACACTGATTTGTGTTTATTTAAGCATCTAGATCAATGAAAATTAGTGTAATTCGTGGCTAAAATTGTTGAGCCGCCAAGCTGCAACACATTATTTCAATTCCAATTCAGGTTCTTCGTTGGAGGTGGTAGGTAATTCGGTAGTAAGAGGTTTTGTTTCTAAAACTTCAGCTTCTTTCTTTTTCTTTTTATAAAAACGCGGCTGATTCTTGTTCGGTATTTGAGTTAAGGTAGAATCTTTTTTACCGGCATTTGAAACTGAAGTATCAGGATTATTACGCGCCATCATATTATTATTTTCGCCGCTCGTGCCCGAATTGGTTTGCGATCGGGCAGCATAAGTATTTGTTTGATTAGCTAAGTAATTTGTAGTTGATGTTGGAAGGGCCATACTTGGAATAGTAGTAGCAAGTGTATTTGTTGTCGCCGCAAGTGTAGCAGTAGGTTTTGCCGTCTCTTTTTTAATCGGTATTGTTGTGGCAATTTTATAATTATTAGGATCCGGTTTTACTTCTCTAACGGTTTCGGTATTTGACTTGGTAGAACTAAAATCAACAAACTTGGCAATTACAAGCGTAAAGCTACCAATAAGCAAAATGAACACGGCAGTAAGTATTACACTTCGGTTGATCGCTAAATTTATTTTAAAACTTGGGAGCTTGGTTACTCTTTCAATAGGCTTGGTCTTTTGTAAAAAGTCGTTCCAAACATCTTCTGAAAAGGACATGCTATTACCCTGCAACAGATCTTTAACTCTGCGCTCATCTATCTCGTAATTAAAGTGTCTGCTCATGTTTTACGGTTCGATTGTTTTTTTCAATATTCTTTTGCAAGTTAAAACGTGCTTTCTCTAAATTACTTTTTACGGTTTGCTCGCTAGCCTCCAGCATTTCGCTAATTGTTATAAGTTCAAACCCGTCTATAACATGTAAATTAAATACCAAACGTTGCGAAGGTACAAGTTCTTGGATCGATTTCACAAGTACCGGCGTTTCTATGGCGTTATGATCAATGATCTCGCCGCTTTCAAATAGGTTAAAATTCTTATCACGCTCGCTCGTAGCTAAAACGGTTGAGGCCACATAATATTCGCTGCGAATGGATTTTATAAAATTAATGGCACCGGTAATGAACTCCGCCCTTAAAAATTCGGCAAACTCCGGAACTTCCTTGCCTTTGTAATTAACGTAGGCATTTAAAGTTTTATCAAATGCATCTATTAATAATTGCTTGGCTTGTTCCTCATTTTTACTAAAGCGCAAGGCAATGCTGCTCATTAACTCGTAATGCTGCTCAAACAGATCTCTTTTTATTTTAAGATCGTTTTTGGTTAGTGCTGCTATAAGGTCGCGAGTATCCATCTTGCCATTCAAGGAGTTCTACGCCTAAAATCGTTTAAAAGTTACATTCCAAAGCAAAAAAAAGCCCTGAAAATGGCATATTCAGACACATTTTAGGTCGAATTATAGTACTTCTAGAAAAAATACCCGAATAAATCAAACTTAATCTTCAGTAATTTTTTAATTTTTTTTAAGGGTTTGGACGTCAATCCATTTAACCATATCAACTGTTATTGGGTAACTTTACTCTGTGTTTAAAACTCGGCATGAGTGTTAATTCATTTGACAAGGTTTTGGGTTGATTTATACCAATATTTGTAATCGGCCATAAGCCTAACGAAATTTTAACCACTAATAACTATAAAACGCAAATGAACGAACCAATTTTAGTCGAGAATAAGGACCGCTTTGTACTGTTCCCGATAAAATACAAAGATATCTGGGAGATGTATAAAAAGGCTGAAGCCAGTTTTTGGACAGCCGAAGAGATCGATCTTTCTGCTGATATTTCTGATTGGAATAATAAGCTTAACGATAATGAAAGACATTTCATTAAACACGTACTAGCTTTTTTTGCAGCCAGCGATGGTATCGTTAACGAAAATCTTGCTATCAATTTCTTAAATGAGGTTCAATATCCTGAAGCACGTTGCTTCTACGGTTATCAGATCATGATGGAGAATATCCATTCTGAAACTTATTCCTTATTAATAGATTCGTATATTAAAGACCCCGTTGAAAAAGACAGACTTCTGCATGCCGTGGATACTGTGCCTTGCGTGGGAGAAAAAGCAGAGTGGGCTTTGCGTTGGATCAATAATGGATCCTTTGCCGAACGCTTAATTGCTTTTGCGGCTGTTGAAGGTATTTTCTTCTCAGGTTCTTTCTGTTCCATATTTTGGCTTAAGAAGCGTGGCTTAATGCCCGGCTTAAGTTTTAGTAATGAGTTGATAAGTCGTGATGAGGGATTACATTGCGATTTTGCATGCTTATTATATGCGCAGCATCTAAAAAATCAGTTGCCACAAGAACAGGTAACTAAAATTATTACTGATGCTGTAATGATTGAAAAGAAATTTGTAGTTGACGCAATTCCGGTTAAGTTAATTGGAATGAACTCTGATTTGATGTGTCAATACATAGAATTCTGTGCCGATAGATTGTTGGTTGCCTTGGGTTGTAGCAAATATTACAATGCTTCAAACCCTTTTGATTTCATGGAAATGATATCACTCCAAGGGAAGACCAACTTTTTTGAAAAACGCGTGGCCGAGTATCAAAAGGCCGGCGTTATGGGCAAAAGTGAAGAAAACAATGTGTTTAAGTTAGATGAAGACTTTTAAACGCATGGTATTCGTCAGTTAATAATCCACGCCTATCTTACGATCCAAATCGTTTAGCAAGACAATCGTCTTGTACTGGAGGTTTTAGCCCCTAAACGTAAGTAAATCAGATAGATGTAATTAACCGAGCGATTGTTAATTAAATTAAAATTGAAGAAATTAAAAGGGATATTCAGATTGTAACTTGTGTATTCCAAATAGATCAAAAAAACTCAAAAAACCAATAAAAAAACTTAAGGCGTATGTTTGTAATTAAAAGAGATGGCACCAGTGAGTCGGTTAAATTCGATAAGATCACTGCGCGAATTCAAAAGCTAAGCTATGGCTTAGATCCTGCACATGTGGATTCGATCCTGGTAGCGAAAAAAGTAATTGATGGTGTATACGATGGCGTAACTACATCCGAATTAGATAATCTTGCAGCTGAAACGGCAGCGGGTTTAACTTCGCGTCACCCCGATTACGCTTTATTGGCGTCACGCATTGCGGTTAGTAATCTACACAAGAATACAATTAAGTCATTCTCTAAAACAATTGAAGAACTTTATAATTATATCGATCCTAAAACAAACACGCGCGCATCATTAATTGCCGATGATGTTTACAAGATCGTTATGGACAATGCTCAGTTGTTAGATTCGTCTATTATATACGACCGTGATTTTGGTTATGATTATTTTGGGTTTAAAACATTAGAACGCTCTTACCTTTTAAAGATGCATGGTAAAGTTGCCGAGCGTCCGCAACATATGTTAATGCGTGTAGCTGTTGGTATACACAAAAATGAAATTGAAAGTGCGCTTTCAACTTATAATATGATGAGCGAGCGTTGGTTCACTCATGCAACACCAACGTTATTTAATGCCGGTACGCCAAAACCACAAATGAGTTCATGCTTCTTATTACAAATGAAAGAAGATAGCATTGACGGAATTTACGATACATTAAAACAATGTGCTCGTATCTCTCAAAGTGCAGGCGGAATTGGAATAAGCATTCATAATGTACGCGCAACAGGTTCGTATATTAAAGGAACTAACGGAACTAGTAACGGAATTATTCCGATGCTAAAAGTGTTTAACGAAACAGCACGTTATGTAGATCAAGGTGGTGGAAAACGTAAAGGTTCTATCGCTGTGTATTTAGAGCCATGGCATGCTGATATTTACGATTTCTTAGATATTCGTAAAAATCATGGTAAAGAAGAAATGCGCGCGCGCTCTATTTACTGCATTATGGATCCCCGATTTTTATGAAACGCGTAGAAGCAGAAGGCGATTGGAGTTTAATGTGCCCTAACGAATGTCCGGGCTTAAGTGATTGCCACAGCGAAGCATTTGAAGCATTATATACTAAATACGAAGCAGAAGGAAAATTCCGCAAGCAAATTAAAGCTCGCGAATTATGGGCTGCAATTATTGACGCGCAAATTGAAACAGGTAATCCTTACATGTTATTTAAAGATGCCGCTAACTCAAAATCAAATCAACAGAATTTGGGAACTATTAAATCAAGTAACTTATGTACCGAGATTCTTGAGTACACAAGTGCTGATGAAGTTGCGGTTTGTAATTTAGCAAGTATTGCTCTCCCGCGTTTTGTGGATGAGAAAACCGGAACATTTGATCACAATAAATTATTTGAGATCACTTACGCGGCAACTCGTAACTTAAATAAAATCATTGATCGTAATTATTATCCAATTCCTGAAGCGCGTAATTCGAACATGCGTCACCGTCCAATAGGATTAGGTGTACAAGGTTTGGCTGATGCGTTTATTTTAATGCGCTATTCGTTTGAAAGCGAAGAAGCTAAAAAATTAAATTCAGAGATCTTTGAAACTATTTACTTTGCCGCATTAACAGCAAGTAAAGATCTTGCAAAATTAGATGGCGCTTACGAATCGTACGAAGGTTCGCCAATAAGCAAAGGTATTTTCCAACAAGATATGTGGAAGGTAACACCAAGCCCGCGTTGGGAGTGGGATGTGTTGCGCGAAGAAATTAAGCAATACGGTGTACGCAATTCCTTATTATTAGCACCAATGCCAACTGCTTCAACTTCTCAAATTTTAGGGAACAACGAGTGCTTTGAGCCATATACCAGCAATATTTACACTCGCCGTGTATTAAGCGGAGAGTTTGTGGTAGTGAACAAGCATTTATTGCGCGATCTTGTGAAACTTGGAATTTGGAATGAGAATTTAAAGAACAAGATAATTAGTGCAAACGGTTCGGTGCAAGATATTCCGGAAATCCCACAAAACATTAAAGAGATCTACAAAACAGTTTGGGAAATTAAACAACGTACTATAATTGATATGGCTGCCGATCGTGGAGCCTATATTGATCAATCGCAATCGTTGAATTTATTTATACAAGACGCCAACTTTGCAAAAATGAGTAGTGCACACTTTTACTCATGGAAAAAAGGATTAAAAACCGGCATGTATTACTTACGTACAAAAGCTGCGGCTGATGCTATTAAGTTTACAGTTGACCAAGGTGCTTTAACTAAACCAGCCATCTTAGGAAACGAAGATGCCTTATTAGTAGAGCGCGGACAAGAACACGTATTGAGTTTTGACGAACAACAAGCACAATTAGCATGCTCTCTGGATAATCCGGAGGATTGCGAAGCGTGTGGCTCGTAATAACAAAAAGAACGAATAATAAATGAAGAAGCTCTGCAGAAATGTGGGGCTTTTTTGGTTAACGAAGCCATGGAAAATGTATAGCATTTTAATGTCTGGATATTCGATGGATTGTTAAGGAAATTGATATGCTGTTGTATCCTCTTTCTTGATTATTATTTTATATGCTTAAAAAATATCTATTTCTGAGCGATAGATAAGCTGATTTATGGTTTTAAAGATAATTTACTTGAAAAGGGTAAGAATTAGGCAAAAAATTTTTGATTCTAAATTTTTTGATTTAATTTTATTTTGCCTTGAAAAGTAGGCAGTTAACAATGGTTTGAAATTAATTTAAATTAAAAATGAAGAAATTTTTCACGCTTTTTTTATTTGTAACAACAGCAAATATGTTTGCTCAGGGTCCGGTTATTGAAGGAACTTATGCGCCGGTTAGAAACACTTCGGTAAAACAAGTTTGGGATACAACTGATAACTCATTGGCCATCCCTTCCATTGGCCCAAATCAGGTGTGGGATTATACATTTGCGAATGGACAGTTTTTAAATGTGTGTGATACATTACCGTACAAAGTTTTGGATATCCAAACAACGCCGCACAAACAACATTTTCCTCAAGCTAACCTAGCTGGATTTTTGAGAACACCTTTCACGTTAAATGGAACAGACTCACTTTACAATTTCTGGGCGGTGAATCAAGCTTCCAATGGAACTTATTTGGTTGGTGGATTCAACGAGTCTTATATGCTCGATTCAACGATCATTTACTCAGATCCCGAATATTTTTCGCCACAGTTGATCTCTTATGGTGATGTGATCCAGGATACATCAGTATACGTTGGTTATGCAAAAAATGTGGGTGGTTTTAAAGCAAAAACTAAAGGGCGTAAGATAAAAACAACAACTTATGTTGGCTACGGAACATTAAAACTTCCAAATGGTACTTACAATAATGTGGCTTTGCTTCGCGAGAATAACAATCGCATCGACAGTATCTTTGTTGACCTTTTCAATACCAACAACTACACTTTCTTTACAGTAAACAGTGGTACATCAAAAGTATATCAGTTCTTAAGGAATAATACATTTGGTTCAAACTATTTGATGATGATGAATTGTAACCCGGCAAATACAATTTGTGAATTTGCATGGTACATGATACCGGTTGATATTGGTTCTATTAGTGGTACAGTTTTTACTAATACAACTGAAACTACACCCGTTACTTCAGGGGAGATGTATTTGTATCGCGAAAATTCAAACTTTGCAAAACACGATATCCTTGCAAAAACTCAATTGAATACCAATGGAACTTATCAATTCGACAGTATCCCATATGGTGAGTATCGTATTGCTGTTCGCCCAACACCTTCGGTTTATCCAAATTCATTGATCACCTATTTTGGAGATACAACCGATTGGATCAGTGCTACTGCTATCATTACAACAACTCTAACTTCTCCAGGACACAAAATACATTTGCACGGACATTTACCACCAAGTGGATCAAATAGTATTCATGGAACATTGATGCAGAATTTTGGCATTCAACGAAGCGCCAATGCCGACAACATGATGGCATCGAACCCAATTCCAGGCGTGGGAATTGTTGTAAAACGTAATCCCGGTTCTAGTACAGCGCGAACTGTTTTAACCGATTCAAATGGTGATTACGATCTAGGCTCTCTGGAAGATGGAGGTTATGTATTGTTTGTTGATATACCGGGAATGCACATGACGGGAACCTATTCGTTTAACGTAAGTGGCACGGCAAGCGTAACCGGCTTGAATTATACAGCAGGAACCGATTCTATTCACCCTGATAATTTACAGATCGGCATTAGAGAATTTAAAAATTCAAAAGGAGGATTCATGACAGCGTATCCAAATCCTTTTAATTCGCATGCAACTATTTTATTGGACCTTAAAGAATCAGGAGTTATGACCCTTGAGGTTTATAATTTGCTTGGAGAAAAAATATCTGTGCTTGATAAAGGACTAAAGCAACAAGGTACATACGCGTACACGTTTAGTGCTAAAAAGCTGAATTATAGTTCGGGAATTTACTTTGTAAAACTCACGATCGGCAATAAGACCGACGTTATAAAATTAATTCAAGAATAAGTATAGGGCAACCTTGTTCGGTTTAGGTAAATTGTGCCTAAACACTTCTATAGAATACGCAACAATTCGTAATATGGATTGGTAAGGTACTCCAATAAAAATCATAATTTGTATTTTTAGATACTAATTTGGCACACCAAGGAAATTTCCCTTCAAAAGTAAACTTTACGTTATCAATTCATGCAATAACGTTATCAAATGAGGTAAAACATACAAGTCTTTACATACAATACGTAAATTGGCTGCATCAAAACAAGTCCTATGCACAACACCGATGATAATGACCTTGAATCAAGAAAAGAAATAATTCAGGTATTAGTTGCAGCAGCATTTATAATTATTGTTATTACCGCTTGGGTAATGACGAGGTAGAAAATTTTGTTTAACGAGAATTTTATCGCCAACCTAAGGTTTAGCGTTTAGGAACTCACTGGATCTTAAACCGTATAGGCAAATTATAAAAAATATTCACGGCTACTCCGGTTTGCTTAGCAGGCTTCCAAATAGGCATTAATTTAACCAATCGTATTGCTTCTTTATCACACTCTGGGCAACCTGTAATTCCCTTTATAACATCTATATCAATTATTTCACCGGTCTTATAAATTAAAAGTTTCATGTAACAGGTTCCACTTATACCTGCATCACGCGCAGATTGCGGATATACAAAATTATTTTTGATGAATTCGTTAAGGGCAACAGGGCCTCCCGGAAACTCAGCTTGTTCTTCGGTGATGGTAAATACCTCAAGTTTTGAAATATCGAACTCAGTTTCTTTTTTAATTTTAATAGTATCTATTTGTGAAAAGGAATTGCAACAGGAGATCAATAAAGCGATTATAAAAACGTGTTTCATTTATCTAAGATACTTTTAATAAGTGAGTTCAAAGAGTCGCTTTTTAAAAGTGGTGAGGTTTCTTTTAAAAATGGAAGCTCGAATTGAGCTCCGTATATTCAGAATTAAACAGAGGCTTTATCCCGGTTATTTAACCCAAAATCATTAACAAATAGTAAGCTCTAAGTTAATTTTTGGTCTAAAATGAGGGTTAATTAACCGCAAAGTCCTTGATACGCGCGGATTTGAGCTAAATTGTTGAAAAACAGGACGTAACCATCAAAAAATTTTCAATTCAAGGTTTTTTGACTTATATTTGGGTTTGCTTGCCCTAAATGGGTAAAGCAGAAGAAAACTTTATTTAAATCGAATTAAAAATGAAAAAACTTTTTACAATTTTTCTTTTATATGCAACTTTTTGTACACAGGCACAAGGTCCTGTTATCGAAGCAACTTATTTTCCTGTTGTAAATACTAAGATCAAGCAGGTATGGGACATCACTACGGGCAGCTTAACTGTACCAGGTACTGGCGAGAATAAAGTTTGGGATTATCGCATCACAAATGGGCAATTTACAAATCCAATTGATACTACAGATTATGAGTTTCTGGATCCTTCTACATCGCCATACTCATCAATGTTTCCAAATGCAACGCATGTCACCTATATAAGCAATCCTCAAGGTGGTTTAGCAGATTCTATGTATGTTTTTTGGGAGATCAACTATGATGGCATGCATTACCTTGGTGGGTATAATGTAAAAACTCAGATTGATTCATCGTATATAAACACCAAAAAAGAATTTTACGCGCCGCTTACTGGTGGTTATCTTTCAAACTTTCACGACACAAGCTACGCGGTTGGTTATGCGGTAAACTATAATAACATGGGTTTTAGAGCAAAGATCAAATCGCAGAAAATTAAATTTAGTTACTATGCAGGCTTTGGAACTTTAAAGCTGCCAAATGGAACCTATAATAATGTAGCTTTACTCATTGAAAAAGCTAAAAAGATCGATAGTATTTTTATCGATTTTGCAAATAATGGCAATTATACATATGTTGGTCCGCCGCAAACTAGTTCAAGTACATATTACCAGTTTATGAGAAACAATACATTTGGATCAAATCTATTGGCATACATGGTAGGTAATTATAGCGGAACTGCAGTTGATTATGGCTGGTACACATTACCTGTTGATTTTGGTTCTATATCTGGAACAGCTTTCACAAGTACAACTGAAACTACACCAATAACGCAAGGTGAAGCTTATTTGTATCGCGAAAATTCAAACTTTACAAAGAACGATATTCTAGCTAAAGCAAAAATTAACTCAAGCGGTTATTATAATTTTGATAGTATTCCTTACGGGCTATATCGCATTGCGATCCGTCCTGATCCGGCACTTTATCCAACATCAATGATCACTTATGTTGGTGATACAACAAACTGGATCAATGCTTTAACAATTACAACAACAACATTAACCTCACCGGGGCATAACGTTCATGTGAAATCTCACCAAGCGCCATCAGGTACAAACAATTTACACGGTCAAGTAATGTTGAATCTTGGATTGCAAAAAAGTGCAATCGCAAGCATGGCGTCAAATCCAATTCCGGGTGTTGGTATCGTTGTGAAACGTAATCCGGGCTCAAGTACAGCTCGTACAATGGTAACAGATCCTAATGGAGAGTTTGATCTTGGTACATTAGAGAATGGAGGCTATGTATTGTTTGTAGATATTCCCGGAATGCACATGACGGGAACGTATAGCTTTAATGTGAGCGGCACCTCAACTATTAGCGGCTTAGATTATACAGCAGGAACAGATTCGATCCATCCGAACAATTCAATTATTGGTATCAAAGAATTAAAAAATTCTGCAGGAGGGTTTATGAGCGCTTATCCTAATCCTTACACGTTAAATTCAACTATTGCAGTTAATTTAACCGAGTCAGATGATATCACTCTGGAAGTTTATAGTGTACTTGGGTCAAAGATACAAACACTCGACAAAGGAATGAAGAACGCCGGAACTTACACGTATAATTTCAGCGCTAAAAAACTAAATTACAGTTCAGGAATTTATTTTGTAAAACTGACTGTGGGAAACAAAACGGATGTAATAAAATTAATTGAAGAATAAAATAAAACAAAGAATAAAATGAAAAAATTAATTACCCTTACGGCATTAGTAGTGTCAACAGTTGTGTTGGCACAAACACCAACGGCTCCAGTTATCGAGGCAACGTATTACCCAGTGAAGAATACGTCTATTAAACAAGTTTGGGATACCACAACAAATATGACAGTTCCGGCAACTGGCACTAACATCACCTGGGATTACACATTTGCTAATGGTAAATTCACAAATATTTGTGACACGTTCAGTTTTAAATTCATTGACCCATCGCAAACACCTTACAATAGTCATTTTCCGACGGCAACACACGCAACGTTTGTAAGAACACCATTTCAAAATCCATCGGATTCACTTTACAATTACTGGCAAGTGAATTATAACGGTTTATTTAACCAGGGAGGATATAATATTAAGAATGCGTTTGACTCAACGATAATAAACACACCGCAGGAGTTCTTCGCGCCAAGCCTTATCACTTACCAGGATTCATACACGGACACTGTTTACGCCGTTCTTTTCGCGAATAATTTTAGTGGTCAAAGAGTAAAGATCAAAGACAGAAAAATAAAAACGTTGACCTATACTTCATGGGGAACTTTAAAACTTCCTAATGGAACTTATAACAATGTTGCATGCGTTAAAGAATTACATGCAACACTGGATAGCATTTTTGTAGATTGGCCTCCGCACGATGGGAATTACGTGTCTGCGGGAGCATTTCCGAGTAGCTCTACTGTATATCACTTCTTCCGCAACAACACCTTTGGTTCGGCTTATTTAATGTATTTGTCGGCAAATGCTGCTAATACAGTTGTAGATTATGGTTGGTATACTATGCCGGTTGATTTCGGTTCTATAACAGGAACCGTTTATACGAGCACCACCGAAGCAACACCGATTACTAGCGGCGAAGCTTATTTGTATCGCGAGAATTCGAATTTTGTAAGACAAGATATTCTTGCAAAAACGCAAATAGACGGAAGTGGAAATTATAAATTCGATAGCATTCCTTATGGAGAATACCGCATTGCTGTTCGTCCTACGCCATCCGTTTATCCAAACGCATTGATAACTTATTTTGGTGATACCACAAATTGGATCGATGCAACATCTATCATCACAACAACATTAACTTCACCTGGTCATAAGATTCACGTGCGATTCCATCCAACACCTGCTGGAAATAATAATCTTCACGGGCAATTGAATCTTAACTTAGGCATACAACGCAGTGCGCATGCAAGCATGGCATCCAACCCAATTCCGGGTGTAGGTATTGTTGTAAAGCGTAATCCGGGTTCAAGTACTGCGCGCACCATGGTAACAGACCCTAATGGAGAGTTTGATCTTGGCGCATTGGAAAATGGTGGTTATGTATTGTTTGTTGATATTCCGGGAATGCACATGACAGGAACTTATAGTTTTAACGTAAGTGGTACATCTTCGGTTACCGGCTTAGATTTTACAGTTGGAACAGATTCTATACACCCATTCAACTTTGCTATAAGCGTAAAAGAACTTAAAAATTCACAAGGTGGTTTTATGACCGCTTATCCAAATCCTTACACGTTAAATTCAACCATCGTATTGAATTTACCACAATCTGATGATATCACATTGGAAGTATACAACGTGCTTGGCGCAAAGATACAAACCCTTGATAGCGGTACAAAACAAGCAGGAACACATACATACAGTTTTAGCGCTAAAAAACTGAATTATAGTGCGGGAGTATATTTTGTAAAGCTAACCGTAGGTAATAAAACCGATGTTATAAAGATCATTGAACAGTAAAAAAATTCACTTTAAAAAACGCCCGTTATGAATAATTTCGGGCGTTTTTTTATGTGCCAAATGTATATATATTTGGTATTTTGTGTATTATATATCCTACAATATGTCTATTTTAGATGCACCTTTTAAAAGGCATGTATCAATGGGTAAGTACCTTTGTAAATTAGCTTGTGCACTGTTTTTGTTTTTGACTTTTTATGTTAATGCACAAACATACCCATTCTCTAATTTAACCATCAATAACGGTTTGTCTAACGAACAAGTTCTTTCAATTTTTCAGAGTGACGATGGAGTGATCTGGTTTGGAACAAGCGGCGGTGGTATTACAAGATTTGATGGTAAGTCGAGCGAGTATTTAACTGTTAAGGATGGTTTGGCCGATAATGTTGTTTTTTCAATTGCAAAGGATAAAAAGGGAAGGATCCTTATTGGTACAAATAATGGATTGTCAGTGTTTGATCCTTTTAGTCATGCTAAATCAAAATCAGCGCGTTTTAAAAATTACACAACCAAAGAAGGCTTAAGTCATAACCGAATATTCTCTATTATGTTTGACGAGAATGGTGTGGCTTTGTTAGGAACAAGTAGAGGTATCTCAACATTTAAGGATTCTATTTGCGGGAAATTACATGTAGATGCTAAACTAGATACCTCATCTATCTTTCGTGTGATGAAAGATAGCCAAAGGAATTTATGGTGCAGTAGTTTGGGTGCAGGTGTATTCAAGAATGACGGTAACATCACACTCAATTACACAACCAAAGATGGTTTAAGTAATGACATGGTTTTTTCGGTGATGGAGGTAGGTCATAATACCATATGGATCTGCAGCGGCGAAGGGTTATTCGAATTAGTGGATGGCAAATTCGATCTTATTAATCCGGCAAATTTGGATACTACAATAACTTATTATAATTGTTTTAAGGATAGGAACAATGCGTTATGGTTAGGCACTAGTCATGGATTGATCAAACAGAAAAAAGACGGCACTTATACTCTGTTCAAAAAACAGAATGGCTTAGTTGATAATAGTATTTGGGACATATTTCAAGATAGGGAATCTAACATGTGGTTTGCATCCGATCAAGGTGGAGTTTCTAAATTGGCAAGTGAACGTTTTTACATATACACAACAAAAGACAGCTTGTTGGCCGATGAGATACAAGCTGTAGATCAAAATAGTGGTAACGGAGAATATTGGTTAGGAACAAAGCGTGGTTTAACTAAATTAAAAAATGGGAAAACAAAGAACTATATTAATAAACAACTTGCCGCGGATGTTTCAGAGATATGGGAAATTACACACGATGGTAAGGACCTATTCTATATGGGTACTGCAAATGGTTTAATTGTTACAGGTGGAGAAAAATTTAACCGTTACAACTGCAAGGATAAAGAAGATCGAATGAATTCGGTTGTGAATATTTTGGTGGATAGTAAGGGAGATATCTTACTTGGAACTCAAGTTGGCGTTGCACAGTTAAAGGATGGAGTGATCGAACCACGTAGGGATATTGGAATACCTAAAACCTATGTAAGTAAGATCGTTCAGGATCAAAAAGGAAATTACTGGTTTTGTACCGACGATGGATTGTTCTTTTATAATGGAAAAACAGTAAAACATTATACCGAAAAAGATGGCTTACCTGCTTGTCGAGTAAAGAATATTATTTTTGATGAGAACGATAACATTTGGCTTGCAACAAGTGTTGGAGCTTTGGTTACCAAGAACGGCAAATTTGTAAATATAACTTCAAAATTAGCGCTCACCTCGCCTGATGTTTATTCAATAGTGAAAGATCACAACCACCATATTTGGGCCGGTGTGTCGGGTGGTGTTGTTAAGATCAATATCGAGGGCGATCATAAGTTGAGGTATTATGATGGCGATTACGGTTTTGCCGGTCAGGTATGCAATCAAAATTGTATGATCATTGATAAGAATGATCGGATTTGCGTTGGATGCTCAAAAGGTTTTGTGATCTACCAACAGGAATACGATAGTGATAATACACTTGAACCTATAACCAAGATAAAACATATCGATCTTTTTTACCGAGAAACAGATTGGGATCAGTATGCCGATTCGGTAAGTGCCGGAGATATTCCATATAACTTGGAATTACCTTACGATAAAAATTACCTCACATTTAATTTCATTGGCGTAAGTTTAACGGCACCCGAAAAAGTATCGTACAAGTTTATGCTCAAAGGGTTTGATACCGAATGGCACTATTCAGATGAAACTGATGCATCTTATCCTAACATTGCTCCAGGTAAATACGAATTCATTCTTTACGCTTGCAACGGTGAAGACGTATGGAATAGAGAGCCGGTGATATTTAAATTTGAGATTGCACCCCCTTTTTGGCGCACATGGTGGTTCTACGGATTAATAGCGGCTATTATTCTAACAGGAATTTATTCATACGTAAAAATAAGGGCGGCCAATTTTCAGATCTTGAAGCAAAATGAGATCATTGAAGAGAAAAATGAAACATTGCAACATCTGAATTTGGAGATCGCTGAGAAGAACCAAAACATTACTGATAGTATAAATTATGCACGTCGTATTCAAAGGAGTTTTATCACTTCCGAAAAAGTGATAAGTAAATTACTAAAAGAGCACTTTATTTTATTTAAGCCACGTGACATTGTAAGTGGTGATTTTTACATGGCCTTTGAAATGCATGACAGAACACTTGTGGTATGTGCCGATTGCACAGGGCATGGTATTCCGGGCGCATTTATGAGTTTGGTAGGAATAAGTATACTGAATGAGATATCACGTTCACGAACATATATTGATACAACAGAGATATTGGAAGAGATCCGTAGAATTATTATTGAAGCGCTTAACCCTGATAAATTAGAAACCGGCGGTAAGGATGGAATGGATGTTTCGTTGATTTCCATTTTTAAAAAACCCGAGAATGATATGATCAAGATCCATTTCTCAGGCGCTAATAATTCGGCATGTTTGGTTTCGGCAAAAGACGGTAAAGTAAAAATGTATGAATACAAAGGGGATAAACAGCCTGTAGGATATTATTCGAGTATGAAACCATTTACCCATCACGAGATCATGGCGCAAAAAGGTGATATTATGTATTTGTTCACCGATGGTTATGCCGATCAGTTTGGGGGATCAAGAGGTAAGAAGTTCATGTCGTCTCAACTAAAGCAACATTTAGTTAGTATGTTCGAACTTCCATTACACGAGCAAAAAGAAAAACTGGATAAATTGTTTATGTCGTGGCAAGGTGATCTGGAGCAGATAGACGACGTTACCGTTATAGGAATCAAACTCTAAACATCAATTCATGAAATCAAAACTTAGCATTATACTTTTGTGTTTATGTCAAAGTTTTTTGTTCGCTCAAGAAAAAGCCAAAATTGATTCACTAAAAAAATTAGGGCGAGATTCGTTGATAAAACTTGCTGTATACAAAGTTAATGAATCGGCATTTGACCCTAAAGGATATGATAGGGTAGTTGTAAAGGCCTACAAAGATAGATTAGTGGTTGAATTCGCTCTTTCCGTTGTGCTTATAGATGGTTCGTGTTACTACCATCATTATTCGGTGGCTTTAGCGGGGAGTGGCACCGGTGGTGGCATCCAGGGAAGTTGTGACGAACCAAAATATCATAAATTCACCGGCAAAGAAAAAAAGAAGATTCAATTCGTTTTTGACGCTATAAATAAAAGCGATGAGATTGGACATTTAAAGGATAATAAGATTGATGATGGAAATACAATGACGATCACTGAAAAGTTAACTTCCTATTATGTTGAAATGGATGATTGGTCAACACACTCCTACTATGAGGTAAATAAGATATCAGGAAAGATCTCTAATGCAAATCATAAGCATTATGCGCGCAATCATGATGAAAAGCCCGAATATGAGATCATAAAATAGCGCTGTGGAGAAGCAACGATAACATAATTTGTATGAGCGATCAAACCATCAATAAATCACTTATTTCGTCTAAAAAATCCGCTAAAACAGCCCCTAAAATGTTAAAATTCATCGATTTTTAACAGGTTCGACCCTTAAATGAGTGAAGCCTGCGTGGCAGTTATTGAAAATTGGGGCTTTTTCCCTTGGCTTAGACTACTTTAGCTTCATCAAAATCATTGAAATGAAATTTATTAAGAGAACACTTCAAATTTTCCTGTTAGTAGCAAGTTTAAATTGCGTTGGACAAGGACAATCGTGGTACTGGTATTTTGGATATGGTGCCGGAGTTAACTTCCCAAGTGGCGGAGCTCCTGTTGCAGTAACCAATGGTTTAACCAACACACTTGAAGGTGTTGCAACTATATCAGACGCTGCAGGTAATCTTCAGTTTTATACCGATGGATCAACAGTTTGGAATAAATTACATGCTGTAATGTGTAATGGTACAGGTTTATTAGGAAACGGTTCATCAACACAATCTGGGGTTATTGTTCAAAGACCGGGAGCACCAAATATTTATTATTTATTTTCTGTTGCATTATTTAACGGAGGATTCAGATATTCAACGATCGACATGAATCTTTGCGCGACTAATGGTTCGGTTACTGTAAAAAATACATTCTTATATCAAAACAACTCCGAAAAATGTACAGCAGTTAGACACTGTAATGGAGTTGACATTTGGGTTATTAGTCATGATGGAACAAATGGATTCAGAGCTTACTTAGTTACTGCAGCTGGCGTAAGTGCAGCTCCGGTTATTTCAAATGTTGGATCAAACAATCCTAGTCCCGGAATTGGTTATTTAAAAGCGTCTTTCAACGGAGCTAAATTAGCTTATGGTGTTTATATCAATGGTTTTTTAGAGATCCTTGATTTTAATAATAGCACAGGAGCTGTTACTAATCCTATAACCATTAATAATCCTGCTTTTTCCCAAGCTTATGGAGTTGAATTTTCAGGTGATAATTCTAAAGTTTATTTTGGAACATATAGCCCGAATAGAATTCATCAAGTTGATCTTTGCGCCGGTTCTCCAGCAGCTATCATCGCATCTACAGTTCTCATCGGAACTTCGGCAAACAACGTTGGAGCTTTACAAATGGGTGCTGATGGAAAAATTTATATATCAAGAAGTCAGGCGCCTTGGTTAGGTGTTATTAATAATCCAAACATAGCAGGAGTAGGTTGCGGCTATGTGGATGCCGGTGTTTCTTTAAATGGTAAGAACGCTGGTGCAGGTTTACCTAATTTTATCTCCACGTATTTTCAAGTACCACCTCCGCCTATAACAAGTACAGTGAATTGTTTGAATGTGAATTTTACTTCTCCAACCGTTAACGTAATAAGTTGTGCAGCTGCAGCAAATGCTATCACAAGTTATTCGTGGAATTTTGGCGATCCCGGTTCAGGTCCTTTAAACACATCTGCTCTTGCAAATCCATCTCACTCGTATCCATCAACTGGCACTTTCTCAGTTAATCTTATTTTATTTTACGCTTGCGGAAGCAGCACGTTAACTCACACAGTGAGCGTTATTAGTTGCTCTCCTCAAGTAATTGCAAACAGTCCAACTATTTGTTCGGGTAATTGTGCAGCGCTTACTGCAACCGCAAGTGGCGGAACTGGTCCGTATACTTATACATGGACTCCAAACATTGGCGCTGGAGCTGGCCCACATAATATATGTCCAAGTGCAACAACAATTTATTCTATTAGCATTACAGATGCTATGAATGTTATTGTTTCAAACACATGTGCTATTGTTGTAAATCCAACACCAACCATGGCTATAACACCTACGAGTCCTACCATGTGTATGAATAACTTTAACGGTTCTCCAAATACGCTTACAATAAACGCGGTTGGTGCAACAACTTATACTTGGATAGGTATTACCGGTATCACTCCTAATGCAACTTCAGGTTCGCAAGTAATTGCAACGTCAATTCCTAATCAACCAATTGGAACTGGTTCTATAATTGGAACAATTGGAAGTTGTACAAGCATGGCAACTTTCACAGTAGGATCAATTCCAAATCCAATTATTGCAGTTACATCTGCAAGTATGTGTGATGGAACAAGTGCAACTTTAGTAGCAAGTGGTGCTTCTACTTATGCATGGAATCCTTTCAATACATTAAATTCACCAACAGCCGCAACAGTTATTGCTACTCCAACAATAACATCAGTATACAGCGTAATTGGCTCTAGTTTAAATTGTAATAGTATCACAGAAACTGCAACAGTTACTGTGGTGGCAAATCCTACTGTAACTATCTCGGCCCCTAATGCAACAATTTGTGCAGGCTCTGCATTAACATTAAATGCAAATGGCGCTGCAAATTATACTTGGTCGCCTGCTAATTCACTTAATATGACAAATGGCCCAAGCGTTATAGCAACTCCTATGATGAACACAGGCTACTTAGTAATAGGAGAATTAAATACATGTACTGCTTCTGCTGTTCAACAAGTATCTGTAATTCCTTTACCTAACTTAATGGCTGTTGCCGACAAAACACTTATTTGCGAAGGCGATAAAGCTAATATTAATGCAAATGGCGCTTTTAATTATCAATGGAGCCCTTCTATTGGTTTGAGTAGCACAACTTCAAATTTTGTGGTTGCTAATCCAGCTGTAACAACACTTTATACATTAATAGGTTCAAATGGTATTTGCTCGGGTACTACTGCAATTACAATTGCTGTTGTTCCTCGTCCACTATTTAATTTATCTACTTCAAACCCAAAAATATGCTATGGTGCCAGTTCAACATTATTTGGTTCAGGCGCGCAGTATTATCAGTGGTCTCCAAACGCAGGAATGACTTTCCCAACTCCAAATACAGCAATTATATCGCCAACTGTAACTACTAACTATACAGTAACAGGATATAATGCTTTAGGAACACAAACTTGTCCGTTAACTAAAGAGATCCAAGTAGAAGTTGTGCCTACGATCAACGCAGTATCATGCGCAAACATGACTATCTGTGCCGGCGAATCGGTTAAATTAAGTTCAGGTGGTGCTAACACATTCTTATGGTTGCCTGCAGAAAGTTTAAATAATGCGAGCATTCAGGAACCATATGCACAGCCGGTTAAAACCACTGTTTATACTGTGCAAGTTTCTCAAGATGGAAATTGTACTCGCACAGCAACAGTTCAGATAAAGGTAAATCCATTACCTGATGTAAATGCGGGTGAAGACATGATCATTAACCTTGATGAACCAATGTATTTAAATGGTTCAGGTACAGGTACTCTTAAATGGATCTCGGGCGAAGAAATTCTTTGTAAGGATTGTCCGGTAACACAAATAATGCCAAAGAATTCGGGATGTTATAAAATACAAGCTACTTCTGCTGAAGGCTGTATTCGTGTTGATGAGGTTTGTGTTGAAGTTACTAAAGATCATAACATCTATATTCCAACTGTATTTACACCAAATGCCGATGGCAAGAACGATGTGTTCTTAGTATACGGAACAGGTTTAAATAAAGTAGAAATGATCATATTTGATCGTTGGGGAGAGAAATTATACACTTCACAAGATCAATTAAAAGGTTGGGATGGAACTTTCAAAGGTACAGATGCGAAACAAGATGTATATACATACTTGATCAACTATACTTCATTGGATGGTAAAAAACATACCAAAACAGGACACGTAACTTTATTAAAATAAAAAACAACAACATATGAAAAAGATATTTTTAGTAGTTGCTTTGGTTGCAGGAATGTGTGTAACAGGTGTTGCTCAAAACCTTGAAAAAACCCTGCAGAAGAATAAGTGGTTCTCCGATGCTGATCTTGGATCAACACAAATCGTTTTAAGAAAAACAGAATCCGGAAAAGCACCATTTGATGTTAAATTCAATGGTAAAAACGCGATGAACTTCTGTTACGTTACAAAGTCTGCCATAATGGATCCGCAAGGAACTGTTATAGAAAAAGGAGTGCATTATTGTGATCCGCAGTATTCTTATGAGATAGATGGAAATATTCTTACATTCAAGTATCCTTTGGTTAAATGGTCTTACCAAGTAAAAACGCTTAAGAATGGTGACCTGGAATTAATGGTGTTCCCTAAAGAGTAGTAAAATTTATTGGTTTAATTTTAGCGGTTCCGGCTTTGTCGGAACCGTTTTTGTTTCTTACCCTCTTCAAATCGTTATTTTTTTACTGAGCACTTGCGCAACACTCAAGGTGTTGAACTGGAGCTATTTGAAAAAGTAGAGGGAAGCATTCGTAAAAATTTGTATATTTATTCTTGTATTTTAAGATCTAACGCATGAAGAAAATATACCTTTCGCTAATTATTTTTTTAACTCTTACTATTGGCCATGCACAAGTGGCTAATTACGTTTTTAGTCAATTCATCGGAACATTTACATTATTGAATGTGCCGGGTTCAACAGTGGTTGCGCAGGGTTTTCAAGATGATAATGCATACGGTAATATCCCAATTGGTTTTCCTTTTTTATAATAATACAACCTATACATCTGTTGGTGTAAGCACAAATGGTTGGATCACCTTTGGTTCGTATTTTCCTAACGATAATTTTGCGCCCATAAGTAATTCGGGTGGTAACGGCGATGGCGTATCTATATTAAGCGGAGACATGCAGCTAGGAGCTTATCATACGGCAACAGTAACAAACGGAAGTAATGTGATCGCTTTAACGTATACAACAACATTAGGATTATTTGGTGTTGGTGATGCCATAAGCGGAACGGGCATTCCGGGGGGAGCTACCATTACAGGATTTAGCGCAACCAATCTTACCATTTCAGCAAATGCTACAGCCAACGGAACAACATTTACAGTTCCCGGTATCATTTCTTATTTATGCACGGGCACAACACCAAATCGTGTTTTTACTATGCAGTGGAAACGTCAGAGTAGATATAGTAATGATGGAACAGGAATTGATGATTATATCAACTTGCAAATTAAATTATACGAAACAACTAATGTAGTTGAGCTCATCTACGGAAAATGTGGTACCAATAACGTTAATACACAACCAAGCGAAACAGGATTAGTTGGAGCAAATAATTTGGATTTTAATAATAGAGAAGTACCGGCGTTTGTAAATTGGCAAACATCTAGTGCAGGTACTGCAAATAATGTAACCTGTATGTTTGGTATAAATAATGTTGTGCCGCAAAATTTAACTTACAGATGGACACCTCCTGCACCTTGCTCAGGAACACCTGCTGCAAATACCGCTGTTTCTTCTTCATCGTTAGCATGCATGGGTGGCAATGTGAATTTAAATTTAGCTACAACGTATTCATTAACCGGTTTAAGTTTTGTTTGGAGTTCAGCATCTTCATTAGCTGGGCCTTATTCTCCCATTAACACGGCGAGTGTTAGTCCATTTACCGCAACCAATGTTACCGCAAATACGTGGTATATTTGTACAATTACGTGCACTAATAGTTCGCAAAGTTATACAACAGCGCCAATTGCTATTACTTCTGTAGGATCAATTACAAATACTACGCCTTACTTTGAAGGATTTGAAAGCGTACAGTTAAACAACATGTTGCCAAATTGCTCATGGGCTGCATCAAATCCAACAACTATTTGCCAAACATATACATCCATGACAAGTAACAATCGTTATCCAAATTCAGGAAATAAATTTGCAGCGTTTAAATTTGGAACAAACACAAATGGTGATCACTTCTTTACCAATGGAATACAATTGTATTCGGGAATTACATATTCGGCCGAAGTGTTTTATGTTACTGATGGAGGAAATGGTTGGTCGGAATTTTCGATATATTACGGTACATCACAATCTACAACAGGATTGGTGAATATTGCTTCCGAAACCTCAACTGCAAATTTAACCAGCATGTTCTATCTTCCATTAACAAATACGTTTGTAGTACCAAGTTCAGGTTATTATTACATAGCTATTAAGGCAATTGGAAATACAACCCCTTGGTTCTTATCTTGGGATGATCTTTCGATCACAGCGCCTTGTAATTTAAATACGCCAACTTTATCAATAAGCGGAGGAACCGTGGCACAATGCGCCGGAACGTCGGTAAAATTAACGGCAAGTGGTGCTGATGCGTATAATTGGAATACCGGGCCGCTTACATCCACGATTAATGTTATCCCAACAATAAATACAAGCTATACAGTTTCCGGATTTGGCCCAACGGGATGTGTTGCAACTGCGGTGATCACAGTTTCTGTTGAACCATTGCCTACTGTAAGTATAACGCCTCTTACACAAAGTATTTGCGTAACAGATGTTGCTACAATTACTGTGAGTGGTGCGGTAAGTTATACATGGAACCCGAGTAATTCTTTCGCGTCAACATTTACATTGAGTCCTGCTGCAAGCAATATTTATTCGGTCAGCTATACCGGTGCAAATAATTGTATTGCTACTTCAACCGCGCAAGTTGAGGTGTCGCAATGTGTAGGATTAAATGAACTAGCATTAAATAGCGAAACAAAGATATTTCCAAACCCAACAGAAGAAATAATTAATATTATAGTTTCAACAGCAGGAAATAAAACTATGGAGTTGGTTGATGTAACTGGAAGAATGATCCAAAGAAAATATTATACTGGCAACGCATATCAAATGGACCTGAAGGAATTCTCAAAAGGTGTTTACTATCTTAAAATATCTTCAGGAAATTCAACAGAAATAAAAAAAGTGATCAAGAATTAATTCTTGATCACTTTTGTTGAGAATACCGCTTTACCGTTATTTAAAATAATTATCTGGTAAATTCCGTTGGCTTCTTGAGTAAGATCAACTTGTGAGCTGCTGTTCAATTTTGTTTTCTGAATTATTTGCCCGAGTTTATTGTAGATCACGATCTCGTGTTCATTAGATAAAGATGTTTTAATAAAGAACACACCTTCACTTGGATTGGGATATATTATGAAATCAGTATTGGTTATGTCTAATTGGTTGATTCCCGCACACCACGAAACAATTAAGTTATAGGTAGCCGAATTTACACAACCGTTAATATCTGTTCCTGTAACTGTATACAAAGTTGTAACAGTTGGAGTGACTGTGATACTTTGTGAAGTAGAACTTGTATTCCACACATATGAAATAGCCCCTCCTGCAGTGATCACAGCAGCTTCGCCATCACAAATAAGTGAGTTAATACTTGTAGCAGTTACATTTGGCAAAGGATGCACTAAAACATTTAAAGTGGATGTGTTTGAGCAACCTGCTACTGTACCTGTAACCGTATATGTAGTAGTAAGAGTAGGAGATACCACAATACTTGCTGATGTTGAACTCGTATTCCAAACATATGATGTAGCACCGCTCGCAGAAATATTAGCGCTGTTACCTACACAAATTGGTGATGAATTTAAAGTTGAAATTGTTGGCGATGCATTAACCATTATGGTTTGCGTAACGCCACAACTTGTTAAAGTGCCGTTAGTAGCAACAAGCGATACCGTGTAAATTCCGGCTGTGTTATAAGTTGCACTGGGATTATTTACGGTAGAAGTTGCTGGCGAAGCGCCGGTTAATGTCCAGTTCCATGTGTTAGGACCTCCTGTTGATGCATCCGTAAAATTAATTGGTGTACCACTACACATAACAGAGTTTGTTGTAAACGCCGAAGCAATGGAAGGAATATTATTTGAAGTTACTCTCATGTAATATCTTCCTAAGCTTCCGTAATCAGAGTAATTTGCCGATCCGCCACCATCTATCACAAAGTAATAATTACCTGCCGGTAAATTTATTCCAACTAAGGTATTAAGTTTTGCCAAAGGTGTATCAATAGCAAGTGAAGCAGTTGTAGTGGCGTTGAATAATTGAAAGCGTATGTCGAGATCTGCCGCATCGTAAACCCCGGCAGTTGTATCCAAAGCCCATGGTTTTATATTAAAGGTCATGTAACGATTATTACAAATACTAAATTTATAAACATCAATATCGGTTGGTGTAGTTATCATTCCTGAATCAACTAATAAAGTTGTATTTGTATTGATCGTTTTTCCTGTGGCAAGGGTGTTTCCAACATCGTCTAGAGTATAATTTAAAAATGCAGCACCTGTTATCCCATTTGATCCATGATCGAATTGAATAGTTGTACATGTATTGGAATTTGTACCTCTGTGCCAAATAGTAACATTTTTTGAATAACCCACACCCATAATTGGAGCCCAACTTGTAACACCGGAACCTATGCCGCCATGATATTCGGCTGTTTTTGCGCACGAACCGTTCCAAATACTTTGATGTTTTAAACTTAAGTGTGTCCTGCTTCATGCGATCCGGCTTCTGCGCAATTTTTAGCGCTGTAACCTAAAGCATTTTCAAATACCCAACATGGTGTGTCAGGGTTTCCGCCCCAGGTAAACGAATTCAAATAAGCAACACCACCAACTGATGAAGGATACCAAGCGCTAGAGGTGTGATCACAATTCGCATGCGTGAGTTAGGAGTTGCCGCATTGAATTTGGCAACATCGGTTGTTAAGTTCACGTCAAATGGCATAAAATCTTCTGCCATGCGCTTCCAAATATTAAGCATAGCTGCAGAGCTTAATGTAGAAGGTAAAGCAGTAATGGTTGGATTACTGGTTGATGAATTCCATGGAGTTCCAATAACAACTTGCCCATCAAAATCAAGATACAATACTTTGTGAATAACAGAAGGCTTGCTGTTCAGTATGGGAATTTGCGAATACATTGTATTTGCAAAACAAAAGCTGAGTGTAAATAGTATAATTTTTTTCATTGTAATGTGTTTAAATATTATTCAGATAGAATATCGTCTTTTTGACATTGAGTTAAAATAAAACCTTTATCCGTTGTTTTGCTATTATAAAAAATGGAGTTATCACTCGACATAATGTAAATGATCTTCGAATCCTTGCCATTGATCTGCACATAAAGTTCGGCGTTCTTAAAATAACTAAGCTTTAACTTCAATTGTTTATTCTCCATGTAAGAAGAATTAAGCAATACGGTTGAACCATTGATGTATTTATTGGTTTTGCTTTTGGCTACCTCATTTACTTTGTAGGTAAATAGTTTGTCGAAGCTCGCTTTATCTATGGTAAATGATGTGGGGTATTTTGAACTTTTGGCGGCTTGTGCAAAAAACGAATTGGTAAAAGCAACAAGAACAAAAAGCAAAACTGTTAAACGCGTAATTTTTTTCATAACAGGTGTTTAGTTTACCAAATATAATAAAATATTGATAGAAAGTCAATTGAAATTAACATTCTGGAAGTAGCTTTCCCTTTGGTTTATGAGTACTTTTGAAAGGATGAACAGGTCATTCTCATATTCGATCCTCTTTTTAATTTGCTTGGTATTTACACGTTGCTCGTGGATAGAGGAATTTGTGATCATCAACGAAAGTGATAAAGCGATCTATGTAAAATATGAGATCGCCGAGAACTCAAAATTCATTAACGGACGAACATTTAATTTAAAGCAACTGCAAATACTATCCAATAATAAGATCATCGATGTTGTTCCTGACACCTTCGACGATCACTTCAAAAAACACCGAGGACAGATTCGGTTCGTGAGCAAGTAAGCTTCTAAATGCTTGTAAACAAGATCATCATTTTTCTTTTTTAGTACCCATTCCCTCCCGCAACCATTGTCTATAAAGGAATTCAAGGGATTTTAAGCACCAGGATCCTTGACAGGAGCTTGTTCACAAAGACCTGTTGATATTGTACCTTCAAAACACTCGACCCCTTCCTTATTAGGTCATAATTTTGTAATGACTTGATAATGATATTATTATTAAAGGTTAATTAAACACGATTTAAAAAATTTAGGTAATGAGGTATTTGGCAATAATAGTAAGTGTGATGATGTTATCTTTTACGGGCGGAATAGAAATTCCTGCTTCTATTAAAAGATCCTTTGTTCAGCGCTTTCCAACAGCTCATAATATTAGATGGGAAGGCACTGCACAAACACACTACGAAGTGGGTTTTGTTGATGAAGGAAAAGATAAAATAGCAGTGTTCTTACCTGATGGTACATTTAAAGAAACAGAAACGGAGATCAAAACTTCTGAAATACCAAAGCGCGTATTAAAAGCAGTGGGCAAAAAATATCCTCTTTCAAAGATCTCATTTGCGCTTAAAATTCAAAGGAGCAATAATACCACAGTGTACGACCTGGAAGTGAATACAGGTGTTGAAGATCTTGATATTACCCTCGACCCAATGGGTTACGAAGTTGATTAGATCTTTTTTACAAACTCGGTACGTAATACAATTTTGGTACCATCTAACTTACAATCTATCTCATCCGGATCATCTGTTAGTTTGATGTTTTTTGCAACCTTACCGCGTTTTAATACCAATGAAGATCCTTTTACTTTAAGATCTTTGATAAGCGTTACCGAATCTCCGTCGCTTAAGATGTTCCCGTTACTATCTTTTACTTCCATAATATAATTTTTTCAAATATATCTATTTATTTTGAAGAACTTGGCTCAATTATTACTGAGTACTAATTGAATTGAACTTAAATCCCTTTTCTGAGAAATGTTGCAGTGTTCTTGTAAGCGCATATCTAACATTATTTTCAGCTTTTATATTGTCATGAAAAAGAACAATGCTACCTTCTTTTGTATGACGTATAACATTTTTCAAACATTGTTCAGCACTTATTTTTTCATAATCGTAACTGATCACATCCCAAAAAATAATTTTGTAATTTTTTCTAAGTAAAGCGCGATACTGACTTTTTCGTAATTGTCCGTAGGGTGGACGAAACAATTTGCTTTTTGTAAGCGTTTCGCAAGCTTCGGTATTTTTAATATATTCTAATAAACTGGAATGAAAACCTTTGATATGACTTTGTGTATGATTAGCAACCCGATGCCCCTCTTTAATGATGCGATCAAAAATGGGTTTGTTTTTAAGTATATTTTCTCCAACACAAAAAAAAGTTGCTTTCGCGTCAAATCTTTTTAGTTCATCCAATATCCATTCCGTCAATCCGGGAATTGGTCCATCATCAAACGTAAGATAAATGGTTTTATCCGATCGGTTTAATTCCCACACTGCCTTCGAAAAGAATTTTTTCATCCATTTCTTAGGCTGTATGAGTAATAAATTATTCAAGCAGAATTATTTTAGTTCAACTGGACTGGCTTCCTTCGGCCCTTCCTCATTTGCTTCCGGCATTAGATCTTCAGGAGGAACGATCTTGCTTAAACGCGACATAAATTCGTTTGCCAATTTTTCGTCTTTGAATTGTTGCGCTAATCCCGCTAAACGTTTCATGATCTCTTTTGCTTGATCCATCTCGCGTTGAAATGCAATGCGATGATTTCCCTTTTGCTTGTTGTAAATAGTATAATCACTTTCAAAAATATCAAATAGCTTTTTGGAAAGTTCAGTAGCTTTTTGTTTTTCGCCAATTTGATAGTACGCAGCCGTCATTGTAAAAATAGTCCCATCGTATGGTACGTTTTCTTCAGGAATTACGGTTAAGCATTTATCCAATACTGCTTTGGCTTTTGTATTCTTGCCTTCGTTAATTAAAGCTTGAGCTAAAATACTCATCTGCATACGTAAATTTCCGGCCATACGTGTACTGGTCTCATCCAAATTCACACCCGGCTTATCCAATCCTCCCCAGATGAATTTTTCCATGATATTCTTGTACATGATCTCTGTATTCACTCGTCCGCCTTGTCCTGCTTCCGTTTCAGTTTGCTTGATAGGAACAAAACGATAAGCTAAACCTTCCAATTGGAAATATTTATCTAAACCAACATACGCTTCGTTACCGGTTGTAACGGCAAAATAAATTGGACGCTTCCAATCGTTATGCGCAATTAGATCTAACACCATGAGGTCATTCTTTGTAATATACCCGCGGTTACCAAGATCCCATGAAATACGTTTGGTTAAACGCGCTGTGTCCTTAACCGAGATCACTTTATTCTTCATTACCTTCAATGAATCTACATACACATAAAATTCTTTTGATGGAATGTAATCGATCCAAGTTCCATTATTATCAAATTTATTGTCTTGTTCATCGCTCGAAACAAATTCAATAGCGTCTTTTAACTTCATTGGTTTGCTATCGCGAGCCATAATATAAACTACTTCGCGTTTTGAAGCGATCAATTTGTCTTCAGGTATAGTAAATGGAACGGGCGCACTTTCGTAAGCAGCTCTTCGCATTTGGGCTATATACCAATCGGTTTGTAATAAACTTAAATTTACAACACGCACATCGGTTCGTATGCCTTCAACTTCTTGTGCATACCATAAAGGGAATGTATCATTATCTCCGTTGGTAAATAAAATAGCATTAGGGGCACACGACTGTAAATAATTTACCGCGCAGTCTCTTGATAAAGAACGCAAAGAACGATCGTGATCATCCCAGCCTTCTTTTGCCATGATTCCCGGAACGATCATGCTAAACGCCGTGGCTCCTATAGCAACAAAATTTCCTGTTATTTTTTTAGAAAGAAGATCGTATAAAGCGATCACTCCAAAACCAATCCAAATAGCAAAGGCATAAAAGCTTCCTGCATAAGCATAATCTCGTTCACGAGGTTGGTAAGGTGTTTGATTCAAGTAAATAACAATAGCTAATCCTGTTAATAAGAAGAATGCTAAAACTATCCATGCATCTAATGCTTTTCTTCTGAAGTGAAAAATAGCTCCAAGTAAACCGAGTATCAACGGTAAAGCATATAAATGATTTGTTGCTTTGTTATTTTTATCACGATTGATAACCAAACTTGTATCCGAATCTAGTCGGGCATTATCAAATGCGGTTAAACCTGTTACCCAATTTCCTTCCATGGTATTTTTTAGTAAGCCCTGTTGGTCATTTTGCCTTCCTGCAAAATTCCACATGAAATATCTAAAATACATATACATTACTTGGTACGACACAAAGTAATTCATGTTGGCAATAAAGGTTGGTATCTCTACAGTTTCGGGTTCGCCTGTTCTGGAATTTTCTACCAATTTATTTTTGTGATTACGAACTACATTGCCCCAATATTTATAAGCTGTTTCGTGATGAGACTGGCTACTCCACATTCTGGGAAAGATAGTACAGAATTCTTTTTCGTATTTAGGAATTGAATTCTTGCGATCATCTACAACAATATATTTTTTTGCTCCCGGCGTTTTGTCGCGCATGAAAATTGGATCACCGCTTCCAAAATCTTTTGGGTTAACTGTTGGTGCATTATAATACTGCCCGTATAATACCGGCCAATCGCCATACTGTTCGCGCAATAGATAGGATAGCATATTTGGAGCATTCTCCGGATCGTTCTCGTCCATTGGTGTATTTGCTTGCGAACGAATAACTAAAACAAAGAAGGAAGAGTAACCTATTAAGAGTGTTGCTAAACTTAAGAAAATTGCATTAAGCGTAATGGTTTTGCTTTTGTATTTATGAATAGCATATATGATCCCAATGAACACTAATCTAAATGCCATGCTTGATCCGCTTGGCGCTGCAATAAAGGCGATAAAAAAGAATACGATAGTTGTATAAAAACCGAGCTTATAGGCCTTCTCACTTTTATTAACCGTGTAGGTAATAAGGGAAGTAAGAGAAACTACTAATAAAATAAAATAAATTACGGTTCCTGTATTGAAACCCATTCCTACTTTGTTAGTAAAGAATACTTCGTAATCAGCAACAAATTTTACAACTTTTGGAATGATCATATTTTGTACGGCGCCCAAAATAAGAACGGATACAACACCGCATACAAAGAACCCCTTCCAGCTGAATTTGTATTTTTTAAAGTAGATCACATAACCAATAACAGGTATCACAAGTAAATTCAATAAATGGACACCAATAGAAAGTCCCATCATGTAACTAATAAAAACGATCCATCGCATAGCGAGTGTTGGATCAAGAGTATCTTCTTCATCCCATTTTAAAATGGCCCAAAAAACCAACGCAGTAAAAAAGGATGACATTGCGTAAACCTCGCCTTCAACCGCGCTGAACCAAAATGAATCGGAAAATGTATAAGCTAAACCACCAATGATTCCGGCACCAAAAACTGCCCATTGTTGTCCTTTAGATAATTCTGCTGCAGTACGACCATAAACTTTAAGTGCTAAGCGAGTAACGGTCCAAAAAAGAAATAAAATAGTAAAAGAACTGGCAAGTGCGCTCAAAATATTGATCATCATGGCCGCATTGGCAGGATTATCGCCACCAAACACTGCGAAGAATCTTCCGAGTAACAAAAAGAAGGGAGCTCCGGGAGGGTGACCAACTTCTAGTTTGTATGAACAGGCAATGTATTCGCCGCAATCCCAAAAACTTGCAGTAGGTTCAATTGTACAGCAGTAGGTGTATGTTGCTACGGCCCATACTAACCAGCCAATAATGTTGTTTAAATTTTTAAAAGATAGGGTCATGCTATTTGCTTTGTTAAGGTTTGCGAATATACTGATTTTCGGTGCTTTAAATTAAAGTAAATTTCAGCAATTTTATTGTTGATTTATGATTTTTTTGTAATTTCGCAGCCTGTTCAGACAATAATGCCCGATCGTCTAATGGCAGGACTTCGGTTTTTGGTACCGACTATGTTGGTTCGAATCCAGCTCGGGCAACAACAAAACCCAACCTCGAAGAGGTTGGGTTTTTTGCATTCACGATCGAGCCTCAAGCTTTTTCAGCTTGAAGCTGAGAGCGTGAATGCAAAAAATACCAAGCGACAAAGGAGGTTGGGTTTTGTTGAGCATTAATTTTCGGTTCTGGATCAGCGAAGCTAATCCAGCTCCTCAAGCTTTTTCAGCTTGAAGGCGAGAGATTGTCAGCCCAAAAATCCCTATTTTTATCCCATGGTAAATCTCACCACCATCATCGAAAAATTCAATAAGCAAGGCGAAAAAACGGGCTGGACCTATATATTCATCCCATTTGATATTGCCGAAAAAATAAATCCTAAAGTAAAAAAGTCGTATCGCGTTAAAGGAAAGATAGATAGTACACCAATCAAACAAATGGCCTTGATCCCTATGGGAAATGGCGATTTTATCATCCCGTTAAAAGCAGATTTACGTAAAAAGATCAAGAAACAAAAAGGCGAAAAGATAAAATTAAGCATTGAGCTAGACAATTCTGAATTTAAGGTCAGTAGCGATCTTTTAGAATGCTTAAAAGAAGATAAGAGTGCGGAGAAATTTTTTAAAGCAATTACTCCAGGGCATCAAAACTATTATTCTAAATGGATTGATGAAGCCAAAACCATTGAAACAAAAAGCAAGCGTATTGCACAAGCCTTGGAAGGTTTTAAAATGAAAATGGGCTTTCCTGAAATGCTGCGCCATTTTAAAGCACAAAAGGATAAATTGAAATAACGCTTCCCTACCGCCATAGTGGTACATTTCACCGACTCCCTTATACCGCATACCTAATTGCCCTTGAATTCGCTTTTTTACTGATGTACCTTTATCAAAAAATTAGAACATGGAAGGTCAAAATGTAACACCAATGCCGGAAGACAATTGGAACAAGTGGGAAAAACAGCATAAGCGCGGTAGTATTATTGGAGGAGTATTTGTAGTGATATTTGGAGCCTTATTCTTAGCAAGAGAATTAGGTGCAGCGATACCAGACTGGGCTATATCGTGGAAAACAATTTTTATAGCTATTGGTTTGGCCATAGCTATTAAGAGTAATTTTAAGAGACTAACATGGTTAGTGTTTGTAGGGATCGGAACAGCATTCATTGTTTGTGACCTCTATCCTGAACTAAATTTGCGTCATATTGTTTGGCCCATGGTGATCATTTTAGTGGGAATGGTGATGATATTTAAACCGCGCAGAAAGTGGGACTCAGAACGTTGTAACAAATGGCACCACAAGCGATATCATGGAAAGAACTGGGAAGAATGGTGCGATAATAAAACAGTTGAAAGCGGTGAAGATCATATATCCTCAACAACAGTTTTCGGGGGTGTAAAAAAAAACGTTATTTCAAAGAACTTTAAAGGAGGAGAAATAGTGAATGTGTTTGGTGGTTCCGAATACAATTTAAGCCAAGCAGATTTTAATGGAACCATTACAATTGAAATTGTACAATTCTTTGGTGGAACTAAATTGATCATTCCTTCAAATTGGGAAATAAAATCAGAATTAACCGCAGTGCTTGGAGGAATTGATGACAAACGACCTATACAAACAAACGTTACAAATACCGAGAATAAAGTTCTGGTTTTAAATGGAACCACTGTCTTTGGTGGCATAGAAATAAGAAGTTAAACTATTAAACATTTTCAATATGAATTCATACATCGTAAAACTGGTATTTAATATCAATATAGAAGAGGGCTTACACCGATCTCAATTTGATGAGCAAACTATTTTGATCAATGCTTCAAGTCTTGAGGACGCTTTTTATAAAGCAAAAACACAGGGTAAGATCCTGGAAGAAAAATTCAGCAATGATAAGGATCAATCAGTGGAGTGGAAATTCATTGATGTGGTAGATGTCTTTGAGTTGAGGTCGTACAAAAATGGAGAGCCGTTGTATTCTACCACACACGAAACCCATGATACAAGCTCATTTATTGATTATATTCATCACCGTTCGCAAATAATCCAAACAAAATTGCTAAGTTTCGCATAGATAACTGACCAAAGCACTAATATATTCGGCAAGAAATGCGGTTTTGATACTGCTGACAACGTGGGCTGTTTTTACAGCGGTACAGGGCTACGCTATTACTAAAACCGGAGTTTCGTGCGATGTAGCAGGACTTGACTCTGCAATTTCAAATTTAATTTTAGGGATCATTGGTGTGCTCACTGTTCTTATCTTTAAATTCTATCAACCGGGTAAGGCCAATCGTTTATACCGAGGGGCTTATGTGATCGCGGTAGTTATTATTTATCATCACGCAATTACCTTTGTTTTAAATACCGTTTTTGCACAAAACAAAGAATATCTCGTTTTCATTGAGCAGTCGATGCCGGTAAGAGATGTGATGGCTTTACTTGTGATCTCATTTATTACCATAACGCATTGGTTGGTGGGATACATACAAGATAAAGAAGAGAGTGAAAAGAATAAAACAGAGATCGAGACCATCATGCGTGAAGCGGAATTGGTAAAGTTGCGTCAACAACTTCAACCACATTTTTTATTCAATAGTTTAAATTCTATAAATGCATTAGTGATAACACAACCACAAGAGGCTCGAAAAATGGTGCAGCAGCTTTCCGAATTCCTCCGGGGTACTTTAAGAAAAGATGAGCAAAAATTAATTCCTTTAAAAGATGAGTTAGCACATTTGAATTTATATTTGGAAATAGAAAAAGTGCGTTTTGGTCATCGATTAAATATAGAAACAAAGAATTGTGAGAATTGTTTAGAAAGCGGTATCCCACCATTATTATTACAGCCTGTTGTAGAGAATGCCATCAAGTTTGGCTTGTACGACACAACTGGCGATGTACTTATTACTATCGAAACAAAACTCAACGATCATTTACTTACTGTAAAGATCACAAATCCATTCGACAAAGAAACACAGCGATCTAAATCGGGAAATAATTTTGGTTTAGAATCTATTCAACGTCGTTTATATTTGTTGTTCGCACGGAAAGATCTTTTGAAGACGCGTACCGAGAATTCAAATTTTATTACAACCATTTCAATTCCGCAATTAAAATGAAGAGAGCTATTATAATTGACGATGAACCATTGGCGCGAACTATTGCACACGAATATTTGTTGCAGCATTCGGATATTGAATTAGTGGCACAGTGCGGCGATGGATTTGAAGGCGTAAAAGCAATTCAACAACATAAGCCGGATATTATTTTTTTAGATATTCAAATGCCAAAGATCAGTGGTTTTGAGATGTTAGAATTGATAGAAGATAAACCCGCCATCATTTTTACAACTGCATTTGATGAGTATGCGATCAAAGCTTTTGAAGCAAATGCTATTGATTATTTATTAAAGCCATACAGTCAAGATAGATTTAATTCAGCGCTCGACAAATGGAGAGCGGGAGCAAACAAACCTGAGGAAAGAGTTGAAAAACTATTGAACACAACGCAGTTATACGTCGAAGAAACAAATCGTATTGTGATAAAGAATGGAAGTGATATTCGCATTGTTCCAACACAGGATATTCATTACATTGAGGCTTATGACGACTATGTGAAGATATTTACAAAGGAGACCTATTATCTCAAGAAAAAGACAATGAATTATTACGAATCGGTGCTAAACGCGAATGATTTCTTTAGAACACATCGTTCATTCATAGTTAATTTAAAAGAGCTCACGCGTATTGAACCGATGGAGAAAAATTCATACGTGGCGGTATTGCGATCGGGCAAAAAAGTGCCTGTAAGTCGTACAAGTTATTCGCAATTAAAAGAAAAATTAGGGATCTAATTACTTACTCATCAAATTACGCTTTACCAAGTAAGCATAAAGTACTTTGTCAAACCCTTCGTTGATATCAGCTTCTACAAAATCAATTTGATATTGTCCACATTTAAGTTCGAGTTCCTCCTTGTATGCGTTTATGCTTTTCAAATAATTTTCTTTTACCTGGCTCGGGTTTAATTTTAATTCTTCTCCGGTCTCCATATCAATAAAATGGTAGGGTCTGTTTTCAAAATCAAATTCCAATTCCTTTTTCTTGTCAGTTACATGAAACAGAACCACCTCATGTTTTCTGAATTTTAAATGTTGTAAAGCCGAAAAAAGCCCATCACGCTCTTGTTTATTATCAAACATATCGCTAAAAATAACTACTAGCGAGCGTTGGTGAATCACCTCGGCAACCTCATTCAGCGCGCTTTCGGTTGATGTTGAGCGATTGAGTTCAGTTGAGCTCAATAAATTTTCAAGAAGATCAAAAATGATCTTTTTTTGAGTTACACTACCTTTGGCTGGTAGGTGGTTGATAATCTTGTCTTGAAAAATAGTAAGGCCAAAGGCATCACGTTGTTGTTTTAAAAGTTCGCACAAAGCTGCTGCTGCATGAACGCTAAAACTTAACTTTGTATTTTCTGCATCCTTCGGGAAAAGCATGCTGGATGAGGCATCCAGAAGTATTTGGCATCGCAAATTGGTCTCTTCTTCGTAGCGTTTGATAAATAATTTATCAGTCCTGGCAAACAGTTTCCAATCGATATGTTTCGTACTTTCACCTTTATTGTATAACCTATGCTCTGCAAATTCAACCGAAAAGCCATGAAATGGGCTTTTATGCATGCCTGTAATGAAACCCTCAACCACTTTTTTGGCTATTAATTCCAGATTTTTAAAGGGTTCCAGCTGGTTTTGATTTATTGGCATAGGGTTGTTAATTTCTTGATATTCAAGCATAAATATAAGCTTGTTATTTTGTTAAATTTGCCCAATTGGTCGATATTTTTGATATATTCGTACAATTAACATTATTTAAAATAGTGCCGAATTTGCTTTCGGTTTTGCATTAAAAAACAAATGAATATGCGGTATTTTTACCTTTTACTTTTAAGTTGCCTTTCTCTTTTCAAACTGGATGCTCAGATCGATACTAGTTTCTGGTTTGTTGCACCCAAAGTGCCGGCTGTTATTGGAACTAGTTCTATTGGACTTCAGATCGGTTCTTATACCCAAGCGGTTACCGTTAGGGTAAGACAGCCCGCCAACGCAGGTGGTGTGAACCTGGTGTTTAACTTAGCTGCGAATACATCCACTGTGGTTAATTTAACTCCATCTTTAGCAGCGGTTATGAGTGTTTTAGCTAATGCCGCGGATACTAAGGGATTGTACATAAGCTCTACCGGTTCAGTTTCAGCCAATTTTATTATGGAGTCGGCTGTAAGCAAGGAAAATATAAGTATTAAGGGAAGAAATGGAATTGGAGATGATTTTTTCGCACCATTCACGAGTTCAATAAACACACTTTACAATGGATTAGCAGGTAATTCTGCGTTCGATATTGTTGCAACAGAACCTGGGTTAACTACTTTGTTGATTACCCCTAAAGGAAACCTTATTGGCCCAAGACCAAAAAACAATACGTTCATTACTACATTAAATCAAGGAGAAACTTTTTCATGTCAAGAAGATCTTTTCACCAGAAATCCGGTTTCATCTGTTACACGCGATTTTGATGGCGATGGATTTTTAGATATAGCTATGGTGGATCAGAAATTCAACTCTGTAATGATGTTGAAAGGAAATGGAACCGGAGCTTTTACAGAGAATGGAGTTCATATTGTTGGATCAACACCAACACACATCATAGCTGCAGACGTAAACAACGATTCAAATCTTGACCTTATTGTAACTAATAGTGGCTCTGATAATGTGGCTATTCTCATTGGTAATGGCGCTGGATCATTTGCGCCGGCAACATTTTTTAGTACGGGAGGTGGGCAAGCGCCTACATCAGTTGCCTGTGATGACATCAACAATGATGGAAATAGGGATATTGTAATAACTCATAGTCTTTCATCAGGTTTTGCGTTAATGCACGGAAATGGTGCGGGATCTTTTACCTTCAACAGTACGTATGCAACCCCAATAGTACCTATAGATATTAAGATATCTGACTTTACAAATGATGGTAACAAGGATGTTGTAATTACAAATCATAACTCCAATAGCATTTCCGTATTTTTGGGCGTTGCTACCGGTACATTCAATCCGGCTCCAACCAATTACGCATGTGCAACAAATCCATACCGATTAGAAGTTGTGGATCTTAACGCTGATGGGTTTGAAGATGTTGTTGTTACAAACAGAGGCTCAGCTAACGTTCGTGTATTTTTAAGTAATGCTGTTGGAACTTTCACGGGAATTACGGCATATGCTGTTGGAACTAATCCTGAATCAGTGGTTACGGCTTTAGTAGATGGCGACGCTTTTCTTGATCTAGTTGTTTCAAATGCAGGTTCAAATAATGTTTCTGTTCTTTTTGGAGCTGCCGCAGGTGCTTTTGGCGCCGCATTCAGTGGTAACGCTGTTGGAACAACGCCTCGTTATGTTGTAGCCGGAAATTTTAATGGAGATGCTTTCGTTGATTTTTGTACGCCTAATTTTAATTCAAATAACTATTCAATTTTAACCGGAAATGGCACAAACGCTTTTGCCCCAATAAATACAGTTTTACTCGGTACTGTAAATTATCCAGCAACAGAATTATCAGGTTCGATTATTTCATCCGATAAAAAAATTGCAGTTTCTGTTTCTGGAGCACTTGGTGGAGCATCGGTTTGCCCAAGTTATTATGCCGATCAAATAACGCCAACTACTAGGATTGGAATGCATTATGTGATCCATAGAACCGGAACGCAACATGATCAGGCTTATATTCTTGCTCCACAAAACTCAACAAGTTTATCTATCACTTCTGCAACCACAACAAATTGGTTGATCAACAGTGGTGAAACATTTAAAGTGAATACCGCTGGAAATGCTCTCACCTATATTCAAACTGATAAGCCTGTTTATGTATTTAACGTTGGAGGCAGAGGTTGCAAATTAGCAGCAGCTCAAATTGCGCCTGCATATTGCGCGGGTTCTTACACTGCCAGTTTCGAAAGAGAAAGCTCTGATTCATTATTCCTTGATATCTATGTGAGAAGTGCAGCCATTGGTACATTTACATTGGATATCAACGCTGTGCCTACAGCAATTGCCGCGGGTAACTTTACGGTTGTTCCCGGAACTGCAGGTAATCTTTTTGGAGCTCGCATCTATTTCAGTACTGCTACCATCCCTCAAGGAGCGTATTGTATCTTAAGAAATAATATTGACCTTTTTGGTTTCTCTGTTGTAAATGGAAGTAGCACTAGCGGTAGTCATATGTCGCAACATTCTAGTTTCAACTCTCAAACATTTGTTCAAGCTAATCCCGTTCCAACAGCAACAATTTGTTCTAATACAACATTTACTTTGCAAGGTGTAATTGGTGGCGGACCAAATACCGGAGTTTGGACCAGTAATGGTTACGGAACGTTTTCGGGCGGCCCAAATCAAATCGCAAATAATGTTTACACCCCTAACTTATTAGATACCTCTTTGGTGCCGGTTCCAACACCAACCCCATGGACAGGTGGTCTTGTGATATTTAATTTGACTTCAACAGGAATTTGTCCTAATCTTTCGAGTACTGTTGCTGTTAGAGTTTTACAAGGACCAATAGTAAACGCTGGAACAGATCAGATCAAGTGTACAAATAATACCGCCACCATTCAATTGAGCGGATCAATTCTAGGTGCTTCTAGTCAGGGTACATGGTCTCCTGTTGCTCCTGCAAGTGGAACAGTAGTAAATAACTCTTCCTTAACAACAATTTACAATACTGCATTACCTGGTGATACAGCGTTACCTTACATTAAAATTTTATTAACGAGTATCAATAATGGAATTTGTGCTGCTGAAAGAGATACCATAAAGATAATCTTACAAAAAGCACCAATTGTTGATGCTGCGCCAACTTCGAGTTTGGTAAGATGTAGCAACAACTCTACGGTTTATTTGAGTGGATATATTAGCAATAGCATTCCTTCCGGTATTTGGACCACAAATGGTAGTGGTATATTTATTCCAAATAATATTTCGTTAATTAATAATTACGTTCCTAGTTTTTCTGACTTGAGCAGTGGCCCAATAAAACTGAAACTCACCACTCCTCCAAGCGCATTATGTAAAACTGTTTCCGATAGCGTTCTTGTGTATTTCACACAGCCTGCAACGTTAACTCTAGGCCCTGATTTAAATAGCTGTAAAAACAACCCTATCATTCCATTGAATGCGATTATAACCGGAACTACATCAAATAGTGTAATTTGGAGTGGTGGCGGTGGAAGTTTTGTTCCGTCGAATACTACTGTGCCAACAACAAGTTATATAGCTACACCAACGGAAACTACAAATGGTTTTGTTATTCTAACTGCATCAACAACCGCAAATGGAATTTGTTTTGGAGTAACCAAGCAAATACGAATTGATTTTAGAGATAAACCTTCTGCAAACTTTATTACAAATACTGTTTGTTTGAATCAGACTACTCAATTCAGTGATCAATCAATTAATCCATCAGGTATTGGATCGTTGAGCGGATGGCAATGGGATTTCGGCAATGGCCAAAACTCTAACAATATAAACCCGGCCTTAAGCTATACCGCTCCCGGAACTTATACTGTTATGCTTGTAGTTAATAATACGTTTGGTTGTTATGATACGATAAGAAAACCAACTACTGTTTTCCCTCTACCTAATATAAAGTGGGGATATACTAGATTGTGTACCGGTTCCGCGCAAAACATTTGCTTCTCGGATAGTTCAACTATTTTGCCTCCTTCAACAATTCCTGTCACCAATCATTACTGGGATTTTGGTGGCGTTGGCTTTAGTGTTACAAAAGATACATGCTTTATTTTTCCAACAGATGGAAAATACTCTATAACACACCAGATCATTTCATCTAACGGATGTTTGAGTACATTGGTGCAAACGATTAATATCACGCCTAAACCTGACGCAAAATTTACTTTCTTCAACTCCGGGCAATTATCTTTAGGAACAAACGTGAACTTTGTTGACTCCTCTAAGTATTCTGTGGGTTGGTCATGGAATTTTGGTAATGGCTCAACAAGTATTTTGCAAAATCCATCATCGATCTATACAACTAATGGGACTTATACTGTAACTCAGGTTGTAACCGATCAGTTTGGTTGTTCCGACACATACAGTTTAGAGATTCGTATAAATAATGTAGTAAATGATATTACTCAGCTTATCCCAAATGTTATTTCTCCAAATGGTGATGGTAAAAATGATTATTGGCGATTGGATTTTATCGATGTCTTTTATAAAACTGCGGAAATAGAAATATTTAATAGATGGGGCGAATCTATTTTTAGATCAACAGGATACTCAAATGCTTGGGATGGGACATACAGAGGTGATGCATTGCCGGTTGGCGCATACTATTATACAATAGATCTGAAAGACCCTGATAAGCCAGGGATCATTAAGGGAAATATAACATTATTAAAATAAGTGTTTAGAGAAAAAATTAATAATATGTCTAGGATCAAAACAATAGAACTAAAACTCAGTAAGCAAATATTTGCCCTGATGTGCTTTGTATTTGCGTTTGTTGCAACTGAAACAAAAGCGCAACAACAAAGTCAATTCACAAACATCTTACTAAATCAGTATTTGTACAACCCCGCTTTTGCAGGAACTTTTAAAGGAATGCAATTCAATGCAGGTTCGCGTTTACAATGGACAGGTTTTGATGGAGCACCTCGAACTTATATGGCTTCTGGTTATGGAACATTTAAAAAGCATGCCAATATGGCCGTTGGTGGAATGGTTCTAAATGATCAAATGGGTTTATTAAATCGTACCTCTATTTATGGGTCTTATAGTTATCATTTAAAATTGAACGATCACTGGAAAATGGGCTTTGGAATGTCGCTTGGTTTTGTTCAGTATAACGTTAAGGTATACAATGCGAATCCTTATGATAAAGATGACAATTTTTTAGCATCTAGTATTTTAAATGCTAACGCGTTTGATGCGAACGGGGGATTTTTATTGTATCACAAAAAATTCTTTTTTGGATTGAGTGGGCAACAGTTACCTAGCGGAAAGATTCGTTGGGATAACACCATTGGCCGTTTAACGCCTCATGTGTATATTTATTCCGGTTTTAATCAAGTGCTTGATAAAAAGAAAAAGGAATACGTTCTTCAACCTTCCATTTTAATGAGATTCAATTCTCCTAATCCATTTGAAATAGAGTATAATGTTAAGTGCACATACAAATCAATGCTTTGGGCGGGTATTAGTTTTAGACATGCTAAAACAGTAAGTTCTATTGCAAAACAATGGCAAAACAACTCACTTTGTGCAATGCTTGGTGTTACTGTAAGTAAGCAGTTTACGTTAGGATACAGCTTTGATATAGCAATGAATAATTTACGTAAGTATAATAATGGTTCTCATGAGGTGATCCTTTCATATACATTGCTTAGTAAAAAAGGTGTTGTTAAGGATAAGGTTCAGGCAGCCGATGAAGATGAATTAAATACTATAGATAATAGTATGAAAACAAATATTAAAAGTCAGAAGAAGAAATAATGAAAAATAAACTAATCATACTGTTACTTTTAACGCTATTTAAAGTAACGCCGACTTTCGCGCAGATCGACACTGCCTTTTGGTTCGCTGCACCATGGGTAACTCCAGACCATGCTGCAAGGCATCCGATCAAAGTTCACATTGCAACATTTGCAGCGCCATTTACAACGGTTGAATTAAGACAACCTGCAGCAATTGCTCCAAACCAATATGACACAACTATCATCATCCCTGCAAACAGTGTGTTTGACTATACATTTTGGAGAGATGGTGCTGCAACAAATAGCAATAGAGGTTGGGATTCATTAGAAGTAAGGCCAGCAGATCAGGTTGTACCGTATGGTTTATATTTTTCTTCCACATCTAATATTTCTATTGCTTATGACGTGATCACAACAGGAAATAATCCTGAAACGATGTCACTAAAAGGTCAGAATGGTTTGGGTACAGAATTTGTTGTCCCACATCAAAACCAATGGCAAAATCAGTTTAGAGGTGATATCGCGAACACGCCCCCTGGTGTATTTCAACCGAAACAACAAATAAATTTAGTAGGAACTAAACCAAATACCGTAGTGTGGATCACGCCTAAGTGTAATATTATTGGACACCCTGCAAACATTACCTATAGTATTTTACTTGTGAATCCTGGAGATGCTTACACTCTAGAGAACACAGTTCAAACTACTTTTGTGCCGGGTAACAATCTTTCTGGTACTATCATTAGTTCAAACAAACCAATTGCAGTTACAACTGCCGATGATTCCGTTAGAAATCCGAGTGGTGGATGTCATGACTTGATCGGCGATCAAATAGTTCCCGTTGAAATTGTTGGAAAGGATTATATCTTGAACAAAGGTGCAATGAACGCAGGCGCATTAGAAGGTGGTTATATTGTTGGAACAGAAAATTTCACTTCTGTACAAATAACAAACGCGCTTAGTGTTGTAACCAACACCATCATCAACAAAGGTCAAACGTATTTTTATCCTGTTACTACACCAATGTCATATGTGCAGTCAGATAAATCTGTATATTGTTATCAGGCTGATGGAATAGGTTGTGAGGCCGGTTCTGCTATTTTACCTCCTCTAAGTTGCGCAGGCTCAAGCTTGGTGGCCTTTTCAAGAAATCAACCAAATTTATTTTACTTGAATATATTGTGTAAAAATGGCGCACAGAATTCTTTTACAATTAATGGGAGTACAACTTTAATCCCTGGAACTGCGTTTACAGTGGTGCCTGGTACAGCTGGACAATATGTAGCTGCACAAGTTCCTTTGCACTCTACTGCAACCCTTCCTATAGGATCATACACGGTAGGAAACAATACGCCATCACCGCTAAATGATTTTGCACTTGGAATTTTTGACGGTAGTGCTGGTGGTGGAATGAACTTCTATTATATGTCAAGTTTCTTGCGTCGTACCTTTGTAACAACAGGAAGTATTACCCCTGTGTGTGCTTCTCCAAACGCAGTAGCCGTATTAACCGGTACAGTTTCAGGTGGAGCAATAACCGGAGTATGGACAACCTCCGTTGGGACAGGGACTATTGGAAGTGTATATACATCCACACTAAACACTGTAACTACAAATTATAGTTTATCTCCAGCAGATCTTCTTCTACCAAGCATTAAATTCTATTTAACGAGTGTAGGTAATTGTGTTCCTAAAACAGACTCTGTTGTAATGCTCATCAATAAGCCGCCCGGAGTTTCAGGTGCAGTAACCCCAACTTTACAATGTAAAAATAATGTAGTGCCTTTAACTTTAGCCGGAACATTTTCAAATGCAATTGGAGCTGTTTGGACAGGTGGAAATGGAGGCTCATTTGGCGCGCCCGGTGCTAACACAACTTATACGCCATCCATTGCTGATCTTGCAGCCGGTGGAGCTACATTGGTATTATCAAGTCAAGGACCTTCAGTTGGTTGTGTAAATGCATCTGCAACATATACCGTTGGATTTGTGGATCCACCAACAGTGAGTGTATTAAGTAGTACGATCGCTTGTACCAATAGTCAAAGTGTGGCAATTACCGGAACTGTTAGTGGTAGTAATATAACTTACAGTTGGTCAACCGGAAATGGACAAGGATTCTTTTCCCCTTCAAACACATCATTAAGCACTTCGTATTTTTTCGGAGGCACTGATCTATTACAATCTTCTATTCAAATAACATTAACAGTTATCGATAATACAGCATTATGTTCCAATGTGTTTGATAATATGGTTATCAATATTCTACCACAACCAAGCTTAACGCTGGCAACTCAGCCTACTGTTTGTGCTAGTGCAGGTGTTATTGCTCTGCAAGGAACAGTAACCGGTGGAGGAGCAGGTGCAATAACTTGGTCAACAACTAATGGTTCAGGAGCGTTTACTCCGGTTCCGCCAACAGATGCAAATTACCTTATTAGTTTAAACGATACTCTGGCAGGGGTAAATACATTAACTTTTGTTGCTGGTAGTGTAGGTGGTTTTTGTCCGGCAGTAAGTAACACGATCACAGTAACTATTATTAAACTTCCTTTTATTTCGGTTAATACATCAACATCAGTTTGTCAATTTGCTGCGATCACTTTAAGTGGATCGGTGAGTGGCTATACAAATGCAGGTTACTGGATCGCAGGCGGAAGTGTTGGAGGTTCTAGTCTTAATCCAGGCATTCCATTGAATGGAGGATTCTTTCCTAACAATTCTGCACTTGGAGGAATTTATTATCCTAGTCAATCCGACATTGCTACGGGAAGTGTTGTTATTACATTAAATAGCGCCAGTGTTACAGGTATTAATTGTCCATCAAATAAATCTTTCACCATCACTTTTGTACCATCACCAAAGGCTGATTTCAGTTTTTCAACTAAACGTTGCGTAGGCGATCCAATAGGTTTTGTAAATATTTCAAATCCAAATGGAACTAATGTTACCGGTGCAAATTGGAATTTTGGTAATGGATTTACAAGCATTGGAAATCCATCCGTTATAACAACATATACCGCTCCAGGTATCTATAATATATCATTTACTGTTCATGGAACAAATACACTCACGCCGCCTACAGCTTGTTCGGATACCATAAGCAAGATCATGTCGGTAAACGGTTTACCAAATCCTGATTTCTCAATGGCTAATGCCTGCGTAGGAATTGTGGCGCAACTTACAAATCTCTCGTTGCCTGCAAATGGAAACTTTACATGGTTCTTTGGCCCAACAGCAACGCCAAGTATATCTTCGGCGCAAACTCCAAGTAATATTACATTCAGTCAAAATGGACCAATAAGTGTGGATCTAAAAGAAGTTATTGCAGCCACACAATGTTCGGCAAGTGTTACAAAAGTGGTGAATGTGAATGCACAACCTAATGCAGAGTTTGGTATGACTAATAATCCAACAGTTGCACAGGAACCTGTTTACTATTCCGATTTCTCAACGCCAACTGGTAGTCTTGTTACTTGGATCTGGAATTTTGGTGACGAAAGCTCAGCTACAGGTCAGTCAACAACACATAACTATCAAAATGGCGGAATTTATTATGTAACACTAACTGTAATTGATGATCAGGGTTGTACCGACACTATTACAAAACAAATTGAGGTGAATTTGATACCTCAAGTACCAACCGGGTTTACGCCAAATGGAGATGGGGCTAACGACAAGCTATTTGTAAAAGGTGGTCCGTTCAATAAAATGAAATTCAGAATCTATAACAACTGGGGTGAGAAGATCTACGAAAGTGAAAATCAATTAGAAGGTTGGGATGGAAAGAAAGATGGAAAAGATCAACCGGTAGGTGTTTATGTATGGACATTGGAAGTTGATTTGTATAATAACAGAACCGTACGAAAAAACGGTGATGTTACATTAATGAGATAAGAATCATGAAAAGAAAAATAAAATTTACAACCGTTTTACTTTGTGCATTGATCGGGCGATCTATCGCTCAGGATTTTCACTTAAGTATGTACGATGCAGCGCCAATTTTTTTAAATCCTGCAATGACAGGTTTAATTGAAACAAAGATGCGTGCACATGCGCATTACCGTACTCAGTGGAGTGCCATCGCATTCAAGCCTTTTACTACAGCATTGGTGAGTTTTGATATGCCAACTAAAACCAAATGGAGTTATGGCGGACAAATATCAAATATGCGTGCAGGTATAAGTAACTATAATGTTCTTGAGGTTATTGGTTCAGGTTCTTATCTTTTACCGTTGGATAAAGAAAAGTACCATCAATTGAGCTTGGGGATGCATTTAGGTGTAAGGCAAAAAAAGGTGGAGTATCAGGCTTTAACGTACGATGCTCAATGGAGTAATGCTGCCGGTGGATCGTTTGACAAAAATCTTTCTAATAACGAAACATTTCAGCGTGGTGCGCAATTTCAGGAAGTAGTGAATTTTGGAGCGTTGTATTATTATAGTAAACAACAATCACGCATCAATCCGTTTTTAGGGATCAGTGCCTTTAATCTTACTCAGCCTCGTGAAACGTTTTTTGGAGGTAGTAATCGTTTACCAATGCGTTTTTATATGCATACCGGTGTTCGTGTGAACGTGAATGAGTTGTTCTATTTCATACCTAAGGTTTTAGTGATGTCGCAAAAAAACAACATTGAACAAACTTATGCTATTGATGCAGGATACTTTGTAAAGGGTGAAAAATTCTATTTGTTAGCCGGTTATGTTTATCGTGCTGCCGATGCTAATATTGCTTACGTTGGTTTAAAGAAAGATAATTACATCATTAAGTTAGGTTACGATATGAATACATCTTCTTTAAGAAGTACCTCAAAAGCTAGAGGTGCCTTTGAAATATCACTTACCTATTTAGGCAAGAAAAGTAAAGTTCAAGAAATTAAAAATTGTCCGCGTTTATAATTTATGAAGAAATCATTATCCTTAATTTTTGTTTTAATTTCGTTACTTAACTTTTCACAGTCAAAAAAACTGTGGCTTGAGCTTGCCGACGATGCGTATCTTAAAAGGGATTACGCCAACGCAGCAAATTTCTACTCAAAAGTATTAGATGACACCACTGTTCTAAAAACATACGTAATTCCGTATGAGGCGCAATTGGTGAATCTTAAAATGAAATCGCTTTTCAAAGTACCTGAATTAAAGGGCCAAAGAAAAAAAGACAGTGTTAATGTTTTAAAAGAAGACCCAAGCTTAAATGCAACTAAGTACGATTTTATTTTAAATCGCTTGGCAAACAGCTACCGTTTGAATTTTGATTACAAGCATGCGGTTGAATACTATAAGAAAGTTGTAGAGAAGAATGTTTATCCGGATGCGCCTTATTATTACGGCCTTTCATTAATGTCGTTAAAAAGATATCAAGATGCATTACCTGTTTTTGATACGTATTCTAAGGGAGCTCCAATTGTTGATTCTATTACAAAGACCACCTTGATCCCAACTGATTCTTTAGTTAAAATATCTGGCAAGCACGCGCAATCGTGTTATTTCGCATTGGATTCGTTAACTCCTAAAAAGAACATCAAAGTACACATGATGGATAGTCTTGTGTTCAATAGAGGAACAAGTAATTTTGCACCACAGTATTATTTGAGTTCAGATAAAGTGATCTTCACCAGTTCTCGAAGGGGTGGTGTAGTAAGTGATCCTGAAAAACAAGATCCAAAATATTATTGCGATCTTTATTACACAACTTTGGATGACACCATTTGGCAACGTCCTGTAAATTTTGGTCGTCCGGTTAATACATCCTTACACGAAGGTGCCGGTGTGTTCACTCCCGAAGAAGTAATGTTATTTACGCTGGAGCGATAATAATCGTAACGAAGCATTTATTTACATGGCTCGTACACTCGAAGGAAAATTCTACGAGGCCATGAAATTAGGAACACATATCAATTTACCGGGGTATAAATCGCAACAACCATTTGTAACACAAGACGGAAGAAAATTATTCTTCTCTTCAAATCGTCCGGGTGGAAAAGGTGGATTTGATATTTGGATGGCTGGTATTGATGAGAATGGTTTTATTGGAAATCCTGTTAACTTACCCGATCCAATTAATACTGCTGGTGATGAGGTAACGCCTTTCTTCCACACTTTAGGAAGTACTTTATATTATAGTACCAATGGCTTAACCGGTTTTGGTGGATTAGACGTATTTAAATCAGCCTTAAACGCAGATGATTCAGTTTATAACGTCCCAAAGAATTTAAACTCTCCTATCAACTCTGCAAAAGATGATGCGTATTTTATTTTAGAGAAATTACAAACTAAAGGTTTCTTTGCGAGCGATAGAGAAGACTGCCCGGGTGGACATTGTTATGATATTTACAGTTTCGAAAATGAGCCTATTAAGTTCTCATTAGAAGGTATTGTATTTGATGCGCAAACAAGTGAACCAATTCCAAGTGCTCTTGTAACTATTAAAGATGTGCACGATGGTGATGAGCCTTTCTTTGTAGTAACTGATGATAAAGGTTTTTATAGCACTGATCTGAAATTAAACATGCAGTACTTCTTAAAGGCACAAAAGAATGGCTATTTTGCTGATGCGAATGAAGTTGCTACCGAAGGAAAAACAGAATCGGAAGTATTTCAAAGAGATTTTAACTTGAATAAAATTCCGTCAGGTGATATTGAGATAGAAGGTATTGAGTACGATTTTAATAAAGCAACTCTTCGTCCTAAGTCAATGGAGATCCTTGATAAGATCGTTGACCTCTTAAAATTAAATGATAACGTATCTATCGATCTTGGAGCGCATACCGATGCTCGTGGTAATGATGATTACAATATGAAATTATCAGCAGCGCGTGCTAAAAGTTGTGTGGATTATATTTTAAGTAAAGGCATTCCTAAATCAAAGATCACTTCTACGGGTTATGGCGAAACAAGGCCAATTATTACCGAAGCAGAGATCAATGCTATGGTGCCTAAGAGTCCTGAATGGGAAGCTGCTCACCAAAAGAACAGAAGAACAGCATTTAAAGTTATTGGAGAGACAAGTTTGAATATTATTAATAAGACTCAGTAGTAGTAAAATTTATTAAAACAAAAAGGCCGCAGATATCTGCGGCCTTTTTTATTTGCAATAAGTTTAAAACCAAACTCCCACTTTTCTTTCTTCGATCATCTTTTTTAAATTGACCAAGCTTTATTGGATGTATTTTATATTAGGATGCTTGGGATACCCGCGCCCGCGATTGATGTGGAAAGCCCTGCTTAGGACTTTGCAAAATGTTTGTTGGGCGAGGAAGCGACCGAAGGAAGCTACCGGAGCACTACAAACATTGCAAAGGACAAGCAGGCTTGGAACGGAAAGCGCAGGATAAACTCCAAGCGCGATAAGGCGCCCAAATAAAAAAATTGAAAATGCTTATACGGCCTAAAACGAAACTTCCACTTTTCTCTCTTCGATCATCTTTTTTAAATTGATCAAAGCATAACGCATACGGCCTAAAGAGGTGTTGATAGATACATTGGTCATATCAGCAATTTCTTTAAAGCTCATATCGTAATAGGTTCGCATAATTACAACCTCGCGTTGATCGGCCGGTAACATGTGTATCAGATCGCGAACATTGTTTTTGCGCTTTGAACTTTCATCCCCGGTTTGATACACATCTTTTGTATCACTTACCTTATCCAATGGATGGATCTCTTCACCCTCTTCATTATAATAAATGGAAGCCGGTGGCATTTTTTTGATGCGACGGAAATGATCGATGATCAAATTGTGTGATATGCGATATATCCAAGGAAGGAATTTACCTTCTTCGTTGTACTGACCTTTTTTTAAGGTTTGGATCACTTTTAAAAATGTATCCTGAAATACATCTTCGGCCAAAGCTCGGTCTTTAACAATTACCAAAATACTCGAAAAGAGTTTTGATTTGTGACGTTGAAGGAGAGTTTCTAAGCCTTTTTCGTTACCCTTGAGGTATAACGCAACTAACTCGTGATCAGTTAATGATTGAATAGACATGTTTACTTGCTTTTAATTAAAGTTCTGTTTTGCTAGTAAAGGTCTATTCTATGGCTTAGTTTATTAATTGGTTATTAAGGCAAATATAGGCCATTTAGCTTTTAACCCAAAAGTATATCTGTTAAAATGGACCCCTAATTGAGCCAATTGTTAGTCTTATTGAGGGAAATAATGTCCCGAATACTCAAATTAAGCCCTAATTTTGCACCTCAATGTCCCAAATAGCCGATATATCTAAGGTTGATGCCAAAACCCATATTATCATAAAAGGCGCCCGTTTACACAATTTAAAGAATATCGACGTAGTTATACCCCGTAATAAATTGGTGGTTATCACCGGTTTATCAGGCTCGGGTAAGTCAACTCTGGCATTTGATACACTTTATGCAGAAGGCCAAAGACGATATGTAGAGAGCTTATCTGCTTATGCCAGGCAGTTTTTGGGCAGGTTAGAAAAGCCACAGGTTGACTATATAAAAGGTATTTCACCCGCAATTGCCATCGAACAAAAAGTAGTGTCGAGAAATCCTCGGTCAACCGTTGGAACTGTAACTGAGATCTATGATTATTTGAAATTGCTTTTTGCTCGCGTTGGAAAAACTTACAGCCCGGTAAGCGGCAAATTAGTGATGCGTCATAAAATAAGTGATGTAGTTGATTTTGTAATGAGCCAAGTGGTGGAATCAAAAGCACTTGTTACAGTAAAATTAAAAGAGAAAAAAGACCGTACACTTTCAAAGCAATTAGAACTTTTAAATCAAGGTGGTTTTTCGCGTGTGATCACAACTGATGGAATTCAGAAGATAACAGAACTTGATCTGAAGAAAATAAAAAAGAATGCAGAGATCTCTTTTGGTAGATCGTATCATCGTGCAAAAAAATGATGAGGATCTGTTGAATAGAATTTCGGATAGTGTACAAACTGCTTTTTACGAAGGCGGAGGTGAGTGTGATGTGATCATTGAGGATGTGAAAGGAAAAAGCACAACACATCATTTCAGTAATTTGTTTGAGATGGATGGAATTAGCTTTGAAGAACCAAGTGTAAATTTCTTTTCGTTCAATAATCCTATTGGTGCTTGCAAAACTTGCGAAGGTTTTGGAAGTATTATTGGCGTTGATCCTGACCTTGTTATTCCAAATAAAAGTGCCAGTGTTTTTGAGAATGCAGTAGCGTGTTGGAACGGCGAGACCATGAGTAAGTACAAAAATCAATTACTAAAGAACGCGCATAAATTTAATTTCCCCGTACATAAACCTATTGTAGATCTTACAAAAGCACAATACAAACTATTATGGGAAGGTAATAGTCATTTTGAAGGCATAAATGCTTTTTTTGAAATGCTTACGAAAGAAACCTACAAAATTCAGTACCGCGTAATGCTGGCAAGATATAGAGGGAAAACTTCTTGTCCTGATTGCGAAGGAACACGTTTACGTAAAGATGCTAATTATGTGAGAGTGGGCGAGAAGTGTTTGCGCGAAATTATTTTAATGCCTGTTGCTGAAGCTCAAACATATTTTAAGAATTTGAAATTAAGTGCTTCTGATGAGAAGATCTCGAAACGTTTATTAATTGAGATCAATAACCGTTTACAATATTTAATGGATGTTGGCTTGAATTATTTATCGCTCAACCGTGTGGCGAATACTTTAAGTGGTGGAGAAAGTCAACGTATTAATTTAGCAACACAATTAGGAAGCAGTTTAGTTGGAAGTTTATATATTTTGGATGAACCAAGTATTGGTTTGCACTCAAGAGATACGGAGCGTTTGATAAAGGTATTAAGAGAATTGCAGCGCCAGGGAAATACTGTAATTGTGGTGGAGCACGACGAAGAAATTATGCGCGCGGCTGATGTTTTGATAGATATTGGTCCGGAAGCAGGAACAGGCGGCGGAAAATTAGTATTCCAAGGTAAACATGCCGATCTGGTAAAAAGTAAAGAAAGCTATACTGCAAAATATTTAACCAAGCAATTGGAAATTAAAGTCCCAACTACACGCAGAAAATTCAAAGAGTTCATTGAGGTAAAAAGCATAACCGATAATAATTTAAAGAATGTATCTGTAAAATTTCCTTTAAATACATTATGTTGCGTTACCGGTGTGAGTGGCTCAGGCAAATCTACCTTGGTAAAAAAGGCTTTAGTGCCACGTTTACAAAAATATTTGGATGGATTTTACGCGAACGTTGAGCACAAGAGTATCATTGATGGAAGTTTAAAACAAATTAAACAAGTTGAATACGTTGACCAAAATCCAATTGGAAGATCTTCAAGAAGTAATCCAGCAACTTACACAAAAGCTTACGATGAAATAAGAACTTTATTTAGCGAGCAGGGTTTAGCAAAATTACGAGAGTATAAAGCAGGCCATTTTAGTTTTAATGTGGATGGTGGACGTTGTGAAATGTGTCAGGGCGAAGGAACTATTACTGTAGAGATGCAATTTATGGCCGATATTCAATTGCCATGTGAATCGTGCAAGGGCAAACGTTTTAAAGCAGATACGTTGGAGATCTTATACAAAGGAAAATCAATCGCTGATATTTTGGACATGACCATTGATGATGCGATCAGCTTTTTCTCTGGCGATGATGAAAATAGAATTGCGATGAAGATCGTTGACAAACTAAAACCTTTGCAAGATGTTGGTTTGGGATATGTACATTTAGGACAAAGCAGCAGTACTTTAAGTGGAGGGGAAGCACAACGAATAAAATTAGCTACATTTTTAGGAATGGGAGGCGCAAATAATTCTGTTCTATTTGTGTTTGATGAACCAACTACAGGTTTACATTTTCATGATGTATCAAAATTATTAAAGTCGTTTGAAGCGCTCATAGCTAAAGGACATTCTATTATTGTGATCGAACATAACTTGGATGTGATCAAGTGTGCTGATTGGTTAATTGATCTTGGTCCTGAGAGTGGTGACGAAGGTGGTTATGTTGTTTTTGAAGGTACGCCGGAAGGATTAGTTGCAAATAAAAAAGGGTATACAGCAAAGTATCTAAAAGAGAAATTGTAATTTTTGAGGCAGAAACCGCAAAGCGTTCTTCGAACTACGCAAAGTTTTACGCAAAGAGCGCAAAGGATCTTAACCGCATAAAAATTAAGAAGGCAAAGAAGCTATGCTTTCGCAAAGGCGGCATGCTTACAGTTTCTTTTTTACTGAACTTTGCGAAACCGAAGGTCTTTGCCTTCTCTTAAGTAATGGTGGTAAAACTTAGTGCCCTTTGCGTCTGCTTTGCGAAAGCGCGGAGCGCCTTTGCGGTTTCGGCCTCTAGAAAGCATTAATCTAAATATTTGAAGGATATACTTACTTAGTTTTTCTTTTGGTAAAGCACACTCACATTAAACGCCCCACCACCACCACGCACCTTTTTCCATTTATTAAATACACTTTCTCTTATATAAGCAGGTTCGTTATTTTGGCCGGCAAAGCAAAAGTCGTTAATGCTTACTTTTTCCATTAAACATTCTAAGCTAACAAAAAAATCGTCGTAAGCTCTAATATCATATGAGCTGAGGTCTAATGACACTTCACCTTGTTTTATATTTGTTTTAAATATGATCGATCTTTTTAGAATGTTCTTTGTAGGATAGAACTCATTAGAGGAATAGATGTTCAAACGAAACATCAAGCTATCCGGCAATTGATTTTTAATGATGTAAAATTGAAAATCAACAACCTTCAGAAGTTTTTTGCTTTCATTGGAAATTCTGATAGCGGTTTCCACGCCTTTCCAGTTATTCTCTAAACCAACAAAGCCCGTGCAATTTGTTTTGTCATAATTTATGACACCCAATTTTTTTCGAAATAATTTTTTAGCATTCACTTCTACTTCTTCCAGTTGTTGGTCACTTGACAATAATCGAATTTCATTAGCCGCTGAATTTTTTAATTGAACAATAGGAATGTATTGCTCTTTATATCCAATGGCGTAGAATTTGATGCTGTCGGTTTCATCATATTCACTTAGCTGTAAGCGAAAAGATCCTTTATCGTTGGATAGAACCGCCGTAGTATGTTTTAAACTCCCAATAGCAGCGTAAGGGACTGCTTCGTTCTTATCGTCGATAATTTTACCACTGATACTTATCTGTGCAGATAAACTATGAAGAATACTAAATAGAAAAATGAAATATAACCTCATGAGAGTTTTGAGAATTCTTCCCAAAATTTTGGGAATGATTTACTTACAACTTCTTTATTTTCGATGATCATGTCAGGATAAAGAAACTTCAATGGAGCAAAACTCATGGCCATGCGATGATCGCCGTAAGTGTTCACTAAAATATCAGTGTCCTTACTAATGGTATCATATCCTTTTATATGAAGTGAAGTAGGAGTGATCTCCACAAGCGCACCAAATTTTTGCAATTCATTTTTTAAGGCAATAATTCGGTCGGTTTCTTTTAGTTTTAAGGTCTTTAAACCTGTAAGATCAGCAGTAATTCTAAGTCCAACACAAGTTGCAGCAAGTGTTTGGGCTATATCCGGACAATCTGTAAAATCAAAAGTAAAATGATCTACTTTTTTAGTTGTTTTGGAAATAATAACATGATCGGTCTCAAATTCAGAATTTATTCCAAGCATTTTGTATAGCTCAACGATCTTTGAATCGGCTTGTACGCTATTTTTAGATAAACCGGCTAATTCTATTTTTTCAAGATCGCCAAGAGCTAGAGCGCTATAAAAATAGCTTGCGGCACTCCAATCACTTTCGTTATAAATACTCGTTTTATCATTTTTGTATGATCCCGACTTTATTTCTATTGTATCATCTTTCCAATTACTATTCTTTCCAAACAAGTGCATGAGCTCCATGGTCATTTTTATGTACGACGGTGAAACTACTTCTCCATTTAATTCTATTCGCTTTGTGCTTTTAAGGAGTGGACTTACTAGCAGTAGTGCCGAAATAAATTGTGAGCTCACATCGGCCTTCATGGTGATCTCAGGAGCAATGAGTTCTTTTCCGGTTATTTTTATTGGCGGAAAACCTGTTCTTTCGAGGTAAGTAATTTCAGCGCCAATAGTAATTAAGGCATCTACCAATTCCTTAATGGGTCGCTCTTTCATGCGGTCACTTCCTGTAAGTGTAAAGGTTTTATTTTTTAAGCACGAAAGATAGGCACATAAAAAGCGCATATTAGTTCCGGCATCACCAATGTTTATTTCAGTTTTTCCTAAACGAATATCATGAAGCGCTTTGATCAGTAGTTTTGTATCGTCACTATCCGACATATTTTCAATATCGAAATTTAGATCAGCAATGGCTTTTATCATTAGTAAACGATTGCTAATGCTTTTTGAGCCGGGCAATTTAATTATAGGTATGTATTTTTTAAGCGCCAATGATCTGATGATACGTTTTAAATGCTTTTTGAATTTGAGAAACGTTTACTTCTACATCGTATTTACAGGATCCAATTTTATTGATCAAACTCATACGGATCTTATTATTCTTGTTCTTCTTATCGTGGAGCATTAACTCCATTATTTTCTGCTCTTCCTCTTGGGAAAATTCTAAAACCTGGTAATTTGGTTTTATAAGATCAACAATAGTTTGAAGCTCATTAGTTTTGATCATTTTCTTATCAAAAGCAATTAAACTTTCAATGAACATACCAATGGCAATAGCTTCACCATGTAATAATTCATCTTTTGTTCCTAAAAAGTAACTTTCAATGGCATGGCCAATGGTATGACCAAAATTCAATATTTTCCGAACGCTTTTATCGTTAGGATCTTTTTTTACAATGGCCATTTTAAGCGCCACACTTCTTTTGATCAATGTATCTAAGAGTGTTTTATTGTCTTGCATAGCTTTCACCAATTTAGCATCGGCAATAAGCCCCATCTTTATTATTTCGGCAACACCGTTAGCTAATTGGCGTTGTGGAAGTGTATTTAAAAATAAGGTATTTATAAATACCGCTTTTGGTTGGGTAATAGTTCCTAATTGATTTTTCAACGAATTAAGATCAACGCCGCATTTTCCGCCAACACTTGCATCAGCCATGGCGAGTAGGCTGGTAGGAATATGAATAAAATCTATTCCCCTTTTATAAACACTGGCAACAAATCCGCCGATGTCTGTAATAACACCGCCGCCAACATTTACCAATAAAGCATTCTTATCTACTTGCGCCTCGCTCAGTGTTTCCCAAAGTTCTTTGCAGGCATCAAGCGTTTTAATTGCTTCGCCGGCATCGATCTCTAATATATCCGCTTTTTGAATGAGAGCGCAATTTTTTGCAAGAATTGGATAACATTCATTAATTGTGTTTGAGTCTGCTAATACGATCAGTCGTGAATACTTTCCTTTTTTTAAGAAGGAATTTAATTTTGAAAATGTATTGGTGTCAAATATGATAGTGCTGTTTTTTGTCATTTTAATTTTTTAGCCAGTTTAATAAGATCTGATCACCACATTCGCTTAAAATGGATTCCGGATGAAATTGTATCCCTTTTACATTATATGTTTTGTGCCTTATGGCCATTATTTCGTTGTTATCATCCACCGCAGTAATTTCGAGTTCCTCTGAAAGATGTTTGTTGTCAATTACCCACGAATGGTAACGTCCAACTTCAAATTGCTTTGGGCAATCTGCAAAAATAGGATCTGATTTTATTATTTGAATTGGTGTTTTAATTCCATGCATTACGGTTTCAAGATTCTTTAAGCTCGAATTAAAAACTTCGCCAATAGCTTGTAATCCTAAACATACACCAAGTATTGGTTTGTTTTTGTAATAGGTTTTAATTACTTGGTTAGTTATGCCTGCATCTTTTGGTAAACCGGGTCCCGGAGAAATAACCACCTTATCGTAATCTTCAATTTCAGAAAGACTTATGTTATCATTTTTTAGTACGGTGATATTAGCTGAAACATTCTTCTCTAGAATATGAACCAGGTTATAAGTGAAGCTATCGTAGTTATCTATAACAAGAACTTTCATGAGCTATAAAGATAATTTTATTATGCTTACCATTAAAAAAATGTTTTAATTTGGGCCTAATTAAGTATCTTTAAACCATAAAATGGCATTAGATCTAAAAACCTTAAGAGTAAGAAGTATAACGGCATCCGTTTTTGTGATCGTTCTGTTGAGCTGTATATATTTTAGCTATTTTACATTTCTTGGGCTCTTCTTTTTTGTTTCTATTTGGGCTTTGTACGAATTTTATTCGTTGGCAGAAAAGATGGGAGCTAAACCATTTGCCACCATTGGTATGATATCGGGTATACTCACGTTCATGTCAATTTACTCGCTTCAATTAACTCAAACAAGTTTTGATGTAAAATTGATGCGATTTGCTATTTATCTTGTCCCATTTATTATCGCACTTAAATTTTTATTTAGCAAACATGAACAACCATTTCATGATATGGCATTTACTATTGCCGGTGTGTTTTATTGCGTTATTCCATTTTCTTTGTTGATCAAAATTCCCGTAGTAGAAACAGGAACTGTAAATGAGTTAGCTACTAGTTATGATAACTTTAAAATATTGGGCATTATTTTTCTTATTTGGGCTAACGATACCTTTGCTTACTTAGGTGGAAGTTTGATAGGCAAAAACAAGTTGTTCGAACGCGTATCTCCCGGAAAAACTTGGGAAGGAACTATTATTGGAGTGCTGCTTTGTGTAGCGGTTGGGTTTGTGTTAAATATGAATGAAACATTTTCAAGTAAGTGGGTTTGGCCATTGATTGCTTTGTTTGTTGGTGTTTTTGCAACTATAGGTGATCTGATAGAAAGTCAAATGAAACGTAAAGCAGGTGTTAAGGATAGTGGCACACTTATGCCGGGTCATGGCGGAGTTTTAGATCGCTTCGACAGTTTATTGTTTGTGAGTCCGTTTGTTTTTGTGATTCTTAAGTTGGTTCAATAAGTTCGCTAGATCACAATTGCATGAACGCGTTGTATTGGAATTACAACTCCGTGTTTTAAAATGATACGTTTATCGGTTACTCCCCACACGGTTGTTTCAACAACTTTTAATCCTAGCTCGTCCTCAAAAAATATTCTTGTCTTTGTTCGTTCTAAATTTCCAAGTGTTAAAGCTCGCTTTAAATTGTTCTCTCTATCCTGTATCTTTTCTGGGTCCGTTAAAACTTCTGTTTGAGGAAATCTTAATTCGCCGATTTTCTCCTTTTCAATAGATTCAAATTTTGTTGTAGCCGTCATGTTAAATGTGGTTAGTGTATATGATTAAACGAAAGAAAAGGACTTGGGTTACGTTTTATCTGGCATTGTTAATAATAACAAGCTGCCCTTTAATGTTGGTGTAAAACTCTGATAATCTGTGAGTTCCGATGCGATACATGAAACCGCTATTGTCGGTAAGTTCAATAAAGTCTTCGCCGCTGGTATAGAATTTAATGATTCCTTTGTTATGTAAATTATACACAGCGCGTCTAAAAATATTGCGTTTATACCTGCTTCTTCTAATGTGGGTGATATTGTTTAGGTCGATCTTTACTTTACGAGTGGTCCAAAAACCGTCAATTAAAATATAACCTTTATACACTTTTGTGTGAATATGTAAAATATAGGTTAAGCCTGCAGAGAACATCAAAATAAAAATTCCGCTTAAAAAAAATATCAAACCCGATTGACTTGTGTTATCAATTGGATACGAACCAATACTCACAAACGAAACTTGTACAGGTTTTGGGTTCTCGCTCCAGTAGTATCCTAAAAAGCAAAACAAAGCCAATATCGATCGCGTTAAAATGCTTAAGCGATTGTGGCCCATGTATTGTTTTTCTTCAAATATGATCTCGCGATTACTCAACTAGTTCAATTCTTAAAATTGCATTTGTGTTCTCTGATATTTTGTAACGATCATCCAAGCGGTGATTCACTACCCAAATAATTTCTTTATCACCATTTTCTAATATGGCAACTTTATTTTTATCGAAGGCATTTAATTTCAGATCAACAAACAGATCGCTCAATTTTTTAAAACCGGTCATTCCAAGAGGTTTAAATTTGTCTCCGTTTTGCCAACCTCTTACTGTAAGAGGATATTTTAGCTTTGAATGATCAACGTAGGCAATAGCCTTGTTGTTCTCTTTCACAAACTCCGTTGTTGGTTTTATTTTTAAGTGAATAGGTGAGAGGATCTCTTGTGTTTCTTTTTCAATTACAATTGGCTCTATGGATCGATCTAAATGTGCGTTGATCACCAATTCAGTTCTGTCTTTTATAAGTTCAAAGTTGTCAGAATAAAATAATTTCCCCGGAATTCCATCAAGGCTCTCGTAAATATCTGTGATCACATCAGGATGAAAGTTATATTCCTTTAGGATCTCGAACAAAAAAAGTTCAGGAGTTTTATTTTCTTTTATTTTCTCAATATGTATTTTAATTCCTGAATCAGTTTTGCTTATAGCCTTTTCCTTCTCTTTGGCAAAGTGATAAGTAATAATAGTGTTGTATTGTTGAAGCAATCCCAGTTCTTTTGAAATGGTCCTTTCAAACGACGGATTAAGTTCTTTTAATTTGGGAATGATATTCAAACGAAGATCATTACGTAAATAACTATCTTCTAAATTACTTTTATCAGTTTTGTAAGAAATAGAATTTTCTTTGGCGTAAGCAAGGATCTCTTCTTTGGTGAATGGGAGCAAAGGTCTTACGATCTTTTTTCGTTTCTCTGAAATTCCTTTTAATCCTGCGATACCGGATCCTCTAACTAAATTAATTAAGAATGTTTCTACGTTGTCGCTTAAATGATGCGCGGTTAAAAGATATGTAAGCAACTGCTCTTTCATTAATTCGTTAAAAAAAGCATAACGCAATTCGCGTGCTGCCATTTGAATTGATAATTTATTCGAATCAACATAAGTTAACGTATCAAACGAACGCTTATAAAGTGTGAGTTTATTTTTACTGCAATAGTCTTCTACAAATTGTTCATCAGAATCCGATTCATCTCCTCTTAACTTAAAATTGCAATGCGCTACTGAAAATTTGTGACCGGCTTTTAGTAAAAGATCGCACATAACCATGGAGTCAACACCACCGCTTACGGCCACCAAAAGAGCATCATTTTTTTTAAAAAGATCTTTATGTTCTATGTGTGATGCAAATGCCTTTAGCATACTCTAAATTTAAGGAATATACTTCGTAAATTCTCCGGTATAGGTTAAAAAAAGTCGCTGGAAGGCCCTATTTTATTGAGTTTAGATAAAATCCATAGTCCGAAGTATGTATTTTTGTATAATGATTCGTAAATTTGACCTTTAAAAACTTATAAAATGAAAAGATTACTTACAATTTTGATCAGTGTTCTTGTTATTTCAGATCTGGGTGCCCAAGACGTGAACTATAAAACACTTAATGATGAGCCAAAAAACATCACTAATTTTTCATGTAATTTGGATTTGTGTCATTTTGATGGAGGATTTAACCAAATTGACGGTTGGAGTTTTAATTTAGGCGCATGGGGTCATGGCATGTTAAAACAGCGCTTGGGTGTTGACTACACTTTTAGATACGGATGGTTAACTTTTGGAAAGCTGTCAGACAAAACAATTAAACCAAGCCTTAATATACAGGCAGGTGGTTTTTTAATATTTAGCCAAAATATAAAACAAAGTCAAAATAAGATCGTACTAAAAACTGAGGATCTTGGTTATGTTGGAGGGGGAAAAACGGCAACAAAAGTTACTTATATTATGGTTCCATCGAGCAAATGGAAATACAGAGCGTTAAGAGCTGGTGTTTATATGAAAAGGGGTGTGTATAGAATTGATGACCCAACTGGTCCTGATGCAATTGGCAATTTTTATATGCTTGGGGCTTACGGTGGAATATGTTTTGGAAAAGGAGTAAAACTTTCGATACAAACTGATAAATATGGTGTAAAAGGTTTTGCAACGCACACGCGAATTTGTTTAGATGCTTTGATAACACCAATACATAATGCACCCGCCGGTGTAACTAAAGTTATTCCAATTGGTGGACGTATATTGATACAAACATTACCTTCTGTAACAAGAAAGGAAGGAAAGAAAAAATATAATCGTCGGATGGTTATTGAAGGCGAAGCGGGTTATAGATTAGCAGACGGATTGTATGTAGCGTGCACAATTGCAATTCCTATTACGCGTAATTTGGCTATTTTAGGTAAACCTCAAGAAGATACAAATACAAAACGTACTGCCGAATAAAAGATTTAGTTATGAAGATAAAATTACTTGTGCTTGCATTGGCTACAACAAAACTTTTTTCACAAACGGGATACGAACTGGAGAGTTTAGGGCCAAATGTAAACAGTAAATATTATGAACTGGCCCCTTATATAACTCCTGATGGAAAGAAACTATTTGTTGTTAGGGGTGATCATCCGGAAAACACAAAGTCACCCGATTATCCTAATCAAGATGTTTGGTACTCTAAAAGATTGAGTGACGGTAGTTGGGATAAAGCACAACACTTAGGCTTTCCATTTAATACATCGCGTTATAGCAGTATTATAGGCCAGTCGTCGGACGGAAACGTAAGGTATATAAAAGGTTATTACAGCAAGGGGGAGTACATTAAGTCAGGATTTTCGGTTAGTTATTTGAAAACTGAGGGATGGACCGACCCTAAGGGATTTGATGTTCCTAAATATGCGAAGATGGAAAAGAGCCAAACAGTTTCTAATAGTATTTCAGCATCCAACAATATTTTATTGATGGCTTTTGGAGAAGATGAAAAGAACGATGACCATGATATTTACGTATCTATTTTAAAAGATGGAGATTGGAGTAGGCCTTTAAAGTTGGGGCCAAAGATTAGTAGTCAATATAGTGACGGTACCCCTTTTCTTGCCTCTGATAATGTTACTTTGTATTTCAATAGCAATCGACCGGGAGGATACGGAAGTTCGGATATATATATGAGTAAGCGTTTGGATGACACATGGCAAAATTGGACAGATCCGGTGAATCTTGGCCCGCAAATAAACACTAATGCTTGGGATGCATATTTCACCATACCTGCATCAGGCGATTATTTTTATATGATAAAAGATGGTGATGTGGTAAAAATTAAAGCAAAAGAAGAGCAAAAACCAAATCCTGTTGTTTTGGTAAGAGGAAATGTTTTGAATGCTAAAACAAAAGACCCTATTGGTACGTCTATAAGTTATTTTGATCTTGCTACCGGAAATGAATTAGGAATAGCAACATCCAATCCAAAAACTGGAGAGTACACCATCATTCTCCCATACGGAAAGAATTATTCATTCAAAGCAACGCAATCGGGTTTTTATTCTGTTACTGAGAATATGGATCTGTCAAGCGTGTCGAGCTATAAGGAGATAACAAAAAACTTGTTGCTTTCGCCAATTGAAACCGGACAAGTGATACGCATCAACAATATCTTTTTTGAAACAGCAAAGTCAATACTAAAATCAGAATCCTTTTTTGAATTGGATAATTTGGTGAAATTGTTGAATGATAATCCGATAATGGAAATATTTATTGCGGGGCACACCGATAATATTGGCAATGATGAGTACAATAATAAATTAAGTAAAGAAAGAGCTGCTGCAGTTGTTGCATATCTTACATCAAAAGGCATAGTGGCCACGCGTTTAACCAGCGATGGTTTTGGAAAAAGCAAACCATTGGCCGATAATTCAACTGATGAAGGAAAAAGTTTGAACCGACGCGTAGAATTTACCATTATAAAAAAGTAAGATCAATTATAAACTCTTATATGATAAAGAGCCCGGTGTTAATCGGGCTCTTCTATTGTAATGTGAATTTTGGAAATAGTTAAGCCCAGTTAATTTCCTTTTTAAGGAGAGAGAGTGTCCTTTCTTCTTCCGATCCTACTTCATTTTTATGATCATATTCCCATGAAGCGAATTTTGGTAAGCTCATTAAAATGGATTCCACTCTTCCGTTTGATTCTAATCCAAACTTTGTTCCCTTGTCGTAAACGAGGTTAAATTCAACATAACGCCCTCTTCGTAAAAGTTGCCATTGTTTATGTTTTTCGGTAAAAGTTTTATCTTTATTTCGGCTGATCAATTCGGTGTAAATTCCTGCAAAGCTACTTCCTACATCTTTCCAAAATGCAAGATTCTTTTCAAAACTCATTTCTGCGTTTTCATTCAATCGATCAAAAAATATTCCGCCAATACCACGCGTTTCTTTTCTGTGGGTGATGAAAAAATAATCATCTGCCCATTTTTTAAATTGAGCATAATAAGTTGAGTGATGTTTATCGCAAACTTTTTTTAGTTCAGAATGAAAGAATTTAGCATCTGTTTCATTTATGTAATGTGGCGTTAGATCGATCCCGCCGCCCAGCCATTTTGTTCCATTGTCCATTTCGAAATAACGTACATTCATATGAATGATAGGCACCATTGGACTTACCGGATGTATCACAATGGAAACACCGGTAGCATAAAATTTTGGCTTTTCTGTTTTTTCTTTTGCAATGGTATGCTCACTCTCTTTAAATAAAAAATCAGGAGCGTCGCCATGAACAGCGCTATACATTACGCCGCCTTTTTCGATCACAGCACCATTTTGAATTACCCGCGAAATACCGCCGCCGCCTTCTGCTCTTGTCCAATTTTCGCTAGAGAATTTAGCTTTGCCGTCGGCCTTTTCTAAGGCATCGCAAATGGTTGATTGAAGTTGTTTGAGCCAGAAGGAGATGTTTTCTTTGCTTATTTCCATCCTGTTTCTACCAGTTGGTAATTGGCATATTTAAAAATATAAACGCCGTTGTTGTCAAATCCCGTTGAATTATCAGGACGAGTGAATTTAAATCTTAAGTAATTAGTTTCGGATGGTAATTCGTTCAAACGGAAAATAAAATCTGCGCCATGATCACGTAAATTCTTTAAGTAGTACATGGCAATATCAAATCCAATAAAGTAAAATTTACCGGGATAAGTATTTTGTTTTTCCCAGTATTTAGCAACGATAGGTTGATAAACTTTTGTATTAGTAAGATTGTTTGCCGAGGGAAATGTATAATTCAATTGATTCAAATATTCTTGGTCAATATTATCGAACGAAGTTGATGTTTCTTCAAATCCGCATAACGTAATATCTTTTTTGTCGGCAAATAAAGCTAATTGCGTTGTAAAATCTGTAATAAGGATCTGATTAGAACTTAATGAAACAATCACATTTTTTATTCCGCTTTCATGATTTGCTTTTATGCCAGCTATACCGCGCACCGTAGATAAAGTATCTTTTAAGGTATAGCCAAGTTTGCGTGCTTTTTCGTTATAATATTGTTTAAATGCTTTCACAAAACCCATTTCTTTGGCATCTTTTTCCGAAGCAATATTCAATAGCACTCGCGCTTTTTTAGGTTTAAGCGAGTCGAGGATATAATCTGCCAAGGCTTCCACCATGGTGTATTGCGATGGATTTGTTTTAGAGGCATAAATATTCTCGTACAAGAATTTATTTTGCTGTGTAATAGGCGAAACAATAGGAATATTCAATTCTTTAGCTTTTATCGAAATGGTTTTAAAACCATTGGCATACATAGGGCCAAAAATAAAATCGGTTTGTTTTTTATCTAAACTACTAATAATATTCACCATGTTTAGCGAATCTTTATCGTCGAGATCGTGAAGTTCCATATTCACTTTAAAATCTTTTGAAGAGAGCGAATCAACAGCTTGTTTAAAACCTAAATAAAAATCTATGGCCAAAGAACTGATCTGGGGAAAATTCATATTGGCTTTTACAAGCGCGGGCGAATTAATAAGCTCCAATTGATCTAACTTAAATGGAAGTATCAAAGCAACATTGTATGCATTCTTTTTAGGAAAATGGATCTTTAAGGGAAATGTATCTGCCGTTGGTTTAACCGAATTTGTAGTAGCAGCTATCGTTTTTATTGGCGACCTTTCCCCAATGGCAACTAATTGCCCTTCTTTTAATCCCGCTTTTGATCCAGGGTTTAATTTTTCAAAATAATCTGTAGAAAGATTATATTTTTTGGTGATCGCATAAACAGTTTCACCCTTTGCTACTTTGTGTGTTGAATATTTTAAAGTATCGATAGCAGAAACTACGCGTGGTGTTGAGTTGATAGTTTGAGTTGTTGAAGTAGTTGCATTATTAAAGTGCGCCGCTTCTCCTGCAAAAGGGATCTTTATCTCTTGCCCTGCTTTTGTTCCTTGTTTTAATTCAGGATTCTCAGTGTAAAGATCATCTAATTTTATATTGTAAATTTTAGTAATAGAGTAAAGACTCTGGCCTTTATCCAACTTATGTACATAATATTTTTTACCGTTAATGGTTTGAATATTACTCGACTTTGTTTGCGATATCAGAATGAACGACGCAAAGCAAAGCAATAGTGAAAAAAAATATTTATTCAGGATCTTCAAATTATAAAGTTATTCCCATTCTATGGTTGCAGGAGGTTTAGAACTTATGTCGTATACCACGCGGTTAACGCCTTTTACTTTATTGATGATCTCGTTACTCATTTTGGCTAAAAATTCATATGGTAAATGACACCAATCTGCCGTCATTCCATCTGTACTCGACACTGCGCGCAAAGCAACTACATTCTCATAGGTTCTTTCGTCGCCCATTACACCAACACTTTGGGCATTCAATAAAATAGCACCGGCTTGCCATACGTCGTTATATAAGTTGTGAGTTTTTAAGCCCTCAATAAAAATGTGATCAACATCTTGAAGTATCTTTACTTTTTGTTCGGTGATATCTCCAAGGATACGAATTGCTAAACCCGGACCCGGAAATGGATGACGATTTAAAATGTTTGGATCTAATCCTAATTCTTTTCCAACTCTGCGCACTTCATCTTTAAATAAACTACGAAGTGGCTCAACAATTTTTAATTTCATGTAATCTGGTAAGCCGCCAACATTGTGATGTGATTTAATTGTTGCCGATGGACCCTTTACACTTAAGCTTTCAATAACATCAGGGTAAATTGTTCCTTGCCCTAACCATTTCGCGTCTTTATCCAATTTTGATTCTATGTCAAAAACATCGATAAATATTTTTCCAATGGCTTTTCTTTTCTGTTCAGGATCAGAAATGCCTTTTAACGCTTCATAGAATTGATATTTTGCATCAACACCTTTTACGTTAAGTCCCATATGCTTATATGAATCCAAAACACCTTCAAATTCATTTTTGCGAAGTAATCCATTGTCAACAAAAATGCAATGTAAATTACTACCAATAGCTTTGTGTAAAAGCATGGCAGCAACACTGCTGTCAACGCCTCCGCTTAATCCAAGTATCACTTTATCATTGCCTAATTGCTTTTTAAGATCGGCAATTGTATTGTCAACAAAAGAAGCTGGCGTCCAGTTGCCTGTGCAACCACAAATAGTGTAAACAAAATTCTTTAGTAATTGTGTCCCTTCTAAACTGTGATAAACTTCCGGATGAAATTGTATACCGTAAGTTGTTTCGTTATCAATTTTGAAAGCAGCAACTTTTACATCATGTGTGCTTGCAATGGTTTTGTAGGAATTTGGAACAGTTAATATAGTATCAGCATGACTCATCCAAACTTGCGAATCTTGCGAAATAGAAGTTAATAGTGGACTTGAATTATCGGCAAAGGTTAAATTTGCCCGGCCGTATTCACGATTACTCGATTTTCCAACTTCACCGCCATAAAAATGTGCAAGATATTGTGCGCCGTAGCAAACTCCGAGTAAAGGAAGTTTGCCTTTAATAGTTGAAAGATCTGGTTTTAATGGTTGTTCTTCTCTCACCGAGTGTGGACTTCCACTCAAAATAACACCTTTAATATTGCCATCAATAGCAGGTATCTTATTGTAAGGATGTATCTCGCAATAAACATTTAATTCACGTAAACGGCGGGCAATGAGTTGTGTGTACTGAGAACCAAAGTCAAGAATTAAAATTTGCTCGTTATTCATCCCTCAAAAATACAATTAATTTTAAGCCTCAAATGCAATAAATATGCCATGTGGAGAGATATTAATATTTTTTTGCAGAAAGTAAAAAATAGCTATATTTGCACTCTCTTTTTTGAGAACGCTAAACTCCTGTGCCATAGCCCTAGAGTAGAGCGGGGTGTAGCGTAGCCCGGTATCGCGCCTCGTTTGGGACGAGGAGGTCGTCAGTTCGAATCTGGCCACCCCGACTAAAAAAGACTAAGCCTTAAGCATAATTGTTTAAGGCTTTTTTAATGGTTTTATGTTTTTTGTATACATATTATTTTCAGAAAAATTCGACAAGTATTATGTTGGGCAAACCAATGATTTTACTGATAGGTTGAAGCGGCATAATGATGGTTATGATGGTTTTACAAAGCCATATCGCCCTTGGATAAAGGCCTTAGTGCTAGAGAAACAAACAAGGGCTGAGGCAATGGAGCTTGAGAGGAAGTTGAAGAATCTGTCAAAGCAAAGATTGATAGCGTTTATAAGCAAGTATAGGGTGGAGTAGTTCGTCAGTCGAGACGAATTTTCTGAAAGAAAATTGTCTCGATGCAGACAATCGCTTTTCGCGATTCGTCTGCATTCGAATCTGGCCACCCCGACTAAAAAAGACTAAGCCTTAAGCATAATTGTTTAAGGCTTTTTTAATGGTTTTATGTTTTTTGTATACATATTATTTTCAGAAAAATTCGACAAGTATTATGTTGGGCAAACCAATGATTTTACTGATAGGTTGAAGCGGCATAATGATGGTTATGATGGTTTTACAAAGCCATATCGCCCTTGGATAAAGGCCTTAGTGCTAGAGAAACAAACAAGGGCTGAGGCAATGGAGCTTGAGAGGAAGTTGAAGAATCTGTCAAAGCAAAGATTGATAGCGTTTATAAGCAAGTATAGGGTGGAGTAGTTCGTCAGTCGAGACGAATTTTCTGAAAGAAAATTGTCTCGATGCAGACAATCGCTTTTCGCGATTCGTCTGCATTCGAATCTGGCCACCCCGACTAAAAAAGACTAAGCCTTAAGCATAATTGTTTAAGGCTTTTTTAGTGGTTTTATGTTTTTTGTATACATATTGTTTTCTAAGAAATTCGACAAGTATTATGTTGGGCAAACTAATGATTTTACTAATAGGTTAAAGCGGCATAATGATGGTTATGATGGTTTTACAAAACCATATCGTCCATGGATAAAAGCTTTAGTGCTAGAGAAACCAACAAGGGCTGAGGCAATGGACCTTGAGAGGAAATTAAAGAATCTGTCAAAGCAAAGATTGATAGCGTTCATAAACAAGTATAGGGTGGAGTAGTTCGTCAGTCGAGACGAATTTTCTGAAAGAAAATTGTCTCGATGCAGACAATCGCTTTTCGCGATTCGTCTGCATTCGAATCTGGCCACCCCGACTAAAAAGACTAAGCCTTAAGCATAATTGTTTAAGGCTTTTTTTAGTGGTTTATGTTTTTGTATACATATTGTTTTCTAAGAAATTCGACAAGTATTATGTTGGGCAAACTAATGATTTTACTAATAGGTTAAAGCGGCATAATGATGGTTATGATGGTTTTACAAAACCATATCGTCCATGGATAAAAGCTTTTGATACTTGCAACGCCTCCTCACTCCAGATCAGCGAAGCTAATCTGTTCGTCATTCCAAAAAATTCGGTTAAAAAAGCCTAATTTTGCAAACAATGAACGTGCTCCAAAAACACATCAGGTGCGAATACTATGAAAAAAAAGCCTGATATGGCCCCACTTACAGCTTATCAAAAATTTATTGTAGCGGTAATAGCGTTCATACAATTTACTGTTGTACTTGATTTTATGATCTTATCTCCATTGGGAGATATTTTAATGAAGTCGATGGACATTACTCCGTCAAAATTCGCCTTTGTTGTTTCTTCCTATGCTTTCAGTGCTGGAATTTCGGGAATTTTGGCAGCAGGATTTGCCGATAGATTTGACCGTAAAAAATTACTGATGTTTTTTTATACAGGATTTATTATTGGAACCATGTTTTGCGGTTTAGCAAATACGTTTGAATCATTGCTTGCAGCAAGAATTTTTACCGGGTTATTTGGTGGTGTAATTGCTTCTATTGGCATGGCAATTATTACAGATCTTTTTGAGATTCAACAAAGAGGACGCGTAATGGGCATCAAGCAAATGTCGTTTGCCGCAAGTCAAATACTTGGAATTCCGGTGGGTTTGTATTTAGCAACAAGATGGAATTGGCACGTGGCTTTTTTTATGATCGTTGCTGTTGCCATTGTAGTTGGCTTGATCATGCTTGTAAAAATGAAACCAATTGCGGAGCATTTAAAATTGCAATCGGATAAAAGCGCATTCGATCATTTAATTCACACAGCTAAAAATAAAACGTATCAAGTCGGATTTATAGCCACAGCTATGCTTTCTATTGGTGGATTTATGTTGATGCCTTTTGGAAGTGCATTTCTTGTAAATAATGTAGGCATTCCACAAGATCAAATTCAATGGGTTTTCTTATTCACGGGCATTTCATCAATTATTATCATGCCCATTATTGGAAGGTTGAGCGATAGAATGGATAAGTTCAAAATATTCACAGTTGGATCGGTGTGGGCAATAATTATGGTTATTGTTTATACAAATATTGGCGTTACTCCCTTATGGTTAGTTACCGCGTTAAACATGCTTTTATTTATGGGAATTATGAGCAGAATGGTTCCTTCTACAATTTTGGCTACCGCAATTCCTGACATGAAAGATCGAGGAGCGTTTATGAGTATCAATTCATCATTGCAGCAAATGGCAGGTGGATTATCGGCAGTTATCGCAGGCTTGATCGTAGATCAGCAAACAAAAACATCTCCAATTGAACATTACGATATTCTTGGATACGTTGTTTCATTTGTGATCTTGATCTGTATTTACTTTTTGTGGAAAGTAAGTGAAGTGGTTAAGAAAAAAGAAATTGAAAATTCACAAAACCAAATTGGAAAACAGTAAGGAAAGTTAGCTGCCGAAAAAATTATTTTTCGAATTCAGTGATCATTTTTTTCCAGTCTTCAGGGATCAAAATACTTTCGCGCGTAACATAATTCATGGCAACCAAAATACCAATTCCATTGGCGCACTCAATAGGACCATCGGTTGTTTTTTTTAGGATGCAGTTTTTTATGGTCATACTTTTATTACCAAGCTCGGTAATTTTTGTATAACAAAATATCTGATCTTCTAAATGAAGGGGATGCAAATGATTGATCTCATTCCTTGCCAGCACAAAACCTAGTTTGGCCCAATCATTTCTTCCTTTGAAAACGAGATCAAAATAATTTACACGCGCTGTTTCAAAATAATTAAGGTAGCATGCATTGTTCACGTGATTGATCTTATCAATATCGCTAAAACGAATTTGAATTGGGATGGAATGTTTATAATCTTCAAATGTGATCATTAGATATTTCTTTTTAAGAGGGCTAAAGAAAAATTTTCGAGGGCTTTAAGTTTTGTTCTATCGGCATTTACTTTCATAAGATGATCGATAGCAATTTTTGTATGTTTGTCGGCTTCCGCTTCACACAAGGCTTTCACGCCTAGTTCGTTAAAAATTGAGAGTACGCTTTGTATCTTTTTAACGTTGTCACCTTTGTTCTTACTCATTAATTCATTTAATTTCTTAGCTTGTTCTACATTGGCAAGCTCAAGCGTTTTTAAAACTAAAAACGTTTTTTTGTTGGCTATGATATCTCCGCCAATTTGTTTTCCGAAACTTTTTTCGTCCGTTGAATAGGCATCTAATGTATCGTCCAATAATTGAAATGCAATACCTAAATGTTTTCCAAATTGATAAATATGCTCTTGATCAACACTACTTGCACCAGCATTAACAGCCCCCATTTGTAGGCTACAACCAAGGAGAACAGCCGTTTTTTTGGTGATCATTTGAATGTAGTCGTCAACAGTAACTGAATTTTCTCCGCCACTGGCGGATTCAAAATTCATATCTAATTGTTGACCCTCGCAAACTTCAATACTTGTTTTTGAGAAGATAGAAAAGAGTTGCGAGAATTCTTTGGCCTCGTAATTTTTTAAAACTTCAAATGCTTTTACTAGCATCACATCGCCACTGAGGATCGCGATATTGGTGTTCCATTTTATATGAACTGTTGGATTATTTCTTCGAAGTGGAGCCTCGTCCAAAATATCGTCGTGTATCAAACTAAAATTATGGAATAGTTCAACGCATAATGCAGAATTCAAAGCGAGTGACGGATCTTTTCCAAACAGATCGCAGGAGATTAGCGCCAGTAAAGGCCTTACGCGCTTACCACCTAACGATAAAATATAATGTTCGGGTTCGTAAAGTTCGCGCGGCGATCGTAAATTTACATCAGCTTTATAGTTTTCGAGATGCGAATTAAAAAGTTGAAGATGTGTTTCAAATGTGTCCACTTTATTTAATCTGCTTGTTTGGCAAGATCCAATAAATAATTTCCGTAACCACTTTTTGTGAGAGGCTGAGCCACTTTTATCAATTGCTCTTTAGTAATGTATTTCATTTTAAAAGCAACTTCTTCAATGCAACCAATTTTTTGCCCCTGACGTTCTTCAATTACTTGCACAAATTGTCCGGCTTGCATTAACGATGCAAAAGTTCCCGTGTCTAACCAGGCAGTTCCTCTGTCCATGATACTCACTTTTAATTTTCCTTGCTTCAAATATTCTTTATTCACATCGGTAATTTCATATTCACCGCGTGGACTTGGTTTTAAATTTTTTGCGATCTCAACTACTGAGTTATCATAAAAATATAATCCCGGTACAGCGTAATTACTCTTAGGAACTTTTGGTTTTTCCTCAATAGAAAGTGCTTTGAATTGTTTGTCAAATTCAACAACACCGTAACGCTCAGGATCACTCACATGATATGCAAACACAACGCCACCATCAGGGTTATTGATCGTTTGTAACATACGGCCTAATCCAACACCGTAAAAAATATTATCACCTAATACCAAAGCAACTTTATCTTTTCCAATAAATTCGGCGCCTAGAACAAATGCTTGTGCAAGTCCATTCGGTACTTCTTGAACTTTGTATGAAAACTTACAACCTATCTCTTCACCTGTTCCTAATAACTTCTGAAAGTTAGGCAGGTCGTGGGGTGTAGAGATGATCAAAATTTCTTTTATACCGGCCATCATCAAAACTGATAATGGATAATAGATCATTGGCTTATCATAAATTGGCATCATTTGCTTGCTCATGGCAAGCGTTAATGGATGTAAACGTGTTCCGGATCCTCCCGCGAGTATGATTCCTTTCATAGAATTTTTGTTTTTAAAAGATTTCTAAATTAAGGATAATTTTTTTGTGGTGATTATTTATAAAAATGAGAGTTAAAATTTGAACTTAAAAATGCTAAAACACTTGGGAAAAACGCGTAAGATCGCTGCAAAATCGCATATAAAACTCATCTGTTTAATAACTCAAACACCCATTTCACCAATTCTAAAGCTATTTTCAATCAACGAATTCACTTAAATACTTGATATTCAACTATATAATGTGATATAATGATAAAAGTTATTCATCTAATAAACTTATAAGTTAATCTAAATTTAATAGGGTTTAGGACTCAATATTTTAACTTTATAGGGGTTAAAATTGCTTGAAAAAGAGACTTTTACATATTTTATTGTTACTGGGTGTTTTTTGTACCACACAATTGTATTCTCAAGCACCTGCGTGGATGTGGGCTCGAAGCAATGAAAGCGCGGGTATAGAACTTGCTCGTGATGTTACTGTGCTTAAGTCAACAGGCGATGTTTGGATAACGGGAAGTTACGCTACCAATAATCTTTCTGCTAAGTGGGGCGGTAATTTTAATACAAATTACGGTGGAACTGATGCATTTCTTGTGAAGTATAGTACTAATGGAGTAGTTACTGCAGCGATACGTATTGGTGGTGCCGGTAATGATGTTGGATACTCTACTTGCGTTGACGCTGCGGGGAATGTTTATGTTGCAGGTTCTTTTGCGGGTACTGCAAACTTTTGGCATACACCGGCTTTAGCAGCGCCAAATACTTATGATTTGACTTCTAACGCAGGCACAACAGACCTTTTTTTGGCAAAATACAATTCAGCCGGTGTTTTTCAATGGGCAACAAAAGCTGGAGGTGCTAGTACTGATGCCGCGCTCGGGGTATACGTAGATGCCAATGGTGTTTATCTTACCGGAACCTATCTTTTTAGCGCTAGTATGACTTTCTCATCTTACGCTTCTGTAACAACAACTGCTATTACTACTGCCGGTGGTAATACAGATGTGTTTATTGCCAAGTATACTACTGGTGGATTGATACAATGGGTTGCAAAAGCCGGTAGTACAGGTGCCGATGCGGGATATGATATTGTTGCTGATGAAGCAACCGGAAATATTTATACGATTGGAGACTATGCCGGCGCAAATAATTTTAATATTTTTCCTTCACTAACTCCGCCCGTTAGTGCTACAACTCATGTAAATCAGGTTAGCGATATTTTTATTTCCGCGCACGATCAAAATGGAGGATTCCTTTGGTCAACAAATATTTCATCAGCGGGAACTGACTTAGGACGATCGATAGCTTTTGGTGACAACGATTTATATGTAACCGGAGGAATAGCAAATAATGCAAATTTTAAAAACCCTTTGCCTGCATTTACTAGAACAGCTACCTCAACTCAAGACCTTTTTTTAGCAAAACTTAATAAGTCTACCGGTGTTTTCCAGTACGCGATAACTGAGAATGGTAGCGGTGTTGAATACGGCAATTCAATTTCTTATCTTAGTCCTGGTAAAGTATTCATTGGTGGGCAGTATAGTGCTAATCTAACATTCACAAACAATGGAGGCCTCGCTACAAATAGTTTAAGCTCTCAAGGTGGTTACGATGCATTTCTTGCTTCATATAACTCAACCAATGGAAGTTTTATTTATTCAAAAAAGGCCGGCGGTATAAATACTGATAGAGCAAACGGTGTTGGTGTTAATAATTCTGGTGATGCATATTTAGGAGGTGAACAAGGCGGGGCACTAACTTTTACTGCAGGCACCAATACAGTAACTCCAGCCTCAGCGGGAAGCAATATTTTTATTGCTAAATGCGGATGTGGATTTAATTTAATCCCGGCTGCTGGGCCAGTATCTACCACTACTTGTTCTACTACTTACAACATGGTGGCAGCCACCTTAACCAATGTTACAACTGGTTTATGGACTTTGATCTCACCACCTGGGGCACTTATCACTAACAATACCTTGGAAACAACGGGAATAACCAACCTTAGTCCAGGGGCAAATGTTTTTAGATGGACTGTGAGTAAAGCTGGATGCGCATCAGTTTCAGAAACAATAACTGTGGTAAGGGATGTTTTGCCTACAACTTCCGTTGCAGGTGCATCCATTGCCTTATGCGGAACTACAACTGTTTTAGCAGGTAATGTCCCAGCAGTCGGTCAAGGAACCTGGACTACATTCGCAGGAACAAGTACAATTACCAATGCAAATCTTGCAACATCGGCAGTAAGCGTAGCGCCAGGCTCACCCTTTTCAACAACAAATTTTTCTTGGACAATAGGCAATGGGATCTGTCCAGTTTCAACATCTACTGTTTCAATTGTTTCATATACTACAACTTCTCCATCTAATGCAGGAAGTACTATGTCGCTTTGCGGAACCTCAACTCTATTGGCGGGAAATGTTCCTGCAGCAGGAACCGGAACATGGAGTACGTTTGCAGGAACAAGTACGATCACCAACGTTAACTTAGCAACATCTGCAGTTACTGTTGCAGCAGGATCTCCATTTTCAACTACAAATTTTTCATGGACAATTCAAAACGGAGTTTGCCCTTCAACTACTTCAACAGTTTCAATTATTTCATTTACAAATTCTCCGCCTTCAGTTCCCGGACCATCCATGAACATTTGCGGAACAACAACCGTAATGGCCGCCAATGTTCCTGCGGCGGGAACCGGAACATGGAGTACATTCGCAGGAACAAGTACACTTACTAATGTGAATTTGGCAACAACAGCAGTAACGGTTGCTGCAGGCTCGCCATTCTCAACAACAAATTTTTCGTGGACAATTCAAAATGGTGTTTGTCCTGCCACAACAAATACTGTTTCGATCCTCTCACATACTTTACCTACGGTATCAAACGCTGGCGCAAACCAAACAGTTTGTGCAACAACGGCAACCATGAATGGAAATACGCCATCAGTTGGAACAGGTACATGGAGTTTAGTTTCAGGCGCAGGAGTTCCAACCTCACCAAATTCTCCTAATACAGCTATTACGGGACTTGGTATTGGCGTAAATGTTTTTCAATGGGTTATTGGAAATGGAATTTGTCCTAATTCCACTTCAACCATGTCGATCCAGCAAGATCAAGTGCCAACAACTTCTAACGCAGGACCAAATCAAACAGTGTGTGCAACTACTGCAACATTAGCGGGTAACACTCCTGCAATTGGTACCGGTGCATGGAATGTATTTTTTGGTCCGGGTTTTGTTAGCGCACCATCATTGCCAAATTCGGGCGTGATCAGTCTCGGATTAGGTTCAAATGTTTTTGAATGGGTGATCACTAACGGTGTTTGTCCTGCATCATCTTCAACAGTGGAGGTATTTCAAGATACAAATCCAACAACTTCAAATGCAGGGCCGTCGCAAAGCATTTGCGCAATAACAGTTGCAACTATGGCAGGAAATGTTCCTGCTGTTGGTTCAGGAACATGGTCGTTAGTTTCAGGATCAGGTTTGATTACTTCACCAAATTCACCTGTATCAGGAATTACTTCAATTGGTATTGGTACAAATGTTTTTCAATGGTCAATTGGTAATGGTGTTTGTCCGGTGTCAACATCCACCATGGCTATCACTCGATTTATTCCACCGACAACTTCAATCGCCGGAGCAAATCAAACCGTGTGTGCAACCGTTGCAACCATGAATGGAAACACACCTGCAATTGGAACCGGAAGTTGGACATTGATATCAGGAGCAGGAACAATAACTACACCAACGTTAGAAACAACAGGTATTACCGCTCTTGGTGTTGGAATAAATGTTTTTCAATGGACAATTAGCAATGGAAATTGTACGCCTTCAACATCTACAGTTTCAATTCAACGAGATGATAATCCAACAACATCAGTTGCGGGATCAAATCAAACTGTGTGTGCAAACTTTGCAACGTTAAACGGAAATAACCCAGCAGTAGGAACAGGAACATGGAGTTTAGTTTCAGGCGCTGCAACTATTACTTCACCAAATTTATTTAATACTGGATTAACAGCATTGGGAATTGGAGTTAATGTTTTGCAGTGGACAATTGGAAACGGAGTTTGTCCTTCATCAAGTTCAACAGTGTCTGTGCAGCAAGATGCAAATCCAACAACTGCTTTGGCAGGACCAAATCAAACTGTGTGCACAGGAGCTGCTACACTTGCAGGAAATACACCTGCAATTGGAACCGGAATATGGTTATTGCAATTTGGTTCCGGTGTGCCAACAACTCCTACTGCGCCAAACTCTGCGTTAACAGGTTTATCATTAGGAAGCAATATTTTTTCTTGGAATATTACCAATGGTGTTTGTCCTGTTTCAACTGCAACTGTTGAGATCTATAGAGATAATAGCCCAAGTTTATCAAATGCAGGACCAAACCAAACCGTGTGTGCAACCTTTGCAACACTTGCAGGTAATACACCTGCAGTTGGTACAGGAAGCTGGACACTTGTATTTGGAAGTGGAAACATAACAACACCAACATCTCCAACATCTGGCTTAACAGCATTAGGCGCAGGTATAAATGTTTTTGCTTGGACAGTAACTAATGGAAGTTGTCCTCCATCAACATCCACTGTTTCAATTCAACAAGATCTAAATCCAACGGTAGCAAGTGCAGGTCCGTCACAAACTATATGTGCACTTACAACGGCAAACATGGCGGGTAATACTGCAGCGATCGGCACAGGAACATGGACGTTGTTATCGGGCGCAGGCACAATTACTTCACCAAATTTAGAAACCACAGGTATCACAGCCTTAGGTGTTGGTGTAAATGTATTTCAGTGGACGATAGGCAATGGCGTCTGTCCAAGTACAAGTTCAACGATGTCAATTACTCGTGATCTAAATCCAAGTACATCTGTTGCGGGCGTAAATCAAACAGTGTGTGCAACTGTTGCAACATTAAATGGAAATAATCCGGCGGTAGGCACAGGTACATGGAGTTTAGTATCAGGTGCAGCAACAATTACTTCACCAAATTTATTTAATACAGGCTTAACAGCATTAGGCGCGGGAATAAATGTGTTACAATGGACGATCGGTAATGGAAGTTGTCCAAACTCAAGTTCAACAGTATCGGTACAACGCGATCTTAATCCATCAATATCAGTAGCGGGCGCAAATCAAACCGTATGTGCAACTGTAGCAACATTAAATGGAAATAATCCTGCGGTAGGAACAGGAACATGGAGTGTGGTATCAGGTGGCGCAACAATTACCTCACCAAATTTATTCAATACAGGCTTAACGGCATTAGCCGGTGGCGTGAATGTATTGCAATGGACCATTGGCAATGGTGTTTGTGCGAACTCAAGTTCAACAGTAATAGTACAACGCGATCTTAATCCAAGCACATCAGTTGCAGGCCCATCACAAACTATTTGTGCCAACACAGCAACGTTTGCAGCTAACACACCAGTGGTAGGCGTAGGAGTTTGGAATGTGATCACGGGCCCTGGAATAATTATGGTACCAACTTCACCAAACTCACAAGTGATCACACTTGGCTTTGGATCAAATGTATTTGAATGGCAGATCACCAATGGAGTTTGTCCTGCATCTACATCCACAGTAGAAATTTATCAAGATCAAGTACCAACAGTATCAAATGCCGGAACAAGTCAGAGTATTTGTTTAATATCATTTGCAACATTAAATGGAAATGTTCCTGCCATTGGAACCGGCACATGGACGTTAGTTTCAGGTTCTGGATTTATAACTTCACCAAATTCTCCTAACAGCGGATTAACAGCATTAGGAATTGGAACAAATGTATTTCAATGGACGATCGGTAGCGGTGTTTGTCCTTCTTCATCATCAACTGTTTCTGTAACGCGTTATTTAAGTCCGTCAGCATCGGCAGCAGGAGCAAACCAAACCGTTTGTGCTACAGTTGCAACAATGGCCGGTAACACTCCCGGCATTGGAACTGGTTTATGGACCTTGGTTTCAGGCGCAGGAACAATTACTTCCCCAACATTACCAAATACAGGATTAACTGCGTTAGGTGTTGGAGTAAATGTTTTCCAATGGACAATTAGCAATGGAAACTGTCCTCCATCATCGTCTACTGTTTCAATTCAACGAGACGATAATCCAACACCATCTGTTGCAGGAGCAAATCAAACCGTATGTGCAACTGTTGCAACGTTAAACGGAAATAATCCTGCAGTAGGAACAGGCACCTGGAGTTTAGTGTCTGGTGCTGCAACTATTACTTCACCAAATTTATTTAATACAGGATTAACAGCATTGGGCGCGGGAATAAATGTTTTACAATGGACAATTGGCAATGGAGTATGTCCTTCGTCAAGTTCAACAGTATCAATTCAACGTGATCTAAATCCAAGTACATCAGTAGCAGGCGCCAATCAAACGGTGTGTGCAACTGTTGCAACTTTGAATGGAAATAATCCTGCAGTAGGAACAGGTACATGGAGTTTAGTATCGGGAGCAGCAACTATCACTTCACCAAACTTATTCAATACAGGCTTAACAGCATTAGGTGCGGGAGTAAATGTTTTACAATGGACCATTGGTAATGGAGTTTGTGCATCATCAAGTTCAACAGTTTCAGTACAGCGCGATCTTAATCCATCAACATCTGTTGCAGGCGCCAATCAAACGGTGTGTGCAACAGTTGCCACCTTGAACGGAAATAATCCTGCAGTAGGAACAGGCACATGGAGTTTAGTATCGGGCGCTGCAACAATTACCTCGCCGAATTTATTTAATACAGGATTAACTGCGTTAGGAGTTGGTGTGAATGTTTTACAATGGACAATTGGCAATGGAGTTTGTGCAAACTCAAGTTCAACAGTATCTGTTCAACAAGATCTAAATCCAACGGTAGCAAATGCAGGTCCAAATCAAACTATTTGCGCGCTTACAACAGCCAACATGGCGGGTAATACCGCCGCGATTGGTACTGGAACATGGAGTTTAATTTCAGGAGCAGGAACCATTACTTCACCAAATTTAGAAACCACAGGTATCACAGCACTAGGCGTTGGTGTAAATGTATTTCAATGGACGATAGGTAATGGCGTTTGCGCAAGTACAAGTTCAACGATGTCAATTACTCGTGATCTAAATCCAAGTACATCTGTAGCAGGCGCCAATCAAACCGTGTGTGCAACCGTTGCAACCTTGAATGGAAATAATCCTGCAGTGGGAACAGGTACCTGGAGTTTAGTGTCAGGTGCTGCAACTATCACTTCACCAAATTTATTTAATACAGGATTAACAGCATTAGGCGCGGGAATAAATGTGTTACAATGGACGATCGGCAATGGAAGTTGTCCAAACTCAAGTTCAACAGTTTCAGTACAACGCGATCTTAATCCAAGTACATCAGTAGCTGGAACAAATCAAACGGTGTGTGCAACCGTTGCAACCTTAAATGGAAATAATCCTGCAGTAGGAACAGGCACATGGAGTTTAGTATCAGGAGTAGGAACCATTACTTCGCCAAACTTATTCAACACAGGCTTAACCGCATTAGGTGGCGGCATAAATGTATTTCAATGGACAATTGGTAATGGTGTTTGTGCCAACTCAAGTTCAACAGTGATCGTACAACGCGATCTTAATCCAAGTACATCCGTTGCAGGTCCATCACAAACTATTTGTGCGAACCAAGCAACATTTGCAGCTAACACACCTGTAGTAGGAGTAGGAGTTTGGAATGTGATCACAGGTCCTGGAATAATTATGGTACCAACAGCGCCAAACTCACAAGTGATCACGCTTGGTTTTGGATCAAACATATTTGAATGGCAGATCACCAATGGCGTTTGTCCTGCATCCACATCCACAGTAGAAATTTATCAAGATCAAAATCCAACAGTATCCAATGCAGGCACAAGTCAAAGTGTTTGTGCAGCCACAGCAACCTTGAACGGAAATATTCCTGCAATAGGAACAGGCACATGGACCTTGATATCAGGTTCAGGAGTTATCAGTTCGCCAAACGCACCAAACTCAGCCTTAATAGCGCTAGGTGTTGGAGTAAATGTATTTCAATGGACCATTGGTAGTGGAGTTTGTCCACCATCCTCATCAACTGTTTCTGTAACACGAAATTTACCACCAACCACTGCAAACGCAGGCCCATCGCAATCGGTATGTGCTAATTTTGCAACGCTTGCAGGAAATACACCTGCAATTGGAACAGGAAGTTGGACCTTGATATCAGGTGCAGGAACAATTGCATCACCAACATTACCAAACTCAGCTTTAACAGCTTTAGGAACAGGTTCGAATGTATTTATGTGGACGATCAGCAATGGTGTTTGTCCACAATCAACATCAACCGTATTGATACAAGCAGATGCAGTTCCAACCACTGCAAATGCAGGTCCAAACCAAACTGTGTGCGCAACTACTGCAATTATGGCCGGTAATACACCTGCCATTGGAACTGGAAGTTGGAGCTTGGTATCAGGCGTAGCAATTATTACAACACCAACATTAGAAACAACAGGTATTACAGCATTGGGTGGAGGAATAAATATTTTCCAATGGACGATTAGTAACGGAATCTGTCCTTCTTCAAGTTCAACAATGTCTGTGCAACGTGATCTAAATCCATCAACATCAGTTGCGGGTGTAAATCAAACAGTGTGTGCAACGGTTGCGACATTGAATGGAAATAATCCTGCAGTAGGAACCGGCACCTGGAGTTTAGTATCAGGCGGTGCAACAATTACTTCACCAAATTTATTTAATACGGGCTTAACTGCATTAGCTGGTGGCGTGAATGTACTTCAGTGGACCATAGGTAATGGTGTTTGTCCAAACTCAAGCTCAACGGTATCTGTACAACGCGATCTTAATCCATCAGCATCAGTTGCTGGTGCAAGTCAAACCGTGTGTGCAAACTTTGCAACCTTAAACGGAAATAATCCTGCAGTAGGAACAGGCACATGGAGTTTAGTATCGGGCGCTGCAACAATTACCTCGCCGAATTTATTTAATACAGGATTAACTGCGTTAGGAGTTGGTGTGAATGTTTTACAATGGACAATTGGCAATGGAGTTTGTGCAAACTCAAGTTCAACAGTATCTGTTCAACAAGATCTAAATCCAACGGTAGCAAATGCAGGTCCAAATCAAACTATTTGCGCGCTTACAACAGCCAACATGGCGGGTAATACCGCCGCGATTGGTACTGGAACATGGAGTTTAATTTCAGGAGCAGGAACCATTACTTCACCAAATTTAGAAACCACAGGTATCACAGCACTAGGCGTTGGTGTAAATGTATTTCAATGGACGATAGGTAATGGCGTTTGCGCAAGTACAAGTTCAACGATGTCAATTACACGTGATCTAAATCCAAGTACATCAGTAGCGGGCGTAAATCAAACAGTGTGTGCAACGTTTGCAACCTTGAATGGAAATAATCCGGCAGTAGGCACAGGCACTTGGAGTTTAGTATCAGGTATTGCAACAATTACTTCACCGAATTTATTTAATACAGGCTTAACAGCATTAGGCGCCGGAGTAAATGTGTTAGAATGGACCATAGGTAATGGAAGTTGTCCAAACTCAAGTTCAACAGTTTCGGTACAACGCGATCTAAATCCATCAACATCAGTAGCGGGCGCAAACCAAACCGTATGTGCAACCACAGCAACCTTAAATGGAAATAACCCTGCAGTAGGCACAGGTACATGGAGTTTAGTATCAGGCGGTGCAACAATTACCTCACCGAATTTATTCAACACAGGTTTAACCGCATTAGCTGGAGGAATAAATGTATTTCAATGGACAATTGGTAATGGCGTTTGTGCGAACTCAAGTTCAACAGTCATAGTACAACGCGATCTTAATCCAACAGTATCCAACGCAGGTCCCTCACAAACTATTTGTGCGAACCAAGGAACGTTTGCAGCTAACACACCTGTGGTAGGAGTAGGTGTTTGGAATGTGATCACAGGTCCTGGAATAATTATGGTACCAACTTCACCAAACTCACAAGTAATCACACTTGGTTTTGGATCAAATATATTTGAATGGCAGATCACCAATGGAGTTTGTCCTGCATCCACATCAACAGTAGAAATTTATCAGGATCAAAATCCAACAGTATCCAATGCAGGCACAAGTCAAAGTGTATGTGCAACCTCAGCAACATTGAACGGAAATGTTCCTGCAGTAGGTACAGGAACATGGACCTTGATCTCAGGTTCTGGAGTTATCACTTCACCTAACGCACCAAACTCAGCTTTAACATCCTTAGGAGTTGGAGTAAATGTTTTCCAGTGGACCATTGGCAGTGGTGTTTGCCCTTCATCATCATCAACCGTTTCTGTAACACGAAATTTACCACCAACTGTAGCAAATGCAGGTCCATCACAATCGGTGTGTGCTAATTTTGCAACGCTTGCAGGAAATACTCCAGCAATTGGAACGGGAAGTTGGACCTTGATATCAGGTGCAGGAACAATTGCATCACCAACATTGCCAAACTCAGGTGTAACAGCATTAGGTACGAGTACAAGTATTCCAAATGTATTTATGTGGACGATCAGCAATGGTGTTTGTCCACCATCAACCTCTACAGTCTTAATTGACGCAGATGCAGTTCCAACAACAGCAAATGCAGGTCCAAATCAAACACTGTGTGCAACCGTTGCAACCATGGCAGGAAATACACCTGCAATTGGAACAGGAAGTTGGACATTGATCTCTGGTGCAGGAACAATTACAACACCAACATTAGAAACAACAGGTATCACTGCACTTGGAGCAGGAATAAATATTTTCCAATGGACGATCAGTAATGGTGTTTGTCCTCCATCAACTTCAACAGTATCAATTCAACAAGATCTAAATCCAACCGTATCGAATGCAGGCCCAAATCAAACTATTTGTGCAACCGCAACTGTACTTGCCGGAAATACACCTGTGATAGGAACAGGATTATGGACCTTAGTTTCTGGCGGAGCAACAATTACTACACCAACTTTAGAAACAACAGGAGTAACAGCTGTATCCATTGCAACAAGTAATATATTACAATGGACGATCAGTAATGGAGTTTGTCCAAGTTCATCATCTACAATGTCTATACAGCGTGATGATAATCCAACGCCATCTGTAGCAGGACCAAATCAAACTATTTGTGCAACTGCAACTGTACTTGCCGGAAATACGCCTGTGATAGGAACAGGTTTATGGACCTTAGTTTCAGGAGGCGCAACAATTACAACTCCAACCTTAGAAACAACAGGAGTAACAGCAGTATCCATTGCAACAAGTAATATATTACAATGGACGATCAGTAATGGAGTTTGTCCAAGTTCATCATCTACAATGTCGATCCAACGTGATGATAATCCAACACCTTCAGTAGCCGGACCAAATCAAACTATTTGTGCAACCGCAACTGTACTTGCCGGAAATACGCCTGTGATAGGAACCGGCTTATGGACATTAATTTCTGGCGGAGCAACTATTACAACTCCAACCTTAGAAACAACAGGAGTAACAGCAGTATCCATTGCAACAAGTAATATATTACAGTGGACGATCAGCAATGGAGTTTGTCCAAGTTCATCATCTACAATGTCGATCCAACGCGATGATAATCCAACACCATCAGTAGCCGGACCAAATCAAACTATTTGTGCAACCGCAACTGTACTTGCAGGAAATACTCCTGTGATAGGAACAGGTTTATGGACCTTAGTTTCAGGAGGCGCAACTATTACAACACCAACATTAGAAACTACAGGAGTAACAGCAGTATCAATCGCCACAAGTAATATTTTACAATGGACGATCAGTAATGGTGTATGTCCAAGCTCATCATCTACTATGTCGATCCAACGTGATGATAATCCAACACCATCAGTAGCGGGACCAAATCAAACTATTTGTGCAACCGCAACTGTACTTGCAGGAAATACTCCTGTGATAGGAACAGGTTTATGGACCTTAGTTTCAGGAGGCGCAACTATTACAACACCAACATTAGAAACATCAGGAGTAACTGCAGTTTCAATTGCTACAAGTAATATATTACAATGGACGATCAGTAATGGAGTTTGTCCAAGTTCATCATCCACTATGTCGATCCAACGTGATGATAATCCAACGCCATCTGTTGCAGGACCAAATCAAACTATTTGTGCAACCGCAACCGTACTTGCCGGAAATACACCAGTGATAGGAACGGGATTATGGACCTTAGTTTCAGGAGGTGCAACCATTACTACACCAACATTAGAAACATCTGGAGTAACAGCAGTATCCATTGCCACAAGTAATATTTTACAATGGACTATTAGTAATGGAGTTTGTCCAAGTTCAAGTTCAACCATGTCGATCCAGCGTGATGATAATCCAACACCATCTGTTGCAGGACCAAATCAAACTATTTGTGCAACCGCAACCGTACTTGCCGGAAATACTCCTGTGATCGGAACGGGATTATGGACCTTAGTTTCGGGAGGTGCAACTATTACAACACCAACATTAGAAACATCTGGAGTAACTGCAGTATCAATTGCCACAAGTAATATTTTACAATGGACTATTAGTAATGGAGTTTGTCCAAGTTCATCATCAACGATGTCGATTCAACGTGATGCAAATCCAACGGTATCGAATGCAGGACCAAATCAAACGGTTTGTTCTACCGCAGCAACACTTGGTGGTAATCCCGCAATTATAGGAACCGGATTGTGGACCTTAGTTTCAGGTGGCGGAACAATTACAGTGCCAACATTAGAAACTTCCGGCTTAACATCATTAACTGTTGGTGTAAATGTTTTTGATTGGACCATTAGTAATGGTGTTTGTCCTTCATCATCTTCAACTGTTTCAATTCAACGTGATGATAATCCTACTGTTTCTAATGCAGGACCATCGCAATCGGTTTGTTCAACATCTGCAGTAATGTCAGGAAATGCTCCTTCGGTTGGAACAGGTACTTGGACATTGGTTTCAGGAAGTGGGACAATTGTAAATCCTAATGTAGAGAACACGGCGATCACAAGTTTAGCTTTAGGAACTAATGTTTTCCAATGGGCAATTGGAAACGGTGTGTGTCCAAATTCAACATCAACAGTTGCGATCACTTCATTTACAAATCCTACTGCATCCGTTGCAGGTCCTAATCAAACTATTTGTGCAACTGCCACTGTGCTTGCCGGAAATATTCCAACTGTTGGCTCAGGTGTTTGGGCAGTTATTACAAGTACCGGTGTTGTAACATCACCATCGTCTCCTAACTCGGGTGTAACCGGATTAACTCCTGGCTTACATATTTTCCAATGGTCAATTACTAATGGTGTTTGTCCTGTATCTTCTTCAACCGTATCAGTTCAAGTGGATCCAAATCCTTCTCCTTCAGTTGCAGGTCCAAATCAAACCGTGTGTGTTAACTACGCCAATTTAAATGCAACACCACCTGCGATAGGAACAGGAAGTTGGACACTTATTTCTGGAGTAGGTACAATTGTTTCACCAGTATTAGCAACATCATCTTTAACTGGAATTCCAATTGGAACAGATATTCTGCAATGGACAACATCAAACGGTGTGTGCCCAAATAATACTTCAACGGTATCGATCACGTCAATTGTAAATGTTGGTCCGGTTGATGCAGGCTTGGCCGTGTTTCATTGTGGATTAACTCCAACGCTTAATGCTGTAACGCCGGCAGTTGGTACAGGAACATGGTTCCCTATAAGTACAGCACCAAATGTTGCTAGTCCAAATAATCCAACTACACCTGTTACATTCACAAGTGCGGGCACTTACACGTATCAATGGTTGGTTGGTTATTTAGCTTGTCCTAATATAAGTTCAACAGTACAAGTTACTCTATATGATATGCCAACTCCTTCAAGTGTGAGTGCAGATCAAACGGTTTGTATCTCAAGTGCGAATGCAACAATAAGTGCAAATACTCCTGCAATTGGAACCGGTTCTTGGAGTGTAGCAGGTGGTTCTGGAACTGTTTCATTGCCAACCAACACTATTTCTCCAGTTACAGGATTAGCGGTTGGTATGAATTCATTTGCTTGGGTTATCAGTAATGGTGTTTGTCCTCCAAATAGCGCAACTGTAAACATTCAAGTGGACGATGTTCCTTCAATGCCTGTTGCCGGTGCTGATCAAACTATTTGTATCAATAGTACTACAAGTTTAAATGCAACAAATCCTGCAATAGGAAATGGCGTATGGAATGTGTTAGCAGGTGGAAGTTCCGTGAATACACCAACATTTAATAATAGTGGAGTTTCAAGTTTAGTTGTTGGTGTAAATACATTTGAGTGGGTGCTTACCAATGGTGTTTGTCCTTCAGTAACTGATACCACGAATATTTTTGTTGATGCGCTTCCTTCAAGTGCATTAGCTGGCGCCGATCAATTTACATGTTCATTAAGTACATTCATGGCTGGAAATATTCCTGCAATTGGAAATGGTACTTGGGTTCCTTTAGGCAGCGAACCATCGGTGAATTCTCCAACATCGTTTAGTTCTGCTGTTTCGTTTACCAATCAAGGTGTTTACTCATACGTTTGGGTAGTTGGAAATGGAGTTTGTCCTACTTCAACTGATGTTGTTACAATAAATACATTCTTGAATCCTTCTGATCCTGATGCAGGCCCTGATCAAACAATTTGTGCAATGAATACTACATTGAATGCAAATGCAATTACTGTTGGTACAGGTTCATGGATACCTGTTGATGTGTTATCATCGGTAACAAATAGTTTAGCAAATACAACAAATGCAACTTTACCTAATCAAGGCGTGTTTGGTTTTGTATGGCAAACAAGTAACTCGGTGTATTGTCCAAATAAAAATGATACGGTGTATATTCGTACATACGCAAATCCAAGTTCGGCGAATGCAGGATTGGATATCACAAGTAACTGTTTATTGAATCCACTTGTTGCAATACCTCCAAGTGTAGGTAATGGTACTTGGTCTATAATAAGTGGATCTGGTTCTTTCAATGATATGAATAACCCGAATACAAATTATATTTCGGATGTTGATGGATTTGTGAAATTAGTTTGGACAGTAACAAACGGAAATTGTCCACCAACGCACGATACACTTGATATCTTTATTGATCCTTTATTAATTCCTCAAATCATCACTCCTAATGGCGATGGAAGTAATGATGCTTTTGAGATAAAATTAATTAGTTGTTTAAGCGGAGTTAAGATCAGCATCTTTAATCGTTGGGGTAATTTAGTTTACGATTCAAATGATTATAAGAATGACTTTAAAGGTTATAATAACTCAGGCGAGCCTTTGGCAGATGATACGTACTTCTACATTTTAGAATTGCCTAAGAAAACATATAAAGGATATGTGGTTGTGAAAACAGATTAATGAAAAGAATAAGTAAAATATTCATATTTGTTTTATGTTGCTTAAGCAGTAAGGCGCAGCATTACCCAACATTTAGTCAGTATATTGTAAATGGATTGGCTATCAATCCTGCTTATGCAGGAAGAAATGGTGTGATGGATGTGACAATGTCGCATCGCCGCCAATGGTTAGGATTCAACGGCTCTCCGGTTACAACAGCGCTTAGTTTAAATACTCCGTTGCGACAAAAAGCAATTGGAATTGGAATGACAGTTATTGATGATAAGATCGGCCCATTCAGCAATCAATTTGTAAGTGGAATTTATTCGTACAGAGTAAGAGTAGGTCGTTATAAACTGAGTTTTGGTATTCAGAGCGGAGTAGCAATTAGCAAGGCCAACTATGATGGATTGACAAGAAATCAGCAACAAGACGCATTAATTAATGGACAACGACTTGTTGATATCGGATTCATTTCTGGTGCGGGCGTATACTTACACAACAAACAATTGTTCGCTGGATTAAGCGCACCGTACCTTGTGAACACTTTAAATAGCAATTTTTTAAAGGAAAATCCTATCATTTTAACCGGAGGTTATTTTATTGGATTGGACCGCGAACACGGCATAAAACCTTCATTATTAGTTAGATACGTTAACAACTCGCCTGTCACTGCCGACATCAATTTGAACTACTATTACAAGTATCAATTTGGCCTTGGTGTTTCTTATCGCACCAACAAATCGCTCGTTGGTATAGCTGAGTTTGGCCTTAGTCATCAGCTAAGAGTTTGCTATAGTTACGATTGTGAATTAAACCGTTTAAAAAAATATCAGAGCGGGTCCCATGAGATACTCATAAGGTATTACTTTGGGTATAATATCAATGCGAAAAACCCGCGAACTATGTTCCTATAGCAAAACTATTGGACTACTAATTATTTTAGTATGTCAAGGGTTCACTTTCTCATTACGGTCACAAAATTCCATCGCCGATTCGGCACGAATAAAAATATTTCCACTTTCAAAGATCAACACAAGTGAAGCGGAATACTCCCCATTTAAATTCAAGGACAAATTTTATTTTGTTTCCGATCGCGAAAATGATTTTGCAGTGATCTATTATGATCAAACAACCAATCATCAGTTCTCAGATCTTTATCGCGCCAACATGAAGGATACCTTGAAATTCAAGAAGATCATTTCGATAAGCGCTAAAATAAAAACAAAATTCTATATAGGACCGAGTTGTGAAACCAATGAGGGATTTTATTGCACCGTAAATAATTCTGAATTTGTAAAATCAAAAAAGAAATTGCCGTTGCAAATAAATTATTTAGCAAAGGACGAAAAAAATCATTTGCTCAAACCTGTGCGAGTAAATTTTGGATTGAACGATACCATTTCTTGTGGACAACCAAGTGTATGGGCCGATACATTGATGTTCTTTGCCAGCGATCTTTTTCTTACAGGGAAGATCGATCTGTTCTACAGCATCAAAAAAAATAATGAGTGGGGAAAACCAATAAGTTGCGGAGCTAAAGTGAACACCGAATACAATGAATTGTTTCCATATTACATCAATGGCACTTTGTATTTTGCTTCCGATAGGCCAAACGGTTATGGAGGCTTGGATATATACTCGATAAATGTGTTTGATGAAAATTCGCAGGTGAAATTATTGGGTGACCCTGTGAACGGTCCTTCAGATGATTTTGGCGTGTACATTGATTCAACGCAAAAAAGCGGTTATTTTAGTTCTAACAGAAAAGGCAATGATGATATTTACTATTACAAATCGGTTATTCCCGATTTTGATAATTGCAAGGAAGTAGAAAGTAATAATTACTGTTTTACATTTTACGAAGAAGCCAGTATGGATACCAAAGATACAACGGCTATGGATTACGAATGGCGTTTTGGTGATGGCGCAACCAAGCGTGGTTTGGAAGTGAAGCATTGTTACCAAACCCCTGGTAAATTTTTGGTAGAGTTGAATGTTGTTGACAAAACAACAGGCACAGTGTTTTTTAACGAGATCAATTACGAATTTGAATTGAAGAACATTGTTCAGATATACATTCACGCCCCAGACACAGCTAAAACAAATACCGAGATACCATTTGATCCAACCTATACCAATTTGGATAGTTTAGAAATAACAAGTTACTACTGGGATTTTGGCGACGGACAATATTCCTTCGAGCAAAAACCAAATCATATTTACACCAAAGAAGGAACATACTATCTCAAACTCGGTATTGAAGGAAAATTGGCCGGAAGAAAAATAAAAGATTGTTCAACAAAGCGAATCGTTATTTCTGATAAGGTAGACAAACCTATTTATGCTTTTAATCCCCCAATAAAAGTTGAGCCTCCAATTGATTACCAAAAACGATTATTGGATAGCATGGCAAAAAATGAAAAAGAGTTGTACGCTTTTGTAATGAAAAAAATGAGAGAGGATTCTATCGCAGGAATAAAAACATTTGTAACCCTTTCAAAAGATAGCTTAGGTAAAGATAAGGTCGGAATTTTTCCAAAAATTGATAAGGATGATAAGTACAGAAATATTAATAACGTTTACGCCTTCAATGAAAAAGATAGCACTGTTACCTACAAAGTTCACATTGGTGTTTCGCCTGATAAATTAGAACCAAATGATCCGGCTTTCAAGGGACTTGATAAGATCAGTTCGTTGCTCTTGGATAGTTTGTATCATTATTTTTATGGCGCCACAAAAACAATGGACTCAATCATTCCATATTATCTTCGTTCAAAGAATGAGGGATTCAACGCATCAGTTGTTAGTTCATTCAGCAAGGATATTCTCTTACAAAATCCGAATTTACGTTATCAATTCTTAATGATGAGAGATACAATTCGTAAGGGATATGTGCGTCCGGGGAAAAATCCTGCGGTTACAACAAACACAACGGTTGCAACAAACACAGCGGTTGCCACAAATACAACAGTTGCAACAACCACAACGGTTCCAACAAAAACAACTGCTGTTGTATCAAACACAGTTGAAAAAGATCCAAATACTATAACCGATCCACCCGATAATGCGGATACACGAATTTCGTACCGAATACAAATTGGCGCATATCGATTACCTAAACCAAAGAACGCTTTTGATGCGCTTCGGGGAACGGTAACGGAGGTGTTAACAGATGACGGATGGTACAAATATGTAACTGATAATGTGGTATCGCTTGAAAACGCTATGGATCTTCAAATTGCCTTAGAGTCAATGGGTTACAGCAATGCTTTTATTACAGCTTATAAGGGAAAAAGGCGAGTTACCATCGTTGAATCTGTATTTGATGGACTCTGTGTTTATTTTGATCTAGACAAGTTTAACATTAGGCCAAACGAGCAAGAAAAGATCGATTTTTATTTCAAAAATTATACTAATAAAATCATAAAAGAAGTTGAACTTGAAGGAAATACTTGTAATTTAGGAACTGCTGAATACAACTTTAAACTTAGCGAGCGCAGGGTTTTATCGGTAGAAAAAGCCCTCGAACCTTATGTAAAAGTTAAGATCAAACGCAAATTCTTAGGAGAGTTTTATCCATTGTACAACAACTCACCCGAAGATATCCGACGTTTGAACAGAAGGGTGGATGTACTTATCTTAAATTAATTTTATGCAACTAAAAAAAAATGTTCTCGTAATTGTCCTTTTTGTTTTCTCGTTTAATTTTGCTTGGTGCCAAGCCATTCCTTCCGAAGATGAAAAGATCCCGTATTTTACAACCTTCTCTAAAAATGCAAAACTCTCATTTGGCGACGATGATTTTGTGCAGATCGTATTTTTTGTTGTTCCCGAAAAATCCAACGATCCATTCTACATTCGCGTTTACGATCCTGATAACGGGGGAACGGTAGATGAAAAAGCAAGTGCCTTTAACTCGAAAACAAAATTTTCATTCTACGGTGGTAAAGGTGCCCATTCTGATAAGGCTGCACAAGAACTTTCGCCTAAAGGAAATTATAAATCCGGCGTATTCATCATGGGTAAAACATTTGGAGAAGATGCCGCCTTGGATGGTAAATGGTATGAATTTGGCCCCTTCAATCCAAAAGAAGGAGAATTGCAAAGCGATTTTAAAGGTTATGTTTTTAAAATGGTGGTAGAAGGTCTGGATGGTGATGACGGAAACCTTTATAAGTTATTTTTATCTTCCCAAAAAGATAAGAACGTAAAGGTGGAAGGTTCTAATTCATTCTATTATGAGTATACTTTTAGACTCGAAGAGAAAGCCGGATATGTAGGTCATATTTATCCTTATGTAACGGAAAACGTGATCGAAGTAGATATAAGCACTTTCGATTATGACAACGCAGGAACTATTAGAGTAGTGTCGGTTGAGAAAAAAGGAGAGATGTTTGCTTCACAAACAGAAGGTGTGTGGGCACAAGTTAAATTCAAGATCGAAAAAGCTGAAATAGGAACTTCACTGGATATACAATTCATCAATAAGAAAGAGGTGAAAAATAATAATGTAGCGGTTTACATCACCAACCAGTATGGCGAAGCCATGCCGTTTTTTTCTCAACCAATTGGTGGAGTACCCAAGTACAAGTACAATATAAAGATGAAGCCCGCAAAATAGATGAAGAGACATTTACTCATATTTTTTATAATTGTTTCGGCATTTGCAAAAGCACAGGAATATAAATTCAATGTGTTTACTCAGGAGCAAGGTTTACCACAACCTTATGTTTACGATCTTGTTCAAGATAAACGAGGTTTTCTATACATAGCAACGGGCGACGGATTGGCGCTTTATGGGGGAAAGAAAATGGTTAAATACACCAAGAAGGATAGTTTGGCCGAAAGTTATTGCAGTGCATTATTCCTCGATTCAAAACTAAACTTATGGGTAGGGCATTTTGAAGGCCATGTTTCAAAAAGAACAAACGGTAAATTCAAAAAACTTCATACAAATGAAGAGGCACTTGCTCGTGTAGTTGGCTTTGCTGAGGATTCTAAAGGGTATATTTATTTTGCTAATGCAGCAGGAGGTTTGTATGTAGTAAAAGAAGATGGAGAACCGAAACTATTTACTGAAGAAGAACTTCCACCTATCAACGAAATAAAGATCAAGGAAGATAAACTTTACACTGCCACACAAGAAGGTGTTTTGATATTTGAACTTGGAAAAAGTTCAAAGGCCTCAAAAACTCTTGAAGGAACTCAAGGAAAGAATACAACCTGTATTGAAATATCTTCACGCAACGAATTGTGGGTTGGCGAAGATGGAATAGGAGTTGAGTTATTTATTAAGAGCAATAATGAGTACAAGTCCATGCTCACATTTTCGGTTGAATTAAAAAGCTCCAAAAATAATATTAAGGATATTTGTTTAAAAGGTGATAATGAGCTATGGATCTCACTCACCGGAGAAGGCTTGTGCATGTTGCGATACACCAGTAATTATCGCCTCGAAAAACAAACCACCATTAATAATAAGAATGGGTTACAAAGCCAATTCATCAATCGCATTTTTGTTGACAAAGAAACTAACCTTTGGTTCGGTTCAACAGGTAATGGTTTGTTCCAATTCTTATCAAGTAGATTCGAACGTTTTAGTACCACCAACTTTTTACCATTTGATGACATAAGAACTATCGCAGTTGACGATTCGTTGAACATCTTTGTGTCTGATGATAAAAACGTATTCGTATTCAACACCGAAACAAATCTTTCCATTAAACACAATCTTATTCCCAAAGGGATAGAGGAAGATATCAAAACAAGCTTTATCAATAAATTAACCGCTGAGCTATGGATAGGTACAAGTGATAATTTGCATGTGTACGATATTGCTAAAAATAAAATGGTGTATAAGAAGGCAGTAGCAATATTCAAAGGAAAGGGTGTGAATCGTATAGCCAAAGACCAAACCGGGCAATACCTTGTGTGTACAACAGAGGGATTAATTTATGTTAACGATAAATTGGAGGTGATAAAGGAATTCAATACCAACTCCGGAGCCCCTCATAATAATTTTCTGAATGCTTTTGTTGATCGTATGGATCAAGTGTGGGCTTTCTCGCCCGAAACACCTTTATATCATATTTCCAAAGGAGAAGTAGAATTACAGAAGACCATAATGAGTGATAAGGATACTTTGTCTCCATTCAAATTCAATGCCGGTACCCAGGATAGAGACGATAATATTTGGTTTGCTACCGAAGGCGATGGTGTGTATTGCTATCGCAAGAACAGAAAACCGAATTTTATACATTACACAACAGATGATGGTTTGAGTTCTGATTTTTGTTATGGAATAACGGTTACACAAAAGGGAGATGTGGTAACCACTCATAAGAATGGTATTAGTATCAAATACGCAAATTTAAAAACGTTCAGGAGTATTAACAGATCTAATGGTTTGCCTGCTAACATTGTGAACAATAATGCAATTTATAAAAGTAAAAAGGGAGATATCTACATGGGAAGTACCGAAGGCTTGATCCGCTATCTTCCAAACGAGGATGTGATCAATTTAAATCCCCCCGTTCTATCTTTTCTTTCCGTGCGAACAAATACCACAGTTCATCAGTTAGACTCAGTGTATAAATTACCTTATGATAAATATGAATTAACAATTGATTTTGTTGGAGTTTCGTTAACCAATCCTGGGGGTGTTACTTACAAGTATCAACTCGAAGGTTTTGAAGATAATCCACGCATCACTTCAGAGCAAAGTGTAACCTATCCTAATTTACCTGACGGGGATTATAAATTTGTTATCACCGCTTTCAATTCTGATAATATTGCAACGCAAAGTCCTGCTACATTTAAAATTACCATTGGTAAACCTTTCTGGAAAAAACTCTGGTTCATTGTTACAGCTTCTGCTTTTGTTATCCTTGGATTTTTCCTATTCTTTAAGTGGAGAACCAAAAAACTTCAAAAAGATAAAGAAATATTGGAAGGGTTAGTGAAGGAAAAAACTGGAGAGCTTGTATTAGAAAAAGAAAAAATTGAGAAAGCCAATGAGTTGTTAAATGAAAAGAATCAGGATATAACAGCCAGTATTGCCTATGCAAAGCGAATTCAAAATGCGGTATTACCCGATCCTGATTACGTTAGTAAAAAGCTTAATTTGTTTGTTTATTACCGACCTCGTGATATTGTAAGCGGAGATTTTTATTGGTTCACTGAAACCGACACTTACTCTTATATTGCTGTGGTGGATTGCACAGGGCATGGTGTGCCGGGAGCTTTTATGAGCTTATTAGGATCTACATTCCTCGACCAGGTATTGATCGAGTATAAGGAGGCAACGCCTGCTCTTATTTTAAATGAATTGGACAAAAAATTGCACAAGGCCTTTAAAAAGAAAGAAGAAGAGAATCGAATAGGCGACGGTATGGATGCAATGGTATTAAGGATCAACAAGGATGCTACTGAGTTCATATTCTCAGGTGCCAACCGCCCACTTTATTATTATTCTAAAGAAGGCCCTCAGGATATTAAAGCCCCAATTTATTCAATTGGAGGTAGCTTTCCTAATGAGGTTAAAGGCTTTACAGATAACGTAATGAAGCCGCAGAAGGGTGATTGCGCTTACTTCTTTAGCGATGGTTTTGGAGATCAGTTTGGGGGAGAAAAAAATAAACGATATTCAACAAAGCGAATGAAGGCTTTTTTTGGTGAAATTTACCCCCAGCCTATTAACGAACAATATGAATCCACAGTTAAAGAATTTGAAACATGGATGGGAGATTATGAACAAATGGACGACATTTGTGTTATTGGAATTAAATTTTGATTTATCTTTGAGAATTATATATCATGATTGAGATAGCAGAAGGAGAAAAATCACCATATGTGTTGGTGAAACCCGAAGAAAATAAAATGGTCATAAAGGGAAATTCGTTTATGGCAAACCCGCCCTCGTTTTACGAAAAGGTATTACAGTGGGCGCAAACTTTTAAAGCAACCGCTCCATTGAGCGTGGAGATCAGTTGGTTTTTACAATACATCTACACTAAAGATCATGAACATGCTGCTTAAAACGCTTTGCAGCAATAATGAAGGAAAAGTGAATATTACATTATTTGTAGAGGATGAGGATGAAGATCAGATCAACACAGCTTCTACAATTACCTTCAACGTTGGCGTTGAACCAAAGATCGTCTATTACACTTAAGAGTTTATCGGAATTTCTTTGATCTAGTGTTTGGATCGAAATGCCCAGTTTTGAGGCATGCAAAGAAAAAAATGACGCAGTTTACTTAAGTAAATGAGAATTTTTTTTCTGCAGCATAACGAAGAAAATGGGCATTTCGGACAAACACTATTACATGTAGCCGCCCATTCCGGTCTTAACCTTTTTCTTGCGCCTTCCGCCACAATCTTTACGGTATTGACAATCACTTAATCCTATTGCAATAAGGATCAAAAATAGGGTGATGAGTTTGTAAGAGTTTTTCATTATGTAATAAAGGTATGAAATTTTTAAAATGGATCCTAGGGCTAAAGGCTGAGGGCGTAGTGGGTTTTATTTCAATGGAATTACTATCTTTAATTAAAATTAAGACTATGAAAATTATATTCTCAATTTTATTATTCTCAGTCGTTTCTCAAATTAACGCCCAGTGTTGGAAATCAATTGCTGGTGGTGGCTTACATTCTATTGCAATCAAAACTGATGGTACACTGTGGGCGTGGGGATATAACGGACAGGGTGAAATTGGTGATGGTACACTTATTGATAAAAGCTTACCAACTCAAATAAGTACAAGCACAAATTGGCAATCAATAGCTGGGAGTTATGCTCATTCTCTTGGCCTGAAGACAAAGCACTTTGTGGGGATGGGGATAAATTTATGGTCAAGTGGGGATGGCACTATACGAGTAAAGCCATTCCAACGCAAATTGGTATTGACAATAATTGGAAGCTCATTAGTTGTGGTGGATATCACAATCTAGCGATAAAAGCTAATGGAACTCTTTGGGCTTGGGGCAGGAATAATTTTGGAGAACTAGGAGATGGTACAAATACTATTAGAAACACTCCGATTCAAATTGGTTCTTCAGTAATTGGCTTTCTTTGCTGTGTGCCTGCATAAACGGGCCTTTGGCGGGGAGTGTCATTGGGGGCAAGTTTAAAAATGTGGGGGGGGGGGTGGGCCGGTCTTGGGGCGGTGCGCACAGGAGGGGCGTCAGATAGCACAATGTGGGCGGGAGCTACAAAAGCAATTAGGAGATGGAACTCTTATTGATAAATACACTATTCAGTAACGTCAAGTTATTGGAATGAGGAATACCTTTACAATTCAAATTTCCATTTAATTTACCCAAACCCTTCTTCAAACATTCTAAATCTTAAAATTACAGATGGCAAGTCCATTGAAAGCTATTCAATCATGGATATACTAGGAAGAAAAGTATTGGAACAAAAAGAAAACTCTACCCAGATAAACATTGAAGGATTAAACAAAGGCATTTATCAACTGATCACTTCAGAGGGTAAGAGTTACACAAGTAAGTTTATTAAGGAGTAGACCCTAACAGCATTAAACTAAGAACCCACTCTAATAAGGTGGGTTTTGGTATTTAGTAAATTTATTCTATTTTTGGCCAATAGTACTTTTATGAAGAGGCAGATAATCATAATGATCGCTGTAATATCTATAACGAGTTCATGCAAAAAAAATTATTCTTGCGAGTGTACTTCAATAACCTCTGGTGGATCATCAGGTTACACATCAATGTTTGTATATAGCACTAAATCAAAAAAGAAAGATGCTGAAGCTTGGTGTAAAGCACTTGCCGATTCTAAAGTAAGTTCAAATGGAGTAGTATTTACCGCCACACATCCTAATTGTGTTATTAAGTAACTATTTTTTGAAATGAAAAAAATAATATTTGGTCTGTTAATTCTTTCTTTTAACATGACATCGTGTAAAAAGGATTATTCTTGTGTTTGTAGTCAAGTTGGGTCAATTGCTAACGTTGTTGTTACAACAGAAGCAAAATTAACCAAATCAGGGGCAAAGGCTTGGTGTAAAGAAAATGAAAGCCCAGTTAGTACTATAAATGGCACAATTGTAGCCAATCCAATTATTACTTGTGTTTTAAATTAGTTTACAAACCCATTTTTAGCGCACAGATTTAAATTATAGCGATAATTTCTAGAACCCACTCTAATAAGGTGGGTTTTTTCATTGTATAATAAGGGTACTATTTTTTCTTATTCAGGTTATTAAGAATGCTATCACATTTACTTTTGCCCCAGTATTCCTGAATATCAAGATTCACTGTTAAGGCCTTTATCTTACAATTCTTATTATTAACTGCAAGATCTTCCCAGATCTTTACATGGTCTTTGTTTAGTTTCCCGGTCCATACGGTCCAATAGATCAGTAGATAAAAGTCCGATCCTTCAGTGGCTTTTAATACATTTCCATTTATATCTCTGAACTTGGCAAGTTCTGCTTGTAAATTGGTTAAGCCGGTTTTATTATAATTACCTTTTAAATTAAGTTCCGGAATAAATTTAAAAAGACCTGCATTACACGATGTATCTGTTACTCGGTATTCGATGTAATTGCCGTTTGAGTCAAAAACAGCAACATCGGGGATAGATTTACCGCTTAACTCTTTTAAGAATGCATCACTAGTAACAGTAACAATATTTGCCGGATCCAATTTGTATTTAGTAGCCGCTTTTTTTATTGTTCTCTCATTCTCTATATCAGGATCTTTAATGCCATACATTTTTTTCATGATGGCCTGGCAACTTGTAAGAAATACAAGTACTACAGTCAGAGAAATGAGTTTTTTCATTGGGTGGGGTTTAAAAAAATATCCCCACAAATGCAGGGATATTTTTATTTTTCCGTGGAGAATATCGGATTCGAACCGATCACCTCTTCACTGCCAGCGAAGCGCTCTAGCCAAATGAGCTAATCCCCCTTTCACTAGCCGAAGCCTTGGCGTAGGCTAGTTTTATTTTTAACCGCCGTAGCTTTTGCTTCTACGCTGAAGCTTCAGCGCAAGCGTAGCGAAGGCGGTTTAATTCATAATTAATTAAAGCTTCGCTTTAATCTCTACCAGATCATATCCTTCAATAATATCTCCGGCTTTTATATCGTCAAAGTCAGCAATATTCAATCCACACTCATAACCCGATGTTACTTCTTTCACATCGTCTTTAAAGCGTTTCAGCGAACCTAGAGCTCCTTGGTGAACCACAATTCCATCGCGGATCACACGCACTTTAGTATGACGTGTAACTTTTCCATCCAATACATAACAACCTGCAATGGTTCCAACTTTGGTAATATTAAACACCTCGCGGATCTCAATATTACAAACAACTTTTTCTTCAAATTCAGGAGCTAACATTCCTTCCATCGCTGCTTTGATCTCGTCGATAGCTTGGTAAATGATGGAGTATAAACGAATATCAATTTCTTCTAACTCTGCTAATTTGCGAGCATTTTGCGTAGGACGAACTTGGAAACCAACAATGATAGCGTTTGAAGCCGAAGCTAACATAACGTCGTTCTCACTTATTGCTCCAACCGATTTATGAATGATGTTCACCGCAATTTTCTCGGTAGATAATTTCAATAAACTATCCGATAAGGCTTCAATAGATCCATCCACGTCGCCTTTTACGATCACATTCAATTCTTTAAAATCACCAATTGCTAAACGTCTTCCGATCTCGGCAAGTGTAATATGCTTTTGTGTACGAATACCTTGCTCGCGTTGTAATTGCAAACGCTTGTTGGCCAATTCACGTGCTTCACGCTCATCGCTCATTACATTAAATTTATCACCCGCTGTTGGCGAACCATTTAATCCTAATAATTGAACCGGGATTGAAGGACCAGCTTCTGCAATAGTTAAACCGCGCTCGTTGGTCATTGCTTTTACACGGCCACTATATCCACCGGCAACAATAATATCACCAACTTTTAATGTACCGCGTTGCACAATGATATCAGCAACGTGTCCGCGACCTTTATCTAATTTTGCTTCAATTACCGAACCAGATGCTCTTACTTTTGGATTTGCTTTCAGATCCAATACCTCTGCTTCTAATAATACTTTCTCTAATAAAAGAGCAATGTTTGTTCCTGCCTTCGCCGAAATTTCTTGCGATTGATATTTACCACCCCATTCTTCAACTAATACATTTAATTGAGCAAGATCTTCTTTGATCTTATTTGGATTAGCGCCCGGCTTATCAATTTTATTTATCGCAATTACCATTGGTACACCTGCAGCTTGCGCGTGATTGATCGCTTCTTTTGTTTGAGGCATCACACTGTCGTCGGCCGCAACCACAATAATTACAATGTCGGTAATTTTTGCACCACGTGCACGCATAGCGGTAAACGCTTCGTGACCGGGAGTATCTAAAAAGGTAATTGATTTTCCATTCTCAAGTTTTACGTTATAACTACCAATGTGCTGAGTAATTCCACCCGCTTCACCGGCAACAACGTTTGCTTTACGAATATAATCTAATAGGGATGTTTTACCGTGGTCAACGTGACCCATGATGGTTACAATTGGCGGGCGGTGAACAACATCTCCTTCTACATCTTCTTCTTTATCTACAATGGCTTCTACAACTTCAGCAGAAACGAATTCTGTTTTAAATCCAAATTCTTCAGCAACAATAGCAATGGTCTCAGCATCCAAACGTTGATTGATGGATACAAATAAACCCAAGCTCATGCATGTGGCAATAATTTGGTTTACGGGAATGTCCATCATCGTTGCTAACTGATTTGCAGATACGAATTCGGTAACTTTTAAAATGCTCTTTTCTGCATCTAATAATTCCTGCTTCTCAGCCATTCGCTCGCGAACAACATCACGCTTATCTCTACGATTTTTTGATGATTTTGATTTAGAACCTTTCTCACTTAAACGCGCTAAAGTTTCTTTGATCTGTTGCTGGATCTCTTCTTCAGTTAATTCATGACGTGGCTTAGAAGCTGTTTGGCTACTACCACCACCATATGGTTTTTTGTGTTTAGGATCTCCATACTTTTCTTTGGCACGATCTTTCGCAATTTTAGCTTGCTCAGTTCCAACCTTCTTGATCTCTTCTTCACTTAAGCCACCTTTTTTGATACGCTTACGTTTTTTACGCTCCAATGCAAAACTACTTTCACCTTTTTTAGGTGATTCTTTTACAACCGGAAGTTCAACTTTACCAAGGATCTTAGGACCTTCTAACTTAGCAAATTTGGTTTCAATATGTTCAATTTGTTCTTCAACAACTTCTGGCGTAGTTTCTGCTACAACGGGTTTTTCTTCAACAGTTTCAACAGGTTTCTTTTTTCCTTTTGCGGGCTCTTCTTCTTTTTTGCCTTTTTTATCTTTTGTTTTAGATATTGAATCAAGATCTAATTTACCAAGTACTTTAGGGCCATCCTTACTTTCCACTTCTTGTGAAAAAAGTTCAGGCTCAGCCTTTACTTTTTTAGGTTTGCTTTGTGTTTCAGTCTCAGAGGGAACAGAATGATCAGTTATAACGATCTCTTTCTCTTCTTTTCCCTTCTTGGATTTATTTACGTCATCCAATACAATGGTCTCGCGCTTCAATTTAGTGATGCTTTGCGATACCTGTGCAGCCTCTTCCTTAGCAGATTTATCTGTGGAAAATGCCTTCATTAAATGAGAGTGTTCTTCATCTCCGATCTTCGCGTTGGGATTGTTCTCTACCTTGATCCCCTTGGTGGCAAGGAATTCAACGATCTTTCCAAGAGAAAGATTGAATTCTTTCGCCACTTTGCTTAATCGAAGTGTTTTTGCTCCGTCTGACATATTTTATTTTCTGTTATCTAAATTTTGCTGTGATCAATTCAAGGAGATCACTTTCCTTTCTCGCCTGCCGTAGCTTTTTACCTGCCTTAACTTGAGTAAAGGCAGGAGCGAAGGCACGTTAATCTTCAAATTCTGATGCAAGCACTTTACGCACTTCAGCTATTACATCGTCTTCAATACCTGTTCTGCGAGTTATTTCCTCATCGTTCAATTCAAGTACTGATTTTGCCGTATCGCAACCGATCGATTTTAATTTCTCGATCACATCTGCTTCGATCTCATCTGTAAACTCATCTAAGTCAACGTCCTCAACATCTTCAATATCCGTGTCGCGGAATACATCAATTTCATAACCTGTTAATTTTCCGGCTAACTTAATATTGTATCCACCTTTTCCAATGGCTAATGAAATTTGATCAGGCTTTAAGAATACTTCAGCCGATTTATTTTCTTCGTCAATTTTAATGGTAGTTATTTTCGCAGGGCTTAACGCACGTTGAATAAATAAACTTGGATTTGTTGTAAAGTTGATCACGTCGATATTCTCATTCTTCAATTCACGAACAATACCGTGGATCCTCGAACCTTTCATACCAACACAGGCACCAACCGGATCGATACGATCATCATAACTTTCTACAGCTACTTTTGCTCTTTCGCCCGGTTCACGCACTACTTTTTTAATAGTGATCAAACCATCAAATATCTCAGGAACTTCATTTTCAAATAATCTTTCTAAGAATGCAGGTGATGTACGTGATACAATGATTGACGGTGTGCCATTTTTCATTTCCACTTTAGAAACCACCGCTTTTAAAGTATCTCCTTTTTTAAAGAAGTCAGAAGGGATCTGTTCTGTTTTTGGAAGTAATAACTCATTACCTTCATCATCTACTAACATGATCTCTTTTTTCCACACTTGGTACACTTCTGCAGTAACTACATCACCAACTTTATCTTTGTATTTATTATAGATCTCGCTCTTTTCAAGTTCAAGGATCTTTTGAACTAAATTTTGACGCACTGCTAATACTGCTCTGCGTCCAAAATATTCAAGGTCCACTTTTTCAGATAGATCTTCACCGATCTCGAAATCCGGCTCTATCTTTTTAGCGTCTGTTAAGCTGATGTGTTTGTGTTCATCGTAATCAAACGAGTCTTCTGCAAATTCATCATCTACAATTTGTCGGTTCTTGTATATCTCAACGTCACCTTTATCGGGGTTAACAATGATGTCAAAGTTCTTATCGCTTCCATACTTTTTAATAAGCATGTTCCTGAACACATCTTCAATGATGCTCATTAAAGTAGCGCGGTCGATGTTCTTTATGTCTTTGAACTCCGAAAACGATTCGATCAGATTTGAGGTTTCCATGGCTGTTGTTTTAAAATTTAAGTTTTATTTTTGATTCTTTTATTGTTTTAAATGGAATGGTTTCTTTTTTTTCTACGGTTACTTTACCTTTTCCAATAGCTTTACTTTCTCGTGTATTATATTTTAATATCAATTCGTTCTCGTTAAACTCTACTAATTCACCTTCGTGATGCGTATCGTCGGTTAATTTTATCTCAAATGTCTTTCCAATATGCTTTTTATATTGGCGTTGGTTCACTAAAGGGTTTACTGCACCGTGCGAACTCACCTGTAAAGCAAAATCTTCCTTCTCGCGATCAAGGTTTCCCTCAATAAATCTGCTTAATCCTACACAGTCTTTTATGGTTACAGCGGTATCTCCGTCAATTAACACATCAATTACGTTGCCGCTTGTCACATTTATGCTGGTAACAAACTTGTCGGTTCCGTTAAAGTGTGCCTCAGCCAGCTGTAATATTTGCTCTTTCGCGATCAATTTTTACTCAATAAAAGAGGGGACTTAGGTCCCCTCTTAATTCGTGATTTTTATTTTACAATACAAATTTAAGCATTTTTTGGCTAATAAAAAAATAATTTTTACTCAACCTTTGGCACTGAATTTGCGTAATATATATAGGAAACTAACGGATTGTTTAACTATAAAAATCAACGTTATGAAAAACAGAAGGAATGGAGTAACATCGGGCCTAACACTCCTAGGCCTTTTAATGCTAAGCAACAGTAGTTTTGCTAGCCTAAGTGATAAATTTACCCAGTACGTAGGCGATGCCTCAAACCTGGCAAGCTTATATATTATTGCCGGTGTAATAGCTGTGGGTGTAATTGGGAAGCTTATTCAGAATCATATGATGCGTGAAGAGGCAAGATCTACCTCAAACGTTAAAATGAGCAGTTTAAACAACCACAATCATCAAAGGCATCACAGGCCAAGAGCTGTGGTTAAAAAAACTTCTTAACACAAAACCGCCTTCGGGCGGTTTTTTTATTTGTTCATAATCAAACAGTTAAAAACGTATTATATTTTTAGTACAATAGTATTTGTTAAAAAATTTGTCCCTTATTTGGACTGGCATTTTGTTTTATAGAGGATATGGTTAATTTTGTGCCAAATTAAAAACTATTAAAATGTCAGACATTTCAAACAAAGTAAAATCGATCATCGTTGACAAACTAGGCGTTGATGAAAAAGAAGTTACACCAACTGCAAGCTTTACAAACGACCTTGGAGCTGATTCATTAGACACGGTGGAATTAATTATGGAATTTGAAAAAGAATTCAATATTGCTATCCCTGATGAGCAAGCTGAGAAGATCAGTACTGTAGGCGATGCTATCGCTTATATTGAGACCAACGCAAAAAACTAATTCATCATATGCAACTGAAACGTGTAGTAGTTACAGGGCTTGGCGCGGTTACTCCTTTAGGAAATAGTGTAAACGACTACTGGAATAATCTTATTAAAGGCGTTAGTGGCGCTGCACCTATTACTCGTTTTGATGCATCCAAATTCAAAACCCGTTTTGCTTGTGAAGTAAAAGGGTTTGATCCAGAAACTTATTTCGATCGCAAAGAAGCGCGTAAACTAGATACGTTTACGTGGTATGGTATTGCTTCAAGTGTGGAAGCATTTGCCGATAGCGGTTTAGATGCCGAAGGAATTGACAGAGATGAGATCGGTGTTATTTGGGGAAGCGGAATTGGTGGTTTAGATACATTTCAAAACGAAACATTTGCGTTTGCAAAAGGTGATGGTACTCCACGCTTCAATCCATTTTTTATTCCAAAAATGATCGCTGATATTTGCAGTGGTCATATTTCTATGCGATTTGGATTACGCGGCCCAAACTTTACAACGGTTTCTGCTTGTGCATCTTCAACCAACGCACTTATTGATGCGTTCAATTACATTAGATTAGGAAAAGCAACTGCTATTGTAAGCGGCGGTAGTGAGGCTGCGATCAACGAAAGTGGTATTGGTGGATTTAATGCCTGCATGGCCATGAGCACACGCAACGATGATCCTGCAACCGCTTCTCGTCCTTACGATAAAGATCGCGATGGATTTGTATTAGGTGAAGGTTCGGGTGCAATTATTCTTGAAGAATTAGAACACGCTTTAAAACGTGGTGCAAAAATTTATGCAGAGATCATTGGTGGCGGTATGAGTGCCGATGCACATCATATAACTGCGCCACATCCGGAAGGATTAGGTGCAAAATTAGTAATGCAACGCGCATTGAAAGATGCAGGAATTGCTCCTGAAGAAATTGATTATATCAATACACACGGAACAAGTACGCCATTAGGTGATACGGCAGAACTTAAAGCCATAAAGAATATTTTTGGAGAACATGCTTACAAGATCAATATCAGCTCAACAAAAAGCATGACAGGCCATTTACTTGGTGCAGCCGGAGCTATTGAAGGTATTGCTACTATTTTAGCGGTTAAAAATGGCATCATTCCCCCAACTATCAATGTTCAGAATTTAGATCCTGAGATCGATACCAAATTGAATTTAACTCCAAATAAAATGCAACAACGCGAAGTGCGCGTTGCCATTAGCAATACATTCGGATTTGGTGGCCACAATGCGGCTATCGTTATTAAAAAATACAACTAATTTTTTAGGGTTTGATCAGGAAACTCATACCTCTTGTTTCGTTCAGATCCGGCCCCGATAAAAAATTATATACTTCCCTTAAAAATATTACTGGCCTTAGTGTAAAGAATCTGCAATTATATAAGCAGGCATTTATGCATAGTAGCAGTAATGTAAAAAGCGCTCAAACATTATATAATAACGAACGCCTGGAATTTTTGGGCGATGCGATCTTAGGCGCTATCATTGGCGAATATCTATTTAAAAAATATCCCAATAAAGATGAAGGATTCTTAACGCAGTTAAGAAGTAAGATAGTGAACAGAAAAAATCTGCATGAACTGGCCTTAAAATTCGGACTCAACAATTTTTTAAAGACCAATCTTTCTAAAAAAGATAAGTTGAAGTCAAGCGCCTATGGTGATGCTTTTGAAGCCTTGATAGGCGCGCTTTATCTGGATCTTGGATATGAGCAAACAAAAAAGTTTGTAGTGAATAAGATCGTGAAGTTGCACATTGACCTTGTAGAACTTTTAAATTCAGATTCAGATTTCAAGAGCCAATTGCAGATCTATTGCCAAAAAAATAAACTCGAACTGCAATACGATTGGACCGAAAGAAATGACCCCGGGCAAGGAAAGTGTTATTTGGTAAATGTGGTCATTAGTTCTAAAGCATACGAGGGCTTTGAACATTATAGCAAAAAAGTAGCAGAACAAAAAGCAGCCGAAATAGCACTTGCCGAAATTAACCGTGGCTAAACACATTTTACATAACGACGCTAACCTTTTTGACTTTGTACTCATTGGCATTGCCAGTGGCGAGAATCAATATGTGATCATCAACAATATCAACGCTATGTTGAATATTGAACTTAGCTTAACCCAAAATTTACGATCGGCTTCTAAAAATTCAGATCTTTTTGATTTTTCGGTGTACTCTTACATTGATGAAGAGTTAGGGCTTGAATATTGCGTGGTACCAAACAAAAGTAACTTTAAACCCAAACAAAAGAATGCCCCCTCATACGACCTTTTTGCAGAATCCAAGCAGGTTATAGAGCAAAGTACACTCCTAATAAGCGAACTCCCACACACCAACTTTTTTCTTATTTTAAAGGGCGAAAGCGCTATTCATGAGCAATACACCGTTTTTAAACTTCTACGTCAGATCGAGTGCATTGAACAGGTACACGAGGTAATTCCCGACAAACTTCAGAGCAAGAACAACCTGATCTTTTAATAGGAAGATGACCTAAAATTAATCTACAAAAAAGGCCATTTTATCTAAAAAAAACATATATTTGCTAGTTTACAAATAAGCATGAAAAATATATTTATTGTCCTGTTTTTGTTCGTTTTGTGCAGTACAAATGCACAAACAAAAGGCGATGGTTCGTACCGCGACCTCGTTCAGGAAGGTAATTTCCTTTCGTTAGAGGAAAATTACAACATGGCATTGCAAAATTATATGGATGCCTATGCCATGGATTCAACCAGTGGCTTATTAAATTATAACATTGGCGTATGTTATCTAAATACCCTTAATACAAAGTATAAAGCTGAATTGTATCTTGAGCGCGCGGTTAAAAAAGTAAGCAATAAATGTTTGATCGACGATCCAATGGAAAAGTCGGCACCACCTTTAGCACATTATTATTACGGACAAGCACTTCACCTCAATTATAAATTTGATGAGGAGATGAAGGAATACGAAGCATTTGAAAAGTTCATCAATGTAAAAGATAAAGAGTGGAAAAAAACGATCTCCAGAGATAAGGATATTTGCGCTTTTGCTAAAGTACAAATGAGTGTTCCTTTAAATGTTCAAATAACAAGCCTTGGTGATAGCATTAATAGTCAATATCCGGATTATAGTCCTGCATTAAGCGCCGATGAGCGTATGCTTATTTTTACAACACGCAGACCGAGCACAACAGGCGGCATGAAAGATGATAACGGTAATTACTATGAAGACGTTGTTGTATCGTATAAAGATGATAAAGGAGAATGGTCAAAACCTGTTTCTCTTTCGGAAAGTATTAACGGTAATGGAATGGATGCAGCCATCAATATCACACCCGATGGTCAAACGCTGATCCTTTATCGCGATGGTGGTGATGGTATGGGTGGAAATATTTATTACAGCACATTTGATGGGGCAGATTGGAGTCCAATAAAAGATTTTGGCTCTGATGTAAATTCAAAGTTCCAAGAATCGCACGCCTGTTTAAATGCCGATGCCACTGTTCTTATCTTTGTTTCTAATCGTCCCGGTGGTTATGGCGGAAGAGACCTTTACCGTTGCGTGAAATTACCAACTGGCAATTGGAGCAAAGCATTGAACATGGGTCCGGTGATCAATACCGAATTTGATGAAGATGGGGCTTTTATTCATCCTGATGGAAGAACATTCTTCTTTGCTTCTAATGGACATAAATCTATGGGTGGTTTCGATATTATGTTTGCAACACTGGATGAGAATAATCAATTTTCGGATGTGATGAACATGGGTTATCCTATTAATACAACCGACGATGATGTATTTTATGTAACATCACCCGATGGTAAACGTGGTTATTTTTCTTCTGCAAAAGATGGCGGTGCCGGAGAAAAGGATATTTATATGGTTTCTATGCCAGAGGCAAAAGAAAAACCTTTGGCTTTATTTAAAGGGCTAATTGTTCCGGCGGCAGGCGAAAAACTACCGGATGATCTTGTGATCATTGTAAAAGATAAAGAAACGGGCGAGATCATTGGAACTTACCGTCCGAAACAAAACGGAACATTTACAACTATTTTACCTCCGGGAAGGGAGTACACATTTTCTTATCAAGCACCAAAAGGAAACGAGTTCTATAGTGAGGATGTTTTTGTTAGTAATGATATTTCTTATAAAGAGATCAAGCGTGAAGTTAGTTTAGAGCCTGTATCACTTATAGGTTCAGTAAAAGCAAAATCAAATGCCTTGTTGTTGAACTTGGTAGTGATGGATAATGTGAAGAATAAAAAACCAATCGAGAGTGCTAAGCTTACTGTTAGTGGTTCGGATGGAAAAGTACATGAGTATTCAACAAACGCAAGTGGTCGTCATGACAATTTACCTTTAACACTCGAACTAGATTATAAGATCACGGCAGAATTCAATGGAGTTAAGAGCGAAGTGGTTTCTGTAAGTACCAAAGGTGTAAAACCACCTAAGGTGTTCTCTCAAACATTGTATGTAGAAAAACCTGTTGTTGCAGCTCAAGGCGAGTATAGCTTAAAGGTATTTATTCGAAACAAGAAAAAGAAGCCTATTAAGAATGCCAGCGTTACTTTGGTAGATGCTAATGGAGGCAAATTTGAAGGAACAACAGATGATAACGGAATGTTGAAGAATATCCCAATTGATTCTGACTTCAAATATGAATTATCGGCTAATATTGATAATAAGGTTTCAGAGAAATTGGCTTTCAATACCAATAAATTAAAACCAAAAAGTGTTATTAAGAAAACCTTGGTGATCGATCAAAGTGTAACAGCTGCTGTTGCCGTTGCTGATAATGTGGTGGCAGAAGGAGAGTACAAATTTTTCTTTAAATACGGTCGCACAAGGATTGATGAGAATGAAGAGTCGTGGAAGAATTTTGTGAATAAAGCTGCTGAATTAAGCAAACAAAAAGCTATTACAGTAGATGTTTATTCAAGTGCTTCTCGCGTTCCAACACGTGCTCGTGGAAATAATAAAGGATTAGCTTCTTCAAGAGCCAAGAAAACGGTTGAGAAATTAACCGACGCTATTGTAGCCGCGGGCGGTAATGCCGCTAATATTACGTTTAAACGTCGCTCAAAGGTAAATGGACCAAAATATAACAACGACCCTCGTAAACGTAAGAAATACGAGCCTTATCAGTATGTGAAAGCTAAAGTATTCTAAGGAATGCCCATGAAATAACCTCCTACTGCGTTGTTGTAAAAATTTTAAATCCTCACATACCCTGGTATGCTGCGGTTTAAAATTTTTGCACGCCTTGTAGGAATTTATTTCATGCCCTTTCCTAAACAAACTTTAAACACCGAGAACTCCACTCGGTGTTTTTGTTTTTAGTAAATTAGTGGTCTGGTGGTAAATTCAAAAGATAATTCAGAATGGTTCAAGGATTGGTTCAACTCTCCATATTATCATTTACTGTATAATAACCGCAATAATTCAGAAGCCAATAACTTTATTGATAATCTCACAAAGTATTTGCAATTGAACAAAGATGCGACTGTTTGGGATCTTGCATGCGGCAAGGGTAGGCATTCAATTAAATTAAATGAACTGGGGTATACGGTTGTTGGAACCGATCTTTCGGCAGAGAGTATTGAAGAGGCAAGTTCATTTGCGAATAAAAAGCTTGATTTTTTCGTGCACGATATGCGCACCCCTTTTCGGATCAATTATTTTGACGCGGTTTTGAATTTATTTACGAGCATTGGTTATTTTAAAGATCCGCGCGATAACTTCGGCGTTTTTCAAAACGTATACAATGCGTTAGATCCAAAAGGTGTGTTTGTGATTGATTTTTTTAATGCCACTAAAGTGAAAAGTTGTTTGGTTACCAATGCGGTGGGAAAACGTGGAGATCTGGAGTTCACTATTTCAAAACGTTTAGAAGGAAATAAAATAATTAAACAAATTAAATTCGCAGATAAGGGCAAAGAGCATAACTTTGAAGAAAGTGTACTAATGTATACATTGCCCGATCTAATGAATTATGCAACAAAGGCCGGTTTTGTTCTTAAGGATACATTTGGTAGTTATAACTTGGAAAGGTTTGATGAACAAAACTCAGATCGTTTAATAGTAGTATTTAGTAAATAATGAATTCGATACAATCTATATTAGCCTTATCCTTACCTGTGATCTTCACTGGAATTTTTGCAATGTATTTTAAATTGAACCAATCCTTTTTTAAATTGGTTTTAGCTTTTAGTGCCGCCTATCTTTTTTCAACTACAATTATGCACTTGTTGCCCGAAGCATACCAATTGCACGAAGGGGTTCATGTGACCGATTTTAAAATGGTGGGTTTGTTCATTGTTGTTGGTTTTTCAGCCCAATTATTAATGGAGAATTTGAGTGGCGGTTTAGAACATGGGCATAGTCATCACCATAGTGATACGTGTAAAAAACATTTTCCTTATGGCATTATCATTGGTTTATTGATCCACTCCTTTTTAGAAGGCCTACCTGTTTATCAAGGTGATTCAGGGCATAGCAATCACCAACTGATATTTGGTTTAGTGATCCATAATATACCGATCTCTTTTTTATTTGTAGCATTATTAAAAGAGCACAACGTAAAATGGTTGAATATTATTTTCTTCCTTGTACTTTTTTCGATTATGGCCCCTTTGGGATTTTTATTTAGTTACCTAGTGCATACATTCCAATTTATGAAAGTAATGCACTATCAATATATCGCCGATTCTTTAGTAATTGGCATCTTTTTATTCATTTCAACGGCTATCTTATTTGAAACAGGCGATGAGCATAAATATTCCCCCTCTAAGATCATATCCATGTTGCTTGGAATTGTTTTAGCATTTATTTTGAGTTAATGAGCGTAAAAACATTATTTGTTGATGTGATAGTTCCTCTTGGTGTACCTAATAAATATACGTACAGAGTTCCGGTTACATTAAACGATGAGGTGCAAATAGGAAAACGTGTTCTTGTACAATTTGGACGTTCAAAGATCTACACAGGTATTATTTACCATGTTCACGAGCAAGCTCCAACTCAATACCAAGCAAAATATATCGAATCGGTTATCGATGATCTTCCGGTTGTTAACCAGCAGCAATTAAGTTTTTGGGATTGGATCGCTAATTATTATTGCGCAAATCCCGGCGATGTAATGAATGCAGCCATGCCTGCGGGTTTAAAATTAAGCAGCACTTCGCATGTTCAAATAAATCCTGCTTTTAGTTTTGATGAGATCGAACACGATCATTTTACAGATAAAGAACATCAGGTGATTGAGATCCTACACGCAAATCCTAATATCAGCCTCGAGGAATTAGCAGAACATTTGAAAATAAAAAGTATTCATGCACTCATAAATAAACTGCTCAAAAAAGATGCGGTTGAGATCTACGAAGAAGTAAAAGATAGATACAAGCCAAAGATCGTTGCTTATATTAGATTGAATGCAGAATATGAGGAGGATGCAAAACTGCACGAGCTTATTGATAAGCTTGAGAAGAAGGCGTTTAAACAAGCAGAGGCTTTACTTTGTTTTTTACAATTCAAAATAAATAAAAGCTTAAGCGATGAAGGTTGGATACGCAAAAGCGAAATAAGTAAACGTGCTGATACTGCTGCGATCAACGCTCTGGTAAAAAAGAAGGTATTAGACGAACAGGAAGTGCAAGTTGACCGTATACTTTTTGGAAAGGGAAAGAACGAGAATAAACAATTGTCCGTTTCGCAACAAAAAGCCTTTGAGGAGATAAATTCAGCTTTTGATAAAAACAAGATAACGCTGTTAAAGGGCGTAACCGGAAGTGGAAAAACAGAAGTGTATATCAAACTCATTCAACAAACCATTGATAGCGGCAAACAAGCTTTATATCTTGTGCCAGAAATTGCTTTAACTACGCAGCTGATCACCAGGCTTCGAGCAGTTTTTGGTGAAGTGGTGGGCGTTTATCATTCGCGTTTTAGCGAGAACGAACGAGTTGAGATCTGGAATAATATTTTAACCGGACAAAGCAAAAGTTCAAATTCGCACTATAAAATTATTTTAGCGGCCCGTTCAGGTTTGTTTCTTCCATTTAAGCAATTGGGATTAATAATCATTGATGAAGAGCATGATTTTTCGTTCAAGCAAAGTTCGCCGGCACCACGTTATCATGCGCGCGATTCAGCCATTTATTTAGCGGCAAGTTGTAAAGCAAATGTATTGTTGGGTACAGCAACCCCAACTTTAGAAACCTATCAAAATGCAAAAGCAGGCAAATATGCTTTGGTAGAATTGAGCGACCCTTTCACCAATACCGGAAAAGTTCCGATCCAGATCTGTAATATTCGCGAACATGAAGACAGGCGGAGTATGAAAGGAATATTAACGCCCATGTTATTTGATGCGGTAACTACTGCATTAAAAAACAAGCAGCAAGTAATTTTATTTCAAAATCGAAGAGGTTTTGCACCTTATACCCAATGTCATGTTTGCGCGCATGTACCGTATTGCCAAAATTGTGATGTGCCCTTGATCTATCATAAATACCAAGATAAATTAGTGTGCCATTATTGCGGATATAACACGAATGTGCCTAAAACTTGCGTGGCTTGCGGAAGTAATGACTTGAGATTTAAAGGCGCAGGCACCGAAAAAATTGAAGAGGAAATAGAATTATTGTTTCCGGAAGCAAAAGTAGCGCGCATGGACCTTGACACTACACGTAGCAAACATTCGCACAAACAAATGATAGATGATTTTGAAAGTGGGCAAACAAATATTTTGGTGGGCACACAAATGGTTACAAAGGGATTGGATTTTGAGAATGTAAGTGTTGTAGGTGTTATTAATGTGGATTCTGTTTTGAATTTCCCTGATTTCAGGAGTTTTGAAAGAGCATATCAACTTCTTACGCAACTAAAAGGTAGGGCGGGTAGAAAAAATCATCCCGGAAAATTATTCATTCAAACCAATCAACCACAACATCCTGTTCTTTTAAAATTAATGGAAGGTGATCAGGAACAATTTTATAAAGATCAATTGCTCGAGCGCGATCAATTTAATTATCCTCCGGTTTGTAGATTGATCGAACTAAATATTCTTTCTAAGGATACAGATGAATTGACCGAGCTCTCCAATAAATTAGCTTATGTACTAAAGCAACAATTGCAAAATAAGATCTTAGGACCTGAATTCCCTTTGATCGCAAAGATCAGGAACATGTACACCAAACGCATTCTGATAAAAGTCGATAAACAAGTTTCAGGTAAATGGATCCGCGAATTTTTATCGCATAGCATCACTCAATTGCATAGCGAACATCAAAAATGGAAATTCATTGTACAGATAAACGTTGACCCTTTTTAAAGCAGGGCAGTTTTTTTAACCACGTAATATAAACTGGAAAGAATAAAAACCAGTAAAAGTATATTTATAAGCTTCCCGCTTCTTAAACTGAATAACAGATCACCTATTAAAAATGAAAGAGGTATGGAGTAGAGTAACATAATGTTTACATACCCAGATCCCGAAATAAAGAATAAAGGAACGATGAGGATAAGATACCAGAAGAAACAACTTTTGGCTTTTTGTTTTTTAACGGTATTCCCAAGTCCGTCTGCCATTATGTTGATGATACTGAATACGAATAATAGAGCTGTAGCAATTAGAAATGGTAAGAAGTCCATATTAAGAATTGGCATTTTGAAATAAGAGAAGAGCTCTGCTAAATTTTCGAATATATACCACTGATTAAAACTGAATAAATAACTCAAGCATTCATAAATAAATATGGGGCAAACAAATCCCATGATCACCATTACAAATTCGCGCCAATTAAACGGGCGTAAAATAGCTAGCGCAATAAAAACAAATGGAAACAGGAAAATATTGGCGATATTAAGATAAAGTGCGGCCGATAAAAAAAAGCAGGCATTAAATATTTGACTAAGTACCTGGTCTTTTCTGTACGTATTGAAGATCTGGTAAAGCGAATAAAGTATAATGATATTACTGAATAAGTATAAGGAGATGCGGTCCTTATTCAATATCATAATATTAATGGTAAAAAAAACCAACACCGGAAAATAGTTCAATTTGTCGGTTATTTCTTCATTGGAAACAATAAGCGCAACAAGAGAAAGCCCCGCTATTAGTAAAAAATGATTTATCAAAAGAATGATAAAAGGTGATTGAATTTGAGAAGCTAGGTAGTTGTAAAAAATATTGGGATAAAAGGATAATTCGGTGCTTTTTTGGATGAAAAATGAGAGCGAAAAGACGAGGAGATAGATGACCAGCAGCACGGTTATACTTCCCCTGAAACCCTTATTAAACCTGTTAGCAAGCACGATTTTTTTAATTAAAATCTTTTCCTATATTTGTTGCAGTAAACTTAAAACTAATAATCTTATTTAAATAATTTTGTTATGAAGACATTAATGGTAACATGGACAGATATTTTCGAAGGAACCGCTGCAGTGTTTGAATGGATATTCAAAGGCATGAAAGCTGCTGGTCATACGCCAAACGTTTTTATTGGTGGTTTCGTTGTAGCCCTGTTGGGATATTGGTGTTTACGACTTGTTCGTTACAAAAAAGAAGCTGCGCGTAATGGCACAATTGAATAATATTTAATCAAACCCTTTGCAACGCAAAGGGTTTTTTTTTGAGTGTAATTGAAATAACGAAATTAGCGATTTGGTATTATTTGTTCTATAACTAAATTCATGTTTCTCAAAATATATTTTAACCGATAAGGAACTTAGTAGGCAAAGCGATCAGAACAGTCTTATACCCAAACACCGGTTTATTAATTTCGACAAGAAAAAATTGTACTATCCGGGATTTGGCCGCACAGTAAACCTTCATTAGAGCTATTCTTGGAACTCCTGGAGGCTAGTACATATGGGTATATTTCTGTGGCAGCCACTCTATTCGATCCAATTTTCTTGAAATAGCGATTTCGGGACAGCAGAAAAATGTATTAGTTCTCCTGGCTGGAAATGTGACCATTTTTTAGCCTTTCCGTATCCAAAGGCCTTATCCAGCCTCGATTATGGGCATTTTTAAACCACAAATGTAGAGCAAGTGAACCTAAGTGCCCAGGCCAAAAGTGCAGAAAAACGTATTTTGTTAAAGAGGAGGTAGTTTATTGATTGTCATAAGCTTTAAATACTTGTACGAATTCGGGAAAAAACCTATATTTGCATCCCTTTTTCATAGGAACAGACGAGTATGGGGAGAACGAAGTACATAATACATACGGGAGGCTTGTCTGTTGGTAATCACGAATTTGAGTTCGAAGTTACCGGTAAGTTCTTTAAAGAACATGAAACATCAGAAGTGAGTGATGTTAATGTAATGGTAAAAGCAGTTGTGCTAAAACAAAACAATGCCATGCAGATTGATTTTGACTTGCAAGGTACAGTTTGTGTTGATTGTGATAGGTGTTTGAAAGGATTTGATATTCCAATCTCAGGAAAAGAGAAATTGGTGATCAAATACGGAAACCCTGACGAAAGTACCGATGATATAATGGTAGTGCCAGAAGGAGAAACGGCACTAAATGTATCGCAGTATATTTACGAGTACATTTTAACCGCGGTTCCTGCAAGAAAAGTACCTTGCGAAATTGACAAGAAGTTATTTAAATGCGATGATAGCATGTTAAAGAAACTCAAAGAGGTCAGTGGCTCTGAAGAAAGTGAAGAAACAAATCCCATATGGGAAAAACTAAATAAAATTAAGTTAAACAAGAATTAAAACCGTAGGATGCATTACTACGAGATAAAAAAGAAAATTAATCAAGCCTAGCGGAATGCATCCAACGGGTTTAAAATAAGAAACCATGCCAAATCCAAAACGAAAACTATCGAGGTCGCGCAGAGATTCGCGCCGTGCTACATATAAAGCACCAAGTATGACCATTACAAAAGATCCTGTAACCGGGGAAGCACATTTAATGCACCGCGCATACTGGTTTGAAGGAAAACTATATTACAAAGGAAAAGTAGTAATGGAAAAAGCTACTGCCTAAACAGGTAAAGAAGTTTAAGAGAGCGGCAAATTTGCCGCTTTTTTTATGAACTTCTCTCTGTAAACAGTTGATAACAATTCTTGCGTTTTTTCGGGGATATTTGCTACTTTTCGACTTTGTTTTACAATTGTAACTCGCTCTTATTAAGAATATTTATTGATCGCTTATTTATGAAAATTGGACTGGATATAATGGGGGGTGATTTTGCACCAAAAAATTGTTTGGATGGTGCTGTCTTGGCTCTAAAAGAACTTCCTAAAGACGTAAAGATTGTTTTGATAGGCGATAAGGACGCCGCTCTAAAATATTTTGAAGAGAATAAAATAGATGGTAGCGCATTCGAGTATATTCATACCAAAGAAGTTATTGAAATGGGCGAGCATCCAACAAAAGCGTTCTCCCAAAAACCTCAAAGTAGCATTGCTATTGGATTTAAATTATTGAAGGATCAACAAATTGACGCTTTTGGCAGCGCGGGAAATACCGGCGCTATGTTAGTGGGTTCTATGTTCTCAGTAAAAGCAATTCCAGGAGTTATTCGTCCTTGCATCACAACAATTCTGCCAAAGCTCAATGGAGGATGTGGTATCATGTTGGACGTTGGCACAAATGCCGATTGTAAACCTGATGTACTTTATCAATTTGGTATCCTTGGTTCAATTTATGCCAAAGAAATTTATAAGATCGATAATCCAAAAGTTGGATTGCTGAATATTGGTGAAGAGCCTGAAAAGGGAAATCTTGTAGCGCAATCGGCTTACAATTTAATGAAAGAGACCAAGGATTTTAATTTCATTGGGAATGTAGAAGGCCGCGATTTGTTTGGAGATAAAGTGGATGTGATCGTTTGTGATGGATTTGTGGGGAATATCATGTTGAAAATGGCAGAATCGTTCTATAGAGTGGCAATGAAACGTAAACTCAACGATGAGTATTTTGATAGGTTTAATTACGAGTTATATGGCGGCACACCTATCTTAGGGATCAATTCCACCGTGATGATCAGTCACGGCATCTCAAGTCCTGTCGCATTTAAAAATATGATCGTGTTGTCCAAAGATGTTGTGGAAGCCCGATTGAACGAAAAAATAAACACCCAGTTTAATTAGTATATGAGTAAAGCAGCAATTACCGCCATTGGGGGATTTCTTCCGGAAAACATTGTTACTAATTTTGATTTTGAAAAGATCTTAGACACCACAGATGAGTGGATAACAACCCGAACCGGAATTAAGCAGAGGCACATTGAGAACGACCCGGCCAAAGCAACTTCTGATATGGGAGTTAAAGCTGTTGAAGAACTTTGTAAAAAAAGAGGAATTTCACCTGAGGAAATAGATCTACTGATTGTAGCAACAGTAACACCTGACATGGTGTTTCCTGCAACTGCTAATCTTATTTGTTCTAAAATTGGCGCTAAAAATGCTTGGGGATTCGATCTTGGCGCAGCATGTTCAGGTTTTATTTATGCTCTGGCAACAGGAGCACAATTCATCGAAAGTGGTTGTTACAAAAAAGTAGTGATCGTTGGAGCAGACATGATGAGTCGCATTATTGATTATACAGATAGAACAACCTGTGTGATATTTGGCGATGGAGCAGGAGCGGTTCTTTTAGAGCCAAGTGCTGATGATAACGGAATACAAGATTTTATTTTACACAGCGACGGGAATGGGGCCGTGCACTTGCATATGAAAGCGGGTGGTTCGTTATTGCCTCCATCGCATGATACAGTTAATGATCGTCAACATTTTGTACATCAGGAAGGCCAGGCAGTTTTTAAACACGCGGTTTACAATATGGCTGAAGTGAGTGCAAAAATGATGGAAAAAAGCAAATTAAAGGCCAACGATATCACATGGTTGGTTCCACATCAAGCAAACAAGCGCATCATTGAAGCAACTTCTTCGCGAATGGGACTTAGTACCGAAAAGGTTATGATGAATATTGAAAAGTATGGCAACACAACTGCCGGTACAATACCTTTGCTATTGTGGGATTATGAAAAAAGGTTAAAGCCAGGCGACAATCTTATACTTTCTGCATTTGGTGGAGGGTTCACCTGGGGTGCTATGTTTATCAAGTGGGCTTACGATGGAAGTAAGAGTGGTAAGTAACTGTTAAAAAAACCAAATTCAAAAAGTTTAGCATAACGTTTGAATTGCTCTGAACATCAAACTAAAAAATAAGCAAACATGAAAAAAATCCTATCACTTATTTTCCTTATGTCATTCATAGGAATTAGCGCACAAAACAACTTAGTTGTTTTTTCAGAGAACGGAGAAAAATTCTTCTTGATCATAAATGGCGTGAAACAAAATTTAGAAGCGGAGACCAATGTAAAGGTCACTGATCTTATCCAACCAAATTACAAAGCAAAAATTGTATTTGAAGACAAAGCCAAGGGTGTTGTGGATCAAAATATTTATTTTATGCAAGGTGGCGAACCGGTAAAAAATCACGAATTTGTATTTAGCGTTGGCATCAAGAAAAAAGGTGGTTATAAAGCTCGCCCTGTAAGCGCAGTAGCAATTGGTCCGCAAACAAAGTCTGATCCTGAACAAGCTGTTGTGCATTACAGTACCAGCGAGCCTACATCAAGCAATAATGGAAGCGCATCAAATAATGTGCATGTAGCAGATGATGGTACATCTGGAAATACAAATGTTCAAGTGAATCAAACAGTAACTGAAACTAAAACTGGTATAAGTAACAGTGATGCAAACAATACAAAAGTGGATGTGAACATGAATGGATTAGGAGTGAATGTTAGTATCAATGATAATATGGGTGATATGGGTATTACCACCACCACTTCTCAAACTGTTACAACTACAACAACATCCTCAGGTGGAACAATATCGAATAACTCAACCACCACTAAGTCGAGTAATTCAACAACGGGCGCAACTAAAAATTCGGGAACAACATCTTCAACAAAAGCAAAACCGGTTGTTGACGGATACGAAAAAACTAGTACCACAACAGTTGCCTCGGGATGCTCAACACCTATGAGTGATGCGGATTTCGATAATGCTAAAGAATCTGTTAATACCGGCGGAATTGACGATACTAAGCTCAAGATCGCAAAACAAGTTGTAGATGCTAATTGTATGTCAACTGAGCAAGTTAAAGAAATGATGGAGCTGCTTAGTTTTGAAAAAGCAAAATTAGATCTTGCAAAGTATGGTTACACGCGCGTTACCGATAAAAGAAATTATTACAAGATAAACGAGGCCTTAACGTTTGAGTCATCAAAAACTGAACTTGATACCTATATCAATTCGACCAAAAAAGCGTCGGCTAAATAATTTATTGGCTTTAAATATACAACGGTTCTAACTAAAAACTAACAAATTTTATTTTCTTAATGATCTGTAAGGCCGGTTGAAATCTTGTTCAATCTGGTTATGTGTTTTACAACCCACGAAACGGTAAACGTAAAAGTAATTAAGGATCAATTGAATCTTCTGTAGCAAACAGCAAAGCTGATTTTTTGCGCCGACTTAAACATGACTTAGGTCAGTTGTTATTTTCTTAATCGGCGTACTTTAGCCAAAACTTTATGAAGGTGAATGGTTCTATAGAATTGATGTCTCCGGCAGGATCCTACGAAGCATTAATGGCTGCTATTAATGCCGGTTGTAATTCGGTTTATTTTGGTGTTGAGCAATTAAACATGCGTGCCCGTTCGGCAAACAATTTTACTTTGGATGACTTAAAGAGAATTGCAAGCATTTGCAAAGAGCATAATGTAAAAAGCTATCTTACTCTTAATACTGTATTATACGATCACGACATTAGTTTAATGAGATCGATCGTAAATGCGGCAAAAGAAAGTAATATAACAGCGATCATTGCCGCTGACCATGCTGTAATGAATTATGCAAAAAAGATCGGAATGGAGTTACATGTGTCAACACAGGCAAACATTTCGAACATTGATACTATTGAGTTTTATGCTAATTACGCAGACGTTGTGGTATTAGCACGTGAGTTAAGTTTAATTCAGGTTGCAGAAATTACCCGCGAGATCAAGCGCAGAAACATTACCGGGCCAAAAGGAAAGTTGATAGAAATAGAAATATTCGCACACGGCGCTTTGTGCATGGCAGTTTCAGGAAAATGTTATTTGAGCTTGCACTCACACTTCGCATCTGCCAACCGTGGTGCATGTGTACAAAATTGCCGACGAAGTTATATTGTTTCTGATAAAGAAGATGGTATCGAATTTGAGATCGACAATGAATATATTATGTCAGCAAAGGATCTATGCACCATTGGTTTTATCGACCAAATCTTAAATGCAGGTGTAATTGTATTAAAAATAGAAGGAAGAGGGCGTGCTGCTGATTATGTGCATACTGTTACCAAATGTTATCGTGAAGCAATTGATAGTTACTACAATGGCACATATACTTCGGAAAAAGTAGAGGCTTGGATGAAACAACTGGAAACTGTTTTCAATCGCGGCTTTTGGGATGGCTACTATTTGGGCAAAAAAATGGGAGAATGGAATGATGAATCGGGTTCTAAATCAACAAAAAGGAAAATATATGTTGCAAAAGGTTCGCATTATTATGAAAAACCAAAAATTGGCGAATTCATTTTAGAAGCACAATACTTATCTGTAGGTGATGATATTTTAATAACAGGTCCAACCACTGGTTATTTAGAAGATAAAGTAATGGAGTTACGTGTTGGAGAAAAAAGTGTAGAGCGCGTTAATCGTGGAGAAGTATTTACTATGCCTATTAGTAGTAAAATTAGAGCTTCAGATAAACTTTACAAATTGGTTGACGCATAATGATACGCATTATACAACAACGCGATAAATGTATTGGATGCAACGCTTGTGTAGAAGCCGCGTACTACCGTTGGCGAATTTCGAGACAAGATGGCAAATGCACGCTTGTTGGTTCAAAAGAAAAAAAGGGATTTCATAGCGTTTTGGTCGACGACCACGAATTGGAAGAGAATTTAAAGGCAGCAAGAAATTGTCCTGTAAATATTATTCAGGTAATTCAGCAAAAATAGTGGTCGAGATAAAGAAATGTAGCATATGAAATTTATGTTGAAGATGCTGTTACGTTTAGGCCCGATCAGTAAAAACTGACGAATATCATTTTGTCAAGAACCGAAAAATAACGTTGAAACGCTAGTTGGACGGGGTTTTAGCGTTTTATAAAGTTTTCATTCTAACTCCGCTTATGACAATAGAATGACACAAGAAAGGGACTGTTTTATTAACTTTGACCCTAGTTGGAGCGATTTAATGTCATATCCTTTAATCATCAAAACCTACCATTAGAATTGGTAGGAAAATTGCATTTGGATGAGTACACACAGGCCTCACTTTTAGGCGCTGTTAGAGCTAATTTTCAGTTTGATGAGTTAATGTTTTTGAGCACTTGCAATCGTATTGAGATATATTTATGTACAGATAACGAAATAACACCATATATCATTGGAAAGGTTATTTCTACAATAAACCCGGCACTCCCTAAAAATATTGTAGAGGAGTTAGCTTCTAAAGCTACAGTTCTAAATGATGAGGCAGCTGTAAGTCATGTTTTTAAAGTGGCATCTTCTTTGAATTCATTAGTGGTTGGTGAACGCGAGATCATCACACAATTACGTAAAGCATACGACCTAAGTAATTCATTGAAATTAACGGGGGATTTTATTCGTATCTTAATTAAACAAACCATTGAAACGGCCAAGCAAGTTTTTACAGAAACTGATATTGCAAAAAATCCGGTATCTGTTGTTTCTTTAGCTTATCGTCAGCTACGCGATCTCGGAATTAAAACCGATGCGCGTGTTTTGATCGTTGGAGCAGGAGAGACCAATATCAAAATGGCTAATTATCTTCAAAAACATAAGTTCGCTAATTTTACAGTGTTCAACCGCACGTTAAGCAAAGCACAAGATCTTGCTACAAAGTTAAACGGAACAGCTCTATCACTTAATGATCTGAAGGCATACGATAAAGGATTTGATGTATTGATCATTTGTACCTCAGCTTCACAATCGATAATAACCCACGACATTTACCATTCACTTCTTCAAAAAGAAACTAATAAAAAAGTATTGATAGATCTTTCTATCCCTGCAGGAATTGAAGCAAGTGTTATAAAGGAATATCCATCTTTTTACATTGATATCAATTCCTTAAAGGTACAGGCTGAAGTAAATATGAATTCGCGTTTATCAGAAATGACAAAATGCGAAACGATCATAGGTTTTAAATTGGAAGAATTTAAACGTTTACAAAAAGAACGTTTAGTAGAACTTGCCTTTGGTGAGATCCCTCGTCAGGTACGCGCCATTAAAGACGTAGCATTAACTGAGGTTTTTGCAAAGGAAATAAGTGAGTTGGACACCAATAGCAAAGAGGTTTTAGATAAGGTAATTGGGTATATCGAAAAAAAGTACAATGCTGTGGCAATGAAAACAGCAAAAGAGGTATTCCTTAAGGATGAATAAAATTCCTTAATTTCGCACAACATTCATGAAAAAGATCATTATAGGCACCCGTGGCAGCGACTTAGCATTGTGGCAAGCAAACTACACTAAAGAATTATTGGAAGAGAGAGGCTGCGTGGTTGAGATAAAGATCATTCAAACTAGTGGAGATAGAACACAAGAATGGAATACAAGCTTTGATAAGCTCGAAGGAAAAGGTTTTTTTACAAAAGAATTAGAAGAAGCACTTTTAAAAAAGGAGATTGATCTTGCTGTACATTCTCACAAAGATGTTCCAACCGAAAATCCCGAAGGTTTAATTATTGCCGGTGTTTCAAAGCGTGGAAACCCAAGCGAATTATTACTCATCAAAAAAACATCTGTTGATGCCGACAAACAATTCTCATTAAAAAAAGGCGCTGTTGTTGGAACCTCTTCGGCAAGAAGAAAATCGCAACTCTTGGCTTTTAGGCCAGATGTAGAAGTAAAAGATCTTAGAGGAAATGTACCAACGCGTGTAAAAAAATTAAAAGAAGGTGACCTGGATGCGATTCTAATTGCAGTGGCAGGTCCTGAACGTTTAGAATTAGATCTAAGCGAATTTCATGAAGAAGTATTAGATCCAAAAGTGTTTGTTCCCGCGCCCGCTCAAGGAGTTTTAGCATGGCAAATTCGTGAGGATGACGATGAATTGTTTAGTAAGTTTGATGATATCACAGATATCGATGTGCAAACGCAAGCACGAATTGAGCGCGGAGTTTTAAATTTAATGGATGGTGGCTGTCAATTACCATTAGGAGTATACGTTGATACCGAATTTGATCATGAAGATAGGCCGGTGTTTCATACCTATGTAAGTATTGCAAAAAAGTGGGACGAACAACCCGTTCAATTATATATTGCTACCGGAAATTCGGAAGATCTGGCTGAGAGAATAGTAAATCATTACACAAATTTAAAGCCGCAAAAAGTTTTTATTTCAAAAGATCTTAGAGAGCAGGATTATTTGCCAAGAGCTTTGGGTAAATTAAAATTTGATGTATTAGGTAAAAGTCTCATTGAATTCAAAGAGATTAAAATAAGATTATTGCCTGTAACCGAATGGATATTTTTTAGCAGCAAACACGCCGTAAAATATTTCATGGGGCAAAAACCCGCCATCGGTAAAGTAAAATTTGGTTGTATTGGTTCGTCAACATCGGCTGAGTTAAGATCTTATGGGCATAGAGCAGAATTTATTGGTCAAGGAACAGATACCAAATTAATAGGCAAACAATTTGCATCAAAAGTAGGAAGTAGTAAAGTGCTTTTTCCAATTGCAAAAGATAGTATGCGCACTGTGCAATGGCAAATGCCTAAAAGTGATAATGCTATTGACCTAAATGTTTATTTTACGGTAAAGCATAGTATTGAAATAGATGACACATACAACATTTTAGTATTTACTAGTCCAAGTAATGTAGAGGCTTTCTTCGAAAAAAATAAACCAAAGCCTCATCAAAAAATTGTTGCCATGGGCGATGCTACTGAATTGTCTTTAAAGAAATTGAAGATGAAGGAGATCACAAAGCCCGCTTCTTTTGATGATCTTGACCTTGTTCAGGCGATACTTGGAAGGTCAATTTAACCACGAAAATCACAAAATTTTTACACGAAGGTCACGAAACCGTTTTGTGCTTTTCGTGAAAAAGTTTGGTGTCTTTAGTGCTTCCTGCCTTCATTTTCACGCAAATTATGCTCAAAATATCGCTAAAACCCTGATAGAGAGCCCTTAAATACTGGTTTTATAGCAAAATAGTTGTATCTTTGCGGCCTTAAAAAGTACAAACATGTCAGAAATCAGAAACATTGCCATTATTGCCCACGTTGACCACGGTAAAACCACCTTGGTAGATAAAATTTTACACCAATGTAATTTATTCCGCGAAAATCAAGCAACCGGAGAATTGATCCTAGATAACAATGATCTGGAACGTGAGCGTGGTATCACCATTCTTGCAAAAAACGTTTCCGTTAAATATAAAGGAACTAAAATTAATATTATTGATACTCCCGGCCACGCCGATTTTGGTGGTGAGGTTGAGCGTGTGATGAACATGGCTGATGGTGTTATTTTATTAGTGGATGCTTTTGAAGGACCAATGCCTCAAACGCGTTTCGTTTTACAAAAAGCAATTGCTGCCGGTAAAAAAGCAATTTTAGTTATTAATAAAGTTGATAAACCAAATTGTCGTCCTGAAGAAGTACACGATAATGTTTTTGATCTATTCTTTAACTTGGATGCAACTGAAGATCAATTAAACTTCCCAACTGTTTACGGTTCAAGTAAGCAAGGCTGGATGGGACCTGATTGGAAAACACCTACTGCAGATATTACACATTTATTAGATGTGATCATTGGAAATATTCCTACAGCACCAAAAAGAGAAGGTACTTTACAAATTCAAATCACATCGTTAGATTACTCTTCATTTATTGGTCGTATTGCTGTTGGTCGTATTTTCCGTGGAGTTATTAAAGAAAATATGCCTGTAAGCGTTGTAAAACGTGATGGCAAAATACAAAAATCACGTATTAAAGAATTATTTGTTTTTGAAGGCTTAGGAAAAATGAAAGTTTCGGAAGCTGAAACAGGTGATATTTGTGCTTTTACTGGTATTGAAGGATTTGAAATTGGTGATACTGTTGCTGATTTTGAAAATCCGGAGGGCATGCCAACGATGAGTATTGATGAACCAACCATGAGTATGTTGTTCACCATTAATAACTCCATTTTTTGGTAAAGATGGTAAATTCGTTACATCTCGTCACTTACGCGATCGTTTATACAAAGAGTTAGAGAAGAATTTAGCAATGCGAATTGAAGAAACTCCATCTCCTGATTCGTATTTAGTATTTGGTCGTGGTATTCTTCACTTATCGGTTTTAATTGAAACCATGCGAAGAGAAGGTTATGAATTGCAATTAGGTCAACCACAAGTTATCGTTAAAGAAATCGACGGTCAAAAGTGTGAGCCGATTGAGGTGTTAACTGTGGATGTTCCGCAAGAATCGTCAAGTAAAGTAATTGACCTAGTAACACAACGCAAAGGAAATTTATTGATAATGGAACCAAAAGGAGATCTAACTCATATTGAGTTTGAAATACCTTCTCGCGGAATTATTGGTTTACGTAATAATGTTTTAACTGCAACAGCCGGTGAAGCAATTATGGCTCATCGTTTTAAGGCTTACGAGCCTTGGAAAGGTCATATCCCAAGCCGTATTGCCGGTGTATTAATTAGCAAAGATAAAGGTGCGGCAGTAGCTTACAGTATTGATAAATTACAAGACAGAGGTAAGTTCTTTATTGAGGCCGGTGAAGAAATTTATCCGGGTATGATCATAGGCGAACATATTCGTCCTGACGATCTAGTAGTGAACGTTTGTACTGAAAAGCAATTAACAAACATGCGTGCTAGTGGAACAGATGAAAAAATGCGTATAGTTCCAAAGATAAAATTCAGTTTAGAGGAGTCAATGGAATACATTCAATGGGATGAGTACGTTGAGATCACACCATTGCATATTCGTTTGCGTAAGATCCATTTGGATGAGAACACCCGCAAACGTATTACGAAGTCTGTAGAAGCACAATAGATAACTTTAAAATTTTAAAAAGGAGAACTTAGCTTTAAGTTCTCTTTTTTTATGCTCAACAGTTTCTTTGAATTTTTTCGCCTCTTCACTCTCAGGAAATAAGATCTTATGATCTTCTGAGGCATTTATAGAGTGCAATTCGGAATTTAATTTTTTAGTTTCTTCAGTAAAATATGTGTCAGAGAATTTTTCCCAAACATATTTTATGGCAAAGTCGTTTGGATGCGCAAGATCTTCTTTAAAGAAGCGGTAGTCGCGCAGGTCATCCGTTACCAATTCATAAGCCGGGAAATAGTCTACACCAAATTTCTTTTTAAGTTCGCTGGTAGCCAGTAGTAGCGTGGCTTTGCTGAGGTTGTTCTCTTCAACACCATCCTTTAAATATTTTACCGGCGAAACAGTGAAGATGAATTTTAATTTGGGATTAAGGGCTTTGAGTTTATCAATTAGGTTTGAATAGTCATTTACGATCTCTTCAACACTCATTAATTTCTTCTCAAAAATATTGCCCGGATGTTTATGGCAATTAGCTACCGTTATATTTTGCGTTTTATGAAAATAGGTATAGGCTGTTCCAAAAGTTAATACAAGAACATCTGTGGTTTTAAGATGATCATGTGCTTCTTGTTGTTTTTTTGTTATTAGCGCTTTTAGTTTTTGTTCGCTATTTTCAGAAATACTGCTGTGATGTAAAAATGAAAAGTGCAAGCCCTCACGTTCGTGGATGTGTGAAGATATATCTGAACTGTTTTCTAAACAATGTACAAGTGATTGATGAATGCTTTGCGGATTGAACAAAATGCCGTTTGGATTAATAAGGCAATTGAAATGGTGTTTTTGCAAGGCAATTCCAATATTTTCTGAAAAGCAAGAACCAACGAGCATCAATTTTTGTTGATGGTCTATCTTTATTGCAGAAGTTTTTGGTTTATAATTTAAATGGAATTGCATTATTTTTTCAAAACACTAAATTTTTTATCCAAAAATACTTTGGCGCTTTCGTAATTGTTTTCTACCGCACCATCTAAAATAGCATCTCTCAATGCATTTTTTAAGATTCCAATTTCTCGTCCAGGCTTTAAATCATACATGGCCATGATCTCTTCTCCACCAATAGGAGGTTGCCAATTGCGAAGGTGATCTTTCTCTTCGATCTCAACGAGTTTTTTTCGTACGATCTCAAAGTTTTGCATATAGCGTTTTACTTTGTTCGGATTTTTTGTGGTAATATCTGCTTCACATAAAGCCATTAGGTCATCCACATCATCACCTGCTTCAAATAAAACTCTTCTAACCGCGCTATCGGTTACTTCTGTTTTTGCTAATACAATAGGACGTAAATGTAACTGCACCAATTTCTGAACGTATTTCATTTTTTCGTTCAATGGCAGTTTTAAATTGGCAAAGATCTTTGGAACCATACGCGCGCCTTTGTCTTCGTGTCCGTGAAATGTAAATCCTTTTCCTTCTTCAAAGCGTTTGGTGGCAGGCTTGGCAATATCGTGTAAAATGGCGCTCCATCTAAGCCACAGGTCGTTTGTTTTTTTCGATAGATTATCTACAACCTCCAGTGTATGGTAAAAATGATCTTTATGGGATAAACCTTTAATGGTATCTACGCCTTGTAGTTTTACCATTTCCGGAAATATCAAATGCAATAAACCTGTATCAAATAATAGTTTAAATCCGTATGATGGAGTAGGAGAGAGGATGATCTTATTCAGCTCATCAGTAATTCGTTCTTTACTTACGATTTCAATGCGTTGTTTGTTTTCGCTAATGGCTTTGAATGAATTCTCTTCAATGGTGAATCCTAACTGACTTGCAAAGCGAATGGCGCGCATCATGCGTAAAGGATCATCGCTATAAGTAATGGCAGGATCAAGAGGCGTACGAATGATCTTATTATTCATATCATTCATTCCATCAAATGGATCTAATAATTTTCCAAAGTTTAATTTTGAAACACCAATAGCTAAAGCATTAATTGTAAAATCCCTTCGTAACTGATCATCTCTTAAACTTCCATCCTCAACAACCGGTTTGCGCGAGTTGCGATCATAACTTTCTTTGCGAGCCCCAACAAATTCTATTTCTAACTCTTTATATTTTATTTGTGCTGTACCAAAATTCTTGAAAATAGATAAATGTGCTTCGTTGCCTAGATACTCTTTTACTTTTGTAGCAAGATCAATTCCTCTTCCTACGGCAACAATATCAATATCTTTACTTTGTCGTTCTAAAAAAATATCGCGCACAAAACCGCCAATTAAATAAGCTTCTACACCAAGTTCATCGGCGCATTTTCCTATTAGTTGATAAATGGGTTCGTTTAAAAACGCGAATTGCATAGGTTAAAGATAATCTTTTGAAAGGAATTGAAGAATTAGTCTTTCGACTTTAACCAGCTGAAACCAAGGGCTGTAAAGCATAGTAAGCCGCCTAGTGCCATAAACATCACATTAAAACTACTGGCTTCAACTAATTTTGAGCACGCGTATGGCCCCATAGTTTGCCCTATGCTCCAGGCAATGGTTACAAGCGCGGCATATTGTCCGCGGTTCTTGTCGTTTGCTCGGGCAGCCCAATATGAATTCATAAAAGGCATCGAAATAATTTCGCCAAAGGTTATCATTAGGATCATAAATAAAGAAATGATCTTTCCATGAAGTGGAAGTAATAACAAAAGAAAAGCAATGCCACATAATAGAGTTCCAAGCGAAATATAGATCATGAGATGTCGTTTTCCTTCCAAAAAATTAATGAGTACCATTTCTATTAAAACGATCAGTAAACCATTTAATGCCATGATGGCTCCAATATATTTTTCGCTTAAATGTAAACCATCTCTAAAATAACTTGGTACCGTTGAGAACATTTGAAAGAAACAAAAACCAAAAAGCATTGTGAAGAATGCAAAAGCCAAGAAATTTTTGTCTTTGTAAACCGATCGCTGTATGGGTTGCAAAACAAGTTCTTTGGCTTTGTCTTCTTTTTTTTGTGACACGGGCTTTAAAAAATAAAGTAAACTCAAAGCAGCAAGGATATTTGTAATACCATCTACCCAAAACAGTAAAGTATAACTATAACTGGCAATCACACCACCAACCGAAACTCCTAATGCCCAACCCAAATTTATGGCTAATCTATTTAAAGAATTGGAACGTGTACGATTTTCGGGTTTGCTGTAAACCGCTACAGCCGTGGCATTGGCGGGCCTAAATGCTTCGTTTACCGTACTCAAAATAAATGTGAATAAACAAATAAGTGGGTACGAACGAATTTGTCCGAGTATAATAAATAAAATACCTCCGCAAAAAAGTGTGATGAGTTGAACTTTATGAAATCCTATCTTATCAGTAAGTTTGCCGCCAAAAAAAGCGCCAATGATAGCGCCCAATCCCCATAATCCAACAACGGTTCCCGCTTCACTAAGTGTTCGATCAACGCCTTTGCTCGTTAAGTAAAGCGTCATAAATGGTAAAACCATTGTTCCGCTTCGGTTAATAAGCATAATAACCGCAAGCAACCACGTTTCGCGTGAAAGGCCCGTGAAGGATGATCGATATAAATTTAATCCACGTTTGAACATTTCAAATTTTTAAACGGTTGAAATGCCGTTCACATCTGTTGTAAGTGCATCGCTCATGTAATTTAAAAAAGGACGCATAGTTTTAAAGCCTTCGTTAACTTGCTTTACTATATCGGTACTTAAAACTTCTTTATCTGTAAAACGTTTGATGAGCAAAAATTGTTTATAACGTAAAAGATCAATGGCTTTATCATTGGCATTATAACCTTTTGGTGTTGTTTTTATTTGTTCGCCGTTTAAAGTGCCAAATGTTTTTATAAATGTTTTATTCTTCAATATTTTTCGAAAAGGCTCGGCATCAAAAGCGAATTCATCGCGAATGCGCTTTAAGTCTGAAGGTTCCGGTCCCCAAAAACCTCCTGCAATAAAAGAATTGCTCGGCTCAAAATGAAAATAATATGAGCCTCGACGAAGTTTGGTTGCTCTGGTAAAACTTCCTCCCCAATGTGTGTTATACGGTGTTTTATTTTTCGAAAAACGCACATCGCGATAAATGCGATGTAGACTTTTTTTACCGCTTAATGTTTCTATCACATCATCTTTATTCATTTTCGCTACTAATGCATCTGCAAATGATTCAATATGTTTTAGTTCTGATAAATAGCGTTCTTTATGAGCATTGAACCAGTCGCGATTGTTGTTTTTTGAAAGAAGTTTTAAAAAATCGAAACTACTTTTAGGAATAAGAGGTTTGCTCATGATGTAAAGTTAGGCAATAAGTAAAGATGAAAAAAACCGTTTATCCTAATAGGTCACGCAGCTTTTCTTTTAACTCTGCTACTTCCGTTTCTAGCGCCGAAACTCTCGATTCAAGCTCGTTTGATGAAGAGCGAATAGGTTCATTGTATGAGCTTGTGTTTTCCGTCTCTACAAGAGTTTCGCCAAGCAAATGAACAAAGCGTGTTTCTTTTTGCCCGGCCTGACGCGGAAGTTCTTTTACAAAACCACTGCCGTAAGTTCTTAATGCATCAAGCGCTTCGTGTACCGAGCCTAAGGAACTAAATTCGTGTAAACGTCCTGAATTTGTATTTAATTCACCTGGAGTTTGTGCGCCGCGTAAAAGCAGTAAGCAAATAATGGCTAATTGTCCTTCGGTTAAAGGATATACCGTTGTGAAGTTGTGTTTATACTTAGCAGTTCTAATGCTAGCGCCAACAGCTGTAGAAACAAGACTCTGCGCTTTTAAACTATTGAGTGCATTCATCACCGTTTGTTCATCGTAATCAACAACAGGTTTACGCGATGATTTTTGATTGCAAGCAGCGGTCAATGAATTTAATGTCATTGGATAATAATCTGGCGTGGCCACACTTTTTTCAATGAGCGATCCTAAAACTCTTTGCTCAACTGCATTTAAAATTGGTAATTCTTTTGAGGCGTCCATTTTATTTTGGAGCTAAATTCTTATTCACGATCTCTAATTTGGATATGGCGTAAGGATCATCTTTTTTATAAGTCAAGGCTTCTTCATAAGAAGTTTTTGCTTCGGCCCAACGTTTCATTTTAAAGAGTTCGTCGGCGCGTTTGATGGTAGATTTGTATTTATCTGCACCACCAATTACGCCCGGAATGTGGTATTTGCTATTTCCATGACCAACCGAAGGATCTTTATCGCTACCGCCTGTTTCATTATTTGATTTTTTAGCTTCTTCTTCTTTTGCTAATCTTTCGGCTTCTCTTTTATCTGCTAAAGCTTTAGCTTCGGCATCATCTTCGGCCTTGGCTTTTGCCATGCCTTCTTTTTGTTTACGTTCTTTTTCTTTCTTTTCTTCGGCTTTAGCTTTTGCCTCTGCTAGATCTGCTTGCTTAGCTTTAGCTTCTGCTTCCAACCTTTCCTTTTCTTTTTGCTTTCTCTTATCTTCCGCAGCTTTTATGGCAGCATCATCTTCCGCTTTTGATTTTGCTAAACCTTCTTTTTGTTTACGTTCTTTTTCGGCTTTTTCAATAGCAGCAGCTTTTGCGGCCTCATCGGCTTTGGCTTTTGCTGCAGCTTCTTTTTCTTGTGCGGCTTTATTTGCAGCCGCTGCTTTATCTGCCGCTGCTTTTGCTGCTGCATCTGCATCGGCCTTCGCTTTTGCTGCTGCATCAGCGAGTGCTTTTTCTGCTGCCGCTTTTTCTGCCGCGGCTTTTTTGGCAGCCTCTTCAGCAGCTTTAGCTTGTGCGTCGTTGGCGTTCTTTAAGCATTCAGCAACTTTAGCCAATTGCATTGGAGGGTATGTTTCAAAAGGGATCATTGCCATTGCTTCTTGGTATAATTTTTTAGCAAGCGGGCAATCAGGTTTTGCTAATGCGGCATCTCCGGCTTTATTTGTGTTACAAAATTTTGTTATAAGTGCATTTTCAGCAGCGTATATTTTCATTACAATATTTAATCCGCTTTCTGTAGCATCCTCGTCGGCGTTAAATAATTTTTTCTTTGGCATATATACAACCTTTACTAAAGGTTGTTCTAACCCTGAATAATCTATACCGGGATAAGGTTTAGCCATAATAAAACCACCAATGCTAAATGTTGGTTTCCAATCATCTTTAGAAATGTCTTCAGGAACACCTTTTGTATTTATTGCAAATCGTTTGGTATTATACCCGGGATAGGAAACTGTAAGTAGAAATTCACCATCTGAAGGAACATCTACTGAAAAATCACCACGACTATCGGTATTAGTTTCAGCAATAACGGCGCCCGCTTTTGTTAGAACAATTTTTGCACCGCCTAAAGATTTTTCTTCTTTTTCGTAGGTACTATTTAATTTCCAATTACGGATCTCAACATTACTGCTTAATTTTAATGTCCAACTTTGACACCAAACAGTGAGGCTAAATAATAGGCCTGCTGCAATAAGTGAGGTTCTTTTTACCATAGCGAGCGCCAAATTACGTATTCTATATTACTATTAAAAGCTTATAAACGCTGAATAAAGACAAAAGTGGAGGTTTATAAGCGTTAAAATGCATAGTAATTAACACGTGATGAACATTCCGAGCGATCTGTTGATTACATGTTGAATTAAAACACTGTTATTAAACCCTAAATAACCCTAAGCACACGTATACATAACAGAACCATAACAAATTGGCACTAGTTTTGTAATGGTTATAGGTATATGCCTGCTTTTACCACACGCCGACACCTAAAGCTTAAGCGAAGGTGGGATACGGTTTCTTGTTTTTGGGCATATTTAATTGAAAATCATAAAGCCGGATTAAGGGAATCCGGCTTTTTCTTTTTAAAAAGCGGCTTTATCTTATCTTTGCAGCCAAATTATGTTCAAATTCATTGGGGCCATTATAGGGTACTTTTTACTCGGCAGGCATTTTTTCGGGATCATTATTGGTTTTGTGGTAGGATCACTTGTTGATAGTTATGTAACTATTCAAGGTAAAATAAAGTCGGGCGCAAAACCGGAGGATATTTTTGAGTATTACCGACAACATTCGCACTCGCAGGGCAAGGGCGATTTTGCAACAATGCTAGTTGTTTTATCGGCAGCGGTGATGCGTGCTGATGGAAAGATCTTGAAAAGCGAGTTGGAGTATTTGAAGTCTTTTTTTTCGCAACAGTTTGGTCCTAATTTTACTACCGAACATTTAAGCACTTTAAAGCATTTTTTAGATGGCGGTACAATTCCGCTTGTACAGGTTTGTGGTGATATTCGCACACGCACGCAGATCGAGATACGTATTCAATTATTGCATTTTTTGTTTGGATTGGCAAAGGCCGACGGACATGTAGCTGAGCAAGAATTAAATGTGATCAAGAATATAGCAAATCTTTTAGAGATCCCTAACGCCGATTTTGAAAGTGTGAAGAATATGTTTTACCGCAATGTGAATTCGGATTACTCTGTATTAGGAATAGATTCATCTGCAACCGAAGAAGCAATTAAAAAAGCTTACAGACAAATGGCTATTCGTTATCATCCAGATAAAGTAGCTGCCATGGGCGAAGAATATCAAAAAGGCGCCAAAGAAAAATTCCAGAAGATCCAAGAGGCTTATGAGAATATTAAAAAATCAAGAGGGATCAATTAGCTTTGATTAAACATCAATAAATACCTCTGATACTTTTTGATTATCAAAGAAAACTGTAACACCTGCCTCTGAGAACACCAATTGTTTTTCGCCCCAATCTTTATCAATGTCGTGATCTTTGAAGCCGTTGTTTGTAAAAAGAGCGATCAATCCCTCTTCGCTAAGTTTAAAAACCTCTTCCCCAAATAATTTAAATGACGGATTAGAAATAGCGATGCAAAGCAAGTTCTGAATATTGAAAAAAAGCGTTAATCCAAGGCTATTGAAATGATAAGTAAAAGAAGCTTCTCCGAAGTTGTTATTTTCGTTAGGTTCGATCTCGTCAGGTTCTTGCAAAAGTTTGCCTACAGTGGAAGGAGTGATCTGCTCTAAAGCCACGCCACACAAGGCTTTTGCGGGCTCAAACTCAAAAAAAACATCCATATTCTTGTTGTTGAAAATGCGTTTAAAACTAAACTAAGTTAAGACTTAAAATAACCCCAAAATAATTTTTGTAGATTAAATAATGATGGTATATTTGCAGCCTCGATTTTAACAATCGTGATGATTCCGTAGCTCAGCTGGTAGAGCATTACACTTTTAATGTAGGGGTCCTGGGTTCGAATCCCAGCGGGATCACAGAAAATACAAACGGCCACTTGATAGAGTGGCCTTTTTGCTTTAAATACTCAATCGAAAATTTTTTCGCTTTTCGCCGTGGTGAGTATAAACTAAAAAAAAGCCAGAATGGCTTGACTTTTGAATTTGCAATTTTGACATGCCCTCTTGGGATCAACGCTCAGTATTAATTCTAGATCAAAAGCTTGCTTTCAAACGACAAGGTGTAAAAAGAAAAAACCGAACTCATAAGAATACGGTTTTCCACATAAAAACAAAAAGTTTAATTTCTTATCACGATCAACTTCTTCGAATACCCATTTATATTTAAATGATACATTCCGTTTTTAAGAGAAGTAACATCAATTTTAAATTCGGTTGAATTAATTTTCTCAGTTAGTAGTACTCTTCCTAATTCATCTATGATCACATATGTTGAATTGATGAAATACTCTGAAACACGCAAATTAAATTCGCTATTCGCTGGATTTGGAAATACCTGTAGTAAATTACTTTCCGCTTTGATAGTGTTCACAACGGTTGCTAAAATACCTGATTGTGTTACAGGGATTGAATCTGTATATGAACCTACTTTAACGATCACAAATCCATTTCTTGAAGATGAAGCAGTATTGGTAGCTGCCGTTACACTAAATGTAGCGCTCCCACTTCCTGTGCTTGTTGATAATGTTAACCAGCTGTTGGGTGTTGTTACTGTCCATGTTCCCCAACTGCTATAATTCACATTTACATTTTGCGTTGAACCTGCAGAGCTATAATTTAGTGGAGAAGGATTAACTGTAAGCGGAGACGCGTCTTGCTTTACAACAATTGTTTTTGTTGTACTTGCATTTTGAATAACAATATAGCCATAACGAATAGGGCCATTATTAACTAAAGTATTAAAAGTTCCGCTATTGGTATTATCGTAGTAACCCGGAGTGCCGTTAGTGATATTCGATGTGATCCAAGATGTTGGTGTACTCACAGTGAAATTTGATAAAGAAGTAAATTCCATAGCTTGATTGATATTAGATCCAGATGCCACGGAGATGGTGTCTTTCGACGATTCAAGAGTTCCTGAAATAGGCTTGATGTTGAAGAGAAAATTGCTTGGTGTAAAATTTCCTGCTGCATTTGTAACCGATGTTATAGCATAATAACCATTATGGGTTCCGCTCCAACCAAAGTTTGTATGAAATTTGTTTGACGCATCGTAACCATCTATTAAATAAAAATGTCCGCCGCCTTTTGCAAAAACCGGACGTCCAGCATTTAATTCTGCCTTTAAAGCATTTATTAGATCGGCTGTTGTGCTAAACATAAAAGAAGCCGTTGAATACATTTTTGGTGAGTAGGCAAAATATTTTTTAAGCACGGTTCCATCAAAAAAGGAAGTAGAGTTAGAGTTACTCCATTGCATATTGCAAGCTACGCCCAAGTTATACATCAATTTTGCAACTTCGGCATTAGCTGATGTTACATTAGTTGGCATTAAACTATAACTATAAGTTTGTGCACCAAAGTTAACGCAATTGGTTGTAAAATTGCTGTTACAATAGGTTCCTCCAATTCCATTGGAAGGCCAATTATAATATTTACATATCATAGCCAGCGCAGTTGCATTGCAGCCAGTATATGCCCTTCCGCAACTTCCACCCGAAGCAACTGTTGGAGTTAATGCGTTATAATAACAGGTTTGATTCCAAGTTGCCGTAACAAAAGGCGCTACTTGGCCATTTACAGTAACCGTTGAAAAGATCAATAAAGGTAGTAATGCTAAAATTTTCATTTTGTATATTTTTATTAGTATAAATTTAAAGCGTTATAAGGCACCATTCTTACATTTTATCCCAAGTGCAAAAATCCTATCCCAAATGCTCAAAACGTCCCAATTTTACCTTAGATTTGGGTATAACTATGAATAGAAGGTTAATAAACATGTTTTTTGTGGTCCTTTTGGTGGCTATTGGGCCTCCATTATTTTCCTTTAACCCAACTGATTCGCTTAGTAAAGCAATTAATACCTGTTCAGTGGATAGTTTAAAATACAAACTTCTTATGCGTTTAACGGGAGTTTATGTTTCTCAAAATGACTATCCAATGGCAAAACAAACAGCCATAAGCGCTAATCGTATTGCGCTAAAACTAAACAACCCCTACCTGATCTTACAAAGTAATACGCGAGTAGGATTTGTATATCGCGAATTGAATCAGTATGATTCGGCATTTACCTATTTGTTTAAAAATGTAGAGATCGCGGAGTTAAAAAAAGATGAAAAGGTAACCTCTGAAGCTTACGTAAATGTAGGGGCTTTATTTTTGCGAATGAAAAATTATAACAAAGCAGAGTTTTACTATAGCAAAGCTTTACAAATAAAAGAAGGAACAAAAGACGTGCGATCAATAGCCGAGATCTATAGTAAACTTGGTACAGTAAGTGTAGCACAAAAAAAGTACGAAGAAGCCTTAATTTTTTTGATCAAAGCAGAAAAATTGATCGAGGGTTTACAAGAACCAATGATGCTTGCGAATATCTACGGAAATCTTGGTCGGATCAATCTCGATAATGGTAATCTCGACAAAGCAATTGTTTATTTTGAAAAGACCGAGAAATTAGGAAGGCAATTCAATTCCGATCAGATCCTTACTCGCTGTTATTCGTTTTTAGCAAGAGCATATTTGGAAAAATACAAAAAAGACCAAGCAATTTCCACTTTGAGTAAAGCCCAGTATTATGGTGAAGAGAATTATAAGATGGTTGATCGTATTGAGGACGATAATGCGAAATGTGTGGCTGCGGGAAGTTTATATAATATTCATAAACTGAAAGGAAATTCAAAAGAAGCATTAAAATACCACGAGATCTATACAACGCTCAATGATACCCTAATACAATCAGAAAATAACAAATATGTAGCCGATATAAATTTTAAGTATGAAACGGATAAACAAGCTCGTGTCATTAAGCAAATAAATCTTGATCGAGAAAAAAAGGAACTTGAATTAGAGGTTGAAAAACAACGATCACGTAATAATATTTATATTGCATCATTCATTATTATAATTGTGCTTTTGGGTGGCGGACTTTTTTAATTCCTTCAAACAAAAGCAAAAACAAGCAAGAATTCAATTAGAAAACGAGAAACTTATGGCAGATATTAATTTTCTGAAAGCCCAAGTTGATCCGCATACCATATTCAATACCATAAACACTATTCATGGGCAATTGGCGGTAGATGTAAAGAGTGGAAGAGATAATCTTGTAAAATTCTCGGAATTGATGCATTATCAATTGTATGAGTGCAATGATAAATTTGTGGATGTAGAAAAGGAGATCCAACACCTTGAAAAGTATGTTGACCTTCAAAAGCTAAGAAGATCAGGAAAGATAGAGTTAGAGTGTTATATAGACCCGAGTTTGAAAGAAATGTTTGTAGCACCACTTTTATTTATTCCGCTCGTAGAAAATGCCTTCAAATACGTGAGTAATAGTAATTCAGGAAAGTACTTTATTAAGATCGATCTTACGCGAAAAGAGAATACTATAAAATTTAGATGCGAAAATTCGTATACGAAGAAAAGTGAGGATGCCCAACTAAAAAGGAAGAGTGGAGGCATAGGCTTAGATAATTTAAAGAAACGATTGAACGCAACGTATAACGATAGGTATAAATTAGTGATCGATAAAGGAACAGAAATATTTAAAGCGGAATTAGAGATCTATGTCGACTAAATTGAAAGCCATAATTATCGACGATGAACCCTTTGCTATAGAAGGCTTAAAAGCTTTACTTATTGAAAATAGTGATCTAGAGTTTGTACGATCATTCGAAAATCCATTAGAGGCTATTGTTTTTCTTAAAACAGAAAAGATCGATCTGATGTTCTTGGATATTGAAATGCCTGAATTGTCGGGCCTTGATCTATTAAGGTCTTTGGAAACCCCTCCGGTAACAATTATCACAAGTGCGAATCCGCAATATGCTTTAGAAGGTTTTGAACTAGATGTACTCGATTATTTGGTAAAACCTATTTCTGGCGAGAGATTAACAAAAGCAGTTTCAAAAGCTAAAGAGTATATAGAATTAAGAAAGAATAGCTCAACATCAACGACGTATTTATTTTTGAAGTGCGAAAAAGTGATTGAGAAGATAATGCTTGAAGATATTTTATATATCGAGAGTTTGCACAATTACGTGGCTCTGCATACAAAAATGAAACGTTATGTTACCTATAATAGTTTGAAGAAATTAGAAGCCGAATTACCAGAGGGTAAATTCGTTAAAATTCAAAAATCATTTATAGTAGCGATCAATAAAATTTCGGCTGTAGAAGACTCTCATGTTCTTATTGAAAAAGTGAAATTACCAATAAGCAGATCAAAAAAGGATGAGGTTTTGGCTATGATCCGTAAGGGCTAATATCTTATTAAATTGTATATTTGTAAACTAAAACTAATACCATGCCAGGAACAGAATTATTTGGCGCCGAAGAGCGCAAGGAAATTGAAGATGTTTTATCAACTGGAATTTTATTCCGGTTCAATCATAATGCACAACGTAATAATATTTGGAAGGCCAAAGATTTTGAAGCTGAAGCAAAAAAAATTACCGGTGCAAAATATGCATTAGCAGTATCTAACGGATCGGCTGCTATTTTAGCCGCGTTAGCGTCGAGCGGTATTGGCGCAGGCGATGAGGTTATTTGTCCACCCTTCACCTATATTGCTACAATTGAAGCTGTATTAATGTTAGGCGCATTACCTGTATTTGCTGAAATTGATGAGACCTTATGTTTAAGTGCAGATGGAATAAAAAAAGTGCTTACATCAAAAACAAAAGCAGTTTGCTTAGTTCATATGTGTGGCGGTAATGCCAATATGGATGAGATCATGAAAGTAGTAAACGATAATAAACTGATCTTAGTGGAAGATGCAGGGCAAGCTTTTGCGGCATCTTATAAAGGAACTGCAACAGGTTTGTTCGGTAAAGCAGGCGCATATTCTTTCGATTTCTTTAAAATAGCAACTGCAGGCGAAGGCGGAATTTTAGTTACTAATGATGAAAAGACATATCATTTAGCTGATAGTTACTGTGATCACGGTCATGACCATGTTGGTTCTAATCGCGGAATGGAGAATCATCCTATCATTGGTTTCAATTATCGCATCTCTGAATTGCATGCTGCTGTTGGTGCAGCGCAAACACGTAAGGTACCTTCCATTCGTACTTCAAATTTAAAGAACAAGGCATATTTGCAAAAGGAATTATCCAAGAATTCAAATATCAGTTTTGCTAAACTTGGAGATGATACCGGAGATTCAGGAACATTTTTAAATATTTTAATGCCTGATACTGAAACTGCCAAACGTACGGTTGATGAATTCAACAAAGCGGGAGTAGGTGGATTTAATTATTGGTTCACTAACATGTATCATTTTATTAATCAGTGGGACCATATTAAAAACTTAAAAACAGCTTCAAAACTTCCCATTCAATTATTAGGAGCGCCGCAAGATTATAATAATCTCAATTTACCAAAAACGCAGGAAGTAGTGGGACGTTTGATCTCTTTTGGAATTCGTTGTACCTGGACAGAAAAAGAGATGAGCGAATTGGCCGGTAAAATTTTGGCCTGTGTTGAGAAAGCAACAGCTTCTGTTAAGGCCTAAATAATTATTCTTCTGTAAACCCTAAATGTATCAATGCGTCGCCTTGATTAACTACGGGTTGATTATTAATTCCAACAAGGTAACCTGCTTCCGGAGCATAGATCTTATCTTCTAAATTCCCAAAGGGATTGCAAACAACACCAAGCAGATCTCCTTTAAGAACATGTGAGCCATTGCTTTTATTCATGTGAAACAAACCACTTGAATTAGCACGTATCCAAGTATCCTTTACAATTTTTACTGCCGGCATATCTGGCACTTCTGCATTGATCATTTGATATGCATTCATTAAACGTAAGCATCCATTGTAACCTTCGTTAATGGCTAAGTAATCAAAACGCATACTTTCGCCACCTTCATAAACTAAAATGGGTTTATTTTTTTTTGCCGCCTCTTTCCTTAGCGTCCCATCTCGGTATTTACTATTGATAATTAAGGGCGCGCCAAATTTTTCGGCCAATTCTAAATTGCCATCAAATTCAGATACGCAACGTATTTGCGGGTAGTTATTTATTTTGGCTCCTCCTGTATGAAAATCAATTCCAAAATCGATGATGGGGAAAATATGTTTCACCAGGTCATACGCAATTCTACTCCCAATTGAACCATGTTTTGATCCGGGAAAACAACGATTAAGATCGCGACCATCAGGAAGATCGCGACTACCATAGAGAAAAGAAATGATATTGATAACGGGGATCGCAATTAATGAACCACATTTTAAATGCTGAACTTCTTTGCGTTGAATTATTCTTCTTATGATCTCAATTCCATTTGTTTCTTCTCCATGCATTCCTGCACTTAATAAAATGGCAGGTCCGGGTTTTCCTGAGTTGATCACATGAACAGGAATTTCAATATGCGTTTTTGTGTGCAGCTCATATGAATTCAAGATCACGGTTTTGTGTTCACCTGGTTTTATAGTTTGTTTATTAATTATAATACTCACGATCGTTATTCCCCCGGTTTATTAAATTCGTTACGCTCTACGTACTCAATGATCTTTGTTGCAATATCAATCCCGGTGGCTCCTTCAATGCCTTCTAAGCCTGGCGATGAATTTACTTCCATTACTAAAGGCCCGCGGGAAGATTGTAGCAGATCAACTCCGGCAATTCCTAAGCCTAATTTTTTTGCAGCTTTAATTGCAGTAGCACGTTCTTCAGGAGATAAATTAATAACCGTAGCCTTTCCCCCTCTGTGTAAGTTACTTCTAAATTCGCCTTCTTTTGCTTGACGCTTCATGGCACCAACAATTTGCCCATCTACAATAAATACTCGAAGATCGGCTCCTTTTGCTTCACTAATAAACTCTTGAACCAACATATTAGCGTCTAATTTTAAGAAAGCCTCAATAACACTACTCGCTGATTTTTTATTGTCAGCTAAGATCACGCCAATGCCTTGTGTGCCTTCTAATAGTTTTATCACGCATGGTGCACCTCCAACAACATCAATAACGCTATCAATGTCTTTATCTTTTGGTGAGTTAGCAAAAGCGGTTTTTGGAATTCCTAAACCGGCGCGTGCTAATATTTGTAAACTTCTTAGTTTATCTCGCGAACGAACCAAAGCTTGTGATTCAACAGCGGTAAATATTTTCATCATTTCAAACTGACGAACAACTGCAGTGCCGTAAAATGTTGCCGAAGCGCCAATTCGCGGGATCACTGCATTTACACCGGTAATTTCTTTTCCATCATAATAAATATGTGGACGACCTTGTTCAATGGCCAAAACACATTTCATGTGATCGATCACCAATACATCGTGACCTCTTTTTTCTGCAGCTTCGATCAACCTTCTTGTTGAGTACAGATTTTTGTTGCGTGATAAAATAGCGATACGCATCATTTTTTCAGAATTTGATTTAAATATAATGAAAGTTTTTTACCATTCAAGTGCGCCTGTTTTACATCAATGATAAATTTCCCCTTAATGGCCTTACGTCCGATCAAAATAGGGTAACGCATACTTTTACGATCGGAAAGTGAGAAATCGGCCATAATGGTCTTATGGCCAATATGAATTTGTGTTCGAATAATATAACGCTCTTCGGCTTCTCCAAAAGAGTTCTTTATTTTCTTTTGAGAGAACTCTGTTGTTTTGTGACGTTGTGTTTTATTACCTGAGTAATATTCGGCTGGAAGGGTAAACTGTAAATAAGAAATGCCATTTTCTTTTATCACCTCGATCTCTTCGCAATGAATGGCTGATGAAAATGCACCGGTATCAATTTTGGCTTCTGTATTAAGAATGCGCAATAAAGGAAGATCAACAAACTCGCGTCTGCCAATTACTCTTATAGGGTTTGCTTTTTTAGCCATTGTTGAATTTCGAATAAAAACGCTTTACATCAACTTCTGCATCCAAGGCTTCTTTATTCAAGTAGAAATGTACAAATTTTTTCGAGAAATAGGGGGCAAGCATCACGCCTTTAGTGCCTAAACCATTGAAAACAAAGAGGTTTTTATGCAAAGGGTGTTGCCCAATAATGGGCCTACGGTCAAGTGTAGAAGGTCTTACGCCTGCTTTGTGCTCTAATACATTATAAGGGACTTTAATAAGTCCAGCCAATTTTTCCTTTAGTTCGTTTGCGCCATTTTCGGTGGGTTCATCATTTAATTCTTTCCAATTATAGGTTGCGCCGACTTTAAAGCGTTTATCTTTTAATTTAAAAATAAATGCATTATGATTCAAGATCTCTTTTTCTAGTTCAATCCCTTCCGCTTCAATTTCAAATACCTCACCCTTTACTGAATTCATTGGTATCCAATTAAAGAATGGATTATTTTTTACAAGATGTCCTTCACAAAAAACAATACACTTTGCTTTTATGTTTTTGTAAACAATATGATCTGTATTGACGCGTAATTGCGAGTGATCAAATACTTCGTTCTTATTTTCCGCATGTAGATCTTCACAAGCGTTCAAAAAACTTTGCATATCTATATTTCCACAATTATTCACAAGGCCGTATGAATCAGGTATCACAAGGTTTTTGTGTTGAGCATTTGCTGTGTAAATAGCATGGTCAATAAATTGAGATAGACCGTTTTGTGACTTCTTGATCCAAAAATTCTTTTCTTCTACTGAAAAAAAAGGTTTAATAATTGTTCGCTCGGTGTAAAATTGCGATGCTGTTCTTTTTTCAGCGGAGGTATAGAATATCTTCAATTCTTTAATGAATTCATCCGCTTTCCATGAGGATGTCATGCGTTTGAATACAATGGGATTCCATAAACCTGCGGCAATGCGAGAGCAATTACTTAAGGACGGATCTCCAATAATGCAATAAGAAAGTTGATGTTCTTGTAAACTTAAAGCCAATGTGTTTGCAGCAAGTCCTTTGCCAACAATAATTAGATCGAGCATTACTTTCTTCTGGTTTTTACGTGACGGTTATAGATCTTTGCTTTGCCACGATATGCGCCCGAAAAATACAGAACGCCTTTAACGCCAAAGAACTGTTGTGTTTGGTTTAATTCGCCAAAAAGTTCAATGCCTATACCAATATCATACGTTATTTTTTTGATGTATGAAGCACTTAGGTATGCTCCGGTATTTCGATATTGTAATTCAGCAATGGTATCTTGCCCATCAATATGCGCTGCAATAGCGCCTTTATTTTGTGCAACGCCAAGCGTAAAAGCAATATTTCTTTTTTCATTTTCAATGCGATAGCAATAACCAAAATGGCCTGATAAATTATTGTTGGAAAGAAATTTATCACCACTCATTAAAAACCCCAACTGAAAATGCTGACGCTTGATGTGAAACACAAAGTCAATACCAATGAAAGACTGTTCTCCTTTGCGAATAGTTGATCCGCCGAATCCTGCGCCTGCCTGTAAATAATTATTATGAAGGGCGTAACGCTTATCGTTATCAATGATTTCTTCTAAGCGGTCGTACTTGCTTGTATCGCGTTGAGAAAAACTTTTGAGGGATGAAAGAATAATGAATATGAAGAGGAAATTTTTCACCTAAGCGAATTTACAAATTAAGATCTATACTAAAAATGGATTGTTTGTTTTTTCATAACCAGTAACCGTGGATGGCCCATGACCACTGTATACTTTGATCTCATCTCCTAAAGGAAGTAGTTTGTTTTTTATTGAGCTAATTAATGTTGGATGATCACCTTTAGGCAGATCGGTTCGGCCAATACTTCCGTGAAATAGAACATCGCCGGCGATCATTACTTTTTCTTTCTCAAAATAAAAGGTGATGCTTCCGGGTGAATGACCGGGTGTAAAAATACATTTGAATTTTAATTCTCCTAACTCGATCATTTGTTTGTCTTCTAAGAATTTTTCCGGTTGCGGTGATTCTTCATAAGGCACACCATACATGTCAGCAGTTTTTCCCATCACATCAATAAAGTAAAGATCCTCCTTGTGAACTTCAGGCAATAAACCGTATTCGTCAAAAATAAACCGATTGCCTAAAATGTGATCAATGTGAGCATGCGTTAAAAGTAAACGTTCTAACTTCAAATTGTTTTCTGAAATATACTTTTTGATCATTTGATTCTCGAGATTAGTTGAGTTCCCCGGATCAATGATAGCGGCAATATTATTACTATCCCAAATGAGGTAAGTATTTTGCTGAAAGGGATTAACTGTAAATGATTTTAACTTTAGCATAGAACTTTTATTAGTTTCAGATCTTTATTATCATTAGTGATCAAATTCAATCCTGCATTTTTTCCTTTTATAAATGAACCAAATTTGTCTTCCAAGCCAAGAGCTTTAGCGCCATTAAAAGTCAATCCTTTTAGGCTTAACTCCAATTCGCCCGTCTTTGAATAAAAAATCGCAGCCTCTTTAATAAGGTTAAGATCGGAATTACTTGCTAGCGAATCTGTACCAAAACATATCTGTTGTGTATTTTTTAGCAAGTGGTCGTAATTTGGTAAAGTATCCTCAATATACAAGTTGGCACTGGGGCATAAACACCAAAATACATTGGCGTGAACTGACCTCAAATCATCTTCACTACTAAAAGTATTGTGCACTAATATATTCTTTCCTGAATTCAATTCTTTAATGTAGGCATCTAAACCACTCTTAAATTTAGGTTTGAACCAACTGATGTCTAAACTTAAAAAATCATATAAGTCATTAAAATCACTTTTTTCGCCGCGCATGAATTTATTCTCCTCTTCACTTTCTTGATTGTGAATAGATGTTGGTGAATTAGTTTTTGCGTTTTCATCAGCAATTGCTTTTATTAATTTGGTTGAACAGCTGTAAGGTGCATGCGGCGCTAAACTTCCTGAAAGATCTAGAGCTTTTAATTTATTCACTAAACCTATTCCGTAATAAAGCATGGGAACAGTTTTTGCAGGATCAAGTCCTAGTAATTCAATAAATGTATGATAGAAGATCTTACTCTGTTTTTTTACTTCAAATGTTAGATCAATATTGCTAATATCGCCAACTGCTACAATGCCATTTTGTTGCATTTGAAGATCGGCTTGTGTTGCAGCTTCGATCATTTGTTCAAGAGTTGCAGAGTTTCGGCGCGACATAATGTTCTTTGCGAAATCTAAAAACCCCTTTTTCTCAGGGATCATTTGATGCATATGACTTAGTTCTAAATGACAATGAGCGTTAACAAACCCGGGAGTAATAGTTCCTTTATGATGTTCAATAGAGGAGCTTTCTACTTTTGATGGATCGGTTATTTCCACAAAATGATCGTTCTCATCCAATACCAAAATGGCACCTTCTTTTAGAAATTCCTTACCGTTAAAAATGCTATTTGCGCTCAAATATCTCACAAAACAAATTTAGTTAATTACATCGTTGTTTGGTACCTTTACGGAGCAATTAATGGCTAAAAAAAACATAAGAATTTTAACCCTACCACAGATTACTGACCTCTTTAAAGAGCTTGGTGAGCCTGCTTTTAGGGCAAAGCAGCTTTATGAATGGTTATGGAACAAGCGCGCCATTAATTTTGATGAAATGACCAATTTCTCACTCGAATTGAGAGAGAAGCTCAAAGAAAATTTTGAGATCCACGCCGTTGAGATCCACGATCTGCAAATAAGCAGCGATAGAACGATTAAGTGCGCCATGAAATTGCACGATAATTTTGTGGTAGAAAGTGTTCTAATTCCTCAAGCTGATCGTATGACTGCTTGCATCTCTTCGCAAGTAGGATGTAGTTTAACGTGCAAATTTTGCGCCACTGCAAAGCTAAAACGCATGCGAAATTTAACGGCCGACGAGATTTATGATCAAGTGGTTTTAGTGAAAGACACTGCCATGAAAAAATATGGTGAGCCTTTGTCAAATATTGTATACATGGGCATGGGTGAGCCTTTGTTGAATTATAATGAAATGATGCTTTCGGTTGACAGGATCACAAATCCAAAAGGTTTGGGAATGTCGCCAAAACGCATTACGGTTTCAACAGCAGGTGTTGCAAAAATGATAAAGAAGTTGGGCGACGATAATGTAAAATTCAATCTCGCACTTTCGTTGCATGCAGCCAATGATGAAAAAAGAAATCAATTGATGCCTATCAACGAAACAAATTCGTTGGATAATTTAGAAGAAGCGTTAAATTATTTTTATGACAAAACAGGCACGCGTTGTACGTTTGAGTATATTGTTTTTAAAGATTTTAATGATACAACTCAAGATGCCCTTGAATTGGTGGCCTTTAGTAAAAAAGTAAAAAGTAAAGTAAATATCATAGAGTATAATCCAATTGATGGCGGAGAATTTAAACAAACTACCAAAGAGCGGTTAGAGAATTTTGTAAAGGTTTTAGAGGATAATAGTGTGATAGTGAATGTAAGAAGGAGCAGGGGTAAGGATATTGACGCGGCTTGCGGACAGCTGGCAAATAAGAATAAATTAGCAGTTATAGAGTATAAATGACCGGATATTGGAAGTTTTACCAAATTTCAGCAATAAGTATTAAATTAGTCCCTCAGTGTCGACCACAGTAAATAAAATAAAACATCCCATTGCCGAGAACATGGAGATCTTTGAAGTAAAGTTCAAAGACTCTATGAAGAGTACTGTGCCTTTGCTCGACAAGATCACGAATTACATTGTAAAGCGAAAAGGAAAGCAGATCCGTCCGATGTTTGTGTTTTTAAGTGCCAAATGCCTTGGAGAAATAAATGATAGCACTTACAGAGCAGCTGCTTTAATAGAACTGCTTCACACAGCAACTTTAGTTCACGACGATGTGGTGGATGATAGCAACGAGCGCCGTGGATTTTTTAGTGTGAATGCTTTATGGAAGAACAAGATCGCCGTTTTGATAGGAGATTTTCTTTTGTCAAAAGGATTATTGTTGAGTTTGGATAACAATGATTTTGAATTATTGAAAACAGTAAGCCACGCGGTAAAGGAAATGAGCGAAGGAGAATTATTGCAAATTGAAAAGGCTCGTCGTTTAGATATCTCAGAAGAAATTTATTTTGACATCATCACCAAAAAACAGCAACTCTGGTAGCAGCATGTTGTGCTTGTGGTGCGGTTTCGGTAGGCGCTGACCCCAAAATGATAAAGATCTTTAAAGAGTTTGGTACATTAACAGGGGTTGCTTTTCAAATAAAGGATGATCTGTTTGATTTTGGAACAGATGAATTGATAGGTAAGCCAACCGGTATTGATATCAAAGAGAAAAAAATGACGCTTCCTTTGATCTATGCGTTGAATAATAGTACATCGCAAGAAAAAAGAAAGATCATTAATATCATAAAGAATCATAACAACGAAAGTGAAGAAGTAAGAAAAGTGATCAATTTTGTGATCGAAAAGGGAGGGTTGGAATATGCTAATAAAATAATGAATGTGTATAAGGATAAAGCCTTGGCAATGTTAGCGGATGTTCCTGCTTCACCGTCAAAAGAGAGTTTAGAAGCATTAATAAAGTATTCCATAGAAAGAAAAAAATAATATGTTCAAACGTTTGATATTTTTGGGGCTTGCCGGTTTATTGATCACGTCTTGTGGCAATAATGAAAAAAAGGAAGTAAGTGCGGAAGAGCGTGCTATAATTGATTCGTTAAGTAAAGTGAGTCAACGACGAAAGTCAGATTCTTTGAAAAAGTTGAATCCTTTATTGATCATGCCGCCCGACAGCACTTTTACAGGAGATTATATTGATAAATATCCGAATGGTATTATCAAGTACACCGGCTTTTTTAGATTTGGACAAAGACATGGGCAATGGGTTTCGTTTTACAATAATGGAATTCCATGGAGTGAGCAAAGTTATGATAAAGGAAAACGTGAGGGTGCTAATGTAGTATATTTCGAAAATTCAAAGGTTAGATATAAAGGGTTTTTTAAAAATGATAAACGCGATAGTGTTTGGATGTTTTATGACTCAACAGGTAAATTATTACAAACGCTGATGTTTAAGAATGATGCCGAGATCCCAATTTCCACAAAATAAAAAAAGCCCTACTATTAAGTGGGGCTTTTTTATTTTATAAGTTTTAGTTACACTCTTCTTTCTAATACTTCGTCTATCATACCATAAGCTTTTGCTTCTGCAGCTATCATCCAATAATCACGATCGCTATCAGCCCAAACTTTATCATAAGTTTGTCCGCTGTGTTTTGCAATGATCTCGTATAACTCCTTTTTAAGTTTTTGGATCTCGCGTGCAGTGATCTCAATATCGCTGGCTTGTCCTTCAGCACCACCTAATGGTTGGTGGATCATTACACGCGCATGTTTTAAAGCTGTACGTTTTCCTTTTGCTCCTGCGCACTGCAATACAGCACCCATACTTGCAGCCATACCTGTACAAATAGTAGCAACATCGGGTTTTACAATTTGCATGGTATCGTAAATGCCTAAACCTGCATAAACGCTTCCGCCCGGAGAGTTGATGTAAATTTGAATATCCTTTTTAGCGTCAACACTTTCAAGGAATAATAATTGTGCTTGAACAATATTTGCTACCTGATCGTTAATGCCCGTGCCTAAAAAGATGATCCTGTCCATCATCAAACGCGAAAAAACGTCCATTTGTGCAACGTTTAACTGACGTTCCTCAATGATATATGGAGTGAGTGATGAGCTTATACGCGATGAATAATTATCATACGTTAAACTGTTAATGCCCATATGTTTTGTGGCATATTTTCTGAATTCATTGTTATCGAACATAGATTGAGGATTTAAGTTGTTCCAAAATTAGTTTTGTTAATTGACAATACAAATTCTAATCCAATTAGTTTTCAACGGTTTTGTCATGAAAAATCATGACATCCTAGCATAAAGGAAGATAGGGCAGGTTTATTTTAAGCGGTAGGTTATGCCAAAAGAGGTATAGATGCTCTTTAATGACAAAGATATAGCTTGATCGCCCTTGTAAATTGAGTTGTTGCGGAAGAAGTATCCTTCTCGGATATACAACTGAGTTCTATTATTAATGTTATATCCTAATTTAAGTGCTGCATTAAAATAAAGATTGTTTCTAAGATCTGTCTTTTGTTTTTTATAGTCAAATTTATAGGTATCCGTTGCAACTAGGTGCGACGACTTTAACGGCATGGTGTAAATGATACCTGCTTGCGGTTCAACAGAGAATTTAGCGCCGATCTTAAAATTATAACTAAGGTTGAACGGTATGCTTATGTATCTAATTTTGTTCACATAACTCGAGGTATTCGCGGAATCTCCGTTCACCAATGCTTTCACGGTGTTATAGTTTCCGGTTGCCACTTGTTTGTAAGCAGTATCAACTATTTTTAAAGTAAGTGTTGGAGGAAAAACGGATGAATCTTGCACCCAATTCCAAACAAAGTAATCAATAGCCGTTGTATATTCCGGAGTTCTTGAGGCCGGTAAATCTACTTTGGTCTCCAAATTAAAATAACTTACTCCGGCGCTAATACCAAGTCCTTCATTATACACGTAACTCAAATAGGCAGAACCATTAAATAAGGAATGTTTTCCATTACCAGCGGCGTTGGCATAGGCAGTAGAAAATGCCGGATCTCCTACGCTGAATTGCGATGGTGAGTTAGGATTTTCTTTTGTGTTGTAGAATAATGTACTGTAAGAAACTTCGGCTCCTAATAAGAATTTATGTTTGTTGCGCGGACTAACAGAACCTGTTCCGATCACTCCCGGGATCTGTATGGAAGCATTGGAAGAGTCAACCTTGTTGGCGACTGCATTGTTGTTGGATAGTGAATCTGTTTTGGCAACCTGATCAGTTGAACTTTCATTTTTAACTTCAGAATTGGGGTTATTCGTATTGCCGTTGTTATTTTGATCGTTAGATCCTTGTTGGGCAAAGGTAGATTTATCCGCGTTTCCAATGTTGTTCTCAGGGGCTTCATTTTTTGCAATATTTTTAGTGTTTTCTCCTTTTGTACCGTTTGATGGAATATCGCTACTCTTGCCTGTCATGTCGGTAGGCAGATTTTGATCTCCAGTTTTAGTCAATACGTCTGAATTTGCTAAAGGTTGGGTATTGGCTGTATTATTAGTTTTATTGTTAAAAATAGCTTGGTTTTGTTCTTTTTTGCTTGGTATTGTATTCATTAAGCTGCTAGACCTCACTTTTCCTTTTATAATAGGCTTGTTCTCGTTATTTTTTGTTCTTGCTGCAAGATCATTGTTCACCGAGCCTATATTATCAACAGGTTTTATTGTGGTTTTTGCCAATGATTTTTTTTCTTCACTGCTTGAATTGGAAGTGTTGTTGGCATCATTTGATGATCTTTCGGTCGAAACTTCTTTAGCAACCGTATTTGAATTATTTTCTTCTTTTTCGGTTTCAGAAACTGTAGCATCTGAATTTTTGAGCTCCACAAATTCATCTTCATTTGTAGTTACTGCCGAATGAATGGTGTTTTTATGAGATGAAGAATTTGCTTCTGCTGTGGTATTGCTATTATGAGAAGGTGTTGTTTGAGAAACTTGAGTGTTTGATGACTCATTTAAGGCTAACGCTTGTTCTGAGCCTGAGTTCAATATAAAATAGGTAGATAAAAGAACAGCAATGCCAATGCCTCCAAAAATGAAGTATAAACCCCATTTATTGGAAGAAGCTTCTTTAGCTTTCTCGTAATTAGCTTTTACTTCGGCAAACTTTAGTTTGCGAGGCTCAATGCTAACACCGTCCAGCTTGCGCTTAATAAGCTCATCATTATGCTTACTGCTTTCCATTGTGTTTTTTTCGCTAGTTCTTTTTTGTTTATGAGTTCTATTAGGTATTGTCTTGCTTTACTGTATTGACTGCGACTTGTTGCTTCTTTTATTCCTAACTGATCTGCTATTTCTTTGTGACTAAAACCTTCTACCAAATATAAGTTAAATATGGTTCTATATCCCATTGGCAATTCATTTAAGCATTCGAGGATGTATTCTGCTTTAATGTCTTGATCTATTTCCTCTTCGGGTTCGTCAACAATGTAAAGTTTATCGGCTGTTTCAAATTTTATCTTTTGTTTTTCTTTTAGGTAGGTGAGCGCGGTGTTAACTGTGATGCGTTTCATCCAACCTTCAAAATTGCCTTCCCCTCTGTATTGATTGATATTTAAAAGTATTTTAATGAACGAGTCTTGTAGTACATCTTCAGCGTCATCTCTGTTTTTTAGGTATCTGCAGCAAATTCCATACAACGATTTAGAAAAAGAATTGAAAAGAATTTCCTGAGCTTTCGGATCATTTTGTTTACAGCGATTAACTATTTCTGTTAGATTTTCCACTTTTAACTAAGAACGAAAGCACACCGAGTGGCATGCTTTCGTTGCTAAGTAAAGATAAGATTATTCCTTGATTAAACGTACTGTCTTTTTAGCACTACCGCTGTTAATTGTTACAAGGTACATTCCTTTTGCAAGTGAGTTAGTGTCCATGTCTATTGTATTAACACCTTCACTTAAGTTATAGTTTCCTTGTTGTACCAATTTTCCTGTTATTTCATAGATTGATAAAGTAACATCACCCGCTGCATTCATGTTCAGCTTCAAGCGTGATTGTTCTTTGGCAGGATTAGGATATAGTACCAGTTCTGTCATTGCCTCATTAGCAGAATTATTCTTTATACCGGCTACAGGTGCTTGAGAACCTACCACATTTACATGGTACATTGGCATTTGTGCTTCGGCGCTTTTATTGATAAATGTATTAGAGCAAGAAACTAGCAGTACCTGCACATGAAACTGTAATGGTTACACAGATATTATAAAAACCAGAAGCAGAATAGGTGTGCGACGGATAGAATCCTGTTGAGCTTGTGTTATCACCCCAACTCCAAACAGCGTTTGTAGTATTAGAAAGGTAGTTTGCAACAGCCCACCATGTTAATGCTTGAGTGCTATCTTGGATCATTGTAAAACTTACGCTTGGGTTACAAGGATTTGTAGGAATAAGAACTGTATCGCAATAGGTGCTCCAGCAATTTGAAGTAGAATCGATAATAGTTAAGCAAACATAGTTAAAGAAGTTAGTAAAGGTTGTTGATGTTTGCGGATTTGAATTAAATGCCAGGAAGCTGTTGTTAACTGTCCAGTAGTAATACGTATTGTTTGTAGTTCCGGTTGAATTACTTGTTAATGTAACGCTGCCACTAGCACCTACACTGTAAGTAAAACTTGCATTACAAAAACTGTTAGTGTTTGCACTACCCACATAAATACTTTGGCAATAACTGTCATTGCAATTGTTTGTTGAATCGGAAATGAACAAACATACAGTATACCATCCATTGTTAGCGTAAGTGGTATTAGCATTTTGTGTATTGGCTGATGTACTGTTGCCAAACCACCAGCTGTAAATTGTATTTGTACCTGTTCCAGTAGAAGTGCTTGCGAATGATACGTTACCACCGGTACCAACTGTAAAGTTAAAGTTTGCATTTAAGCTACATGTGTTGGTTGAGTTGGTAATGAATACTGAATCGCAATATGAATCAAAACACATGTTAACTGAATCAGTAACATTTAAGCAAATAGTATAATAGCCATTGCTTAATGTTGTAGTTGGATTTTGCGTCGATGAAAAGAAACTGCTGTTGATGTTCCAGTGGTAAGAAGTTAAAGTACTGGTGTTGGTTGATGTATTAGTAAAATATACCGCACCGTTTGCGCCAACTGTTTTTGTGAAACTTGCATTTAAGTTACATGTACTTGTTGGAGCATTAGTGATGGTAATTGTTTGTTGTGAACTCGTACTACAAGTAGGCA